>CAXTIU010000018.1:0-64557 GCA_964244495.1 uncultured Beijerinckiaceae bacterium
CGACCCGGCTGGAGAAGACCGACAACATCACCAGCCTGCCCGACCTCGACGCGCCAGGCGATGACCTGTCCGTCGCGGTGCTGCTGAAGGTGTCCGACGACATCTCCACCGACGACATCGTGCCGGCCGGCAAGCTCCTGCCGTTCTGGGCCAACATCCCCCACGTCTCGGCCTTCACCTTCCGCGACGTCGCCGGCGACTACCCGGACCGTGCCAAGGCCAAGCAAAAGGAGGGGACGCTGCACGCGATCGTCGCCGGCAACAACTACGGACAAGGGTCGAGCCGCGAGAACGCCGCCCTGGCGCCGCGCACCCTCGGTCTCGGCGCGGTGGTGGCGAAGAGTTTCGCCCGCATCCACTGGCAAAACCTCGTCAACTTCGGCGTCCTGCCCCTCACCTTCGCCGATCCCGGCGACTACGACCGGGTCAAGGTCGACGACACGCTGGAGATCAAGGGGTTCGCCGACGCGCTCAACGATGGTCAGGAGATTGAGGCGAAGGTCGGCGATCGCACGATCAAGCTAAGGCACGACCTGTCCGAGCGCCAGATCGCCATCGTCCGCGCGGGCGGCGTTATCAACAGGTGGAAGGCGGATCGATGATCCAGGTCGGTGCCGCATCGAGTTCGTCGATCGGACGACCGCAAGGTAACGCACCGGTAGTGACCCGAGTGCCGGCGACTCCAAGTAGGTTCTTGCTAGGAGTCGGCATCTATGGCGCCCCCGTGCGGTTCGGGACCTGCGGCGGCGACGTGAGGACTACGTGGAACTACGTCACATCCGGTACTTCGTCGCCGTGGCGGAGGAGCTCAACTTCACCCGCGCGGCCGCGCGGCTAGGAATCGGACAGCCGCCGCTCAGTCAACAGATCAAGGACCTCGAGGCCGAACTCGGCGTCGCCTTATTCCGCCGGGTGCCGCACGGGGCGGAGCTGACCGAGGCCAGCAAGACGTTCCTGGAGGAAGGGCGTCGCGCTTTGGTCGCATCGCAAGGCGCGGCGAACGCGGCGCGTCGAGCCGGCCGCGGGGAGTTCGGCCGGCTGCGCGTCGGCTTCACCGGCTCAGCCCACTTCAACGCCGTCGTCCCGTCGCTCGTCCGCGATTTCAGCCGCCGCTACCCGGACGTGCATCTCGAGTTCGAGGAAGCCAACACCTACCGGCTCCTCGACATGCTGGCGCTCGGCACGCTCGACGCGGCCTTCGCGCATTCGGGCCTCGAGGACCGGGCGAGGTTCGACACGACGCAGGTCAAGAACGAGCCCCTCGTCGCGGTGCTGCCCTCGGGTCACCGCTTGTCCGCAGAGGCGGCCGTCCCCCTCGCCGGCTTGGCGGAGGACACGTTCATCCTGAAGCCGCGGCGCGTCGGACCGGAGCTCCACAAGGCGATCTTCGAGGCGTGTGAAGGTGTGGGCTTCGAGCCGAGACTGGGCCACGAGGCGCCGCAGCTCGCGACCGTGGTCAGTTTCGTCGCCGCGGGACTGGGCGTCTCGCTCGTGCCGACGTCCATGCAGCAGATGAAGGCCGCTGGCGTCACCTACCTGCCTCTGGCGGGCGCTCAAGCGTCGGTGAACCTGTCCCTGGTCTGGCGCCGCCACGAAGGGTCGACCGTCGTGAAGAACTTCGTCGGCCTCGCCAAGGCAGCCGCCACGTCGGCGTGACGGCCTCCGCCTTGCGCACTCCCCATCGGCAGTCCCGACCGCAATCGTTTGGCGTGTGTGTTTCGGCATGAGGTCCGGACGCCGATCGGCGCCGGGGTCACGTTGTAAGTCATTGTTCCGCCAGGATGTGGAAGCGGTCGAAGGGGTTACCAACTCGCGCTGTTTAACAGTCGGGCATGGTTGTAGGCGTCCACGAACAGTTGCAGGTGCGCCCGGAGCTGGTCGTGCGTGTCGTAGTGGTAGCGCTTGAGCGTGGCGTCGTTAATGGTGCGGTTCATCCGCTCGACTTGGCCGTTGGTCCAAGGATGGTTCACCTTTGTCAGCCGGTGCTCGATGTCATGCTCGCCGCAGACGCGGTCGAAGATGTGCTGGCTGTCCCAGACATCCTGCTTGCGCGACGTGAACTGGAGGCGCGAGTCGGTGAGCACCGTGTGGATGCGGTAGGGTGCGGCCTGGATGACGTCGCGCAGGAACTGAGCCGCTTCCATCTTCCCGGCGCTCTCCACAAGGCGAACGAACGCGAACTTGGTCGTGCGGTCGATGGCCACGAACAAGCGCAGCTTCCCCTCCGCCGTGCTGACCTCAGCAATATCGATGTGAACGTAGCCGATCGGGTAGCTCGCGAAGCGCTGCGTCTTGGGCTTGTCGCCCTCAAGCTCGGGCAACCGGCTGATGCCGTGCCGTTCCAGGCAGCGGTGCAGGGATGACCGGGTCAGGTGCGGCAGCCTCGGCTGCAGGCCGTAGAGGCAGTCGTCGAGCGGCAGCAGCGTGTGCCGACGAAAGGCGACAATGATCGCCTCGTCCTCGCGGCTCAGAACGGTCGAGCGCGCCTCCTTGGATCCCATGCGGGCATCCGCGGTGGTCTCGCGCCCGCGCCACTTCTGCACGGTCGTCGGACTGACGCCGTAGCGCCTGGCCAGTGCCCTAACGCTCTCTTGACGCAGCTGGATCGCGCGACGGACTGCCTCCGTCGTGGTGGCGCTTCCGTAAAGAACTTGGCCCATAGCGCATCCCTCGCAGCATGGTGGTCAGCCGGACCACCACATCGCGGAACTAAACACCTAGACGTGCTCCTCGGTGCATTCGGCCGATCCGCGGCGCCTGCTGCCGGGGGTGCAGAGTCTGGCTTGGCGTCCGATGTTAAGCATCGTATGGGCGCGGTGTGATGCCTGGCGTCCGAAGCGGACCATTACGGCACCGGTCACCGAGCCGCCAGCCGGACGACGGAGTGGCGCTTGGCGGTATCGACTACCCGCGGGCTGCCGCGTAGGCTGTTCCCTCATCATTCAGCTAGGCTCCGACAGCAGAGCCACTTCAGGGAAGAAGCCATTGCCTAGCAGCATCGTACAATCCGCGCGCGCCGATCAGCTCTGGGTGCCTCTGCTCACTCATTACAAGCGGGACGCTGGCAAGCTCATCGTGGATGCGGATCGTATGATCGCGCACCTTCGCGCGATCCGGACATCGGTGCGGCAATTCCTTCTGGCGGGATCGACTGGTGACGGGTGGGAAATGACGGACGATCAGTTCCTCGACCTCGTGCGTCTCTCGCGGCGCCCCGAGGCTTTTGCAGGCTGCCGTCTGCTATTCGGCGTGCTGCGGCCGGAGACCGCCGCCGTCGTGGCCTGGGCGCAGTTGCTTGAGCGGATGCTGGAGGCGGACGGCAAGCCGGCCGGTGAGTGCGTCGGGATCGCCGTATGTCCGCCGGTGAAGCCGGACGCGTTGCAGGAGGAAATCCTCGCTCACTACCGCGCGGTGCTGGCTGCGACCACGTTCGACGTTGCGGTCTACCAGTTGCCACAGGTCACGGGCTGCACGATCGAGCCGGCAACGATGCAGATACTGGCGCGCGAGCCGCGGGTCACCATGTTCAAGGACACCAGCGGGGGCGACAGCGTCGCACAGAGCGGCCTCGTCTCGGACGTCGTGATGGTGCGAGGTGCCGAGGGCGGCTATGTGGACGCCCTGCGTCCGAGCGGACGCTATGACGGCTGGCTGCTCAGCACTGGCAACGTCTTCGGCCCTCTTCTGCGACGCATGCTTACCTTGCACGCCGACAGCGAGGATGTCCGGGCGGGAGAATTGTCGGCGATCATGACTGCCATGGTGAACGCCCTGTTCCGGGAAGCGAGCGGGATGCCGTTCGGCAATCCCTTCTCGAATGCCAACCGCGCAGCCGACCATCTTCTCGCTTGCGGTCGCCAATGGCGCTCGCAGCCCCTGCCGCTGGCCATCAGCGGGCAGGAGCTGCCGCTGAATCTGCTCGAAGCGATCGAGGACGTAATCGGATGCTTCCCGGTGATCGAGAAGCGGGGGTATGCGGCCGGCTGATCAGGGTTGGATCGCCGGGCTCACCGAACCCTGCCCGGGCGGCAGGGATTCGCGGGACCGGGGCGGTCTCCGGCCAGGGCGCCCGAGCAGGATAACAGTGATGGCGGCGATCGCCATCACGGCGGCGAGGGGCAGCAGCGCCAAGGCCCAACTCCCCGTAGCGTCCTTGATCGCGCCCGTGGCATAGCTCGTCAGGAAGCTCGCTCCAGTTCCTACCGCATTGATCTGTGCGATGCCCACCGCCGCCGAGCGCGATGATAGGAATTCTGTCGCGAGCGCCCAGAACGGGCCGCGCGAGGCCGAAAAGCCGAAGGTCGCCAGGCTCAGCAGGACGAGCGTCGCGGAAAGACTGTGCATCATGAGGCACAGGCCGAGAGCGATGCTGGTGATCGCCATCGGCACCGCGGTGTGCCAAACGCGTTCCCGCTGCCGGTCAGAACTTGCGCCGCCCAGGTACATGGCGACCGCAGCGACGGCGAACGGGATCGCGTTGAGCATTCCGACTTCGGAGGTTGACAGCCCGAACGACTTCAGGAACTGCGGTTGCCACAGCGACAGGCCCGCGTTTGCGGTCGCTTGCCCCGCGTAGATCAAGCACAAGACCAGCACCGTCGGATTGCGCAAGGTGGCCCACACGGACGGCGCCTCGACGGCCTCAAGCCGCGTGTCCGAAGCGAACCGGTCCGCGAGCCAATCCTTGTGCGCCTGTGTCAGCCAACCCGCCTCGGACGGCCGGTCGGTCAGCCAGACCAGGCAGACGACGCCGATGATGGTGGCCGGCATACCCTCCAGGAGGAAAAGCCATTGCCATCCCGACAGCCCGAGGAGCCCATCCAAATTGAGCAGCGCGGCCGAAATCGGCGAGCCGATGATGCCCGCGATGGGGCTCGCCATCATGAACAGACCGATGACCCTCGCGCGTTCCCGCGCCGGGTACCAGAGGGTGAGATAGAGAATGACCCCCGGAACAAATCCGGCCTCTGCGGCGCCGAGCAGAAAGCGGAGAACGCAGAACGAGATTGGTCCCGCCGTCAGCATCAGAGCAGCGGAGGCGAGACCCCAAGAGATGAGGATGCGCGCCAGCCAGAGACGCGCGCCGATCCTTCCCATAGCGAGGTTGCTCGGAACCTCGAAGAGGAGGTAGGCGACGAAGAACATGCCTCCGCCCAGACCGAACGTCGTGGCAGTCAGTCCGACTTCGCGATTCATCTGCAATGCAGCGAAGCCCGCATTGACCCTATCGATATAGTTGGCAAGATAACCAAGCGCGAGAAACGGGATCAGTCGGAGACTGATGCGGCGCAGAGCATCCCTGCCGACCTGATCGGCCGTCTTCTGGATGTCGTCCATGCCCGCTCCCTGTTTCGGACTTCAGGTCTATGCGCATCGGCCTGGTCGGACCTATACCATCTTTAGACAAAGACGGGTGCAGGTACGCCCGCACGCGAACCGAAGAGGGAGGCTCGACCATGCGCATCCGAGATGTCACCGTGACGCTTTTCCGTTGGGACGACATTCCGCCGACGCGCTATCACGGGCGGTCCGCCCGGACGGTGGGCAGCAGCCGCCTTGGCCTTGTGACCATATCCACGGACGATGGCGTGGAAGGGCATGCATTTTTGGGGTCGGCCTACAATCCCGCCGATCTCGACGCGCCGATCCTCCTGCGGGTGTTGAAGCCGGTCCTGATCGGGCGCGATCCGCTTGACAGGGAGCGTCTTAACCAGGAGCTATGGGCGCGCGTGCGCGGGTCTTCCGTGCGGTTGATCGGCGCCCTCGACGTCGCGCTTTGGGATCTCGCCGGCAAAGTCGCTGGGCTGCCGATCCACCGGCTACTCGGCTCCTACCGCGACCGTGTGCCGGCCTATGCCAGCTCTCAGATCCTCGACTCCGTGGGGGCTTACATCGAACAGGCGCAGCGTTTTCGGGATGCAGGATGGGCCGCCTACAAGATCCATCCCCCGCAGGTCTGGCGCGAGGACATCGCGATCTGCGAGGCGGTGCGTGAGGGATTGGGTGAGGGCTTCACGCTGATGCTCGACGCCTGCTGGGGTTACACCTACGAGCAGGCGCTTCGGGTGGGCCGCGCGATCGAAACCCTGGGCTTCTACTGGTACGAGGATCCGCTCAGCGACTCCGATCTCTACAATTATGTCAAGCTGCGAGCGAAACTCGACATCCCCATCATGGCGACGGAGTACCCGATCGCCGGCTTCGACTCCTACGCTCCCTGGATCATGCAGCGGGCGACCGACTTCCTGCGCGGCGACGTGGCCGTGAAAGGCGGCATCACGACCCTGGTCAAGACCGCCCACCTCGCCGAAGCCTTCGGCATGAACTTCGAGGTCCATCATGGAGGTAACTCGCTGAACAACATCGCGAACCTCCACGTCAGCATGGCGATCCGCAATTGCGAGTTCTTCGAGGTGCTGCTACCCGACGAGGCTCAGAAATACGGGCTGTCGGAAGACATCGTCGTCGATAGCGACGGAATGGTCCGCGTTAACCAGGAACCCGGACTCGGCGCGGCGATCGATTTTGATCTCATCGCCAGTAAAACCGAAGCGGTGCTTGCTTGAGCAGTGCTTGCCTGAGCTGAACCGGCCGGCCCAAATATCTCTAACTCGTCATCCCACGCACTGGTTGGCACGGGTCGGCATCGCGGCCGGCTCCTCCAACCGCTTCCGTCACTTCGGGCAAGGCGTCGAATTGAAGGTCATCCTGGAGGTCCTCGAAGAACTACTGTTCTCGCCGCTGCTCGATTTCGTGCTGGCGCTCGTGCTGTTCCGGCTCGGCGAGCGGGTGGTGCAGGACACGAACCTGTTCAGCGAGCCCAAGGACAGGCCGCCGACCGCCTAGATGCGCGTCTGCTGGTTTCGACCTGCACCGGCGTGTCCTTCCCGCATGGCGCCAACGACGGGACAGAAGAGCATCGGACTGATCATGCTGATGCTGATCGGCCTCATGCCCGGCACCTTCGGCCTCAACATCGACGCGCCGCGCCCCGAACTCGCCGCCGTCGCCGACAGCATGGGCGACGCTGCCCGACTAATCCAAGGTCACGGCGACGAAAGCCGGCAGCTCGGCATCGGACGGCGACGAGCATCGGCAAGCGCCTCGGGGCGACCCGAACCTCGCCGCGCTGCCTAGGGTCGTAGCGTTTGCGCGGCGCAACGACGTGTACCGGGTGATGGCCAAGCTTGAAACCATAGATGACGCAAAGGCGGCGTCGAAGCCTGATCGCGAGCCGGCTAAAGCGCTGCATGAGCAGACGGGTGCGCTCGTCACCTATGCCCTGTGATGGGTGCGGAGGTTAAGCGCCTTGGCACGGCCTCATACTAACCTGAGTTGATCATCACTCATGGGCCCATGCGCGCAGGCCCAGGCTCATGATACGCAGGGTTGGTCGACGAGCTTGCGCCAGGCGTAGCAGCAGTGATCGACGATGTCGGTGTAGGAGGCAAACACCCGGTTCGACAGCCAGTTGTCGCGCATGAACTGCCAGACGTTCTCAACCGGGTTCAGCTCAGGTGAGCGGGGCGGTAGCGGCAGCAGTGTGATGTTGGCGGGTACGCTGAGCTTGGCGGAGCCGTGCCATCCGGCCTGGTCGAGCAGCACCACGGCGTGGCAGCCTGGATCGACGGCGAGGCTGATCTCCTTGAGGTGCTCGGCCATGGCGGCAGTGGCGCACCAGGGCATGACGAGCCCAGCGCCCTTGCCCTTGGCCGGGCAGACTGCCCCGAAGATGTAGGCCGACTTGGTGCGCTGGTCGTGCGGTGCGCGGGGCCGGGTGCCGCGTTTGGCCCGGCGGCGAGTGATGCTGTTCTTCTGGCCGATCCTCGCCTCGTCCTGCCATCACAGCTCTATGGCGGTGCCATCCGGGAGCTTTGCCTTGATCGCTTCCAGTTGGGCCGGAAGGTTTTTTTAAAAGCTGCAATCGCCTCCTCATCCTGGGCACGGTGCTGCGGCCGCGCCGACAGCTTGCGGTAGCCCAGCTTGCGCAGCTCGCGGCCAACTGTGGTCTCGTCCAGGCTGATGCGGAACTCCTCAAACACCCACCAGGCGAGATCGCGCAGCCGCCAGCGCACCACGCCGTGAATGGCAGGCATGGGCCCGCCCTCGACCAGGCGCACCAGCGCTTGACGCTGCGCGTCGTTGAGCTTCGAGGATTGCCCCGGCGCTTTGCCATCGATGAGCCCGACCGGACCCTCGGCGTTGAAGGCCAGCACCCAGTCGCGCACCGTTTGCAGCCCAACCCCGCCGACCCGCGCCGCGTCGGTGCGCGTACCGCAGTCATAGATCACGGCCAAGGCCAGCAGGCGACGGGTCTGGGCCGCGTCCTTGCTGGCCTTCGCCGCCAGCCTCACGGCGGCCGCGTCGAAATCATTGCGTAGCGGGATCGGCACACTCATGGCGGATGCTCCTCATCCGCAACATGGAATCAGATCTCGCCCATCAGGCAAATCGACGAGTCCGCCTCAGCGCATCTTGGTATTACAGCAGGGGTGCCGGAGTCTTGCGCCGAGCCACAGCGAGATCGCGGTAGTGACGGCTCGAGTGCTGTCCTGTTCTATCCGCCTGGAGCCGCGCGCGCCTGCGCGAAGCATCAGCAACGGATGGTTCAGATGGAATTGCGGCACATCAGATACTTCATCGCGGTTGCCGAGGAGCTGAACTTCACGCGGGCTGCCGCGAGGCTCGGCATCGGGCAGCCGCCTCTCAGCCAGCAGATCAAGGATCTGGAGGCTGAGCTCGGCACGGCCTTGCTCCGACGGGTTCCCCACGGGGCAGAGCTCACCGAAGCGGGCAGGATCTTCCTTCAGGAAGGCCGTCTCGCGATTGCGGCATCGGACAATGCGGCGAACGCTACGCGACGGGCAGCGCGGGGCGAGTTCGGCCGTCTGAACCTCGGCTTCACCAGCTCCGCGCACTTCAACGCGATCGTACCGTCGATCATCCGCGACTTCGGCCAACGCTACCCGGACGTCGAGCTCCGCCTCGATGAAGACAACACCGGCAAGCTAGTCGACGCCTTGCTCGCTGGAACCGTCGATGTCGCCTTCACCCACTCGGGCTTGCACGATGCATCCCGGCTCAACGTCGTCCTGGTCGGGGTCGAGACGCTGGTCGCCGCGCTGCCGCTCGCCCATCGACATGCTGGCGATAGCGCCGTGCGGCTTTCCGCGCTCGCAGACGACGCCTTCATCATGAAGCGGCGCAGCGTGGGGCCGGAACTCTATCGGGCGGTGTTAAACGCCTGCCGCAGCGTGGGCTTCGAACCGAAGATGGGGCACGAAGCCCCGCAGCTCGCGACGGTCGTCAGCTTCGTCGCGGCCGAACTGGGGGTGGCGCTCGTCCCGGCCAGCATGCAGCAGGTCAGGGCAGCCGGCGTGGCTTACGTCCCGATCGAAGACGTCCAAGCATCGGTTGATCTCAACCTGGTGTGGCGCCGGCAAGAGGCCTCGCAGGTGGCGCAGAACTTCGTGGCCCTCGTCAGACAGGCGTCACGGCAAGCGGCGCCATCCGACGTTTGATGCGGGTTCCGCAAACGAAGGCGACCCTTGCAGGTATCTGCAGAACCGATCGCGTTCGCCAGTGCGGGCGATTGGCGTAACCACCGTCACCGCACGACTTCCAAGAAGCTGACCCAGTCAGGGGAGGCCGAGGCTGCCATGCCGAGGACCTTGGACGAGCTGGGACTGCACGGGCGCGAACTCACGCTTTCGTCCTTTCATCCATGGGAGCTTTGCCCTCGTCATGATCAAGATCGCCATTCTCGACGACTACCAGGGTGTGGCCCTCGCGATGGCGGACTGGTCCGCCATACGACGGCAGGCGTCCGTCGAGGTGTTCTCCGACACGATCACGGATCCCGACCAGCTCGTGGCGCGCCTGCTGCCGTTCGACGTCCTCTGCGTCATGCGCGAGCGCACGCCGCTTGCCCGAGTGATCCTTGAGCGGCTGCCTGGGCTCAAGCTGATCGTTTCCACGGGGCCGAAGAACACGTCCATCGACGCCGAGGCGGCGGCGCAGCGCGGCATCGTCGTCGAGAACACGCGCGGCAGCCTGGTCGCGCCGATCGAGCTGACATGGGCGCTGATCCAGGCGAGCGCGCGCAACGTGATCGAAGAGGCGGCATCGTTTCGCGCCGGCGGCTGGCAGCGCACGGTCGGTGACGAACTGCGGGGGAAGACCCTCGGCATCCTCGGCCTGGGCAAGATCGGAGGCAAGATCGCTCAGATCGCCCGCCTGTTCGGCATGGACGTAATCACCTGGAGCGACCGCACCACCGAGGCGGATGCCGCTGCGGCGAGCGCGCGTCTGGTCACGAAGTCCGAGCTTTTCCGCGAGGCGGACATCCTGACCATCCACCTCGTCCTGGTGGATGACACGCGAGGTCTTGTCGGCGCTGACGAGCTGGCGCTGATGAAGCCCACGGCATGGCTGGTCAACACATCGCGCGGTCCCATCGTCGATGAGGATGCGCTGGTCCGGGCGCTTCGGGACAGGATGCTGGCCGGAGCCGCACTCGACGTGTTTGACGTTGAGCCGCTGCCCGTAGGCCACCCGTTCCGGACTTTGAAGAACGTCGTGGCGACGCCGCACCTCGGTTACGTGTCGCGCCAGCAATACGAGGTGTTCTACGGCGACACCGTGAAGATCGTGGCGGCGTGGCTCGCCGACCGCAAGGGCCCGCCATGATCCTGGCGGGCACAGCCAGATGCAACCAGCACCGTCCACTACAGTCGCAACAGCAAGGGACAACAAATGAGCAAGCAATTCGACGTCAATCTTGGCCGACGCAATGTCCTGGCGAGCGGTGCCTCCACCATGGCCTTCCTGCCTGTTGCGCTTGCAGTCGGCGGCGTGGCGCCGGCCGCCGCGCAAACGTCGCCGCAGGCCATCGGCTCTCCCGCGACGCAACCCGCGTTCGATCCCAAGAACTACCCCATCGTTCCGCCGAAGCGCTTCGAGGATCTCAAGGTCGGCGATGTGTTCCGGGCCCCCGGGCGTACGCTGACGGAGGCGCTGACGTCCGCATTCCAGGCGGTGTCGCTCGACAACAATCCGCGCCACTATAACGACGTCTACGCGAAGAGCATCGGGCTGAAGGCGGCGCTGATCCAGCCGATCCAGGTGCTGTCCTTCGCGGTGCCGGGCGCGACGCTCTTCTCCGATTACGTGGAGGACGTGCTGGAGGCTTTCACGGGCCTGTCCTGCGAGTTCTTGGTCGACTCCTTCGTCGGCGACACGCTCTACCCGGAGCTGAAGATCGCCGAGCTGACCCCGAAGGATGGGAAGGGCTATCTGGTGATGGCGATCACCGTCACCAACCAACGCGGCGAAGTAGTGCTGTCAGGCCGCGAGAACTATCGACTCAGGCTCTCGCCGGCTGGGAAGTAGCTGCCGTCATCACGTCGCTCGGCTGACACAGCATCGGCATGGAAGGTCCGCTTCTTGGCATCGATTGCTCCGAAGCAGCCCTTCCGCTATCGGCCAGTCCACGAGGTCACCTTGCGCCCCGTTGTTCCCTTGGCCACGTCGGCCGCGGGAGAACAGCGATGGGACACTCAGAATATGACCCAGGGGCCAAGCGGCGGCCTTGGAACGCCGGGCGAAAGCTCGGGGCCAAGCGCCCGTTGAAGCCGCAGCAGGTCTGGGCGGTGCGGTTCCGGCTCGACCAGGACCGACGCTTGCGCGACCGCGCCATGTTCGACCTCGCCATCGATAGCAAGCTGCGGGGCTGCGATGTCGTCAAGATGAAGATCGGCGACCTCGTGATCGGCGGTCGTGTTCGATCGCGGGCGATCGTCGTCCAGCAGAAGACCGGCCGGCCCGTGCAGTTCGAGCTCCTCGACACCGCACGAGGCAGCATCCTGGCTTGGCTGGAGCGTCGTGGCGGCACGCTCGACGACTTCGTCTTCCCGAGCCGGGTCGACCACGCCCGCCCCATCAGCACACGCAGTACGCCCGGCTGGTCGATGAGTGGGTCACCGCCATCGGCCTACGTCGGGAGGACTATGGCACGCATTCGCTGCGCCGGACCAAGGCCGCCATCATCTACAAGCAGACCGGCAACCTACGCGCCGTGCAAATCCTGCTCGGCCACACCAAAATCGAGAGCACCGTGCGCTACCTCGGCGTTGACGTCGAGGACGCGTTGACCCTGGCTGAACGAACAGAGATTTGAGCACTCGCGCAGCCCTCGCCAGTCGAAGGCTGCGCAATCGGCTTCGCGCCCATGTACGTCGTCCTCACGCCAATGGAGCTACTCCGAAGCAGACATAAAATTCGTTGGGACACCGAGCCATGACGACTGAAAGCTTGATCGTCGGCTTTCGGCACGCGTCGCTTACGATGACAATGAAAAGGGAGAGCCTGTGGCAGCACTTGGTGATGTGTTCTACGATCAGTCCGCAGCGAAGATATCGACGGTGTGTGTCTCGCGGATGAACAGGAGGCCGACCAAGCAGGAGGCACCGGCGACCAGCACCGGGTACCACAGGCCAGCGAAAACGTTGCCGGTCTCAGCAACCAAGGCAAAGCAAATCGCTGGGAGAAAACCCCCGAAGTAGCCGTTACCGATATGGTAGGGCAGCGACATGGCCGAGTACCTGATCCGAGTCGGAAACATCTCCACCAAGGCCGCAGAGATCGGCCCAAGCGTCATCGCGCCGTAGGCCATCAGCAACGTAAGCAGTAGGATCACCATTGGCTTGTCGACCGAGGCGGGATCGGCCCGCGCGGGATAGCCTACCTGCGCCAATGCCGCCTGAAGTTGGGCCGTGAACGCCTGCTCCTGCTTACGTGCTTCAGCCGGAGGCCGGCCGGCAAGCGAGGGAGCCACGACATCGGCAGCGCCGACCTTGACGTGTGCTGCTGATGCTGCGGGATCGTCCGAGAAGGTGTAATTCGCCGCGCTCGCGGCCAGTACCCTTCGAGCGATGTCGCAGGGATTGGTGAAGCGTGAGGTGCCGATCGGGTTGAACTGCAACGAGCACGATGCGCCATTCGTCACGAGAACAATGGAGGTGCCCTGGCGCGCCGTAGCGAGCGCGGGGTTTGCCGCCGTCATCAATCCATGGAAGATCGGAAACATAGTCAGCGCCGCCAGCAGCGAGCCTCCCAGGATGACAGGCTTGCGACCGATCCGGTCCGAAAGGCGTCCGAACAAGACGTACAGTGGTATGCTGATCACCAGCGCCGCGCCGACGAGCAGGTTGGCGGTGGCCGGATCGACCTTGAGCGTCTGCGTCAGGAAGAGCAACGAGTAGAATAGTGCCGTGAACCACACCACCGCCTGCCCGGCGAGGAGGCCGAACAGGCCCTGGAGGACGAGCCTGACATTGCGCCACTGCCCGAACGCTTCCTGGAGCGGCGCCGGCGATGTGCGGCCGGCACCTTTGACCCGCTCGAACGCGGGGGACTCGGCCATCGAGCGGCGGATGTAGACGGAAACGAGCAGCAGCAGGGCCGAGAACAGGAAGGGGATGCGCCAGCCCCAAGCGTCGAACTGCGGCCCGGCGATCTGCCGTGACGCCGTCACCACGATGAGAGACAGGATCAGGCCAACTGTGGAGGTGGTCTGCACCCAGGCGGTGTAGGCGCCGCGCCTGTTCGGCGGGGCGTGCTCCGCGACGTAGGTGGCTGCGGCGCCGTACTCGCCGCCGATGGCGAAGCCCTGCACCATGCGGAGCGCGACGAGGAGCGCCGGGGCCGCGAGGCCGATCTGCCCGAAGGTCGGCAGCGCGCCGATGAGTACCGTCGCCACGCCCATCAGGATTACGGTAAGCATGAAGGTCCGCTTGCGCCCCTGCTGGTCGCCCATACGACCAAATACGAGAGCCCCAATCGGTCGCACGATGAAACCGGCGGCGAAGGTCAGCAGCGCGAAGATGAAACCCGTGTTGGCGTCCAGCCCGGTAAAGAAGTTGCCGGCAATGGCCGCAGCGAGCGCGGCGAAGACGAAGAAGTCGTACCATTCGAGCGCCGCGCCGACGCAGGCGGCGAGCACGATGTGGCGCTCATCGCGACCGATCGGGGCGGCGGCACTGCCGGCCAGACTGTCGAGCGTCATCCAAGCCCTCCCTGCTTCCGGCGGCCACTCTTGCGGTGGTCGGTTCCGTGAAGTTGGTGGAAGCTAGGGCGTGGCGACCAGGCGCTCTAATTGATTGATGGAATAACGTCATTGACCGTCTGAATGGGCGCGCACCGCCTCAGCGGTTACCTGGAGCTTGCGCCTTAGCCAGCGCAGCGCATCACTGCCCTCGTTCCGGCGATGCCAGTAGACCGTCCAGTCGAAGGGAAGCGAGGGCAGCGGAAGGTCGCGCATCGTCAACCCGTGGCCGGCGATCGCGCGCGCGAACAGCCGCGGCATGACGGAAATTAGATCCGAACGTTCGAGCACGTGGGGCACGAGCATCCAGTGCGGCAGGTTGAGGACGATGTTTCGCGTCTTGCCCAGTCGCGACAGCACGTCGTCGGCAAAACGCACGTCGGTCGGCGACATGGACACCTTCAAGTGCTTGGCAGCGAGGAATGCATCGGGTGTCAGTTCACCGAAGGCCACAGGATGCTCCCTGCGCATCATGCACACCATCCGGTCCTCCATCAGCGGCTCGGACTGGATGGAGGCCGCATGTTCCAGGCCCATGCTGACGGCGAGATCGATCTCATCGCCTTCCAGCGCCGCCGTCGTGCGTTGTGGCGGTAGGTGCACCACGTCGAAGCGGACGTCGGGTGCGCTCGCCGCGAGGTTTTCGATGAGCGCGGGCAGCAGCATGCGCCCGAGCAAGTCCGACAGACGGATGGTGAAGCGTCGGTCGGACGACGCCGGCTCAAAACCTGCGTCGCCGTCAAAAACGCGTTCGATGGAGCGGAGGACCTGCCGCACGGGCTCGGCGAGTTCGCGCGCCCGCGGAGTGGCCTGCATGCCCTGTGGTGTGCGTACCAGCAATTCATCCCTGAAGACGTGGCGTAGGCGTGACAGGGCGTTGCTCATCGCTGGTTGGCTTAGGCCGACCCTCTCGGCGGCACGTGTGACGTGAAGTTCATTCAAGAGGGCATCGAGCGCGACCAGCAGGTTGAGGTCTACCGACCGTATGTTCATGTCCTGCAGCCTCCATTGCCGCGCCATTCACAGGGTGAATGCGGTCAGATCAAAAATCGATTTCACCGATCGCTCGAGATGCGCGCGAGGTAATGCCAACAAAGAGGCGAAGGAGGACGAGAGATGGCAACGGATGCGGAGCGGCTGAAAGCCAAGATCAAGGTGTGCATGTTCGACCAGTACGGCACGGTGGTCGACATGCAGGGCGGGCTCGTCAAGGTCGCGGTGCCCTACCTCCAAGGGAAGGGCTGGACGGGCAATCCCAACTCCTTTGTGACCTGGTGGCGGCGGACCCACTTCGAGAACTCGATGATCGACGCCCTCCTTCACCGCGAGCACACCCCCTACCGTGAGATCGGCTTCGCTGCGGTATGTAGCGTGCTGGATCGATCCAAGATCACCTATACTGACGAGGAGGTACGCGAACTGGTCGCCGCGATCGAGCGGCTGGAATGCTTCCCCGAGGTGCCCGAGGCACTGGCCCGCCTGCAAACGCGCTATAAGCTGGTGGTACTCTCCAACGGCGACCCTGACATGCTGGAAACAGCGAAGCGCTACCACAAGGTGCCCTTCGACCAGGTGATCTCGGTGGCCGAGGCGAACAGCTTCAAGCCGCATGTCGCGACCTACCGCAAGGCGGCCGACCTCGCCGGCGTCGCCATGGACGAGGTGTTGTTCGTCGCCAACCACGAGTTCGACTGCGTCGGCGCGAAGGCGGCGGGCATGCGCACCGCGTTCATCAACCGTCGCAAGCGCCCCTTCGTGCGCACGCCCTACCGGCCGGACCTCACTGTTCCCACTATGACGGACCTGGCCGATGCCATGGTCTGACGCCAGCCCGCTCGACGGCGTCAGGGTGCTCGACCTGTGCCGGGTCGTGTCGGGGCCGTTCGCCACCATGCAGCTCGGCGACCTCGGCGCCGACGTGCTCAAGGTCGAGGAACCAGGCCACGGCGACGAGTCGCGGACCTACGGGCCGCCCTTCCAAGGCGGGGAGAGCGCCTACTTCCTGTCGATCAACCGTAACAAGCGAAGCTGCGCCCTCGACCTCAAGTCCGACGCGGGTCGCGACCTCGCGATCCGCCTCGCGGGTGCGGCCGACGTGGTGGTCGAGAACTTCCGGCCGGGCACGATGGAGCGCCTCGGCCTTGGCTACGACACGCTGGCGCAAGCCAACCCACGCCTGATCTACTGCGGCATCTCCGGCTTCGGGCGCGGCGGGCCGGAGGCGGGGCGCCCGGGATACGACCTCATCGTCCAGGGCGAGTCAGGCGTGATGGACATCACGGGCGAGGCGGACGGGCCGCCGACCAAGGTCGGGACCTCCATCGCCGATCTCGTCACCGGCCTTTACGCCGCGCAGGCCGTGCTGGCGGGCCTGGCGCAGCGCGCCCGCACCGGCACGGGCGGCAGGGTCGACGTCTCCATGCTCGACGCCATGGCTTCGTTGCTCACCTTCAACGCAGGCATGTACTTCGCCACTGGGCAGAGCCCGAAGCGGCGCGGCAACGCGCACCCGACGATCAGCCCCTACGAGACGTTCAAGGCGTCAGATGGCTGGTTCAACGTCGGCGTTGCCAACGACCGCTTCTGGGCGGCCTTCTCCCAGGCGATTGAGTGCCCAAACCTCCTCGCCGACCCGCGCTTCGGCAAGGCAAGCAACCGCGTCGTCCATCGTCAGGCGCTCAAGGCCATCCTCGAGCCCATGTTCGCCGCTCGTCCTCGCGACCACTGGACGGGACTGCTGACGGCGGCGGGCATCCCGTGCGGCGCCATCCGCACCGTGGGCGAGGTGTGCGACGCCGAGCAGCTAGCGAGCCGCGGCGTCACCCGTACGGTCGAGCACATGCGGGCTGGCTCGGTGCGTTACCTCGCCAGCGCGGTTCGCTTTGACGACCAGCCGCCGCCCGATGCCGCGCCGCCGCCGTTGCTGGGGGAGCACACGCGCGAGGTCCTGGCCCGCTGGCTGTCGCTCGACGCCGCCGCGCTTGCCAGCCTTGCCGACCGGGGTGCCTTCGGCGTGGTCGCGCCGTGACGGCTCACGACGATCAACAGGCGCGAGATCGGATCGGCGCCGCTATGCTCGCCCGTGCCACGGCGGACCCGCGACAGGAGTTCGGCTCGTTTTTCCTGTCGCGCTTGCTCGGTTTCGAGGTGACCTACGGCGACGGCATCTGCACCGTGAGCTTCCCCGCCGACCCGACCTTGTTCAATCCTCAGGGCAAGCTGCATGGCGGCGTGCTCGCCACCGCACTCGACATCTCGATGGGCCACCTCCTCAACCACCTCAGCGGACCGGGCACGACGTTGGAGATGAAGGTGCAGTACCTCGCGCCGATCTCTGTTGGTCGGGTTCGCTGCGAAGCCTCCTTTTTGCGCGCCGGCCGCAGTGTCTCATTCCTGCAATCCTCCGCCATTCGCGAGGACGGGGTGCTCGCTGCCCACGCGACCGCGACATGGAAGCTGCTTCGGACACCCTGATACGTCGTTGCGAGCACACCCGCAGCAATTTGCGTTTCCGTTTTGCGCCCATGTGACCCACTGCCAATGTATATCTCCACGCTCGAAAGCGGCCGTTCCCCGAGATGCCAAGCATACGGGGCTACGTCGGCAACATCACGGCTTGAGCTCGAACGACCGAGGTCTTCGTTTCACGCGAATCCAACACCAGCTACGTCTGATAGGCCGTGGTCAGATCGATCGGCGGTGTGGTCGCGGTGAGATAGACGAACGGCTCCGACCCAGTGTTCGTTAGGCCGTGGACCTCGCCGGCCGGCGTGCGGATCACCTCGCCGGTCCGCACCAGTGCCGTCTCGCCGTCCGCCAGGAGCAGCGTCGCCGTGCCCCGCTCGACCACCCAGACCTGTTCGGCGTTCGGGTTCGCGTGGCGCGGGGTCGTGGTACCCTGCTGCATCGTCACCCGCGTCATGGTGACGGTGGATCCGGGCGCGTTACGTGGCCAGACGAGCTGCTGCGAGCGGACCCCGGGGTTCTCCAGGATCGCGAAGTCGTCGGGGGTGAGGCGTTGCAGGCGCATTGTCGGTCTCCTTAGAGTCCGTCCGAGATCATGATGAGGTTTGGCAGAGTTTTCGCAGCATGAGGCGGATGGAAGCCAGGTGCAGGAAGGCGAGCGCTTTGCGCGTCAGGCATTCCCAATCCTTGGCCAACCGACGGCAGCGGTTCAGCCAAGCGATGGTGCGTTCCACGACCCAGCGCTTGGGCAGCACCGTGAAGCCCTTGGCGATGTCGGAGCGCTTGACGATTTCGACATCGATGCTGCGGCAGACCCGGCGCACACCGGCCTGGAACACCGGTCCCTGATAGCCGCCGTCGGCGTACAGCTTGAGCAGGAACGGGTACAAGCCAAACAACGTCGCCATCACCAGCACGCCGCCGTCGCGGTCCTGTACGTTGGCCCCATGAACAACCGCGTGCATCAGCAGGCCCTGCGTGTCGACAAGGACGTGGCGCTTGCGGCCCTTGATCTTCTTGCCCGCGTCATAGCCCGGCGGATCGACCCGGGAGCCCCCTTTTCCCCGCCCTTGACGCTCTGGCTGTCGATGATCGCCGCCGTTGGGCTGGCTTCACGTCCGGCCGCCTCACGGCAAGCCACGTACAGCGCGTGATGCAGGCGCTTCAGCGTGCCGTCGTAGTCCCAAAGGTCGAAGTACCCGTGCACCGTGGAGCGCGGCGGCAGGTCTTTGGGCAGCGCCCGCCACTGGCAGCCCGTGCCCAGCACGTACATCAGCCCGTTCACCACCTCGTGCAGGTTCACGCTGCGCTTGTTGCCGCCGCGCTTGGCTGGCGGGATCAGCGGCGCAACGAGGGCCCACTCCTCGCTGGTCAAATCGGTGGGGTAACGTAGCTTGCTGCGGTCGTAGCGACCCCGGTTCTCGCTTGTCCACATCGGCAGCCTCGTTCTTTGGCTACCTATGAATCCCAAGCTGCTTCAAACGTTCAGATTGTTCGCGGACGGACACTTAGGTTGTTCGTCTCCTTAGAAGGCGTAGCGGAGCGCGCCGCCGTCGACGGGGATGGTCGTGCCCGTGACGTAGCCCGCACCCTCCGACGCCAGGAACGCGATCAGCGCGGCAGCGTCTTCCGGCTCGCCGAAGCGGCCGGCCGGTATGTTGCGGTCGATGTAGTCCTGCCGTGACCGCTCACTCGGGTGCAGCCTTTGCAGGACCTGCGCGCTGTTGATGCGACCCGGCGCCACGCAGTTCACCGTCACGCCCTTGGCCGCGTACGTTCCCGCCGCCGCCTTGGACCAGCTCTCGAGCGCGGCCTTGGCGGGGCCGGCCGCGTTCATCGCCTTGGCGACGATGGCACCGGTGACGTTGATCACGCGCCCCCAGCCCCGCTCCGCCATGGCCGGGATGAGGTGCTCGCCGAGCTGGCGCGCGGCGGTGAAGTTCAGCGCGAACGCTTCGGCCCAGACGGCTGGATCGTCCGGGACGGCCATCGGACGCGACCCACCGGCGTTGTTGACCAGGACGTCGACGCGCCCGAGCCGGCTCAGCACCTCGGCGGCGAGCCGGTCCGCCTCGCCCTCCCGGCCGAGGTCGGCGGCCAGCAGCATTGGCTCGGCGTCGCCGCCAACGGTGTCGGCGAGCGCGTCGAGCGCGGCCAGGCTCCGCGCGGTGGCCACCACCCGCGCGCCCTCCGCCGCCAGCAGCACGGCCGTCGCCCGGCCGATACCCGAACTCGCCCCGGTGACGAGGCAGACGCGGTCTCGAAGCTTCAGGTCCATGATGATCCTCCTCGCGATTCCCTCGGATGCGGTCACGAACGGCACTCGATCGGACCGTCGCCATCCGGCGCGCACGATACCAGTGTCAGGCCGACGGCCAGTCGCCGAGCGTCGCGCGTCGGCCGCTGCGCGACGAGGTCACCGCGTCCTCGATGAACTGGGCGAGGCGCGCGGCGTAGGAGAAGCCAACGGCGGTCGACGTTCCTCCGGCGATGTCGTCGCGCAGAACCGCGTAGGTCGCGACGACGTTCAGCGCCGCGTCGGACAGGCATGCCATGTCCCCTTCGTCCACCGCGTGCGGTTCACCATTGACGAGCAAGCGCAGCCGTCCCGACTGGAAGCCCCTCGGTGCTCCGCCCTCGAGCACGAGGACGCCCGTTTCGCCGATGATCTCGAAACGGAACGGCGTCGGAGGCGGGCGACCTCCGGCGATCTCGGCCGACAGCGCCCCCCCGCTGGCGAGCCGGGCCTGGATCAGGAGGTGATCGTAAGTGCCCCGCCTCCGCGGTTGCCCCCCACCAATCCGGATCTCGGGATATTGCGTGGTGGCCAGCGCCGTGAACTCGGCGACGCCGCCGAGCAGCACAAACGCCAGGTCGATCGTGTGCGCCGACTGGATGGTGATCAAGGTCACGCCGTTCGCGGGATCCTCGGTGTAGGCGACGGCCGCATCGACGTTCGGCCCGAAGCCGGCCGTCGTCGAGAGGATCCTCGCGGTCAGCTGACGCCCGATGGCTCCTGCTCTCAGGAGATCGCGACCGTGGCGGACAGCGGGGTTCGCCCGGGCCTGCAAACCGATCGCATGAACGCCGGCCTCCCGTGCCGCCTGCGCCAGGGCCCGACTCTCCTCGACGTCGAGTCCGAGCGGGTATTCGCAGTAGACGTGCTTGCCCGCCGCCAGCGCTTGGAGAAGGAGTTCGCGATGGGCCGGAAGGGTGACGGCGACGCTGATCAGGTCGATGTCCGGATCGCGGAACAGATCGGCCACTTGACCGTACGCCTTGTCGACGCCGAACGCGCGAGCGGCCGCGTTGGCCGACTGCTGGGTCCTACCCGCGACCGCCGCGAGCTCAAGGCCGGGGAGTGCCTGAACGGCCGGGACATGGGATTCCCGCGCCCAGCCTCCCGCCGGGTTGGCACCGATCAGCCCAATCCGTAACGCTTTCGCCATCGTTGCTTCTCCATCTCGACCGCACGTGAGGAGGGGTGCTCCACGACTTGGGTCAGTTCGCCACCCTGGAAGAAAATCGCTCCGCCCACCGGTTGACCTTGCGCCAGTAGAATGAGGTCATGGGGAAGCCGTACAGAAGGACCAAAGGTTCGCCCGAGCCGGCCCGGGTGTGTATCGGCGTGGGGTCCGGACGCCGATCGGCGCCGGGGTCACGGCGTAAGCCGCTGCAGGCATTGATGGTGGAAAGTATTTGAGGGGTCACGAACTTGCGCCGAGTGACAGCGAGCGACCTTTCGCAAGAATGTCGTCGATGAGAGCTCGATAGACGACCGCCGCCGCCAGCGTATGATCACGTTCCAAGGCTTCCGCCGCAGGAGCCAGAACCTCGTAGTACCCGCCGTTCCAATTGGCGACATGGTCGAGAACCAACTTGGCGGCGAGATCGAGCCGCGGCCATCTCAGGAAGAAGCCGAGTGCTCGGTAGCGGTGAGGATGCGCCGCGACATACGCGAAGGCACCATCAAGGGCGTCTTCGCCCTCGAAGTCGGGAAGCTTCTCGACGTACTCGCGGAGCAACTCGACCTCTAAAGTGGCCTGGAACGTCGCCCATCGAAGGTGTTGCGCGCTCTCACGATCTCCCTGGTCGGTGAGGATGAGGATCTCGAGCCCGACGCGACGGCGCTCCCGCACGTCGATCCCGGCCAAGGCGTCCGCCAGATCCTGTCGGTCCATCGCCCGCAAACCCGGCCGGTTTAGTCGACGAACCCACTCCAGAGCCTCCGCACCGCGACCGGCCCGCAGCAATCGCTCGGCGATTGCGAGATCGTTCCGTGATCGCTCGGGTTTCTGCGCTTCGAGCGTCATGAAGACCTCGACGTCACCCCTGCTGTCGGCGATCGCCTGTCGCGCCCGGATGAGGCGGTCGCTACGTTCCTGTCGCTCCCAATCACGGGCTCCATCACTGGTCGGGATCTTCGCAAGCGCCCGCGTCAACGCGAGATCGAAGGCTTCCAGTTCCACAGCGGGGAGCGTGTTCACGCAGCCGTGCACGACGTCTTCAATCAGGCCGTAGTCGTCAGACAGCAGAAGCGGGACGAGGCGGTCGAACAGGTCCAACCTGTCCTCGTTCGCCATGCGTTGGGCCATCGCCGGCAAAGCGGTGGCGGCATCCTGGTAGATCCTCCCGATGACACCCGAGGAATCGTCCAAGCGCTCGAAGACGCCTTCAGCGCTCGCCAAAAAACGCAGGAGGCGCTCCGTGGCGGCTGCCGGGTTGGCACCCCCAAGCTCATCGACTGTGGTCGCCACCGTGGCCTTGAGGTCGGCCGCGAACGCCCGTCGCTTGTCCCAGCCCACGATGCCTCGCGCGCGTTCGAGGCTGGCGAGGCGGCGGTCGATGATAGCCGCGACAGCGCCCGGTCCCTCGGCGCCGGCGAGAGCCGCAGTGATGATCCTCTTGAACGGGGCGTTGTGCTGCACTTCGTCGAGGATGAGCTTCGCCAGCTTGTCGGCGCCAAGGGCGACAAGGGTCTCCTGCGTCAGCGTCGCTCGTCGTGCCATGGTCCTTGAACCCGCCAGTCGGCCAGTAGCTGCGTTAAGATACTCGGCAAGCGATGCGGTCGCGCGAGTCGCTTACCTTTGACGGTTGGTCGTCGCACTCCGATCTCGCTCCCGTCATTTCATCATGGACGCCGACGCGCCTCTCTCATCGATGGTGCTTGGCACCGTCGGCGTCGGAGGACAGTGGGCTCAGCGCGGCGTGAAGTCCGTGTCAGGCCTCACCTGCCGGCAGTAGCCGGCCATCAGCCGGGCGCAGTCCTCCACGTCCTTCAGGCTCAGCACCTCGACTGGCGTGTGCATGTAGCGCAGCGCCACCCCAAGAAGCCCCGTCGCCATGCCGGCCCCGTTCAGCTGCATCGCGTTGGCGTCCGTGCCGGTCGCGCCCGCGCTGACGCTGACCTGATAGGCGATGTCGGCCTCGCGCGCGGCGGCGGTGATGAGGGCGAAGGTCACGGGGTTAGTATTGGGGCCGCGCGACACGCTCGGGCCTTTGCCGACCTCGAGCTGCCCGTGCAGCGTCTTGCTGACGCCGGGATAGTCGGTGGCGTGGCTGACGTCGACCGCCAGGCCGGTCCGCGCGGCGACCGCGTAGCTCGCGGTCCGCGCGCCGCGTAGGCCAATTTCCTCCTGCACAGTCGCCACCGCGTGGACGCCGACATGCGGGTGCAAGCCGCCATCCCGCTTGAGCAGGCGCAGCGCTTCCGCGACGACGAAGGTGCCCACCTTGTTGTCGAACCCGCGCGCGGTGGCGCGATCGCCCATGAGGGGCTGGAACTCGCATTGGTAGGTGGCGACGTCGCCGAGGCTGACGACCTCCGCCGCCTCCGCACGCGTCGTAGCGCCAAGGTCGATCCACATGTCCTTGATCTCCGGCTTCTTCTTGCGTTCCGCCTCGTCCTGGAGGTGGATGGCGGTGCGGCCGATCACGCCGGAGACGCGCCGCGTACCATGCACCCACACGCGTTGGCCGATTGCCACCGCGCTGTCCTGGCCGCCGATGGTGCGGAAGTGCAGCTGCCCGCCCTCGTCGATGTGGTGGACGATGAAGCCGAGCTCGTCCATGTGGCCGGCGAGCATGACACGCATCGTGGCGCCGGGGTTCAGCACCGCCGTGACGTTGCCGTGCACGTCCGTGCCGACGCTGTCGGCGAACGGTTCGGTGTAGGCGCGGTAGATGCGGGCCGCCGGCTGTTCGTAGCCGCTCGGCGAGGGGGCGTCGGCGAGCTGCCGGAGGAAGTCGAGGGAGGCTTGTTCCATGGGCCGGCACTAGCGGGACGGCTTGCGCCGGCGTCAAGGGAGCAGTGCTGCCAGGGACGCGACCGCTCAGCGCCCAAGCCGGCCATCCTTATTCTTCTGCGCGAACGAAGCGAGGCACACAAGAAAACCTGGCGTGAACCGGCAACGCCTTCAGACCTGCAAGCGGCAACGATCCCGCTCGCGCTTCTCCCGCATATAGTCGTCAATGCAGCTGGTAGCCGGTCGTGTGGCAAGCGCCGAGGCCGCATTGCAGGATGGCCGAGACAAGGTTGATCAGGCAGAGCGCGATGACGTAGAGGCCGGCGAGGGTGCCGGTCCGCGTCAGCAGCGGCGATGGCGGGGTGACGCTCAGCCGTTCCCCGTTGAACATCGCGAGCGTCGCCGCGAAGGCCAGCAGCACCGCGAAGGCGATGACCACCGACCACACCGGCATGTGCAGGCCGAGCACGGCGCCGCCGGGGTAGGCGTGGCCGGGGCGGGCCACGATGTTGAGCAGCACCTGGCGCACCGAGATCAGCAGGAGGTACAGCGCCCAAACGAGGCCGACGCCGATGTTGCGCGCGTCGTAGCCGCTGCGAACGTGGTGGATGATGCCGAAGCAGATGCCGAACATCGCGACCCGCTGCAGCAGGCACAGCGGACAGGGGATCTCGCCCGCCGCGTATTGCAGCACCATCGCCGCGGTGAGGATCGCGGCGAGGCCGGCGAGGATCGCGAGCAGGGCGAGGTCGGCGCACCGCGCGGGAAAGGCGAAACCCGGGCTCACGCGGGCTGGCCGCCGCGAGCCATCGCCTGCAGCCAGGGCAGGCGGAAGCCGTCCACCGGGCTGTCGATCTCGTAGACGAACAACCCCGTCGACAAGGCGAGGCAGACGAGCAGCGCCGCCAACCCGAGCCACCGTGGCCCCCGGCGCGCGACGACCAGCGCCAGCATCATCGACGTGAAGATCGCGACCATCATGCTGTCATCGCCCCGCGACGCGAGTTGGCGGCTTCACCCGATCGCTCGGGCAGGAGCCAGATCAGAACCGCCGAGCCGGCGGTGAAGGCGGCCGAGACGACGATCAGCGGCCCGAGCTGCCTGTGGAAGAAGGCATCGAACATGTAGGAGCCGCTGGCATCCGACGCGATCGACGCGGCGTTCTCGATGGACAGCATGGCGGCGAAGCAGAGGCCCTCCTGACCGCCGGGGCAGACCTCCGCCGCCAGGGTTCCGGCCATGACGAGGGCGAAGACCCCCGACACGCCCGCCGAGAAATAGACGACCAGGGCCAGGGTGCGGTCGACCAGCGCGAAGTTGGCGAGCGTCGTCGTCACGCCGAGCGCCACGCAGATGTAGAACATCGCGCGCAGCCCCAATCGCTTCGCCAGCGCCCGGCAGGCGAGGACGCCGACGATCGATCCGCTCGCCGCGGCCGCTCCGAGCGTGCCGATGAAGTCCTGGCTGAACCCCACCTCGTTGGTCAGGTGGAAGTAGAGTGGCGTTTGCAGCCCCGGATTGTAGGTGAAGCAGAAAAGGAAAACCGCGACCAGCAGCAGCTGCCGCGACCGGACGAGCGCGCCCATCTCACGGAGCATCGTGCGCGCGTCCTTCACCGCCTCATCACGGGGCGACTCCGGCGTCAGCGCCCAACACAGCACCATGACGCCGACAAGCGGTATGATGAGGATGAACGCGGCCCTTTGCAGCCCGTCGACCGCAGGGAGCTTTCCGGCCAGGTAGCCGCCGCCGAGCCGTGCGGCCAAGTTCGCTAAGCCGTACCAGAGCCACTGCTGCGTCACGAGCTGATTGGCGTTGCCGTACCGCCGCCCACTCTCGACGAGGACGCCGCCTGCAACCGCGCTCGACAGCGCCATGCCCAGGCTCAGCAGGAACAGGCAGATCATCACGCCGACGGGCGAGAAGGCCAGCCAGAGCACGAGACACGCGGTCGCGGCGAGCCCGTTGGCGGCGACGAGGTAGGACCGACGTCTCGACCCGAACAGGGGTACGTTGTCCGATAGCGCGCCATAGATCGGCTTCACCGCCCAAGGAAGCGCCAACAGGGCGTGCATGCTGGCGAGGTGGATCGCGGACCAGCCGGCGATGTCCTTTCCGAAATGATCGAAGGGCTGGCGCGTCAGGCCGCTGAGGGCGCAGAGGCCCTCTATGGTGAAGAGACCCGCGAACAGGAGAGCGAGGTTGCGCGTCGAGGTGCCATCGTTCGCCTGCGGCGTGCTCATCTCGGCTCTTGCGTGGGTGCCCCTCGGGTCAGCCTTCTCGCACGACACGGCTTTGCTCGGAAGCTTCGATCAGGTGGCTCGACGTGGTATTGCTTCATCAAGCTGTTAGAATTGCTGACGAACGTCCGCTTGGCGCGCTTCCACTCCGAAACCCGCCAATCCGCTTACGGCTAAGACGCGCCAACAGCAGACATCAGGTTATCGCCGGTAAGCTGATGTTCGTGACCATAAAAGAGATGGATCTATCGCTGGCACCCTTCAATGTGCATTGGCGCAAGTTATCCTGTTCAGCGGCCCAGCGCGACTAATGCGCTATCAGCCACTTAGGATACAGCCTTACTGTCGATCTACGTTGCGTCCCTGCGCCGATCTACATGGTGTACTCGTCATGATGCGCCTTGGGCTTCTCCGGTCACGTCGAGGGCCGGAGTGGCCATACATCGGCCGGCGCGAGGGAGTCGAATGGCCAGGATCAAGCCGCCGCCTACGACCGCAAAGGCGCCAATGAGGTCGAAGGCGAGGAGGAAGTTGCCCGTCGCCTGGTTGAGCGACCCCATCAGTTGCGATCCCGCGAAGCCGCCGACCAGATTGCCCACGCCGCCAATCATCGCGATCGCCGGGATGGCGGAGGACGAGGGCAGGATGTCCGTCACCAAGGTCGAGATCAGCGGAAGTGTCATGTACATGGTAAACCCGACCAGCATCAGGAGTATCATCTGCAGGACGCCCCATTCCGCGTGAGAGCCGAAGTAGAGCAGAACGCCGCCGGCGATCATCGGGATTGCGGCGTGGAACCGGCGCTCCTGCCGACGGTCGGAACTCCTGGTGCACAGCACGAGTCCGATCGCGCTTGCCACATAGGGCAGCGCGTTGAGGAGGCCGACGCTGGCGATATTCAGCGCGCTCGCGTTTTTGATGATGGTCGGCAGCCAGAGCCCGAAGCCGTAGAACAGGGTGTTATTGAAGCAGGTCGCCCCGAGCAGCAACCAGACGGCCGGGTTGCGGAAGATGCTGCGCCAGTCCGGCGATGCCTGACTGGCCTGAAGGTCGGCACGCTCGGTCGCGAGCCCGAGTTGGAGCCGCTGCCGCTCGTCGGCCGGCAACCAGCGGGCGTCGTCGAGGCCATTTGGGATCGCCATCCACCAGACGATTGCCCAGATCCAGGCCGGCAGGCCACCCGACACGAACATCCAATGCCAGTCCGCGTACTGCAACACGAGTCCGGATAGGGGGCCGGACAGGGCGGCGCCGATCGGGATGCTCAGGTTCCACAGGCCGAAGGCGCGCCCGCGCTCCGACTTCAGGAACCAGCGGGACAGCAGAAGGGCGATAGACGTCCAAAGCGGGCCCTCGAAGAGGCCGAGCAGGAAGCGCAGCGCAGCAAGTTCGGAGAGGCCGCGGGCGAGGCCGGTGGCCATGGAGAAGAAGCCCCAGCCGACGAGGCACATCAGGATGACCCGTTTCGGGCCGAAACGCAGCGCCGACCAGCCGCCGGCCAAAAAGCCGGGTAGGTAGCCCCAGAAGAAGATGCCTCCGATGAAGCCCTTCTCCGACGAACTCAGGTGCAGGTCGGCGCCCATGCTGGGCAGCGCCATGCCGATGTTGACGCGGTCGAAGAAGGCGATCGTGTAGAGCAGGATGATGACGGGGAGGATGCGAAGCCAGCGTGACGTGCCGGCGCTCCCAAGGGCGATGCTGGACATACGTCGCTCCTATTGCGCGAGGGCAGCAATCACCGCGAGGCAGAACTCAGGCAGGTCGTCAGGGCAGCGACTGGTGATAAGGTTGCCGTCGATCACAGCCGGGCTGTCCTCCCAAAGAGCGCCGGCGTTCAAGAGGTCGTCCTTAAGGCTGATCCAGCTCGTCACCCGACGTCCGCGTACGATGCCGGCGGAGATCGCCAGCCAGGGCGCGTGGCAGATCGCGGCGACCGGCTTACCGCTGGCGTCCGCCTCGCGGACGAGATTGCAGATGTAGGGCTCGCGCCGCAGGATGTCCGGCGAGAACCCGCCGGGGATAACGATGGCATCGAAGTCGTCGGCCTTGCAGGTCAACACGTCGGCCATGTCGAAGCGTCGGCCTACCACCATGGGTACGGGAGGGACGGGATGGCCGACGCGTCCCGTGATCGGCTTCGTTTTGCCGACGAAAGGACGGGCGCTGAAGCTTGCTTCATAGGTTGCGATCGTCACTTTCGCGCCTTCCTCCGCCAGGCGCAGCAGGGGATACAGGAGCTCGAGGTCCTCGAACTCGTGCGCCACCGGCATGCAGATGGTTCGCCCTTTAAGCCGCATGTGATCTCCTAACTGTATAATTATGCGCTTTGGATTTTATGACTGCGCGTGAAAGTTGACGTTGCGATTTTGCGACTAAGGCGAACAACGAAGCAAGGCCGCCGGTTGGACCAATATGCAACCGTGCGCGACTTGGTCTTCACGAGACGCGCGGCGCGAGCTCTTCGTGCCTTTCAACTCAGCTTCGCTCAAGCTCACGCTCGTCTCGACCGTACGGGCTTCAACCCTCCAACACCGGGGGAGTATCAGGTACGAACGTGCGCTTGCCGCGCCAGCGCACGTAGAGTTGCCCGACGATCAGGATCACGCATACAGACAGGAAAACTGCGCTGATGGGCCGGTCGACGAACGTCTTCAGGTCGCCGCCCGACAACAGCATGGCGCGGCGGAAATTTTCCTCGAACCGCGGGCCAAGCACGAAGCCGAGAAGGATCGGGGCCGGGTGAAAGTCCAGCATCAGGAACACGTAACCGGCGACGCCGATCACGAGGGTCTCACCAACTTGGAATAGGCTGTTGTTAGTGCTGTAGACGCCGATGCACACGAAGAACAACGCGCTCGGATAAAGGTAACGGTAGGGGATCGCCAGAAGCTTCACCCAGACGCCAATCAGGGGAACGTTGAGGAACACAAGGAGGATGTTGCCGACCCAGAAACTCGCGATAAGGCCCCAGAAGATGTCGGGATGTTGCGAGATCAGCAGGGGACCCGGCGTGATCCCCTGGATCGTCAAGGCGGCAAGCAGGAGCGCCATGACGGCGTCTCCGGGGATGCCGAGGCTCATCGTCGGGATGAAGTCGCCCTGCACCGCCGAGTGCGTCGCGGTTTCAGGAGCGGCGACGCCCTCGATCGCGCCGCGGCCGAAGCGCTCGGGCGTCCGGGACACCTTCTTCTCAACGGCATAGGCGACGAAGGACGCGATCGTCGGGCCGGTACCGGGAATCAGCGAGCACAGGCTGCCGACCAGCGTACCCCGGATGATCGGAGCCGCCGCACGCTTCAGGTCGGCGCCGCTCGGGCGCATGTCCCTCAGCTTAAGGTTGGTCTTGCCGCCGCTGATCGGCTCCACCTTATTGATGCTCTTCATGAACTCGGCGATGCCGAACAGGCCAAGCGCCAGGGCGACGATCTCGATCCCGTCAGATAAGTCGGGCAACCCGAAGGTGAAGCGGTCGAAGCCCGACGTCACGTCCGTGCCGAAGATGCCGAGCAGCAGGCCCAGCGTCGTCATGGCGATGCCCTTCATCGCCGAGCCGCGGGCGAGCGTCGAACCCGCGAGCAGTCCGAGCAGCATGAGCGAACACACGTCGGCGGGGCCGAACTTCAATGCGAGCCCCACAAGCACTGGCGCGAAGAAGATCATCTCGATGATGCCGAACGAGGCGCCGACGAACGAGCCGAGCATGGTGATGCCCAGCGCCGTGCCGCCCTTGCCCTGCTTGGTCAGGGGATAGCCGTCGAGGCACGTCACCGCGTGCGGGGGGTGGCACGGCAGATTGAGCAGGATGGAGCAGATCGCGCCGCCATACTGCGCGCCGTAGTAGATACCAGCGAGCATCAGGATCGCGGCCACGGGTGGCATGGCGAAGGTGATCGGGAGCAGGATGGAGATCGCCGCCATCACGCCCATGCCGGGCAGCACGCCGACGATGTTGCCCAGCAAGACGCCGGCAAAGCAGGCCAGCAAATTTAGGGGCTGGAGCGCGACCCCGAAGCCGTGAAGCAGATCAGTGACGCTTGTCATGACTGCAACCAGGCCAGAGGCGGTAGTTGGACGTGCAGGCCATAGTAGAAGAGGCCGCACCCGAGTACCGCGATGGTCGCGGCGAGAATGGTGGCGTTGCGCAGCGTCGTCGACCGGTCACCGAGTGCGGAAAGGAAGACGCAGGCGAAGGTCGCCGGAAGTAGCCCGGCGGATTTCGCCAGCAAAATGAAGCTGGCCACGCCGGCGACGATGCAGAGCCAGCCGCGCCAGTCGGCCGAAGCGAAGTCGCCGTGCCCGTTGTCGGCTCCGCTCGCTTTGCCCTGCTCCATCGCGATCAGGACGCCGCTGATCACCAGGATTACGCCCATGACGAGCGGAAAGAAGCCGGGTCCGACTGCCGCGAGCGAACCGACGCCGTACTGACTGGACTGCGCGATCGCGCCGATGCCGATCAGGACGATAAGTGCGCCAGCGTAGTACTCGCGGTTGCGCTGGATCGACTGCAGCACATCATCCTCCCTCCAACGGTCGTTTCGCCGTCGTCTCGAAATGGCGCTAATGTCCGGCGTGGATCGCGCGTCGAACAACAATCATCAAACGTAGCAAGGTCCCTCGATCAGCGGGTGAGCGGCAAGGAAGCGCTCGTCCACCTCGACACCAAGGCCAGGTCCGTCCGGGGGCCGCACGCGCCCGTCCGTGTCGAGAGCGTAGGGGCGCCCTATTACGTCGTCGCGGAACGGGTTGTGTCTGGCGACGTCGCCCTCGAAGTAGCCTGGGTTGTCCACCGCGGCGAGCAGGTGAAGCGTCGCCACCATGTTGATGCCGGTGGCAGAGGTGTGCGGGTTGACGCTGATCTTCCAGGCCGAGGCGAGCGCCGCGATGCGCATCGTTTCCGTGATGCCGCCGGTTTTCGACAGGTCGGGCTGGACAAACCCAAGATAACCGGCCTGCAACGCGGGCAGGAACTCGTAGCGGGTGAAGTGGTTCTCGCCCGCCGCAAGCGGCACCGTGCCGAGCCGCGCTGCCTCGCTGTAGGCGAACACGTCATGGGGCGGGAACGGCTCCTCGAGCCAGCCGACATTCGCCTCATCGTAGGCCGGCATGACCCGCCGCACGTCGTCGACGGTGTAGCCGGTGTTGGCGTCGACCAGGATTTCAATTTCCTCCCCCAATGTTTCGCGCACCGCCTGGACGCGGGCGATGTCACGCTTGGGGCTGTCGCCAACGCGCAGCTTCACCGCCCGATAGCCGCTTGCCACATGCGCCCGAGCTTCTTCGGCGAGTGAAACGGGATCCTGCCAGCCAAGCGAAATACCGCCGGCGTAGGCGGGAACGGAGCGCGAGGCGCCGCCGAGCAGGCGCCAGATCGGCCAGCCGCACGCCTTGCCGCGGATGTCCCACAACGCGATGTCGAGACCCGACAACGCCATTGCCGCCGCGGCGCCCATGCCGTGGCTGGAGAGCTGCATGCGGTATACCTTGGCCCATACGCCGTTCGTGTCGAGCGCGTCCATACCGAGGACCAGCTCGCTCAGCGTCGTGTCGATGAGCTTGGCGATTGCGCCGGGGCAACGGCCATGATGGGCCTCACCCCAACCGACCAGCCCCTCATCGGTTTCGACCCTGACGAGAACAGAGTCACGCTTGACCGCGCGACCGATGCCGAGGCGCACGTTCTGTCCCTCCGGTACACGGAAGGAGATCGGGATGGCGCGGATGCTGGTGATGCGCATGTGACCTCAGGCCGTTGGCGAAATAGGGTTGACGAGGTTGCGGGGCGCCTCACCGCGCAGGATGCGAAGCATCTCATTTGCCGCGCCGAGGCTCATCCTCCGCATGGTCGTACCCGTGATGGACGCCGCATGTGGTGTGAGGAGCAGGTTCGGGCAGCCGAGCAGTGGATGGTCCGGCGGCAGGGGCTGCACGTCGAAGACGTCGACTGCCGCTCCGGCGATCACGCCTTGCCGAAGCGCGGCGATGAGGGCCGCCGTGTCGACGATCGGACCCCGCGCGACATTGATAAGAACGGCGCTGGGTTGCATGCGCGCGAGCAGCGCGGCATCGACGAGGCCGCGCGTTTCCTCCGTCAAGGGGCAAGCGATCACGACGACGTCGCTCTGTGAAAAGAGCGTTTCGCGGTCGACGGCTTCAATTAGTCCGCCATGCGTGGTGTTGCTGCGTGAGGTGCCGAAGACGCGTAGTCTGAAGCCGTGCCGTGCGATCTCGGCAACGCGGCGGCCGATCGCTCCTGTTCCAAGCACCCCGAGCGTGCCGCCGCCGATCTCCTCCAGGTCGTCGGCCCGGGCTCGCGCAGCGCTCCAGCCTTCCTCGCGCAACCCGGCGTCGAGACGATGCAGCTTGCGACGCAAGGTAAAGAGGGCCGCGAAGACGTATTCCGCCACCGCGTCGGTGTTGCTGCCGGGAAGGTTCGCGACAGGGATGCCGCGCGCCGTTGCGGTCGCAACGGGGATCATGTCGAGACCGACGCCGTGGCGGACGATGCCGCGCAGGCGTGCGGCATGCGCGACGATGTCGTCGGGCAGCTTGGCCCGTACGATGATGCCCTCGGCGTCCGCTGCAAGGGAGCGCAGCGTCGCCGCTTCCGTGTCAGGAGCTGTGACAAGCCGCACGTGGGGCTCCAGAAGCGCAACCCCGTCGGGATGCATTGGGTTGGTCAGGAGAACGACGGGACGGTCAGGCAAGGGGCGGCCCTTCGATCACGGGATTGACTAGGGTACCAAGGCCCTCGACCCAGGCGCGCATCACCATTCCCGGCTGGATCCAGGTCGGCGGCTTGCGCAGCGCGGCGATCCCTGCCGGTGTTCCCGTGGCGATAACGTCGCCGGGCTCGAGTGCGCCATCGCGCGATAGGAAGGCGATGAGCTCGGCGACGCCGAACAGCATCTGCGCGGTGGAGGAGTCCTGAAGCGTCGTGCTGTCCACCGCGAGGCCGATGCGCAGCGCCTGTGGGTCCGGGATTTCGTCGGCAGTTGCGAGGTACGGCCCGAATGGGCCGAAACTCGCGATGTTCTTGCCCTTGTCGAAGCCGTCGCGGCGGATGAGTTCGCTGGCACTGATGTCATTGAACACGCCATAGGCGCAGACGTGGTCGAGTGCCCGCTCCGAACCGACCGCCTCGGCCCGCGTGCCGATCACGGCAGCGATCTCCGACTCATAGGTCACGCCGCCGATGCCGGCAGGCAGCACCACCGCCTCGCCGGGCCCGATCACGGTCCACCCTTCCTTCATGAACACGAAGGGTTCGCTCGGCGGGGCCCTGCCGCTCTCCGCCAAGGCGTCGTGGTAGTTGTACGCGATGCCGAAGATGCGGCGTGGGGCGCGAAGCGGTGCGCGAAGCGTGACCGCGCGCAATGGCATGCGGGCGGCAGGCGGGTAAGCCTGCGCCGTCAGGCGAGATGTCAACCGGTTGAGGCCGGTCTCGACCATGGCGTCGAGCTGCGGTGCGACGCCGGCGAGCGCGGGACGCATGACGTCGTGGGCCAGGTCGACGATCGTATCGTCCGGCCCAGAAGCGTCGCCGAAAAGAATGCCGGCCCTTTCGCGTCCATCGTGGAAAAAGGTGACGAAGCGCACGTGGCTGCTCCTCAGGCCGCGCGGTAACGATCGATCACCGACCTGTCGACCTCGATGCCGAGGCCGGGCGCGGTGGGCACCGCGACCTTGCCGCTGCGCTGCACGATCGGCTCGCGCGCGAGGTGGTCGCGGAAAGGGTTCTCTTCCTGCTCGAACTCGAGCATCGGCGACACTGGGAACAAGCATGGCGGCTGGTCGGGGATCGACGCCAGGAAGTGGATCGTCGCGGCGAGGCCGACGGCCGAGCCCCAGGCGTGCGGCACGCATTCGACGCCGTGCGCCGTCGCCATGGCGGCGATCTTCTTGCACTCGGAAATGCCGCCGGCAGCGCACACGTCAGGTTGCACGATGTCCATCGCTTTGCGGCTGATGGCGTCGCGGAAGCCCCAGCGGGTAAACTCGTTCTCGCCGCCGGCCACCGCCATATCTAGGGCGCGGGTGACCTCGACGTAGCCGTCGAGGTCTTCGGGCGAGATTGGCTCCTCGAACCACTCGATGCCGAGCGCCTCCAGTTCGCGACCCATGCGGATCGCAGTTGGCACCGTGAGAGAATGGTTGGCGTCCACCATCAGCTTCACGTCGGAGCCGACAGCGTCGCGCACCGCCTTCACGCGTTCGATATCGCGCTTGATGGAGCCGAGACCGATCTTCATCTTGACGGCCTTGAAGCCGGCGGACACGAAGCTCTGCGCTTCATCCACGGCCTCCTCAACAAGGCGGTCCATGTTCGTGAAGTACAGGCCGGTCGCGTAGGCGTCGACTTCGGTGCGAAACGCCCCGCCAATCAGCTTATGTACTGGCTTGCTGCAGCTCTTGCCGATGATGTCCCAAAGCGCGATATCAATGCCGCTGATCGCGGCGATGGACATGCCCTTGGCCCCGTAATCCTTGATGCGATTGTACAGGTCCTCCCAAATGACCTCGACGTCGAACGGATCGCGGCCGACGACACGTGGCCCGAGCTGGGTGTCGATGAAGGCCTTGGCGACAGCTGATGGGCCATAGCACTCGCCCCAGCCGACGATGCCGTCGGCGGTCTCGACTTCGACAAGGCAGGTGCCGCGCGTCTTGTACAGCCACCCGCGCGACGAGGTGAACGGGTGCTTGATGGGCGTTGTCACCACGTGAGTGGTGATCGTCTTGATCTTGGACACGGCTATGTTCCGCTGCGCTGGTGTGTCGGACTGGGTGACGCGATGGTGCGCCGCCGGTTCAGGACTTGAAGACCTTGGCGGCGACGACCTTGAGCGAGGCTTCGACCCGCTCGACCTCGGCGGTCAGCGCGTCGCCCGTGAGGCCGTCGGTGATGAAGGCGTTGCGATTGGCAAAATCCTTGAAGCGTGCGTCCCCGATGGCGGCGGAGAAGGACGCGATCAGCTTGTCGCGCACGGGTGCGGGCAGCTTGGCCGGCGCGACCACGTAGGCCATCTGCACCACCGGCCCGTAGGGGAACACGTCGAAGCCGCGCTCCTTGAACGTCGGCACGTCGGGGAAAAGCGCCAGCCGCTGCTCGCCGAACAAGCCAAGCGCACGCACCAGCCCCTGCTGAAGCTGGCCGAGCGACTCCGACGGCTTGAGCACAGCCGCCAGTATCTGACCGCCCGCGAGGTCGGTGATGACCTTCGATCCACCGGTGTAGGGCACGTTGACGTATCCAACGCCTGCCGCCCGCGCCGTCATGGACGCGAACATATGGTTGACGTTAAAATTTCCCGGCGTCCCGATCGAGACTGTGCCCGGGTTCTGCTTCATGTGGGCAAGGAAGGCCTCGAGCGTCTTATAGGCGCTCGACGCCGGCACCAGGAGCATCAGCGGGTCCTGCGACACGCGTGCGATGTGGGTGAACTGGCCGTTGGTGAGCGGGGTCTTGCCTTCGGCCATGTAGGCCAGCGTCGAGCTCGTCCCCATGCCGATCGTGTAGCCGTCCTGGCTCGCCGCTGCGACGCGGCGCAGGCCGATGGCACCGGTCGCTCCTGGCTGGTTCTCGACGATGACCGACATGCCGCGTTCTTTCAGCAGCGGCTGCAGCCCGCGCGCCAGGATGTCGTTTGAGCCGCCGGCGTTCCAGGGCACGACGAAAGTCACCTCGTGGTTTGGGTAGCTGCTCTGGGCCGAACTCATCTGCACGCCAAGCGTCGTGTCAGCGCCGAACGCGGCTATGCCTCCCAACATCGCGCGGCGATCTATCATGACGCTTCCGCCTTTCGTTGTTTGTTGTAACAATGCCCTATCGGAGTGCATGCGGTCTGTAAACAGGGCAAACTGCAGACCTTTGACAGACGCGCTCACGCCGCTCATCCAAGCGTTGGCACGATGCCGACGTCGAATTGTTAGCCAAGCGACGAATTGTCTGCGGCCAGGACGGAAGGAAGCATGAAGCAAGTCGAGCGCATGCCGCTATGGGACCAGGCCTATGCGGAGATCCGTCGTGCGCTCCTGGCCGGCCGCTTTGAGCCGGGACAGCGCATTCTCCTTCGTGACACGGCTGAGGAACTCGGCATCAGCCTCACCCCCGTGCGCGATGCCGTGAACCGCCTCATTGCGGAGCATGTGCTAGAACGAGGGAGCCCCGGTCAGGGTGGCGGTGCAGTCGTGCCGCAGATTAGTCTGCCACGCTTTGAGGAACTGCTCACCATCCGTTGCGACCTGGAAGCGCGTGCAGCGTGGTGCGCAGCGCAGCGGGCGACCAAGGATGACGTCCGTTGCCTCGGGCGACAGCTCGATCGTATGCGCGCTCTGATCCGCTCGCCTCGCCTCGACGGCTACCTGGACCTGCACCGCGCATTCCACTTTGGAGTTTACCGAGCGTCGCAGATGCCGATCCTCCAAGGGCTGATCGAGAATGTCTGGCTGCGATGCGGCCCCGTTCTCAACTACGTGCTTCCCGATTACGTCCTGACGCTCAAGGGCACGGACCTGCATGCCATCGCGCTAGACGCGCTGGCGCGGGGCGATGCCGATGGAGCAGCCGATGCAATCCGCCGGGACATCCGTGAAGCCGGCGCCTACCTCGTCGGCTTGGTGGACGGAGACGGCCTGATCAAGCAGCCTGCCAGCGCCGCGCCCCGCGCCCCTTCGCGGGTGGATGAGGAAGCCGACGCGATCCATGCTGCCACCGTGTGTATCGGCGTAGGGTTCGGGCGCTGATCGGCGCCGAAGGCACGTAGCAAGCCATCAAAGCTTAGTGAGTGGGGTCCGATGATGGAGTCATGATCTCGGTTCATCCGCACCTTCGGTGCAGCTATGCAAGATGAGCTTTGCGCTGAGCTTTTGGAGCTCTCGACGCGGCTGGCTGTTATCCTCGATACCGAAGATCGAAGTGTTCACGACGAGCGAAAAAGTCTTGGATGGAGCATCAACGCCGCTCTCACGGGGCCTTCGGTTGACTCACACTGTCTCGGTATGCACGTGGCACAGAACTGCACCGAAAGTGCGGACGAACCCTTATTCCACGCCTTGCCCGGCGTGGAACCAAATGAGGTTTGCTCTAAAGGCGCTTCTGGTGAATATCGCCCGCCTTGAGAACTGGCTTGCCTCGATCCTTTGCCATCTCACACACGCCGCTCGGCGCCGCATGTGCCGGCCGTGGCTTCGCGGTGGTCGCCGCCGAGGTGAAGGGGCTCGCCAGCCAGACGGAGGCGATGACCGTTCACCTCACGACCTATGTCGAGCACCTCCGCTCGGCCTCCCACGAGGCCGGTGCCGCAGTCGCCGACACCTTCGCTCGCATCGGGGATGTCGCCGCAGCGAGGCCGGCGGCGGGCCGTCCGCCAAGCGCCAGGCCAAGGTGATGGACGACCTGCTCGAGCCGGGCGATGTACTGCGCCGCCTTGTGTGAAGGGCGTTTACCCAGCCCGCGATGCGCCAGGAACTGCCGTTAACGCTGCGCCGGAAAGCAGACTTTCCTCGACAATCCATAAGAGTTGCAGCCGATGCGAGCCAAAGGTGCGTAACCTCAGGATGTGAGGCCCTCGGTTTCTCCCGTCATAAACACGCGGTGTCGACTCTGATGTGACCGCTCCCGGGTGTCACCTCACCCCGTCACGCCAGGGTATACCCTCGCGCGACACCTTTTCCGCATGTGCGCTTGGCGGTAAGATTGACGAACATCAGGTTAGGGAGCTGTGGAATATCAGAGTGAACGTAGCCAATGGTAGGGTCGCCCTACCAGGTGCTGCCTTTTCCTGCCGGGCATGCAGGCCAGCTTCTTAACGGACCGATTTCCAAAAAATAGGCATGACAGCGGTTAGCCATCGCCGATCGCACCGAAATCTCACGGGAACGGAAATGCACATCTTTGAATCGCAATTTCCTGGCAACGCATCATCGATGGACCGACTTCTGGCCTCGATGCGCGCCGAAGGCATCATAGGTTTCACTGGCGCCGGAACTAGCATGCCAGATTTGCCTTCGTGGGGTCGCCTTGTTGGCGACATGATCGATGAGGCTGAACGCGATGGTAGAATAGATCAGGGAACGGCTACTGCACTTCGAGCCGAAGAGTCTGATTTTCTCTACGTGTTCGACGAAATTTACAATGCCATGGGGGCCGCTCAGGCGAAATCTAAGGTGGCGAGCATATTTGCTAGCCTGAAAGATGCAACTGCTTCGCACAATCTGCTGACATCGACGGCCTTCAGTAGATTCATGACGCTAAACTACGACAGCGGCCTAGAAAGTTCATTTGCTAGACAGAGCGGGCGTTATATAGCGGGCATAACTGCAGATAACTCGACAGAGCTAGATAAATGGATAAGAGGTCAATACGAGAAGAATGCGGCGCCAGTCTTGCATTGGCATGGAATGGCGAGCGATGCGCAAAGTATCATTTTGAGTGGAAGTGACTACGTAAGTCACTATGATAAGAAGCCTAACACGATAGAGAGCTTCAGGCGAATTTTTGGTGCTTCACAAGTACTTCTAATTGGCTTCGGTTTCAGGGATGCTTTTATCGAACGAGAGCTAAACTCCTTGATGCAAGGCGTGCAGACTGGAGACATACATCATGCAATTATTGGAGTTGAAGAAGGGAAACCTTTCAATCTGCAGCTTGAGCGGCGTAGATATACATCAAAGTACAAGATGGAAACGATATTTTATCCAATTTCGCGCAGAGACGGGTCTCCTGATCATTCCGCTTTAGCGGAGGTGTTGAGGTATCTCAGCGAGCAGTGTCCGACAGATCCGTTAGACCCAACTGCCTCCAAAGTCAGCGCGTCAGCCGAATTAAAAACTGAACGCTCCGTCTCGTACCGCAACAGCTTGTTTGCCATCGGCGATAAGCAGATTTATTGCGAGCCAAACATCCGGATCTTGACAGGAGATGTGGGCAGTACGGAGGAGCCGGCTGTTAGAATAGAAGAGATCTTAGCGGAGCCGTCACATTGCTGCATCATGGCTAATCATGAATACGGACTTACCAACTTGGGACGTCGGTTAGCTTCGGAGCTATCCGTGGCTGGCACCATGACATTGTTCCGTGAGGCTGACTCTATTCCAAAGTACCGGAAAGCCATTCTCTCCGACAAGGACTTTGCGAGATTTTCGCAAGAGGATGTCTTTACATTAATACTTGACGACTTTTCTGCTGTGGACCACCAACGCACAGTAAAAGAACTCACCTCCTATTATGCTAAGGCGCGAGTAGTCGTGCTGCAAAAAGATCGCTTCGGCACTACATCGCAAGAAACTTTATCTGAATTGAAGTTCAAATTCTTCGCGCTACGGGGTCTATCGCGATCAAACATACGATCGGTAGTGAATACAATTGCTCCTGATTATAATTCAGATGACACTTCAGTAATTGTCGATAAGGTTTACTCAGATCTTATGCAGCTATGTATTCCGCTTACACCGTCAAATGTTATAATGTATGCTAGTGTCATCTGCAAAGACGGTACATTCTCACCAGTCTCGCGCCTCCACATAGTAGATAAGTTTGTAGCCGAGGCTTTACAAAGAGCTAGTGACGCTTATGCGGACACTTTCAACTCCATCGACAAGATCGATCTAATTTCGTTCTTCTGCTTCGAGTTATTCGAAAAGGATGCCGCTTCATTCCAGTTATCGGAGTGGGAAGCTTTTTGCACCACTTTCAAAGCGGCAAGCCTAGTCGAGTTCGACGCGGCTATGATCATTGCAGATCTGGTGAATGGTCGCATTCTTATACGTGATGGCAGTTTCTACATCTTTCGCTATCGTATGTTCTACAGCTACTTTGTCGGTCGACACATATCATCTCACCGGCAGCTTCTTGAAGAGTGTTTATCCAAGAGCCGTCACTTAGAACTGGATGGTCTTGTGGAGGTGTTATGCGGAACGTTAACTGACGCAAGTATTGTTTTGGACGACTTATCGTCCAGACTAAGCCAAGGAATAACCGAATTCTACAAAGAGTACCCAATAGCAGGACTAGATTGTCACGCAGGCATACGATGGGAAGCCGATACTGATGACAGCGCTTTATGGGAGTCTGTCACGGAACGTTTTGATAAGGGACCTGCAGGTACTCAAGAGTTAGATGAGCTGAAGACTTCAATTCATGCTGAGCGTAGAACAGATGATCAGAAGGTTTCTATCATCAAATTCATTGCGTCAGAGCAAAGCGTCTCGAGTCGGGCTATTGCTCTCGTCACTGCCCTCGGAAGCGTTAAGCATGCGTCGGCGCCGTCAAAGGTTCGAGCTGCAGCCGTGGTTATTGACGGAATGATCCTAACCTACGAAGTTGCGAACATCTTTGTCCCGCTGATAGCGGAAAGGAAATACGTCGCCTGGAATGGCTTCGTGTACATCAACCTTATCGAAGATAAGGTTAGTGGAGCATCAGAGAACGACGCTGTTATTGAAAGAGAACGCAAGCAAGGTTTGGTTGCTTATGCCCTCCCAGAATCCATAAGTCGAAACGCTGCTGATAGGTTTGGAAGCAAAAAACTTGGTCCTGTCTTTCTTTCTCTTATGAAAGACACTAGTAAATACTCTGAATTTAAGAAGCTCACGCTATTTGCCTTGTTGTTGAGAAGCAAACCCACGGGCTGGCTTGAGTGCGCAAAAAAAGAGGTTGGCCTCATCGACCGTCATCGCCTCTATCTTCGACATATGTTGATCTGCAGCTTGAGGCAGTTCCGCGTTGAAATCAATACTGAAAAGGAGAGGCAGTCTCTCAAGGAGCTGACTGCTTCCATAAAACTTAGGCGCGATGTCAACCTCAAGTCCGCTAGTCCGTCGCAAATTAAAGGCGCTGTATCGACACTAGACTCCGCCAAATTCTTTGCTGAGCCGAAAGACAGTGCTCAAAATAAGAGTTCCGAGTAGTTCGCGTTATCCTGTGCCCTCGCAAGCTACTAGGAAGCAGTCAACTTACTGCACATGAAAATCGTCGCCGGACGAAGCGCCGCATGATGAGTCCGATGGCGAGAGTGGTGAAAGCGACGCGAACGTCGGCTCAGCGTCTAAGAATGGGGGACAAAACTTCAAGGTGTGGGTTGAGGGCCCATGGACGCTCTTGTTTCCGATGATCTCTGGGCGGCGATCGAGCCGCTTCTACCGGCTGAACCGCTGAAGCCGAAGGGCGGTCGGCCACCCTCTGCCGATCGCGCCGCGCTGGCTGGCATCATCCTGGTGCTGCGCACGGGCATGCCGTGGAAGCACGTGCCACGCCCGATGCTGGGCTGCAGCGGCAAGACGAGCTGGCGGCGCCTGGGGACATGGCAGGCTGCGGGCGTGTGGGCGGCGCTCCATCGCGTGCTGCTGGAGCGGCTGCACGATGCCGACGCGCTGGACTGGTCGCGGGCGGCGCTGGACAGCACCAGCGTGCCCGCAAAAAGGGGGGCGAGGCGACCGGTCCGAACCCCACCGACAGGGGCAAGCCGGGCACCAAGCGCCACCTCGTCGTCGATGCGCAGGGTACGCCGCTCGGCGTCACGCTGAGCGGAGCCAACCGTCACGACAGCATGGCGCTGGCGGCGACGCTCGACGCGGTGCCCGGCATGCGTACCGGCCGCCGTGGACGACCCCGGCGCAGACCCGACAAGCTGCACGCCGACAAGGCTTATGATCATCGCCGCTGCCGGGACGAGTGCCGGGCACGCAGCATCAAGCCTCGCATCGCGCGGCGCGCGGCGCGGGACCGAGACCAGCCAGCGGCTCGGCCGTCATCGGTGGGTGGTCGAGCGCACGCTGGCTTGGCTCGCCCGCTTCCGTCGCCTCGTTGTGCGCTACGAGCGACGCGTCGACCTTCACCTCGCCCTCACCACCCTGGCGTGCGCCCTCATCTGTCGAAAGCAGGCCCAGCGGTTTTGTCCCTGATTCTTAGTCTCCGGCAACAGCTCATGCTTATCGAGCGTCAAACAGGCGGCTTTACTCCACGCCGAGCAGTTCGACGTCGAAGATCAGGGTTGCGTTCGGCGGAATGACGCCGCCGGCGCCTCTTGAGCCGTAGCCGAGTTCCGGCGGAATGTGCAGCGTTCGCTTCCCGCCGACATGCATGGTGACGACGCCGTCATCCCAACCCCTGATGACCTGACCGACGCCGATCTCGAAAGAGAACGGCTGGTTCCGGTCGCGAGAGCTGTCAAATTTCTTGCCGCGCTGGCCATTCTCGTCGAGCCAGCCTGTGTACTGGACCGTGACGGTCTGTCCCGCTTTCGGCTCCGGTCCCGTCCCGACCACCTCGTCATGGTACTTGAGCCCGGATGATCCGATCGCCGTAAAGTCTTGGGCCATGGCACTGGCGGTCATCAGCATAACTCCGGTGATCAGGAAGCATGTGCGCAGCATGGGACGTCCCTTGGCGGATGCCGCTCGGCGGCTTGCGCGGGCAGTCCACACACGTCTTAGCATCTTCTCGGATTAAAGCTCGACGTAGCCGGCATCTCGCCAAAGACCTCCAGACCGAAGCGGCCGGTCGTGGCTGCGCCCGACACAGTCGTGCAGGCTGCCGATGAGCTTGCCCCATTGCAGCAGTTGCCTCACGTCCCTCGCCGCCATTAATCTGGTTCGGCGCGGTCAAGCACGCTGGTCCAATTACGAAGCCGGCTCTCCAGGCTTCCGCACTGCCGAGTGGATAGTCGTGGTCGATCTCCCGGTAGGCGGAGAGCGAGGCGGTCTGGCGCGCGAAGTACCGAGCGCGCTGATCACACCGCTCAGCTCGATTAGGCCGTTGTCGCGCAACTCGGCGATGCCGCTGTTCCAGCGGCCGCTGCGTGGCTGCTAATCGAGCTTGGCGGCGACACGGCTCGTCGCATTGGAGCCTCGCCAAGCCGATCTCCTGGCCCGGATCGTCAAAGGTCCGAAGGTCGACAGCGATGTTCTCCGCGCGGTAGATTCGATTGGCAAGTTCTTAGCAGAGACGGCGGAAAGCGAAGAGGATGAGGCCGACGATAGGATGCCGGAGTCATAATAGACTTATGACGTCATTATGCAGGTGCTTCATCGACTCAGACTATCTGATTTATTGCGGACTTAAATCAGCTCCTTGAGGACCGTCATGTGCCTCGACAGTTGCTTCCTAATTGACGTCCGCCCAATATCCCCCATCGTTTCCGTAGAAAGTTTGGCATATCCGCTCACGAAGCTGCGGTGGCCGAGATGAGAATGCCGCGCCAGGACTTCGCGCTTGTGCATTTCCTTCTTCCGTCCCTTAATTTTCCCCCGCTCAGCCAGCTTGGCGCGTACCTTGGCCACTCTGACACCACTGCGCATCCGCCGGTAAAATCGAGCCAACGTTCCGCTTCGTATCAGTGCCCGCCGCCCGTCGAACGTAAACCCGAGGTACTGGAGCGGCTTGCTCTGCCCCGTCACGGGGCAAGGTACCAGCACCGGGCCCGGCATGGCGAACCGCGCCTCCTCCCGTTTTTCTCCGTTCAGTCGCAAAGTTTTCCCATGAGCCCGCAGTGCTTCGTCGACCCTTGTTTCCAGTGCGGCAATGTGCTCGGGCGCGCAGATTATCAGGATGTCGTCGGAATACCGGCGATAGCTCCCGCCGCAAGCATCGGCCGCGGCCTTTACGGCCGTGTCGAATTCCAGCATCGAGATGTTCGCCGCTGCGGCCGACAGCGGTGTGCCCTGCGGAATGCCGTAATCCTTGCTGTTGGTGGATACCAGCTTCGACGCTGCCGATCGATTGCTTCGAAGCCGACGATAACGGTCCATAGAGCACAAAGGCCTAGGTAGGTCACGATCCATCGACTTTGGCGAATGTTCAAGGCGCGTCAACAACTCGGCGCGAGCCATCGTCGCGTGTTTCGCCAATGCTCGGTAAACCTTGTAATGGTCAGCCGACAGCTGACCACCCCCGAGCAACGATGACCAGCAAGCCTTCAACACCTCGTGGCTGATATTATCAAAGAAACCTTTGATGTCGAGACATACGGCAGAACACTCGCCTCGCGCCTGGATCTCACGAAACGCCTCAAGCGCGCGGCTGATGTTCGAGGAACCTTTGCGATAGCCAATGACGGAGTCTTGAAGACCTCGCCGTACCAACTCAGCTTCGTAAAATTCGTTTAGAAGCTCGGCGTAATACGCAAAGATGTACCCGTCCCGATTAGATGGGTAAGCGAGTGCGCGTTCCTTGGTGGTCGCAATGGGCCGTCTCTTGCCCGGCTCTCTTCGATACCGCCGTTCCCGTTTGGTGAAGGATATCAGCGGAAGGAAATCGTGCTGTGCGACTGCCAAAGGGTTGGACACAAGGCGAAGCGCATCTGCCCTCGACAAGCGTTGATCGACATGGACACGGCCCTTGCCGCTGTACCAGTCGCATCGCTTGATAATCTGGCGTTTTCTCGTTGAAACCAGCATTGGCAAACCCGGGGAGACAGGGATGTGCGTATACCCATTCCTTTCGGACGAAGTCTCCCCGGTGTCTTTGACGTCCAAGATGACGCCAACGGCTCGGTTCAAAACGGCGTGTCGCTTAACCGCCTATCGTTCCTAGCCACACATACTCACGGCCCTCACGAGCCGCGACGCAACAGCCAACGTGCGGTGTTATGCTGACCCCGCGGAGGAGGTCATCGTGAAAGTGTTCAGCAACATTGTCGCTCGGCTCGCCGTGAGCATCATCTGCGCCATCGTCGAGATCGCCGCGACCGGATCGCTTGACACCGTCAACACCATCCCCTGACGCGAATCGCCAGGGCTGGCCGGACATGGGGATGACCAAGCAAGGTGCAAGGGGGGACGCGCATCGAAGATTATCACAGTCGTCAAACTTATGGATCGGCTCAGGGGTTCGATGCCGCTCAGCGCGATCGCTCACGCCGAAGCACACCGGCTCAAGAGCAGACCTCTCCAGGGTCAGCTATGGGTCAACTCTCCCCTTTAGCGTCGCCGTCACCCGTTGTAGCCCGGCTTGGGGCGGGCCTGCCGCCGCGAACTGTCTCCCACGCGAGACAGTTCGGGCCACCACGCCGGGAAAGCGCACGCCTCCCGCACTGTCCGCTCGACTGCCGCCGCGAACGGAGCATGCATGCGGGACGACGACACGGGAGACGCACGGTGGCAAACGAGTTCGAGGCCAAAATCATCCAGGACTTCACCCGCGACATCGCCGGCCGGCTGAACGAGGCGGCGCTGCTCGCGCGCACCGCCGAGAGCTACGGCCGGCAAGGCTTGGCCGAGCGGGCGTTCCAGGCGCTGCTGGAGGTCGAGCCGCTTCTGCACGAGGCGCGCGCCCTGTTCAACGCCACCACGGTCGTGCGCCGCCGCGAGCGGCCCATCGACCCCGACTGACGGCCTGCCCGACCTCACCAGCAGACTCACCCGCATCGATAGCCCGCGTCGCCCCGCGACGAGGGCCCGCGCGCGTGGGCGCCGATGTTGGCTGCCCATCCCTGCTGGAGCCCACCATGACCAAGCCGACCATGACCAAGCCGACCATGCCGACCACCCCCAAACTGTCCGCCACGCAGCAGCTGGTGCTGGCCTCCGCCTGCGCCCACGCCGACGGCCTCGCGACGCGGCCGCCGCAGCTCCGTCCGGCGCAGGCGGCGAAGGTGCTTGCCGCCCTGGTCGGGGCGGGGCTGGTCAAGGAGGTGCGCGCCAAGGCGGAGATGCCGGTGTGGCGCCACGACGAGCAGGGCCGCCCCATGGCGGTCAAGATCATGAAGGCCGGCCGCACGGCCCTCACCGACGCTCTACCGGCCGATGCCGCCAGCTCTGCCGCCTGCCCGAGCGCTGAAGCGGCGCTCTGCAATGGCACGGCGTCGAGTGCCGCCGATGGCACCGCCACCGTTGATCGTACTGCCGACGCGTCCGGCACCGCTCGCCCCGCGCCCGGATCGAAGCGCACCCTGATCCTCGCCCTGATGCGGCGCGAGGGCGGGGCGACCATGGACGAGCTCACCGCCGCCACGGGCTGGCTGCCACACACCACACGGGCGGCGCTGACCGGCCTGCGCAAGGGCGGCATCGCGGTCGGGCTCGCCAAGGGGCAGCGCGGGGCGGCGTCGACCTACAGGGTCGAGGCGGCACCGGTCGCCGCCGCAGCCTGATGACCGCGGTGGAGACGACCCCCGCCCGCGCCGGAGCCGGTGATGTCGGTGCCGGCGACCTCGCGGCGGAGGTCGCCGCGCTGGTGCAGCTCGACGCTGCCGCGCTGCGCCGGCGCTGGCGCGACCTGGTCGGGGGCAGCGTGCCCGCCGACCTCGGCCGTCCGCTGACCCTGCGCGTGCTCGCCTACAGGCTGCAGGCGCAGCGCCTGGGCGACCTCGACAGGGCGAGCCTGCGCGCGCTCGCGGCCTTCGCCGCCCCGGCAAGGGCGCCGGACGGTGACGGCCGTGACGATGGCGCATCGGGTGAGGCGCCCATGCCATCGACAGACGATGTTGGCGGAGCGTCGAAGACCGCGACGGCGGAACGGCGCACCCGTCCCGCGCCGGCGCGCACGGCCCGGCCCGGCACCGTGCTGGTGCGCGAGCACGGCGGCGTGCCGCACCGGGTCACCGTGCTGGCGGACGGCGTCAGTTGGAACGGCCGCACCTACGACAGCCTGAGCCAGGTCGCCTTCGCCATCACTGGCACCAGGTGGAACGGACCGCGCTTCTTCGGCCTGCGCGACGCGCCGGCCCGAGATCAGACTCGCAAGGTGGGCGGCAAGCGGCCGGGTCGTACGAAGGCCGAACCAAGCGCGGCGGCGGTCGGCAGGGTGCCCGTCAGGCAGGCCGCGCGGGTCAGGTCGGTGCCGTTTCGGGGTGCCGCACCATGACCGCGGGCAAGGTGCTGCGCTGCGCCATCTACACCCGCGTGTCCAGCGATGCCGGCCTGGAGCAGGACTTCAACTCGCTCGACGCGCAGCGCGAGGCGGCCGAGGCCTACGTCCGCAGCCAGGCGCACGAGGGCTGGCGCCTGCGCCGCGAGCGCTACGACGATGGCGGGTACTCCGGCGGCACCATGGAGCGGCCCGCCCTGCAGCGCCTGCTGGCCGACGTGGCCCAGCGCCGCCTTGACGTGGTCGTGGTCTACAAGGTCGACCGGCTCACCCGCGCGCTCGCCGACTTCGCCAAGCTGGTCGAGCTGTTCGACGCGCACGGCGTGTCGTTCGTCTCCGTCACGCAAAGCTTCAACACCACCACCAGCATGGGGCATCTCACCCTCAACGTGCTGCTGTCCTTCGCCCAGTTCGAGCGCGAGGTCACCGGCGAGCGCATACGCGACAAGATCGCCGCCTCCAAGAAGAAGGGCCTGTGGATGGGCGGCGTGGTGCCGCTCGGCTACCGCGTGGAGGCGCGCAAGCTGCTGGTCGATGAGGCCGAGGCGACGATGGTGCGCCTCATCTTCCAGCGCTACCTCGACCTCGGCTCGCTGCCGGCGCTGCAGCGCGCGCTGCGCGAGCAAGGCGTCACCAGCAGGCCGCGGGTGCTGGCGTCGGGTCGCGCCATCGGCGGCGTGGCCTTCACCAACGGCCCGCTCGCCCACGTGCTGAAGAACAGGACCTACCTCGGCGACATCAACCACCGCGGCCAGAGCCACAGGGGCGAGCACGCCGCCATCGTGGATGCCACGCTGTTCGACGCGGTGCAGGCCAGGCTGGCGCAGAACCTGAACCGGCGCGACCTGCGCAAGGGCAAGTCGGAGGCGTTGCTCACCGGCTGCATCGTCGACGACCGCGGCAACGCGATGAGCCCGAGCCACGCCAACAAGTGCGGCGTGCGCTACCGCTACTACGTGTCGAGCGCGCTGGTGCAAGGCCGCAAGGGTGAGGCGGGCAGCCTCGCGCGGGTGCCGGCGCAGCCGGTCGAGGCACTGGTGCTGGACGCGCTGCGTCAGCGGCTGGGCGGCGACCTGCCCGCCGATGGCCATGGATGGCGCGCACTGCTCCAGCGCATCGGCCTGCGCGTCGAGGTCGGCGGCCGGGCGCTGGACCTCAGCTGGACCGATGCGGAGCGCGAGGAGACAGGCACCGGCGCCGCATCACCTCTCCCTGACGATGGTCACTGCGATGCCGACCACGAGGGCGAGCGCCGGCACCTCAGCGTCGCCCTGGACCTCACCGCGCAGCGCCGCCGCCGCGCGATCATCCTGCCCGACGACGCGCCCGCCGGCCTACGCCCGATCCGCCAGGGCGAGCAGCAGCACCTCCTGCGTGCCATCGCGCAGGGCAGGGGTTGGCTGAAGGAGGTTCTGGCCGGCACCCCCGTCCGCGCCATCGCGCTGCGCGAGAACAGGAGCGAGCGCATGGTGCGCATGCTGCTGTCGCTGGCCTTTCTCGATCCCGAGCTGGTGCGGGCGGCGCTGCACGGGTCGCTGCCACGCGGGGTCAACGCGCGACGGCTCACCGATGCGCCGATGGGCTGGCACGCGCAGTGGCGGGCGGTCGACCTGTCGCGGCCGGACTGACCCGGGCCCGCATCAGCGCAAGCCGGCACGTCCGCGAGCCACGACATCGACGATCGCATACGATACGCGGCGATGCTGCGACGACGCGAACCCCGTCCCCGTCCGCCATCGCCCTCACTGCCCCACGCGTTCGTGCTTGGGCATGGCGCCACACTGCTGATGGTATAGCGAACCAGACGTGTCGTCGACGTTGCATCACCGGTCAGCGCAAAAACGGAAACGCTGAAAGTGACCGCAGAGACGGGCCGCCGATTACCGAGAACTAGGCGCAGAGACAAGCCTAAATAGACCTGGAGACCACGAGTACTTGCGGTAAGCGGCGGAACTACAAAGCCTTCTGGCGCGCTGTGTATGATTGGCTATATTGCCGTAGGTGCTTGGTGGAGCTGGAAGGAATCGAACCGGTCTCCTCTTGCCGCATCATACGGCTCTCAACCAGCATCGCGACCATCATGCACATCAGTGGCGCCGCGGTCCGCTGTGCGCCCATCAACGCCATTCCTTGATCTCGAGCCAACGCTTCGAAGCGGACCTTCGTTCTGGTCGTCTCATCGAAGGATCACGCCTCGACCTCGTGAACCGCGTCGTAATCCCGTTGCGCCACCTCGATCGAGCCACGCCGGGCGGATGACCAGCGGGCCAGGAGCGTGAGCGGCTCGGTCAGGGACAGGCCAAGTTCGGTCAGCTCGTACTCCACGCGCGGCGGGACCGTCGCGTAGGCGGTGCGCTTGACGAGCCCGTCGCGCTCGAGCCCTCGAAGGGTGAGGGTCAGCATGCGATGGGACACCCCGGGTATGGCGCGCAACAAGGCATTGAAGCGCATCAGGCCATGTTCGGATAGGTGACCGACGATCATGACCGTCCACTTGTTGCCGACCCTGTCAATGATCTGAGCGAGTCCGCGACATTCATCCCTTGAGGACGCGCCCGCTCCGGTTTCCAGCATGTCGAGGCGAGAGGCGGCCATCCGTACCCTCCTGGCGAACACGGTTGTTCCTGATGAACATGCGTGTGCATTCTTGCGCGACATCATACGTCGGTTCACATCCTAACGCACGATTTGTGCCTTGGAGGACCTTCATGAAGATCGGTGTCAGCGGAGCCGGCGGGAAGCTTGGTACATTGGTGATCCAGCAGCTGCGGCAGCGCGCGCCTGGGCACGAGATCGTCGCCGTCACTCGCACGCCGGAGGCTGCATCTGGCCCGCTCGAGGCGCGCTTGGGCGACTACGATCGGCCCGAGACGCTGGCAAGGGCCTATGCCGGGCTCGATCGACTGCTACTGATCCCGAGCGCCGACCTTCGTCCGGGCGTACACGCTGCGCAGATCACCGCAGCGATCGACGCGGCGGAGCAGGCCGGCGTCGGCCACGTGTTCCTCATCTCGGCGACAGGCACCCGGGAGCGGCCGGAACCCGCGATAGGTGCCGGCTACTGGGCCGGCGAACATCGCCTGCTGCGCGGCAGCATCAAGGCCTGGACGATCCTGCGGATCAACTTCTTCGCCGAGACCCTCGCGGAGCAGGCCGAGATGGCGGCGGCCACGGGTCACCTTCCCGGCTTCGCCGAGAACCGGGTGGCCTTCGTGTCCCGCAGGGACGTCGCCGCCGCCTGCGCCGGCGCGCTCGCGAGCGACGGTCACGTCGGCGCGATCTACAACTTGTCGGGGCCGGACCGCGTGACGGGAGCCGAGCGCGCCGCCCTGCTCGGCGAGGCGGCAGGCAAGCCGATCGCGTTCCAGGTGCTGACGGACGAGCAGTTGCGTGGCGCCATGGCGCGGGCGGAACTCCCATCCTTCATCATCGACGCTGTCGCCTCCATGCAGGCGGCGCAGGCGGAAGGAGCCTACGACGTCGTTTCGGGTGACGTGGAGACGCTCTCCGGCCATCCGCCTCGATCCCTGCGCACGGTGCTGTCCGACGCGATCGCACCATGAGCGATAGTGCTTCATCTCCGGCCGCCCGCACGGCGCCGGAGCCAGACAGCCCTGTGACGTGCATGATTGGCTTCACCCATCACTATGCCGACGTGAACGGCACCCGCATCCACTTCGTCATCGGTGGCGAAGGTCCGGTCGTCGTGCTGCTGCATGGTTTCCCCTACAGCTGGACCGCCTGGCGGGACATCATGCCCCGGCTCGCCGCAGCCGGCTTCACCGTGCTCGCGCCCGACCTGCGAGAGATGAGCGACTCGGCGCAGGCCGAGGATGGCTTCGCGAAGACGAACGTCGCGGAGGACGTGCGGGCGATCGTGCTCGGGCTCGGTCCCGTCCGCCTCGTCGTCGCCGACATCGGGGCCATGGTCGCCGTAGCCTACGCTTTGAAGCACCCTGCGAGGTGGCATGCCTTGGTGCTGGGAGAGTCCGTCCTGCCCGTCTTCGGCCTCGAAGAGGTGATAAACTAGCCACCGGCGGCTACTGGCATTTCGGCTTCCACATGCAGGTCGATCTCGCCACCTTCCTGACCCAGGGCAAGGAGGCCTACCTAATGCCATTCTACACGATGATGTCGGCAGCCCCCGACGCTGAAGAGGGGACCAACACCACCTTCCTACCCCTTTTCACCGGCCCCGCGGGACTGCGCGGCGGCTACCAGCATTACGGCCCGCTGCTGGCGGACGGGAAGGCGAACCGCGCCATGCTCGCCGCCAAGCTACCGATGCCCGTGCTCGTCCTGAATGGTGAAAAGGGTCTTCCCCAGGGCCAGCTCCTGGACGGCGCGCGAACGGTCGCCGCGCACGTCCAGGCCGACATCGTTCCGGCGAGCGGGCACACGTTCGCTCACGACAATCCCGAGTGGACCGCGAAGAGGCTGATCCGCTTCCTCGCATGACGCCCGCTCGTTTCGAACCCGTCGCGCGTCCGACCAGCCCGAACCCGTAAAGGTATCGCCATGCTCAGGATCCTTCGTGCCGACCCGATCTCAAGGAAGGATGATGGGCGTTTCCATCTCAGGCGGGTACGTCCCGGCGCGATCCTCGGGCGCGATGCCGATCCGGCCTTCGGTTCGCTCAGCATCATCGACCACGCCAACCTCGATCGGGGCGCGATCGTCCACATGCATGAGCACAAGGACGACGAGATCCTGAGCTACGTGTGGCGCGGAACCATGGTGCACGAGGACTCGACCGGCGATCCGTCGCGATCTCTTCGCGCAGGCTGATGATGATGAACGCCGGCGTCGGCTTCCATCACGAGGAGTCCACACCAGACGGTCCCGTCGAGATGCTGCAGATCTTCGTCCGTCCGAGCGAAGCCAGCCTTCCAGCGCGAGTTCGGTTCCATGAGCGGCCAGATGCGTCCGACGATAGCTGGCGGCTGGTCGCCGGTCCTGACGAGAGCCAGGCGCCTTTGCGCATCCGGCAGCGGGTGATTGTCTACGATGCTGTCGTCTCGGCCGGACGCGAGGTCCTAATGCCGGACGTGGCCGGACTGACGCCATGGCTCTACGTCATGGATGGCGCGGTCGGAGTTGGATCGGAACGGCTCAGCAAGGGTGACGCCGCAACTAACGTGGAAGCGCCATTCCCGCCCATCCGGCCCGAAACACCATCGACCCTCGTCGCCTTCCTCGTGGACCTGAACGCGGCCGCGTCGGGAGCCGGGACGATCAGCGGACGGTAAGGAGGTTTTTACCTTTTCAGGTGCGCAGGGTACGCGGGAGATGCGCGGCGATACGGTCCCCTTCCGCCGGGAAGCGCTGTCCTTGGCGCTCGTGTTGTTGATAGGCGAACCCATCGGCTTGATCAGTTGAGTTCGAAACTCCTGACGACCCATGAACGCCTGCTTCATGATCTCCGCACTGGGTACCTTCGGTCTCCTTCCAGCCAAGTCTCGTCGTAAAGTCTGTCAGTCGGTACTGCGCCCACTCGCGACATTGCCGGCGCTTAGCGCCGTTCTCGGACGCGGACGTTCTTATGCACTCGATGGTCACCGCTCCGTCCAGGTCGTGGGCCAGCATCGGGGCGAGGACCCCGCGCAGCGAGTTTTTCCAAATACTCTCAACGCCGATCAACGTCGTATCCACAAGCCGAGTCGCACTCACGGCCGCAGCACCGTGAGCTGGAAGCCTCCGGAGTGCGCGGCGGCATGCGCCACGGCCACGTTTGCTTCGTCCAGCGGGAACTCCGTCACGGCATATTGCCCGAGGTCGAGCAGGCCGGCATGGATCAACGACGCCAACCGGGTCACCGCGTCAGGCTCATACATCCACTGTCCCCGGATCGTGACGAGATTGCGCATGATCCAGGGATAGGGGAGCGCCAGGTCCTCGCCGCCGAGCATGCCGACGCCGCCCATCAGCACCGCGCGGCCGTACGGGCGCACCGCCATCACCGCCGCGCGCGCCACCGCGGCGCCCGCCGCCGGCGGCAGCAGGTCGAGAACCGCGTCGATCGGGCCCGCCGCCTGCATCGCCGTGCGGTCCGCCTCCGGTTCGCCGGTCAGCCGCACGGTCCGCACCCGCGGGCCGAACCTGCGGGACAGCTCCGCCAGCATCGCCTCGTTGCGCCCGGGGCAGACCACGCGGCCCGCGCCCATCGCCAGTGCCACCAGCACGGCCGAGCTGCCGTAGTTGCCCGTGGCCCCGCTCACCAGCAGCGTCTCGCCGGCGCGCAGCTCCATCGCGAGCAGCCCGCCGTAAGGCACCAGCAGCGTCGCCAGCGCACACCATCGCGCGGCGTCCGCTTCGCCGATCGCGCCGATGGCGATAGCGTTCTCTGTCGGCACCCGCATGCGCTGCGCGAACGGACCGTCACGAAAGTGGCGCTGGAGCTTGAGGCCGCCCTCACCCCTTGCGCTCCAGCCCTGGAGCGTGATGTCGGGTGCGCCACCGCCGTCGCGCGAGCGCACCGTGGGGTCGCACAGCACCCAATCGCCCGGCGCGAGCCGGGTCGCGTCGGGTCCGACCCGCCGCACGCGGCCGACCGCGCCGCAGCCGGGCACCACCGGCAGGTCGAGCAAGTAGCGCCGCTCGCCGCCGAACACCTCGGCCGCGTAGGGCAGGATGGGCGCGGCGACCACGTCCACGATCACCTCGCCGGTGCCGAGCACCGGGTCCGCCACCTCCTCGACGCTGAGCTTCGCGCCGAACGCCTTCAGGACCGCCGCCTTCATATCCGCCTCCGCGCTGTTCAACGAGGGGACGTGCGCCGCGCTTGCCCTGCCAACAAGAGCGCCCGACATCCTGGGATGGTACCGTACCAGGATGGAAAGCCGGCATGACCACCACCAACGCCGCCCTCGGCCACTTCCTGCGAACGCGGCGGGAACGGCTGCACCCCGCCGCGTTCGGCCTGCCCGCCGGGCGGCGCCGCACGCCGGGGCTGCGCCGCGACGAAGTCGCCGCCGCGGCGGGCATCAGCGCCGAGTGGTACGTGAAGCTGGAGCAGGGCCGCGCCGTGGCGCCTTCCTCAACCACGGTCGACGCGCTGGCCCGCGCGCTCCGGCTGGACCGGGCCGAGCGCGCCCACCTCCGCCATCTCGCGCGCGGACACGACCGGGCACCCTTCGCGCGCGAGGACGTGCCCGACACGATCCGGCACCTGTTGGAAGGCCTGCCGCATCCGGCCTACGTCACTGGGCTGCGGTGGGACGTGCTGGCCTGGAACGCGGCCGCCGCCGAGCTCCTATGCGACTTCGCCGCCGTGCCGGAGGCCGAGCGCAACATCCTGCTGTTCATGTTCACCGACCCGCGCGCACGGGCCCTTTTCGGCCCGGCCTGGGCGGAGGAGGCGCAGCGCATGCTGGCGCTGTTCCGCGCCACCCATGATCTGTGGGCGGGCGACCCGGCCTTCGCCGACCTCGTCGGCCGGCTGCGCACCGGCAGCGCCGATTTCGCGGGCTGGTGGTGCCACCACGACGTCCGCGCCCCGACTGCGGGCGAGAAGGCGCTGCATGTCGGCGGCGCCATCCGCCGCTATGCTTACGCAACCTTCCAGGCCAACGACGACCCGGCGCTCAAGCTCGCCCTGTACACGCCGACGCCGGTTGACGCTCCGCACCCTCATCCGGATGCGTCCGGGTCGGTCGAGGCCGCGGAAGCCCGGAGCGGCTCATCTCAGGTCATGTAGCGCCCGGCGTTGAGGTGGATCGTCTGGCCGGTCAGGTACTCGGTGTCCAAGATGGCCCGGATCACGGGCCACACCTCGTCGGCCCGCCCGAGCCGCCCGAGCGGAAGACAGTCGGGCGGCGGCAACGTCAGCGCCGAGGCCATGTCGCTGCCGATCAGGGCCGGTGCGACGGCGTTGGCGGTGATCCGGTGCTCGAGCAGCGCGGCCGCGTAGTAGTGCATCAATCCCTCCAGGCCCGCCTTGGAGGCGGCGTAGGCGGCCGACACCAACCCGCCGGTCCGCGCGGCGAGCGAGGACATGAAGATCAGGCGGCCACCGCGCGCCTTCATCTGCGGGATCACGGCCTGCGACACAAGGAAGGCGGATGTCAGGTTCGCCCGAAGTGCGCGATCGAAACCTCCGGCGTCGAGGTCCTCCAGGGGCGTGACTTCGCCGACCCCGGCGTTGTTGATGAGGGCATCGACGCGGCCATAGTGCTGCAGGGACGCCGCCACCAGCGCATCGACCTCGCGGGGCGCGCTGACGTCCGCCCGGACCGCCACCGCCCGGCCGCCGGCCGCCGCGATCTCGCCGACGACGGCCTGGGCCGCCGCCTCGCTGGCGACGTAGTTGACGACCACGGCGTACCCGGCGCGGGCGCAGTCGCGGGCAAGCTGCCTGCCGATGCCCCGCGAGCCGCCGGTGACCAGGATGGCCTTCGCGTCTGATATGCGGTTCCCGCTCTCTCGCGACCATGCTTCGAACCGAGGACGTCCCGGACCGGACTTGAGGCGCCTCCTTCGCGGTCGCGCCGTGGACGAGGCCAGCGGTCAGACCGGAGATCGGAGGCGCTATGGAAGCTTCTCCCATACCAACGTGCCGACGCTCATCCGGCCGTCACTGAAGAAGTGGAAGGGCGGCGTCGTGTAGGTAAGGCGGTCCCCGTTCCGCTTAATTGATCGCACCTGCGTCGTGCCAGTCCAGGCGCTATTCCAGGACACGTCGATATGGTGTGTGACGTTGGAGGCGTCGCAGTCGAAGGTGCCGGAATAGGTCGTGACCGTGTTGAAGAGGGCGACACGGTCGCGGTCGGTGATCGCCTCGACGCTGACCGGCGTCGGCCGCGGTTCCCTGACGATGACGACGAGCATGCGCTTGTCCGCGCCGTAGCTGATGTATCCCTGCGGTTTCGCGACCCTGACGACCTCGCCCGTGTCGACCACCAATCGCTGGTCGGCGACGAGCTTGTACGTGCCGGACAGATCGCAGCCCGCCGCCTCAGCCTGAGAAATGGTCAGCAGGGACGCGCAGAAAGCTGCTGCTCCTGCGGACGCGACACGAACACGAAAAGGCTGCCGGTGCTCGATCATGGTGGGACTCGGTTTCACGTGCGACACGGTCCTTACGCGAGCCACGCAAAGCCTGGGAGAGCCGGCACGATCCTAGGATTGTGCACGACCAGTCAGCTGATCGCTTGCAAGACCATCTGCCAAAGCGCGGCATCGGGCGTCCTATCGGTCGGGCACCAGTAGGATCATGCGAAGGTCCACTTACCTCAACTTCCCGCTCCTAAGCAGACCGAGCGCTTTCGGCCAGTGACGCCCACCGCACCCGCTGTTCTCCTCTCGGCCATGCCGGCCAAGAGGCGCGAGTACCATGGGACGTTCAGAGTTCGACCCGGGCGGACGATGCAGGCCGCCGTGGAACGCCGGTCGCAAGCTCGGCGCCAAACGCGCGCTGAAGCCGCAACAGGTCTGGGCCATCCGGTTCTGGCTTGACCACCAGCAGCGCCTGCGTGGTCGCGCCGAACTGCGGGACCAGGAGGATGCCTAGAGCGATGAAAGTCGCGCAGAACACCTCGCCGCTCCACGCCTACCAGGGAATGCGGCTGGCGACGGCGACGGACGGCGCGGGGTCGCGCAGTACGATTGCCAGCGCCACCATGCAGACGACGCCGACGAAGTAGCCCATGAAGCCGGACCAGGCGGCCGAGTTGAGCGCCATGTGCAGGTTGGAGTTCGACGCCTGCTGCGCGACGATGCTGACCACCGCCAGCATGGCGACGACCATGGGCACGAGAAGCTGACGCATGTATCAGCTCGCCGGTTGCAACGCCGGCATGAGCCTGGCGGCCGTTATTGCGTCCAGGACACGCTGGCGCGTCTCGCCGTGCAACGGCTGTAACGGCAGCGGCGGCGTGACCGCGAAGCCGAGGCTGGCCGCCGCGGCGTAGATGCAGCGGGCGCTGCCGTATTCCTTGAACACGTCCCATACCGGCTTGAGCTGCTGGTTTGTGCGGCGCGCGGCGTCGACGTCGCCTCTGGCGATCGCGCCCGTGATCTCCATGCACGGCTCCGGGAAGAGGCCGCCGAGGGCGGTGTACCAGGTATCCGCCCCCGCGATCATCGCTTCAGCGCAGAAGCCGTCGACACTGTAACCGAGGGAGAACTCCGACTTCGTCCGGCGCCGAAGCGCATCCACCTGGGGCCCAACATCGGCGATGCCGACGTGCTTCACGGCGACAACAGTCGGCAGCTCGCTCAAGCGGACGATCAGGTCGTCGCTGAACGCGAAATGGGTTGTCGAAGGATTGTTGTAGATGCACAGCGGCAGGGTCGTGGCACGGGCCACGGCCTTGAAGTGCTCGAAGACCTCGTCGTCGAACAGCGGCGTGTAGGACACGGGCGCCAGCAGGCCCGCATCCGCACCGGCGGCCTCGGCATCCCTGGCGAGGTCGATGGCCGCGTCCGTGCGCAGCGCGCCGATGCCGACCACCAGCGGGATCTTGCCGTTCAGCACGGCCGCGGCCGTCTCGATCGCAGCGCGGCGCTGCCCGCGGTCAATGAACGGGTACATGCCGGTGCTGCCGAGCAGGCCGACGGAGTCGACGGAGGCGGTGACGAGGCGGTTGAGCAGCTCGCGAAGCATGCCCCGGTCGAGCGTACCGCTTGCGTTCATCGGCGTGAGCGGGAAGGCGGACACGCCTTTGATAAAGATGCTTGTCATCGGACACCTCTCGCCGTTGCTATTTACTGGAAGCCGCGCCCCATCACGTCGGCAGTCGTGTCCTGCCCGTGGCGGCGAGGATGACGGCGCCGCACAGCGCGGACATCGCGCCGACGGCCGCGAGGCCGCCGTAGAGGTTGCCGGTGATCTCGCTGCCCCAGCCGATGACGACGGGGCTGAGGAACCCGCCAAGGGCGCCGCTGCTGCTGATGAAGGCGATCCCGGCCGCCCGCGCCTCCTCGGGCAGCTCGGTCGGCGGGATGGTCCAGAACAACGAAAGTGAAGCGAACGCACCGCCTCCCGCGATCATCAGGAGGGTGAGGGTCGCCGCGAGACTGCCCGACGCCAAGCTGAGGCAGGCGAAGCTGAGCGCGGCGGCGAGCATCGCGCCGAAGAAGTGCCAGCGACGCTCCATGGAGCGGTCCGAGCTGCGACCGAGCGTGTACATAGCGGCGACGGCCGCCGCGAACGGCAGGGCGCTCAGCGCACCGGTCGAGGTCAGCGCGACGCCGAACTTGCGCACCAGCGTCGGCGTCCAAAGCGCGACCGCCTGCGTCCCTCCCTGCACGGAGAAGTACGCGAGGGCCAGGATGTAGACCCTTGGTATGCGGGCCACCTGCGCCAGCTTGGCCCTGATGCTCAACTTGGGCGGCGCCTTGTTGGTCGACAGGTTCCGTGCGATGGAGGCCTTGTCGTCGTCACTCAGCCAGGTCGCGTTCCGGGGACTGTCGTCGACCAGGAGGAAGTACGCGAGGGCGAGCAGGATCGAGGGCAGGCCCTCGTAGATGAACAGGATCTGCCAGCCCCGCAGGCCGTTCATCCCGTCGAGGCTCATCAGCCAGCCGGAGATCGGGCCGCCGACGATGCCGGCGATCGGCGCACCCATGGCGAACAGGGCGGTGATGCGGCCGCGCTCTGCCGCCGGGAACCAGTAGCTCAGGTAGAGGATGACGCCTGGGAAGAAGCCGGCCTCGGCGGCGCCGAGCAGGAAGCGCAGGGCGTAGAACTGCGTCGGCGTCGAGACGAAGGCCATGGAGGCCGAGATCGCGCCCCACAGCGTCATGATGCGGGTCAGCGTCAGTCGCGCCCCGAAGCGCTCGAGCATGAGATTGCTGGGCACCTCGAACAGGAAGTAGCCGATGTAGAACAGCCCGGCGCCGAAGCCGTAGATCGCTTCATTGAAGTGGAGGTCGCTGACGAACTGCAGCTTGGCAAAGCCGACGTTGACGCGATCGATGAACGCGACGATGTAGCCGACGATGACGATCGGGACGATCCGGAGCGCAACACGATTGTACAGGTTAGATGCTTCGACAACAGCTACGGTCATGGGATCACCTCAAATCGCCTGGGTTCCAAGCACTCGTGATCGGCTGCTGCCGAAGCATTGGTCCTGATCGACTGCACGATGGCATTGTGACCGCCGCATCGGACCGGGCGTGCTCCGCCCGTCCTGGTCGGGCGGGCTGACCGCCTGGCCGGATCGTTCCGCCTGAGCCGATGGGGTGGGCAGCGTGGCTTGCGGTCAGCCGTTCGCGGTGGCGAGGAGCTTGTCGAGCTGCCCCGAGGCGTGCAGCGCCCGGAGGTCGTCCGCGCCCCCGGCGTGACGGCCGCCAATGAAGATCTGCGGCACGGTCTGGCGACCGCTGCGGGCCACCATCGCCTTGCCGGCGGCCGGATCCCGGTCGACGTCCAGCTCGGTGAAGCCGATGCCCTTCTCGGCCAGCAGGGCTTTGGCCGCCTTGCAGTGCGAGCACGCGGCGGTCGTGTAGATTTCGACGCCGGCACCCGTTTGGTTCATTGCCGGGTTCTCGCGCAGCCACTCGATCGTGTCGGCGGCGGACCTGTTCGGCGGAAAGACGGGATAGAAGACGTGCTCGATCACCCCGTCGTCGATGATCAGGGTTAGGCGCTTAATGAGCCGCATGCCTTCGACCACCATCGTCGGCAGGCGCAGGGCCTCGGTGAGCTTGAGCTCCGCGTCGCTCAGGATCGCGAACCCGAGATCGAGCCGGTCGGCCAGCTCCCTCTGGTAGCCCGGGGTCTGCGTACTCAAGCCGTAGACGGCAACGCCGAGGCCGGCGAACACGTCCTTCTCGCTCTGGAAGGAGAGGGTCTGCGGGGTGCAGCCCCGCGCGCCGGGTATATCGTTCCAGCCCGGCGGCAGCTCCACGTCGGGCACGCCCGTCATCGGGTAGGCGTAAACGACCATGCGGCCGCGCAGGGTGGACAAGTCCACCAGGCAGCCCGTGGTCGCCGGCAGGGCGAGGCTCGGCATCCGCATCCCGGTCAGGTGCGCGGCCCCGCCGTCGTCCACCGGCCGGGGCAGGTCGTCGGGCAGCGTCATCGGGTTGGTCGTATGCTGGGCGGTCATGGCGTCACTCTTTCTGCAGATGCCCAAGCGTTGCAGAACGGCGGTCCAGCCTGTAGCTCCATTTAGGCGCAACTTTACTGGTCCACTTCGATGAGCCGGTGCCGGGTCACCATTAGCCTACCCTCGCTCAGGCTCGTTGATCGCGACGGCGGCCAAGTCGGGCGACAGCTCGCACAAGGCTTGCGCGACGCGATCACAGCCGGCGAGCTGGAACCGGGCGAGCGGCTGCCGTCGACGCGCACGCTGGCAGCCTCCCTCGCCGTCGCGAGGGGCACGGTGGTGGAAGCCTTCGCCCAGCTGACGGCGGAAGGCTACCTCGACGCGCGGGTGGGAGAAGGCACCCGCGTTGCGATGGCGCTCAGCGCGGAACATTTGGAGCGACCGGCGTCAGGTTCACCTTCCATCGCCGCGGACACGCTTCTGCCGCCGGCCGCTGCCAGGCTCGCGGCGGTGGCACGCGCCCTCACCCCGCAGCCGCCGGTTCCCTTTGCGGTCGCCGTACCGGCCGCCGGCATCGCACCGGACGATAGTTGGCGACGGCTTGGCAACCGCGTGCGAGCGTCGGCCCGGGCGGCACCGGCAAGCTACGCCGATCCAGTCGGTCTGGGCGAGTTGCGGGCGGCGATCGCCGCTTACCTCCGACGCGCCCGCGCGGTTCGCTGCGAGTCAGAGAACGTCATCGTCACCTCCGGCACGCAACAGGGTCTTCACATGGCGGCGCGGGTGCTTCTCGCGCCCGGTGAGGCGGTGTGGGCCGAGGACCCGGCCTACCCCGGCCTGACGGCGGTGCTGGACGACCTTGGGACGCGAACGCACCGCGTGCCGGTGGATGAGCAAGGCTTCAGCGTGGAACGTGCGCTGACGCTCTGCCCGGCGGCGCGCGCCGCCTTCGTCACGCCCTCGCACCAGTACCCGGTCGGCATGCCGCTGAGCATGGCTCGCCGGCAGGCCCTTGTCGCCTGGGCCGGGCGCAACGGCAGCTGGATCGTCGAGGACGATTACGACAGCGAGCTGCGCTACGCCGGCCACCCGTTCCCGGCGATGCAGGGCCTCAACCCGGCGCGGGTCGTCTATCTCGGCACTTTCAGCAAGGTGCTGTTCCCCTCTCTGCGGCTCGGCTACCTCGTCGCACCAGCGCCCCTGATGGAGGCCTTCTCGGGCGCTCGCGCGATCCTAGACCGGCATTCGCCGATGGCCGACCAGCACGTGCTGGCGGCTTATATGCGGGACGGCTATTTCGAAGGCCACATCAGGCGCATCCGCGGCCTCTACGCCGAGCGCCGCGCGGTGCTGCTGGCCACGCTCAAACCGATGCTGCCGGCCGGCTGGACCATCCAGTCGAGCGACCAGGGCATGCATATCCTGCTGTGGTTGCCGACCGGGATTGACGACGTGCGGCTTGCCGCCCGTGCGCAGGCGATCGGCCTAGCTCTGCGCCCCATCTCGCCGATGTATGCGGGCCTTGGCGGGCGACCCGGCCTGATGCTCGGCTTCGGCGGTTTCCCGCCTGAACAGTTGCGCGAGGCTGCCCAGCAATTGCTGCCTTTGCTGCATGCCAGCGTCTGAGCGGTCAGCTCCGAGCGATAGATCTTGCGTTGCGTCCATTAAACGACGGACGAAAGGAGCAACATGGAAGACGCGGCGTAGGCCGCGAGTGCAGGTAAGCCGGTCGGCGCCTCCCCGTCAGCCGGCCAAGCCGTTTGTCTGCAGGACCCGTACGTCGCGCCCGCTGAGGCGGCGGAGGCGCCCTCACGTCACTGGTCGGCATCCCTGATGCCGGGCACAGGTCGCGCGTCGAAGACGTCCGATCCATGCAGGGTCCGACAAGAGGCGAATTTGAGAGCAAGACCCGGGATGTTGGCTACTCCTGACCGAGCCACTATTGGACCAGGCGCCGAAGGTTGGCGCTTCCTTCGACGGAGTCCGCCCATGAGCGTCGACGCACTCGCTCGAGATGCCGGGAGCGCCTCGCTGGCCGTTCTCACGGATGAGGACCGCTACGAGGCCGTGGGCCGGCGCGACCGCGCCCTGGACGGTATGTTCCTCTACGCAGTGCGTACCACGGGCGTGTATTGCCGCCCGAGCTGCGCCGCGCGCCTGGCTCGACCCGAGAACGTCACCTTCCATCTGACCTGCGAGGCGGCCGAGCGCGCCGGGTACCGCCCGTGCAAGCGTTGCCGCCCGAATGAGGCGAGCCAAGCGGAGCGCCATGTCGAGGCCGTCCGGCGCGCGTGCGAGCTGATGGAGAGCGCCGAGGAGATCCCCGGCCTCGATGCGTTAGCCAAGGTGGCGGGCATGAGCCGCTACCACTTCCACCGCATTTTCAAGCAGGTCACGGGCGTGACCCCGAAGGCCTTCGCGGACGAGGTTCGGGCCAAGCGCGTCGCGTGGGCGCTCAAGGCTGGCGAGAGCGTGACGCGCGCCATCTACGGGGCAGGCTACAACGCCTCGAGCCGCTTCTACGAGCGCTCGACCGAGCGGCTCGGCATGACGCCCTCGGCCTACCGCAAGGGCGGCGTCGGAGCGGCGATCCGCTTCGCCGTCGGGCAGTGCTCGCTCGGCGCTGTCCTGGTCGGGGCGAGCGAGAAGGGCGTGTGCGCGATCCTGTTCGGCGACGACCCGGACGCCCTCGTGCGCGACCTCCAGGACCGCTTCCTGGAAGCGGAGCTGATCGGCGGCGACGCGGCGTTTGAGGAGACCGTCGCCCTCGTCGTGGGCTTGGTCGAGGCGCCCGGCCGCGGGCTCGACTTGCCACTCGACATCCGCGGCACGGCCTTTCAGCAACGCGTTTGGGCGGCGCTCCGCGCAATCCCCAAGGGGCGCACGGCGAGCTACGCTGAGATCGCGGCGGCTGTCGGCGCGCCCGCAGCCGTGCGCGCCGTCGCCGGCGCCTGCGCGGCGAACGTGCTCGCGGTCGCCATCCCCTGTCACCGCGTCGTGCGCACGGACGGGGCTCTGTCCGGCTACCGCTGGGGCGTCGAGCGAAAGCGAGCGTTGCTCGCCCGCGAACGGGAGGCCGCCTGATAGGCGAGGCGGACGACGCCGCGTCGGCGCCGCAGCCTGTGGAGGCGAGGGCGAACTCGATTGCGACCGCCCAGGCGCACCTCCTTTGACCGCCTCGGCCTTCCATTGGCGGACAGGGATGTGGATCGGCGCGTGCGCGGGGCTTCGCGCATCCAAGCTTATTGAAAGTCTTGCGACATTGATCGACGTCGTGCCCCTATCCCGACCTACAGTCCACCTCATCAGTGGGGGCTGCATTTCGGCCCGATCGTGCTGACGCCGACCCTGCCGGGGCCGAGGTCGGCCTCGTCGGTTCCGACGTGTCTAACGCCTATGCGTGAGTCCTCCCAGCGGGAGTTGTAGCTTACATCGGGCCGATGACGAAGCAGTGGGGGCAGGTGGTCGCGTATGTTCGCGACCTGAATGGCTTCCTGGTCGGACTCTGTACCAAGGTCAGCGCGTGATCCAGCGATGGCGAAGCTCGCACCGGCGCTGATCGACCGTCAGTCTGGCCGCTCCGGTACTGCCTACAAAAAGGCTTGGTCAGTCCACTTTCCGAATTGCAACGCAAGAACCGGAGTGCAGGCCGCGGCAGCCCTATGCGAATTCGTAGGACAAGGAGATCAAGCATGGCTGCCTTTCGCTGCATCCCCATCCCGACCGCGACCGCTGAGCAGTTCCGGCGAACAGGACTGGATGACCGGGGCAACCGGCTAAGACCGGTCGAGGTGCCGGACGGCAGCGCCTACCCCTGCCGGCACTGCCTGCGCTGTGCCCTACCGGGGGAACTGATGCTGCTCGGATCCTACGACTTGCCTCGGCCAATCGGCATCTACTGGACGCCGAGCCCGATCTTCCTCCATGCCGTCGACTGCCCACGGTTCGTCGGCGAAGACGAGGTGGCGCCGATCGTTTCCGTCAATCCATTGGTGTCCATCCGAGTCTACGACGGCGACGATCTCTGCCTCTATGACCTTGGCCACGTATGCGCGGGAACGGAGGTGTACGGACCGCTTCAGCGGGCGCTCGACGATCCTAGGACTGCGTTTGTCAATGTTTACACGGCACGCCCGGGCTGCCTGCTCGCGCGAGTCGAACGCGTCACGGCATAGTGGGACAAAACGCAATGGCCAGCCTCGATCTGAGCTCTTGATACAACGTCTGCTTACCTGCAGCACACCATCGAAAGCGGCCTTTCCGCTGGCGGCCAGCTCTGGTCGTACGATGATGCACGGTACCCGCTCTTCGCCTGGCGGAGTGGGACGAGTTCCAGACTTTAGACCCGACCTTGCCGATGCTGCGTCTCCCGATGGAGACACATCGGGGTCGGGCACCGAGAAGTGGCGAGCCCTCCGCATATTCCACTCGACTGAGGCCGCGAACGGAGCAAGCGTGCTCGGGAGGGCAGTGGACAGGAGCCTGAGCATGGCGGGCGGGCAGGTAACGGGCGGGCAGGACGTGCGCAACATCCACGAGATCGCTGAAGGCGTTGTCAGCCGACGTGGCGTGACGGCTACCCTCGCGCGTGCGTCGAGGTGGCTCGGCACCCACGCCTTGCGCGAACGCGTGCGCCGCGTGCTGCGTGCCGTTGCGCCGCTGATCGATGACGCGCCGAGGGGAGCGGCAGGGGTCGCCGGCAGGC
>CAXTIU010000019.1:0-62747 GCA_964244495.1 uncultured Beijerinckiaceae bacterium
GATCAGCCGCCAGAACGGAAGCCCCGCGAGTCAGAGCCGATGGCCTTTGGTATGACGGGTCGCCCGTGCGCGAGAGGCTGGCGGCCGCGCTCCATGCCTACGCCGGAAGCCCGCCGACCTCCAGCGCCTGCAACAGACAGCGCCTGGCGCGTGTAGGCGGCGAGCGATTGCCGGCGCTTCTCGGCGGCCCGTTGGCACTTCGCCTTGAAGTCCGGCGTGACGCTGGCGGTGATGGTGTCGGCGAGCTGGGGAAGGGGTTGCGACAAGAGGGAGGCCCGGTGACATGGAGGCGGTCCCGGCAGACGGCTCGTTCTTTTTTCCGCGACCCGTCCGAGGCGGCTCGGCGAGGCGCAGCTGCTGGAGATAGGTGCAGGCGATGCACGTCATCAGCACGTGCCGGTGTAGCCGGGTCCAGCAGCGGCTTTCGAAGTGGTCTCGGCCGAGATCCTCCTCAAACCAAGCATTCGCTGTCGGACGTGCGCTGCGAGGTCCTGATCAAGGACCGCTTGTCGCCTCATCCTGAGCCTGTCGAAGGATACGCGCTCACGATCTGGACGTTTCGCGAGACACCGACGCGGGTGGCGACCGGGCGCGAGCCGCCGCTCGGCGTGCTGTTCAAGCGCCTCGACACGGCGGTGACGGCGTCTGGCTCCTTCTCCGTGGATGTGCAGATCCCCGGATCGAGTCCGAGGCCCGACACCACCATCGCCGCCGTTGCCGATGTCAAGCACTCATGATAGCCGGAGGCAACACATCGGGCGAACGGAAAAGCGTAGATGACACCTGACACAGGAGCCGACGACAACACCGATCGATGGATTGGGCACGTCGACAGCGTCGACGCGAATGGTATCTCAGGCTGGGCAGCCGATCGTCAGAATCTGAGTAAACGAGTAGTCATCGAGTTATCTGATTCTAAGGGTCTGCGCATCGGTCTTTGCGTCGCTGACGGTTTTCGCTCGGATTTAGTTGCCGTCGGCATCGGAGAGGGTCGTCATGGCTTCTTTCTGCCGCTCAACGATCGAGCGAGATCAGCAGAGACGATTTATGTTCGTTTTCAAGACTCTAAGATCGTCCTCCAAAATGGCGTTGTCGAAACCGATGTCGAAGGAATGCTGTTTGCCTACCAGATGCCCGAAAATTATATTGTCTTAATGCGATCGCTCGCTTTAGAGATATAAAATTTTTAAGAGAACAAAGCAAAAGTAGCTTTTAAGAGGAACCATTGTGCTGCTGCATTCATGCGATGTGGCTGCCAAGAGTCTACCTGAGTTGGCACTTTCAAGGACAAGCTGCAGGGCGTGGCCAGTAAGGACGATGATGACAAACACACTACCCACCTTGATGGCATTATGTGCAAGCCTCACAGAATCGATCTCAGCGTGACCTCGCTGGACAAACTGTTTGAAGTTGCAAATCTCGAACGAGATCCAGAGGGTCTTATTTCAAAATATGTTCAGTTTGAAAGCTTCCGCCTGGTACGAGATGCTCAGATTGACGCAATGACCGGCACGCTCCAAGAGCGGCTTGAGGTCTTGCTTTGGTTTATCATAGATTACGGGAACCACCGACATAACAGCGTGGCCTTACCTTTGTCGAGGGAGCAGGTCGCGTATCTGAACCAGCCAGCGCCTCTCGCCGGCACCTCGCCGGCAGTAACGATTGCTCTTGTCAATTTCGCCGCACGCGAGATGTCGACAACGCCTAATTTTCGAAACATGGAACAATTGCGTTCTGTTGTGTATTGGTGGTGTGTTGATTTTACGCCACGCCAGAACTTGTACGATAGACTAGTAAATAGAGAACAAGTCGCTCTCCTCCAGACTGAAATCCAGTGGATAAATGATGACTTTCCACTGAGTGCCTTTATGGTGCATTATTTCAATAAGCATGTCGATCTTCACTTCTTAGACATGAATCGCGGCCGCGATCGCGCGGCATATTTCCTTTATCTTGTCGTCTACAGCTTCACTCAACCGCGCATCTTGACGTATCTCCCTCGCGAGTCATTGCGCCGAGTACTTAGCGATAGGAAGCGAACGCGAAGCATATTGGACGAAGCGCTAGCGCGGTTCTGCGTGCCGAATGACGACGGCACGGCCAATCACGAGCGAGCGCAGGCTTTGCGCCGGAACGGAGAAGCCTTTTTGGCGCGTTATGGGTTGAGCCTCGACTGGGACAGACCTTTCACCAGTCTCACACGCGATCCGGCTACGGGAAACACCGGTGAATGCTTCCTGCCGCCGATCGAGGCCGTCGGGCCGATCGAGGAGGGTGTGGCGGTCATTGGGCCGGCTTTCAAGGCCTCCGGTCTTGGCCAGGCCATGCGGCTTTCCGTTGAGGTGCTGACCCGATGCGAGTCCAAGCGCCCGACCGTATGTGACTTCGGTCTCGACAATCCCGCTCCGGTCGGCTTCGCTTCGTCGACTGACTACACTATGTACCGTAATAAACGCGCTATTAACCTCATACATCTGAACGCCGAGTCCATCCCGTTGGCCTTTGCCTATCTGCCCAATGCCATGTTCGAGGACAGCTACAACATCGGCTTCTTCTTCTGGGAGCTGAACGAAATTCCCAAATGCCACCGCCTGGCATTGGAACTCCTTGATGAAATCTGGGTCTCGTCCGAGTACAATCGAGAGATCTACTCTCGCTTCACAGACAAGCCAGTCATCAACGTCGGCATGGCGGTGGAAGCCCTACCGAGCGTCGAGACGATGTCGCGCGATGTCATCGGAATAGCCGACAACCATTTCATGTTCCTGACGACGTTCGACTCCTTCTCTTTCGTCGAGCGTAAGAACCCGATCGCCGTGCTCGAGGCGTTCCGCCGGGCTTTCCCGCTTGGGACCGAGCCCGTGCGTCTAGTGGTGAAGACGCAGAACCGATATCGCGTTCACGACCCCTACCAGCTCAAGGTGTGGAGGCGGATCGACGTCATGGCGGTGGCTGATCCACGGATCGTGGTGGTGAATGAGACCATGCAGTATCGCGACCTTCTCGCGCTGAAGCGCTCCAGCGATTGCTATGTGTCCCTGCACCGCTCGGAAGGCTGGGGTTTCGGCATGATCGAGGCGATGCAGCTCGCCGTGCCGGTGATCGCCACGGGTTACTCGGGCAACATGGATTTCTGCACAGCCGAGACGGTCGACCTCGTCGATTATAAGCTGATAAGCGTGCGGCCGGAGGAGTATATCTTCTGCGAACGTAACAGCCATTGGGCCGACCCCGACATTGACCATGCGGCGGCGCACATGCGGGCCATGGTCGCCGATCCTTCCGTGGCGAAGGCGAAAGGCATCGCCGCCGCCGCCTTCATCGCCTCGAACTTCAGCGTCGATTCTATCGCCCGGCGCTTCGCCGACCGCTTGGACAAGGTAAGGGCGAAGCGCTCCGAGCCGAGTTCGAGTCTCGCGTCGTGAGCGGCAAGCCCGTTGTAACCGCTTTGAGCGAGCGACGTGTCCATCATTCCCTACGGGTCCATCGCCATCGGCCTGATCATCTACTTGGTCGGTCGGGGCACGACCAGCTGCAGCGCTTCATCGCCAGCCCGGCCCGGGACGACGGCCGCTGTGGAGCGCCCTGACCCAGGAGGCCGATCGCCTGGTGGGCGGACGTTCACGAACCAACCCGCGCGCGTAGCCGGTGACCCGCAGCAGGCTCGCCACGGCAGGCCGCCCAGGCGTCGGGATGGCGCCCAATCGGCAGCATCCGGGCGTGCCGCCAGGAGCGCTGGACGAGGAGCGGCGCGAAGGCCAGGATGATCGAAGTCGAGCCGAAGAATGGTCATTTGACGCCGTACCGTCACCTCGTTCCGTCTCAAGCGAGTGGCGCGGGTTACTGTATATAACAGTTGACACTATCGCGAGCGTTTCGTACGCCGCATTCGCGCGGATCGCCGCGGAACATCCCAGACTAGCGTCTTGAAGACCACTTCGCGTCAAGATCGCGTGTAGGAGTTCACCGACGATGAGCTTGCCGATCGTCATCCTCGCCGGAGGCTTGGGGACCAGACTGCGTGAGGAGACAGAGGTCAAGCCGAAGCCGATGGTCGAGGTCCGCGGCCGCCCGATCCTTTGGCACATCATGAAGATCTACAGTGCCTATGGCTTCAACGAGTTCGTCGTCTGTCTTGGTTACAGGGGCGAAATCGTTAAGGAGTACTTTCTGGATTACCGGCTCAAAGCTCGGAATCTGACCATCGACTTACGGACTGGCGGCATCGACTCGCACGGGGAGGAACTGCAGGAAGATTGGCGGGTCAACCTCCTCGATACCGGTCTCCCGACGTTGACGGGCGGACGCGTCAAGCGCGCCGCCAACCACATAGGCCGCCGCCGCTTCATGATGACCTACGGCGACGGCGTCAGCGATGTCGATGTCAAGGCCTTGCTCGCCTTCCACGAACGCTCGGGTAAGCTCGCGACCATCACCGCCGTCCGTCCGCCGGCCCGTTTTGGCGGCATCGCGATCGAAAATGGGCTTGTCCGCACCTTTGAAGAGAAACCGCAGATCGGCGAAGGTTGGATCAACGGCGGTTACATGGTCTTCGAGCCCGAGATCGCTGACTATATCGTCGGCGATAGCACAGTGCTTGAGCGTGAACCCCTGGAAAAGCTCGCCGCCGACAACCAGTTGGCGGCCTTCCAGCACGGCGGTTACTGGCAATGCATGGACACTGTGCGTGATCTATCCGCTCTGCGTGAGTTGTGGGATACCGGGTCCGCGCCTTGGAAGATATGGTGAGCCCGATGGCGAGGGGCTCCGCTACCCCGTTCAACAATGCTTATGCCGGCCGCAAGGTACTCGTCACCGGGCACACCGGCTTCAAAGGCAGCTGGCTGAGCGCCTGGCTCTTGCGCCTTGGTGCGGAGGTCTGTGGCTATTCTAACGCGGTGCCGACCGAACCAAGCCTGTTTGAACTCGCGGGATTGGCGAAGACCCTGCGGCATGAAGTCGGAGACATTCGTGATATCGATCGATTTGTGAGCGTGCTCGAGTCCTTCAGGCCCCATTACATCTTCCATCTGGCCGCGCAGGCGATCGTCTCCTTATCCTATAAGGACCCGCTGGAAACCCTGTCGACGAACGTGATGGGCACCGCCGTGGTGCTGCAGGCGCTGCGCAGCGTCGACTGGCCATGCGTTGCGACGATCATCACGAGCGACAAATGCTACGAGAACGTCGAGTGGCCTTGGGGCTACCGCGAGACCGACCGACTTGGCGGTCAAGATGTCTACAGCGGGTCGAAGGGCGCCGCCGAGGTCACGTTCCATGCATTCCATCAGTCCTTCTTCAAGCAACCGGACGGACCGGTGCGGCTGGCATCCACGCGGGCCGGCAACGTCATCGGCGGGGGCGACTGGGCGGCGGACCGCATCGTCGCCGATTGCATCCGCGCCTGGGTCCGGGATCGAACAGTGGAAATCCGCAGTCCGAGCGCCACACGACCATGGCAGCATGTGCTCGAACCGTTGAGCGGCTATCTCACCTTAGCCTCGTCTCTGGGGATCGAAGGCGACCTGCACGGCGAGAGCTTCAATTTCGGTCCGCGCGCCGAGCAGAACCACACCGTGGTCCGCCTCTTGTTCGATCTCGCGCGTGTTTGGGGTTTCGCCGACCCCTCCGACAGCTACGCGATCGTGGACAACATTCCCTTTCACGAGGCCGGTCTCTTGAAGCTCAGCTGCGACAAGGCGCTGCTGCGATTGAAATGGGAGCCGAACCTTTCCTACGATGAGTGCGTCGGCCTGACGGGCCAATGGTATCGCGATGTCCTGAAGGATCGGCGCGACGCTCTCGCGGTCACGACTGAGCAGATTGAGAGCTATGAAATGCTGGCCAACAAGCGGCACCGCGTGTGGTGTGCGTTGACCGAGTGAGGGGCGTGACCCTGACGCCGCTTCGGCAGATCGAGACGCCGGGTGGTTCCGTCTATCACGGCCTGCGCAGAACGGACCCGGGCTTTGCCGGTTTTGGGGAGGCTTACTTCAGCTGTGTCGACAAAGGCGCCGTCAAAGGCTGGAAGCGCCATAGGCGCATGGTCATGAACCTCATTGTGCCGATCGGCCGCGTGCGCTTCGTGGTGCACGACGAGGCGGTCGAGGCATCGTCAGCCTATGAAAGTTTCGACCTGTCCGCCGAACCGGTCGGTTACGCGCGGCTCACCGTCGAGCCTGGGCTGTGGATGGCCTTCACCGGCCTTGGAGAGGGAGTGAACATAATCCTGAACCTTGCCAGCGTCCCGCATGATCCGGACGAGGCGGACAAGCGCGATGTCGATCTCAGCGCTTGGTACTGGTCGTAAGCGGGAAAGGCCTACCATGACGATCCTTGTCTTGGGTGCTGGCGGCCTCCTAGGCGGCGCCTTCGTCGATACTTATCGCGGCGAGCGCGTCATCGCGGCCGGACGCCGTGAACTCGCCGAGTACGGGACGCACGACCTGGTGCGCCGCGCGGACGCCGCCCTCGTGATCAATTGCGCGGCCGACACGGACGTGGAGGGCGCCGAGCGCGACCCGACGCCCTCGCACGCGGCCAACGCCGTTCTACCCGGCCTCCTGGCGGAGGCTTGCGCAGGCACTGGCGCGGTCATGGTCCACATCTCGAGCACTGGTTGCTACGGGATCGGCAAACAACAGCCCTACAGCGAGGAGGACACGCCCGAACCGACCACCGCGCATCATCGGCATAAGATCGAGGGTGAGGAGCGGGTGCGCGCCACGGGATGCGATGCCCTCATCCTCCGCACCGGCTGGCTGTTCGGGGGACGGCCGGCACAGCCGAAGAACTTCGTCTGGAATCGAATCATGGAGGCGACGACCAAACCACGCCTGTCGAGCGACCCCTTCCAGATCGGTAACCCGACCTTCGTCGGCGACGTCGCCCGGCAGGTGGCCCTACTTCTCGATCGCGGCGTGCGCGGCCTCGTTAATTGCGTAAGCGCGCCATCGGCAAGCCGATTGGACTACGTCCGCGCGATCGTCGCAGCCTCTGGCCTGCCGTGCGAGGTCGTCGCCGCGGATGCGCCATTCAAGCGGCTCGCTCGCGTGTCGCCCAACGAGGCGGCCGAGACAAGGCGCCTCGACGCTCTCGGCCTTAACATCATGCCAGCCTGGGGCGAAGCCTTGCCGCGCTTCGTGGCGACGCTGGCCGACTTGGACCCGTGGCGCACCAGCATCTGCGAGGCCCGGCGGTGAGCCGCAACATCGTTCTCGGTGCGGGCATCGCCGGCGTCGCCGCCGCCTACACCGCTCGGCAAGCGGGACATCCGGCCGTGATCTACGAGGCGTCACCGAGGGCCGGCGGCCTGCTCGATAATTTCGTGGTCGACGGCTTTCGTTTCGACACGGCGGTACACCTTTCCTTCGCCAGCGAAGCGGAAGTGCGGGGCGTCTTCGACCGTACCTCCTATCGAACACACGACCCGCGCGCGCTGTGCTGGGACGCGGCCCTCTGGCTGAAGCACCCCGTGCAGAACAACCTTTATCCCCTAACGGCGGAAGAGAAGAGCGAGCTGATCGCTGGGCTCGCCGAGCAGGCGCCACTCGGCACGGACAATTACAGGGACTGGCTCGTCGGCCAGTATGGCAAGCCGATCGCCGAGCGCTGGCCCCTGGTCTACAACGAGAAGTATTGGACGATCCCGGTCGAAACGCTCGGCACGCGGTGGATAGGCCAACGCATGCGCAAGTCGGATCTGCGCGAGGTGTTGCGCGGGGCTTTCAGCAATGACGAGACGAACACCTACTACGTCAAGGAGATGCGCTATCCCGAGCGTGGCGGCTATCGTGCCTTCATCGAGCCGATGATCGATGCGGTCGAGATCCGATGTGGCGTGGCCGCGACCCGCATCGACGCCGCGCGACACCAGGTGCATTTTGCTGATGGGGACATCGCGCGCTACGACAATCTGGTCTCGACGATCCCGCTGCCGACGCTAGTCAAGCTGATCGGCGAGGCGCCGGAGGAGGTCGCCGACGCGGCCGATACGCTCTTCGCGACATGCCTCGACCTTGTGTCGATCGGCTTCAACAGGCCGTCTGTGTCCCCCGCCCTTTGGTTCTACATTTACGATCGCGACATCGCCGCCGCCCGCGCCTATGCGCCGGACTGGAAGTCACCGCACAACGTGCCGCCAGGATGCAGCGCCCTGCAGTTCGAGATTTACTCCTCGACCAAGCGCCCGCAAACGATGAGCTCGGACGAACTCAAGGCCAATACTGTGCGGGCTTTGAAGACGATGCAACTGGCCACAGAGGATGACATCCTATTCGTCCACCACATGCGACTGCCTTACGCCAACGTGGTCTTCGACCTCGGCATGGAAGAGCGTCGCGACCTGGTCAAACGTTGGGTCGCCAGTAAGGGGATTCATACGGCTGGTCGGTTCGGCGAATGGGATTACCTTTGGAGCAACCAGGCGATGATGAGCGGTATACGAGCGGCGCAAGCCTGCTTCGCCTAGGCTGTGGTGACCTATCTCATGTCAGCCAGAGCATGATGCTGGCGCGTGTGATGAGGCCGGGGAAGTTGGAAGCCAGCTTGTCCTGGCGAGTGGCGATGCGCCGCCATTGCTTGAGGCGGGCGAAGGCCTCGATGCCCCGGCGCTGCTTGTCGGCCTCGCGCTCGTAGCGGTTGCGGCGGCGGCGTGGCGGGCTCACCGGTTGGCAGCCCTGCGCGCGCACGAGGGCGCGCAGGGCGTCGGCTTCGTAGGCGCGGTCGGCGATGAGCCGTTGGGCGGGAAGCCCGCGCACCGGTTCGCCGACCGGCGCCATGTCGTTGTGCTGGCCCAGGCCCGAGCGTCAGGCGCAGCGGCAGGCCGGGCGCGTCGACCACGGCGCGCAGCTTGGTGCACCCTGCGAGGACATCGGATCAGAAAGGATCGAGGCCAAAAGAGGATAGGTCACCACAGCCTAGAAATCCGATAATGCACTCCTACGCCAGCGAGAGGTCGCGACGCAGACGTAATGGTAATTCGCATCGTCGGTGAACTGGCCGGCGGTGCAGGCCGCGCGCGACGATGCGGGCGTCGTCAGCGCTTCCGTGTAGCCGGCAGCGGAGATGGCCTGCGCGATGATGTTGCCGTGCGGGTCGAGGCGGAAGCCTGGGAACGCGAGCGCGTAATTGTCGAAGACGGCGCTGACACCGTTGATGCCGTTGACGCTATGCGACGTGCCGAAGTCGATGGCGTTCGCGTACTTGCCAGCGGAAGAGAACGTACCGGCGGCTACCGTCCCGGTGCTCGGGCCTGTGCCAAAGGCGATCCCGTCGTAGCAGGTGTTCGTGACCGCAGGATTGAAGGCTTGATTGTTGCAGCTGAGCTGCAAGAGCAGCTTCTCCTGTCCGCTGTCACCGCTCGATGCCGACCCCGACCCGTAATTGTCGATCTCCACGCCGTACTGCGCATGCGCCGGGTTCGACTCACCCGACAGGTCGTTGAAAACGAAGAGGCCAGGCCAGCAGTCGATACCGTTGACCACGTACATGTTGCACGCGCCGCTTACCCCCGTCGCGCTCGCGCCATGGACGCCGTCGCCCTGCGAGTTATGGGTCGCGGTGACGTTCACCTGACCGTTGATCGCGCCCTCGTTGCTGTTCGGCCCGTCGTTGTAGGTGATGAGCGCATCGATCGCGGTGCCGTTGCCGGCGCCGATGAAGTTCAGCGTCTGGCCCCTTGTGACTTTGAGCGCCGAAGTCAGCGGTACCGTCGTGCCGCCGGAAACGTAACTCGACGCGACCGTCGCGCCGTTCACGCTCATGCCGGCGTAAAGGTTCGAAGCGGAGGCGACGGTCAGCGTCGTTCCGCTGCTGGCCTGGGCGGCCGTCGTCGTGACGTAGCCCTGGAACCCGCCGATCGACTTGTAGGCGTAGAGCAGCCCGCCGGGACTCTCTCCAGCTAGGCTCGTCACGTTGCCGGTGATCACGTATGGCCGGCTGGTGTCCGGGATCACCATGCCCGGCGTGTTGGGTTGGATCGGGAAGACCGCGATATCGGTCGGGACGGCGGTCGTCGCGCCGGGCAGGAAGGGCAGCCACGCCGGTGGAACCGTGACGTTGGGGTTGCCCGGGAAGTAGATCTGTCCCGCGTTGACGTGCGGCGACGGCAGGAGCTGGTCGGCGGCGCGGGCTGGCGCGGCGGAGGCGGCCAGCAGCAGGCAGAGGGCGAAGAAGCGTCGGAACATCGTCGTTATTGCCTTTCGAGCAAACTGAGGATCAGACAAGGTCTTACCTTGTTGGATTTGCCGCGCACGGCGCGCGGAATGGAAAAAGGCCGCTCACAGGAGCGGCCCGGGATGGCGGGGCGACCCGCCACGATTTCGCCATGGGCGCTCGACGGGCTCGCCGACGAGGGCGCGGCGTTCTTGCTGCCGATGGCGGCGACGGCTTCGGTCGACCGCGCCGCCTTGGGGCGTGTCATCGCTTGCCGTTACGATCTCTCAACGCATGGTGTTTACAAGGGAGACGCGTACTCGGTCGAAGGACGGCTTGCTGGTGCCACGTGACCTTGATGTGGCGATCATCGGTGGCGGCCTCGCCGGTTCCGCCCTGGCTGTCGCGCTGGCTCGTAAAGCCTTGCACGTCGCACTCTTCGACCTTCACGACGCTTACCCACCCGACTTCCGCGCGGAGAAGCTGACGCGCGAGCAACTCACCGCCTTGGAGCGGCTGCAGCTGGACACGCCGATCCTGGCGGCGGCGACGCCCATCGACGAACTCTGGATCGCTCGGCGCGGACAAGTCGTGGAGCGGCGGCGCAATTGCGAGGTCGGCATCGACTACGCCGCCCTCGTCAACGCGATCCGCAGCCTCGTGCCGCCGCGCCGCCGTCGCATCGCCCGCGTGAAGCAAATCGAAGCGTCAGGACAGCTCCAGCGCCTGCATCTCGGCACGGGCGAGGTGGTCGAGGCGCGCCTGGCTGTGATCGCGACCGGGCTCGGACGCGCGCTGCTGCGCGACCTCGATGTTTGCCGGGTCGAGGCAGTCGCCGAACCCTCGCTGGCGATCGGCTTCGACCTCGTCGTTCCGCCCGGCGCGCCCAGGCTCCCTGCCTTGACCTACTACGGGGAGGGCACGGGCGACCTCTCCGCCTACCTGACCCTGTTCCCGATCGGCGGGCGAACGCGCGCGAACCTCTTCGTCTACCGTGGTGCCCGCGATGCCTGGGCGCAGGCCTTCAGGGCGCGACCCGAGGAGCAGCTGCTTGCCGTCATGCCGGGCCTGCGTCCGCTTCTTGGACCGTTCACAGTGCCCGAGCCGCCGATCCTACGCCCCATCGCGCTCTACGGGAGCGAGGGTCACGTGCGGGACGGCGCGGTCCTGATCGGCGACGCCTTCTCGACCAGCTGCCCGGCGGGCGGCACCGGTGTCGGCAAGGCGCTCACCGACGTCGAGCGGCTCGCCGCGCTCGTTCCCGGCTGGCTGGCGACGGACGGCATGGATCGCGAGAAGATCGCGCAGTTCTACGCCGATCCAGCCAAGTGCGCCTGCGACGAGGCTGCCCGGTCCATGACGGCCTATGCCCGATCCATGGCCGTCGACGCGGGAGCGATCTGGGTGGCGCGCCGGTTCCGCAACTTCCACGCCCAACGCGCGCGCTACTGGCTGCGGAGCCGGTTCGAGCGGATCAAGTCCTGCCGGGCGGGCTGTTGAAGGCGTCGCCGACGCGGTCGACCTAGAGGCTCGAGAACCCGACGCCTCGTGCCACCCGCCCCAAGCAACGCCGAGCCGCGGAACGCCGCAGTGATCGCGCTTCTCGCATCCGGCGGCGCAGCCACATCACGGGCGCGACCATACCCGTCGACGGGGGCGCGCTCCGCCTTCCACCTCGCGTCTCTATCGATTTGTGTCGCGGACCGAAGAAGCGCGGACCGTTCCAGCGTGTGCCGGTGATCGCGAACGCGACCTTGCTGAGGCTGCCGTAGCTCTGCCCCTCCCGGCTGAAGCCGTCCTGTCCCACCGGCGCGCGATGCGGCACGCCGCCATGCTCGCGCGCGAGCATGCTTCCCGGACGGAGCAGGTCGGCGCGCGAACGGGCTTGAGCGCATCGGCTCCTTCGCTGCCAGGAGCGATCGATAGGGGGCGAAGCGCCGAGGCTGACCGTCAGCTCGTCGTTCCTCGGACCTGCAGCCAACTCGACCGGCACGCGCCGGCTCGCCCTGGCGTGATCGCCATGACGTTGCGCCTGCTCATGGTAGGCCGGGAGGCACAGGGTCCCCGCGCCGTCCCGGCACGGCCTGGCCTTGGTGACCCTGACGCTCGAACGCGCAGGCGGACCGGGTCCGGGCGCTCGGCGCCGCGACGCCGGCGTCCACGATACGGCTGGATCCGTGTGGGGCGCCGCGGGTGACTGGAGTCACGGCCCGCAGGGACGCCGGACCGGCGGCGGGCGCGTCAGACACCGCGGCGCATCCGGTCGCGCGCGGCGGTCGTCGGGCCGGCCAGCACCGTCCATTCCGCCGTGTCGATCACCACGCCGTAGAGCGCCCGGGCGGCTTCGGCGGAAACGTAGCCGTCGCGCACGTCGGCCAGGACCCGTTCGGCGTCCCGCTCGATCGCCGCGCCGTAGCCGCCGCCGCCCGGCAGTTCGAGCGTCACCGCCGTGTCGGCCGGCAGCATGCCGCTCATCTTGGGCGCGAGCGCCGCGTCGTTGTCGAAGCTGAGCCGGCCGAGCGCGCCGCCGGCGCCGCCGGCCAGGCCCGGTGCCGCGAAACGGGTGCGCTCGTACAGGCCGGAGAACAGGTAGGGCCGGTCGGTCAGCACCTCGAACTCCATGACCTGGCCCAGCCCGCCGCGCCACCGCCCCGCGCCGCCGGAGTCGGCCCGCAACCCGCGCCGGCGCATCACGATGGGTGCGAGACTCTCGATGATCTCGACCGGCACGCCGGCGATGCCGCTCGGGTACGCCGTCGCCGACAGGCCGTCCTTGTCGCCGAGCGCGCCCGTGCCGCCGGCGGAGAACCAAGTGAACGAGAACCGCGAGCCGTCCGGTCGTGCCTCGCCGGCGACGTGGGTGTCCCAGAGCCCGTCGAAACCGGGCGCCATGACTTGGTGCGGCAGGGCATCGGCCAAGGCGCCCATCACCGCCGAGGGCAGGAAATGCCCGACCAGGTGCCGGCCGCCGACCGCCGCCGGGTGCCGCGCGTTCAGGAGGCTGCCCGGCGGCGCCACGACGCTCACGGGGCGGAAGCTCCCCTCGTTGTTCGGCACGTCCGGCGAGATGGCGCATTTGATCCCGTAGGTCGTGTAGGCCCGCGTGTAGTTCAGCGTGACGTTGATCCCGAGCGGCACCGCCGCGCTCGTGCCGTCGAAGTCGACGCTCAGCGCGTCGCCGGCCACGACGACCGCCGCCTTGATGCGGATCGGCTCGCCGAACCCGTCCAGCGTCAGCTCCGACGTGTAGCGCCCATCCGGCAGGGCGCGGATCCGCTCGCGCATCGCCCGCTCGGAGCGATCGATGATCCCGTCGGACAGGTCCTCGATGTCCGCAAGGCCGAACTCCCGCATGAAGGACAGCAGCTGCCGGGCGCCGACCTCGTTGCCGATGATCTGCGAATGCAGGTCCCCCAGCACCTCCTCGGGCGTGCGCACGTTGGCGGCGATGAGGTCGAACACCGCCGCCACCGGCCGGCCCCGCTCGTGCAGCCTCATCACCGGGATCAGCAATCCTTCCTCGAAGACCGAGCGCGAGTCGGCGGACAGGCCGCGCCCGCCGATGTCCAGCGCGTGGCAGCAATTGGCGAACAGGGCGACGAGCCGCCCGTCCTTGAAGACGGGCGTGGCGATCGTGATGTCGTTGAGCTGGGAGGCGGTCTTCCAGGGATCGTTGGTGATCAGGACGTCGCCCGGCTCCAGCGTGTCGACGGGGAAGCTGGCGAGGAAGTGCGCCATCCCGGTCGCCATCGAATTGATGTGGCCCGGCGTGCCGGTCACCGCCTGCGCCACCATGCGGCCGCGCCGGTCGAACACGCCGGCCGAAAGATCGCCCGCTTCGCGCACGATGGACGTGAACGAGGACCGGACCAGCGCCGCCGCCTGCTCGTTCACGGTGGCGATCAGCCGGCTCCACAGGATGTCGAACGTGATGGGATCGAGTGTCATGCCGCCCTCGCGAGATCGACGACGAGGTTGCCGATGGCGTCGGCGGTGATGCGCGCCGGGCCGTTGACGACGACGGTCGACTCCCGCTCCTCGATCACGGCCGGTCCCTCGAACGCCCAGGCGGCCGGCAGGGCGTAGCGGTCGAACACGGGCACCCTGCCGTAGCCGCGGCTCTCGGGGAGGTAGATGTCCCGCTCGCCCTTGCGCGCGCGGCCGCCGCCCTTCGCCTCGGGGAGCGTCAACGCGGGCCTCGGGCCATGGGCGACCACCCGCCAGGAGACCGCCTCGATCGGCGTGCGCGGCATGGTGTGGCCGTACAGCGCGACGTAGGCGGCCTCGAAAGCCTGCCGCACCTCGGGGAGCCGCGAGCGGTCCAGCGCGCCGTCCGGCAAGGGGACGCGGATCTCGTAACCCTGCTTGCGGTAGCGCAGGTCGGCGAAGCGCTTGAACCGCACCTCGCCCTCCGGGATCGTGCGCGACAGGACGGAGCGGCCCTCCCCCTCCATCTCCGCCACGATCGAGCGCACGGCGGCCCATTCCACGTCGTCGAGGGCGCCGGGCAGGCTGCGGACGAAGTCGAGCGCGAGGGGCGCGGTGAGGAAGCCGATCGCGGACATGACCCCTGCGCCGAGCGGGTAGATCACCCGCGGACTGCGCAGGATGCGGGCCACGCCGAAGGCGTGCACCGGCCCCGCGCCGCCGAAGGCGAAGATGGGGAAGCTCTCGACGTTCTTGCCGCGCTCGATCGCGTGGATGCGCGCGGCGGAGGCCATGCTCTCGTTGGCGAGCTGGTGCACCCCCCAGGCGGCGTCCCCGACCTCCAGGCCGAGCTTGGCCCCGACGCGGGACGCGACGGCGGCCCGCGCGGCGTCCCCGTCGAGGGACATTCGGCCTCCCAGGAAGAAGGCGGGATCGAGGTAGCCCAGGATCAGGTCCGCGTCGGTGACGGTGGGCTCCGTGCCGCCCCGGCCGTAGCTGGCCGGCCCAGGCGCGGCGCCGGCGCTGTGCGGCCCGACCCGCAGGCGTCCCAGGGCGTCCACCTCCGCGATGGAGCCGCCGCCGGTGCCGATCTCGATCATCTCGATCACCGGCACCTTGACCGGCAGGCCGCTGCCCTTCTTGAACTGGTAGCGGCGGTCCACCTCGAAGTCGGGCGCGATCAGCGGCTCCCAGCCGGCGATGACGCAGGCCTTGGCGGTCGTCCCGCCCATGTCGAAGGACAGGATGTCGTCATGCCCGAGCAGTCGGCCGTAATGCGCGGCGGCGAGGGCGCCGGCGGCCGGCCCGGATTCGACGAGGCGCACCGGATGGCGCTGCGCGCTCGCCACTTCGCACACGCCCCCGTTGGACTGCATGACGAACAAGTCGCAGGCGAGCCCGAGCCGATCCGCCAATCCCGCCCGCAGGCGGCCGAGGTAGTTCTCCGCGATGCGCCTGACGTAGACGTTGGCGAGCACCGTCGACGTCCGTTCGTATTCGCGGATTTCCGGCACCAGGTCGCACGAGGCGGTCACCACCAGATGGGGGGCGCACTCCGCCAGGATGGCGACGACGCGCCGTTCGTGGGCCGCGTTGCGGTAGGAGTGGATCAAGCAAACCGCCACGGCCTCCACCCCGGCCTCCAGCAGTTGGCCGGCGACAACGCGCACGTCGGTCTCCAACAAGGGCGTCCGCACGCTGCCGTCGGCCAGCACGCGCTCGCTCACCTCGTAGCGGAGGTGCCGGGGCGCGAGCGGCGCCGGGCGTTCCATGTGCAGGTCGTACATGTCGTAGCGGTGCTCCCGCCCGATCTCCACCGCGTCCCGGAACCCCCTGGTCGTGATCAGCGCGGTCCTGGCGCCCTTCCGCTCGATCAGGGCGTTGGTGAACAGCGTCGTGCCGTGCAGCACGTGGGACACGTCCGAGGGCCGCGCGCCGGTGGCGGCCAACACTTGCCCGGCGCCCCGCACGACCGCCTCGTCCGGCGCGTCGCTGGTGGTCAGCACCTTTTCCATCGCGAACACGGCCCCGTCGTCCGACACGAGCACGAGGTCCGTGAACGTGCCCCCGATGTCGGCGCCGAGCCGGAGGCGTTGTGGTGGCGACATTCGGGTCATCCCTGGTCGATGCGTGACACGAACCGGCGCGAAACAACCCTCATGCCAACAGGATCGTGCCGTCGGCGCAAGGCCCCGGACGCGTTCGCTCCCGGCGGGACGCTCCCCCAAGCTCGCGATCGATCCCGCCGGCGACGACATGCGTGGTATCACCGTGCCCGAGGGTGCCGAGCCCCGCCCCGCCGCAGCCGAGCCCGATCCATGAGCCGAGACGACGCCATCAGCCGCGCCACCCGCACCTTCGACGAAGGCGGCTTCCTCGCCGCGCTCCGGGAGAAGGTCGCGCTGCGGACGGAGAGCCAGGCGCCGGGGCAGCTCGGCGCGTTGCGCGCCTACCTCGCCGACGGCCTCGGCCCGGACCTCGACCGCCTCGGCTTCGCGTGGGTGATCCACGACAATCCGGACGGCGTGCACGGCCCCCTGCTGACGGCCGAGCGGCACGAGGGCGACGACCTCCCCACCTGCCTGATCTACGGCCACGGCGACACCGTGCGCGGCTATCCCGAACAATGGCGCCGGGGCCTCGATCCCTGGCGCGTCGTGGTCGAGGGCGATCGCTGGTACGGGCGCGGCACCGCCGACAACAAGGGCCAGCACCTTCTCAACCTCGCGGCGCTGGAGCAGGTCATGCACGCGCGGGGCGGCCGGCTCGGCTTCAACGCCAAGCTGCTGATCGAGATGGGCGAGGAACCCGGCTCGCCCGGCCTGCGCCCCTTCTGCCGCGCGCGGGCGCGGGCGCTCGCCGCCGACCTGCTGATCGCCTCGGACGGGCCGCGCCTCAGCGCCGGACGCCCCACGCTGTTCCTGGGATCGCGCGGCGCCTACAACTTCGAATTGTCCCTCGACCTGCGCGAGGGCGGCCACCATTCCGGCAACTGGGGCGGGCTGCTGCGCAACCCCGGCACCGTGCTCGCCAACGCCATCGCCTCCCTCGTCGACGCGCGCGGCGCCATCCGCGCCGAGCGGCTCAGGCCGCCGCCGATCCCCGCCGGCGTGCGCGACGTGCTCCGCGACATCCGCGTCGGCGAAGACCCCACCGCGCCGGCGATCGACGCGGATTGGGGCGAGCCGGGCCTCAGCGCGGCGGAGCGGGTGTTCGCCTGGAACACGCTGGAAGTGCTGGCCTTCAAGACCGGCGACCCGGACGGTCCGCTCAACGCCGTGCCGCCGACGGCCAGGGCGACGATGCAGCTGCGCTTCGTCGTCGGCACCGACTGGGAGGGCCTGCTCGCCAACGTGCGCGCCCACCTCGACGCGCACGGCTTCACCACCGTGGTGGTCAGGCCGGCGCGCGGGGCCGAGGTGTTCCGGGCGACGCGGGTGCCGGTGGAGGACCCCTGGGTCGACTGGGCGATGCGCTCGATGGAGGCCAGCACCGGCAAGCGCCCGGCGCTGCTCCCCAACCTGGGCGGTTCGCTGCCCAACGACGCCTTCGCCGACATCCTGGGCATGCCGACCCTGTGGGTGCCGCACTCCTATCCCGCCTGCTCGCAGCACGCCCCCGACGAGCACCTGCTGGCGCCGATCGTCCGCGAGGGGCTGGCGATCATGGCCGGGCTGTTCTGGGACCTCGGCGACAGCGGGCCGGACGTGCTCGCCCGCCGCCGCGCGAGCGGGCCCGCCTTGGGCTTTCCATAGGACGTCCGTCTAGGGGCTTCGCGTGTCCGTGCCGTCGCGAGGCGTCGACGCCCGGTCGATCGTGGTCGCCGTCCGGATGAGCGCCAGGTGCGAGAAGGCTTGGGGGAAGTTGCCGACCTGCCTCTTCGCCGCGGGATCGTACTCCTCCGACAGCAGGCCGACGTCGTTCGCCAAGCCGAGCAGGCGCTCGAACAGGGCGCGCGCCTCCGCCTCGCGGCCTTGCAAGGCGTAGATGTCGGCCAGCCAGAACGAGCAGGGCAGGAAGGCGCCCTCGCCCGGCGGCAGGCCGTCGGCGCCGGCCTGCGTGCGGTAGCGCAGCACGAAGCCGTCGACCAGCAGCTCGCGCTCGATCGCCGCGACCGTGCCCAGCATGCGAGGGTCGTTCGCGGGGAGGAAGTGGACGACCGGCAGCAACAGCAGGCTCGCGTCCAGCTCCGGGTGGCCGAAGCTCTGCGTGAAGGTGTTGCGGGCGGCGTCGAAGCCCTTCTCGCAGATCAGCGCGTGCATGCGCTCGCGCACCTCGCGCCAGCGATCGAGGGGCGCCGGGTAGCCGTAAGCCTCGGCGTCGCGCACGGCGTGGTCCACCGCCACCCACGCCATCACCTTGGAATGCGTGAAATGCCGGCGGCCGCCGCGCACCTCCCAGATGCCGTCGTCGGGCTGCTCCCAGATATCGATGAGGTGTTCGACGAACAGCGACTGCATCGCCCAGGCGGAGGGACGTTCATCCAGCCCGCCGACGCGGGCCAGGTGAAGGGCGTGGGACATTTCCCCGTAAACGTCGAGCTGCAGCTGCTCCGAGGCGGCGTTGCCGACGCGCACCGGCGCGGCGCCCTCGTAGCCGGGCAGCCAGGTCGCGGTCCACTCGACCAGTCGCCGTTCGCCGGCGATGCCGTACATGATCTGCAGATCGGCCGGACTGCCGGCCGCGGTGCGGTGGAGCCAGTCCCGCCAGGCCTGCGCCTCGTCGTAGTAGCCGCCCCTCATCAGGGCCATCAGCGTCAGCGACGAATCCCGCAGCCAGCAGTAGCGGTAGTCCCAGTTGCGGGGGCCGCCGAGCTGCTCGGGCAGCGATGTCGTCAGCGCCGCGACGATGCCGCCCGTGGGCGCGTAGATCATCGCCTTCAGCGTCAGCAACGAGCGCATGATCGGCTTCATCCAGGCGCCGCGATACTTGCAGCGCGCCGACCAGTCCCGCCAGAACGCCTCGGTCCGCGCCAGGGCCTCGCCGGCGTCGAACGGCGCGGGCAGAGGCAGGTGCGAGGGACCCCAGGTCAGGGTGAAGTCGACGCTCTCGCCCGCGCCGATCTCGACGTCCGCGACCGTCGAACTGTCCCGTCCTTCCAGTTCGACGTCGGTGCGCAGGACGACCAGGCTGGGTCCGCAGACCGCCTGGACGCCGTTTCCACCCTCGATCTGCGTGACCCACGGGATCGAGGAGCCGTAGTCGAACCGCAGGGTAAGCTCCATGTGCACGGGCACCTTGCCCGCCCGGCCCTCGACGCGGCGAACGATCGATGACGCGCCGCGTTCGGTCGGCATGAAGTCGATCACGGCGACCGTTCCGCCGGCGGTCTCGTACACGGTCTCGAGCACCATGGTGTCGTCGCGATAGGAGCGGCTGACGGCGGCGGCGCGGTCCGCCGGCGCGAGCAGCCAGCGCCCGTGCCGCGAGGTGCCGAGCAGGGCGGCGAAACAGGCGTCGCTGTCGAAGCGCGGCCAGCACAGCCAGTCGATCGACCCGTTGCGGCCGACCAGCGCCCCGCTCAGGCAGTCGCCGATCAGCGCGTAATCCTCAATGCGCATCGGCTGTTCGCCGTCCAACGGTTTGTCCAAGCTCGGTCCACCTCGCCACCGCCGGCTTATAGCCGATGGGCCGTGCCGACACACGATCTTATCGTCTCGTCGCCGGCATGAGCGCCGCGAGGTCGCCAGCCCCGACCGACCGGCGTGCGGGGTCCGACCGGGAAGGACGCGCTTCGGGCAGGCGTTGGCCCCCGCCGGCGACACGCCGACGACGGAGCGTCGCGCGCGGCCTTCGCCTTCATCGCCGCACCATCGGCGGGCTTGAAAAAGGCACCGTCGGCGCGGAGCCTGCCGTGTCCGCTCGCGCCTCCGCGGGCGCGCAGGGGCCGGGCTCGGGCGATCGCGTGCGGCCCGCTCGAACGATCGACCTGAAAGGAGCGCCAATGGCGACGTACACCTGTGATCACGTCCATCTCCGCAGCCTCGACCCGGTCGCGGCCGCGCGGTTCTACGTGGCGATGTTCGGGGCGCTCCCGCGCGAGGCGGCGCCGGTCGGGGCTGCCGTGCGTGAAGTCGTGGAGTTGGCGGGTTTGACCCTGTTCATCGATCAGGTCCCACCCGACACAGCCGCCCCGCCGTCCCCGCCGTTCCTCGGGGTCGAGCACATCGGGCTCGCCGTCGCCGACTTGGACGCCGCGGTGGCCGAGCTCACCGCCAAAGGCGCCGTGTTCACCCTGTCCCCCCGCTCGCCCCGGCCCGGCCTGAAGATGGCGTTCGTCCAGGCTCCCGACGGTGTACAGGTGGAGATCCTGCAGCGATCCGCGGTGTGACGCGCCCGCTCTCCGTCCCCTTGGTCCGGGTGACGGCTTGCGGGAACGCCCTCCGCCGGCTACTCGGCTCGGCCCATGCGTGAGACGACCGCCCCATCGACGCCGACCGCTTCGACGCCGACCAAGCCCTTGGCGGGTTTGCGCGTCCTCGAACTCGCCCGCATCCTCGCCGGCCCGTGGGCCGGCCAACTGCTCGCCGACATGGGCGCCGACGTGATCAAGGTCGAGCGGCCGGGCCGGGGCGACGACACGCGCCACTGGGGACCACCGTTCCTCGCCGGCACGCAACCGGCGGACGGCGCGTCGAGCTACTTCGAGTCGACGAACCGCGGTAAGCGCTCGGTGGCGCTGGACCTCGACAGGGCGGACGACCTCGCGCGCGTCGTGGCGCTGGCGTGCGAGGCTGACGTCCTCATCGAGAACTTCAAGCTGGGCGGGCTCGCCCGCTACGGGCTCGATCACCCCGCGCTCGCCGCGCGCAACGGGCGCCTCGTGTACTGTTCCATCACCGGTTTCGGCCAGACAGGCCCCTACGCGCCGAGGGCCGGCTACGACTTCCTCATCCAGGGCATGGGTGGATCGATGGCGCTGACCGGCGAGCCCGGCGGCGAGCCGATGAAGACCGGCGTCGCCTACGCCGACATGTTCACGGGGCTCTACGCCGCCAACGCGATCCTCGCCGCTTTGCACGCGCGCGAGCGAAGCGGCGCCGGCTGCCACATCGACATGGCGCTGCTCGACGCCCAGGTGGCCGTGCTCGGCAACCAGGCCATGCACTACCTCGTCTCGGGCGAGCAGCCGCCCCGTGTCGGCAACGCCCACTCGGCGATCGTGCCCTACCAGGTGTTCCGCGTCGCGGATGGGCACGTCGTCGTCGCCTGCGGCAACGACGACCAGTTCCGCCGGCTCTGCCAGGTTCTCGGCACCGCGTGGTGCGACGACCCGCGCTACGCCACCAACCCGGCGCGGGTGCGCGCGCGCGAGGCCATCGTGCCGCTCCTCGCGGCCGGGATGGCGACCTGGGGCAAGGCCGCGTTGCTCGCCGCGCTGGAAAGCGTGAAGGTGCCGGCAGGCCCCATCAACGACTTGGCCGAGCTGTTCGCCGACCCTCAGGTCGTGCATCGCCGGATGGTGGCCGCCCTGCCGTCGGCCTCGACCGGCGCCGGGTCGACGCCGTCCCTGCGCTCGCCCATCGTGATCGACGGCGTGCCCCAGGTCGCCGATACGCCGGCGCCCCGCCTCGACGCCGACGCGGCGCTTCGTCACCAGACCGGATGGCCGCCTCGAACCTAGGGCGTTGGACCGGGTCCATGACCCGGGCCAACATCTTAGAAGACGGCGCGGAGGATGGCGAACAGGGTGCCGGAGATCAGCATGGCGGCGGGAAGCGTGAGCACCCACGCCGCCGCGATCGATCGGACCGTGCTCCATTGCAGGCCCGACCCGTTGGCCGCCATCGTGCCGGCGACGCCGCTCGACAGGATGTGCGTCGTCGACACCGGCAGGCCGAGGAACTCGGCGCCGAGGATCGTCACCGCCGCCACCATTTCCGCCGAAGCGCCCTGCGCGTAGGTCAAGTGCTGCTTGCCGATGCGCTCGCCGACGGTCACGACGATGCGCTTCCATCCGATCATCGTGCCGAGGCCGAGGGCGATCGCCACCGACACCTTGACCCAGGTCGGGATGAAGCGCGTTCCCGAGTCGAGCTGGCCGCGATAGGCCTTCAACGTCGCGTCTTCGGCGGGCGTGAACTTGGCGCCGGCCTGCGGCAGGAGTCGGATCGCGTCGGACGCCATGTACATGTCGTTGCGCATGTTCTGGGTCACGCCCGCCGGCACGCGCTGGATCGAACCGTAGCTTTGCACGCCGTGCGCGATGTCGCCGCTGAGGGCCGAGAGCGCCGCGTAGACGCCCGGCGTGTCGAGGTCGCGCGTCTTCAACGCGTCGCCGACGGTCTTGCGCGCCTGGTCGGCCGGGACCGGCGCCGCGCCCTGCTGATGCGCGGTGAACACGGCACCAGCCTGCTGGGTGACGGCGATGAAACGCGGCGTGCCCGCCTCCGGCATGGTGCGGTTGAGCGCGTAGGCGGTCGGTGCGACGCCGATCAGGATCAGCATGATGAGGCCCATGCCCTTCTGCCCGTCGTTGCCGCCATGGGCGAAGGACACGCCGGTGCACGTCAGGACCAGGATGCCGCGGATCCACCACGGCGGCGGGGCGGCGCTCTTCGGCTCCTCGTAGAGCTTCGGCACCCGGACCAGGAACTTGACCGTGAGCAGCAGGAGCGCCGAGAACACGAAGCCGACCACGGGGGAGAAGAGCAGCGCCTTGCCGACGTTGACCGCCTGCGACCAGTCCACGCCGGAGGTCGCCTGCCCGGCGGGCGCGAGCAGCTGGTTGGCGATGCCGACGCCCATGATGGAGCCGATCAGCGCGTGCGACGAGCTGTTGGGGATGCCCATCGCCCAGGTGCCGAGGTTCCAGATGATCGCGGCGATCAGCAGCGAGAAGATCATCGCGTAGCCGGCGCCGCTGCCGACCTGGAGGATGAGCTCGACCGGCAGGAGCGTGATGACGCCGTAGGCGACCGCCCCGCTCGACACCATGACGCCGAGGAAGTTGAACAGGCCCGACCAGACCACCGCCACGACGGGCGGCATGCTGTGGGTGTAGATCACCGTCGCCACCGCGTTGGCGGTGTCGTGGAAGCCGTTCACGAACTCGAAGCCGAGCGCGATCAGGAGGGCGATCCCGAGCAGCAGGAAGGCGCCGATGGCGAGCGGCTCGCCGACGCCGTTGATGTCGGACAGCAGGCCGTAGACGGCGTAGCCGAGGCCGCCACACAGCAGCAGGACGAAGACGAGCACGGTGCCCATGTTCGTCCGTCCGTCGAGGTTCGGCTTGGGCGACCGGGTGGATGGGGGTGTGAGCGCGTAGGTTGCGTCTGCCATGGGGCCGCTCCTTTGGGGCACCCTCTCGAAGCAAGTTTCGACGAACCTATTATGACGGTGTCGCAGGATATGTCGGACTCGAGCGTCCGGTGGCCGGCGAGGTTCGGCGCTCGGCCACGCCGTCGCGTCGAGCGGCCTCCAGCGCCCTTCGCCGACGAGGCCGGCCGGCGCGGCACTTCGCAGCGTGGCCCAGTCCCGCATGAACGAAGTGAAAGCGCTCATGTTTGATGTCGGCCGATCATCGCGGCACCCGCTCGGGGCGAAGAAGGACATCGAAGATGAGCGAAACGACCATGGATATCTACCTGACCGGCCTGCGAAACCAGCACGCCGTCGAGACCCAGGCGATCGGGACCATCCAGAACGAGCTACCTCGGATGAAGTCTTATCCGGAGCTGCACGCGAAGATGCAGGCGGACAAGGATCGTTCGACGGTGCAGGCCGGCCGCCTGGACGACCTCCTCGCCAAGCATGGGGCGAGCAAGTCCTTGGCCAAGGAAGCGGTCACCGGCGCCGTCGCCACCGTCGCCGGCTTCGCTCATGTCGTATCGAAGGATGACGTGCTGAAGAACGTCCTCGCGGCCGTCGGCTTCAAGGCCTACGAGATCGGCTCCTACAAGGTTCTCCTCGCTCTGGCCGACGCGGCCGGCGCAACCCAGGACAAGGCGGTGCTGGAGCAGTCGATGAAGGAGGAGCAGGAGATGGGCGATTGGCTCGGCGGTCACCTGCCGGACCTGGTGCGGGCCTACGTCCGGCAACAGGCGTAGCGTCCCGGGACGGGGCCGTCGATCGTCACGCGGATCGACGGCGCGCCGGCGCGGCCTCGAGGGCGGCGGCACTCGTCGCCGCCACCCCGATGTTTCCCCTTCAGTCTCGCCCGGCCGGCGTCACGCCGCGTCCGAGACCCGCGCCAGATCGTAGCGGTCGGCGTTCATGACGTTGTTCCAGGCCGCCACGAAGTCGTGCACGAACTTCTCCCGCGAGTCCGCGCAGGCGTAAACCTCGGCCAGCGCGCGCAGCTGCGAGTGCGAGCCGAAGATGAGGTCGACGCGCGTGGCGGTCCACTTCGACTCCTTGGTCCTGCGGTCACGGCCCTCGTACGCATCGTCCGAGTCGCCCTGCCGCCATTCCACGCCCATGTCGAGGAGGTTGACGAAGAAGTCGTTCGTCAGCACTTCGGGCCGGTGCGTGAAGACGCCGTGCTTCGACCCGCAGGCGTTGGCACCCAGGACACGCAGGCCGCCGACGAGCACCGTCATCTCCGGGCCGGTCAACTTCAGCAGCTGCGCCCTGTCCACCAGCGCTTCCTCCGGCGCCATGAACTGCCGCCCCGGCCGCCGGTAGTTGCGGAACCCGTCGGACACCGGCTCGAGCGGCGCGAAGGACGCGGCGTCGGTCTGCTCGGCCAGAGCATCCATGCGGCCGGGCGTGAAGGGCACCTTCACGTCGCTGCCAGCCTCCCTCGCCGCCTTCTCGATCGCCGCGCAACCGCCGAGAACGATCAGGTCGGCGAGCGACACCTTCTTGCCGCCCTGCGCCGCACCGTTGAACTTCGCCTGGATCGCGTCGAACGTGCCCAGCACGTCGGCCAGCGCGGCCGGGTCGTTCACCGGCCAGTCCTTCTGCGGCGCCAGGCGGAGGCGCGCGCCGTTGGCGCCGCCCCGCTTGTCGGAGGCACGGAACGTCGAGGCCGATGCCCAGGCGGTCGACACCAGTTGGCTCACGCTCAACCCGGAGGCGAGCACTTCCGCCTTGAGGGCGGCGATGTCCGCCTCGTCGACCAGCGGGTGATCCACGGCCGGGATCGGGTCTTGCCAGATCAACCTTTCCTTCGGGACGAGCGGGCCGAGGTAGCGTTCGATCGGCCCCATGTCGCGGTGGGTGAGCTTGAACCAGGCGCGGGCGAAGGCGTCGGCGAACTCCTCCGGATGCTCGTGGTAGCGCCGCGAGATCTTCTCGTAGGCCGGGTCCGCCTTCATCGCGAGGTCGGAGGTCAGCATCCTCGGCTTGCGCTTGCCCGACGAGTGCGCTTCCGGGATGCTGTCGGGGGCGTCCTTGGCCTCCCACTGCCAGGCGCCGGCCGGGCTCTTCGTCAGCTCCCACTCGTACCCGAACAGGTTGTCGAAGTAGTTGTTGCTCCACTTGGTCGGCGTCTGCGACCACGTCACCTCCGGGCCGCCGGTGATGGCGTCGGCGCCGATGCCGGTGCCGTGCTGGCTGCGCCAGCCGAGTCCCTGGTCCTCGACGACGGCGCCTTCCGGCTCCGCGCCGACGAACGACGGGTCGCCGGCGCCGTGGGTCTTGCCGAAGGTGTGGCCGCCGGCGTTGAGCGCGACGGTTTCCTCGTCGTTCATCGCCATGCGGGCGAAGGTGGCGCGGATGTCGCGCGCCGAGCCGACCGGGTCCGGCTTGCCGTTCGGCCCTTCCGGGTTGACGTAGATCAGGCCCATCTGCACCGCGCCGAGCGTGTCCTCGAGCTCGCGCTCGCCGCTGTAGCGCTCGTCGCCGAGCCAGGTGCCCTCGGGGCCCCAGTACAGCTCCTCCGGCTCCCAGGTGTCGGGGCGGCCGCCGGCGAAGCCGAACGTCTTGAAGCCCATCGATTCCAGCGCGACGTTGCCGGTGAGGACGAAGAGGTCGGCCCAGGAGATGTTGCGACCGTACTTCTGCTTGATCGGCCACAACAACCGGCGCGCCTTGTCGAGGTTCGCGTTATCCGGCCAGCTGTTGAGCGGCGCGAAGCGCTGCTGGCCACCGCCGGCGCCGCCGCGCCCATCGGTGGTGCGGTACGTGCCGGCGCTGTGCCAGGCCATGCGGATGAACAGGCCGCCGTAATGGCCGAAGTCGGCCGGCCACCATTCCTGCGAATCCGTCATCAGGGCGTGGAGGTCGGCGATGAGGGCGTCGAGGTCGAGGGTCTTGAACGCTTCGGCGTAGTTGAAGGCCTCGCCCATCGGGTTGGAGCGCGGCGAATGCTGGTTGAGCATCTCCAGGCTGAGCTGGTCCGGCCACCAGTCGCGGTTGCGGCTGCCGCTGCCGCGCCCTTTGCCCATCGGGCACTCGCCCGGTCCTTGATCGCCAACCTTCGCGTCCATGGTTCTCTCCCATCCCGTCGACTTAAGGAGCCGGGCCGGCGGACCCCGTGTCGCGCGGATCGCGGGGGCCCCGCCGTTCGCCCAGCAGAACACGATCTTCTAGCACAGACTGACCTTGTGTGAAATTGATTGATCTTATGATGGCGATAGGTTGCGACTATCGCTGATCGCCGCTCAAACGGGATGAACGCCGCGCGGCAGATGGTGGTGCAACGTCCGCGCCAACAGGTGGAGGTCGGCGACACCGGGGTAGCTGTGCCGCCACACGAGGCCGATGCGCCGCCCGACGCCGCCTTCCAGGGGATGCGCCGTGACCGCGGGGCTGCGGAAGTCGCCGCATGCCATCGCCGGCAGCAGCGTGCTTCCCATCCCCGTCGCCACCATCTGCCGGATGGTTTCGAGGCTGGTGGCGCGAAAATCCCCCTCGGCGTCCCGGTCGCCCGTGCCGCAGATCGCCAGGGCCTGGTCGCGCAGGCAGTGGCCTTCGGTCAGCAGCAGCAGTTTCTTCCCGCGCAGGTCGTCCTCCGTCATGACGGCGCCGGTCGCGGGTCCGCCACCCGCGTCCTCCGCGAGCCGACCGTCGGCGCGCCTGGGCTCGGCGAACCAGAAGGGTTCGTCGAAGAGGGCCAGGCTCTCGACGCGATCCTCGGACACCGGAAGCGCGACCAGCGCCGCGTCGAGGTGGTGCGAGGCGAGCCTGTCGAGGAGGTGAGCCGTCAGGTCCTCGCGTATCGTCAGGCGAAGCTCCGGGTAGTCTTTCTTCAGCGCCGGCACGAGCCACGGCAGGAGGTAGGGTCCCAGCGTCGGGATCACGCCCAGGCTGAACGCGCCGGACAGCGGCCCGGAAACCTGCCGACCCACGCTCATGATCGCCTCCACGTCCAACAGGATCTGGCGCGCGCGGGCCACGACGTCCTCGCCGACGGCGGTCACGTGCACGGACTTGTTCGTGCGCTCCAGGAGCGTCACGCCGAGCTGCCCCTCGAGCTTCTTGATCTGCGTGCTGAGGGTTGGTTGGCTGACGTGGCACGCCTCGGCGGCACGGCCGAAATGACCGTGGTCGACGAGGGCGACGAGGTAGCGCAAGTCCTGCAGGGTCATGCGCGATTGTGATCCGCGGGACGGGGCAAGGGAAGCGCATCGTTGGCTTGAGGCGAGGCGGCGCGCAATGCGTCCGGCGCGGGTCGGGACGTGGAAAGGCTTGGCCCAACAGGTCCCCGGCCCGGTCGTGGACGCGATCGAGGCGGCGATCGCCGGCGGGGGTCGTCCGTGCGCATGCCGCCGACGGTCGATGACGCTGAAAGGTTCCACGCTCCAGGCGGCCATCCGCGCGACCATCCCCGAGTCTTGGACGAAAGGGCCGGAACGGTTCGGCCTCGACCCGCTTCACCGCATGCCGGGGCTGAACACGCGCCATCACCGGCAGGTCTCCCTCGCACGTCGCCGAACCTGTCCGCCGCCCGCGTCGCGAGCGGCACCCAACGCCCGTAGGCTGATCCTGACGCGTCGAAGGTCCTCGCCGAGCGCATCGCGGGCTCGCGGATGCACGTCATCGCTTCGGTCTCGCACATGAGCCCGCTCGAGCGGCCGGACGTGGTCAACGGGCACGCGGTTCCTTGCCTCGCCCTGACGACGTGGGGTACGCCGAGCGCGACCGGCGAGGTCGCATTTGCCTCCGACCGGTGCCGCCGCCTTCGCGAGCATCGGTCCGCGCGCCTCCGGCCCGACCGCGAGGTTCCGCCGCCGTCCGGACAAATGGCGTCGGACCGTGGACGCGGCGCGACATCGTCGGTGCGGAACCGATCCCGCCCCGGGCTTGCCGCCGTGACGATCCGGGCGTAAGGTATCGTTACCTTGCGCGACCCGACGAGGCCGATCGGGGCGCCGCGATCCATCCGGACTCCTGACGCATGACGCAGCTGACGCGAGAATGTGTGTGCCGAGGCAATTTCATCGCCGGGCGGCCGCGACGCCGGGATCACCGCCCCCGGGCGTCTCAAGGGCGGTCCCGCTCGGGTCCGTCGGATGGATCAGCCCGCCGCCGCTCGCTTGGAGCGCGATGGCGGCGTGGATCAGGGCGAGGTGGCTCGAGCCCTGCGGGAGCGCCGCGAGCGCGTCCCCGAACAGCGCGGCCGCCTCGTCCCTGCGCCCCAGCTCCGCGTGGGCTTCGACGAGCCGGAACGTGCAGGCGAGGAGGGCGCCCTCCTCGTCTCGGCGCCAAGCTTGACCCTGGCCAATCTGGTGGGCTGCGAGGTGGGGTGACGAAGCGGGCGTGATGGTCAGGGGGCGTCGGCGATGGTGTTGGAGAGCAGGCTCACCCCTTCGATCTCGACGTCGCATCGGTCGCCCGGCTTCATGAAGAACGGCGGCTTGCGCGCGTAGCCGACGCCCGCGGGCGTGCCGGTGGCGATCACGTCGCCCGGCTCCAGCGTCATCACCTCGGACACGATCTCGATCAGCGTGGCGACGTCGAAGATCATGTCGGCGGTGTCGCCATACTGCATGATCGCGCCGTTCACCCGCGTCGTGATGCGCAGCCCCTTGGCGCCGGCCGGGACCTCGTCGGCGGTGACCAGGTCGGGACCGAAGCCACCGGTCCGGTCGAAGGTCTTGCCCATGGTCCATTGGGAGGATTTACGCTGGTAGTCCCGCACGGTGCCGTCGTTGAAACAGGCGTAACCCGCCACATGGTCGAGCGCCTCGGCCTTGGACACCCGGGTCGCGGTGGTCGCGATGACGACGGCGAGTTCCCCTTCGTAGTCGAGCTTGTCGGAACAAGGCGGCCGCAGGATCGGCGCCCCGTGCGGGACGAGGGAGGTCGTGCCGCGCATGAACACGGCGGGGTAATCCGGGATCGGGTTGCCGCCCTCTTCCGCGTGCTTGCGGTAGTTGAGGCCGATGCAGATGATCTTGCCGGGCCGCGGGATCGGCGGCAGCAGGTCGAGGTCCGCGAACGCGAGGTCGGCGCCGGGCGCGTGCGCCGCCCTGTCGGTGACGAGATCGAGCGGCGAGGCCGCGGTCGGGTGGACCCGGACCCGGTCGCCGGCCCGGATCCCGACGCGCACCGTTCCCCCGTCGAGGAAGCTGACGATCCTCATCGGACGCCTCCCCAGCGCTCGCCGGTGGCGGCGGCGTCGGTGAAAGCCGTCGCCTCGTTCAGCCAGCGTTCGGGCGGCGTCTGCCAGCCGCCGATGTGACAATCCCCGGTTTCCCAGCGCATCGGCTCGTCCTCGATGTCGATGGTCTGGTAATGGCTCGGGAACAGCTCCACCCGATGGCCGTCGGGGTCGCGCACGTAAAGGAACCGCGCGAGCCCGGGGCTGAAGTGCCGGGCGGGTCCGAACTCGATCTGCGCGGCGCAACCGGCGCGAACCAGGAGGTCGGCGGTCGTCATCAGGTGCTGCGTGTCGGGAACGGTGTAGGCCACGTGGTGCAGACGTGGCCCGGGCCCATCGGCGAAGACGATGTCGTGCGGGTTCCCCTTGCGCTGGAGGAAGACCATGAGGAGACGCTCGCCGTCCTCGTGGACGACGTATTCCGACAGGCGAAACCCCATGGCGGCGTAGAAGGCCAGGCTCTCGGCGACGCGCGGCGTGAGGACCTGCATGTGGTCGAGGCGTTGCGCGCAGGCCCCGCGGTAGCTTTCAACGTGGTGGAAGAGGCGCGGGCGGGTCTCCATCGTGGCGCAGAACTCGAGCGGCGTGCCGGCCGGATCAACCGTGTGAAACGTGCGCCCTTGATGCTCGACCTCGACCCAGGCGGTCGGAAAGCCGGCCGCCGCGAAATGCGTCTTCGCGAGGTCGAGGTCCTCCTCGGTGAGCACCCGCATGCCGACCCGTTCGCAGGCCGGCTCGCCGGTCTTCAGCACGAGGCTGTGATGGCAGCCTTCCTCCAGGCCGCGGAGCCAGAGCGTCGAGGCCTCCTCGTCGCTCACCACCAACCCCATCAGGTCCACGTAGAAGCGGCGGCTCGCCGCCAGATCGCGAACCCGCTGCACGACGTGGCTGGCCCGCGTGATGGAGAAGGGAGGTTTGTAGACGGGTTTCGGGAGCATCATGGCAACACGGTCCGGCTTGGCTGTGATGGAAGACGATGAATCTAAAGGGGTGTCGAGGTGCGTCGGCATGATCCAGAGCACCTTAGCGGGCTGATGAGGAAGACGCGGTCTTGGGCTTGAAAGCTCGGGCACCCGCTCGCGATGAGTCGTGAAGGATGGAAGGGCTCGGCGCGTTGTTCGAACGGTACGGGTTACGCCCGCCAGCACCGGTTCCTCGGCGTTGGTGCCGGTGCGGTGGATCGATTTCGCGCCGACGCTCTGGCGACGGCCCGTCGCGGGAAGTCCTGCCGGCAACCCGCCATCGTCCTCGTCGGGCGGGCCGGGCCGCCCATGGCGCCCGCCGCCAGGCACCTCGACGACCTCCCGAGCCGCGGCGCGCCACGTCGGCGGGGCCCGCGTCGCTCAGTCGATGCGCAGCAGTGTCCGGGCATTGCCGGACGCGATCTGCGAGCGGACCTCGGGGGCGAGGTCGACCTCGTCGAGCGCGCGCATGCAGTCGCGGATGAAGCCGGGGCCGCCTTCGGGGTCGAAGGGACAGTCGGAGGCGAACAGCACGCGCTCGTGCCCGAAGAAATCGATGCCGCAGCGCATGGCCCCGGCGCTGCCGCCGACGGCCGTGTCGGCGTGGAGGCGCCGGAAGTAGTCGATCGGCCGGGCCTTGAGCGAGGCGAGGACGCCGCTGTTCTCGTCGCCCTCGCTGCGCGAGCCGAGCTGGTCCCACAGCGGACCGATCCGGCCCTCCAGGTACGGGATGATGCCGCCCAGGTGGTGAGTGACGATCTTCAGGCCGGGGTGGCGGTCCATGACGCCGGAGAACACCAGCCGCGCGACGCAGGCCGCCGTCTCGTAGGGCCAGCCGATCACCTGCCAGATCTCGTAGCGCGACTTGTCCTCGTCGGGGTAGTCGGCGAACCGCGCGGAGCGCGCGGGATGCAGGAACGCCGGCAGGTCGCGCGCCGCCAGCGCCGCGAACAGCGGCTCGAACTCCGGGCCGTCGAGCGGCTTGCCGCAGACGTTCGTGTAGATCTGCACGCCGCGGGCGCCGAGCTGGCCATAGGCGTACTCGATCTCGCGCAAGGCCGCGTCGACATCGTCGAGCGGGACGGCGGCGACGAAGGCCGGGAACGCGTCCGGGTGCCGGCGGCACAGCTCGGCGAGGCCCTCGTTCATGAACCGCGCGAGGCCCGCCCGGTCGCCGGCCTCCCCCAGCCGCTCCGGGCCGGGGGGCACGGGCGAGATCACCTGCTGGTAGCCCGGCCATTGGCCCACGAGCCGCAGGCGGGCCTCGATGTCGTGCAGCATCGTGATCGAGGCGATGCGCTTCGCCATGCCCCGGTCCTTCTGGGCCGCCTCGTACCGTTCGAGGTAGCCGGCCGGCATGATGTGCGTGTACAGGTCGATGATGCGATCGGTCATTCCGGTGTCCTTCGCGGTGGCGGCCGAGGGTCGATCGGCTTAGATCGGGTAGCGCCCGGCGCCGCGCGTCATCGTCGTCAGCCGGATTTCCGTGAAGTCCTCGATCGCGTAGCGGCCGGATCGGCCCCACCCGCTGTCCTTCACGCCCCCGTTGGGGAGCGAGGGCTCGCTCGCCATCGTGGCCCCGTTGACGTGGACCATCCCGCAGTTGAACCGCTGGGCGAGGTCGAGGCCCCTGTCGGGATCGCCGGTCATGATCGCCGCGCAGAGCCCGTAGGGCGTGTCGGACGCCGCCTTCAAGGCCGCTTCGGCGTCGTCGACCGCCTCCACGACCAGCACCGGGCCGAAGGTTTCCTCCCGGCACACCGACGCGCCGGCCGGCACGTGGGTCAGGATCGTCGGCGCGTAGACCCGGCCCTGCGCGGTGGCGCCGGTCACCACCGTCGCCCCCTGCGCGACGGCCTCGCGCACCCGCTCGTCGACCGCGTGAAGCGCGCGATCGTTGATCAGCGGACCGATCAGCGTGCCGGGCACGGCCGGATCGCCGGACTTCAGCGTACGCACCTTGGCTTCGAGCCGCGTGACGAACTCGTCGTGGATCTCGCGCTCAACCAGCACCTTGCGGGCGTTCATGCAGATCTGGCCCTGGTGGAAGAAGGCGCTGAAGGTCGTCGTGTTCACGGCGTTCTCGAGGTCCGCGTCACGCAGCACCAGGAGCGGGTTGTAGCCGCCGAGTTCGAGCACGATACGCTTGAGCGCCTGGCCGGCGCGCGCCGCCAGCATGCGGCCGGTGGCGGAGGATCCCGTGAAGTTGATGCTGCGGACGGCCGGGCTGGCGAAGAACACGTCGGCGATGGCGGCGGCCTCGCCGGGGGCGTGGGCCACCACGTTCAGCACCCCGGCCGGGAAGTCCGCCTCGTCGAGGATCTCGGCGATCAGCAGCCCCGCGCTGAGCGGCGCCTCCTCCGACGGTTTCAGGACCACCGTGTTGCCGAATACCATCGGCAGCACCACGGTCCGCCAGGCCAGGCTGAACGCGCCGTTCCACGGCGTGAAGCCGGCCACCACGCCGAGCGGCTTCCTGACGGCCATCGCGAAACGGCCGGGCGTGTCGCTGGGTAGAACGTCGCCGACCGGAAGGTAGCCCCAGCTCGCCGACTGCCGCAGCAAGTCGGCCGCCCATTTGACCTGGAACATCGAGAAGGCGCCGCCGCTGCCGGTCTCGGCGGCCATCAGGGCGACGATGTCCTTGGCGCGCCGCTCCACCACGTCGGCGGCCCTCAGGAAGAGCCGCTGACGCTGCGAGGGCGGCATCGCGGCCCAGGCCGGGAAGGCGGCGTCGGCCGCGGCCACGGCCGCTTCCGCTTCGCGCGCCCCGCCGGCGGCGACCTCGGCGAACACGGCGCCGTCGTAAGGGTTGTAGTCGGCGAAGGTTCGCCCGCCGCCTTCGGACCAGCGCCCGTCGATGAAGTGGGTCGTGTGCCATGCCGCGTGCCGGATCGGCGAGTTCTCGTTCATGGATCGCTCTCGACTTGGACGGTCGTTCGATTTCGACGGGATGGTCGTCGCGAGACCGTTTCATCGGTCCATCGGCCATCCCCTCCGACCTTGGGGATGGTTGTAATTCCATCAGGCTGCCTTACTAAATCGCCTCGGATGGCCGCGCAAGGCGATGAGATTCGCCACCGCCTAAAGAGGGACGCCCCGATGATCGCCGTACTTCCGCTGCCGCGCCTCGCCTTCGGCGCCGGCGCGATCGCCGCCCTTCCGGGCGAGCTGTCGGCTTTGGGCGTCGATCGCCCGCTCCTCCTCAGCGATCGCGGCCTCGAGCGGGCCGGCACCGTCGCGACCGTGCTCCGGCTCCTGCCCGAGACCGTCGCCAGGTACCTGGACGTGCCGGAGAACCCGACGGCCGCCGCGGTCGACGCCGGCTACGCGGCGTACCGCGACGGCCGTTGCGACGGCGTCGTCGCGCTCGGGGGCGGCTCCGTGATCGACACGGCCAAGATGGTCGCCGCGCTCGCGGCGGGGGGCGGCCGGCCGGCCATCGACCTGATCGGCAGGCCCGACCTGATCGGGCCGGGCGTCGCGCCCCTCGTCGCCGTGCCGACCACCGTCGGCACGGGCAGCGAGAGCTCGCCCGTCGCGGCCCTGCACGCCGAGCCCACCCTCCCGGCGGTCGGCACCCGCGGCCCGCGGCTCGTGCCGCGCGTCGCGATCTGCGATCCGGACCTCGCCCGCACGCTGCCGCGACGGCTGATCGCGGCGACCGGCATCGACGCCCTTTCCCATTGCCTGGAGGGCTACTTCGCCGAGCCGGCGAACCCGATCGTCGACGCCATCGCGCTCGACGGCCTCGCGCGCGCCTTCGCCGACCTGCCGGCCGCGCTCGAACCGGACGGCGACGCGGCCAGGGCCTCGCTGATGGCGGCGGCGTTCGCCGGCGGCGCGGCGATCCACAAGGGCCTCGGTCCCGCGCACGCCGTCGCCCTGTCCTGCGGCGACCAGGACCTGCATCACGGCGTGCTCGTGGCCGCCGTGCTGCCGGCGACGATCGGGCTCGTCGCCGCGCACATGCCCTCGAAAGCCGCCCGCATCGCCACCGTGCTCGGCCTGCGCGGGCCCGGCGCGTTGACCGCGGCCCTGGGCTCGCTGATCGGGGCGCTGGGCCTACCCTCCGACCTGCGGGCGACGGGCTATCGCGCGCGATCGATCGACGCGCTGGTCGACACCATCGTCGCCAGCCCCTTCAACCGAACGAGCGCCTACGTGCCGACACGGGATGAGTATCGCTCGATCGTCGGCGCCGTTTCCGCGTGATCGCCCGCGCCGGAACACGGTCGCGGAACGGTGGTCGGGCGGGTGTTCCGGTCGCCGGGCGATGGTCGGACCGGGACGACGCCGGCAACCGCCACGCGCCGGGTTGGCGATGGTTCCCGTCCGAGGCATGATCGCGGGCGTCCGCGCTCTGGATGCCCGGAGGGAACGACGTGAACGAAGGCAACGCGGCCTGGCGGACGCGGAACGTGGGGCGCGTGCTCTTCGCCGCGGCCGACACGTTCGCGCGGGAGAAGCTGCGGGTCGTTCGGGAACGCGGCTCCGACGCGATCCCGCAGGTCCAGATGGCCTTGTTCGAGAACCTCGACGGGCGCGGCACCCGCCTCACCGACCTCGCCGCGCGGGCGTGCATGACCAAGCAGAGCATGTCGGATCTGGTCGACAAGGCCGAAGCGTCGAACTTCGTCGAGCGTTGGCCCGACCGCAGCGACATGCGGGCGAAGATCATCGCGTTCACGCCACGGGGGCTGCGGACGCGCGAGGTGCTGTGCGAGGGGATCGCGGCGGCGGAACGCCACCTGGCCGAGGCGGTCGGGCGTGGTTTCCTGGACGCGTTGAAGGCCGGGCTCGACGTCTATGTCGCGGCCGGGGATCGCACCGGCCCCGCGCCGGACGGCGAGGAGGCGAGGCGAGGGTCGGACGCCGGGCGCGTGCTGTCGGACGCGGCCGACGCGTTCGTTCGCGACATGCTGCGCATCGCCCGCCAGCGCGGCTGCGGTACGGCCGTCCACGTCCAGATGCCGCTCTTCCGCGCCCTCGACCTCGGCGGCACGCGGCTGACCGACATCGCCGCGCGGGCGAGCATGACGAAGCAGGCGATGCTGGAACTCGTCGACAAGGCGCAGGCCGCCGGACTCGTCGAACGTCGCCCGGACCCGGACGACCGGCGTGCCAAGTTTGTCGCCTTCACGGCCGACGGGCTCGCGATGCTCGAAGCGGTACGCAAGGGGGTCGCGGGGGCCGAGCGCCGGATGGTCGGCACGCTCGGACGCGGTTTCGTGTCTGACATGAAGGACAGGCTGACGGTCTACGCCGGCGACTCCGGCGTATTCAAGCTCGACGGATCGTCTCGCGGGGACATCGACGGTCGCTCGGCGACCGGCGATGTCATGCTCCTGCGCGAGGCGTGAGGTCGCCCTCGCGAACCAGCGGCCCGTCGCGCGCAACGGGACCGGCGTCACCTTCCGGCGCAAGGATGGTCGCCGCGAAGGGGCCGACCGCACCCGCACCATGACGTTCGCCACCGACGCGTTCATCCGCCGAGGCTCTCGCACGCCTGCCGACGGGTCGCGCGAGGTGGTTGAAACCGGCGCCAGCGAGCCACTGGTCCGCGCGTCGTCGCCGACGGCGACCGGCGCCTCGGCGGCCCGCCTACATCTTCGCCTTCTTGCGCCCCCGCGCGCCCGCCGGCACATCCATCGTCCCTACGACCCGGTCCGGCGTGGATGTGGCGACCTGCTCCCCGCTCCGGTCCAGCCAAGACTGGGCTCGGTGCGCGGGCATTTCCAGCAGCGTGCGGCGTTCGACGACGGGGTCCCTCAACTCTTCGACGTTGACGAGGATTTTGGACAACAGCTCGGACAGGAGTTCGAGTTCCGCGTCCTCGATCCCGCGAACGGCGATACCTTCGAAGTGTCTTGCCCTGGGGATGAGCTTCGTCACAAGCGCGCGCCCCTGCATCGTGATGTTTATGCGTAGCGATCTCTCGTCTTTCTCCTGCCGGTGCCGTGACACGAGGCCACGACTGCTCATCGCTCCGATCAAACGAGACAAGGCGGTGATCTCCATGAAGATCATCTCGCTGAGTTCGCCGAGACGCTGATCTTCGCGCTCGATCAGGGCCGCCATCACCCGGTACATGGGGATGGTCAGCCGGTCCTCCGCGAGCTCGACGGCGAACGCGCTGGTCACGCGACTGGTGATCGTCAGCAGCATGAACGGCAGGGATTTAGTGAGTTTGTACATCGGCGTCCCGGTAGCCATCCTCGTCATGTTCTCGCCACCGGTCGCCGCAGTGTCAACGCGACAGGGCACACGCCTCGAACACCAACCCTTGCGCATCGCAAAATTTGTGTTTGACAAGTGTTTGCGCGAAGTCATGATGGCGCCAAACCGGCGTTCACAAGCCGTCCTCGGAGGAACTCGCCCATGTCGGCATTGCCCGCGGTCTCGCGACGACGTCTCGCGCATCGCTCCCGTGGGTGGTCATCCCGCGGTGTTCGCCGGTCTCCGGACGCGAACCATCATGGACGCGAGCGTCGATAGGATGGGTGGACGTGACCCGCTGACCCTTGCCGCCGCACAGTTGGTCCCCAGCATCCCCTTCGCGATGCCCGGCGAGTGCCCTCATCCCGAGCGATCCGCTCCCCTCGTGCCGCGCGGGGGCGGATCCGCGACGTCGAGATTCAACAGTTAGGAGAACGAGGATGTCCGGCGAGGCGGGCCGTTCGGCCCCGAAATCGGTCCAGCTTTACCATTTCTGGAGTTCGGTCTGCTCGGTCCGCTGCAGGATGGCGCTGGAGGAGAAAGGGGTCCATTGGGAAAGCAAATACGTTGACTTGTTCGCGTTCGACCAACTGACGCCGGAGTACCTCGCCATCAACGCCGACGGGGTCGTTCCGACGCTCGTCTGCGACGGTCGACCCATTCGCGAGTCGGTCATCATCAACGAGTTCATCGACCAGGCCTTCCCCGGGCCGAGGCTGATCCCGGCGGATCCCTACGCGGCGGCGCGGATGCGGGAGTACGTCCGCGTCTGCGAGGGCGGGCTGGCCCCGATCGCGCTCCTCACCTTCGTCAAGTACATCCTGCCCAAGCTGCGGAACCGCTGGTCGGACGAGGAGCTTCACGTGCAGGCCGGCAAGCGCCCGACGAGGTTCCTGCGCGACTTGCACGGTCGCGGGATCCGAAACGAGATCACGCAACAGGAACTCGCCCAGGCGAGCCGGGACCTCGAACTGCTGCTCGACGACCTCGAGGCGGCTCTCGCCGACGGTCCCTGGATCATAGGCGACTTCAGCTTGGCCGACATCACGGTCGCGCCCTACATGTTCCGCCTGAGTGCGCTTGGACAGGACCGGTTCTGGTCCGAGGCGAGCCGCCCGCGCGTCCATGACTGGTATCGTCGCCTGTCATCGAGGCCGGCGTTCCAGCGGGCCGTCAACTGGCCGGACGAGAGCGGCGGCGGGTACCAGGAAGTCGGTCTCGCGCCACGCCACGTCGCCATGTCGTGACGTCGCCGAGATCTCGATGCCCGAGGAAGGGGGGTTTCCATGACTGATTTCGACGTGGCCGTCATCGGTTATGGTCCCGCCGGCATGACCTTGGCCGCGCTGCTCGGTCAACACGGCCATCGCGTCGTGGTCCTCGAGCGCTACAAGGGCCTCTACAACCTGCCGCGCGCCGCGGTCTTCGACGACGAGACCATGCGGACCTTCCAGAAGCTCGGTCTCACCGACGCGCTCGCCGACGGCATCGTCGCCCAGGACGCTTACGACTGGGTGAACGCCGATGGCGAGATCCTCGTGCGGCTGGAGTACGACGCGATGGCGCCAGGCGGCTGGGCCGCGCTCTACATGATGTATCAGCCTCACATCGAGGCGGTCCTTGACCGGCACGACAAGGCCCTATCTTCCGTCACGGTCCGTCAGGGTTTCACGGTGTCCGGTCTCGATCAGGACGAGGACGGCGTCACGGTGAGCGGCGTCTCCGCCGATGGTCGGCGGGAGTCGCTTCGCGCGCGCTTCGTCGTCGGCGCCGATGGCGGGGGCAGCTTCGTGCGCCAAGCGATCGGCGGGAAGGTCGACGACTACGGCTTCCAGGAGAACTGGCTCGTCTGCGACTTCCACATGAAGCGCGCGGTCGAGGATCTCCCGATGTTCCGGCAGGTGTGCGATCCGGCCCAACCGATCTCGATCGTGCGCATCGGCCCCCACCACCACCGCTTCTCCTTCATGCTCGAGCCGGACGAGAGGCCCGAGACGGCGACCGAGCCGGCCAGGGTTTGGGCGCGTGTCGGCGCCTACCTCGGCCCGGACGACGCGGAACTCATAAGGGCGGTCAACTACGTCTTCCGCTCCCGCATCGTGGATCGATGGCGCCGAGGCCGGGTGTTCCTCGCCGGCGACGCGGCGCACGAGATGCCGCCCTTCCTCGGCCAGGGCATGTGCTCGGGCATCCGGGACGGGCATAACCTCGCGTGGAAGCTCGACCTCGTGCTGACTGGGCGCGCGAACGAGGCCCTCCTCGACACCTATCAGGTCGAGCGCGAGCCGCACGTCCGCTTCATCACGGAGAAGGCCATCGAACTCGGACGGATCCAGACCTTGCGCGACCCGGTGAAGGCGCGCCAGCGCGACGAGCGCTTCCTCGCGCTGCGGCGCGCGCATCAATCGCCCGACAAGGTGCGCTTGCCCGGTCTGACCGGAGGTCTCGTCGCCGACGCGGGCGCGTACTTCCCGCAGGGGCGCGTGCGATCGGGCGAGCGGGCCGGCCTTTTCGACGACGTCGTCGGGCCGGGCTGGTGCATCGTCGCGGCTGACCCGGGCGTACTCGACGGGCTCACCCAGGCGCATCGCGACGGGTGGGAGTCCATCGGCGGACGTGTCGCGACCTTCGTGAGATCGGAAACCGGCCCTGGGCTCCGCGACGAGGACGGGTGCTACGCGGCTTGGTTCGCCCACCATCGATGCTCGGTCGCGGTCGTGCGCCCGGACTGGTACCTTTACGGCACGGCCGAGGGCGGCGAGCACCTATGCGGACTGCTTGACCGGCTCGCGAGCACCCTCGCGGCGCCCGATCAGGTGGCGCCGTGTTCGGCGGCGAGGCCGTTCGACGTTCAGCTGGACGGAAGCACATTGGCGCCGGTTTAGGGTTGGTCGGCTGGCCGATCGTTCGTGGTGTCTGGAACGGGCATCGTCACGGGTTGGGGGACGTAGGACATGGACGGCAAGATCGGTCTTGAGGAGCACTTCTCCTTGGAGGAGACGCTGGAGGACTCGCTCGGGCAGATGCCGAAGATCATCTGGTCCGAGCTGCGCCACCGCCTGCTCGACATCCAGGAAACGCGCCTCAAGCTCATGGACGCGCACGGGATGGAGATGATGCTGCTGTCGCTCAACGCGCCGGCGGTGCAGTCGGTCGCCGACCCACACCAGGCCTCCGAGCTGGCGCGGCGGGCGAACGACTTCCTGGCGGAGGAGGTCGCCAAGCGGCCGACCCGCTTTCAGGGTCTGGCGGCGCTGCCGATGCAGGATCCGGACGGCGCGGCGCGCGAGCTGGAGCGCTGCGTCAAGGACCTCCGCTTCAAGGGCGCGCTGGTCAATGGCTTCTCCGAGATCGCCGGCGTCGAGGGACCGGTCTACTACGACCTGCCGCAGTTCGCGGGATTTTGGGCGGCGGCGGCGGCGCTCGGCGTGCCCTTCTACCTCCACCCGCGCAATCCGCTTCCCGCTGACGCGCGCATCTACAAGGACCACCCCTGGCTGCTCGGCCCGACCTGGGCGTTCGGCCAGGAAACGGCGGTGCACGCGCTGCGCCTGATGGCGTCCGGCCTGTTCGACAGGCATCCCGGGCTCACCATCATCCTCGGCCACCTGGGCGAGGGTTTGCCCTACAGCATGTGGCGCATCGACAACCGCAACGCCTGGATCAAGCTGAAGCCGGCCTATCCCGCGCAGAAGAAGCTGGCCGCGTACTTCCACGCCAACTTCTACCTGACGACCTCGGGCAACTTCCGCACTCAGTCCCTGATCGACGCCATGCTGGAGATCGGCTCCGACCGCATCCTGTTCTCCACCGACTGGCCGTTCGAGAACATCGACCACGCCACCGACTGGTTCGACGCCGCCTCCATCAGCGAAGCGGATCGGCTGAAAATCGGCCGCACCAACGCGCAGCGATTGTTCAAGCTCGGCGACGCGAACGGCACCTAGGGCGCCAAACCTGCGACGCGTGGCCGACGGGCGTCGCACAGGATCACCCGCGCGAAACCTTATCTGGCGCGAGTGGGACGTGATCGAGGGAACTCGATTGCCATCGGCTCGCGGTTCCGCGCGGACATAGGCTAGCATTCAACCGGATGGAGGCAGCGTTGCGGTTCTTTCCTTTGGTCCTGGCGGCGGCCCTTGAACTCCTCATCTGTGCCGGCGCGACGGCCTCCATGACGGACCGGGCGCGGGCCGACGTGGTCGTCGCCACCAGCGCCGGTCCCGTCCAGGGCGTCGTCGCGGGCGCGATCACGACGTACCTCGGTATCCCCTACGCGGCGCCGCCGGTCGGGGAGTTGCGTTGGAGGCCGCCGCAGGCGCCCGCACCCTGGACCGCCCCTCGGAAGGCGGACGCGTTCGGCAGCCGCTGCCCGCAGACGGCCGCCGTCGGCGAGTTCTCCGCCCCGAGCGCGACCGAGGACTGCCTGTTCCTGAACGTGTTCGTGCCGTCATCGGCGACGGCGGCGTCTCGACTTCCCGTCATGTTCTGGATACCGGGCGGCGGATTCTTCGCCGGCGGGAGCAACGACTACGATCCGGCGAGCCTGGTCACCCAAGGCGACGTCGTCCTGGTGTCCATCAACTACCGTCTCGGCCTGCTCGGGTTCTTCTCGCAGCGCGACCTCGACGCGGAAGGGCACGCGTTCGCCAATTACGGGCTGATGGACCAGCAGCTGGCACTGCGCTGGGTTCGCGACAACATCGCCCGGTTCGGGGGCGATCCGGGCAACGTCACGATCTTCGGGGAGTCGGCCGGCGCGATCAGCGCCTACGGGCACATGGCCTCGCCGCAATCGAAGGGCCTCTTCCACAAGGCGATCCTCGAGAGCGGTTACATCGACTACGCCGAGGAACCCCAGGCCGTCCCGAGGAGCGTGATCACGCCGCTGGCCAAGGCGATCGGCTACGGCGCCGGGTTCGCGGCGGCGTCCGGCTGCAAGGAGGACGTGGCGGCTTGCCTGCGGCGTCTCCCCGTGGGCGAGATCATCGCGCGGCAGATGCCGTTCATATCGGGGTTGATCATCGGCGGGTCGATCCTTCCGCGGCCGATCGATACGGTCCTGCGCGAGGGGACCTTCAACCGGGTCCCGGTGATCAACGGCACGAACCACGACGAATGGCGCTGGCCGCTCGCCCGAACGGAGCTGAACACCGGCAAGCCCCTCGCCGCCGACCGGTACGCGGGCGAACTGGCGAAGTTCTTCGGGGCGATCGCGCCGAACGTCGCCGCCGCGTACGAACCGCAGGCGTTCGGCTCCCCGAGCGAAGCGCTCGCGGCCGCGGAAACCGACGCGTATTTCTCCTGCGCCGCGATCCGTTACGACGGGTGGATGGCCCGCACCGTGCCGGTCTACGGCTACGAGTTCGATGATCGGCATGCTCCGATGTACATGCCGCCGGCGAGCTTCCCCTACGGCGCGGCGCACACGTCGGAACTCCAGTTCATCTTCCCGATGTTCCACGGCGGTCGCGGCATCCCCCACCCGCTCACGCCCGCCGAGAACGGGCTCGCCCTCACCATGGTGCGGTACTGGTCGAACTTCGCCAGGAGCGGCGATCCCAACGGCGCGGGTCTTCCCGCCTGGCCGAAGGTGACGGCCGGGGCCGTCGCCCTGGAGTCGCTGAACGTCCCGGCACCGGCGACGCTCGGCGCCTCGTTCGGCGCGGACCATAAGTGCGCGTTCTGGCAGACGGCCCTGCCGTCCGTCCCATGAGCGTCGCGCCTCGGCCCGTCGGGTCGAGGCGCGACGGTCGCCTCAGAACAGCGCGCCCGGCCACTCGAGGATGGCCGTCCTGATCGCGGGGAGGCGCTCGGCCGCGGCAGCGAAGCGTGTGACCTCGGGCAGTCGACCCCCTTCCCAGAAGTCGCTCGCGCCGACGTTCTTCATCCGGAGCAGCTCGACGCTCCAGAACAAGTCGGCCATCGTCACCTCGTCGCCGAAGAGCCAGGGCGAGCCGCGACGGCGCAGCTTGGCGTCGAGCGTCTCGCAGGCCGCAGCGGCGGTCGCGTAGGCGGACGTCATCGCAGCGGCGGAGAACAGGTTGTCGGCGGCGTCGCTCTCCTTGGCGCGCTTGGCCGCATAGGCCCGCACGAGCTGCGGGTCGTCCGCGTGTTCCCGCAGCAGGCGGTCACACCGCTCGACCTTCTTCAACGAGAAGCTCGGCCCGCTGTTGCCCTCCCGCACGGCGGCTTCGTCCGCGTCGGGCCGCTTGCCCATGAGCAGCTGATAATTGGGTAGGCCGTCGACGACCGCCAGTTCCGCGTCGACGTCCCCGGCCAGCGATGCCGGGCGCAGCCGCCTCGACTCCTCTTGCAGCGCGTCGACGTACAGGCAGATGCCCTTGGAGTCGACGATGACCTCGTTCGCCTCCCAATCGACGAGCGTCGGGACCACGGCCGCGTCGCAGCCGCCGGCGCTGACCGACGTGTTGCCGTCGTGCCCCGCCATGAGCGGCGCCCCCAACCGTTCGCAGCCGATCATCCGCAGGCGAACGTAGCTCGGCAGGTACGTGTGTCCGAGGAACAGGTTGAGCGTGCGCGCGACGTGGGGCGTGCCGTGGTGGGCGAGGACCGTTCGCACCTTCTGGGAACAGATCGAGTTGGCGGCGTGAAACAACTCGAAGCGCGGCGTGCGGCCGCCTTCGATTTCCGGGTTGTACCCGAGCATCTGTCCCGCGCTGTCCAGCGCCGCGCGGACCTGCGACACCGTGCTATCGAGCGACTGCTCCATTCGTATCTCCCTCGTTCGTGACCTTGAACTTACTGCGGTCGGATGCTGTGAATATCCGTCCTTGGGCGTGTTGGCGCTTGTGCCGATTGGGGTAGCGCGGATCTTCTCTCACTTCAAAGGGGTGGATCGCGCTTGGACGACCAGAGCTGGATCCCATGTGTGGCCGGACAGAGCGCAAGCACCTGGTCAAGGGCGAGTTATCCAAGGGCGTGTCATCGAGGAGATCGCCCGCTCGATCAAGACGTCGTCGACACGGACCGCGAAGCCTGGAACGGGCTCAGCGCTCTTGAACCGTCACGTCCCTCGGCTTGCGGAGGTGGGCGCATACGGGTTGGATCCAAGGGACGTTGATATCGGTTCCGGTCATTGACCACGTCGACTTCAGGAGGAGCAACCCGATGACCGAGGCACCCGCAGGCAGGTCGCAGGAGGCGGGCGATCCCGCGGCCGCCGTCGCACGGCACCGCGCGGCGCTGATCGCGCAGTGTCCGGTTCCCCTTCCCCCGCCATCGGCGGAGGAGGCATCGAAGCTCCCGATCAACGTCGTCCATTGGGGCGGCACCGGTCCGAAGGTCCTGGTCGTGCACGGCGGGGTGCAGGGCGGGCTCGGCGGTGGCCCGCGAACGTTCGCGCGACAGGAGGCGCTGGCGGAGCGGGGCTGGCAGCTGGTCGTGGTCGAACGGCCCGGCTTCGGGCGGAGCCCGTCGCGCGGGCTCGACGACATGGAGGCGGACTCGATCTGGATCGCCGACATGCTCGGCGACGGCATGCACCTGATCGGCCACTCCTGGGGCGGCGCGGACGCGCTGCTGGCCGCCGCGCGCCGGCCGGAGTCGGTCCGCTCGCTGACCTTGATCGAGCCGGCGCTGCAGGCGCTGCTCCTGGGTGATCCCCGCGTCAAGACCGACCCCGCCATCCGGAGCGCCAGCGCCCACATCATGACCATGATGATGAACGCCAAGACGCCGGGAGAATACGGCATGACGTTCGCGAAGAGCATGGGCGCGGAAACCGAGGGTGGCGCGCCCAACGCCGTGGCCGCCGCCTACCAGGCCGATCCGGAGCAGGCCGAGCGGGTCGGATGCGCGCTCCTGATGGCGCGGATGGCGGCACCCGACGTGTTGCGGCGGGCGGCGGCGGTGGTGGCGCAGGCGCGCTTCCCGGTGCTGGTGGTCAGCGGCGGCTGGAGCCCGTTCTTCGACGCGGTGGGCGACGTCGCCGCCGAGCTGACCGGCGGCCGACACGTCAAGGTCGAGGCGCCGAACCATTTCGTGCAGCTGTCGAGCCCGGAGCGGTTCAACACCTTGGTCGACACGTTCATGCGCGAGGCCGAGCAGGGCCGGACCAAAGCTGATTAGGTGTTGTCTCGCAGGGCTCGGGATCGACCGGCCGTGGTCCACACCGCGACGATCCAGGGGCGGCACGCGTCGGCGCCATGGACTGAGCCCGACCCTTGAGCTGGGCGACGACCTGTCCCAGGCCGCGCGGGCTGCATCGACGATGACCTCGCGGCTGTCGAAGACCCGGTCAATACCAAGGCAGCAGGTCGGCACGCTCGGAAACCAAGTGATGGGCGCAAACCCCTCGAACAGCTTCGGGCGTCGACGCGATTTGGCATGATCCGAAAGCCATATGGAGGGTCGAAGGGGAACGCCTTACAGCTTCATCACGAAGGAAGATGGAAGTGGAAAAGGCGACAGTGACCGACACCGATCGAGTCGAACTTGAGGGAAGCCGTTTCGTCGAGCGTTTCGGTACGATGACGCTGTCGGGGCGCAGGCGCATCGCGCCGGACGCGAACGCGTCCGACAAGCCACTCCTGGTCGCGATCCATGGCGGAACCTATACGTCCGCGTACTTCGACATCCCGGGTTATTCACTGCTCGAACGCGCCGAGCGCAACGGCTTCCCCATCGTGGCGGTGGATCGCCCGTGCTATGGTGAGACGACGCCCCTCCCGCAAGACTCCGCGAACATCGCCGGCAGCGCCGAACAGCTCGACGCCGCGATCGGCGGGATCTTGGAGCGGTTCGCGCCATCGGCGCCCGGCGTCGTCCTGATCGGACATTCGATCGGTGGCGCCGTCGCTCTCTCGATCGCGGCACGACGACCGTCCTGGCCTTTGCTGGGTGTCGCCGTCTCAGGCGTTTGCCTCCAGACGCCACCTGACGACGCGGCGAACTGGGGACGGCTCCCCGCCGGCATGGTGGAGATACCGCGGCCGATCAAGGACATGGTCATGTTCGGTCCAGAAGGCACCTTCAAGCCGGACATGCCCGCGCTTAGTCACAAGGCCGATTCGCTCGTGCCCCGTGCCGAACTGCTCGACATCGTCACCGGGTGGCCCGCCGTCGCTCGGCAGGTGCTGGCTGGGATCAATGTGCCGGTGCATATGCGCCAAGGAGAGTTCGACCGGCTTTGGATCACGAACGCCGACGAGGTCGCGCAGTTCGCTGCCGCCTGTTCCGGGGCTCCGTATGTCGACGCCAAACTGTTTCCCGGTGCGGGACATTGCATCGATTTCCATCGGCTGGACGCGTCCTTTCAGCTTGAGCAGATCGCCTTCGCGCTACGCTGCGGCGTGATGGCGACCTCCTGAACCAGGCGTCGTTCTGCAAGTCGTTTCAAACCTCCCGAGCGATTTGCACGAGAATTCAAGCCTCGACCGCCGCTCATGGCGCGCGGAGCTTGCGATTTGGCGGCTGACCTGATGCCGGGAGGATGGGCAGCACGGCACCGGCGGTGAGCGTGCGGGAGGGCGTTTCGGCGGGCGACCTGTGGCGGTTGGCGGCCGCCACCAAGCACGCCAGCCGGGGCCGCCGTCCCCTGCCGCTAGGGGCTGTGTTGGACGGGATGGACCGAAGCGCGTCGGCGTGCGGCGGCGGCGTGGACCGGCGGACCCTGCGCGACGGGGTGCATCGCTTCAACGCGCACGACCCGGGCGGCTCGAAGGACAGCGGGTCGAACGGCCATCCGCCCCGCCTGTCCGCCGACCCGCAGGCCGAACTCGTCCGGCTCGTCGGGACCGGGCCGGGCGGTCGACGGCGTGGTGCGCCGGCGGCGGGTCATCCGGCGGCGGGTCATTCAAGAGCCTTCAGCCTCACCGCCCACGAGCGCAACCGTGCGCAAGGTTCTCAAGGCGCCCGGCTTCACCCACGTTTTAAGCTGGATAATGTTGGACAAGGCATGTCAGCTGACTTGTTGTTGTGAAAGCGAGCAGTGACATCATTGGGTAAGGCTGGACTTGAGCATGGAGGACTGGAGGTCCGCCTCGGGCCGGTGCTGCTGCGGGTCGACGCGCTCGCGGCCGACATCCTGCGCATCCGCGTCGCGCCGGACGGGCGGCTGCCGGAGGACGCCTCCTGGGTGGTCCCGGCCGACGTCCGCGCGGCCCGCGTCCCGGCGGACGACGTTTCCGACGGTGCGAGCGCTGGGCTGCGGACCACCGCCTTGAGCGTGCGGGTCGACCGCGCCACCCTGGCGGTGCGGATCGAGGACTTGGCCGGCCGTACGGTCCTCGCCGACGCGCCCGGCGCGCCGTTCGGCTTCGCCGGCGCTGGCTTCACCCTGCGCAAGGCCATGGCGCCGGAAGAGCGCATCCTCGCGCTCGGCGACAAGGTCGGGCCGCTCGACCGTCGCGGGCGCCGCTTCACCAACTGGACCACCGACCAACTCGTCACCGAGACATCCGACCCGATCTACAAGGCGATCCCCTTCGTGATCGGGGTGGGCGGACCGGCCGGCGCCTGGGGGCTGCTGCTCGACAACACGTGGCGCTCCACGTTCGACATCGGCCACGGCGACGCGGAGGTGCTGGCGATGAGTGCCGACGGTGGCGACCTCGACACGTACGTGATCGCCGGTGCCGGCGTGCAAGCGGTGGTCGAGCGATACGCCACCCTCGCCGGCCATCCGCCGATCCCGCCCAAGTGGGCCTTCGGCTACCAGCAGTCGCGCTACAGCTACGAGAGCGCCGCCGAAGTGCGGGCGATCGCCGCGCGCCTGCGCCACGACGGATTCCCGGCGGACGTCATCTGGCTCGACATCGGCTTCCAGGACCGCGACCGCCCCTTCACGGTCGATCCGCGCACCTACCCCGACCTGCCCGCCCTGGTCGCCGAGCTTCGCGCGCAGGGCTTCCACACGGTGGTCATCACCGACCTGCACATCGCCAAGCTACCGGGGGAGGGCTACGCGCCCTACGACAGCGGCGTCGCCGCCGACGCCTTCATCCGCGACGCCGACGGCGCGGTGTTCACCGGCGAGGTGTGGCCGGGACCGGCCGTGTTCCCCGACTTCGCCCGCGCGGACGTGCGGGCGTGGTGGGGCACGCTCTACGAGGGCTTCGCCGCCATCGGCGTCGCCGGCTTCTGGAACGACATGAACGAGCCCTCCGTGTTCGACGCGCCGGGCAAGACGATCCCGTCCGACGCCGTGCAGCGCATCGAGACGCCGGGCTTCGCGCCCCGCGCGACGCGCCACGCCGAGGTGCACAACCTCACCGGCCTGCTCAACTCCCGGGCGACGACCGAGGGCCTGCTCAGGCTGCGCCCCGACGAGCGGCCCTTCGTGATGACCCGCTCAACCTTCGCCGGCGGGCAGAAGTGGGCGGTGACCTGGACCGGCGACAACGACGCGACCTGGGCGCAGCTCAAGCTCGGCGTCGCGCAGACGCTGAACCTCGGCCTGTCCGGCTTCGCCTACACGGCGGTCGACGTCGGCGGTTTCAACGGCGCGCCGAGCCCCGAACTGCTGACGCGCTGGTTCCAGGTGCAGGCGTTCCTGCCGCTGCTGCGCGACCACACGGCCCTCGGCACGCCGCCGCAGGAGCCATGGGTCCACGGCCCGGAGCACGAGGCGATCCGGCGGCGTGCGGTGGCCGAGCGCTACCGGCTGCTGCCCACCTTCTACGCGCTGGCCGACGCGGCGTGGCGCACCGGCGCGCCGATCGCCCGGCCGGTGTTCTACGACCATCCCGCCCTGCTGGACGCGCCCCGCGACATGTCCATGGCCTTCACGCTCGGCGCCGACCTGCTGGTCGCGGGATCGCCCACGCCGGAGTCGCCCGCGCCCTACGACGTGTGCCTGCCGGACGGCCGCTGGTTCGACTACTGGACCGGCGCCGAGGTTTTTCCGCGGGTGATCGGGGACGGCCCCCACCGCGCCGTGAGCGAGACGCCGCGCCTCGATCGCCTGCCGGTCTACGTGCGCGAGGGGACCGTGCTGGTCCGCCAGTCGCTCGTGCGGAGCCTGGCGGAGGTGCCGGACGGCCCCCTCGAACTCGACGTTTGGCCCGGCGGCGAGGATGCTCACGGCACGCTCTACGACGACGACGGCCGCTCGATGGCCTACGCGCGGGGCGTGTTCCTGCGCCAGCGGGTGCGCTGCCGGGCCTCGGCCAACGGCCTGACCCTCGCCTTCGCCGGGCGCGAGGGGACCTACGAGCCGGTGTGGCGCGAACTGCGTGTCACCGTGCGCGGCTGGGCGCATCCGGCCGCCTGGGTCGGCGCGCCGGACGCGCAGCCGGTCGCGGCGAGCGTCGAGGGCGGGACCGCGCGCTTCGTCATCCCCGCCCCGAGCGGACCGACGACCTTCCGCCTCAGCCCTTCCCCCGCTTGAGGGATCGCCATGACCGACGCGCGCCCCACCATCGCCGCCCTGTACCGCTACCCCGTGAAGGGACTGTCACCCCAGGCCGAGGAGCGGCTCGCGGTCACCGCCGCCGCCGGGCTCGCCGACGACCGGCGCTTCGCCCTCGCGCTCGGCACCACGCTGTTCGACCCCGACGATCCCCGGCCGCTGGACAAGGGCCATTTCCTGATGCTGCGTCGCAACGAGGCGCTGGCCGCGCTGTCGACGCGGTTCGACGCCGGCACGCTGTCGATCGCGGCGCCTCGACGGGACGGGCGCGTGGCCGACCTCGTGGCCGACCTCGGCACGCCCGGCGGGCGCGTGGCGGTGGAAGCCTTCTTCGACGCCTACGTCGGCGAGGCCAGCCTGGGCGGGACGCGCCTCGTCGAGGCGGCCGGCCACAAGTTCACCGACGTCAGCCACCTGTCGCCGACGCTCATGAAGGCGGTGTCGGCCGTCAACCTGGCCTCCGTCCGCGACCTGGCGCGGCGCAGCGGCTCCGCGATCGACCCGCTGCGCTTCCGCGCCAACATCTACCTCGATGGCCTGCCCGCCTGGGCTGAGCTGGACTGGCTCGACAGCGATGTCGCGATCGGCTCCGCCGGCTTCCGCTGCGGACGGTTGACGCGGCGCTGCGCCGCCATCGACGTCGATCCCTCGACCGGGCTGCGCGACATGAACCTCCCGAAGGCGCTGGTCTCGCTCTACGGCCACCCCTACTGCGGCGTGTACCTCGAAGTAGTCGCCGACGGCGCGTTCGCCCTCGGCACCGACGTCGTGCGCCGCTCGTGACGGGCACGGACGCCCCCGACGAACGCCGGCCCGCCGCGGCGCGCGCCGACCTGTCGAACTGGCGCCGCCCCCCGTTCAGCCGCTGGGCGTTCCGCAACGTGCGCGCGATCCTCCCCACCGAGCCGATCGAGGCCTCCCGCGACGCGTGGGCGCTTCCCCTCGCGTCCGCCCGACCCTTCGACGACTTCGCGGTGCGGGACGCCGGCGGCGCGGACCTCGACCTCGCGGCCTTCCTCCGGGCGACGGCGACGGACGCGATCGTGGTCCTGCACGACGGCCGCATCGTTCACGAGGGCTACGGCAACGGCAACGCGGCGCGCGACGCCCATATCCTGATGTCCGCCACCAAGTCGGTCGTCGGGCTGCTCGTCGGCATCCTCGACGAGCGCGGCGACCTCGATGTCGACGCGCCCGCGTCGGCCTACGTGCCCGAGATCGCCGCGACCGCCTACCGGGACGCCACGATCCGCCAGCTGCTCGACATGCGGACGGGGGTCGCCCTCGACGCGGGCCAGCTGCGCGCCTACGTCGCGGCGGCGAACTGGGACCCGGTCGAGCCGGCGGAGGCGTCGGCGAACCTCCACGCCTTCTTCGCGGGCCTGAGCGCGCCGCGCGCCGATCACGGCGGCCGGTTCCGCCACGCCGCCCACGGCGGCCCGTTCCGCTACGTGTCGGCGAACACCGACCTGCTGGGCTGGGTGATCGAGCGCGCGGCCGGCCGCTCGGTCGCCACGCTTCTCAGCACCCTGCTGTGGCAGCCGATGGGCGCGGCGGACGCGGCCGCCATCACGCTCGACCGCAGGGGCGCGGCCCGCTGCACCGGCGGCCTCTGCGCGAGCGCCCGCGACCTCGCGCGCCTCGGCCAGCTCGTCGTGGAAGGCGGACGCCGCGGCTCGGTCGCGGTCGTGCCCGAACGCTGGATCGACGACATCGCGGCCAACGGCGACCGCGACGCTTGGCGCGCGGGCGAGTTCGCCGGCGCCTTCGGTGCGAGGACCATGAGCTACCGCTCCGGATGGTACGTGACCCACGACGCGCCGGCCATGATGTCCGCGATGGGCGTCCATGGCCAAACCCTGTTCGTCGACCGCGCCAACCGCATCGTCGTCGCCAAGCTGTCCTCCTTGCCCAGCCCCATCGACGTCGCGGCCACCGCGCTCACCCACCGCGCGGTCGACGCCATCCGCCGGTGCCTGCTCCGGTCGCCTCGGTGATCCGGTCGCCTCGGTGACGAACGCTACGGTCCCGCCGCCCGTGAGCCGGGGTAGGCCGGACGGCCGTCGTCCGCGTGGTCCCAAGCCACCTTCTCACGCGTCCACACGTGGAAGGCCGGCGTGATCGAGCCGGGGTCGTCGAGGCTGCAGGTCATGACGTCGACGCGATCGGGGGCATCCGTGGTTCGGTAGGTCAGCGGCGAGCCGCACCGGCCGCAGAAGCTCCGCGTCACCGCCGGCGAGGAGCGGTACTCCGCCGGCCGGCCGTGGCTGAAGGCGAACCGGTCGGCGAGGAACTCCGCGTAGGGCAGCACCGGCGCCGACGCGGCCCTGCGGCACGTCCCGCAGTGGCAGAGGCCGCTGGCGCCAGGTTCGCCTTCCACGCGGTAGCGCACCGCCCCGCACAGGCAACCACCCTTCCGCATCACACACTCCTTCGGCCCGCTCCCGAGCCGACGAACGAACAAGCCCCGGCCGCCGCACCGGCCCGGTCGTGAAATTCATGCGACACACACATTCTCGCGTCAGCTGCGTCATGCGTCAGGAGGCGAGGGTCGCGGTCGACGCGGCCGGGGGACCAAAGGTAATGCTACCCTAAACCGAGCCTGTCACGGCCGCAAGCCCGAGGCGAGGTCAGCTTCGCGCCCACGGCGCTGGAGCGAAGAGGGGAACGTGATCCTATGGCGGCATGGGACGGGACGGTCGGGATCTTGCGTGAAGGGATCGGCGACGCGATGATCCCCCCGCGCACCGGAGGTCGCCCATGCCCGAGACCGAAGCCGTCGCCTGGCTGGCGAGCCAGCGGGACGCGATGCTGGCGCTCCTCGCCGACCTCGTGAACATCGATTCCGGCTCCACCCACAAGGCCGGCGTCGACGCGGTGGGCGCGCGCCTCGCGGCCTTCCTGGCCGGGCACGGCGTGCCGGTCGCGACCACGCCGGTGGAGGGCTACGGCGACGTGCTGAAGGCGCACGTGCCGGGGCCTGGCGGCGCGAACCGCCCGGTGGTGCTGATGGGTCACCGCGACACCGTCTTCCCCCGCGACGAGCCGGCGCGCCGCCCGTTCCGCGTCGAGGGCGATCGCGCCTACGGGCCGGGCGTCGCCGACATGAAGGCGGGGCTCGTCATGAACGCCTTCGTGCTCGCCGCCTTCCACCGGGCCGGCGGCGCGCCGGTGCCGCTGCTCGGCCTCTTCACCAGCGACGAGGAGATCGGCTCGCCGGCCTGCCGGCCGATCATCGAGGCCACCGCGCGCGAGGCGCGGGCCGTGCTGAACGCCGAGCCCGGCCGGCCCACCGGCAACGTGGTCACCGGGCGCAAGGGCGGCGTGTTCATGCGGCTCGCCGTCCACGGCAGGGCCGCCCATTCCGGCGGCAGCTACGCCGACGGGATCAGCGCCATCGGCGAGCTCGCCCACAAGGTGATCGCGCTGCACGCCGTCACCGACCTTCCGCGCGGCACGACGGTGAACGTCGGGCTCGTGGCGGGCGGGCAGTCGGTGAACACCGTGGCGCCGCTCGCCACGGGCGAGATCGACCTGCGCTACGTCGAACCGCGGGACAGGGCGGACGCGATGGCCCGCATCGAGGCGATCGTCGCGCGGGCGCACGTGCCGGGCACGCACGCGCGGCTGACGATCACCGGCGAGTTCCTGCCGCTCGTGCAGGACGAGGGCGCGCGAAACCTCTTCGAGACCTACGCCCGCGCGAGCGCGCGCCACGGGGCGACGGTGGCCGGCGAGTTCGCCGGCGGCTGCGCCGACTCCGGCTTCACGGCGAGCGTGGGCTGTCCGACGCTCTGCGCGGTCGGGCCGGTCGGCGGCTGCGCCCACACGCCCGAGGAGTACCTGGAGATCGCCAGCCTGACGGCGCGCGCGCGGACGCTCGCCTCGACGATCGCCGCCCTAGCCTGAGCGGCCCCGCGCGGTGGACCGGCGGCAGGGCGCCCGCCGCTCACGTCGGGGCGTATTGCATCTCGCCGTTGCCGAACGACCAGTCCTCCCGGGCGGTGTCGACCAGGTTGATGACGATGTCCTGGGGGCGCATCCCGCCGCGTCCGCCGATCGCGTCCACCACGCTCCGGTAGAACGCCTTCTTCACCTCCGTGGAGCGGCCGGCGACCCAGGTCACCTGGATGAAGACGACGCCCGGCGAGTAGCGGATGCCGAGGTAGCCGTCGGCCGGCGTGACGAGTTCGTCGGCGGCGTGGCGCGTCACGATCTGGAAGCGGTCGTTCTCCGGCACGTTCGCGACGCGCGTCATCGCGTCGTAGACGGCATCGCCGATGATGCGGACGAGCTCCGGCCCGGCCTCCGCGCTCACGTCGATCCGGACAAGCGGCATGGTCGATCCTCCCACGAGCGGCGGTCGGCTCGGCGGAGGCTGCCCGCGATCGCCGCCTTGACAGGTAAGGGCAATACCCCGTATTGGCCTGCTTCGCAAGGGGCCGGCGTCTCCTTGCGAGGCGCTGGAGTGTCGAGGTGACCGACGAACCGGAACTGTGCAGTTGCTCGGCGCTTCGCCAGGCCGCCCGCCACGTCACGCGGCTCTACGATGCGGCGCTCGCACCCTCCGGGCTCGGCCTCAACCAGTACGCGATCCTCGCCCGCCTGCAACGGTTCGGGCCGATGCGGCTGACCGACCTCGCCGGCAAGCTCGTCGCGGACCGGTCGACGCTCGGCCACCTGCTGCGCCCGCTCCAGGCGCGGGGCCTCGTCGCGATGCGCGTCGATGAGCGGGACCGGCGCAGTCGCCTCGTGGCGCTGACGACGGCTGGCGACGCGGTGGTGGCTGGCGCCCGCGCCTTGCGGGACGACGCGGAGGCGCGGTTCGCCGACGCGTTCGGCGGGCAGGCGGCCCGCGAGCTGCGCACGATCCTCAAGCGCGTCGAAGGCGTCAGGTTGGAAAGGCGGGTCTCATGACGAGTGACATAGCGAAGGTTGCCCCGGCGAACGGCACGCCGGGACGCGGCCGGGCGGGGCCGCATTACGGCTGGATCGTCGTCGCCGTGACCTTCCTGGTGCTGCTCGTCGGGGCCTCCGTCCGCTCGACGCCGGGCGTCCTGATCGTGCCGCTCAAGGCGGAATTCGGCTGGTCCACGGCGACGATCAGCGGCGCCGTCGCGCTCAACATCATGCTGTATGGCCTCGTCGGCCCGTTCGCGGTGGCCGTGATGGAGCGCTTCGGGCTGCGCCGCACGGTGTCGGCGGCGCTGGTGCTGCTCGCCGCCGGCGCCGGGCTGACCGTGTTCATGCGCCACGCCTGGCAGCTCACCCTGCTGTGGGGCGTGATGGTCGGGCTCGGCAGCGGCATGGTCGCCATGGTGCTCGGCGCGACCGTCGCGAACCGCTGGTTCGTCAAGCAACGCGGCCTGGTCGTCGGCGTGCTCACCGCCAGCAGCGCCACCGGACAGCTGCTGTTCCTGCCCCTCCTCGCCAAGGCCGCGACCGACATCGGCTGGCGCGCCACGTCGCTGGCGATCGCCGGGGCGGCCCTGGCCATGGTGCCGCCCGTCCTGCTCCTCATGCGCGACAGGCCGGCCGACCTCGGCCTGCCGCCCTACGGCGGCACGGCGGTCGAGCCGGCCCCGGTGCACGCCGTCAACCCCGCCGTGCGGGCGCTGCGCGCGCTCGGGGTGGGGCTCGCCTCGCGCGATTTCTGGCTGCTCGCCGGCTCCTTCTTCGTGTGCGGCGCCTCGACGAGCGGCCTCATCGGCACGCACCTCATCCCGGCCTGCGTCGACCACGGCATTCCCGAGGTGCGCGCCGCCGGCCTGCTCGCGCTCATGGGCCTGTTCGACCTCGTCGGCACCACCGCGTCGGGCTGGCTGACCGACCGCTTCGACAGCCGGGTGCTGCTGTTCTGGTACTACGGGCTGCGCGGCCTGGCGCTGATGGTCCTGCCGTTCTCCTTCGACATGAGCTTCTACGGCTTGTCGCTGTTCGCGGTCTTCTACGGGCTCGATTGGATCGCGACGGTGCCGCCGACCCTGCGGCTCAGCGAGCACGCCTTCGGCAAGGAGAACGCGGCGCTGATGTTCGGCTGGATCCTGGCCGCCCACCAGGTCGGCGGGGCGCTCGCGGCCTGGGGCGCCGGCTTCGTGAGGACCGCGACCGGCACCTACGGCGCCGCCTTCTTCGCCGCCGGCTTCATCTGCCTCGCCGCGTCCCTGCTGGTCCTCCTCATCGGGCGCGAGCGCCCGCGGGCCGCGCCGGCCCACCCGTTGGATGGCCGGGCCGCGCGGGCCTGAGGCGGCTCCCACGGCGCCCGTTCCTCTCCCATAGGACCGAGGTGAAATCCCCGTGGCGCCGCCGTAGGGTGAGGATCCCGATCGCCGCCCCTGAGGAGCCCATCCGATGCCGCCAATCGCGAAGGCTCCGGTCGCGAACGCCGCCCGTGACGGCGCGGGCGGGAACGTGTTCTCGATCCTCACGCGAGGCTCGCGCGGGCGCGGGGACCAGCCTTTCCTCGTTCCCGGCGAGGGGCCGGCCCTGACCTACGCCGGCCTGTTCGAGGACACCCTGCGGGTCGCCGCGTGGCTCCGGGGCAACGGCGTGGAAACCGGCGAGCGCGTCGTCGCGCAGGTCGAGAAATCCGTCGGCGCCGTGCTGCTGTACCTCGGCTGCCTGCGTGCCGGCGCGGTCTTCATCCCCCTCAACACCGCCTACACCGAGCCGGAGGTCGCCTATTTCCTGGAGGATGCGGCACCGGCCCTGCTCGTGGCCGGTCCCGGCGCGGCGGGGGCTCGCGTCCCATTCGGCGGACGGCGGGCGATCCTCGACGCCGGCCCGGCGCCCTGGGCCGGCACGCCGCCCACGGGCGACACGGTCGACGCGGCACCCGACGACCCGGCCGCCATCCTCTACACGTCCGGCACCACCGGGCGATCGAAAGGGGCCGTCCTCACCCACGGCAACCTCGCGTCGAACGCCCTCGTGCTCCACGACGCGTGGGCGTGGCGCACGGGCGACGTCCTGCTGCACGCGTTGCCGATCAACCACGCGCACGGCCTCTTCGTGGCGCTGCACGGCGCGCTGCTGAACGGATCGACGACCATCTTCCACGACAAGTTCGACCCGGCGGCGGTGGTGCGCGACCTGCCGCGATCGAGCGTGTTCATGGGCGTCCCGACCTTCTACACGCGGCTCCTCGACACGCCGGCCTTCGACGCCGCCGCCTGCCGGACCATGCGCCTCTTCGTCAGCGGATCGGCCCCGCTGCTGCCGGGCACGTTCCAGGACTTCGAGCGGCGCACCGGGCACGCCATCCTGGAACGCTACGGCATGACGGAAGCCCTGATGGTCACGTCCAATCCCTACGAGGGGCCGCGCCGGGCCGGCACGGTCGGGCGGCCGCTGCCCGGCGTGAGCGTCCGCATCGCCGCCGAGGATGGATCGGAGGCACCCGCCGGGCAGGCCGGCATCCTCCAGCTGAAGGGGCCGAACCTGTTCGCCGGCTACTGGCGCAACCCCGCCAAGACCGCCGCCGAGCACACCGCCGACGGCTACTTCGTCAGCGGCGACATCGCGGTGCGGGACGAGCACGGCGTGATCCAGATCGTCGGGCGCTCGAAGGATCTCATCATCTCCGGCGGGTTCAACGTCTACCCCAAGGAGGTCGAGCTGGCGATCGACGCCCAGCCCGGCGTCGCCGAGAGTGCCGTGGTCGGCGTGCCGCACCCCGATTTCGGCGAGGGCGTCCTGGCGGTCGTGGTCGGCGAGCGGGGCGTCAACCTCGACGCGGACGCCATCGCCGCCGCGATCGGCCCGGGCTTGGCCCGCTTCAAGCGCCCGAAGCGGATCGTCCTCGCCGCCGACCTGCCGCGCAACGCCATGGGCAAGGTGCAGAAGGCGGTGCTGCGCGAGCGCTACGCCGGGACGTTCGCGCAGCGATGACGCTCGCGGTCGGACGGCTGACAGGGGATGCGCGATGATCTAATCGTTCCGATGCCGGTCATCCCCGCGTGAACCCGAGAGGCGCCTGCCATGATCCACGTCGTCGCCATCATCACCGCCAAGCCGGGCCGGCGCGCCGCCGCGCTCGAAGCGTTCCGCGCCAACGTGCCGGCCGTTCAGGCGGAGAAGGGCTGCATCGAATATCGTCCGACCATCGATGCCGAGGGGGCGGGCGACATCCAGGCACCGATCGGCGCGGACACCTTCCTCGTCATCGAGAAGTGGGAAAGCCTCGAGGCCCTGCGAGCCCATGCCAACGCGCCGCACATGGCCGCCTACGCCGCGGAAGTGAAGGACATGCTCGCCACCCGCGCCGTTCATGTGCTGAGCGACGCCTAGACGGCCCCGCCCCCGTGCGCCGGCACGAGCCGATCCTCCAGACCCCACAGCCGCCGCCCCGTCGGGCGGGTTCGTTCCTCGGAGCGTCTCGTACGCCCGCACGCATCCGAAACTCCCCACGGGCCTAGACCGGCAGTTTCACGCGGCGAACGCGGATCGCGGACGGACCTGGTGGCGAGACGAAGGGGATCGTCGCTTGCCCCAGGAAGCCTTCATGGTCGAATGAGGAGGCGCTTCCGATCGGCGGCACACCCCCGCCGCGAGCGAGTGGGGACCACGGGCGGCGTTCGAGGCAGGCCGCGATGGGACGAGGCGCCGGCGCGACTTCGCGATCCCCGTCACCTTGCGCGGGATGCCCGACCCCCTAGGCTACGTTCGAGCGGCAGGCCGTCACGCGAGGGCGGGCCGCGTGTTCGGGCGATGTCGCTCGCGGGCCGGGGCACCTCGACCTTATCGAAGGACGATGGAGGATGGGAATGAGGACCAATCAGAGCACGCGCGGTTTCCGGCTGACGGCGACCGACGACATGCCGTTCCACCCTCGCATGTTCGGCAGGCGCGGCGCCGTTGCCGCCGAGCATTACCTCGCGCCGATGGCCGGTATCGACATCCTCAAGGCCGGCGGCAACGCGGTGGATGCCGCCATCGCGGCGGCGCTCGTCGAGGGCGTCGTCAATCCGCAGATGAATACGATCGGTGGCGAGATCCCCATCCTGATCCACGCGCCGGGCGAGGCCGGCCCCGTCTGCATCAACGGCAACATGGTCGCCCCGGAAGCGGCGACCCCGGCGGCGTTCCGCGAACGGGGCTACGACCGGATCCCGCCCGACGGCGTCCTGGCGGCCGGCGTGCCTGGCGCGATGGGCGCGCTGCTCGCCGCCGCGTCCCGCTACGGCCGGCTCCGCTTCGCCGATCTGGCGGCTCCCGCCATCGACCTCGCCGCCAATGGTTTCCCGGTCCATTCGGGCCTGCTGAACCAGCACAACTTCGGCATCGCGGCAAATGCCGCCCGCTTCGCGAGGGAATGGCCCGGCTCGGCCGCCCTGTACTGTCCCGGCGGCGTGGGTCCCGTCGAGGGGACCATCATGACCAATCCCGCGCTCGGGTCGACGTACGCCTACCTCGCGGAGGCGGAGAAGAAGGCGGGCGGGACGCGCGAGACCGGGCTCCGGGCGGCGTTCGACGCCTTCTACAAGGGCGACGTCGCACGCGAGATCGTCGCGTTCGTGGCGGCGCGGGACGGGTTGCTGCAACGCTCCGATTTCGATCGCTTCCAGGCGCCCTTCGAGCGGCCCGCCTCTATCAGCTTCGAGGGCGTGGACCTCCACAAGGCGGGCTTCTGGACGCAAGGGCCGGCCCTGCTGCAGAGCCTTTCGATCCTCAAGGCCTTCGATCTCAGGGCGGCGGGCCACAACTCCTGCGAGTACGTTCACCTCGTCATCGAGGCGATCAAACTCGCCTTCGCGGACCGCGAGCAGTTCTACGGGGACCCGGCGTTCGTCGACGTGCCCGGGGACGCCCTGCTGAGCGACGCCTACGGCGCGACCCGCGCCGGCTTGATCGGCGCCCGCGCCGACGGGTCGCTGCGCCCCGGCGACCCCCGTATGGGCGCGGCGCTCCTGCCGCTCTCGCAGCGGCTCGGCGGCGCGGCATGGGGACCGGGTACGGTCCACGTGGACGCCATGGACGAGGAGGGTTTCACGGCGGCCTTCACGCCGAGCGGCGCCTGGATCAGGTCGTCGGAAGTCATGCCGGCCCTCGGCTTCCCGCTGGGCACGCGGCTGTCCAACTGTCGCCTCGGCCCGGATCACCACCCCAACGTCGTGGCGCCGTTCAAGCGCCCGCGCACGACGATCAGCCCCTCGATCGCGACCAAGGACGGCAAACCCTGGATCGCCTTCGGCAGCATGGGGGGCGACCAGCAGGATCAATGGCAGCTGCAGTTCTTCCTCAATCGGGTCGTCTTCGATATGCCGCTCAACCGGGCGATCGAGGCCCCGAAGTTCTCGAGCGAGCATTTCCCCGGCACCTTTCACCCGCACGAGGCTTTCCTGAACCGGTTGCGCATCGAGGAAAGTGTCGGCACCGATGTGCTCGACGCCCTGTCGGTGCGCGGCCACGAGGTCGACGTGGCGCCGGCCTGGACGGAAGGTTTCCTTTGCGCGACGGAGCGCGACCCGACGACCGGCGTGCTCGAAGCGGCGGCCGACCCGCGCGGCACGAAGTCGGATGTTTTCCCCGCTTACGCGTTGGCCTACTAGGCCGGCCCGCGAGTGCGGGGCGTGTCCACCCACCCTCCGCGACGGCTCCGTGCCCGTTCCGGGATGGCTCGCCCGGGAGGCGTCCCTCGGATCGCGCGTCGAACCGCCTGCGGTCGAACGCGCGTCATGCCGGAAACAACACGCGTTTACTGGCTCGAAACCATGCAAATGGCCGCCTGCGTCTTGAACATACGCCTACTTATTTCGCAGATTGGTATAGTGCCAGTCTCTTCGGACGCCGAAGCGAGCGGAACGAAGGATTGCGCATTGCGCGGGTGTTCAAATCAAATAGGTTGGCGCCGAGACCACGGTGTTCCGGAGCTGGCGAGTGGATGATCAAGGCATGACGATGTTGGGTCGGCCGTTCCGCGCGTTCAAGTGGGGCGTGCGTCTCGTCGGGACCGTCGCGGTCGCCCTCGTCAATCCGGGGTTCGCGGATGCGGCGGCACTGCCGGATCGGATCGCCGCCTCGAAAACGATCACCTACTGCAGCGCGATCAACCTGCCTCCGATGGAGTTCTTCAACGACAAGCAGCAGCCGGTCGGCGTCGACATCGAGCTGGGCGACGCGATCGCCGGCCGCCTCGGCCTGAAGGCGAAATGGCTCAACATGCCCTTCGCCGGCCTGATCCCCGCGCTTCTGGCCGATCATTGCGACGCCATCATCTCGCAGCTCTTCGTCAAGGCGCCCCGTCTGGAGGTGATCGACGAGATCCCCTACATGAACTCGCAGGAAGGGGTGATCTTCAAGGCCGGCACGCCGAAGATCGGCTCGCTCGCCGAGCTTTCCGGCAAGAAGGTGGCGACGGTGACCGGCACGACCGCGACCAACCTGCTCGAGGACGCGAACAAGGATCTGGCCAAGGCCGGCAAGCCCCCCATCAACATCGTCGCCTTCCCCGAGAACGCGCCGGCCTTGCAGCAGGTGCAGTTCGGTCAGGTCGTCGCCTACGGCGTCGCTTACGAGACGGCGCTGTACTACGCCCACCTTGATCCCCGACAGTTCGAGATCGGCAGCCCGCCCTACTTCAAGATCCTGACCGGCATCGGCGTGTCCAAGAATCAGAAGCCGCTCGAGGCCGCGCTGAAGACGGAGCTGGACGGCATGATGAAGGACGGCACCTACGCCGCCATCTTCAAGAAGTGGAACCTCGAAGAGGACGTGCTCCCGCAATAGCGCGAGGATCGGGGCGTGCACTTCGACTGGGCGTACTTCTGGGACCAGTTGCTGACGCCGAGCGGCGCCTTCCTCACCGGGCTGTGGCTCACGGTGGTGATGGCGATATCGGCGCAGGTCGTCGGCATGCTACTCGGCCTCGCCATCGCCCAGGCGCGCATGTCGCGACACGTCGTCCTGCGCACCGCGGCGTCGGTCTACATATGGGCCATCCGCGGTACGCCGCTGCTGGTGCAGATCGTGTTCATCTACACGGGCCTCGCCGCCGCCAACATCTTCCGCTTCGAGGATGTGACGCTGCTTGGCTGGACCCTGACCGGCAGCCTGCAGGCCGGGATCCTGGCGCTGGGGTTGAACGAGGCCGCCTACATGGCCGAGATCTTCCGGGCCGGCATCACGGCCGTGGACCGCGGTCAGACGGAGGCCGCCAAGTCGCTCGGCATGACGCCCTGGATGACCATGCGGAAGGTGGTGTGGCCACAGGCGCTGCGCGTGATCCTCCTGCCGATCGGCAACCAGTTCAACATCATGCTGAAGAACACGACCCTCGTCAGCGTGATCGGCGTCTCGGAGATGCTCCTCGTGACCGAGACGATCAATTCGGCGACCTTCCGCACCTTCGAGCTTTATTCCGTCCTCGGCATCTATTTCCTGATCCTGACCAGCCTCTGGACGCTGTTCATGATGTGGGCCGAGCGGCGGCTGACGATCGGCCGGCGCGCGGCGGTCCCCGGCCTCCCGGCGATGGCGCTGACGGAGCCGGCCGGATGACGGCACCGGCCGAGGTCCTCGTCGAGGCGATCGACGTCGAGAAATGGTTCGGCCCGACCAAGGTGCTGGACAAGGTCAGCTTCGCCGTCGAGCGGGGCGAGGTCGTCGTGGTGATCGGTCCGTCCGGCTCGGGCAAGACGACGCTGCTGCGCTGCATCAACCACATCGAGAAGATCCAGCGCGGGCGCATCAAGGTGAACGGCGCGCTGATCGGCTATCGCGAGCGCAACGGCAAGCTCGTCGAGGATCGCGAACGCAACATCGCGGTACAGCGACGCGATGTCGGCATGGTGTTCCAGCGCTTCAACCTGTTCCCGCACATGACCGCCCTGCGCAACATCACCGTCTCGCCCCTCCTGCTGCGCGGCATCACCGAAGCGGAGGCGACGGCGCGCGGCCGGGCGCTGCTGGCGCGTGTCGGCCTGGCCGGCCGCGAGGACGCCTACCCGATGGAACTGTCGGGCGGCCAGCAGCAGCGCGTGGCGATCGCCCGGGCGTTGGCGATGCAGCCGGCGGTGCTGCTGTTCGACGAGCCGACCTCGGCGCTCGATCCCGAGATGGTGGGGGAAGTGCTCGCCGTGATGCGCGACCTCGCCCAGTCCGGCATGACGATGATCGTCGTCACCCACGAGATGGGCTTCGCCCGTCAGATGGCGGACCGCGTCATCGTGATGGATGGCGGACGGATCATCGAGGAGGGAAAGCCCGATGTCGTCTTCGCCTCGCCGGTCCATCCCAAGACGAAGGCGCTGCTGGCGGCCGTCCTGCACTGACGCCGGTCAGGCGTGCCGCTCCGGGCTGTGAAGCCGCGCGGCTTCATGATTCCCGATGCCGAAGTCCTATCGCGTGACATCATCGGCTTACGATGCGATCCCGACCCCGGTCGGCGAAGACCCGACCGGCGGCGCGGGCGGACGTCCGTACCGAGCCTCTCGTGCCGTCGAGCGACGCTGATCGAATCGCGACGCGCCATGGACATCATCAGCTCGCGACGCGGAGCATGTCGATGAGGACGCGCAGGGCGGGCGGCACCTGCCGGCGCTCGGGATAGTACAGGAAGAAGCCTGAGAACGGCTGGCACCAGTCCTCCAGCACCCGCAGGAGGCGGCCCGCCGCGAGGTCG
>CAXTIU010000020.1:0-29796 GCA_964244495.1 uncultured Beijerinckiaceae bacterium
ACCAACAATCTCCTCGGCAAAGGCTGAATAACCTCCTTGGTAACGACAGCTAGGCCTCGAGGTCGCCGACCGTCCCGAGCCGCTCGCCTCGCGCTTCGTCGGGATGCGACGCGACAAGGACTCGGGCGCAACCATGCCGTACGCGCGCACCGACGCCAGCGCCGCGATCGTCACCGTTACCGGCAGCTTGGTCAACTGCGGCGCATGGATCGGCGCCAGCTCGGGCCTGACCTCCTATGAGGGGATCGCCGCCCAGCTCCGCGCCGCGATGGCGGATCCGAAAGTGTCATCCATCCTGCTCGACCTCAACACGCCAGGCGGCGAGGCCACCGGCGCCTTCGAACTCGCCGCGCTGGTGCGTCAAGCCAACGCCGCGAAGCCGGTCAACGCTTTTATCAACGGGATAGCGGCCTCGGCCGGCTACCTGATGGCATCCGGCGCAGGCCGCATCGCGTCGGTGCCGACGGGCATTACCGGCTCTATCGGCGTGGTGATGATGCAAGCCGACTACTCCCGCGCGCTGGAGAAGGCGGGTATCACGCCGACCCTGATCTATGCCGGCAAGCGCAAGGTCGACGGCAACCCGTATCGGCCGCTCGACGCGGACACGAAGGCCCGCCTGCAGGCCGAGGTCGACGCCATGCGCGAGGACTTCGTGCAACTCGTCGCCAAGGGCCATGGCCGCAGGACGTCGGCGAAGGCCGTCCGCGGCACCGAGGCGGCCGTCTTCACCGGCAAGGACGCGCTCGCGGCCGGCCTGGTCGACGAGCTGATGAGCTTCGACGCTCTTTATGACACCATGAACCGCTCGGCCGGCATCACCCGCCCAGCCGGCAAACCACAAGGGAGACGCCTGACCATGGAAGAGGCCGCACAGATCCGGGCCGAGGCGACGGTCGCGGAACGCGCCCGCATCAAGGTAATCCTGACCGCTGGAAGCCAAGGGACGCGAAGGACTCGCATCCCACCTGGCTTACGAGACGCAGGATGGGCGCGTCGCGGTACCCGCCCACGCCTGCCGCACGACCAGCGCACCGCTTGCCTGGATCTTCGGGGCGATCTGCCCCGACAAGGGCAAGGGGGCCGCCTTGGTCCTGCCCCGCTGCAACACGGGAGCGATGAATGCGCATCTCCAGGACATCAGCCGCACCGTCGCCCGCCGCGCCCACGCCGTGCTGATGCTGGAGGGCGCCGGCTGGCACGTCGCCGGCGACCTCGTCGTCCCCAACACCATCACGCTGCTGCCACGGCCGCCCCGGGCCCCGGAACTCAACCCTCCTGAGCCTGTCGAAGGGGGAGAACGTGGGGCAGTTCCTGCGCGACAACTGGCTCGGCAACCGCGTGTTCACCTCCTACGACGACATCGTGGATCGCTGCTGCGAGGCCTGAACAGGCTCACCGATCAGCCCTGGAAGATCATGTCCATCGGACTGCGCCAATGGGCGCATCGGTCATGATCAGTGCATGTTGGTATTAGGAGCGAAATACCTTGGCCATGAACCAAGTGATTCGCCCCGCAGACCAACCGCCGAGACCGTCACTCGGACAGGTGCCTAGAGGATCTTAGCGAAGATCTCCTCCGGCTCGTGCCTCTTCCTCGTCATGCGATCCGTCCTCATCCTGGCTCGAACGTCATACGTCAGGTCGGACCATTTCAGGGGTCGGAAGATCAGGTCGGTCTACCGGCGACGGGCACGATAAGCCGGCATCGCCTTTTCGGCAGCTTCAACCAGGGATCGTCAACCGAAATGTCGATCGGCTAGACGGATCGTTGATGTAGGTGAGGCGACCACCGAGGGTCTCCGCTTGTTCGCTGGCGAGATAAAGGCCCAGCCCCCCTGTTTCTCCTGGCTGGAGACCTTTCTTGACCCGCATCTCGGGACGAAAAAGGGAGCCGAGTTTCTCCGGCCGGACGCCGCTTCCCTGGTCAACCACGAGAACTTCGAGATTACCGGCGTGCCGGTAAGCGCAGACTTCTACGACTTCGTTCGGCGGACCGAACTTCAATGCGTTGCCAATTAGGCCATCGAGAATGCGCTCGACTTCCGTCGGTTGTCTGACCATCAGATCGCCCCGCTCCAAGGTAAGGGTGACGCGATCGGAACCGCCGTTCGGCAGTTGATGGGGTGAAACAATGCGCGCCACGATGTCGGAAAGCCGTTCCGGCCGGCTCTTGTCGGGCATCATATCGAGAGGGTCACGGGGCGCCAGAAGACCTTCGACCTGCACGGCCAGCGCGGTGCAGGTCTCGTCCATGATGCTCATCGCGGAAGCGACTTCTTCGAGCGTCATGTGGCCGGCGCGGATCGATCTGGCAGCCGCTCTCAAGGTATTTCGGACGCCGTAAAGTGGGCTCTGGAGATCGTGCACGATCAGGGTGGTGAAAAGGGCGCGGGCGCGTAGCAATCGCTCCACCTCACCGGTCCGAATCCTGACTTTGTCCTCGAGATCGCCTCGCAAGCACTCGATTTCCGCGAGAGCCGCCGTGATGACCAGGGTGGTAACCGCATTCAGACCAAGGAAGACTTGGAGGTAGAGGAGCGATCGTGATTGGCTCTGGCTCGGGAAGGCCTCGAAGCCACGCATCGTCCCGATGATGGAGACCGCAGCGACCAGTAAAATGGCGAACACGGCGCCGGCCGTCCGGAAGCGGAAGGCCGCCCAGAGCAGAAGCGGGATGATCATGTAGGTCCGCGGCCAGTCGTGCAGTGCCGGCACGAAGACCGTGCCGCTCATCGCTTGGGACACGAAGAGGAGGCACAAAACGAGGCAGGCGGCCTCCATCATCATGCTCGCGGGGAGCTTGCTAGGGGTGTGGCCGAGCAGAGCGATGACCGGAGCGGTGAGGATGAGGATGCCGACGGCGTTGGCGAGGTACCAGGTCAGCATCACCTCCATCGTCGACGCGGAGGAGATCAGGCCGCCGATGCGCGAGGCGGCAACGCCAACGCTCATGCTGACGAGCGGCGGGATGGTTGCGATCACGACCGCGAATACGACGACGTTTACCGGCTTGAAGAGGAGCTTCTCTCCGCCAGCGAAGCGTCGAGCGAGATAGCAACCCAGCAGCGCCTCCGCGGTGTTGCCGGCCGCGATGGGAGCGGCGATCGCGGCCTCGACCCAGATCGGCATGGCTTTGGTCGACAACACGTTGCTGGCGATGTTCAGCACAAAGGCGCCGAGCGTCACCGCCGGCCAGAGCCGCGGACCGCGTGCGACCAGCAGTCCGACCGAGAAGCCGGTCGGGATCCATACCGTAGCGGTGTTGGTCTGCACGTAGGCGGTCCCAAGGGAGATCGCGCCCAGGATGATGTAAAAGCCCGCATGAACAAGCAGCGCCTTCGTGTTTCCCAGTCTCGGCAACCACAGGTCATCAATCGTTCGCATCGGGCCCTCTTAGCCGTGCCAGGCGGGCGACCAGCTCCTTGCTGTCGCGGCATTGAAGCTTCCTGCGGATGTTTTCGCGATGCGCCGAGATGGTCCGTGGGCTGAGGTCGAAATCAAGCGCGATGGCCTCGACGGACATCCCGCGGCCGATGCTCGAAGCGATCTGCAACTCGCGCGGCGTCATGTGGACGCCGTCGATCGTGAGGTGATCGTGCATCGCGGTCGGCGCCGGTCCAGCCGTCGCTTGCTTCCGCATCGCCGCTTCCGAGCCTACGCCGTCGATGAGTCGAACGAGTTCGGCCATATCGGCGTCCTTGCCGAGATAAGCATCGGCCCCCGCATCGTGAGCATCGCGGGCGTAGAGGCGGGCGGGCAAGGACGAGAAGACGACGATCGCCGCGCTCGGCAAGATCTGACGGGCGCGAGCGATGGCGGAGAAGGCGACCGAACCGTCGAAGACGAGATCGAGGACGAGGCAATCCGGACGTACGGCCTCGATCGCCTTCAAGCCATCGTCGGGGGCTGTCGCGAGCCCGACCAGCCTCAGCGTCGTGGCGCTCGCAAGGGCAATCCTGAGGCCGAGCGCAACAACCGGATGATCGTCGATCAGAAATACGGTCCTCAACTGTCGAGCCTCGCTTTAGACTGCCGCAGCTCGATTCTCCGCGAGTTCCGCTTTGCCGCAAGATCTAAGGTACACTTCAAATTAGACGCGTCGGACTTCTCTTGCCGTCGACGCTGATGATCGCTGATCCCGTTCATGCCGGTCCGCCGATCGGGCGCTGGCGGAAGACGCTCGCTCTGCTTTATCGCAAATTCAGCACCCTGAACGTCGGATCGTTGCGCCCCAAAAAAGAATTCCACTCGTCTGTGGCTCGCCCGCACTACGACCAATGCCGTCTCGCGTCCGGAAAACTCATTCCTGTCAAGCACAAACCGGCTGTTTCCGACGACGGCGCCGCCTTGATTCATCCGTTCTAGTTATTCCACCTATTGTCAGCCCTCTTCCGGACCGTTAGCAGAGCTTCACCTTCGACTGACTGTCAAACACCTCGATCGACCGCGTTCCTCAGTCGACGAGGACTACATTGGCCAAGATCGGGGGCGTGAGAGCGAGCGTGCACGACTATGATGCCAGCGATCAAGCTTCCCAAAAGTCCGGGATCGAGCGGGCCAAGCTTTCCGGCCATTTTTAAAGCCGATTGTTCTTATAACGCCACCGAAGTGGTTGTTTGATGTGAAGGTCGGGACCGTGCGGGGAAGAGTTCTTTTCGTTGCGTTGTCGGGATTGACCCTCTTCGCCACGGGTGCGGCGAGGGCCGCGGCCGACACGATGCCGCCGACGAGTACGTCTGCAATCGCCGCCGACCAAGCGCCTTCAGCGGCAAGCGCTGACACCACCAGGGCGATCAAGCCCCCGGATACGCCCGAAACGCCAGCGGTCGAGGTGAAGGGTTTCAGGTCCGCCTTGTTCGGCATGGACGAGAACGACGTGCGGGCCGCGATCGCCAAAGACTTCGGGAAGTCCTTGAAGCTCCGGCCGACCGTCAACGGAGCGGAACGCACGCACGGTCTCGTCGCCAGGGTGCCGGATGCTCTGCCGGACGGAGGAGCGTCGGACATCTCATACGTGTTCGGCTACAAGAGCAAGAAACTAATACAAGTCAGTATCGTCTGGTCTAAATTGACGGATGCTGGCACGACGCCGGAGAAACTCGTTTCCAATGCCGATGTGCTCAAGGCCAACTTCGCCGATCAGGGCTACAAGGCGGACACCATCGTGTCGGACACTGCCGTCCGCGGCGGCGTCCTGATGTTTCGTGGCAGCGACGCCTCCGGACGAACCACGGCGCTCCTTCTCGAAGGACGCACCGTCGCCGACAAGGACCGCAAGATCTTCGAGCCGGCGTCGCTTCTGCTCATTTACATGGCTGATCCCAAGCACGCCGACGTCTTCCATCTCGCCCCCGGTCAATTCTAACGTCGAAAGATCGTCATGCTCTCGACCTTGGCTCGACCACTCAGGCCCAGGCTGTCCCACGGTGGTCACTACGGCCGCCTGATGCGGTCGACCGCGCTTCTGCCGACGACCCTGGCCTTCTTCGGATCCTCCGCCTTCGGCCAGGCGGTCAATCTCGGGGGCGCGGGCAATACGATCAGTCCCGACGGGCGCACCGGGACGACCCTCACGACGGTCGGGCGAACGACCACCATCAACACGTCGACCTTCAGCGGCGGCAACGCCTATAACTCGTTCTCGCAGTTCAAGGAAGGCCCAGGCAACACCGTCAACCTGAACGTTCCAAATAACGCGAACTACCTCGTCAACATCGTTCGCGACGGCCCCGTGAACATCCAGGGGACGCTCAACAGCTACAAGAGCGGGAAACTCGGCGGGAACGTCGTGTTCTCGGACAGCTACGGTTTCGTGGTCGGGCCGCAAGGCGTGGTGAACACCGGCAGCCTGAGCGTGATCACTCCGGCTCAGGGCGTCAACGAGGCCGTCCTCGGCGCCAACGGCAAGGTCAACAATGTCTTGGCCGGCCAGTTGATCCGCGGAAACGTCCCGCTGTCACCGGACGGATCGGTGATCATCCAGGGCCGCGTCAACGCGCAACACGGCGTCACCATCACCGCGCACGACGTGATGGTGGCCGGCTCCTACGGGGAGGCCGTCAAGAGCGCCCGCCACCGCGCCATGTTCGAGTCCACCGTCAACGCCAGCGGGATGGTTGAAGGCGCCGCGATCGTTTCTCGCAACGGCTCCATCCGCATCGTCGCCGCCGGCAACATCGACGTCGCCGGGACTGTCCGGACCGGCAGGGCAGCCACGGCAGCCATGGCCGGGGGTACCGGAAGCGGTGCGACGACGCGCGTGGTGCGGGCGGGCAGAAGTCCGCGCTCTACGCCGAGGACACCCGAATGGTCCGGGTCGGTAAGCTTCGCCGCCGGAGGCGACCTCGACATCGAGAAGACGGCGGTGATCGCCGCCTCCGGCGGTAGCGCTTCGCTCAACCCTTCGGTGGCGCTGTCGGCCGGAGGCGCGGCGATCATAGCCGGTTCGATCAGCGCGACGGCGCGCTCGGGCGGGGCGCCCGGCCGGGTGTCGGTGACGTCGGGCGGTGACATCTCCGTTGCCGGAACCGCGACTTTCGAAGCGGTCGGAACGGGCGGCTCTTCCGGCGGGGGCATCAGGATCTACGCGGACGGCGATCTCGCGGTCGGCAGTGGGGCGGCCTTCAACGTCGCCGCCAAGGGTACCGGTGATGGCGGCACGGTCGAGCTCAGCGCCAAGAACACGGCGACGATCAGCAGCGACATACTGCTCAACGCGAGTTCGGTGTCCGGCAAGGCCGGAACGCTCATCGAAGATCCCTACGATCTCGTGATCGGCGGATCCGCTTCGAACCCTGGCTCATCGTCCTCCACCACGAGCAACGATTACAGCACCGGCACCAACGGCAACATCACGAGCAATGGCGCGAGCATTGTCCTCTCCGCCGACGACAAGATCACCGTCACCAGCACGGGTGTCATCGACTCGCGGCTGCTGAACGGCAAATCCGGCGACATCACGCTCACGGCGCCGACCATCGTCGTGGCCGGCGGCGGGCAGATACTCGCCGGCGCCGAGGGCGCGGGTACAGCGGGCAACGTCACGCTGCAGTCCTATGATGCTGCGACAGGCGCCATCGTCGCCCAGGCGATCCCGCAGAACGCCGCCATCACGATCGGCGACGGCAGCATCGCGGCGGCGACGATCACGGGCGCGAACGTCCAACTCCTGGCGACCGCGCTGCTGCCGACGGCGGCCACGGCTTCGCTCACGTCGCCCTCCACCACCTCCGCCACCATCGCCTTCAACAACGCCAGCGTCATGGCTGCCGGCACCTTGACGGCAACCGCCGTGGCGACTGGAGCGGCATCGAGCACGGGGACGGCGGGCAACGCCTTCGTGGCCAACGTCTCCCAGACGGTCACGGCCGCGACGACGGTCTCCGGTACCTCCGTCCTCGCCTCGGCCGGCAACATCACGCTCGGATCGCAGGTGACCGCGACGTCGACGGCGATGTCGGCGCCCGACACGACCTATGGGGCGGCAGCCAGTCCGGGCAACGCGCCGGCGGACGCCGCCGGTGCCATCTCGATCCTGACCACGTCCGCCATCACCGCCGTGGGCCAGACGAACGCCGACGCCCCCATCGTCCAGTCCACAGGCGGCAGCATCTCCATCACGGCGAGCAACCAGTCGATCTCGACCGTCGCCGCCGACGCCACCAAGGCCGCTTTCGCCGGCGTGAGCTTCGCGGTCAATGGTCTCTCGACCAACACGCAAGCAAGCATCGGGGGCCAGGCTCTCGTGCTGGCGCAGCCGACGCTTGCGCAAGGTGTCATCCTGCCGGTCGCGCTGCCCACCTCGCCGGTCACGCCGGCGCCGCAGACGATCAGCGTGCTCGCGAGCTCACAGTCGATCGCGACCACGACCGCGCTGGCGTCCGCTCAGGGAGCCCCGAGCACTTTCCCGATGTCGAGCGCACTGCAACCCTACATCGCGCAAGGAACGGACGTCGCGACGGCCGGTACGCAGTTTGAGCCCAAGTTCGGTCAGTATCTTTCATCGATCGAGGGCGGCACTGGCGGGGTGGCCGGCTCGGCGGTGGTCGCTTTGGCCGGCCTCTCGTCGCTGACCAGCGCGACCATCAACTCGTCCAACCCGTCGCCGACAACTGCGAACAACGGGCTCGTCACCATCGCCAGCCAGGCCAACAATAGTTCCGTCGCGACGGCCAGCGGCAGCAACGTCGACACAGCCACGGAGGGCGCGGTGGCCGCGATCGGCGCCGCCGTCGCGATCAACGTCGGCGTGGTGTCGAACTTGGCGACGGTCGGCAGCGGGATCTCGAGCAACGGTCTCGACGTGCTCGCCAACATGACCGGCCCCTTGGCGCCTCAGATCGGCACGGTGGCGCCGCTCGGCGCCGGCCCGGATGCGGACGCCGCCGGCAACGCGTTCTCGGCGCTGGCGACCTCCGGCGCGGGTGGCAGCCAGGTCGGCGTGTCGGGCGCGCTCGCCGTCAACGTGCTCGACTCGAAGGCGATCGCACAGGTGTCGCCCGGCGTGTCGCTCGCGTCGAGCGGCGGCGCCGTCGTCATCCAGTCGAACGATCTCAGCACCGCGACCGCCATCGCCATGCCGGCGACCGCGACGGCAGGCAGCGCCAGCGGCCAACTCGGCATCGGCGCGTCGATCGCCCTCAATCTCGTCTCGACGACGTCCACGGCGGCCCTGTCCGACGGTGTCAACCTGCCGGCGCCCGGCTCCTTGATGCTGGATGCCGAGGCCACGCACGGGGTCGTCACGCAGGCCGCCGCCGGCGCCGCTGGCGGCATCGCCGTGACGCCGGTCGTCGCGATCTCGCTCGTCGCGGATCAGACCAGCGCCACGATCGGCGCGCTCACGGTGCCGATCACGGCTAACGGCGCGGTCAGCGTCACCGCCGCCCAGTGGGCGACGGCGCTGACCACGGGCTCCGGCGCGGTCGCCGGCGATAAGGCGGCGGTCGGGGCGACCCTCGCCACCGCGATCATCGACGACAGCGTCGTGGCGACGACGGGCACCACCATCATCGCCGCCGGCGACGTGACCTTCAGCGCCAAGGGTGCCTCGCTCAGCGTGGTGAGCGCGGTGGCGAGCCCGTCGGGCGCCGGCAACGGTACGGATGCGTCCGGCCAAGCGACCGACAGCGACGGCAACGTCGCCACCAAGCTGGCGTTGCTGGTCAACGATGCCGGCGCGCTCGGCAAGACCGCCGGCGTGGCGATCGACCAAAGACAGAAGAACAACACGATGGCCGCCGGCAGCCAGGCCAAGACCGGCGACGGCGATCTGGCCGTCGCGGCGGCCATCGCCGTCGACGCCTCCGCCTCGACCGTCCAGGCCTACGTCCCGCAGACCGTGTCGATCACCGCGACTGGCGGCACGCTGACGGTGGCGGCGGTCAACAACACGGACGCGCTCACCACCGCCTTCGGCAGTTCAGCCGACGCGACCGGCAAAGTCGGCATCGGCGCCGCGGCGGCGATCACGCTGGTCGATAAGACCAACGACGCCGTCCTCGGCGCACCCGTCGCCATGGCCACCATGACCGGGACGTACACGGCGACGGCTGTCGTCGTGAGCGCCACCAGCGCCGACCTCGGGGCGACCACGCCGGTCGTGCCCTCCGGCAACACCGGCTCCGGATCGACCGGCGGCAACGATCCGCTGATCCCGGTCGACGACACCGTGACAGGCTTGCGGACCACCGGCCGCTCGGACGAGTACGGCGCTTCGGCGACGTCCGGCGCCGGGGCCAGCAATGTCGGGGTCGCGGGGTCGCTCGCCGTCGACATCGTCCTGTCGAGCAGCACGGCGGAGATCACCAAGAACGCCGTGGTGGTGCTGTCCGGTCCGGCGACCTTGACGGTCGCCGCCGACAATCAATCCTCTTCGGTCGTCACGGCGCTTCCCGATGGCGACGGATCGTCGTCGACGGGCGCGGTCGGTGTCGGCGCCTCCTTCGCGCTCAACGTCACCGCGACGAGCTCATCCGCCCTTCTCGACGACGGCGCCACCATCGAAGGCGTGAACGCGGCAGGGGCCGCGGGTGCGGGGCTGCAGGTCGGCAACGTCACTCTGACAGCTACCGCGAACCACGCGGTCGTGACGCAGGCGGACCAGGGCTCGTCCGGCGGCAGCGTCGGGGTGACACCGGTCGCCGCCATCTCGCTCGTCAGCAATGAAACGCAGGCGATCGTCGGCGCTTTGGTCGGCGGCCTCAATTCAAAGGGCAATGTCACCGTCGCTGCCCTGCAAGTCGCGACGGAAGCGACGGAGGCGAGCGGCGCGGCCGTCGGCGGTAAGGCGGCCGTCGGCGCGGCGCTCGCGCTCAACCTGACCGACGACGAAGTCCTGGCGACGACCTCCACGGGCATCGTCGCGGGCGGCTCCGTCTCGTTCTCGGCGCAGGGCGCGTCGCTGGGGATCGTCAGCGCGACCGCCTCCGCGGCCGGCGCGGCGCCCGACAACACGGCCACCGACACCTCCGGAGGCATCGCTGGCGCGGTGCAGACGCTCTCGACGGACCTGATCGCGAGCCTGCCGACCAACATCAGCGGTCCGGTCATGGCGGTCGACGCCGTGGCCGCCGATCCGCTCTCGACCTTGATCATGAAGGTCGGGGCGGAGGCGAAGATCTCCGGGCAGCAGGCCATGACGACGCAGAGCGGCGTCTCGGTGGCGGCGGCGATCGGCATCGACCTCGACAACGCGAGCGTCCAGGCCTACGTGCCGACCAGCGTCGGCGTCAACGCCACGGGCGGTCTGACTATCGCCACGGCGGCCAACGTCGATGGCGTCTCAAGCGCCGACGCGAGCGCGGTAGCGACCTCGGGCGCCGGTAACGGCGGCGCCGCCATCGGTGCGGCGGTGGCGATCACCGTCGTGAACAGCACCAACGAGGCGACGCTCGGGGCCTCGACACCGTACTCGTCCGCGACGCCGACGCAGGCCACGGGCACGATCGCCGATACCTACGACGTCGGCTCGCTGACGGTCGCGGCGTCGCAAACGAACCTCGGCGCCGCGACGCTCATCGTGCCGGGCTCCGCCGACGCGCGCACGCTCGGCAGCACGCCCTGGGTCGACACGTTCGGCGCCTCGGCCTCCTCAGGCGCGGGCGGGGCCGGCATCGGCGTTGCCGGCGCGCTGGCGGTGGACCTCATCGGCTCGGACAGCGTCGCCACCGTTACCGGCAAGGCCAATGTGACGATCACGCCGGTCACGGGCGCCGCCAACCCAGTGGCGGGCGACGGCTCCTTGACGCTGACGAGTGACAACGAGAGCACCTCCACCGTGGCGGCCCTCCCCGAGGGCGCCGGCGGCGGATCGCGGATCGGTGTCGGCACTTCGGTGGCCTTCAACATCATCGGCACGCAATCGCTCGCGACCCTCGACGACGGCATCACGCTGACCGGCGGGACGAACACCACCGGCATCGGCGCCGTGACGCTCACCGCCGGCGCGTCGCACATCGCCTCGACGCAGGCCGATCAGGGCGCCTCGGGCGGCACGGCGATCGTGCCGGTCGCGGCGGTGTCCCTCGTATCGAACCAAACTCAGGCGACGATCGGCGCGCTCACCGACGGCCTGCAGGCGAGCGGCGCCGTGACCGTGAGGGCCTTCCAGGCGGCGAGCGAGGCGGTCGAGGCGAGCGGCGCGGCGGCCGGCAGCAAGGCGGGCGTCGGCGCGGCGCTGGCGATCAGCCTGGCCGACGACGAGGCGCTGGCGACGACCTCCACCGGCATCGTGTCTGGCGGTGCGGTCACGTTCTCGGCCTCCGGCGCGTCCCTCGGGATCGTCGGCGCGACGGCCTCGGCCGGCGGCGCCACCACGGCCGATGCCGGCTCGACCAGCTCGACGGATGCCGATACCGGTGGCGTTCCCGCGGAGATCGAGACGGTCGCGACCGGCGCGATCGGGCTGCTGCCCAGCAACGTGGGCGGTACGGCGACGGGCATCCAAGGTTTTGTCAGCAAGCCGCTGGCGGCGCTCTACAACAAGATCGATCCACCGGCGGCGACGTCCGGCAGCCAGGCCAAGGACGCGCAGGGCAACAGCATCTCCATCGCCGCGGCGATCGGTGTCGACATCGACGATGCGAACGTCCAGGCCTACGTACCGGCGGCCGTCGGCATCAAGGCGGCGGGTGGCCTCGCCATCACCACCGTCGCCAACACGGACGGCCACTCGGCCGCCGACGCCAGCGCGGTCGCGACATCGGCGCCGGCCGCCTCCGGAACGACGCCTTCGGGCTCGGGCGGCACACCCCCGTCAGGCTCAAGCTCGGGCGGCACGGCCGTCGGCGCGGCGGTCTCGATCACGCTGATCGACAGCACCAACGAGGCGACGCTGGGCACGGCCACGCAAGCTTCCAGCGCGCCCGCCACCAACGTCCCGGGTGCGACCACGGCCGGCACTTACAGCGTCGGTTCGCTGACGGTGTCGGCACTGCAATCCAACCTCCTGATCCCCGAGGCGGTGGTCGAGGGGCAGGTGGTGGAAACGCCGGTCATCCCCGGCCAGCCTCTCCCCTCGACCTACACCGCCGCCTTGAACTGGATAGACGGGTTCGGCGCCTCCGCCTCCTCCGGCGCGGGTGGCGCCGGCATCGGTGTCGCCGGCGCATTGGCCGTGGCCGTGATCGGCTCGGACAGCGTCGCCGAGATCACGAAGAGCGCCAACGTCGCCGTCACGCCGGTCATGGGAGCATCGACGCCTTCGGCGGGCGACGGTTCGGTCACGTTGCTGTCGGACAACGCGAGCACGTCGACGGTGGCGGCGCTCCCGGTCGGCACGTCCGGCGGCTCGCGCGTCGGCGTCGGCGCCTCGCTGGCCTTCAATCTCGTCGGCACACAGTCCTCCGCCGAGATCGACGATGGCGCGACCATCGCCGGTGGCAACATGAACGACACGGGCGTCGGCGCGGTGACGCTGATCGCGGACGCTAATCATGCGGCCGTGACCACCGCGAGCCAGGGCACGTCCGGTGGCACTTTGGGCCTGACGCCCGTCGGCGCGATCTCGTTGGTCAGCGACCAGACGCAGGCGACGATCGGCGCGATCGACGGCGGTCTGAACGCCGGCGGCGCGGTCCTGGTGAGCGCGACGCAAGTCGCATCCGAGTCCGCGACGGCGAGCGGCACCGCGGCCGGCGGCAAGGCCGACATCGGCGCGGCTTTCGCTATCAGCCTGGCCGACGACGAGGTGCTGGCCACCACGTCCGCTGGCATCGACGCCGCCGGTGCCGTGACCTTCGCCGCCGCCGGCTCGTCGCTCGGCGGCGCAAGCGCGACCGCGTCAGCCGCCGGCGCGGCACCGGCCAGCGGCTCGAGCTCCGGCAGTTCATCCGGCGGCATCGCGGGCACCATCACGTCGCTCGCGTCCGGCGCGCTCGGCAAACTCCCCGCCGCGCTCACGAACCTTGGCCCGCTGAAGACACTTCAAGGCAAGCTGGCGACGCCAGCCGCGACATCCGGCAACATGGCGGCGACGACCGAGAACAGCATTTCCGTCGCAGCGGCGATCGGGCTCGACTTCACCAGCAGCAGCGTCCAGGCCACCGTGCCCTCGACCGTCGGCGTCAACGCCGGCGGTCCGCTGAGCGTCACCGCGATGGCGAACGCGGGAGGCATCTCGCTGGCCGACGGCAGCGCCGTCGCGACCTCCGCCGCCGCCACCACGACGAACGGCATGTCCACCACCACCGGCGGGAATGGTGGGGCGGCCATCGGCGCGGCCGTGGCCTTGACGCTCGTCGACAGCGTCAACAACGCGGAGCTCGGCTCCGCGCCGGCCGGCACCGCGCCGGCGAACGTCAACGTCGCGGCGTCCGGCAGCACGTCGGCGACGACGGCCGGGACCTACGCGGCGTCGGGGCTGATGGTGACCGCGCTCAATGGCACCGTCGCCGTCGAGACGCCCGAGTACGCGCCCTCCACCGCCGCTCCCGCGGCCTACACGAACGTCTTCTCCGCGACGGCCGAGGCCGGCGCCGGCGGTGCGGGAATCGGTGTTGCCGGCGCCCTGGCCATCGACGCGGTCAGCACCAGCAGCACGGCGCTCGTCGACAACGCCGCCACCGTCAAGTTGAGCGGCGGCCCGGTCTCCATCGAGGCCGACAACGAGGGTACGTCCACCGTGATCGCCTCGCCCGCCGGCGCCGGCATAACGGGGAGCAAGCTCGGCGTCGGTGCCACGGTCGCGCTGAACGGTCTGCTGCAGACGAGCCAGGCCTCGATCGGCACCGGCAGCTTCACCGGCGCCGGCGCCGTGACCGTGTCGGCCACCTCCGGCATGAGCACCGACAGCGAAGCCTCGGGCGGCGCGGCTGGCGGCACGGCGCTCGACGCGGTCGTCGCGGCGACGGTGCTCCATGAGAACACGATCGCCGCGATCGCCAGCAACGCCACGGCGCTGGACGCGGCCGGCCCCGTCACCATCACCGCCACCAGCGCGGGCACCAACACCGCCAACGCCTTCGGCGATACCAGCGCGCAGGGGTCGAGCTCGGGCGGCGGGGTCGCGGTCGGCGGCTCGGTGGCCGTCATCACCGGTGCCGGCCTCCTGGCACCGGTCACCACCTTGCTGTTCGACCAGACGATCAACGACGGCATCACATCGCAGACCGTGGCGACGCTCGATCGCGACGTGACGACCACGGGCGCCGGCGGATCGCTGACGCTGAGCGCATCGACAAGCCACACCTACGTCGCCGACTCCACCGCCGTCGCCGGCGGCGCGGCCTTCGCCAACCTGTCGAGCGACGGCGGCGATCTCGCGGGCACCGGGGCGACCGCCGGCAACTCCGCCGGCCAGGCGACGAACTCCGCCTCGACCTACGGCAACAAGGTGGTGAGCCTCGACGTGCTCAACCTCGGCGACGATATCAGTTCCGCGGGCGACATCTACAGCGCCTTCAACACCGCGAAGGGATACGTCACCACCGCCCAGGGCCAAGTCTCGTCGATCAAGGCCGACCTGCAAGGGTTCGGCGGCAGCAACACGAGCAAGCTTTCCGCCGCGGCCGCGCTCGGGGCGACGATCACCGGCGACACGGTCTCGGCGCAAATCCTGAACTCCTCCGGCGGCACGCGGACCGTCACTCTCACGGGCGCCCTCAAGGTCACGGCGAGCGACGACGGCGACGTTCAGGCGATCGGCGACGCCGCCTCGGTGCAAACCTCGGCCCAGGGCGCCGGCTCCAAGGTCGGTCTCGGCATCGGCGCCGGCCTCGCCTTCATCGACAACGCCACGACGGCCAGCGTCGCGAGTAGCACCACGGTCACGACGCCCGGCGCCGTCACGCTCGCGGCCACGACGACCGAGAACACGGACGCGCCTTTCGCCCTGCAGTTCACCGCCGTGGCGATGTCGGGAGCGACCGGTCAGCAGATCTCGGTCGCCGGTGCCGTCGCCCTCGCCGTCTCCACCTCGACCACGGAAGCATCGCTCGGCGACAACGTGTCGATCGACCCGACCGCGTCTTCGGGCCCCCAGACGACCGCCGGGGCCCTCGCGGTGTCCGCGACGAACACCAGCGAGCTGGCATCGCGCGCCTGGGGCGGCAGCCTGTCCACGAAGGGCAACGGCGTCGGTGCCTCCGTGGCGGCGGTGGTCTCGAACGATACCTATTCCGCCTCTATCGGCGCCAACACCAACATCAACGCGACGAGCGTGTCCGTCACGGCCACCAACAACCCGGTCGATAACCCGACTGCCTACGTCGTGACCCTCGTCGCCGACGCGCAGACCGATCTCTCGACCGACGGCGACCAACTCGGCGCGAGCGGCACCAACAAGATCGGCAGCAACCTCCTCAACGACGCGAAGGGCCTGATCTCGACCCTGGGATCGGACGCCGCGGCGGACAAGCTGCTCGGCGAGAACAACTATTACACCGAAGTCATTGCCGGCGCGGGCTCGGGCTCGAAGGTCGCGATCCAGGGCGGGTTCTCGCTCCAGTTCATTGACAACAACGTGAGCGCGACGGTCGGGCAAGGCGCCGCGATCAACGTCACGAACGGGCTCACCATCTCGGCCTTCGACCAGACCGCGGCGCGCGCGCTGGTGGGCGACCTCGCGGCGACGCTCGGCAACGTCGGCGTCGGCGTGTCAAGCGGCATCATCCTCGATCTCAGTTCGGTCTCGGCGGAGCTTCAAGGACAAGTGGCTCAGCCGGGGAGCGGCTCGCAGGCCGCTCAGCCGGGGGTGTACTCGTCCATCACCGGCGGCGGCGCGGTGACCATCTCGTCGATCGCCTCCCAGGACGTCGGGCTGTTCCAGGCCAGCGCCGCGCTCGCCGACGAAACCGGGCTCGTCGGGATCGTCGGCGCGGTGGTCGAGGGCGTCAGCTCGACCGCGTCGGTCGCGGCCGGCTCGACGATCAGCGTCGGCGGCGGCGCCATCACGGTGGGCGCGACCAACGCGCTCACAAACCTCAACATCGCCGGCGCGGTGGCGGTCGCCGGTGAGCAGGCCGTCGGCGGCTCGCTCGTCACCACCGTCGATCTCGACGGCGCCGCGGCGACCGTCGCCTCGGACGCTAACGACAAGACGACGCTGACCGGCGGATCCATCGCCGTTCTCGCCGCCGCCTCGAACCAGTTCATCAACGTCGCCGTGGAAGGGTCGGCGAGCGGCACCAACGCCATCGGCGGGGCGATCACCCCCGTGGTCGAGACCGGCACGGTCCAAGCCTCCATCGGACAGGATGCGGCCGTGACGGCGAGCGCCGCCGCGAACCAGACGACCACCGGCGTCATGGTCGCTGCCACCAACAGCTCGCAATTCGTCGACGTCGCCGGCGCGGTGGCGGTGAGCGGCGAGGCGGCGGTCGGCGGTGCCGGCGCGCTCGCCGTCGTCGTCGACACCACGATCGCCTCGATCGGCGACGGCTCGAGCGTCGACGCCAACGGCGCCGTGACCGTCGCGGCGATGAACAGCGAGCGTTTCCTCGACGCCGCGCTCGGCTTCGCCGTGGCGGGCGAGACAGGTCTCGCCGGAAGCATCACCTCGAGCGTCGTCGTCGATGGCACGCAGGCCTATGTCGGCCAGGGCGTCGTCATCGGCGCGACCTTGAGGCCAGCGAGCGTCGCCGTCATGGCGGCGGATTCGACGACGGTCGTCGATCTCGCGGGCGCGGTCGGCGGGGCGGGCGAAACGGGCCTCGCCGGTGCCGGCGACATCAACATCATCAGCAAGAACACCGACGCTTTCGTCGGCGAGGACCCGAACGCTACGCTGCCTGCCGCGGCGACGCTGGCCCAGGCCGCTGCGGCGCCGACGGCCGCGACCACGATCGCGGCGGGCGACGTGGTGGTCGATGCCCAGAGTTCCCAGAACGTCTACTCGCTCGTCGCCGGCCTGGCGATCGGCGGCGAGGTCGGCGCTGCCGGCACGATCTCCGTGGACACGGCCATCGGCAGCACGCTGGCGGCCATCGCGGCGAACGACCAAGTGACGGCGAGGGGTAACGTGGCGGTCGTCGCGGGCAACACCGGTGAAGTCGATCGGCTGATCGGTTCCGCCGGCCTCGCGGGCGAGGTCGGCCTCGGCGCGGCTCTCGGCCTCGACGTGGTCGTGCAGACCACGCAGGCGGCGATCGGCGCCGGCGCGACGGTCGTCGCCCTCGGCGAGACGGATCCCCTGACCGAGACGGTCGGTTTCACCGGGGTCTTCTTGAACCCGATTGCAGGCGTGCTCGACGCGGCGCTGCCCGGGACGACCAGCGCGTCCGGCCTGTCCGGCAGGCTCGGGACCGACAGCACGCCGACGACGGCCGACGCGGCCTTCAGCGAAGGCGGATCGCTGTTCATCCTGGATCGGCAGGCGCAGCCGAACAGCCAGAACCTTCAGGGCGTGATCGTCGACGCCACCGACGCGCAGGCCTCGCGCACGGCGACGGCGGCCGGCGCGATCGCCGGCGAGGCCGCGCTCGCGCTCTCCGGCAACGTGCCGATCGTCATCACCGACACCGAGGCGTCGATCGGCGCCGGCGTGTCCGTCAACCAGGGGGCGAACAACACGGCCGGGCCGACGCAGGCCGTCACCGTCAACGCCGCCAACGACGTTTACCTCCTCGATGCGGCCGGTTCTGCGGCTGGCGCGGGCGAAGTCGGCGTCGGCGCCGGCGCAGACGTCGCGGTGGTGAACACCACGACGAAGGCCGCGATCGGCGCGGGCAGCCTGGTTGCGGCGGGCGGCGACGTGACCGTGACCGCCAAGGCCAGCGAGGACGTCGCCAACGCGGCCGGGGCGGCCGCCATCGGCGGCGAGGTCGGGGTTGCCGGCAACCTGGTCGGCTTCGCGGTGCACGACGACACCGAAGCCACGATCGCCAGCGCCGCCAACGCGAAGACGACCGTGATCGCCGGCGGCAACGTCGTGGTGGCGGCCGACGACCAGACCCGCACCATCGACGTGGTCGGAACGCTCGGCCTCGGCGCGGCCGCGGCGGGCGCGGGAGCCGCGATCGACGCCGCGGTGATCATGAAGACCACCACGGCCACGATCGGCGACGATGCCACGGTGACGGCTCTGGCCGAGGGAGCGAACACGTTCTCGAGCTACACCGGCGCCAGCGCCACGAGCACGGCATCCGGGCAAGGCCTGATCGTTCAGGCGAACTCCGGCGAGAGCATCGTCTCGATCAACGCGGACGGCGCGCTGGGCCTCTTCGCCGGCGTCGCTGGCCTCGCCTCGGCGGAGATCGTCGTCGATACGACCCAGGCCACGATCGGATCGAACGCGCAGATCAACGTCGTCGGCGACGTCAACGCTCCGGCCGGTCGGCAGAACGTCGTGGTCAACGCCCGCGACACCACCGTGATCGTCGGCGTCGATGCCTCGGCGGCCGGCGCCTTCAACGTCGATCCCGACAACCCCATCAGCGTGGGCGCCGCCGGTGCCATCGACGTCGAGGTCATAGCCAACACGACCGCCGCCGCGATACTGAGCGGCACGACCGTCAACGCGACCGGCCTCGTCCAGGTCGCCGCGATCTCCAACAAGGTGGCGGATTCCTCCGCCGACAGCATCGGCGGAGGGCTCGTCGCGCTCGCCGGCGCCCTCGACCTCATCGCCATCACCAATGGCGTGACGCCGGACCAGTCGAGCCAGTTGTCCTCGGTCGGGGGGACGAGCTACTTCGATGGGCAGACGAGCACCGGCAGCGGCACCATCCTGGGCAACGGCGGCCTCGGCAGCTCCAACGACAGCAACGTGACCGGCGCCGCGACGATGGCGCAGACCGAGCAGTCGCAATATTCGATCGCCTCGGCGATGTACCTGCAGTCCCCGTCGAGCGCGATCCCGAGCGGCACGACCGCCGTCGTTCAGGGCGCGACCATCAACGCCGGCGGCGCTTTCCGGGTGACGACGCTCGACGATGTCACCGCCAGCCAATACGTCAACTCCTTCGCCGTCGGCATCAGCGGCGCCGGCGGCGCGGCGATCATCGCGGTGTCGGCGACCAACGTCGCGGCGGTGGAGGACGCGAGCACCGTCAACGCGGGCTCCGCGCGCATCGCCGCCACGGCGGACCACACCTATTCGGCGGAACTCACCGATGTCGCCGCAGTCGGCGTCGCCGGCGCGATCGTGACCATCGGCGATGGAAGCGCGACGACGGCGAGCGTGGGCGACACGAGCCTGGCGAATGGCGACCGGACGCAGATCACCACGGCCGGGACAGCCGTCGTCGCCGCGACGAGCGCGATGGATGTGTCCTCCGCTTCGGCGGAAACGCTCGCGGTCGGCGCCGGCGCCGGCGTGTTGGTCGTGGCCCTCGATCCGACGACGGCGGGGACGATCGCCTCAAGGGCGGTGATGACCGCCGGAAACGTTGCCGATCCCGCGACGGCGGTCGGCAGCATCGTCGTGCGTGCGACCAGCACCGAGAGCTTCTCGGGCGGCGACACGGGGTTCACGACCGGGATCACGGGTGCGCTGACGGTCTACGATCTCACCGGCAGCACCAACGCGGAAGTCGGCAGCAACGCTTCGCTGCTCGCCACCGGCAACGTCGCCGTGCTCGCCAACAACACGTCCAAGGCCGACCTTGTGGACGGGACGGTCGTCGCGGGCGGCGCCGGTGCCTCACTCGGGCTCAGCGTCGCGAACGTGACGACCACCGCCTCGATCGATGCCGGCGCGATGGTGACGGCGCTGGGCTATGACGCCGCCCTGACCTACACCTCCGGTTACACCACGAGCTTCGAGGCCTACGGGGCGAACGACACCTTCAAGCCGACCAACACGGGACCGGGCGTCTCGACCGCCGCCGACGTGGCGGCGGCGCCGACGACCACGGACGCGATCACGGCGGCGGGCGGTGATCTCCTGCTCGATGAGCGGGTAGAGAACCCGACCATCGCCTCCGCGCGGGGCGTCATCGTCAGCGCGGCGAGCGGCAACTCGGTCCGCTCCTTCGCGCTCTCCGGAGGCGTCGTGTCCGCTGGTTTCGCGCTCGACATACCGGTGGTGATCAGCACGACGACGGCTACGATCGGGTCGAACGCGCAGATCGATCAGAAGAACCTCCAGCAGGCCGGGGCCACGCAAAGCGTCATAGTCAGCGCGGCGAGCGACTTCTACGTGCTGACCCTGCCGGGGTCGGCACAGCTCGGTGTCGGCGCGGGCGCGAGCGCCGCCGCCTACGATGGGACGACATCCGCGACGATCGGCACCCACGCGCAGGTCAACGCAGCCGACGACTTGGCGGTAAGCGCGGCGGCCACCGAGGACTACGCCGGCCTCGCGGCGGCCATCTCGGCCGGCGGCCCAACCGCGGGCGCCGCCAGCGTGCTCGTGATCAACGACAGCACCATCGCCTCGATCGGCTCCGCCGCCAGCGTCTCCGCCGGCAACAACGTTCTCGTGCTCGCCAGCGACGAGACCCGCGTGGCGGCGGTCGCCGGCTCGCTCGGCGTATCGGCCGTCGGCGCCGGCGGCTCGCTGGAAGTGACGAGCATCGCGAAGGACACGGAAGCGACGATCGGCACGGGTGCCATGGTGAATGCCGACGCCAAAGGCACGGACACCTTCTCGGAGATCACCGGCGCGAGCTTCGCGACGCCGGCGACCGCGTCCGGCCAGGGCCTGCTGGTCGAGGCGAACAGCGGAAACAGCCTCTTCACCGTCGTGATCGCGGGACAGGCAAGCGTGGCGGGGTCGGTCGCCGGCGGCATCAACATCCAGATCGTCAAGGACACGACCCTTGCCTCGATCGACGCGAACGCGTTGATCAACATGGATGGTCGCGGCGCCTCCGGGGCGCAGGATGTCAACGTCACCGCCCTCGACAGCACCGGCATTGTCTCGGCCGACGGCGCGCTCGGCGGCGCCGTCCTCGCCGGGCTCGCGGGCGCGCTCGACATCAGCGTGGTCGAGAACACGACCGGTGCCAGCATCGGCAACGGCGCCAGGGTCGACGCCACGGGCACGGTCTATGTCAACGCCCTGACGAACGAACCGATCGCGTCGACCGTCGCGAGCGGCGCGCTCGGCGCCGCCGCGTTGGCCGGCTCCGTCTCGGTCTTCTACCTCGGCGACGGCATCAACCCGTCCGACAAGGCCTATGCCGAACTCGACCTGTCCCAGGCGAACAATCCCCAGCAGGCGGCCAACGCCTTGCTTGATCCGAACTCGTCGATGTCCCTCCTCGCCGCTTCATCGAGCGGATTGCAGGCCGCACCGGCGAGCGCGACGAGGGACATGGTCGGCACCGAACTGAACACCGAGCTGGGCACGCCGACGACTGCGGCCGCCTTGACCGCGCCGACCGCAGCGGTCGCCGGAACCTCGGCGACGACCGGCGACGCGCGGATCACTGCGGGACAAGGCGTGCTCGTGCAAGCCAACGATGCGCTGGCCGAGACCACGCTCGCCGGAGCCGCTTCCGCCAGCGTGTTCGGCGCTTCCGTCGGCATCGCGATTAACGACGTGAACACGACGACCACGGCGCAGCTCGGCTCCACCGACGCGACGACGGTCATGACGGGCGGCGGCGTGTCCGTGACGGCGGCCGCGTCGCGGAGTTACGGCGACACCGCGTTCGCCGGCACCTTGGCGCTCGCCGGCGGGCTGGAAGCCGCCGTGGCAGTCGTGACCGATGGCTCGACGGCGAACGCACAGGTCGAGAACGCGAACGTCCAGGCACAGGGAGCGGTCGTCGTCACCGGCACGCTCACGCGCAGCGCCGACGAGCAGGCCATCGGCGGGGGGATCGCCGCCCTGGCGTCCGCTGGCGCGTCCGTGGCCACCGTTACCTTCGGCGGCCAGGCCGAAGCCGTCGCGACGGCAACGACGATAACGTCCTATCAAGGCATCGTGCCGACGTCCGTCCTGATCGGGGCCGGCTCATCGGACACCGCCTCGGCCTACACCGTCGCCGCTAACGCCGGTATCGGCGCGGCGGCGGAAGGGTCGGCCGCGACCATCACCGTGGACCCGACCGTGACGGCGAGCGTGATCGGCGGCGGCATCCAGTCGTCGGGCGCGGTCATGATTCACGCCGAAGCCGACGATGCCCTGAGTGCCCAGGCCCTAGGCGTCGCGGTCGGCGGCGGCCTCGCCATCGGGGTCTCGACGGCCGACGCGACGCTCGGAGCGAGCGTGTCCGCGTCGCTGCTGGCACAGCAGCTCACCGTCAACGGCACGGCGGAAACGATCGTGCCCGAAATCCAGGCCGGGTCCTTGGAAGTATCCGCGCTGCTCGGCGTCTCGCCTGGCGCGAGCCATGCCGTGTCGGCGACTTCGGAGGCGGCCGTCGGGGGCGCCCTGTTCGGCGCCGATGGCGCGACCGCGACCGCCGTGAACGAGTCGAGCACGACCACCACGCTGGGCGCGGGCCTCATCTTCGTGGCGCTCGGCACGTCGGCGCAGAACACCGGGTCTCTGGTCGTCACGGCGACCAGCACGACCGACCAGTACGCGGAGGCGACCGGCATCGGCGCCGGCGGACTGCTGGCGGTCGGCGCGGTGACGGCGGAGGCCGACGCCCGGACCACCACGACGGTCGAACTCGGCGCCTACACGGCCGCCTACGTGCAGGGCTCGTTCACCCTGCGGGCGACCGGTGCCGACACCGACGTCGCCAACGCGACCGCCGGCAACGGCGGCGTGCTCTCCGGCACCGGCGCAAGCGCGAGCACGACCAACAACGCGACCGTCACGGCGACGATCGACGACGCGACGGTGAACGACGACGGCTCGTTGAACTACGCTTCCATCACCGCGCAGACCGTCACGATCGGCGCGGCCCACACCGACACCTTCTTCGCCGGCGCGGACACGACGGAGGCGTCCGCTCTGGGCGCCAGCGCCGCCGTCGCGACCAGCGAGGCGAGCGTGTCGCCGATGGTCAAGATCGGGATCGACGCGCTGCTCGTCGGGGACGCCGTCGAGTCGACGAGTTCGGCCGCGGTGAGCATCGAGGCGGCCAACACCTTCATTGAGCAGTCGGGGATGGCGAGCGCCAACGCGGCTGCTGGCGGCGGCATCAACGGGACCGGTGCGTCCAGCGTGATCACGCTCAATGGCACCAGCTCGGTGGTCATCGGCACCGGCGCGGGGCTGCTCGCCGGCACCGGCGCGACGGCCGGCGCGATGAACATCGTCGCCGACACCACCGTCAACGTGGCCGACCTCGTCACTTTGCAGACCGGCGGGGCGATCGAAGGCTCGGGCGCCAGCTCGGAACTCGACGCGGCACTCAACAACGCCGTGGAGATCGGCTCGGGCGCCAACCTGCTCGCCTTCGGCAGGCTCGATGTCGGCACCTACACCTTCGCCGTCGTCAGCACGTCGGCCTACAACAGCACCTCCGGTCTCGTGGACGGCGGTTCCGCCATCGCCACGACGAACCTGTCGACGTTCCAGTCCGTCAAGGTCGACGCCAACGCGATCGTCGAAGCCTACGGCGAGCTGGATCTCACCCCCGGCAATTACGCCGGCGCGCCGGGCGGCGCGACGACCATCATCGCAAGCTCCGACGCGGAATCCTTCATCAAGGGCTTGGTCGCGGTGCCTTACGCCGACGCCGTGACCTCGGCCAACAGCAGCGCCGACCTCAACATCGCGTCGGGCGCGCTGGCGCAGAGCCTTCAGAACATCTACGTGGGCGCTTATCCGGGCACGCCGACCGTCACCGCCTATGGCCGCGGCAACGGCTTCGAGCTCGGGTTCATCCCGACGCATGACGACCATTCCACCAACGACGAGTCGACGACGTCGACCTTCGAGCTGAACGGCGCGGTCAACGCCGGCCTCATTCACGAGATTGACGTCATCATCGCCGCCTGCCCATCATCGGGCTGTACGGCCGCCCAGCTCACGACGCAGATCACGACGCTCGGCCAGCTGATCTCCTATCCTGTCGCGGCCGTGCTGGCCGAGCAGAGCGACGGCTCCATGCTCGAGATCGTCCTGCCCGACCAGACGAGGCCGTTCGGGTCGCCGGCGGTCTTCTCCAACGCCGCCGGCTACACCAATGCGCCCGTGTGCGGGACATCGTTCTTCTGCGGCACCTTCATGCCGCAGCAGGAAGCCGCCCTGTACTTCCCCGACGTCGCCCTGAGCCTCGACAACGGGATCGCGGCCGGGCCGGTCCCGGCCTACGAGATCGGCGCCGTCTCGCTCTCGGGCGGTTCCGTCATCATCAACGCCGACAAGCTGACGGGGACGGGCACCGTCACCGCGGGTGGCAGCCCGATCCTCAACGTCGTCAACAACGCCAACGCCTACCTGATCATCGACGGCGTCAACGTCCCGGATTCCGCCGGCGGCACGATCGTCTTCACCGGCGCGGTCGGGGCCCTGCCTCCCACCATCACCTCCACGACGGTCGGCGGCAGCGGCACGCCGGCGATCAACATCGAGAACGCCTACGACGGCGCCCCCGACGCGAGCGGCAACGGCCCCGGCCTGTTCGTCGTCGGCGCCATCAGCAACACGACCGGCAGCGTCGCCATCACCAACCAGACCGGCTCCTTCGCCAACGACTCATCGATCACCGCCCAGCAGGTGTCGATCTACGCTCCGCTCGGCCTCGTCGCCTACGACAACGCCGCCGGCACGATCTCGGCCGGCTCGTCCGTCCCCTCAGAGTATCAGAACGCGATCGTCTTCCCGGGCGGTTACACGACCAGCACGGACAGCTCCACCGATACCAGCAGCGCCGACATGGCCCTGTACTATCTCGCAAGCGCGATCTATCGGGACTACGCCAACCAACCCACAGGCGGCTACGCGACGACGGTCGGCAACGTCACGACCTACCACGACGGCGTGAACACCTACGTCGCCACCAGGAACAGCGACGGGACGATAACCTACAGCACGCCGATCATCGACGGCGCCCAGGTCGACCAGCTCTACAGCTCGACACCGGCCTCATCCGCGACGTCCGACAACCTGAACCGCGTCCTCTACGGGGTGTACGGCGACGCCGAGTACAATCAGGCCGGCTCGCCGGCGCCGCAGGCCTACCAGAACGTCATCAACAACCACGCCGAGATCCTGCTCGGCAGTTGCGGGATCTACTTCTCGACCTGCAACCAGACCCAGCCCAGCGCCTACGGGTCGTTCCAGCCCTACACGCCGAGCGGTGACGGGAACTATCCCGGCGCGCTGCCTTCACTGTCGCCGCTCGCGGTCGACATCAGCGTCCCGCTCACCTACACGATCGGGGCCGCCACCATCAGCAACGCGTCGGCGGAGAACACCAGCGGCAACGTCGCCGGCATCTCCGCCGGGCAGATCGTCATCAAGGCGGCCATCGTCGACATCGACGCGCCGATCGTCGTGGGCGTGCCCACGACCTACAACGTCACGCTCGGCGCGGACCTGACGCAGGCGATCAAGACGCAGACGGTGTTCGAGGGCTATTCTCTCGGTTTCAACCCGACCAACGGACTGTTCCAGCTGACGCCGATCGAGGTCCCCATCGTGACCGGGGGCGTCATCACGCAGGCCCAGGCGGCCTACAACGCCAAGACCGGGTCGCAGTTCACCGACATCACCGGCGCCGTGCTCGCCGACAACCCGGGCCTAGCCGCCGAGCTGCCGGCGACGCCGTCCGGCAGCACCACGTCGCAGAAGATCTTCGAGGTCGAGTACGACGCGCTGAACCACCAGGTCGTCCTCGACAACCTCACCGCCTCCTCGGGCGGCGGCTTCGCCGTGATCCAGGGCGCGATCATCAACACGGACGACGCCGGCCACGGCTCGATCACCGTGCAGGGCGGCTACGGCAACGTCACGATCGCCAACAACACGGGCGTCGCGCTGCAGGTCAACAACATCAACACCGGCAGCCAGGATGCCGCGCAAGCCCTCACCAGCGTCGTCTCGATCGAGGATTCACTGAAGCCGGCGGCGAGCAACACGACGACCTATGTCTACACGGCGGCCGGCGGCATCAACGAGTACGTGACCAGCGGCGGCGTCTTGCCGGTCTTCAGCGGTGCCAACCAGACCGTGGTTGCCGCCAACATCCAGGGCAACACCACGTCCTACGCGCCGGAGGCCGGCGTGCGATACGATTACGCCTACTACGCTTCCCTGAGCCGCACGGTGACGATCGCCGAGCCCAGCACCAACTACCCCTACGCCTTCCAGGAAACAGCGACGCCCTGGACGTTCGATACCTACAGCGCCAACGGCCAGGCCTTGAACTCCGCCGCCAACCCGTGGCTCTTCTACACGACGACGCTGCCGTCCAACCTGACCACCCTGCAGCAGGCCTCGTTCGCCGCGACGAACATCGGCGGCGGCTACGTCTCGACGACCCCGCTCGGCGCCTACACGATCAACACGGGCCTGGAGAACACGCTGCTCACCGAGCACATCGCCGGCGGCGTGGTGAACGGCACCGCCCTGAGCTTCGGCTACAGCGACGGGCACTACTTCGAGCTGGCGCAGAGCGGCACGACGGAGAACGGCCAGTCGGCGAGCTACGACGGGTTCACCGACTACTACGCGACGCGGGCCTACCTGACGCTCAACATCAGCGTGAAGGCCGACTTCGCGATCCCGATCATCTTCAAGAGCAACACGGTTGCCGGCGTCACCATCAACTCCGACGCGCCGGTGCAGCTCGCCGGCACGATCACCAACCCCAACGGCCCGACGTCGATCACCACGACCTCCGGCGGCATTACGCAGACGGCGAGCGCCTCCATCCTCACCGACCGCTTGTCGCTGAGTTCGGCGACCAACATCGGCACCGCGGCGCAACCGATCGTCGCCACGCTGACGGGTGGAGCCATGCTCAACGCGACGTCCGGCACGGGCAATCCCGCGCTCATCCCAGCCGCTATTGCCGCCCAACTCGGCATCCCCGTCGGCGTCCCGGAGGTCAAGGGCAGCGCGGACATCTCGCTACAGCTCGGCTCCGCCGCAACGATCGGAAACATCGCCGCCGGCAATGCCACATCGGGCTACGGCGACGTCTTCATCGCCGCACAGGGCGCACTCACCGCGGGAGGTAACGAGAGGATCGCCGGCAACGACATCACGCTGTCGACGACATCCGGCTCCATCGGGACGTTGGCCACGTCGCTCGGGGGAAGCGGCACGCGGACGAACCTCCTCGAGGTCGATCCGAATCCCGTGACGCAGCTCGACGGCTCGATCACCGGCGGCGTCGTCAACGTCTCGGCCTACGGCGACCTCGCGCTCAACGTCAGGGCGCCGAGCCTTGAGGCCGGCTTGCTCCAGTCGGTGACCGGAAGCGTCGATATCCAGTCGACTGGCCCGATCTACGATGCCTCCGGGCAAACCTCGGCTGGCACGCTGAGTTCGGCGCAGGCCGCCGCCGCGGCGCTCAACCTCTACAATCCGTCCGCGACGGCCTCGATCACGTCCTTCCAAAACCTCGTCAACGCCGATGCCGCCGCCTACGTGCAGCTCCTGTCCCAGGGTAGCGTGACGAAAGGGACCGCCGTCACCGACCCGACCTACGTCAGCCTCTACGCGACGGACGCCGACCAAGCCGCGGCGGCGAGCGCGCGAGCCAACGCCGCGGCTGTCGCCAACCAGGAGTTCACGCAGCCGACATCGGCGCAGGTCCTCGCCTTCGCGAGCGCCGAGAACGCGAGCAACGGCACCTTCGTGCTGTCCGCGCAGAACCTCGGCGCCTACACGGCCAAGGCCGCCGCCGCGCTCGGCCTGACGCCGGCGACGGTCACGCCCGCCCAGGTCCAGGCCTACGTGGACTCGCTGTACCAGTCCTACGTCAACACCTTGTCGCTCGCCTACGGCGCGAACTTCCAGCCGGCGGTCGCGTCAGCGGTGGCGACGGGGACCGGCTTCGTCGTGACGCCCGGCAGCACGCTGGCCACGAGCCTCACGCCGGTACCGTTCACGGCCAACCAGCTGCTGGCCGAGGTCGACCGCCAAGCGCTCGAGCCCGTGCAGGCCGTGGTGGGGACCGGAAGCCCCAACATCGCCGGCCGCACCGTCACGCTCACCGTCGAGTCGGGCGGGATCGGACTGCTGGCGGACCCGGTCTCGGTGGCGCTGTCCGACCTCCAGGCCGGTACGATCACCACGACGCAGCAATCGGCTTTGGCCGCCGCGACGGCGCCCGGCAGCGTGACGCTGACGGTCAAGCTCGCCAACGGCCAGACAGCATCAGGCTACGATCTCACCGACCTGCCGGTCGGCGCGACGGTGCAGGGGCTGAACCTCGACGGCCAAGCGCCGCTGTTCGTCGGCGCGACCGGCGCATTCACCGCCAGCGCGACCAATGCGGTGTACCTGCAGGCGACCGGCGCCCTGGAGGCGAGCGCGGCGACGCTGCAGGTCGCGAAGATCTCGACGAAAACCGGCGAGGTGAGCGTGCTCGCCCCCGACTCGATCCTGTCGACCGGCGCGGCGTCTCCGACGATCAGCACGACGGGTGACATTTCGCTCGTCGCCGGCTCGGGCAGCGTCGGCAGCGCCGCCGCGCCGATCACGTACCAGACGAGCGCGGCGCTGAGCTACGTGTCGGCCGGCGACAGCGCCTACCTGGAGTCGATTGGTCCGACGACTTCCATCGGCCGCGTGTTCGCGGTCAACACGGCGTCGATCGACGCCTCCGCAGGCGACCTCACGGCCTTCTTCGCGTCCGGCGTGGCGGTCAAAGCCGGCACCGTGGATCTCGGTGCGCAGGGGTCCGTGGGGTCGGTCGCGGCGCCGTTCCAGGTACAGGTCGGGGCGAACGGCACGCTGAACGCCAATGTCGGTAACCTCATCAACATCTACGCGCCCACCGAGGTCGGCGAGGCGGCGGCACCGCTCCAAATCGGCAACGTGTTCGCCCGCAACGGTGTGACGATTGATGCGGATGCGGGCATCACGATCGATGGGAGAGTTCAATCCGTCACCGGTGCCGTGTCGATCGCGAGTTTCGGGCTGCCGTCCGATCCGACCACGACCTTGATCATGGCGACGACCGGGCAGGTCCAGGCCGCGACCTCGATCAATCTGACGAGCCCGGGATCCATCGTCGTCGGTGGACTTCAAGTGAATGGAAGCTCGCCCGGCCAGACGATCACCATCGACTCCACTGACGGATCGATCTTCGCCAACGGTGCCCGGCAAACCGACATCCAGATCGCGGGACACGCCGGCACCGTTAGTCTGACGGCGGCCGACGATATCGGCACGGCCGCCGCACCCATCAGCGTCGACGCGCCCATCCTGCTCGCGCAGGCGGGGGGTGACCTGGGCCTTCAGCTGTCGTCCCATACCGACGCGACGAACGTGATCGCCGTCGGCGCGGCGACGATCGCGGCCAGTGGATCGCTGACGGTGGGCACGGT
>CAXTIU010000020.1:29896-60086 GCA_964244495.1 uncultured Beijerinckiaceae bacterium
GACGAGCGGGGGCACGCTGACGTTGCAGGCGGCCGGCCCGATCACGCTCGGCACGCTGACCTCGACCGGCGGCGACGTCGACATGACCTCGACCGCCTCGACCATCACCGGCGGCACGGTCGTGGCGTATGGGTCCGACACCTTCGCCGCCTACGGCAACAATATAGGGCCGAGCGTGACGAGCCAGACCGGCTCGATCACCTTGTCCTCGCAGGTGGGCATCGTCGACTGGGGGCTGAGCAACGCCGCGACCACCTTCACCGCGACGAGCGGCACGGGCGGCATCAACGTCGGCACGGTGACGAGCGGGGGCACGCTGACGTTGCAGGCGGCCGGCCCGATCACGCTCGGCACGGCGACATCAACCATGGGCGCCGTGGATGTAAGCTCAAGCGCTTCGACCGTCACAGCTGGACAAATCAACGCGTCGGGCTCGGTCGTCGTCGCTGCCCAGGACAACAACATCGATACGAGCGTGATAAGTCGCAACGGCTCGGTCGCGCTGAGTTCGCAGACCGGATATGTGGATGACGGGATGAGCGTGGCCGCGACCGGCTTCACGGCGACGAGCGGCGGCGGCAACATCGCGGTCGGCACGGTCTCGACCGGAGGACCGTTGACGCTGCAAACGCCGGGCGGCATCAACTTCGGTTCGCTGTCAGCGAGCGGCACGATCAATGTGGCCCCGTACGGCGTGACCGTGAACGCGCCCGATGTCGAGATCCTCACGAGGGTCGGCGACGATACACTGACGTCGCACATCGATGACGTGGAAGTCGCCGTATGGGAGTTCCCCGTGATAGACTTCGAACGTCACCTGAGCCGGGAGCGCCGGCTCGTGGCGGGACAAACGGGCCGGGAGCCGATGGTTAATCTGCAAGGTTCCTACGAGCCCGACGCCTTCACCGTCGTCCTGAAACGTAAGAAGTAAGCCGATGCGTCGCTTCCAGCTCGTCGTCGCGATGCTAGCGGCCCTGACGACCAGACCGGCTTTCGCGCAGACCGTCGTCAATCCTCAGATCAATCCAGGCGTGATCCAGAACCAGAACCGGCAGAACGAGAACGAGGTCAGGGAGCAAACGGACCAGACGCTGGCTGGACCGCCGGTCGCCCCGACCAACGTTCCGAAGACCTTCGTGGCTCCACCTGGAGGCGCCACCTTCCTGCTTCGCGAAGTGGTGTTCACCGAGTCGGCCTTCATCACGAAGAGAGAACTCGACGCGATCGTCACGTCCTACCTCGACAAGAAGGTCGATATCTCCGACGTTCAACGGATCGTCAAGGCGGTCAACGACATCTATGCCGAGCGTGGCATCGTGACCGCGAGCGCCGTGCTGCCGCCGCAGGATCTGAAATCGGGCACCCTGCGCATCTCCCTCGTTGAGGGGAAGCTCGATACGATCCGCGTCGTCGGCAACAAGAGGTTGCGCAGCGACTTCGTTCGCGACCACGTCGTCACCCAGGATGGCGAGGTCGTGGATGTGCCCCTGCTCATCCGCGAGGTGGCCGCTTTCAACAAGACCGGCGTCGCGCAGATCCAAGCCTCGCTGCAGCCAGGCGCCTCGTTCGGGCTCACGACGATCGATCTCGCCGTGATCGAGCCACCTGCCGTGACGGTCAACCTCTTTTCCGACAACCAGGGCGTCCAATCGGTCAACCGCTACGAAGGCGGCTTCCTGATCCAGGGCTACTCGCCCCTCGGCATCGACGATCGACTGACCCTTTATGGTGTCGGTTCACAGGGCGACTTGAACGGCAACATCGCCTACAGCATTCCCTTCAACACCGCGGGCGGACGCGTCGGCCTGAGCTACAACGAAGGGCAGATCTACGTCGTGAAAGGCGCGTTCGCGCCGCTCGGGATCAAGGGTCGTTCCGACATCGCCTCGGTCAACCTCGTTCAACCCATCTTCGTGAACGCGGACTTCTTCCTGCTCGCGAACGGCTCGTTCGCCCAGTATAATTCGTCGTCTCGTGAAATGCCGATCCCATTAACCGAAAATAGAACCAACAGGGAGGCTATCGGCTTCTCGATCGGCTATCAGAAAGGACCGTTCGCGGCCAGCCTCACACCATCCTTCTCACCGGCCCAGACGAATTTCCAGCTGACCGACACCAGACAAAGCTTCAGCCTCGTCAACGGCGTTTACGCGGCAAGTCTCCGCCTGCCGTCCGATTTCGTCGCACAGGTCGGTGGCGCCTTCCAAGTCTCGTCCGCGCAACTGGTCGCGGGCGATCAGCTCTTCCAGATTGGCGGATCCACGACCGTGAGAGGATACATGACGCCGCTGTTCGCCGGCGCGACCGGCTACTATTCCAATTTCGAGTTGCACCATACGCTCGGCAGTTTCCTGCCCGGCCTTGACGTGTTCGCGTTCTACGATCGCGGCAGCGTTTACAGTGAGGCGCCCGCTGTCGAGACACTGAACGCGGTCGGCGCCGGCCTTACCTACGATTTCAAGCAGCGCCTTCTCGCCGAGCTGAGCATAGGCGTCCCGCTCGACCATCCCGTCGCGGACCAATCGTCGATCGAAGTCTACTTCCGGATCACGGCCAAGTTCAACTCCAACGATCTCGTCAGCGCCAGGTGAGCATCGCCCTTCGCTGAACCCTCGCGGTGAGAGCGCCGTGCTAACCCGTTCGTTCCTCCGCACGTCGCCAGCCGATCCGGTCCGTCAATCCGATAGGAGCCTTCCCTTGGTGGATAATCCACTCTTCTACCAAAGCATCAGGATGCTGAACCGAGACACCGACAAGGACTTCAGGGTCGTCACCGACGCGACCCGCTTCGGTTTCGCGGCTGGCGCACACATCATTCCCGCAGTGGTGGACGAGTTCGTCCTGGGCGGACGCGCGTTGCCGATCGTCTTTATTCCCGGCACGGCCCGCGCGACGCCGGTCTTCCTGGTCGGTCTCAACCCAGGTCATAACCGCTTCGTCGACGGCGAAGGGCACTGGACGGCGGAGTACACGCCGGCTTTCGTCCGTCGTTATCCCTTCATCATAGGTGAAGTCGAGAACGCCAGCCCGCTGATCTGCATCGATGAAGGGTCGAGCTTGCTGTCGAAGACGGCCGGCGAGCCGCTCTTCCTGCCCGATGGCGAGCAATCACCACTCCTCAAGAACACGATCACGTTCGTCAGCCAGTACATGGCCGCAGCCAAGCGGACCGAAGCTTTCGTCGACTTGCTCCATCAGTTCAATTTGTTCCGAATCATCACGATCGACGTGCGGACATCGAGAGACGAGAGTAAGACGCTGCACGGCACCATGACGGTTGACACGGCGAAACTGAACGAGATGTCGGACGCCGACTTCCTGACTTTACGCAAGAACAGCGCCCTGGAACCGATCTTCGCCCATCTGAGCAGTCTCCAGACCATCGACAAGTTAGCAAACGCACTCGTTGCCAAGACCATGGCGGACACTACTGTCGAACTCGATATAAAGCCGACTGATAGACTTGCAGCGGACGCGCTCGCAAAACCTCCGGGTAACGGTAAACTGCCCGCTGAATGAAACTAAGTTTCCACTGCCGCCGACCCTCGTTATGAAAACGCGTCGGGCTGATAGAGTAAATCCCGATTAGGGAGGTCGGGATGAAGCGCTTCATCGCAGGCGAGGATCGTCAACAGATCACGCTCCTTCCCGACTGCCTTGACGACTACATCACCACAGACAATCCGGTTCGCCTTGTCGAAGTGTTCGTCGATGAACTGGATCTGACCGCGCTCGGCTTCGTTGGCGCGGTGCCGGAGGCAACGGGCCGCCCCGCCTACCATCCGGCGACGCTGCTCAAGATCTATATCTACGGTTACCTCAACCGTGTCCCATCGAGCCGTTGCCTCGAGCGAGAAGGCCAGCGCAACATCGAGTTGATCTGGCTGACCGGCCGGCTGATGCCCGACTTCAAGACGCTGGCCGACTTCCGCAAGAACAATGGCCTAGCCATTAGGCCACGTGTGCGCAGTTCGTGGTGCTGTGCCGCCGGCTGAACCTGTTCAGCAAGGCCGTGGTCGCGATTGACGGTTAGCAAGTTCAAGGTGGTCAACACTACACGGAAACGATCAGGGCGGTCTGCGCCCCCTCGGGCTTGATCGACCGGTAGTGATGGGCTGCTCCATCGGCGGCCGCATCGTGCTGAACCTGGCGATCGAGCACGCGGGGGAGTTCCGCGCCCTTATTGGTCTCGAGGCGGCGGACTTCCAGTCGCCGCGGTACGACACGGACTGGCTGCACCGCCCCGACGTGCACGGCGGCGAGGTTTGCGCCGCCCTCGTCTCCGGCCTCATCGCGCCCGGCGGGCCGGAGGCGGCGCGCCGGGAAACGCTATGGCACTACATGCAGGGCGGCCCCGGGGTGTTCAAAGGCGACCTGTACTTCTACAGGGTCGACGGCGACCTTCGCGACCGCGTCGGCGCGATCGACACCATCATCTGCCCTCTTCACCTGCTCGCGGGAGAGTACGACTTCTCCTGCTCGCCCGAAGACACCCTGCGCACGGCAGGGGCATCGCCGGGGCGCATGTCGCGATTATGGAATGGCTCGGCCACATCCCGATGTCCGAGAACCTGGAACAGTTCCGCCGCTACATCCTGCCGGTCCTGGACGCGATCGTGAGGGACCATCCCGTTCGGCGGCTGTGATCGAGCGTGGCCGGTCTCGAAATCGAGGGGACGCCATGAAGATCAAGGCCGCCGCGATGTTCGAGCAGGGCAAGCCAAAGCCCTTCGCCGCCAGTCGGCCTTTGTTGGTCGAGGAGGTCGACCTCGCGGGGCCGGGTGCCGGCGAGGTGCTCGTCGAGATCGCCGCCGCCGGGCTGTGCCATTCGGACCTCTCGGCCATCGCGGGGCTGCGCCGCCGCGCCGTGCCAACCGTGGTTGGGCACGAGGCGTCCGGCATCGTGCGCGAGCTTGGGCCCGGCGTCACCAACTTGAAGGTGGACGACCACGTCGTCATGGTCTTCGTGGCGAGTTGCGGGCGCTGCCCGTACTGCGACGAGGGGTGGCCCGACCTGCGCGAGTCCTCGTGGGACGCTCGCGCCGCCGGCACGCTGCAGGGCGGAGGACGGCGACTGTCGCTTCAGGGTCAGCCGCTGCATGATTACAGCGGCATCTCCGCCTTCGCCGAATATGCCGTGACCTCCGCCGACTCGCTGGTGCGGATCGAGCGCGACATTCCGATCGACACGGTGGCGATCTTCGGTTGCGCCGCGGTCAACACGGCCGGGTTGCGGGCTGGCGAGACCATGGCGGTGGTGGGCCTCGGCGTCGGCCTGAGCGCGCTGCTCGGCGGAAAGGCGGCCGGCGCCGGGCGCATCGCCGCCATCGACGTGAACAAGGCTAAACTGCGTCTCGCGCGCGAACTCGGCGCCACCGAAATCTTCGATGCGCGCGATCCCGACCGCGTGGCGCGGGTCCGCGCCGCGTTCAGCGGCGGCGTTCACCACGCCTTCGAGATGGCGGGCTCGCCGTCCTCTATGGCCACAGCCTACGCGATTACCCGGCGGGGCGACGCCACTGTGTCCGCCGCCCTGCCCGACGCTAAGCACACCTTCGCCTTGCCATTATCCGCCATGGTTTCGGACGAGCGCCGCGTCAGCGGAAGTTACATGGGGAGCTGCGTTCCACGCCGTGACATCCCGCGCTTCCTCGACCTCCACCGGCAGGGGCGCCTTGCAGTCGATCGCCAACGGTCCGGTCGCGTTGCCCTGAACGGGTTGAACAAGGCCTTCGACCGCTTGGGTTTCGGAGAAACGGTCCGCGATCTCCTCATGTTCAATCCCACCTGAGGCCATCGACGATGGGGGTACCTCGTGAAGGTGAAGGTTCGTGACGATCCCCAACCGAGCCTCACATACGGCCGCTTTCCTTGTGCATCGCCTGTGAGCAGTCGGACCGCTTCCGGCCAATTGTGTTGAAGAACTCCCTGGTCGTGCGACGGCGAGTGGCGGCCGAGGTCGAAGGTTGATCATCGAAGGGCTGTTGTTGGTCTCCTCAGGCTGGCATAGTCCTTGCGCTGAGATGAGCTTGGCCATTTTCCGGAGGTTCTGGGCCGTGGCCGCCAAGTGGAACTCGTCGCGTGCGCCGTTCGGCCCTCGTAGCCGCAGCCGATCCAGCTTCAGAATGCGCTTGAGATGCGCAAACAGCATCTCGACCTTCTTCCTCTGCCGCTTCGAGGCTTGCCCTTCCTCGCTCTTGATGATGTCATACGCCATCGTGCGGGCACCCTCGTGGATTGAGCGGGGGACCTTGCGGGCTGGCTCGTGCGGCGTGCACCTCGCCTTCAAACCGCATGCTTGGCAGTCGAACCCGCTGGCTCGGTATAGAAGGATGGCGCCGTCGTTGACCAGCGTGCCCTTAGTGGTCAGCATCTTCCCCGCTGGACAGAAGTAGGCGTCGCCTTCGCGATCGTAGATGAAGTCGCTGCGCGAGAAGGTGCCATCGCGTCGGGCCGACTTGTCGAACACCGGGATGTGCGGCTCGATCCCACGTTCTTGCACCAGCCAGGCCAGCATCTCGGCCGAGCCATAACCCGTGTCGGCGGCAAGCCGCGCCGGGTGGAGATCGGATCGATCCCGAACCCGCTCGATCATGCGCTTCGCGGCAGTGACGTCGGTCTGGATGCGGAGACGCGGCACGGAACGGCCTCCCTCCGAAGGATCGGCCGAAGGCGTGTCGCCCCCGCTCCCGCGAGGGGACAATCAGCGGCTTCGCCGGCGTCGCCCCGTCGGTCGTCGCCCGTTCCTCAGCGCCAGCCATGACAGGCCCTAGCCTCGCGTGAGGCGGGCTGCTAAGTCGGCGAGGGAACGCGGCCAGCCTTTCGACGGCGGCATGTCTGCGACGACCCCCTTCGGATCTTGACCCATTGCATGTCAGAGAAGGCACCACGTCTGAAGCCGAGACCTTCCGGACACCGCTCGAGGTGAAAGTGCGTTCGCGCGCCAGGCGTAACCTCGTCGAGCAGACGGAAGAAACCTTCAGACCGCCGGTCTTCAAACCTAACACGTCCCTGCGCAACAGGATCGAGAACGTTCTTCGCCGGTTCCTTGATCTCCAGGCCGGATCCGGATGGCGCGACGTCAAGATCGCGTTGAGGGATACGCGGGGGACCCTGCTCGACATCGGCTGCGGCGCCCAGGTCTACAGGGAACTCGTGCCCGCCCAGGTCGCCTATCGCGGGATCGACCGGAGCGATGCCAAGGCGCGCTTCGGCTACCAGCTGCCCGATGTCGACTACTTCCACGGCGACGAATGGGGCGTCGCCGACGAGTCCTACGACGTCGCGCTCTGCACCGAGGTGCTCGAACACGTCCCCGACCCGGCTGAATTCCTCGCGCGAACGCGCCGCTGCCTGCGGCCGGGTGGCCGACTCGTCCTGACCGTGCCGTTCGCGGCGCGGTGGCATTTCATCCCCCACGACTACTGGCGCTACACGCCCGCCAGCCTCGACCTGCTGTTGAAGGGCGCCGGATTCGTGGGCGTGCACGTGAAGGCCCGCGGCAATCCGCTGACCGTTGCCTGCTACAAGGTCATGGCGCTCCACTTCATGCTCCTGCCCGGCTCGGGTGCGCGCGGTCCGGGCCTGGTGACGCGGGCGCTCGGCCTTCTCCTCCTGCCGGGGCTGTTCATCGTCGCGGCGATCGCGAACCTGTCCCTGATGTCCGACTGGGGGGACGATTGCCTCGGTTACACGGTGACGGCCCGCCGATCCGAACAGGCCGGGTTCAACGCCTAAGCCAGATCGATCGGGGCCAACCTTGCCCGATCCTGTGCGTCGCGGGCGGGTCCGGGCGACGGGTCTCCTACAGCTTCGAGCCTTCGGGCTCCTCGGCGTGCCGGAGCATGTCGTTCGACATCTCGGTGAACGGGCTTCGCGGATCGTATGGGATATCCGGCCAGCAGACCTTGTTTCGTTGATCGAGGAGGGGAGCGTCCATGCCCTCGCGTGACAACCAGCCGGGAAGGCCCGCGACGCCGGCGAAATAGTTTTCCATCGTCGGCACCTGCGGCATGAGCTTCTTCCACACGGTGGCGACATTACAGTCGCTGATCGCGAAAGAGTGGAAGGTCAGGGACCGGACGATTTCCTGCATCGGCGAAACCGCGCCGAGCAGCGCCAGCGTCACGCCCGCCGCCAACAAGCTCTTCCGCTCGTGCCACGCGATCGCCAGAGCCTCGGCGAAGGTCATCGCCAGCACCATGAGGGCGGGGATCGACGCCCGCATGACGAGATCGTTGGAGGCGCCGAACCTGATCGCGGGAAGCACGAAGAGCACGACGATCGAGACGGTGAGGAGACCCTTGAGCGCGGGATCGAGCTTGGCCCAAACGTGCCGAATGATCGCGAGATGGGGGATTTCGATAAGCAGGAACAAGGCGATGCTGGATGCCATGGTCGGCTTGAGCAGGATGAACTCGCGAGGAACCTGTTCCGCGTCGATCCGGAGGTAGAGCGCCACCGGCAGGAAACAGAGCCCGGCCGCGACGGCCAGCCAGAAGCGTGGCGCCGCGACCGTGACACGGATGTCCCTGATAAGGAGGTAGGCGGCGAGCGGCAGGACGCCGATGAAGGCGAAGGGCGACCAGAACAGGCTCGCGGCGAGGGCGAGGCCGAGCTCCGCGGGCGTCCCCTCCCGCTTCGCGCACAGCACCGCGAGCAGCGCCAGCCAGTAGGACGGCAGGGCATGGTTGGGAACCCAGAACAGCTGCGTGACGACGCTGGAATACTGGAGGCCGATCCAGCTCTCGATATGCGACGGCAAGACGAAATTCGCGAAACCCTCGCCCCGCTTCAGCGCCATGATGAGCGTGCCGACGATGTCGAGCCCGCTGAACGCCAGGAAGACGGCCAGGACCAGGACGGCCCGCCTCCCCGACAGCGTGGCGAGCATGTAGAGGACGACGCCAAACAGCAGCGCGTTCTGCGCGAGCAGGACCGCATGGCCGATCCCGAGGCTCGTCGCGTGGGCGACGAGCGCGGGCAGCATGTACATGCCGAGTGGCGCGCGAAGGAAGAACGCCTGGTCGCCGACTTCGTAGCCAGGCGGAAACGGCGAGTGCGCGAGGTCGGCGAGGACGGCATCGCGCCACAGCCAGTCCCAGTTGGAGAAGAACAGGTGGCCCTCGCCGCCGAGGAGCAGGAGCAGCAGGGCGATCGCCAGGCTCGCGCCGAGCCGCTTCACGGCGAGCGGCTGAGACAGGATCGCGTCAGGCCCGAGCGCCGGTCGCGTCGCGAGCAGCGCGAGCAACCCCAGGCATCCCGCCAGCATGATGGCCATCTCGACCGGGGCGAGGTGGGTCGCGAAGAGGACGTTGGGCAAGAGGATGACGCAACACCCCGCCGTCACGACGTGCCCGTTGGTGACGCCGATCCTTCGAGCAAGGCGCTTGGATGCATGGTCACCCGAGTTCCGGCTCGAGGCGGTGACGGTGTACGTCATCGTGAGGGCATCCCAGCGCTTTGGAAGACGAAGAATCGTTGCGCCAGGAAAGCCGTGAGCCCGAGCGGGCCGGTCAGCAGCGCCTGGGCCAACCATTTCTGCAGGCCGACGTGGTCGAGCGCGACGAGCAGCATGTAATTGAGCGCGAGGACAACGAGGTAAACGCCGGCGAACCGCGACAGCAGCCCGGTCCGGCGCGATCGGAACACCACGCGCGATGTTTGAAAATTGAAGAAGACCCCCGCCACGGTCGCGATGAACAGGGCGGCGACCGTCGGCGAGCCGAGGACGATGAGCAGGACGAAGACCGTGTAACCGAAGGCGGTGTTGATGCAGGCGCCGCCGAGGAAGCGTAGGAGGAGCGGCCACGGGCAACGACCTGGCAGGTGGATCGCCCCGGGCCGGACCGGAGGAACAAGCGGTTCGGGACCGCTCACGACCGCCGTCCGGACGATGGCAGCGCTTCCGTCGCGCCGCGGACCTCCCCGTCGCGGATCACGTCGCGGCGGATGAAGTGCGGGCGCGCCTTCACCTCCTCGAAGATCTTGGCGATGTACTCGCCGATCAGGCTCACCGCGAGGAGGTTGATGGAGCCGAAGAAGATCACGGTGACGACGAGCGTGGTGAAGCCTCGCGGCGCCGATTGCGGGGACGCGAGCCTCGACGCCACGCAGCCGAGGCCCAGCAGAACCGAGAGCGAGAACAGGAGCACACCGGCGGAACTCAGCATGTTCAGCGGCGTGTTGGAGAAGGACAGGATGCCTTTCTTCGCCCAACCGACGTTCTTCAGGATGTTGTTGGTCGACACGCCGAACATGCGTTCCGGCCTGACGTAATCCACGCCGGTCTGCTTGAACCCGACGAAGGCGCGCACGCCGCGGATGAAGAGGTCGCGCTCCGGGAAACTGAGCAGCGAGCGCACCACGCGACGGTCCATCAGCGAGAAGTCGCCCGCGTCGCGCGGCACCGGGACGTAGGAGAACGCCTCGAAGACGCGGTAGAACAGCTTGTAGGCGATCCCCATGAGGACCGGCGCCTCGCGCTTGACGCGGCGCCCGTAGACGACGTCGAAGCCTTCGCGCCATTTCGCCACGAAGGCCTCGATCAGTTCGGGCGGGTCCTGCAGGTCGCCGTCGAGCAGGACGCAGGCGTTCTTGGTCGCAGCCTCCATGCCGCTGCGGAACGCCGCCTGCGAGCCGAAATTGCGGGAATGCGAGATGCCGACGACGTGCCGATCGGTCGAGGAGAGCGTCTTAATGACATCCTCGCTGTCGTCGGGCGAGCCGTCGTTCACGAAGATGATCTCGTGACCGATGTTGAGCTTCTCGAAGACCGCCTTGAGGCGCCGGTACATGAAAGGGATCGCCTGGCCGTCCTTGTAGCAGGCGATGATTGCGGACACGCTGTGGGTCTCGTCGACGCCGAACGTCTTCGAGGATTTCTCGTAGCGCTCCGGGCTTTCCAGGGCGGCGAGCCAGCGCGCAGTGCCGGCCAAGCCGTCGGCGAGCGACGTCCGCGCGATCCAGCCGAGGTCCGTCGCCGCCTTCTCCGGTCGGGCGAACCATTGCGGTAGGTCCCACCGCCGGTTCGGCATGGTGAAGGCCGGATCATCGAGGAGGTGGAACTGCGTCTTGATCTGCCGCGCGAAGGTGCCGATCGTCGTCTTGACGCCGCTGCCGATGTTGTAGGATTCGCCGTAATGCTCCGGCCGCATGTTGGCGGCGGCGAGAATGAAAGCCTCGCACGCGTCGTCGACGTAGACGAAGTCGCGCGAGATCTCGGGATCGACGTAGGCGGTATGGGCACCGCGCATCGCCTTCAGAAGCGCGGTCGGGACCAGGCGCGACGGATCCTCGTAAGGACCGTAGATGGAATACAGGCGAAGGTTGACGCAGGGGAAGCCGAGCTTCTTCCCGGCGTAGTGCAACAGGTTCGATGCCGCGCCCTTCGACACGGAATAATGGCTGTTGGCTCGCAAGGCGGAGGCCTCGAGCGGTCCGGACGCGTCGTCCCCGTATTCCGACGAGCTGCCGGCGTGGACGTAGCGGTGCACGCCCCGCGCGCGCATCGCCTCGACGAGGCGGGCGGTGAGATCGACGTTGGTGCGGTAGATCAGCCCGACGTCCGTCTCGAACGAGTAGGCCCCGTGCGCGAGGCAGTTGAAGACGGTACGCGGCTGGACACGGTCGAGGAGTGCCTTGAGGTTCTGCTCCACCAGCAGGTCGCCGGCGACGACGCGATCGGCGGCGACGCTCTCGAGCCGCCAGGCCGAGCTGCGGGAACTGGTGCCGTATACGTCGCCGCGATGCTCCAGCAGGATGCGCAGCAGGTTGGCGCCGACGAAGCCGCTGGCGCCAAGCACAAGGATCGGGCCGCGCAGGTGTTCGACCTGGTGCCGTAGGCCGAGCGGCTCGACGTCGGTCGCGAACGCGTCGTGGGTCACTGGACGGCCCGCCGCTGGCTGATCTCGGACAGGACGCTCTCCGCGTCGAGGCCGCATTCGCGGCGGTGGAAGACCTGCGAGCCGTAGCGGCCGGACAAATAGCCTTTCGCGGCGAAGTGACGAAAGACCCGTGGCGCGGCGCCGTCGGCCATCAGGGCCGAGGAGAGCATGTGGCCGACGCTACCCTGCGCCACGTGCTCCTCGAGCACGTAGAGCGCGTCGAGTTCGGCGATGCGGGCCCGGCACGTCTCGGGCATCGGCGCTGCCGCCAACGGCAGCTCGCTCAGCACCCAGATCTCGGGCCGAAGGTCCTCCGCCAGGCCCGCCGCCGCCCGCAGCAGGCCGCCCGCGTTCGGACCCACCACGACCAGCACGCCGGCGTTGCCGGACAGCAGACGACGCCAGGGCGCGTAGGCCGGCAGCACCAAGTCGGCCGGCTTCTCGCAGCGGCCGAGACGGAGATAGCCGGGGTGAGGATCGGCCGCCATGCGCGCGGTGATCGGCGCGAGATCCTCGGCGAAGGCCGGCACGTAGGCGCGCATGTTCTGCAACGCGAGGAGAACGCCGTAGTCCTCGAGCGCGTGGTGGCTGGCGCCCATGACGCCGTAGCCGTAACCGCCGCCGTTGCCGACCATCTTCACGTCGAAGTCATGAAGGCACACGTCGTTGCGGATCTGCTCGAAAGGACGACCGAAGACGAACGGCGCGATCGAATAGGCCCAGCACTGCTCGCCGAGGCTGGCGACGCCGGCGGCGACCGAGATCATGTTCTGCTCGGCCACGCCCGCGTTGATGAAGCGGTGGCCCATTCGCTCCCGCAATGGCTCCAACGCCATGAAGCCGAGATCGCCGGTCAGGAAGACCATGTCGCGCTCGGCGGAGCGCTCGCTCATGGCGCTGCAGAAGGCGTTCCTCATGCTTCGACGAGCCCCTGGGCACCGCGTGCCGCCATCGACCCGCGCGTCATCTCGGCCAAGCCCTGCGCCGCCAGCTCGCCCTGCGCCTGCTCGAACCGCTCGGCGTCGAGCGGCAGGTAGTGCCATTCCATCTTGTTCTCCATGAACGAGATGCCGCGACCCTTGACGGTGCGCATGATGATCGCGCGCGGACCCGTGCCTTCGGCGGCCATCGCGCGTTCGAGCGAGGCTTCGGAGTGGCCGTCGGCCTCGGCGACGTCGATGCCGAAGCCGCGGATCTTGTCGGCGAGCGGCTCCAGCGAGGCGACCTCGGCGGTCGTTCCGAAGCCTTGCAGGCCGTTCGCGTCGATCAGGATGGTGAGGTTGGACAGGCCCTGGTGACGGGCGAAGAGCAGGGCCTCCCAGGTCGAGCCTTCCTGGCACTCGCCGTCGGACAGCAGGCAAAAGGCGCGGCCCGCCTCGCGGCGCAGCCGTTTGCCGAGCGCCACGCCGGCGGCGAGGCCGAGCCCGTGGCCGAGACTGCCGGTGGCGAAAGCGATGCGCTTGTGCCACCCGGCGGCCGGGTGGCCGGCCAGCAGGGTGCCGTCCTTGTGGAAGGTCGCGAGATCCTCGTCGTCGATCAGCCCGATCGACCAGAGCGCGATGTAGAGCGCGCCGGCGGCGTGCCCTTTCGACAGGACGAAGACGTCCTCGTCCTTCAGGACGGAGGCGTGAAGATAGAGCATGGCGTCGAGGGCCGACAGGTTGCCGCCGATGTGCCCGACGCGGGCGTCGTGGTGCATCTGCAGCAGCCGGCGCCGCGCCACGATAGCGCGAAAGGCGAAGGAAAGCGGATGCGGTGCCGGCGGCTTCAAACCCGAAGTCTCGGTCACGGCCGGCTGGCGCCGGAGCGCTTTGGTGGCTGAAGGCAACGGGTCCTCCCGACGACCGGCAAGCCGTTCCGGTTCGGATGCGGCGACCCCGCTTTGTTATTCCGGTAGAGTTAAGGAACCTTGAATGGACCGGCATCGGCTCGAAGCGTCGACGATCCGCCGCGAGCGCAAGGGATCACGAGACGGGGACTGTGGAAGGACGTGTCCACCGTCCGGCGCACGGACCATCGAACACGGCTATCTCGGAAGAAGGCCTATGATGGCGGCGGCGGCCGATGTCCGGTTCTCGACGTTCAATTTCGTAAATATGATCTCGATGTGCTTGTCGATCGTTCGGGGGCTGAGCGAGAGGATGGTCGCGATGTCGCGGTTTGACTTGCCTTTGGCCATCCAACCGGCCACCTCGGCCTCCCTCGGCGTCAATCTGAAGGCCTTCGACAGGATGTCGACCTGCGAGTGCGGGGACGCGTCCGCGATGCGGAAGAGGATCTCGTCGCCGGGCGTCCCGCGCACGAAGGTGATGCGGGACTTCACGTCGTCTCGCTCATGCACGAAATCGGGTGACGGGGCCCGCGGGCTCCCCGGGTCCGACGATGCGTCGGTCCGGGCGACGAGCCACGCCAGCACCGACGGAGGCAAGCGAAGGCCGCCCGCCTCCGCGTCGGGGAAGCGCTCCTCCAGCAGCCGATACGCCTGCGGCGTGAACCATCGGATCGCGCCCGACGCGTCGGTGGCGATCAAGGGCTGGTCGGCGGCGTCGAGGGCGGAGCGGGCGTTCCGGATCTTGCGCGCGTTCGCCAGGTGGACGTCGATGCGGGCGAGCATCGCGTCGAGGATGAGCGGCTTCGTCACGTAGTCGGCGGCGCCCACCGCGAAGCCGCGCAGGCTATGCTCCACCTCGCTCATGCCGGTCATGAAGATCACCGGCACCGCGTCGAAGCCGGACAGGGCCTTGAGGCGACGGCACGTCTCGAACCCGTCCAGGCCCGGCATGACGGCGTCCATCAGCACGAGGTCGGGCGTCGTGCGGGAGGCGACCTCCAGCGCGGCGCCGCCGTCGAGCGCGACCAGCACGTCCATGCCCGCCGCCTCCAGCGCGACGGCGAGCAGGCCCACGGTGTCGGGGGTGTCGTCGACGACGAGGATGGCGGGTCGACGGGACGCGCTCACGTCGTCACCATCCCGTGCACGCTTTCCAGCGCCCGCATGATGCCGCCAAGGTCGACCTCGTCGAGGTGGGCGAGCAGGATGTCGGTGAACGGGCGCTTGCGCGCGTCGGCGTCGCCGATGGCGTGCAGCGCGTCCCGCAGCCCCCGCGCGAAGCCGATCTCGCAGAGGTGGACCAGCCGGTCCAAGTCGCCGGGGTCGGGAAGTGCCGCCCGTTCGAGCCCGGCGACGACGCCGCGCACGCGGGTGGCACGCCGTTCGGGCTCGGGGTCGAGGACGAGCAGCCGCGAGACGGCGGCGAGGAGTTGGTCGAGATCCACTGGCTTCATCAGGAAGGCGTCGTGGAATGGCAGGGCAACGGCCGAGCGATGCTCGGCCATCGCGCTCGCCGACAGCATGACCACGGGAGCCTTGTGCCCGCCCTCGCGAAGCCGTTCCGCCAGTCGCCAGCCGTCGAGGCGCGGCAGCTCAATGTCGAGGATGAAGAGATCGAAGGCGATGTCGCGCACGAGCGCCAGACCGGCCTCCGCGTCGCCCGTGTCGTGCACGTCGAACCCGGCCCGGGTCAGCGCGGTGGCGACGATGTCGCAATGGACGGGGTCATCGTCCACCAGGAGGATGCGCATGTCCCGGCCGGCTAGCGCGCCCCCGAACACGTCCGGTCCCATCAGCGGCGGCGCGACGTCGAGCCGTGGCATGAACAGACGGAGCCTAAACGTGCTGCCCTGCCCGGGCGCGGAGGTGACGCCGAGATCGCCGCCCATGACGTTGGAGAGCAGACGGCAGATCGTCAGGCCGAGGCCGGTGCCGGCTTCCATCCGGCCGGCTGGCAGGCGTTCGAACGGCACGAAGATGCGCTCATGGTCGGCGTCGGCGATCCCGGGACCCGTGTCGGAGACGGCGAAGTCGGCGACTTGGTTCCGATAGGTGACGGCAAGTTCCACGCTCCCCTGGCCAGTGAACTTGACGGCGTTCGACAGCAGGTTGATCAGGATCTGGCGGAGCCGCTTCCCGTCCACGGCGACCACCTGGGGCAGGTCCGGCGCGATCGCGGTGCTGAAACCAATGCCTTTGGCGCCGGCTTGCGCGGCGAAAGGCTCCGCGATCTGCGCCACCAGGGCGTGGATCGCCACCTCGTCGCGCGCGAGGTCGAGCTTTCCGGCCTCGATCTTCGCGATGTCGAGCAGGCCGTCGATCAGCGCCGCGAGATGGTTGGTATTGCGACGCATCACCGCCACCTGACCGCGCGAACGCGCGGGCAGCGCGTCGTCGCGTTCCAGCAGCTGAGCGTAGCCCATGATGGCGTTGAGCGGCGTGCGCAGCTCGTGGCTGAGCCCGACGACGTAGCGGCTCTTGGCGACGTTGGCCGCCTCGGCCGCCTCCTTCGCCTTCTTCAGCGCGGCGTCGGTCCGTTCGTGCGCGTCGATCTCGGCCAGCAGCAGCTCGGTCTGCCGCAGGCTCTCGTCCTGCGCCGCGCGCCGGCTCAGGCGGTTGAGGTGAAACCACCAGCTCGCCACGCCGACGATGATGAGCAACGCCAGGAAAATGTTGCGGAGCGCCGAAGATACCAGGGCTTGCGCGAAGCGGTGGTCGGTCGCGAGCTGCACGCCGATCAGCGCCAGGACGAGGGCGACGATCCCCGCCAGGAGGACGAAGGTCAGGAGGAACTCGGCGACGTCCGGTCTGACGAGCCGCCGAACGGATGGCGGGAGGAGGCGTTCGAGGCCGGTGGCGAGCTGCACGTGGAGGCGCGCGTGCGGCTTACACAGGTCGTGGCAGCGCACGTCGAGCGAGCAGCACAGCGAGCAGATCGGGCCATCGTAGGCCGGGCATCGCGCCATGTCCTCGGGCTCGAACGTGTTCTCGCACAGGCAGCAGAGCCGCGCGCCCGGCGCGTCCGGGGCGCGCGAGGGGGTGCGCGCGAGGTAGTAGCGCCCGCCCGTGGCCCAGGCGATCAGCGGCGCCGTGACGAGGGACACCGCCAGCGCGATGAAAGGGGCAAAGGCCTGGGGAAGCGGCCCGAGGACACCGAAGCGGGCCACCCCAGCGGCCGTGATCGCCGCCGCCATCGCGCCGATGCCGACGGGGTTGATGTCGTAAAGGTGGGCGCGCTTGAACTCGATGCCGGGCGGGCTGAGGCCGAGCGGCTTGTTGATGACGAGATCGGCCACGAGCGCGCCGACCCAGGCGACCGCGACGCTCGAGTAGAAGGTGAGCGTCTGCTCCAGCGCCCGGTAGACGCCGAGTTCCATCACCAGCAAGGCCACGAGCACGTTGAACACCAGCCAGACGACGCGGCCGGGGTGGAGGTGCGTTAGCCGCGAGAAGAAGTTCGACCAGGCGATCGAGCCGGCGTAGGCGTTGGTGACGTTGATCTTGAGTTGGCAGGTGATCACCAGCAGGCAGGTGAGCGCGAGCGACAGAGGGCCGGGACCGACCAGGGCGGCGAAGGCGCGGGCGTACATCCGGGGCGGTTGCGCGGCGAGTTCGCGGGGCAGCCCCTGGCGGAGGAGGACGACCGCGAGGAACGAGCCGGCGAGCAGCTTGAGGAGCCCGATGGCGATCCATCCCGGCCCGCAGGTCAGCAGCGCCGCCCACCAGCCGGCCGGGCGGCGGCCGCGATCGGGCAGGAAGCGCAGGAAGTCGACCTGCTCACCGACCTGGACGATCAACGCGATCGTCACGGAAGCCGCCGCACCGAGAGAGATGAGGGTGAGGTGTCCGCCCTCGGCGCCCTCGAAGCCGCGCCAAGCGGCCAGGTCCTGTGGGTTGTGCACGGCGATCGCCGCGACCGGCAGGACGTTCAAGGCCAGGAAGATCGGCTGCGTCCACAGTTGGAATCGGCTAATGGCCGATATCCCGTACGTGACGAGGGGGATCACCACGACGGCGCTGACGAGGTAGCCGAGGCCCTGCGGGATGCCGAGGCATAATTCCAGCGCCATCGCCAGGATCACGGACTCGATCGCGAAGAACAGGAAGGTGAATGACGCGTAGATCAACGACGTGATCGTCGAGCCGAGGTAACCGAAGCCGGCACCCCGCGTCAGCAGGTCGATGTCGACGCCGGCCTTGGCGGCATGAACGCAGATCGGCAGCGCGGTGGCGAAGATCACGAGGGCGGAGGCGACCATGGCGGCCGTCGCGTTGGCGAAGCCGTAGCTGAGCGTTATCGATCCGCCGATCGCCTCCATGGCGAGGAAAGAGACGGCGCCGAAAGCTGTGTGGCCGACCTGCGCCACCGACCATCGCCGCGCCCCTTTCGCGGTGAAGCGTAGGGCAAAGTCCTCGAGCGTCTGGTTGGCCGCCCACTTGTTGTACTCGCGGCGAGCCCGATCGATCCGATGCCGCCCGGTCATCGTGCAGACCTCCGCGCCGAGGCGCCCCCCGTGGCGACCGGCTTAGCAAGGATCATGCTCGGCCCCGCGCGGCATGGCTCTGGAATCCCTACGTGATCCTACGTATTGGCGCCCCCATCCGCCGCTCGTCATCTTGGCAGGGCCGTCGCGCCGGGAGCCCTGCGGGGAACCACCGAACGAAGCGCTCGACGATGAGCCGCGGAGCCCTACATGACCGAGACGCTGATCAAGGTGGACCTGTCGCAGTCGGCCTACGACAACGAGATGGTCCACAACCGGTGGCACCCCGACATCCCGATGGTCGCGACCGTCAGCCCCGGCGACGACTTCATTTTGGAAACATACGACTGGACCGGCGGCTTCATCAAGAACGACGACGACGCCTCCGACGTGCGCGACATCGACCTCTCCATCGTGCATTTCCTGTCCGGGCCGATCGGGGTGAAAGGCGCCGAGCCCGGCGACCTGCTGATCGTCGAGATCCTCGACATCGGCGCCAAGCCCGACATGACCTGGGGCTTCAACGGCATCTTCTCCAAGCAGAACGGCGGCGGCTTCCTCACCGATCACTACCCCACGGCGCAGAAGTCGATCTGGGACTTCGAGGGCCTGTTCACCAAGTCGCGGCACGTGCCGGGCGTGCGCTTCGCCGGCCTGGTCCACCCCGGCCTGATCGGCTGCCTGCCCGACCCCAAGCTGCTCGAGACATGGAACACCCGCGAGCAGAAGCTGATCGATTCCGACCCGCACCGCGTGCCGGGCCTCGCCAACCCGCCGTTCGCCGCGACCGCGCACATGGGCAAGCTGACCGGTGAGGCGAAGGCGGCTGCTGCGGCGACCGGCGCCCGCACCGTGCCGCCGCGCGAGCACGGCGGCAATTGCGACATCAAGGACCTGTCGCGCGGCGCCAAGGTTTACTTCCCCGTCTACGTGCCGGGCGCCGGACTCTCGATGGGCGACCTGCACTTCAGCCAAGGCGACGGCGAGATCACCTTCTGCGGCGCCATCGAGATGGCCGGCTGGACGCACCTCAAGGTTGACCTCATCAAGGGCGGCATGGCGAAGTACGGCATCAAGAACCCGATCTTCAAACCGAGCCCGATCAAGCCGGTTTACAACGACTACCTGATCTTCGAGGGCATCTCCGTCGACGAGGGCGGCACGCAGCATTACCTCAACGTCAACGTCGCCTACCGCCAAGCCTGCCTCAACGCCATCGAGTACATGAAGAAGTTCGGCTATTCCGGCCGGCAGGGCTACTCGATCCTCGGCACCGCGCCTGTGCAGGGCCACATCTCCGGCGTCGTCGACGTGCCCAACAGCTGCGCCACCCTGTGGCTCCCGACCGAGATCTTCGACTTCGACATCAACCCGTCGTCGGCCGGCCCCGTGAAGCACATCGACGGCAGCGTCGACGTGCCCACCGTCCCGGACAAGTGAGGCGGCATGCCGACCTACGATTACCAGTGTGCCACCTGCGGACCGTTCTCCGCGCACCGGCCGATGGCGGACTACGCCGAGCCGGCCCACTGCGACGGGTGCGGGGCGCCGGCGCCGCGCGCCTACATCACCGCGCCGGCGCTCGCCAGCATGGACACGGGACGGCGACAGGGCATGGCGGTGAACGAGCGCTCGCGGCATGAGCCACGCCGGGTCAGCGGGTCGCATCCCGCCGGCTGCGGCTGCTGCGCCCCGCGCAAGCCCGCGCAGGGGAGTGCCCAGGGAGGGGCGAAATCCTTCCCCGGCGCCCGACCCTGGATGATCAGCCACTGACGCGATCCGGCAGCGTCGGAGCCGGCGCCCGCTATTCCGCCGCCTGCTTGGCGCCGGCGATCTCCGCCTTCGACAGGATGGTGTCCGGCGCCGGCCCCTTGCCGACGAGCGGGATGCCCTCGATCGGGCACTCGGCGGTGCCCACGCCCGCCCTGGTGATGGCCTGCACCTTGAGCCGCGTCGTTTCCGGGTCGGCGATCCAGTCGCGGTAGAACGCGTAGGGGCACTCCGCCATGCCGTGGCGCTCCTCCTTCGAGTTGATCATGCCGGTGTAGCCGCGGTGCAGCAGCTTGAAGAGGTGGTTCTCCGACTGCTGGTGCTCCCGCGCGTCTCGGATCAGGAACTTGGAGAGCGAGGCGTACTGGATGCCCATCGCCTCCTCGCCGCACTCGCCGAGTGTGCGCCCGTCGAAGCCGATCAGCGCGGAATGGCCGAAGTAGGTGTAGACCCCGTCGTGCCCGGCGGCGTTGGCCACAGCGACGTAAACGTTATTGGCGAAAGCCATCGCCTTCGACATCAGCACCTGCTGCTCCTTGGCAGGGTACATGTAGCCCTGGCAGCGGATCACCAGTTCGGCGCCACGCATCGCGCAGTCGCGCCAGATCTCGGGGTAGTTGCCGTCGTCGCAGATGATGAGGCTGACCTTGAGCCCCTTCGGCCCGTCGGACACGTAGGTCCGGTCACCGGGGTACCAGCCCTCGATCGGCGTCCACGGCATGATCTTGCGGTAGCGCTGGACGATCTCGCCCTCGTCGTTCATCAGGATCAGCGTGTTGTAGGGCGCCTTGCGCGGGTGCTCCTCGTGGCGCTCGCCGGTCAGCGAGAACACGCCCCACACCTTGGCCTTGCGGCAGGCGGCGGCGAAGATGGCCGTTTCCTCGCCGGGGATGGTGGCGGCGGTCTCGTACATCTCGGCGGCGTCGTACATGATGCCGTGCGTCGAATATTCGGGGAAGATGACGAGGTCCATGCCGGGCAGGCCGGCTTTCATGCCCACGATCATCTCGCCGATCTTCGTGGCGTTCGCCAGCACCTCCGCCTTCGTGTGCAGGCGCGGCATCGTGTAGTTGACCACGGCGACGCCGACGCCGTCCCGGCTGGAGGAAATGTCACCGTGCATCATCTCGGCGTCTCCGTCATCAGGCGCGATCGGGAAGGGGCGTCCATCACGACGTCCTTCGGGCGCGAAACACTCGACCATCCCGCCGGGAGCGTCTCTACGTAGTTTCGCGAGGGTCGATCGTCCGGGGATCGCGCCGGCTACGTGAATCCACGTATAGGGTAACCCCCTGCCGAAGGTGCAGCTTGACGCCTCGTCTTCAGATGAGGGGCAAGCGATGGCTGATTTGACGGGGGTGGGGCCGGAAATCGTACCCGGGATCGCGAATGGGGATGTGAGGCCCAAGCGGGCCTTCAACCGCTTCGTCAGCAATCCTGTGCTGGAAGACTATTCACTGCGCTACGCCCCGCGCTCCTTCCGGCGCTGGTCGGAGTACGCCGTCGCCTCCGCCGCGCTCGGCGGCATCGCCTACCTCGCCGACCAGGCGATCGGCGGCTCGCTCGCCGTGGAATACGGCTTCACCAACGCGTTTTGGGGCATCATCGCCGCGGCGATCGTCATCTTCCTTACCGGCATCCCGATCGCCTACTACTGCGCCAAGTACAACGTCGACGTCGACCTGCTGACGCGCGGCGCCGGCTTCGGCTATCTCGGCTCCACCATCACATCCGTCATCTACGCGTCCTTCACCTTCATCTTCTTCGCGCTGGAAGGGTCGATCATGGCCCAGGCGTTCAAAATCTACTTCGGCATACCCCTGCCGGTCGGCTACGCGCTCGGCTCGCTCATCATCATTCCCCTGGTGGTCTTCGGCATGACGCTGCTCTCGAAGCTGCAGGTGTGGACGCAGCCGATCTGGCTGCTGCTGCTGTTCTCGCCGCCGATCGCGGTGTTCCTCGGCGATTCCAGGGCCGTGTCGGATTGGACGCACTTCGCCGGGCACTCGACGAGTGGTGCAGGGTTCGACCCGCTCCTGTTCGGCAGCGCGGCCGGCATCGCGCTGTCGCTGATCGCGCAGATCGGCGAACAGGCCGATTACCTCCGCTTCATGCCCGACAAGGCCCCGGCGAACAGCGCCAAGTGGTGGATCGCGGTGCTACTGGCCGGACCGGGTTGGGTCATCCTGGGCGCCGCCAAGCAACTGATGGGCTCGTTCTTCGCCTCGGTGGCGGTCGCCCACGGCACCACTCTGGCCGACGCCAACGAGCCCATCCAGATGTACATCGCCGGCTTCAACTACATCTTCCCGAGCGCCTTCGCGGCCCTGTCGGTGGCGACGTTCTTCGTCATCCTGTCGCAGATCAAGATCAACGTCACCAACGCTTACTCCGGCTCGCTGTCATGGTCGAACTTCTTCTCGCGCCTGTTGCACGCCCATCCCGGCCGCGTGGTGTGGATCTTCCTCAACGTCGGCATCTCGCTGACGATGATGGAGCTCAACATGTTCGGCGTGCTGGGCAAGATCCTGGGCTTCTACTCCAATGTCGCGGTGGCCTGGATCGGCGCGGTAGTGGCCGACCTCGTCATCAACAAGCCTGTCCTCAAGCTCAGCCCGTCCTACGTCGAGTTCAAGCGGGCGCACCTTTACAACTTCAACCCCGTGGGATTCGGCTCCATGGTCGTGGCGTCCATCATCTCGACCTTCGCCTTCTTTGGTGCCTTCGGAGCTTACGGGCAGTCCTTCTCCGCCTTCATCGCGCTCGGCGTCGCCTTCGTGCTGTCACCGATCATCGCGATCGCCACCAAGGGCAAGTACTACATCGCCCGCGAACCGGCGCTCGCGGTCAGCACCCGTGCCGAGCTGAACTGCACCTGCTGCGGCTACGACTACGAGCGGAATGACATGACGAACTGTCCCTATCACAGGGGCGACATCTGCTCGCTGTGCTGCTCCCTCGAAAGCAAGTGCCACGACATGTGCAAAGGCAAAGCGTTCGAGCACAGCCTGATCGGTGGATGAGGCTGCGGTATCAGCCAGAAAGGCGCGCAGCAGTTCTCGGACATGCTGATGCTGTGGAAGGGATGACACCGTGGCGCATCCTTCCTGGAGAGCGCCACACCACGGATGTCAGCGTCGCGGTCGAAGGACCGGGAAACACGCCGGACCACACTCCTCGACGCACCACCCGGCCCATGGTCCCGGCAGGCCGGACCCACATCATACGGCGACGACATCGGGTGCGAGATCATGTCGGCGATCGCCGACATCGCCCGGCGCGATACCGCCGTTCGCTGACATCCCGACTTACTGAAGCGATCGCAGCGCGTCCAAGGTGTTGCGGCAGGTGAAGGGGTCGATCAGGCGCTCGCGGCAGGAGCGGGCGATGTCCGCCTCGTAACTGACGAGACCGGGCAGACCGCTGTTCGCCGACGGGACGGCCGGCAGAGCGCCGGTGGACGTCCGGTCAAGGCGCGATGCGCCGAACCGGAGCGCCGCCGCACGCGGTTCGCGACGCGTCGGGGGCGTGTCCAACGTGGCCCGCGCCGTCACGCGGGGCTTCGAGGCTTCGGCCTGACGGCGCGGCCCCGCCCCCTTGGATGGGACGGCTTTGGACGCGCCGCCGACCGCTTCGTTGAAAGCGGTGCGGCAGCGGGGGCTCAACGCCGCCACGTGGGCTTTCATGCAGGCGGTTGTCTTGGGGATGTCCGGGATCGTGTCAGCGCAAAGCTTGATCGCGTCTGGCGCGCAGGCCTGTTGCTGCTCGGCCGTGGCCTGAGCCCACACCGGCGCACTCGCGAGGACGAGCGCCCCAAGGAGCGCGGCCGCGCAGGTCATGCGAAGCGGGGGAACGGCGTAGGGCATGATGCCTCCTGTAGACGCATGAGAACCGGGACCTATGATGACCACCTGGCCGATGGCGGTCCCCGACATGTCCCGCCGCCATCGCCAAGCCATCGTGGGCGCCGATGGTGGCGAAAAGACAGTGGCGTCGTGAACGGCGGCGACCTCGTGTTCGGGCACGGATGGCCGCAACCTCCGGAAACGAAGAGGCCGCCCTCGCGACGCGCGGGGGCGGCCTCTTCTGTTCGATGGAAGCGAGCGTTGCTTAAACCGCGGCGACACCGGCGCGCAGGCGGTACAGGATCGCGAGATGGGTCTGGATCGTCGGGATCGAAAGCCGCGCGACCGATTTCGCGCGCGGGTCGATGCCGTTGCTGGCGTAATAGGTGTTCAGCTTCAGCGCTGCCTCATGGGCGTAGATCTCACCGACGACGTAGCGGTGGTCGAAGCGCCGGCCACTCGTCATGGACAGGCTCTGGAGTACCGCAAGCTGGTCGGGACGTGGCGGCACCGCGCCGGGCTGCGAGAACAGCTGCGTAGCGATCGACGCCTGCTCGGCGATTTCGAGCTGGGCGAAGTCGCGGATGGCGCGGCTGCGCGAATGCTGCAACGCGAGATTGCTGGCCGCGGTCGTGTACGCGCCACCCTGAAGGTCCTGCATGCGGAAATCGCCGCCGAGGACCGTGTCCGTGATCCCCGTGGGAACGTCGAGGAGGTCGGCACCCGCCCCAAGCCCAGCGCCAATGACGTTGGTGCCGGCGTTCACGCCAGCGGTCGCGATGTTGCCGCCGGCATTAAAGATGTCGCCGATGATGGGCACGCCGGCCGTCTGGGCCTTCGCCGCCGTCACCGCGAAAACACCGCCCAACGCAGCTACGAATGCTCGTCTATCCAACTGCATGACTCCTTGCAAAGCTTCAGGTTGAAGCAACAAACAACATCTTCCGCCCGCTCGCGTTCCGGGCTCGCGCATGCCGGTGCTTCTGACCGTCGCAGCTCCGAATCGTCGGCCGGTGTCTCGATGCCGATGCTGGTCTTTAGCCGCCGGGCACGCGAGCCGTCCCTCATAAAAGCCAAGCTATCCTGCGACAAATTGCCCAATGTGAACCGATCGCCACAGTGCGCTCGCAAATGTGGTCTTCACGGCAAATTGTGACAAGCGCTCGACTTTTGGCCTGCTGTCTGTGCCTCTATTACATAACCGATGAGAACAGTTGACCGCAGAAGACGGCGTGCCTGACCTCGCACCCGCGTCACCGGTCTCGAACACTGATCTAACGGCTTTAACGGCGCCGCGCGTGCGGTCGCGGGATGGACGCCGACGCTCAGCCGAGCGCCTTGACCAGTTCCTCCCGGCTCATCTTCGAGCGACCGGGGACGTTCTTGGCCTTGGCCTGCTCGTAGAGGGCGGCCCTGGAGGGCGCGTCGCCCGCCTCGTTCGCCTTGGCGTGGTCACCCGACTTCTCGCCGGCCGCTTGGCGATGGCTGGTCTTGCTCGCCACGTCCTTGGGCTGCGCCGAGAACTGCTTACCCTTGGCGGTGTCGCTGCGCTTCTTGGCGCTCGTGCGCTTATATTCGTCGTCGCTGAGGTGCTCGCGGGCATCCTTAGGCAAGTAGCGCTCTCCGGTCTTGGCGCTCTCCTCGCCGGACTTGGTGCCCCACTCCTCATCGGTCCATTGCTGGAGGTGGTTATCGGGGGATTTCCCGCCCTTGTAGCCGCCGCCTTCCTTCTTGTACTCGCTCGTGGCGAGTTGCGCCTTGCGGGCAGACCACTGGTTGGGCTTGCCGCCCTTGTCGCCTTCGGTAACTTCGGCCTTCACCTTCTCCCAGAGTTCGGGGTCGGTCTTCTCGGCGGTCTTACTCATGCGGATACTCCCGTGCTATCCGCGAAACCGCCGAATTCTCGATCGGTCGCTTGCGGCGCGATGTCGCCCCGCCGTCGCGTGTGTCACCTAGCCATGGCTTCCTTGGAGTAAGTCTGCACCACGAAGGACCCGTAGGTCGGCTGCGCCTTGAGGTTGCCGAGCGCGATCTGCGTCTGCATGGCGACGGTGAGGGCGTCCGGCGTCGTCTCGACGCTCTCCGGCCAGACGCTCTCCGCCACCATGCGCTTGACCGCCGCCTCCACCACGGCCGAGTCGAGGGTCGGGAACTCCTTCTTCGCGACGGCGATGGCGGCGGGCGTGTCCGTCCGCATGGAGGTCAGCGCCGCCTGCAACCCCTTCACGAAACGCCGCGCCTTGTCGGGGTCGACGTCGGCGCGCGCGCTGATCGAAGAGAAAGCGTAGGCGCCGAACGACTTGGGGAAGCCGAACACTACCTTCATGCCGCGCGCGACGACCTGGTCGAGGCCCGGCTCGTACATGACGGCGACCTTAGCCTGACCGGCGAGGAACGGGCCGGGCTCGCTGCCGATGGGCACGTTGATCTGCTGTATGTCCTTGCCGCCGTCGAGACCGTGCTGCTTCAGCAGGTTAAGGAACAGCGAGGTGCTGGTCGTCGGCATGGTGCCGGTGACGACCTTCTGGCCCTTCAGCGACTCGACGCCGGCGTAGGGAAAGTCCTTGGTGGTCGCGATCCACACCGCCGCGCCGCCGACCACGGCGGCGATGATGTCGACCTTGGCGCCCTTAGACGCGGCGATGGCCGTCCATTCCGGCCCGTGCAGTGAGAAATCGGCGCTGCCCGACAGCACGGCGGACAGCGCCGACTGCGGGTTGCCGGCCGTCTCCTTGTCGACGTCGAGACCCTGCTTGGCGAAGAAGCCTTCGTCGATCGCCACGTAGAGCGGCAGGTAGAGCATGGACTGGAACGCCTGCGAGACCACGGCGTGCTTGGTGCCGGCGGCTTCGGCCCGTGTGAATGCGCCCGGAGCGGCGGACGCGAGGAGCAGGGCGAACGAGGCGATCAGCCCCCGACGTGTGCGGTCGATCATGGTGGTGTCCTTAGGGTCGGCTTCCGGAGATGCTGCGCTGACTTGGCCGCGTTGACTTGGGCGTCAGATCTGGATCTGGCGATGGCCACCGTCGAGCTTCCACGGCAGGAGGCGGCGCTCGAGCGCGTCGATCAGGTGGTAGAGCACGAAGCCGACCGCCATCAGCATGAACAGCCCCATCCACACCGTGTTGAGGTCGTAGAAGGAGGACGCGTTGTAGATGAGGTGGCCGAGCCCGCGCTGGGACGACATGAACTCGCCGACGACGGCGCCGACGAGGCCGAAGCCGATGTTGATGCGGAAGGTCGAGATGATGACCGGTGTCGTCGAGGGCACGACCACGCCGGAGAACACTTGCCGCTTGCCGGCGCCCATGGAGACCATGAGGGATTGCAGGTCGCGGTCGGCGTCCTTGGCGCCCTGGTAGGCGGCGATCAGCGCGACCAGGGCCGTCATCGACACCGCGAGCGCGACCTTGGACACGAGGCCGGTGCCGAACCACAGGATCACGATCGGGGCGAGCGCGATCTTCGGCACGCTGTTCAGGGCGACGATGAACGGTTCGGTCAGCCGCGCCAGGAACACCGAGTACCACAAGCCGAGGCCGGCGGCGGAGCCGGCGATCGTGCCGATCACGAAGCCGAGCACCGCCTCGTACACGGTGAGCCAGGTATCGTAGAACAGGCTGCCGTCGGCGACGCCGAGCGCGAAGCTGTGGGCGATGCCGAGCGGCGCCCCAACGAGGAACTCGGACACGAGCCCGACGCTCGCCGCGCCCTGCCAGAGCGCGAGGAAGCCGAGGACGGCGAGGATCTGCAGCCCGGCGCGGCCGAGCGTCGTGTCGAGGCCGTTGGCGAGCGTACGACGGCGGATCGGCGCGGCAACGGGCCGTTCGCGCGTCGCGGCCGGCGGCTGCTTGGCGGTGGCGAGGGGCTTGGCCGTGGGGAATTGCAGGCTCACGCCGCGTCCTTCCGGGTCTGGATGTCGAGTTCGCCGCACAGCGTGTGGAAGTGGTCGGAGAAGCGCGGATCGCTGCGGGCATCGATGGGCGTGCGGCGGTCGATGTCGATGCGGTGCTCGGCCTTCACCCGAGTGGGTCGGCCGGACAGCACCACCACCCGGTTTGACAGGGCCACCGCCTCGTCGACATCGTGGGTGATGAGGATCACCGTCTTGTTGAAGGTCGCGACCGCTTCCAGCAGCACGCCTTCGAGGTAGAGCCGCGTTTGGTAGTCGAGCGCCGAGAACGGCTCGTCGAGGAGCAGGATGTCGGGGTCCTGGATCAGGGTGCGGATGAGCGCCACACGCTGCCGCATGCCACCGGACAGGGTCGAGGGATAACTGTTCTCGAAGCCGGTCAGGCCGAAGCGGGCGAGGTAGTCGCGCGCGGTGTCGAGCGCCGTCGGACGCGGCACGCCCCGCACGTCGAGGCCGAGCATCACGTTGCCGAGCACGGTACGCCAGGGAAACAGCAGGTCCTTCTGCATCATGTAGCCGATGCGCCCGCGCAGGCTCGCGACCTCCTCGCCCCGGTAGACCAGCGTTCCGCGATCGGGGTCGAGCAGGCCGGCGATGATGTTGAAGACGGTGGTCTTGCCGCAGCCGCTCGGACCGATGACGCTGACGAAGTCGCGCTCGTGGATGTCGAAGGACACGTCGGCGAGCACCGGGGTCGCCGTACCCTTGCGGTGAAATGTCTTGCCGAGCCCGCGAAGGCTGAGCTGAACGGGCGGGGTCATGCTGGGATATGCCTCGGTGGTCTGGGTGCCGTTTCCCGTCGCGATCCTCTGGCAACGCCTGTGCCATCGATGCCGCCGGTGGTCCGAGCGCTGGCTTGCAACCGCCCCACCGATCAAGCGTTGCCGTAACGGAGATAGGCTGGGAAGGCTCCATGCGCGCTGCTGGTTTGACGTTCTCGCTGCTCGCCGCGCTGCTCACGTGGCAGACGCCGGCGCTGTCCAGCTCGCCGCCGCCCGACATCGTCCCACCGAGCATGGGGAAGCCGCCGCCGGTCACCGATCCTTTCGCGGCGCCGCCCGGCTCCATTCACGCCTCCCCCGGAAAGGTAGAGGGAGCGACCGCGAACGATGCCGCGCTGGAGGCGACGACCGCGAAGTTCAACGCCTACGTCAAGTTCATGAACGGGACGTTGCGCGTCGTCGACTCGCTCGACCGCTACAAAAGCTGGGTCAACATGCGTACCGGGCCGACCGGGCGCGAGCGGCTCATCTACGGACTCTACAGCGTCCACGACGTGCGCGCCGAGCGCGCCACGGCAACCGCCGCCCTGACGGCCGCGCCGCTCCTGCCCGACCTCGACGACGCCATGCGCGCCTACATCGCCGCCAGCGACGCCGTGGCGCCGATCCTCAACGAGGCGAGCGGGTACTACGATCGTGCCGACTACAAGATCGACCACATGGCCGAAGGCAAGGCGCTGCACGGCAGGATCGTCGCGGCGGCGGGACCGTTCCTCGCCGCTCGCGCCCATCTCGAGACGGTGATGCGGGCCGAGAAAGGGCAGTTCGACACGATCCGTCTCGCCACCATCGAGCAGCACGAGGGCCGCGACGCGCTGTGGCACGTCACCGCCGTCATGATGCGGGCCAAGCGAACGCTGGACACTTTGGAGGATGGCAACCACGACACCATCGACATGGCCGCCTTCGACGGCAACATGGCCCAGTTTGGCGAGGCGGTGAAGGCGATGGACAGCTATGCGGCCGGGCACCCGAACGCCTTCTCGGCCTTCACGACGTTTCCCGATGCCATGCTGGCGAAACTGCGCGAGGTACAGGGTCGCCTGGTGCGCACCCACGGCAATCTCCGACGTGCCGCCGGCCTGGACATGACCTTCATCATCGGTGACTACAACATCATGGTCAACACCGCGCAGACTGCGACGATGTTCCGGGGCCGATAGGCCGACGGCGACGCCCACATCGCGTAAGGTCGCGGCGCTGGTCATTCCAGGACGCGCGGCGGGCGGCCTTCGTGGGTCTCATGAGACCAGCCCTCCTTCGGCATGGGGCGAGACCGCCGCCCTCGCTTGGTCCGCGGCCTCTTTCGCTGCCACGCACCGAAGCTCTCCCGGATGCGCCCCGCGCGTCTCGGTGCTAGACACCTCGTCGATCTGCCGCCACACGTCGCCGGTCAATGGCAAGTACCGGGACTGTCGCAAGCCGGCCGCACCAACGCCTTAACCTTTCCTTCGCTTCAAGTTGGGCCTGCGCTACCGCTGCCGGCCTACTGCTTCGTCGAAAGGAGCGACGAGCTGGGCAGACGCGGGGACCTTGACGGGTCCGCGACGTTGAAAAGCATCATGCCATGGAGGCGCTTGATAGGGCGGCAGGGACAAAGCGCTTAAGGCTAAGAGCCTGACCCAAAAGCTGGACACCTCCAAGAACCTCGCCTTTTTGGCACGTGATGTGATTCCATCT
>CAXTIU010000021.1:0-55858 GCA_964244495.1 uncultured Beijerinckiaceae bacterium
CTGGAACTACCTCGCCGCAGCCGGATACACGCTCAAATAAGCGTCCGATGCTCTAGGGCAAGCGGAGGTCGTCGTTCGATTGGACGTGCAACACGCCGCCGCGCGTCGCGTTCGTTGCCGGATCAAGAAGGTGTTGGCACCACGAAGCGTAGCTACGGCCTGCGCCGCAGGCGCTGGTGGGGGCTGGCTAAGGCAGGCTACGGATCGGGCTTGCGGCGATCGCCTACAACCTGCCTCGGAGTTGGAGGTTACTCGTACCAAAGCCAGCCTGAGTGTTGGCTGGACCCCGTTTGGCGTGGGGTAACGCCTCCCGGATCCAAGTGGATGAGACTCCGACAAGGTGCCGGCAACCTGCCAAAGGCTTCAGAGCCGCCGTGAAGGATCAACTCTTACCGACCCCACAACCCGCGCACAGGTCTACTGACACCAGCATGGATTGAGCGAGACCATGGGCTTGGCTTTCGCAAGCTCTTCTCGCGGCCTCGCTGTTACGCGTGGGATCCCGCCCCTCCCGCTATCCTCGTCGATGTGATGTGAAAGATCATCGGTCTGTCCCAATTACTACCTGTAACCTCAATCCATATAGGACAACGTCCTCGCGGCCGCCTTCACGTGTGAGAAGTCCACGGCCGGGTAGTCGAGCTTGCAGATGATCTCGTAGCGGGTCTCTAGCGAGATCGCTCGTCCGTACATGTGCGTCGTGTGCCCGATCAGCGCGGCCACGGCCTCCTCTTTGCCCTCGGTGACGTCTCGGACGCGTTCCGAGAAGTTATGCCGCAAGCTGTGGAAGACCTTCTGCGCGCTCATGGTGACGTACCTGTCGGTGTGGCGCCCCCACCACTTGCTCCAATTATGCGTCAGCTTGCCCTGTGCGACGGCGAGATGTGGCAACAGCCGGCGGAAGCCCTCCGCCTTCATCCGGGCGACGTGGCGCAGGAAGCCGATCTCGATCAGGAAAGGGTGGACGGGAACCTTGCGGCGCGCGTTGCGCGTCTTCAGCGCCTTCACTTCCGCCATCGTGTCGGCGGCGTCCGCCTCCTCGTCGGTCTCGGTGAAGTCGAAGTACACGATCTTGCGTTCGGTGCGGACGTCGTCGACGAGTAACTGCCCGATCTCTTCGAGCTGCGGACCGGCGAACAGGCCGACCAACGGGAACCAGAACTGCGCCTCGCCGCCGCCGGCGGTCCAGCGCTCGCCGGCGACGTAGATCGGCGAGGTGTAGATCTTGTTGAGGTCGGCCACGCTGTAGGGCAGACGCTCCGTCGCGCAACCGTCGACGTCGAACAGCGTGCCGTCGCACACGTTGACCTGTAGGTCGCCGTGCTTGATCGCGACGCGCAACAGCGTGCTGATCGAGCCGATACCCTTGGCGTTGACCGTCTGCCGCGTGAGCAGGCGGCAGTTCGGCTTCGCCGCCGCCGACGCGATCTGCTCCTGGAGCGACCCCTTCATGACGGCCTTGGCCGGATTGCGGGGGCACTTGGCGAGTTCGTCACGGAACGCGATGACCATCTTGCGCGTGATCGCGGCGACCGGGCCGTCGCCATGCAGGTCGATGAAGCGCCGCACATAGAGGGCGTTGTCGTCGGTCGCCTTGGTGCCGGGTCGCACCTCGTTGATCCACTTCAGCCGCATGGCGCCGATCGTCGCGCCTTGCGGCGGCAGCTCGATCTTCGCCGGACGATCCGGCGTCTCGGCGGTATCGGCGTCCCTACGCTTCCGCAGCGTCCGGTAAGCGTTCACCTCGGCGCGCAGGATGGCCAGGGCGAGCTTGTGCCGATCCGGGTGGTCATTAGGGAGGTCGATCCCGTTGTCGGCGAGGATCGCGTCGACGTCGCTCGGCAGCGTCTCCGCTTTTGTCAGATCCCCGAGCGCTTGATCCCGTTCCGTCGCGGTGAGGACCTGCCGCTTCTGCGCGTCCGTCATGGTCGTCGTCGTGACAGGCCAGACTTTGGCTTCGAGGGCGGCACGGACTTGATCGTCGACCTTGACCTCGCCCTCCTCGAACGCCTGGTCGAAGCGCTTGATGTCGTGGTTGCGCAGATGCATCTCGGCGACCTTGCCGCAGGCACCCTGCGCGCTGCGCCGCGCCACGTCATAGGTGCTCGCGTCAAGAGGGTGTCCGGCCTTCTTCAAGACGCGGAGCATGACCTCGGCGACCGGCGTGGTGAAGGCGGGATCGCCCCAGCTCCGGTCGTCGGCGGCGAGGACGTCTGCTGCACCTGGCCGGTCATCTGGCGGATCGCTGGGGGCCCCAAGGCGCTGACCATCCTGGCAAGGTCATTCACTTTGCGCGCCCGAACGCGCCCTTCCGCGCGCTGGACCATGGCCTGGACCTGGGCATGGAGAGCGACCCACCGGTCCTTGGCGGTGGCGAGATCGCCGGTCTTCAACGAGACCTTGATGGCCTTGCTGCCCTTGAGGTGGATTGTCTTCGAGGTCCATTCGACGGTGACGTCGCCGGCCACATATGGCGCGAGGTCGGGGGGCAGGACGCGGTTATAGATGAATTGTTGGCTGTCGTTCTTCTCGATCAGAAAAGGAAGCTTGGTGCTGCTGTTCCGACCCATGACCCACCCCACAAACGCGGTTTATGGCCAGGATTGTTGCCAGAACGACCCCACCGAGTCGAGATAGGCAAAAGTCCGGGAGAAAACCTAGCGTTTGCAAGGCACGTACGTCAAAAATGGAGCGGGCGAAGGGAATCGAACCCTCGTATGAAGCTTGGGAAGCTTCCGTTCTGCCATTGAACTACGCCCGCGTCGTCTGGACCGCTGAGGTGGTGATCGAATGCTAACCAGCGAGCCATCCTCACTTCCCTTATTTTGCTCCCGATCGGAGCGAATCGCAAGAAGCACGTAAGCGGAACCAAGCCGCTTCGTTGGTTTGGCCGTGAGCAAGCTACCGATGATCGTCCGGTCCGGCCTCGCGATGGACGCGACGGGCGGTCCGGTCAGATCGCGCCGATTGCCGCCTTCACCTTGTCCGCCGTCAGCGGCAGGTCGCGAAGGCGCAGCCCGGTGGCGTCCGCCAGCGCGTTGGCGAAGGCGGCGGCGGTCGGCCCTTGGGCCGCCTCGCCGGTACCGAGGAAGGGCAGGCCGGGGCGGGCGAGGACGTCGACGTGGACGGCGCCGGGCACGTCGACGAACCGCGCGATCGGGTAGCCGCTCCAGTCGTAGCTCATCTGACGGCTCTCGTCGAAGCGCACCGCCTCGTGCCGCGTCCAGCTCAGCGATTGGACGATGCCGCCCTCGATCTGGTTGCGGATGCCGTCCGGGCTCGCCGCCTGCCCGCTGTCCACCGCCGCGTGGACGCGGGCCACGGTGACCGCGCCGGTCTCGCGGTCGACGGCGACCTCCATCGCCACCGCGCAATAGGCGCCGAGGTTCTTGTAGCGGGCGAACGCCATGCCGAAGCCGCGCCGCCCGTCCCCCTTCGGGCGCCGCGCCCAGCCGATCGCGTCGGTCGCCGCCGTCATCGCGGCGCGGGCGCGCTCGTCCTTCATGGACGCGAGCCGGAAAGCGAGCGGATCGACGCCGGCCGCCAGCGCGAGCTCGTCCATCATGCTCTCGATGGCGAAGATGTTGTGGTGGGCGCCGAGCGAGCGCAGGGCGGAGACCCGCAGCGGCATCTCCGGCACGAAATGGTAGGTCACGCGCATGTTCGGCAGCGCGTAGAGCGGGTTCGAGTTGCGGTCGCCGCCACCCTCCGGCATCGGGATCGGCTTGACCGGCTGGACCGGAAAGGGCGACGCGACCTCCCGGCCGGCGAGCAGGCCGCCCGCCCCGGCGGGACGGGTGTTGTGCGGGTTGCTCCACACGTCGTGCTTCCACGCCGTGACCCGACCGGCGCCGTCGAGCGAGGCTTCCAGGTCCGAGACCATGGCGGAGCCGAACGGTTCCCAGCCGAACTCCTGCTCGCGCATCCATTGCAGGCGGATCGGCCGGCCGGGCGTCGCCATGGCGACCAGCGCCGCGTCGGCGGCGACGTCGTCGGCGCCGTTGTGGCCGTAGCAGCCGGCGCCCGGCACATGGATGCAGCGCACGGCGTCGGGCGGCAGGCGGACCAGTTCGGCGATGGCCTCGCGCAGGCCGAACACGCCCTGGCTGTGCGACCACACCGTCAAGCGCCCGTCCTGATAGGTGGCGAGGGCGCAGGACGGGCCGATGGAGGCGTGGGCGACCCAGGGGCGCGTGTACCGCGCCTTCAGCGTGCGGGCGGCCGGCGGGGTCGCGTCCGCCGTGTTCAGCACGGGAACGATCTGCGCCGGCGAGCGCTGCAGGATCGCGATGCCATCGGAGGGCAGGGGCGGCCGGGTCCGGGTCCAGGGCGATGTTTGCAGCTTGCGCAGCGCCGTGATCGCCTGCCACTCCGTGTCCGCGACGAGGGCGGCGAAGTTTCCGTCGCGGACGATCCTCACGCCCGGCAGGTCGGATGCCTCGATGTGCGTGAGCCGCGTGCCGAAGCTCGGGCCGCGCACGACGCGCGCGTGCCCCATGCCGGGCAGCCGCATGTCCTGGATGTAGGCCGGGCCGCCGGTCAGCTTCGCCGGGATGTCGGCGCGCGGCACGTCGTGCCCCAACACGCGGGCGCGGGCGGGGTCGCGGCGCGGCGCGTTGGGGACCGCCTGGACGTGGAGCGACAGGGCGTCGGCGAGCGCGCCGTAGGTCAGGGTGCGGCCGTCCGGGGCGGTGACGACGCCCGTCCCGCTCGTGGTGAGGCCGGCCGCCGGCAGGCTCCATCGCGTCGCCGCGGCGCGCACGAGCAGCATGCGGACGTTGGCGGCGGCGTTGGCGATGGCGGTGCCGCTGTCCTGCATGGAGTGGCTGCCGGCCGTCACCCCCTCGTTCGGCGTGCGCGACGTGTCGGCGGTGACGAGGACGACCCGGTTGAACGGCAGGTCCAGCTCCTCCGCCGCGACCTGGGCGAGCGCGGTGGCGATACCCTGTCCGAGTTCGGCCTTGCCGGTGAACACCGTCGCTTGGCCCGCCACGTCGATCGCGATCCAGCTGTCGAGCATGGGGAACTTGTTGAGGCTGCCGGGAAGGCTGGGGGCCACCACCTTGGGCCCGGCCGCGCCTTCCCCACCGCCGGCAAGCTGCGCGACGGCGTCCGGCACCATCGCGAAGGATACGATCAGGGCGCCGGCCGACAGCAGGTCCCGCCGCGTCAGCGCGGAGGGCGGGGTTGACGGCGGGGGCGGGCCGGGCGGGCGCATCAGATGTCCCCTCCCGGAGCGGTGCCGGCGGCGCGGCGCACCGCGCGCAGGATCCGCATGTGCGTGCCGCAGCGGCACAGGTTCACGTCCATGTGCGCGCGGATGGCCGCCTCGCCCGGGTGCGGGTCGACGTCGAGGAGCGCCTGCGCGCGCATGATCATGCCGGCGATGCAGTAGCCGCACTGCGCCGCCTGCTCGTCGGCGAAGGCCTTCTGTAGGACGCCGGGTTCGGTGGCCGTGCCGAGGCCCTCGACCGTGCGGATGCTGCGTCCCGCCAAGCCGGCGATCGGCACGAGGCACGAGAAGACCGCCCGGCCGTCGAGCTGCACGGTGCAGGCGCCGCACTGGCCGAGGCCGCAGCCGTACTTGGCGCCGTTGAGGCGGAGCTCGTCGCGCAGGACGTAGAGCAGCGGGGTCGTGGGATCGCTGCCGACCGCGTGGTCCTCCCCGTTGACCGTCAGGATGATCGTGGTGGGCGTGATCGTCATGGGGGCGTGAGCGTCATGGCGTGGCTCCCTCTTTGCGCGCTTGGGCCGCCGCCGCCGTCGCGTCCGGCCAGGCCGGCTGGTCGCTGTAGCGCGCGCGGATGTAGGCGGCGAGCGCGCCGACCTCGGCGTCGCCGAACACGTCGCCGAAGGCCGGCATGTACGGGCCGGCGGGACCCGTCGGCGGCTTCAGGCCCCGCAGGACGATCGCCACCGTGTCGCGCGGGTCATCCTCCCAGAGCGCGGTGCCGAGCGACAGGCTGGGGCGTCCCTCGGTCATCATCGGCGCTCCCGCGTCGTGGCAGGTGGCGCAGGCGCTGGCGTACAGCGCCGCTCCGGTCGGCTGGAGGTGCTCGGCTCGCGCGCGCTGGTCGATCGGCGGCGCGTCCGGTTGCCCGGCCGCCGGCGCGCCCGCCATCAGGGAGGCGGTGTAGAGCGCGATGGCGCGCACGTCGGCCTCCGGGGCGCGAGCGAGGTTGTAGGCGACCTGTCCCATCGGTCCGGCGGCGGCGGCGTGGTTGGTGTCGAGGCCGGCGCGCAGGTAGGCGGTGAGCCGCTCGGTCGTCCAGGCGCGCCGGGCGGGGCTGTGATCGTTGATCGCCGGCGCGTACCAGCCATCAGCCCATCCGCCATCATAGGACGCGGTACGCTCCTCCGCGCCGAGGAGGTTGCGGGGGGTGTGGCAGGCGCCGCAATGCGCGAGCCCTTCGGACAAGTAGGCGCCGCGGTTCCATTCGCCGGATCGGCCGGAGGTGGGTCGCCACACGCCCTCGCGCAGGAACAGCAGGTTCCAGCCGGCGAGCAGTGGCCGGAACCCGAACGGCGGGATCAGCCGGTTCGCCGGCGGCGTCGCACGAACCGGCGGGCGCGTCATCAGGTAGGCGTAGAGCGCGTCGAGGTCGGCGTCGGTGACGCGCGTGAAATGGGTGTAGGGCAGGGCGGGGTACAGGTAATGTCCGTCGCGCGAGACGCCGTCGCGCATCGCCCGCCGGAACGCCTCGCGCGACCACGCGCCGATCCCGGTCCGCTCGTCCGGCGTGATGTTGGCGGAGACCAGGGTGCCGAACGGCGTCGCCAGCGCCAGGCCGCCGGCGTAGGCCGCCTCGCCCGCCGCCTGGTGGCAGGTGACGCAGTTGCCGAGCGCCGCCAGCCGCTCGCCGTCGCGGACCTGCGCGAGCGCGAACGAGGCAGGGTCCGGACGCGGGATCGCCCCGATGGCGGGCCGGTGCGCGGCGACCAGCGCGGCGACGCCCGCCGCAGTCGCCAGACCGAGGGCGGCGAAGGCGAAACCTTTCGTGGACCGGCGCGGCATCGGCACGACTTGGCCTATTCGATCATGGATCGGCCGTTCCTTTTAGAGGCCGGACGAGCGGGACGCCAGCCGCGTGCGCCCTCGACCGACGGACGCGGCGCCGCAGGGCGCCGCCGTCGATCGAGAGGCCGTTTCCGACGTTCGCTTCAGGCGGGTTCCCGCTCGCGCCGGGCCGGCTGGTCCGCGCCCGCGTGGGCCGCCGCGCCGAGCCCGGCGCGCCGGCCGAACACCGCCCCCGACGTCAGCCCCGAGCCGCCGGGATAGCCGTTGAAGAACACGCCGCCCACCATCTCGCCGCAGGCGAACAGGCCGGGGATGGTGGAGCCGTCCGCCTTCATCACCGCGCCGGACGTGTCGACCTCGACGCCGCCGTAGGTGAAGGTGATGCCCCCCGTCACCGGGTAGGCCTTGAAGGGCGCGGTGTCGAGCGCCTGCGCCCAGTGCGAGCGCGGCGGCTCCAGGCCACGGGCCGACTTGCCGTCCTTGATCGTCGGGTCGAAGGGCACGTCCGGGTCGACGGCGGCGTTGAAGGCGTCGATGGTGGCGCGGGCCTGCGCCTTGTCGTCGAGGCCGTCGATCTTGTCGAGCAGCGCGTCGATCGTGCCGGCTTCCACCCAATGCGCGTCGTGGAACTTGTACTCGCTGTAGAGCAGGTGGTCGACCTTCGCGTCGAAGATCTGGAACGCCATGCCTTTGGGCTGCTCCAGGATCGAGCGGCCGAACTGCGCGTAGGTGTAGTTGCGGAAGTCGCGCCCCTCGTCGACGAAGCGGTGGCCGTCCGCGTTGATCATCACGCCGAGGAAGTAGCAGATCTTGCGGTAATGCTTGCGCTCGAGGTGGGGCAGGTCGAGGTTGCCGTTCTCGGGCGTGTACAGGTCCATCGGCGTCGCGTGGCAACCCTCGTAGATGCCGTGCGGCTTGGCGCCGAGCCGGAACGCCATGTCGAGGCCGTCGCCGGTGTTGTGCGGCGTGCCGCGCACCACGGCCTTGTCCATGCCGCGCCCGAGGTACTTCGTGCGCAACGTCTTGTTGGAGCCGAAGCCGCCGGACGCCAGCACCACGGCGCGGGCGCGGAACGTGCGGAGTTCGCCGGCGCCGCTGCGGGTCGTGACCCCCGTCACTCGGTCGTCGGTGACAACGAGGTCGGTGGCGGCGCAGTCGAAGAGGATCGTGCCGCCCCGGTCCGTGAAGGCGCGGCGCTCCGCCTCGGCGAGGCCGAAACCCTCGTCCTTGGCGGCGAGCGTCAGGCCGCCCCAGAAGATGAAACGGCCGTCCTTCTCGAAGGACTGGCGCGAGTAGATCGGCTCGAACTTGATGCCCTTGGTCGACATCCACTGGAGGGTCTGCAGCGACTCGCCGACGAGCGCCTGCTGCTCGACGCTGAGCGGCCGGCCGTCGTTGAAGCCGAGCAGGTCGGCGCCGAACTTGTCCTTGGTGTAGCTGCCGAAGTCGGTCCGGGCGAGGCGGGGATCGTCCGGGTCCGCGAGCAGCGGCAGGAGGTCGGCGTTGCCGTCGTAGGCGAAGCGCATGGCGCCGGCCGTATAGGCGGTGTTGCCGCTAGCGAGGTCGGGCGTGGCCTTCTCCAGCACGAGGACCTCGCGTCCCTTTTCCTGGGCGGCGAGGGCGGCGCAGAGCGCGGCGTTGCCCGAGCCGACGACGACGATATCCCATTCCATGCGCATAGGGTCCTCCCGGTTTCACGTCGCGTGGTCTTGCCTAGGAGAATGCGCAAGGATGCCTGGACACGCAAGGGGCCGGCGGGGCGCGTCGCCGGCCCGGTCACCTCGTTCCCGAGGTCTCGGTCACGGCCTCCGTCATGCGTGCGGCGATGGGCGAGGATGCGTCCCTGGACGGGCCGGCGCCCTACCGTTGACCTGTGTCCCATCCCATATCGTTGATACACAACCTTTCTGAACAGGACGCGAGCGGGCCGCTCAGGCGACACGATGCGACATACGATGACCCAGCCCCGGCAGAAGAACGATCAAGACGGCAGCTACGAGTTCTTGTGGCTCCGCATCACGGTGGTCGTGGTCTCGCTCGGGCTGTGCGCTGGCAAGGCCCTGATCTGGCTGCACCTCTGATCGGAACGTCGGGTTCGGATTTCGGACCGGCCCAGCAGGTCCTTCACGGCCGCGACGAGCCGCTCGACCGTTTCGGTCCAGTCATTGCCGTCGCGCTGTCGGAACAGGCGTATCGTCGGGTACCACGGTGTGTCCTCGCGCCCGATCAGCCATCGCCATTCGGGCACGGCCTGGAGCAGCAGGAACGTGGGCCGCGCCAAGGCGCCGGCGAGGTGCGCGATGGACGTGTCGCAGCTCACCACGAGGTCGAGATTGGCCATCATCGCGGCTGTGTCGATGAAAGCGTCGCCGTCCGCGTCCGCCTCGGCGAAATGTTCGAGCATGGGAAGCGCGCGGGCCGTCTCGTCCGCGTCGACCTGCAGGGAGATCAGGCGCACGCCGGGCAATGCCGCGAGCGGCACCAGCAGGGCGGGCGGCACGGAACGGCGCGGGTCGGCCCGCCAGTCGTGGCTTCCCCGCCAGCATAGGCCGATCCTGAACTCGCCGCCGACGCCGCGCAGCCGCTCCGCCCAGGTCGCGACCCGGTCGGTTTCGGCGGCGAGATACGGGCAAGTCGCCGGAATCGTCTCGACCCGCGTGGCGAACGCGTAGGGGAGGCTCGCGAACGGGATCTGCAGGTCGAAGCGGTCGCCGGGCTCGGGCGTCGCGACGACGCGGGCGCCGGTCGTCACCGGCCGAAGAAGCCTTTGCAGGCGGGGGCGGCAGACCACTGTGACATCCGCGCCGGCCTCGATCAGCAGCGGCACGTAGCGGGCGAAGTGGATGATGTCGCCGTTGCCCTGGTCGGCGAAGGTCACGACGCGCTGATCGCGCAACGGTTGACCGGTCCAGAAAGGAACGTCCCGCAGGAGCGGCCCCAGGTCCTCCCAGGCGGTGCGCAGGCGATGTTCGTAGTCCGGGAGGCCGCGTCCGTAGTCGCCCTGCAGCAGGCGCAGCCTGCCGCGGTTGGTCAGGGCATAAGCGTTGTCCGGTTCCTGCGCGACGGCGGTCGCGAACGCCGCCTCGGCGTCCGCGAAGCGACCCAGCATGAGGAGCGCCATGCCCCGGCCGCTGTGAGCGGCGGGATAGGCTGGCCTGAGCGCGATCGCCCGATCGTAGGCCGGCAGGGCGTCGGCGTGCCGCCACCAGCGGGTCAGCACGTTGGCGTGGTTCAGGTGCGCTTCCGGCAGCGTCGCGTCCGCCGCGATCGCCGCCTCGCAGCTGGCGCAGGCGTCGGCGAGCCGCCCCAGCTCGTGGAGGGCGACACCCCTGTTGACGAGGAGGGCGGCATCGTTCGGGCGCTCGACCGACGCGGCGTCGAAGACAGCGAGCGCCTCGTCGAAGCGGTACAGGCCGCACAGCAGGTTGCCGCAATCGAGGACGGCATCGCGGAAGCCGGGGCGGAGGCGGATCGCTTCGCGAAGGAAGCGCAGGGCGTCGTCCGTCCATCCGAGGTCGCGCAGGATCGTGCCGCCGGCGTGCAGGGCCTCGGGGAAGCACGGTTGAAGTCGGAGCGCCTCGTCGTACGCGGCGATGGCCTCTTGGAGCTTGCCGAGACGGTGAAGCGCGACCGCCCGCCGGTACGCGGCGGCGGCGGGCGTCTCGCCACGGGTCGGCGGCGACGCGCGGCGACGGCTCCCACGATGGTCGGGACGGGCATTCGCGGGCATCGGGGACTCGCGCTCGAGGAGGGCGGAAGGATCGGCGGCGGGAGTGAAGCGCGGCGGGCTTGCCCCGGACTGACCGCCCTCGCGCGTTCCCGCTCAAGCGTAGCGCTTGTACGACTTTTCCTCGAACAGCCGCGAATCGAGCGCGACGTTGATCCGGCGCTTGATCGCCGCGCGTTCGTCGTTGGTCCGGTAGACGGCGCGGGCGAGGTCGACGAAGCCTTGGCCGAAGTCGCCGCGCCGCTCGTGGTCGCGGATCGCGTCCTCGATGTCCCAGAGCCGCTCGTTGACCGCCCCCAGCTCGCCGCGCAGGGTCTTGAGGGCCGCGTCGCGTCCGAGCGCCGCGAAGGCTCGCGCCAGCATGTCGCGCTCGGCGGCGACGTTGCGGCGGGCGGCGATGTCGGCGATGCGCCGGTGCTTGATGTCGAGGATGGTCAGCTTGTCGACGAGTTCGCCCGGCGCGACTTCGATCACGATGGTCTTCGACATGGCACGATCCCCCGCCACCTTAGCGTTACAGGATCATGGTGAGACGACGGTTAACGCGTCGGCGGCCGGGCCGCGCCCCCAAGAGAACGATCCGCCGGAGACGGCGCATGCCGCCGACTGGCACGCATGTTGCTGATCCAATCGAGCGAGTGCTGAAGGATGCCAGTTTGCGAATTCGCTTCCCTGCGGAGGGCGCTCCGGCGATGATGCAGGCTTGGACGCGAGGCCCCGCCCGCCCCACCTTCGTTCGCCCGATCGCCACGTGACGTAACGCCGAGGTCGCCGCGTTGCTCATCTATGTGACCCGAAGAGTCGTCACGACGATCCCGGTGATGGGCTTCGTGGCGCTGTTCGTGTTCAGCCTCCTGTACCTGACCCCCGGCGATCCGGCGGCGCTGATCGCCGGGGACCAAGCCACCCCGGCCGACATCGCCCGCATCCGGGGCACGCTCGGGCTCGACCGCCCCTTCCTCGTCCAGTTCGGCGATTGGGTGTGGCGCATCCTGCATGGCGACCTCGGCACGTCGATCTTCACCCACCTGCCGGTCACCTACCTGATCGGGCAGCGCATCGAGCCGACCCTGTCGCTGCTGCTGCTCACCCTGGTCATCGCCGTCACCGTCGCCGTGCCGCTCGGCGTGGTGGCGGCCTGGAAGCACCGGTCGTTCGTCGATCGGGCCGCCACCGTCGTGTCGGTGCTGGGCTTCTCCCTACCGGTGTTCGTCGTCGGCTACCTGCTGGCCTACGTCTTCGCCCTGCGGCTGCGGTGGTTTCCCGTGCAGGGCTTCACGCCGATCAGCGCCGGGCTCGGGCCTTTCCTTTCGAGCCTGATCCTGCCGGCGGTCGCGCTCGCCTTGCTCTACATCGCCCTCATCGCGCGCATCACGCGCGCCACCATGCTGGAGGTGCTGGCGCAAGATTACGTGCGCACCGCGCGGGCCAAGGGGGTCGGTCAGGCCGGCATCCTGTTCGTCCACGCCCTGAAGAACGCGGCGGTGCCGATCGTCACCGTGATCGGCTTCGGCTTCGCCGCGCTCATCAGCGGCGCGGTGGTCACCGAGAGCGTCTTCGCGATCCCCGGCATCGGCCGCCTCGTCACCGACGCGATCCTGCGTCGCGACTACCCGATCATCCAGGGCGTGGTCCTGCTGTTCTCGGGGATCTACGTGCTCATCAACCTCGGCGTCGACCTGCTTTACACCGTGTTCGACCCGAGGATCGGCCTTTGAGCGCCATCACCGTCCAGGATCTGGCGGCTCTGGATCTGCCGCCCGGCGTCGACCTGCCGCCCGACATCGTCGAGGCGCCGGCCATGCCGGCCGTGCTGCCGGCGCCGCGCCGGCGCGGTCGCCTCGGTTCGTTCCTCCGTCGCCATCCTTTGTCGGTGGTCGGCGGGACGCTGCTGCTCCTCATGCTGTTCATCGCGCTGTTCGCGCCGTGGCTCGGCACGGTCGACCCGACCGCCATCTCCCCCGCCCGGCGGCTGCGGCCACCCTCCGACGCCACCCCGTTCGGCACGGACATGCTCGGCCGCGACGTTTATTCGCGCACGCTCTACGGCTCCCGCATCTCGCTGATCGTCGGCTTCGCGGTGGCGGCGCTGTCCTCGCTCATCGGCGTCGCGGTCGGCGTGGTCTCGGGCTTCGTGCGCGTGCTCGACCCCCTCATCATGCGGATCATGGACGGGCTGATGTCGATCCCCTCCATCCTGCTGGCGGTGGCCTTGACCGCGCTGACCCGCGGCTCGGTGGAGGTCGTGGTGGTGGCGATCACCGTCGCCGAGACGCCGCGCGTGGCGCGGCTGGTGCGCGGCCTGGTGCTGGGCCTGCGCGACCAGCCCTACGTGGAGGCCGCGCTCACCTGCGGCACGCCCCTGCCGCTCCTCATCACGCGGCACGTCCTGCCCAACATCCTCGCGCCGCTCACCGTGCAGGCCACCTACGTCTGCGCCTCGGCGATGATCACGGAAGCCATCCTGTCCTTCATCGGCGCCGGGACGCCGCCGATCATCCCGTCCTGGGGCAACATCATCGCCGAGGGTCGCGCCCTGTGGCAGGTGAAGCCGTTCCTGGTGTTCTTCCCGGCCATCTTCCTGTCCGTCACGGTGCTGGCCGTGCAGCTGCTCGGCGACGGGCTGCGCGACGCGCTCGACCCGCGCATGGCGCGGAGCCTTTAGATGAGCCTGCTCGAGGTCGAACGCCTCCAGACACATTTCGGGACGCCCGACGGCGTGGTGCGGGCGGTCGACGGCGTGTCCTTCACCGTGGAGGCCGGCGAGACGGTGGCGATCGTGGGCGAGAGCGGCTGCGGCAAGTCCGTCACCTCCATGTCGATCCTGCGCCTGATCCCCGAGCCGCCCGGCCGCATCGCCGGCAGCATCCGCTTCGCCGGCCGCGAGCTGCTCACCCTGTCGGAGCGGCGGATGCGCCAGCTGCGCGGCAACGACATCGGCATGATCTTCCAGGAGCCGATGACGTCGCTGAACCCGGTCCTCACCCTGGGACGGCAGATCGGCGAGTCGCTGCGCCTCCATCGCGGGATGTCGCCGAAGCAGGCCGAGGCCCGCGCGGTCGCCATGCTGGAGCTGGTCGGCATCCCGGCCCCTGACCGCCGCATCCGCCAGTACCCCCACGAGCTGTCGGGCGGCATGCGGCAGCGCGTGGTCATCGCCATGGCGCTCGCCTGCGACCCCAAGCTGCTGATCGCCGACGAGCCGACCACGGCGCTCGACGTGACGGTGCAGGCGCAGATCCTCGACCTGATGCGCGACCTGAAGCGCCGGCTCGGCTCCGCCATCATCCTCATCACGCACGACCTCGGCGTGGTGGCGGAGATGGCCGAACGGGTCGTGGTGATGTACGCCGGCCGCGTGGTCGAGGAGGCGGGGGTGCGCGACCTGTTCGCCCGGCCGCTGCACCCCTACACGCGCGGCCTGCTCGGCGCGGTGCCGCGCCTGCGCTCGTCGCTGGAGGAGGGCGCGCCGGGCCGGCTCGCCGAGATCCCCGGCCAGGTGCCCTCGTTGCGCGCGCCGATCGCCGGTTGCGCCTTCGCCGGGCGCTGCCCGATGGTCACCGACCTGTGCCGGAGGGTGGCGCCGGCCTGCGTCGAGAAGCGGGCGGGCCATTCCGCCGCCTGCCACTACGCCGGACGGTCGCTGTCGGGCGCGGCGGAGCTCGCCGCGTGAGCGGCGCCCTGCCGCTCCTTTCCGTCAACGTCCTGAAGAAGCACTTCCCGCTGAAAAGCGGTTTCATCGGCCGCTCGCCCGGCGCGGTGCACGCCGTCGACGGCGTCTCGTTCGCGCTCGAGCGCGGCGAAACCCTGTCGGTCGTCGGCGAGAGCGGCTGCGGGAAATCGACGCTCGGCCGGCTCATCCTGCGCCTCACCGACCCGACCGCCGGCGAGGTGTACCTCGCCGGCGAGCGCATCGACCGGCTGCGTGGGCGCCGCCTGCGGCCGCTGCGGCGGCGGGTGCAGGTCGTGTTCCAGGACCCGTTCTCCTCCCTCAACCCGCGCATGCGCGTGCGCGACATCATCGGCGAGCCGATCCGCAACTTCGGCCTCGCGCGCGACCGCTCCGAGCTCGACGACCGCGTCGCCCACCTGATGGATCTCGTGCGCCTGCCGCGCGACGCGATGGGGCGGCGTCCGCACGAGTTCTCCGGCGGCCAGCGCCAGCGCATCGGCATCGCCCGCGCGCTGGCGCCGGGCGCCGACCTGCTGATCTGCGACGAGGCCGTCTCGGCGCTCGACGTGTCGGTGAAGGCGCAGATCGTCAACCTGCTGGCCGAGATCCAGGCCGACCTCGGGCTCGCCATCCTGTTCATCAGCCACGACCTCGCCATCGTCGAGCACATGACGCACCGCGTGGCGGTGATGTACGCCGGCAAGATCGTCGAGGTCGCCGACCGCCGCAGCCTGTTCGGCTCACCGCACCATCCCTATACGCAGGCCCTGCTCTCCGCCGTGCCGGTGCCGGACCCCCTCGCCGTGCGCCGCCGCATCGTGCTACGCGGCGACGTGCCGAGCCCGATCAATCCGCCCGCCGGCTGCCGCTTCCACACGCGCTGCCCCCACGTGTTCGACCGCTGCCGCGTCGAGGAGCCGTTGCTGCGCCCCTTCGGTCCGCGCCAGCAGGCGGCCTGCCACCTCGACGCCGTGCCGGAGCCGGCGTGACCGGCGGGGACGGCGGCGCGGCGGTGGCCGGGTTCCATGCCGGCCGGCTTGGGGAGGCGATCGCCTTCCACCAGGCCCACGAGACGGCGTGGCCGACGACGATGTTTCTGCCCGACGGGCGCTACATCGGCACGGCCTCGATCGGCGACAGGCCGGAGCACGCCGCCGTGATCGGCCCGGTGCGCCCGCGCGGCGGCCCCAATGGCCTGATCCTGCGCGGCGGCCGCCTCGTCGCGCAATGGGGCGACATCCACCGTCCCGACATGACCTTCTCGATCTCGAAGAGCTATCTCGCGCTGCTGGCCGGGCTGGCGCTCGCCGACGGGCTGATCCCCTCGCTCGACGACCCTGTGGGCGCCAGCGTGCCGGGGCCTTGGTTCACCGGCCCGCGCAACGCCGCCGTCACCTGGCGCCACCTCCTGCAGCTCGCCAGCGAGTGGAGCGGCACGCTGTGGGGCAAGCCGGACGCCGCCGACCACAACCGGGTCGTCGGTGGCGACCAGCCCACCATCGGCAAGGGCGCGGCGCGGGCGCTGGCCCGCCCCGGCGAGCATTTCGAGTACAACGACGTCCGCGTGAACCTGCTCGCCGCCTGCCTCACCCGGCGCTTCGGCCGCCCGCTGCCGGACGTGCTGCGCGAGCGTGTCATGGACCCGATCGGCGCCTCGCCGGACTGGGAATGGCACGGCTACGAGGGGGCAAAGGTCGATTGCGACGGCGTGCCGGTCCGCTCCGTGTCCGGCGGCGGGCACTGGGGCGGGGGGATGTTCATTGGCAGCCGCGACCACGCGCGGATGGGGCAGCTGGTGCTCCGCGAGGGGATGTGGGACGGGCGCCGTATCCTGCCGGAGGGCTGGGTGCGGCGGATGCTGTCGCCGTCCCGCCTCACGCCCCACTACGGGATGCTGTGGTGGCTGAACGGCGGGAACGACGCGCCGTTGCGCTATCCCGGCGCGCCGGCCGACAGCGTCTTCGCGCTCGGCGCCGGCAGCAGCCTCGTCTGGCTCGCCCCCGGCCTCGACCTCGTGGCGGTGATCCGCTGGATCGACGGCGCCTCGATCGACGGATTGCTGCGCAGGGTCACGGCGGCGGTGGTCGCGTGACCATGCCCGCTCCCGCGACCACGAAGGCCCGACCACGACCCTCACCAAGCACGACCCTCACCAAGCACGACCCTCACTAAGGATGAGCAGCATGGATCGACGTGACTTCATCGCCGGGACCGGTGCCGCCGCCGCGACGGCCTTCGCGGCCCCGCGCATCGCCCGCGCCGCCTCGGCCAAGCTGCTGCGCTTCATCCCGCAGGCGGACCTCGCGGTGCTCGACCCCATGTGGACGACCGCCTACGTCACCCGCAACCACGGCATGATGATCTTTGACACCCTGTTCGGCCTGGACGGCAACTACCAGCCGCAGCCGCAGATGGTGCAGGGCTCCGCGACCAGCGCCGACGGCAAGGAGTGGACGCTCACCCTGCGCGAGGGGCTGCGCTTCCACGACAACACCCCCGTGCTGGCGCGCGACTGCGTCGCCAGCATCACCCGCTGGGGCAAGCGCGATGCCTTCGGGCAAGGCTTGGCGGCCGCCACCGATGAGCTGTCGGCGCCCGACGACAAGACGATCAAGTTCCGGTTGAAGCGGCCGTTCCCGCTGCTGCCGGACGCGCTCGGCAAGGTCGGCGTGTCCATGTGCGCGATCATGCCGGAGCGGCTCGCCAGGACCGACCCGTTCACCCAGGTCACCGAGATGGTGGGGAGCGGGCCGTACCGCTTCCTGGCGGCCGAGCGGGTGCCCGGCGCCAAGGTCGCCTACGAGCGCTTCGCCGGCTACGTGCCGCGCCAGGGCGGTACCCCTGTCCTGACCGTCGGCCCCAAGGTCGCGAAGTTCGACCGGGTCGAGTGGCTGACGATCCCCGACGCCGCCACCGCGCTCGGCGCCTTGCAGACCGGCGAGGCGGACTGGTGGGAGCAGCCGTCGTTCGACCTGCTGCCGGTGATGGAGGGCGACGGCAAGCTGAAGGTCGCCGAGATCGACCCGACCGGCAACATGTCGCTGCTGCGCTTCAATCAGCTGTACCCGCCCTTCGACAACCCGGCGATCCGCCACGCGCTGCTCGGCGCGGTGAACCAGGGCGAGGTCATGACGGCGGTGGCCGGCACCGACACCAAGTGGTGGAGCGACAAGATCGGCTTCTTCCCGCCGGGCTCGCCGCTCGCCAGCGACGCCGGCATGGCGGCGCTCACCGGGCCGCGCGACGTCGCCAAGGCCAAGGCCGACATCCTCGCCGCCGGCTACAAGGGCGAGCCCGTGGTCGCCCTGGTGGCGACCGACGTCCCCGCGCTGAACGCGATGGCGCTGGTCGGCGTCGACATGATGAAGCGCTGCGGCCTCAATGTCGACGTGGTGGAGACGGACTGGGGCTCGGTGGTGCAGCGGCGCGCCAACCGCAGCGCGCCCGACAAGGGCGGCTGGAACGTCTTCTTCACCAACTTCGCCGGCCTCGACGAGTACACGCCGGCCGGCCACCTGCCGCTGCGCGGCAACGGCCTCAACGCCTGGTTCGGCTGGCCCACCGCGCCGAAGCTGGAGGAACTGCGCAACGCCTGGTTCGCGGCGCCCGACGCGGCCGCCCAGAAGGCGATCGGCCAGCAGATCCAGCACCAAGCCTTCGTCGACGTCCCCTACCTCCCCCTCGGCCGTTACCTGCAGCCGACCGCCTACAACGCCTCGCTCAAGGGCATGCTGAAGGGGATGCCGATCTTCTGGAACGTCGAACGCGCCTGAGCGTCCGGCGTTCGCGACCCTCGCCCACAAGGAGCAGCCCCATGGATCGACGCGACTTCATCGCCGGCAGCGGCGCGGCGGCGGCGGCCTTCACCGCCCCGCGCATCGCTCGCGCCGCCTCGTCCAAGGTGCTGCGCTACATCCCGCAGGCGGACCTCGCGGTGCTCGACCCCGTGTGGACCACCGCCTTCATCACCCGCACCCATGGCATGCAGATCTTCGACACCCTGTTCGGGGTCGACGGCGCGTTCCGGCCGCAGCCGCAGATGCTGGAGGGCTTCACCACCAGCGCCGACGGCAAGGAATGGGTGCTGACGCTGCGCCCCGGGCTGCGCTTCCACGACGACACGCCGGTGCTGGCGCGCGACTGTGTCGCCAGCGTCGCGCGCTGGGGCAAGCGCGACGCCTTCGGCCAAGGCCTGATGGCCGCCACCGACGAGCTGTCGGCGCCGGACGACAAGACGATCCGCTTCCGGCTGAAGCGGCCGTTCCCGTTGCTGCCGGACGCCCTCGGCAAGATCAACGTGTGCATGTGCCCGATCATGCCGGAGCGGCTCGCCAAAACCGACCCGTTCACGCAAGTGACCGAGATGGTGGGGAGCGGGCCGTACCGCTTCGTGGCGTCCGAGCGCGTGCCCGGCGCCAGGGTCGTCTACGAGCGCTTCGCCGGCTACGTGCCGCGCCCCGGCGGGACGCCGGCGGTGACGGCGGGGCCGAAGATCGCCAAGTTCGACCGCGTCGTTTGGAACGTCATCCCGGACGCGGCCACCGCGCTCGGCGCGCTGCAGACCGGCGAGGTGGACTGGTGGGAGCAGGCGAGCTTCGACCTGCTGCCGGTGATGCAGGCCGACGGCAAGCTGAAGGTCGAGGTGCTCGACCCCACCGGCTTCCCGGCGCTGCTGCGGATGAACCAGCTGTACCCGCCCTTCGACAACCCGGCGATCCGCCGCGCGCTGCTCGGCGCGGTGAACCAGGGCGAGGTCATGACGGCGGTGGCCGGCACCGACACCAAGTGGTGGAGCGACAAGATCGGCTTCTTCCCGCCGGGCTCGCCGCTCGCCAGCGACGCCGGCATGGCGGCGCTCACCGGGCCGCGCGACGTCGCCAAGGCCAAGGCCGACATCCTCGCCGCCGGCTACAAGGGCGAGCCCGTGGTCGCCCTGGTGGCGACCGACGTCCCCGCGCTGAACGCGATGGCGCTGGTCGGCGTCGACATGATGAAGCGCTGCGGCCTCAACGTCGACGTGGTGGAGACGGACTGGGGCTCGGTGATCCAGCGGCGCGCCAACCGCAACCCGCCGGACAAGGGCGGCTGGAGCGTGTTCTTCACGAGCTTCTCCGGCCTCGACGAGTTCAATCCCGCCGGCTACCTCGCCCTGCGCGGCAATGGCCCGAACGCCTGGTTCGGCTGGCCCACCGCGCCGAAGCTGGAGGCGCTGCGCACCGCCTGGCTGGAAGCTCCCGACCCTGCCGCCCAGCGGACGCTCGGCGTCGAGCTGCAGCGCCAAGCCTTCGTGGACGTGCCGTTCCTGCCGCTCGGCGAGTATTATCAGCCCACCTGCTACAGCACCTCGCTCAAGGGCGTGCTGAAGGGCATCCCGATCTTCTGGAACGTCGAGCGCGTGACGTGATCGGCTCGACACTCCTCGACTCGCCGCCCCTCGACTCGCCGCCCCTCGACGTGCCGCCCCTCGACCTCGGCGCGCGCGAGGCGATCCTCCAGGCCGTCGCCGCGCTGGAAGCCGACACGGTGGCGCTCGCGACGCGCCTCGTCCGCCATCCCAGCGTGCTCGGCGCGGAGGCCTCCTGCCTCGACGAGATGGAGGCGGTCTACGCCGAGGCCGGCCTCCAGCCCCGCCGCGTCCCGGTGGTGGTCGAGGCGCTACGCGACCATCCCGGCTTCTCGCCGCCGCTCATCCCCTACGCCGGCCGCGACAACGTGGCGGCGCTGCACGCCCCGCGCGCCGCGCGCGGCCGCAGCCTGATGCTGCAGGGCCACGTCGACGTGGTGCCGCCGGGCGCGGCCGAGCTGTGGACCAGCCCGCCGTTCGAGCCGCAGGTCCGTGACGGCCGGCTGTACGGCCGGGGCGCCGGCGACATGAAGGCGGGCCTCGCCTCCATCGTCACGGCGTGGCGGGCGCTGCGGCTCGCCGGGTTGCAACCGGCGGCGCCGGTGCAGTTCGCCGCCGTGATCGAGGAGGAATGCACCGGCAACGGCGCGCTGGCCGTGATGCAAGCGCTGCCGCCGGTCGAGGCCTGCGTGATCCCGGAGCCGGGGCCGGGCTACCCCGCGCTCTACACCGCCGAGGTCGGCGTGGTGTGGGCCTGGGTGACGGTGACGGGGCGCCCCACCCACGTCCGCGAGATGCACGCCGGCGTGAACGCCATCGACGCCGCCACCGCGCTCGTCGAGCGGTTCCGCGCCTACGAGCGCCAAGCCAACCGCGCGGAACTCCGCCACCCCGCCTTCGCCGCCGACAACCACCCCATCAACGTCAATCTCGGCACGATCCAAGGCGGCGAGTGGAACAGCTCGGTGCCGACCCGCGCCCGCCTCGGCCTCAGGATCGGGGTGATGCCGGGCGTCTCCTGCCGCGACGTCGCCGCCGACATCGAGCGGCTCGTCGCCGACGCGGAGGCCGACCCCGCCCTGCGGGGCGCCCGGCTGACGGTGGCGTTCGAGGGGTTCATGGCCGACGGCTGCGTGTTCCCGGCCGAGCAGCCGGTGTCGCGCCTCGTCAGCGACATCCACCGCCAGGTCGTCGGCGAGGAACTGCGGCACTGGGCGGTGCCGGCCCTGACCGACGCGCGCTTCTACGCGCTCTACGGCGGCGCGCATCCCGGCAGCGTTCAAGCGACCTGCTACGGCCCGGAGGCGGACATGATCCACGGCATCGACGAGAGCGTCGGCCTCCGCTCGATGCACGACGCGACGCGCGTGCTGGCCCTCACGATGGCGGCGTGGTGCGGCGTGGAACGCGCCGCCTGAGGCTCAACCCGTCGCGGGATCGACCGGCGAGGGCGGCACGCCACCGGCCTCCACCGCCTCGCCGGCCAGCAGGCACAGGTCCTCGCGGTAGCGGCCGGCCACGATCTGCACGCCGACCGGCACCGCGCCGACGAGGCCGGTCGACACCGTGAGGCCGGGCAGTCCGACGAAGGGCAGCGCGACCTGCGGCATCTGCGCCTCCCAGACCCGGCGGAACGACGCCTCGTCCTCGCGGTCGAGCCCGTCGGGGAAGGGAAGCTCGCCCGACACCGGCATGAGCAGCACGGCATACCCCTCGAAGAACTGCTGCCACCGCCGCACCAGGGTGGCGCGGCGCACCAGCAGGCTCGACAGGCCATCCGGCGTTTCGCGCGCCACGGTGGGCTGGTGGTTGCGCAGCAGGCTCAGCGCGCCGGGGTCGCCCTCGCGCTCGGCGGCGGCGAGCAGGGCGGGGAAGCCCTCGCTGAGCCAGAACCGGGTCTGCAACGCGGCCGCCTCCCGCAGCGGCGGCGTGGCGGCGATCTCGGCCACGCGCCAACCGGCCGCCTCCAACCGTCGCGCGGCGTCGCGCAGCGCCGCCTCGACCTCCGGCACGGTGGCGAGGCCGTCGGGGCGCACGCAGAGCGCCGCCTCGAGTGGCACCGGCGGCCCTTCGAGCGGCGCCGGCACCCACCAGGGGTCGCGCGCGTCCCCCGCCGCCAGGGCGTGCAGGCCGAGGCGGAGGTCGGCGATCGTGCGGGCGAGGGGGCCGGACACGGCGGTGAGCTGGCCGCTGATGACACGCTCCGGCGCCGACGCGTTGTAGGCCGGCACGCGGCCGATCGTCGGCCGCAGCCCGTGCACGCCGCAGGCGTAGGCCGGGTAGCGGATCGAGCCGGCGATGTCGGTGCCGTGCGCGATGTGGCCGATGCCGGCGGCGACCGCAGCCGCCGCCCCGCCCGACGAGCCGCCCGGCGTGCGCGAGGGATCGCGCGGGTTCCGGGTGGCGCCGTGCAACTTGTTCTCGGTGAACCAGCGCAGCGAGAAGGCGGGCGTGTTGGTGCGACCCAGGATCACCGCGCCGGCGCGCGCCAAGTTGTCGACGACCGGCGAATTCGTCTCGGCGATCAGGTCGCGCTGGAGCGTGACGCCGTTGGTGGTGGCGTAGCCTCGCTGGTCGACGTTGACCTTCACGGTGACCGGCACGCCGGCGAGCGGGCCGGGCGCCTCGCTGCGCGCCAGCGAGGCGTCAACCGCCCCGGCCGCCGCCAGCACCGCGTCGGGGCGATGGTCGATCACCGCGTTGATCGCCGGGTTGACGGCGTCGAGCCGCGCGAGGGCGGCTTGCGCGGCCTCCCGCGCCGACACCGCCCGGCGGCGGATGAGGGCGGCGAGGTCGCTCGCCGGGAGGCGCCAAAGGTCTGTCATGGATTCAACCGTTCGCGAAAGGGTCGGCGACCTGCGGCCACAGCGGCCGTCCGGCGCGGGGCAGGGCGAGGGTGGCGAAGTCCGGCGCGGCGGTGCCGGGCGCGGCGACGTAGAGGATGCGATCGCACGCCGGCGCGAAGCCGGCGGCGAAGTGCTGGGCGGACTTGACGAACACGGTGGCGTAGTCGCGCAGGACGATGCCGAACTGCTCGAAGGCGTCCGGATGCTTGGTCTGGGTGCGGACGCTCATCGCGACGACGTGCAGCCCGCCGATGTCGAGCAGCACCGCGTCGCCCATCGGCTGCCGCCCGCCGGCGAAGCTCTCGCTGGCGTTCCGCACGAGGCGGATCACCCGTGCCTCGACGTCGAGCGGGTCGCCGGAGCCCGGCCCCGTCTTGCCGCCGAGCCGGAGCTTGAGCGTCGCGCCCTCGCCGGCCTCCGCGCAGAGCCGCACCACCGCCGGATCCCACAGGCAGCCGAGCAGCGCGCGCCCCGCCCCGGCGCGCAGCAGCGCCGCCAGCAGGAAGGTCGAGTCGCTTGCCGCCCCGGCGCCGGCGTTGTCCGACACGTCGGCCAGCACGGTGAGGCCGGGCGGTGGCGCGGCGGCGGTGGCCACCGCCGCCTCAACCGTGAGCTTGGCGACCTCGGCGGCGTCGCGCAGCGCCCAGATCTCGCCGGCGACGGCGGCGGCGGCCCGCTCCGCCACGGCGCGGTCGCCGTCGGCTACCGCCAGCACCTTGGCGCCGACGTCCGGCACGTCGGCCCAGGGGAACCCGTGGCAGAAGCTCATCGACAGGATGCCGTCGCGCCCCTCGCGCGCCGCCATGCGGTCCACGAGGCCCCGGCTCGGCTCGGTGGTTGTGCGCCACACGCCGAGCATGCGGCAGTCGCGCAGCGCCATGACCGGCGCGGTGCGCCCGTGCGCGGCGTCGTCGCATAATGTGAACAGGTCGAGCGCGCGGTCGGCCACGTCCGTGTGCGGATATTCCTTGTAAAGGACGACGACCGTCGAGGCGGCCACGATGGCCTCGGTGAGATGGCAGTGCAGGTCGAGTTCGGTGCCGATGATCGCGCGCGGCCCGACGCGCGCGCGGACGCGGCCAAGCAGGTTGCCCTCGCAGTCGTCATACCCCTCCGCCACCATGGCGCCGTGCAGGTGCAGCAGCACCATGTCGACCGGGCCGGCGGCGGCGAGGTCGTCGAGCACCGTGTCGCGCAGCTCTTCCCACACCGCCCGCGTCGTCGGGCCGGCCGGCTGCGCGAAGGCCGACAGGCTCTCGGCGATGCCGTAGCCGCGTCGCGCCGCTTGCCCGCGCCACACCGCCATCGGCTGGGCGAAGAAGAACGTCGCCTCGGTCGAGCCGTTGGTGCGGTGAACCATGCACTCGCGGAACGCCGCCCACCCGGTTGGGATGGGGGAGAAGGTGTTGGTCTCGGTGCCGAGCGTCGCGATGAAGAGCTTCAGGCGTCGTCTCCCCTCGCGAGCGCGGTCCGATGCCGGCCGCCGTGTCTATGCAGCATGGATGCCAGCGGACGACAGGCGCTCGCGGTCGGCGGATGCGCGCGGGACCGCAGACGGTAACGCGTCAGCTCGGGCGTTGCGCGAATCGGATCGTGGACGCGGCGCGATCCCTTCGGTGCGAGGCCGTCCCCGGCCCGGACTTGCGGCCGTGACGGCTGCGGTGTAAGGTATTTCTACCTGGTAAAGCCCTGGCCGGCGTCGGTCGGGGCGACCGCGATCTCTTCGGCTCCTGACGCATGACGCAACTGACGCAAGAATGTGTGTGCCGGCAAAATTTCACGCCGGGACCGGTGCGGCGGTCGGACCGCCTCGGCGCCCCGCTGCTCGGCGCCCCGCTGCTCGGCTCATGGCGCTCCGCTCACCGCGTTGAGATGCCGAACGAGCGCCTCCGTCGCCGTTCCGAGGTCACCGGAATTGTCGAGGCGGAGGGGACCGGTGGCGCCCGGCGGCAGGCTCAGGACCGTCTGCCGCGCCAAGCGGTCCCGCGCCTGTTCCATTGTCTCCCGCCCGCGCGACAGGATCCGGCGCAGCAGGATGTCGGGGTGGGCCGTCACCTCGACGACCCGCAGCGTGCCGAAGGCGGCCGCCGCGTCGGCCAGCGCGTCGCGCGACAGGTTCGCCACCAACGTCCGGCCGTCCCGGAGGTCGGCCTCGAGCGAGCGGGGCAGGGCGTAGCGCAGGCCGTGCGCCGCCCAAGCCAGGCAGAAGGCGCCGGCCGCTTGCGCGCGCGCGAAGGACGCCTCGTCGAGGCTGTCGTGGTCCTCCACCGCCGCCACGGCCTCGCGCGTCACGATGCGGCGCACGAAGCCGACGCGAGGGCTGAGGGCGGGATGGCCGGCGGCGCGCGCCATCAGCGTGTCCTTGCCGGCGCCGCTCGGGCCGACCACCGCCACGAAGGTGCCGGCGGATCGCTCAGGCGACACGGCGGCCTTCCCGCCACACGCCGGCGACGACCGGCGGCAGGGTCGCGGCGGTGCGCACCCGCACCACGTCCGCCCGCAGGCCGACGGCGATGGCGCCCCGGTCGTCGAGCCGGGCGGCGGCGGCCGGGTTCGTCGCCACGAGCCGGATCGCGGCCGGCAGGGGAAGCGTGCCGGCGTCGGCGAGGGCGAAGGCCGCCTGGATCAGGCTGAAGGGCACGTAGTCCGACGACAGGATGTCGAGCAGGCCGGCGGCCAGCAGGTCGCCGGCCGACACGTTGCCGGAGTGCGAGCCGCCGCGCACGATGTTGGGCGCCCCCATCAGCACCCGCAGCCCCGCCCCGTGCGCCGCGCGCGCCGCCTCCAGCGTGGTGGGGAACTCGGCCAGGGTGACGCCGAGGCCGACCGCCTCGCGGACGTGGGCGGCGCTGGCGTCGTCGTGCGAGGCCAGCGCGATGCCGGCGGCGCGGCAGAGGGCGGCGACGCCGCGCCGGTTGCGGTCCGAGTTGACCTGCGATTCGGCGATCCGTCGCCGGCAGAACAGCGCGAACGCCTCGTCCGTCAGGTTCATCCGGCGCTTGTAGTAGGCGGTGTAGGTGGCCAGATCCACGAACTGCCGCTGGCCGGGCGCGTGGTCCATCAGCGAGGCCAAGCGGACGAGCGGGTGGTCGGCGATCGCCTCGAAGCTCGGCAGCACGTCGGGGGCGGACACCTCGCAACGCAGGTGGATGTAGTGCTCCGCCCGCAGCCGGCCGCCGTCCGCCGCCGCGGCGATCGCCGCGGCCATGGCGCGCATGTCGTCGGAGCCGAGCAGCGCGTCCTCGTCCATGCCGACCCGCAGCGCGTCGAACACGGTGGTGATGCCGGACGCCGCGATCTGCGCGTCGTGCGCTTGCACCGCCGCCATGATGTTCCAGCGCACCTTGGGGCGGGGCAGGTAGTGGCCCTCGATGTGGTCGGTGTGCAGCTCCACCAGGCCGGGGACCAGGGTGTCCCCGCCGCAGTCCTCGCCAAGCGCGGACGGACCGGGCGCGATGTCGGCGATCAGGCCGTCGCGTAGGCGGAGGCTGCCGTGGACGACCGCGTCGGGCAGCACGATCGCGGCGTTGCGGAAGACCTGCTCGATCATGGCACCGTCGCCGGCTGCGGGGCCGGGGGAAGCCCGAAGGGATGGTACGCATGGACGCGGAACGGCGCGCCGGGCTCCGGCTCGACGAAGAGCGCGAGACCGTCGAGCGGCAGCGGCCGGCCGAGCACCTCGGCGAAATGGGCTTCGAGGTCTCGGCGGACCGCGGCGGCTCCCTCGCGCAACGGACCCGTCAGCGTCATGTGGAAGCGGAACTCGTCGAGCACGAAGGGGTAGCCCCAGCGGTGCAGGTGCTCCAGCTGGCGGGGGGTGAGCCGGTCCGGCCGCCGCCTGGCGATGGCCGCCGCGTCGAGCGGGGCGCGATAGGGCTCGAAGCTCCGCAGCGCGTCGGCTTCCAGCGTCGCGAGGCCCGGCTCGGGATCGGCGGGGACGAGGGCGAAGAAGGGGCCGAGCTGGGCCAGCGTCAGACGGCGGATGGTCGGGCCGGCGCGCCCCGCGCAAAAGCTTCGCAGCTGCCGCGCCACGCCCTCAAGCGCCGTGCCCTCCGCCAGCCGGAACGGCGCCTTGAGCGTGGCGTGGAAACCGTATCGCGCCGGTTCGGCAACCAAGAGACGATGGCTCGGATCCTGGCTCGCGGCCGCCCCCGTGAAGGCGTCGCGGCCGAGCCAGCCGGCGGCGAGGCGGGCGAGCGCGCCGTCGGGCGCGGGCGTGTAGAAGATCGCCGCGCGCATCACGCCTTCCCCGTCGGCGGCCGACCGGCGCGGCGCTCGACGGAGGCCTCGGCGCTCAAGCCCCGGACGTCGGCGGGGACGGCGGGCAGCGCCTCGTGCGCCCGGTCCCACCGGGCGAGGCGCCCCGGGCTCGCGCGTCCCGTCGGGTGGCTGGCGGCATCGACACGAACGGCGTCGCCTTCGCGCCGCGCGCGCGGCTCAGGCCGTCCAAGGTCGCCTATCGGCACAGGCCCATGGCGTCGATCGCGGCCCGCAGGGCGCGGTCCGGCGCGCCGCAGCTCGGTCGCACGACGTTCGCGGCCTCCTCGCGCTCGCCGTCGGCGACCAGCAACCGCGCCAAGCGGACCCGCAGGGCGGGCGCGATGCTTGTGACGCCGGGTGCGAGCATCGGCGTGTCGCCGAGCGCGGTCCTCAAGTCGCGCTCTGCCCCCGCCACGTCGCCACGGGCGACGAGCCACTCGGCATGCGCGGCGCGGACGCGGGGGTCGCGGGGATAGCGCACGACGAGCGTCGGGGACTGGTCGATCGCCCGCCGGAGGTCGTGCGGAAGGTTCGGCGCCAGGGCGGCGGTGGCCTTCGCCTCCGCATAGGTTCCCGCAATCGGCGCGAGGCTGGTCGCGGCGGCGAGGAAGAACGCGGCCGCGACCGCCGCCGCCAGGCCCTTGAAGGGCGGCGCGGCTTGGCCGGCGCGCCACACCTTCAGCAGCACCAGGGCGACGAGCGCGCCGCCGCCGACCCCTCCGGCGTGTGCGGCGACGTCGACGACGGCGCCCTTGACGCTGGCCGTCCGCGCGGCGTCGAGCAGCGGGACCAGGGCGGGGACCACGATGCGCAGGCCGCCGACCATCATCCTGGATCGGATGGTGTCGGGGAAACGCAGCGCGAGGATCGCGGTCGCGGCGGCCAGACCCACGATGCCGCCGGACGCGCCGACGCCGACCGTCGTCGCGGGATTGACGGCGAGCGACAGCAACCCGCCGGACAGGGCGCTGAGCGCGAAGATGGCGGCGAACCAGCGCCAACCGATCACGCGCTCCAGCAATCGCGCGGCGAACCACAGGGCCAACGCGTTGCCGAGCAGGTGGAAGACGCCGGCGTGCAGCAGCGGCGCCGTGAACACCCGCCACACCTGGCCGCCCGCGACGACGGCGACGCGCTGGTCGGCGCCGAGACCCCAGAGCGTCAGCGTGTCGATCGACAACGCGTCGCCGCCGGGCCGAACCCGCAACAGGAACTCCGCCGCGAGGATGGCGCTCAGCAGCAGGATCAGCCCGTAGGCGAAGAACGGGCGTCGCGCGAGGACCCGCGTCACGCTGGCTTCCTCCGCCTGGGCGCGCGCGTAGCTTCCGTCCCACGCGTCCCGCGAGCGCTCCGCGACCAGCTGCAGGAGACGCGGACCGTCGACCGCCATGGCTTTCACGTCGAACACGAGGCGATTGGCTTTCCCCAAGCCGATCCTTTGCGGCAGCGTCGGCCTGATCATCGCCGCCGCCTCGGGCTCGCGGATCATCATGTGCAGCAGCGACAAGCGCCGCATCCTTTGCAGCTTCACGTCCTGGATCGCGTGCCACGGGACGCACCCGACGATGCGGGTGGCACTCCGCAGGCCATCGGCGTCGATCGTCAAGGCGGGTTTGTTCGAGGCGATCAGCCGACGCGCCGAAGTGATCGCGCTGGAGGCGAACAGCAGCGCTCCGGCGGCGAACAGGAAGAGCTTGAAGGCATCAGCCTGCGAGGCGACGGCGGCGAGCGCCATGCCGACGAAGAGGAAGGACCCGCCCAGGACGCGGCCGATCAGGCGTCCGCGCCGCCAGGGGATATCGAAGCGTCCAGGGCCCGACGACGGGATCACGGCCGACCCGGCTTCCATCGGAGCGGCCTCGATGGAGGAAAGGGAACGCTCCATGGACGTGACATGCTCCCGCCTGGCGGAGGCCGACTATCGCCCGTTCCGCCCGGCTGGTCCAGCTGTCCCGCTCATCCAAGCGTTCACGACACGGGGACGCGGCTCGCCCGGCGCCGATCCGATGAATCAAGGAGGAAGGAGCCGCGCGATGGATGAGGTTGCCCCACTTCGTTGGGTGGCGACCCGGGACCGCGTGTACGGCGCGAGCCAGCCGAGCCCGGCGGACGTCCCGGATCGCGGGCGGTATTCGCAGCCGATCCAGCCGGCGTAACCTTCCCGGTCGAGTTCGTCGAACAGGAAGGGGTGGTTGATCTCCCCCGTGCCCGGCTCGTTGCGGCCCGGGTTGTCGGCGACCTGGACGTGCGCGATGCGCCCCTTCAGCCGCCGCCACGTCGCGGCTAGCTCGCCGTCGGCGCGCTGCTGGTGGTAAAGGTCGTATTGCAGCCAGAGATTATCCGAGCCGACCTCGTCCATCACGCGCACGGCCTGATCGGCGTGCTGCAGCCAGAAGCCCGGGATGTCGAAGCCGTTGACCGGCTCGACGAGCAGGCGGACCCCGGCTCCCTCCAGCTCGCGCGCCGCGAAGGCGAGGTTGCCGACCACCGTCCGGTGAACCCGCTCCGGATCGGCGCCCCGGGGCGGGATGCCGATCAGGCAGTTCACCTGCGGGCAGCCGAGCGCGGTCGCGTAGTCCACGGCCTGACCCACCCCGTCGCGGAACTCGCCCTCGCGGCCGGGATGGCAGGCGATCCCCCGCTCGCCGCCCTCCCAGTCGCCGGCCGGCAGGTTGAGGAGCACCTGGCGCAGCCCGTTACTCTCCAGCGCCTCGACCAGCCGCTGCTTCGGGTACGGATACGGGAACATGTATTCCACCGCCTCGAACCCGTCGTCTCGCGCGTGCTCGAAACGGTCGAGGAACGGGTGCTCGGTGTAGAGGAAGGTCAGGTTGGCGGCGAACTTGGGCATGCGATCCTCCTCCGGTCTCAGCGGGCGGCGACGGGTTCCGGCACGCGAGCCGCTTCGGCAGGCGCCGCCAAATCCTGCCCCTTGCGGATCGACAGGGTCGGGTCGAGGCACAGGATCTCCTCGAACTCGTTGACGCTGTCGACCTCCGTGCCCATCGCGATGTTGGTCACCCGCTCCAGGATGAACTCCAGCACGACCGGCACCTTGTGCTCGTTCATCAGGGCCTCGGCCCGCGCGAAGGCGTCCTTGAACTCGTTGGGGCTCTTCACCCGGATCGCCTTGCAGCCCAGCGCCTCGGCGACCGCGACGTGGTCGACCCCGTAACCCGCCACGGCGTCGCCGTCGGGCGCGGCGTTGATGTTGTCGAAGGCGAGGCTCACCTCGAAGTCCATGCCGAAGCCACGCTGCGACTGTCGGATGAGGCCGAGGTAGGAGTTGTTCACGACCACGTGGAGGTAGGGCAGCTTGTGCTGCGCCCCGACAGCGAGCTCCTCCAGCATGAACTGGAAGTCGTAGTCGCCCGAGAGCGCGACGATCCTGCGGTCCGGATCGGCGGCGCGCACGCCGAGCGCCGCCGGCAGCGTCCAGCCAAGCGGCCCGGCCTGGCCGCAGTTGATCCAGTTGCGGGGCTTGTAGACGTGCAGGAACTGCGCGCCGGCGATCTGCGACAGGCCGATCGTCGTGACGTAGCAGGTGTCGCGATCGAGCACCTCGTTCATCTCCTGGTAGACGCGCTGCGGCTTGAGGGGGACGGCGTCGAAGTGCGTGCGGCGCAGCATGTTGCGCTTGCGGTGCCCGCACGTCGCCGCCCACGCCGAGCGGTCGCGCAGCGTGCCGGCCTCCCTCATCTCGCGGGCGACGGCGATGAAGGCGCCCAGCGCCGCGCCGGCATCGGACACGATGCCGAAGTCCGGGCCGAACACCCGGCCGATCTGCGTCGGCTCGATGTCGACGTGCACGAAGGTGCGGCCCTTCGTGTAGGTCTCGATCGACCCCGTGTGACGGTTGGCCCAGCGGTTGCCGATGCCGAGCACGAAGTCGGACTCGAGCAGGTTCGCGTTGCCGTAGCGGTGGCTGGTCTGCAGCCCCACCATGCCGGCCATCAGCGGATGGTCGTCGGGGATCGTGCCCCAGCCCATCAGGGTCGGGATGACCGGCACGCCGGTCAGTTCGGCGAATTCCACCAGCAGGCGGCTCGCGTCGGCGTTGATGATCCCGCCACCGGCCACGATCAGCGGGCGCTCGGCGGCGTTCAGCATGGCGACCGCCTTCTCGGCCTGCCGGCGCGAGGCGGCCGGCCTGTGCACCGGCAGCGGCTCGTAGGTGTCGTCGTCGAACGCGATCTCGGCCATCTGCACGTCGATCGGCAGGTCGATCAGCACCGGCCCGGGACGGCCGGAGCGCATGACGTGGAAGGCCTGGGCGACCACCATCGGCAGCAGGGCCGGCTCGCGCACCGTGACCGCCCATTTGGTGACCGTCTTGGCGATGGTCTCGATGTCGACCGCCTGGAAGTCCTCCTTGTGCAGCTTGGCGCGCGGCGCCTGGCCGGTGATGCAGAGGATCGGGATCGAGTCGGCCTGGGCGGTGTAGAGGCCGGTGATCATGTCCGTGCCGGCCGGGCCGGAGGTGCCGATGCACACCCCGATGTTGCCGGCCCCGGCGCGCGCGTAGCCGTCCGCCATGTGGGAGGCGCCCTCGACGTGCCGGGCCAGGATGTGGCGGATGGTGCCGCGCTGCCTGAGGGCGGCGTAGAGCGGGTTGATGGCGGCGCCCGGCACGCCGAACGCCACCGAGACGCCCTCGTGTTCCAGGACGCGCACCGCCGCCTCGATCGCCTTCATCCTGGCCATTGCTTCCTCGCCGATCCGATGTTCAAGATTTCTGTTGGGCCATCATCAGGTCAGTCGAAGTGAAGCGCCATAGATGGGAATATCTATTCCGCATCGTGAAAAACCGCCGAAATAATCGTTGCCCCGACACGTCTTACAGCATTCCAGAATCGTGATTTGTCGCCCGCTCTATCTTTCGGACGAGGCCCAATGAACCTGCCATCCAGGTTACGGTCGCAGCGCCGTCGACACATCGCGACGAACCCGAATGCCGGGAGTCGTGCGTCGGTCCCGGCGCACCGGGAGGACCCTCGTGCGACGACCCCGGATGCCGAACCACACCGCCAAAACCCCCTCTCCCGCGCGGGCACGCGCCTCACCCAAACTTAAGCCGGAGCGGTCCGATCAGGTCCAATCCCTGGTGCGGGCCTTGACCTTGTTGAACCGCCTCGCCGATGCCGACGAGAGCGTGTCCCTGAGCGAGCTGGCGCAGCAGGTCGGACTGTCGCCCTCGACCGCGCACCGCCTGCTGACGACGCTCGAACAGGAGCGTTACGTGCACTTCGACGCGGAACGACGGCACTGGTCGGTCGGCGTCCAGGCCTTCATGACGGGCACGGCTTTCCTGAAGACGCGCGACCTCGTGGCGTTGGCGCGTCCGCACATGCGCGCGTTGATGGAGGAAAGCGGGGAGACCGTGAACCTGGCGGTGGAGGATCAGTTCTCGGCCGTGTACCTGGCGCAGGTCGAGTGCCGACAGATGATGCGGGCTTTCGCGCGACCTGGCGGACGCGTCCCGCTCCACTGCTCCAGCGTCGGCAAGGCCCTGCTGTCGGCGATGCCGGAGGTGTTGGTGACCAAGATCCTGCACCAGCGAGGACTGCCTCGCCTGACGGTGAAGACCATCAACACGACGCCTTTGCTTCACGAGGATCTCGCCCGGTCGCGCGAGCGCGGATACGCCATGGATGATGAGGAGCACGCGGTCGGCTTGCGCTGCATCGCCGCCGTGATCTTCGATGAGAGCGCGGATCCTGTCGCATCCCTGTCCGTATCCGGTCCGATGGTCCGCATCTCGGACGACCGCATCCCGCACCTTGGGGAAGCCGTGCGGGGCCGGGCGGACGCCATCACGATGCAGATCGGGGGAACGATCCCGACGAGGCGTGATCGGCCTCCATCGGGTGGTTTGGCCTGAATGTTAGGTCAAGGCCGTCCTGAGCGCCGCCGTGAGCAGGGCCGGCGGCGCTGGTCGGGATTGCGGAGCCGGCCCCGCGCCGAGGCCGGGCAGGTACGCCTCGGGCGCAGGTGGCCTGTAGCCGATCGAGCCGTGCGGGCGCACCGTGTCGGTGAGGTTGCGCCAGCCCTCGACGATGACCTGCGCTTCGCGGCGCGAGGTGAAGATCTCGCCATCAAGCAGTTGATCCCGGAACCGGGCGTTGAACGACCCGAAGGGGCGGTAGCGCCTGGCCAGGGCTGTCACGCTCTCCTGGTGGTGCCGGGTCGCGCGACGGACTGCCTTCGTCGTGGCGGCGCTTCCGTGGAAGAAGCTGGCCCATAGCGCCTCCCTCGCGGCATGGTGGTCAGCCGTACCACCACAGCGCGGGACTAAACACGGCGGTATCAGGGTGGCGGCCTTTCATCGGACTTGCATCCAACATGGCCGACCATTAAGGTATAGCTACCTTACCCGCCCGGTGGAGGCTTCGACATTCCATAATATCCTGACGCATGACGCATCCTGACGCGAGAATGTGCGAGCGAAGGGGAAAAACGCGGGACAGGCGCACCGATCATGGCCTTCCAGCATCGAACCGAACGCGCGGGCGGTCCGATACCCTCGTGAGCCGCCCCGCTCACACGAGCAGGGTGGGCGCCTCGCCTCCGCCGTCCAGCCCCGACAGGCTGATGCCGAGCAGCCGCACGCCCCTTTGCACCGGCAGCACGCCGTCCAGCAGGCCGAGGCTCACCGCCTCCAGCGCCTGCCGGCTGGCGACCGCCGTCGGGAACGACCGGCTCCGCGTCACTTGCGTGAAGTCGGCGTACTTGACCTTCAGCGTCACCGTCCGCCCACCGATCCCGTTCGCGGCGCAGTGCCGCCACACCTTGTCGAGGATGGGACCAAGCGCGTCACGCATCGCTTCGCGATCGTGAAGGTCGGCGGGGAACGTGTTCTCCGCCCCCACCGACTTGCGGACGCGGTTGGCCCGCACCGGCCGCTCGTCGATCCCGCGCGCGACGCCGAAGTAGTAGGCGCCGGCCTTGCCGAAGTGCTCCTGGAGGAAGGCGAGCGACTTCGCCGCGAGGTCGGTTCCCGTGGCGATGCCGAGGCGCAGCATCCTTGCCTCGGTCGCCGGACCGACGCCGTGGAACCGTCCGATCGGCAGGCTCGCGACGAAGGCCGGCCCCATGCGCGGCGTGATCACGTACAGGCCGTCCGGCTTGCGGTGGTCGGAGGCGAGCTTGGCGAGGAACTTGTTGTAGGACACGCCGGCCGAGGCGGTGAGGCCGGTCTCCTCGCGGATGCGCGCCTTGATCGCCCGCGCGACCTCCGTGGCGGTGGGCAGGTCCTGCCTGTTGTCGGTCACGTCGAGGTAGGCCTCGTCGAGGGACAGCGGCTCGATGAGCGCGGTGTGCTCGGCGAAGACGGCGCGGATCTGCTGCGACACAGCCTTGTAGACCTCGAAGCGCGGCTTGACGAAGACCAGCTCGGGGCAGCGCCGCCGCGCCGTGACGGAGGCCATCGCCGAGCGCACGCCGAAGGCCCTCGCCTCGTAGCTCGCCGCCGCGACGACGCCGCGCTCGCGTGAGCCGCCGACCGCCACCGGACGGCCGCGCAGGGCGGGATCGTCGCGCTGCTCCACCGAGGCGTAGAACGCGTCCATGTCGACGTGGACGATCTTCCGCTGGCGCGGCGACAGGGAAGGACCGTCACCGCCGGGATCAAGCGGGGCTCCAAGCGCCGACACCAACGCTTCTCCGGTTCCAGGATCACACGACGCCCGCCCGGCGCGTTCCTTGTTCGCAGCTCGTCACCGCGGGCGACGGCAATCACGGCTTACAAAAGGACGTTTCCATGCGCAGCTCTCCGAGAGCCGATCTCCAGGGGAAAACGCCGGGTGCGACGGCATCGCGCGTGCTCGTGACGATCGAGGCCGCCCTGCTCGCGAGCCTCGCCGTCGCGCGGGCGGCACCGCCGACCGCCCGCCGATGACCTTCCGCCGCCGCCATCGCCGGGCGCGCCAGCCTCGTGAAGGCGATGCGCGACGTCGTCCGCATCCCCGACCCGGAGATCCTCGCGATCATCTGGACGGGTGCCTCGCGCATCGTGGCGGTGACGGACGACGAGTTCGCCGAGGCGGTGCGGACCTGTTGGACCGACACGCACAACCTCGCGGAGGGCGCCGGCGCCGCTCCGCTGGCAGCCTTGAGGCGGAAACGTGAGGGCGTGCCGTGCTCGTCCTGGCGCAGGTCGTGACGGCCCGCATCGACCTGACGCGCTTCGCCGGGGCGCGCGGATCGGGGTCGATCTCGTCGCCCACCGGTCACAGCGACGGGTTGATCAGCACCTTCTCGCCGGTCGCGCGGGCGGCGTAGCGCGCGATGTTCGCCGGGTCGAGAGCCTCGGCGAGCGACAGGGTGCGGGTGGTGCGGCTGGCGAAGGTGGTCGTGAGCTCGGCGGCGACACGCGCCTTGAGCGCCGCCACGCGCGCCGGGCCGGCCTTCTGCAGGAAGTACGTGACCAGCCAGCCGCCGACGCCCCACGACATGCCGAAGCCCCGCACGAGTTCGGTCGGGCCGGTGTCCAGACCCCCGTAAAGGTAGACCTGCTTGTGCACGGTCGAGCCGTAGCGGCTGTAAACCTCCTTGGAGGCGGCGGCCTCCATCGCGTTGAGGATCTGGCTGGCCAGCCGGCCGCCGCCGATCGCGTCGAAGGCGAGCGTCGCGCCGGTCGCCTTCAGCGCCGCGACGAGGTCGTCGGTGAAGCCTGGCGCCGTGCTGTCGCACACGTGCGTCGCGCCGATGTCGCGCAGCAGGGTGACCTGGGCGGGGCTGCGGACGATGTTGACGAGCCCCACCCCGTCGGCGCGGCAGATCCTGACCAACATCTGCCCGAGGTTGGAGGCGGCGGCGGTGTGGACGAGGGCGGCGTGGCCTTCCGCCCGCATCGTGTCGACCATGCCGAGCGCGGTGAGCGGATTGATGAAGCAGGACGCGCCGTCCGCCGCCGTGGCGCCGACGGGCAGGGGCAGGCAGTCGCCCGCCTTCACCGTGCGCAGGCGCGCGACCATGCCGCCGCCCAGCGCCGCGACCGTGCGGCCGAGCAGCGCGCGCGCCTCCGGCGAGCGGCCGGCCGCGACCACCGTGCCGGCGCCCTCGTTGCCGACCGGCATCGGCGTGTCGAGCCGCCCCGCCAGCGACGGCAGCAGCGCCGGCGGGATGCTGGCGGTCGTCACCAGCCGCCCCGCCGTGCCGCGCGACGCCAGCGTCCCGAGATCGGCACCGGCGAGCAGCAGGCCCTGGTCGGACGGGTTGAGCGGCGCGGCCTCCACCGCCACCACCACCTCGTCGTCCCCCGGCCCGGGTGTCGGAACCTCGACGAGCGACAGCTCCAGCGTGCCGTTGCCCTTGACCAGTGATCGCAGGGCCAGCGCGCTCGGCTGTGCCATGGCTGCTCCCTCCGGGGATCGCGTGTCAGGCATTCGACTGCGTGACGAGCTTCGGGTTGAGGTAGGCCTCGATCGCCTCCGCGCCGCCCTCCGAACCGTAGCCGCTGTCCTTGACGCCGCCGAACGGCACTTCGGGCAGGGCGAGGCCGAGATGATTGATCGTCAGCATGCCGGTCTCCACCCGCGCCGCGACCGCGTGGGCCGTCGTGGCGGAGCGCGTGTAGGCGTAGCTGGCGAGCCCGTAGGGGAGGCGGTTGGCCTCGTCGACCACCTCGTCGAGGTCGTCGAAGGGCGCGATCATGGCCAGCGGCCCGAAGGGCTCCTCGTTCATCATCCGCATCTGCCGCGTCACCCCGGTGACGACGGTGGGCTGGAAGAAGTAGCCCTTGTTGCCGACCCGGCCGCCACCGGTTCGGATCGTCGCCCCCTGCTGGATCGCGTCGCCGATCAGCGATTCCAGCGCCGGCGCGCGCCGCTCGTTGGCGAGCGGCCCCATCGTCACGCCCTCTTCGAGGCCGTCGCCCACGCGCACCTGCTCCGCCAAACCGGTGAAGCGGTCGACGAACTGGTCGTACACCTTCTCCTGCACGAGGAAGCGGGTCGGCGAGACGCAGACCTGGCCGGCGTTGCGGAACTTGGCCATCGCCATCTGCCGCGCCGCCGCGTCGATGTCGGCGTCGGCGAACACGAGGACCGGCGCGTGGCCGCCGAGTTCCATGGTGGCGCGCTTCATGTGCTGGCCGGCGAGCGCCGCCAGCATCTTGCCGACCGGCGTCGAGCCGGTGAACGTCACCTTGCGGATGACGGGATGGGGGATCAGGTACGCGCTGATCTCCGAAGGGACGCCGAAGACCAGGCCGATGACGCCGGCCGGCACGCCGGCGTCGACGAAGCAGCGGATCAGCGCGGCCGGCGAGGCCGGCGTCTCCTCCGGAGCCTTGACGATGATCGAGCAGCCGGCCGCCAGCGCGGCGCCGAGCTTGCGGACGATCTGGTTGATGGGGAAGTTCCACGGCGTGAAGGCGGCGACGGGGCCGACCGGCTCCTTGACGACGAGCTGGATGACGCCGGGCGCGCGCGCCGGGACCACCCGGCCGTAGGCGCGCCGCGCTTCCTCGGCCAGCCAGTCGGTGATGTCGGCGGCGGTGGACACCTCCATCCTGGCTTCCGGCAGCGGCTTGCCCTGCTCCAGCGTCATCAGCCGCGCGACCTCGTCGGCGCGGCCGCGCAGCAGGTCGGCCGCTTTACGCATCACCTTGGCCCGGTCGTAGGCGGACACGGCGCGCCACGTCGCAAAACCCGCCGCCGCGGCTGCCACCGCTTCGTCGAGGTCGCCCCGGGAGGCGTGCGCCACTTGGCCGATCACCTCCTCCGTCGCCGGGTTCACCACCGGGATGGAGCGCCCGTTCTCTGCGTCACGCCAGGAACCGGCGATATGAAGCTGGACATCGGGATACATGCTGACCTCGCGGGTGGATGCCTGGAAACGGGCGCCTCGGGGAAAGGATGCCTCGGGGCAAGACACCTTTGGGCAAGGCGCCTCGAAAAGGCGCGTCGGCGACCCTAGCCGCCATGGCTATGTTCGAGTGTATACAGCGATGGCACGGGCGCGTCTTGATCGAAGCGGGAGCGAGCGCCCGTGTCACGTCCAAGGGTTGTCACTAGCGAAGGAACAACAATGAAAGCGAGTCCGCTGTTCGGTCTGGTGGCCGCAAGCCTCTTCGCCATCGAAGGCCTCGCCGATCCAGCCTCGGCCCAGCCGGCGCCCGAGCAAGCCCAGCCCGGGGCCGCGACGGTGGCCCTGTCGGGCCTCGACGGCCAGACGAAGACCCTGTCCATCGCCGAGCTCGACGCCCTGCCCAGGATCAGCGTGACCGTCACCCAGCATGAGCAGCGTCACGTCTACGAGGGGGCGCTGCTCACCGACGTGCTGAAGGCGGTCGGGGCGCCCAGCGGGCCGGCCCTGCGCGGTGCCGACCTGGCCGACGTCGTGCTCGTCGAGGCGCGGGACGGTTACAGGGTCGCGATCGACCTCGCCGACACCGACGCCGTCACGCGGCACGATCGCGTGATCCTCGCCGACCGGATGGACGGCACGCCGCTCGCCGCCAAGCAGGGGCCTTTCCAGATCATCGTGGAGGGCGATCTTCGCCCGGCGCGTTCCGCCCGCATGGTGAGCGCGATCGCGCTGAAGCGCCTGCGCTAGCTCGTCCCTCGCGACGGCGGCACCCTCCCGCGCCGTGCCGCCGCTCCACCGGGAGCGCGCGCCTTGGCCGAAGCCATCGGTCACGACGCGCAATGCCGTGGCATGAGCCGTGCAGAACAGGCATACGAGGGCTGGGCGGACGAGGGGCTGGGCAGGTCGGTCGCGTCGGCTCGCGGCGACCTTGACGAAGCGACGGGCGTCGTCGGCGATCGACCCACGACAGGCAAGCCTCTCTGACATAGGCAAGCCTTCGGGAGGGAAGGTCGGGGCCGGACAGAAAACGGCCAATGTTCGAGCGCATACGGCATTCGACAGGTAGGGCAGGTCCGAGGTTCATGACAGCCATCGTCAAACTGGCGCTGACACGTCCCTACACGTTCGTCGTCATGTCGATCCTGGTCCTGATCTTCGGCGCGATGTCGGCCATGCGGACGCCGACGGACATCTTCCCCAACATCGGCATCCCCGTCATCTCCGTCGTGTGGCAATACACCGGGCTGCCGCCGGAAGACATGGCGGGGCGCATCGTCAGCGTGTACGAGCGGGTGCTGACGACCACGGTCAACGACATCGAGCACATCGAGTCGCAGTCGCTGTCGGGCTACGGGATCGTCAAGGTCTACTTCCAGCCGAGCGTCAACATCACCGCCGCCCAGGCGCAGGTGACCTCGATCTCGCAGACGATCCTGAAGCAGCTGCCGGCTGGCGTCACCCCGCCGCTCATGCTCGTCTACAACGCGTCCAGCGTGCCGATCATGCAGCTGGCGCTGTCCAGCGCGACGCTCTCGCAGACGGCGCTCAACGACCTCGCCGTGAACTTCATCCGGCCGGCGCTGGTCACGGTGCCCGGCGCGCAGATCCCGTTCCCTTACGGCGGCACCACGCGCCAGATCCAGATCGACCTCGACCAGAAAGCGCTGCACGCCCACAACTTGTCGGCCACCGACGTCGGCGCGGCGCTCGCGCGCCAGAACCTCATCACCCCGGTCGGCACGCAGAAGATCGGCTCCTACGAGTACATCGTCGACCTCAACGACTCGCCGAAACGGCTGGACGCGTTCAACGACCTGCCGATCAAGGTCGTGGACGGCGTCGTCGTGTTCATGCGCGATGTCGCCTACGTCCACAACGGGTCGCCGCCGCAGACCAACGTCGTGGAACTCGACGGCCAGAAGGGCGTGCTGATGTCGGTGCTGAAGATCGGCAGCGCCTCGACCCTCGACATCATCGCCGGCGTCAAGGCGCGCCTGCCGGCGGTTGAGGACACGCTGCCGCCCGGCGTCAAGCTGCGCATCGTCGGCGACCAGTCCGGCTTCGTGCAGTCCTCCGTCGCCGCCGTCGTCCGCGAGGGCGTGATCGCCGCGGCGCTGACCGGCCTCATGATCCTGGTCTTCCTCGGGAGCTGGCGCTCCACGCTGATCATCACCGTGTCGATCCCGCTGGCCGTGCTCAGCTCGCTGACCATGCTGTCGGTGCTCGGCCAGACCATCAACGTGATGACGCTGGGCGGCTTGGCGCTCGCCGTCGGCATCCTCGTCGACGACGCCACCGTGACGATCGAGAACATCAACCGCCACATGGAGGAGCTCGGCGAGGACATCGTGACGGCGATCACCCGCGGCGCGCAGGAGATCATGCCGCCGGCGACGGTCGCGCTGTTCTGCATCTGCATCGCCTTCGTGCCGTTGCTCGCGCTCGGCGGGGTCGCCGGCTACCTGTTCCGCCCGCTGGCGATGGCCGTCGTGTTCGCGATGGTCGCGTCCTACATCCTGACCTACACGCTGGTGCCGACGATGGCGCGCTTCCTGTTGAGGAACGCGCACGGTCATGGAGAGAACGGCCACGGCGCCTCGGACGCGAAGCGTCGCGGCGTCTTCGCCCGCTTCCAGGAGGGGTTCGAGCATCGCTTCGAGCGCCTGCGGCAGGGTTACCTCGGGTTGCTCGGACTCGCCCTGCAGCACCGGGGCATCTTCGCCTGCGGCTTCCTGGCCGTCGCGCTGCTGTCCTTCGGCCTCGCGCCCTACCTCGGGCAGGACTTCTTCCCGTCCATCGAGTCCGGCGCGATCAGGATCCACCTGCGCGCGCCGACGGGAACGCGCATCGAGGAAACCACGCTGCTCACCAACCAGGTGGAGCAGAAGATCCGCGCGATCATCCCGTCCAAGCGGGTGGCCAGCATCGTCAACAACATCGGTCTGCCGGCCAGCGGCATCAACATCTCCTACGGCAATTCCGGCACGATCGGTGTCTTCGACGCCGACATGCTGGTGACGCTGAACGAGGGCGACACGCCGACCGAGGCCACCGTGAAGATCTTGCGCGAGGCCCTGCCGAAGACGTTCCCGAGCATCACCTTCTCGTTCCTGCCGGCCGACATCGTCGGCCAGATCCTCAACTTCGGCTCGCCGGCGCCCCTCGACGTGCAGATCGCCGGCGCCGACGGCGAGGCCAACCGGCTGTTCGCCAACACGCTGCTGGGCAGGATCCGTCGCGTCGCCGGCGTCGCCGATCCCCGCGTCCAGGAGCAGTTCCTCAGCCCCGCCCTCAAGGTCGATTTCAACCGCGAGCTCGCCGGCGTCGTCGGGCTCACCGAGGGCGACGCGTCGACGAGCGTCCAGGCGACGCTGTCGGGCAGCACGCAGACCGCGCCGACCTACTGGCTGGACCCGAGCAACGGCGTCTCCTACGCGGTCTCCGTTCAGACGCCGCAATACGCGATCGACACCCTCGGCGACCTCAAGAACCTGCCGCTCACCGCGGCCGGCTCGACGCAACTGCTGGGAGGCCTCGCGACCTTCACGCCCGAGCCGCTCAGCGCGCTCGTCACGCACTACGACATCAAGCGCGCCGTCAACATCTACGCGACCACGCAGGACCGCGACCTCGGCGCCGTCGCGGGCGATATCCAGAAGATCATCGACGAAGCGCGACCCGCCCTGCCCAAGGGATCGACGGTCGCCATGCGCGGCCAGGTCGTCACCATGTTCACCGCCTACGGGCAGCTGTACGTCGGCCTGGCCTTCTCGATCGTCCTCATCTACCTGCTGATCGTGGTCAACTTCCAATCCTGGCTCGATCCGTTCGTCATCATCACCGCCCTGCCGGCCGCACTCGCCGGCATCGTGTGGATGCTGTTCGTCACCCATACCCGCCTGTCGGTGCCGGCGCTGACCGGCGCGATCATGTGCATGGGCGTCGCCACCGCGAACTCCATCCTGGTCGTCTCCTTCGCGCGCGAGCAGCTGGCGAGCGGGATGGACGCGGTCGCGGCCGCGCTGGCGGCCGGCGCCACGCGCCTGCGGCCGGTCATGATGACGGCGCTCGCCATGATCATCGGCATGGCGCCGATGGCCATCGAGCCGGGGCAGAACGCGCCGCTCGGGCGCGCCGTCATCGGCGGCCTGACGCTCGCTACCCTGGCCACGCTGTTCTTCGTGCCGGTCGTCTTCAGCATCGCCCACCGGTCCGCCCACCGCTCGCGCGCCGTCGAACCGCCGCACGCGGTCCCGCTTTCTTCCGCCGCCTGATCGGAACCGCCATGTTTCCCGGACACATCGCATCGCCCGAGCAGGAGCCGCCCGAGCAAGAGCCGTCCAGGAAGGGGCCGTCTAAGGGCAGGGTGCTGATCGTTCTGGGCGTCATCGGCCTCGCCGCCGTCGCGACCGCGGTGGTCGGCGTCGACGATCGCGCGAAGAGCATGCAGGAGGTCGGCGCGTGGACCGACCGGCAGGCGGCGCCGACCGTCCAGGTCGTCCAGCCGCGACGCGGACCCGGCGAGGAGGACCTGACGCTGCCCGGCACCGTCAACGCCTACACGAACGGGACGCTGTTCGCCCGCGCCAGCGGCTACGTCACGTCCTGGTCGAAGGACATCGGCGCCCACGTCCGCAAGGGCGAGGTGCTGGCGGAGATTTCCGCGCCCGACCTCGATCAGCAGCTGGCCGAGGCCAAGGCGCAGCTCGTGCAGCTTCAGGCGGCGGTCGAGCAGGCGCAGGCCAACGCCGACCTCGGCGTGGCGAACAACCAGAGGACGTCGCGGCTCGTCGCCCAAGGCTGGTCGAGCCAGGCGAGCGGCGACACCGACCGCTTCACCGCCGCCTCGCGCACGGCGGCGGTGGCGGTCGCCAAGGCGAACATCATCGCGCAGCAGGCGGTCGTGAACCGGTTGAACGAGCTGGCCGGGTTCGAGCGGATCAAGGCGCCCTTCGACGGGGTGGTCACGGCGCGCTCCCTCGATATCGGCGACCTCGTCAATGCCGGCGGCACGACCGGGCGCGCCCTGTTCCAGGTCGCCGACATCCACCGCATGCGCGTCTACGTCAACGTACCCCAGGCCTTCTTCGGGGAAATGAAGCCCGGTTTGAAGGCAACGCTCGCGCTGCCGGGTCGCGACGAAAGTTTCTCAGCCGAACTCGTCTCGACGTCGAACGCGGTCGCGGAGGGCTCGCGCACCGCGCTGGTCGAGCTGCAGACGGACAATCCGGACGGCAAGCTTTGGCCCGGCGCCTTCGCGGAGGTGCGCTTCCACATCGCCTCCGACCCGAGCACGCTGCGGGTGCCGGCGACCGCCCTCGTCTTCGGCAAGCGCGGCATGTTCGTCGCCGTCGTGGATGCGGCCAGCAAGATCGCGTTGCACCCCGTCGTGCTCGGCCGCAACCTCGGGTCCGAGGTCGAGGTCGTGTCCGGCGTGGCACCGGGCGACCGGCTGATCGACAACCCGCAGGAAACGATCAATGCCGGCGACAGCGTGCGCGTCGCGGGTGACGGGAGCGGTGCCGAGGCGACGAAGGTCAGCACGAAGGAGTGAAGGCGCGCGGCGCATGCGCCGCGTCTCCGTTGCCGAGGCAACGATCCGGTTCTTCGCGGACCCCGACCGTTCGGTAACTCGCGAAGCGGGAGCCGGTGTGCCGTCCCTCCCCCGGTCAAGCGCCGGCGGCGGTCACTTGCCAACCCCCTCCTCGCGTGCGAGCACTGTCGCAGGGGGTCGACGCGTGCGCCTTTTGCACATGGTTTTCGCGATGATGACGATGGTGTCCGTGGCCCTGTTGCCCGGCCCGTCGCACGCGTTCGCGACCCTCTCGCATGCGAGCGTCGCGCCGACGCACCCTCAGGCTCACCACCAGCGTGACGCGATGGCGGGCGGACACGCCGGTTGCCCGATGGGGCACGGCCCGACGCGGCCGCCTTCGAAGACCTGCTCCCCGGCCTGCTGCGCGCCGGCGGTGGCCGATCCCGCCTCGCCGGTCGTGACGCGCGACGCGTCCCCCACCATCGTGCGTCCGGCGCGGCTGACCGCCGATGTCGGCCGGCCGGACGCCGCACGCGGGCCGCTGCTCCGCCCGCCGACCTCCATCTGATCTCCGGGCGGGCGTGACAGCCCGCCAAGGCCGCGCCGCACCCAACGTTCGGCGTGGCCCTTCGCGCGTCCGGCGCGTTCGATGCGCCATGTCGTCGAGCCAGGGATCATGTGCACCACCACCTTCGCCGCCCTCCTGGGGCTCGCGGTCGGCTGCGGCGTCAACCCGTCCGCCGGCGGGCCCGGCGGCCTGCTGACCCCCCTCGACCCGCGGGTCGAGACGCGCTGGCGCCCGCCGCCGTCGCCCATCGCCGGCCTCAAGCCTTACGCCCCGGTCGACGCGCGCATCGACCGGGGCGGCTCCCTCGCGCCGATCGACGCGTCACCCGCCTTGAGGTCCCCGGCCGCCGACACCCGGACCATGCCCGGGATGTCCATGCCTGGAACGTCGATGCCCGGGATGAGCAAGCCGTGAGGCGCCTTCCGGGACGGATGTCGCCGCCGGTGGCCCGATCCGTCTGGCCTCTGGCCGGCGCCCTGCTGTCCGGCTGCGTCGGCTTCTCGCCCGACGGCGGCATGGCGCCGGTCGCCGGCATCGCCGCCGAGCGACTCGGGCACGACGCCGTCAAGCTCACCGACGATGCCGGCGCGGCGGACGCGGAGGCGCGGGCGGGCGCGCTGCTGCGTCGGCCGCTGCGCGTCCGCGACGCGGTCGAGGTGGCGCTGTTGCGCAACAAGGACCTGCAGGCCACCTTCAACGACCTCGGCGTGTCGGAAGCCGACTACGTCAAGGCGAGCCTGCCGCCCGAGCCGACCCTGTCGGTCAACGTCGTGGCCGGGCAGGGCGACGTCGAGGTGATCAGCCAGATCGTGGTCGCCCTCTACGCGCTGGCGACCCTGCCGGCCCGCCAGGCCATCGCCGGCGAGACCTTCCGGAGCGCGCAGCTGCGCGCCGCCGGCACGGTGATGGCGCTCGCCGCGAGCGTCGAGCGGCAGTACTACGTCGCCCTCGCCGCTCAGGAGCGGATCGGCTTCCTCGACCAGTCGCTGGCGGCGGCGCAGGCCTCGGCCGAATTCGCCAAGCAGCTCGGCGCCGCCGGCAACCTCAACAAGCTGGAGCAGGCGCGCGAGGACGTGTTCTACGCCGAGCTTGGCGCGCAGGACGGCGACGCCAAGCTCGCGGCGCAGGCCGAGCGCGAGCGACTGACCCGGTTGATGGGCCTGTGGGGCCGCGACATCGCCTACACCCTGCCCAAGGCGCTGCCGGCCTTGCCCGGGGCGATCACGCCGGCGCGCGACGTCGAGCGCGAGGCGCTGGAGCGACGCCTCGACATCGCCGCCGCGCGCCGCGCGCTCGACGCGCTCGCCGGCCAGCTCGGCTTGACGGTGGCGACGCGCGCCGTCAGCGACATCACCCTCACCGCGCAGAACGACCACGAGCACGCCGGCGGCACCGGGGGCTCGGTGCTGGGGACGCAGACGCGGAGCGTGCTCGACCGCACCGGCTTCGTCGCCGACATCAAGATCCCGATCTACGACTGGGGCGAGAGCAAGGTGCGCGGCGCGCGCGAGACCTACCTCGCCGCCGCCAACCGGCTGGCCCAGCGCGCGATCGACGCCCGCTCGCAGGCGCGCGAGGCGTGGCTGCGCGCGCGGGGCAAGTACGACCTCGCCAAACACTACGCCGAGCACGTGCTGCCCTTGCGCAGGACCATCCTCGCGCAAACATCCCTGCAGACCAACGGCATGCTCGCCGACGTCGCGCAGCTCCTTCTCGACGCGCGCGGCGGCGTCGGTTCCAACCTCGCGGCGATCGCCGCCAAGCGCGACTTCTTCATCGCCGACGTCGACCTCCGGGCCGCGCTCGTCGGGGTCGGGCCGCCGTCCGACGCTCCGGCACCCATCGTGGGAACCGTCGAATGAGCCGTCACCCTTCACCGAAAGGTTCCATCGCCATGGACGATGCCAAGCCGAGCCGCCGCACCCTTCTCGGCGCCGGCGGGGCCGCCCTCGTCGGCGCCGCCGCCGTCACCGGCCGCGCTCAGGCGGCGGCGATCCCCGAGGCGCCGATCATGCGGGACGCCGCCACCAAGCCGCCGCTGCATCCATCGGCCGGGCCGGACTACGACCCCGTCGTGACGCTCAACGGCTGGACGCTGCCGTTCCGCATGAACGGCGACTGGAAGGAGTTCCACCTGCTCGCCGAGCCGGTGCGACGCGAGCTGGCGCCGGGCATGGTCGCCAACCTGTGGGGCTACAACGGCCAGAGTCCCGGCCCGACGCTCGAGGCGGTCGAGGGGGACAAGGTCCGCGTCTTCGTCACCAACCACCTGCCGGAGCACACCACCATCCATTGGCACGGCATGCCGCTGCCCAACGGCATGGACGGCGTGGTCGGGCTGACCCAGCCGGGCATCCCGCCGGGCAAGACCTTCGTCTACGAGTTCCGTCTGCCGCGCTCGGGCACCTTCATGTACCACCCCCATTGCGACGAGATGGTGCAGATGGCGATGGGGATGATGGGCTTCTTCGTGGTCCATCCCAAGGACCCGGCCTTCCGGCGCGTCAACCGCGACTACGTCTTCCTCACGAGCGCCTACCTGATCGAGCCGGGCGCCTACACGCCCAAGGTCAACGAGATGACCGACTTCAACCTATGGTGCTTCAACTCGCGGGTGTTCCCCGGCATCGACCCGATCGTCGCCGGGCAGGGCGAGAGGGTGCGCGTCCGCTTCGGCAACCTGACCATGACGAACCACCCCATCCATATTCACGGCCACTCGTTCCGCGTGTCGGGCACGGACGGCGGCTGGGTGGACGAGGCGGCGTCCTGGCCCGAGGCGGCGGTGGACTGCGCGGTCGGCCAGATGCGCGCCGTCGAGTTCGTCGCCGACAACCCCGGCGACTGGGCGCTGCACTGCCACAAGTCGCACCACACGATGAACGCGATGGGGCACCAGGTGCGCACCACCATCGGCGCCGATCTCGGCACGAGCGCGGGGATGATCGCCAAGCTCGCGCCGGGCTACATGCCGATGGGCGCCGGCGGCATGGACGCCATGACGGCGATGGGCATGACGTTGCCGGAGAACACCCTGCCGATGATGGCCGGGCAGGGCCAGTTCGGCAGCCTCGAGATGGGCGGCATGTTCACGGCCGTGAAGGTGCGGCCTGGCCTGGCGAGGGGCGACACCCGCGACCCCGGCCCCTACCGGAACCCGCCCGGCACGCTCGCCTACGAATGGACGGGCGCGCTGCCGGCCCCCGCCCGCGCCGGGGCGCCGGCGCCGGACGCCGGCTTCAGCGTCGTCGACCCGCGCGGCCGCAGGGACGGGACGGGGCACGGCCGTTTCCGGAAAAGCTGACCTGGCGAGACAGGTCGGAGTCTCGGGCCGCATCGTGGACGCCGTCCGGTCCCATGTTCGACCGGCGCGACGTCGACGGCGTGAGCTTCTCCGCGCGGGCGGGCGGCGGCTCTCCGATCTCGTCGCCGAACGATCGGCGCGACGAAGCGCCGGATCGCGGCTGGACCCCACTGTTCCGGCCCGAGACCGGTGTTCGACCGACGTGGGCGCGATGCGGCCGCGCACGGCCCATGGTGGGCGGACAAGGGATTCGTGATCGCTTATTGATCCTCGGCGAGACATCAGAAGCGAGCAGCCTCATCCATGTCGGCCATCGAAGATCCCGTGATCCCCAAGACAGACCGACGGGAGGATCCACAGCTCGGCGTCATCGGTCAGGAACTTCACGCGTCCCGGCGCAAGCGGCGACTCTCCCTCGAGCAATTGGCCGAGCTGTCCGGCGTCAGTCGCTCCATGATCTCGAAGATCGAGCGAGGCGAGGCGGTCCCCTCGACGACTGTCCTGGCCAAGCTCGCCGAGGCCCTGGGCCTGACGTTCTCGCAGCTGATGTCGCACCCGGTGGAGCGCGAGATCCTCCTGATCAAGGCGGATCGCCAACCCGTCCTGCGCGACGAGGCGTCCGGCCTGGTGCGGCGCTGCCTTTCGCCAGTCCTGCCGGGCCGGGGCATCGATTGGGTGATCAACACCTTGCCGCCACGCGGCACCGCCGGGGACTTCGGCGCGCATCGCCACGGCGTGGAGGAATACATCTTCGTGCAGGGCGGACGCCTGAAAGCGGTCATCGGCGCCGAGGTCGTGACGCTCGAGACGGGCGATTCCCTGTACTTCCAAGCCGACGCCAACCATTCCTTCACCAACGTCGGTCGCGGGGACTGTGTCTACTTCCTCGTCATCGACAGCTCGCGGCTCAGGCGATAGCGCCTCGCGGCCGGGCGGCTCTTCAGGGCAGATGAAGCTGGCACGACGCTTGCTCCCCTGGAGTGGAATTATTTCCCATACACGGGAGGTAGTCGCTTCGAGGGGACCCATGGCCATGACAGCCGCCACCCTGTACGAAACACCCGTCGTCCGCCCGCATTCCATGCGCTCCGTCGTCATGGCGGGCTCCATCGGCACCATCATCGAATGGTACGATTTCCTGATCTACGCGACGTCGGCGGCGCTGGTGTTCAACAAGCTGTTCTTCCCGACGGCCAACCCCACGGTTGGAACGCTCGCCGCCCTCGGCAGCTATGCCGTGGGGTTCCTCGCCCGGCCGTTCGGGGCGGCGCTGTTCGGGCACTTCGGCGACCGCGTCGGGCGCAAGTCGATGCTGATGGCCACGCTCCTGCTCATGGGCGTGGCGACCTTCGCCATCGGTTTGCTGCCCACCTACGCCAGCATCGGCGTGGGGGCGCCGATCCTCCTCGTCACGCTGCGCATCGTCCAGGGCGTCGGGCTCGGCGGCGAATGGGGCGGCGCGGCGCTCATGGTCATCGAGCACGCGCCGCCGACGCGGCGCGGCTTCTACGGCAGCCTCGTCCAGATCGGCTTCCCGCTCGGTCTCGTCCTGTCGACCTTCGCCGTCTCGACCGTGGCGAAGCTGCCCGAGGCGGACTTCCTGAGCTGGGGCTGGCGGCTGCCCTTCCTGCTGAGTTCGGTCCTCTTCCTGCTCGGCGCCTTCGTGCGAGCGAGGGTGGCGGAAACGCCGGTCTTCCTCGAGATGAAGCGGACGATGACACTCGCGAAGAGCCCGCTCGCGGACGCCGTCGTCAAGGCGCGCGGCAGCTTCCTCACCGCCATCGGCCTCAAGCTCACGGAAGTCTCCTGGGTCTACATCCTCACGGTCTTCATCGTCGTCTACGCCACCACGAGCCTGAAGCTTCCCAAGGCGCTGATCCTCGACGCCGTGCTGTACGGCGCCCTTCTGGAACTCGTGACGATCCCGGCCTTCGGCTGGCTCTCCGATCGCGTCGGGCGCCGCCCGTTCTACGTCGCCGGCGCGCTGTTCACGATCGCCTTCGCGTTCCCGCTGTTCTCCATGCTCGGCAGCAAGGCGCCGGGTCTGGTCACGCTGGCGATCGTGGTCGGGATGAACCTCGGCCATGGCATGATGTTCGGGCCGGAGGCGACCTACTTCCCGGAACTCTTCAAAGGCCCGGTCCGCTGCACCGGGGCCAGCTTCGGGTTCCAGGTCTCGGCCGTGATCGGCGGCGGCCTGTCGCCGCTGCTGGCAACCTGGCTGCTCGGGCTCACCGGCGGCACGTTCGGCGTCTCGGTCATGCTGATCGGTTTGGCGATCGTGACCCTGGTCGCGGCGCTCAGCGCCCGCGAGACCCTCCACGATCCCCTCCCCGGGTGAGTTGATGCGCTTCGGCGTCTTCCTCTATCCAGGCGTCGAGCCGATCGATCTCGCGACGTTCGGCGTGCTGTCGATGGCCCGACGCGTGGCGCCGGAGATCGAGATCGTCACGCTCGCGCCCGAAGCCGGCGTCGTCGCCCTGTCGAACGGCCTGAAGGTCGTCGCGGACCACGGCATCGACGACGCGCCGCCATGCGCCGTGGTCATCGTCACCGGTGGTCCGGGCTGGATGGAGCAGGTCCGCGCGGAGCCGACGCTGCGCTACCTCCGCCGGGTCGCGACGGACGGCACGGTCGCCTCGGTGTGCACCGGCGCGATGATCCTGGCCGCCAGCGGCGTCCTCGACGGTCTGCCGGCCACCACGAAGCGCAACGTCGTTGGATCGGAGGAGCCGCCCCTCGACGCCCTGCGGCGCGACTACCCCGGCGTTCGGGCGTTCGAGGCGAGCCTCGTCGACGCGGGACGCGTCGTTACCGGCGGCGGCGTGTCGCTGTGCATCGACGCCACGCTCCACATCCTCCAACGGACGCTCGGGGCCGCCGTCGCGGGCGAGACCGCGCGCCTCATCGAGTACGACCGGGCGCGGGCGGCGAACAGCAGGTTGTTTCCCGCCATCCTGGACCCGTTACCCAGCGGCGGGCTGCTCCCTGACGCGAACGGCCTCAAAGATCGAGCGTGACGGCCACCCGCGCGCGGGACACGCAGGGTGCCAGGCGGTCCTGGCGCGCCGCGAGCGGGATCACCGCGTCGCGATGGATGACCGTGCCGTCGCGGTAACCGCAGACGCATGAGCCGCAGACGCCCAGCTCGCACGACGACGGCACCGAGCGCCCGCTCGAACGAAGCACGTCGAGGATCGAGCGGTCGGCCGGGACGTGCAGGACCTCGCCGGTCGAGGCGACGCGCACGTCGAACGGCTCGGGCTTGAAGCTCTCGTCCAGCGTCGCCTGGAACACCTCGGCATGGATCCGATCGGCCGGCCAACCGGAGGCGAGGACGCCCTCTCTCACCGCGTCGAGCAGGGTGCGGGGTCCGCAGGCGTAGACGTGGGCGCCCGCCTCGGGTCCGCCCAGGATCGCGGGGTCGAAGCGCCGACCTTCGGAGGAGAACCATCGGACGAAGCGATGGCCGCAAACGTCCTCGAGTTCGGCGAGCAACGGAGCCGCCGCCGCCGAGCGCGCGCAGACGTGAACGACGAAGTCGGCGCCGGACGCGGCGAGGACCCGCGCCATCGACACGAACGGCGTAACGCCGATGCCGCCGCCGACCAGGACATGCCGGCGAGCATGCTCGACCAGCGGGAAGTTGTTGCGGGGTGCGGAGACGTGGGCGATCGCACCGGGTCGTGCCAGGCTCGCGTGGGCCCAGCGTGAGGCCCCGCGACCGGCGTCCTCGCGTTTGACGGCGATCTCGTACCGCGCGGGGTCGGCGGGGTCGCCGCACAGCGAGTACTGCCTGACGCGGCCGTCCGGCAGGCGGAGGTCGACGTGAGCGCCGGCGGTCCAGGCCGGCAAGGACGGGCGGAGCGGATGGACGAGGGCCAAGTGCAGCACGTCCGGCGTCGTCCACGCCGCCCGCTCGACGCGCAGCTTCATGATGAGGCGCGCGGTCATTCGCCGGACCCCAGCAGCTCGATGGTGTCGCCGGGCCGGATGACGCCGCCTCGCTCGATGCCGCAATTCAGGCCGGACCGGTTGTAGAGCGGCAGGAACACCGGCAGCCCGAGAAGCTCCTCGAGGTACTTGCAGGGGAAATTGAGCCGGCCGCCGCGCAGGATGACGTCGCCGACGCGGAAGCGCCGACCCACGAGGTGGTTCAAGGGCACGCCGCGTACCGTGAGGTTGCGGCGATGGTCGCCGGGGGCGAGGTCGAGCGTGCGACCCTGCAGGGGTGGATCGTTGCGCGCGAGGGCGTCGAGCGCCTCCTGCTCGATCAGCGTGACCTCGCGCACGTCGGGCTTGGGCGAGTAGGTGCCCGTGCCGTCGAAGTAGCGATCCCCGACGATGCCGCGACCGGCGACGCAACGGGCCTCGCCCAAGGCCTCCATCTCGTAGCTCGCCGCCGGCGCGACGTGGATGGCCAGCAACGTGCCGCGCCAGCCGAAAGCGCCACCGACGACCCGCCGAGCGACCGATCCGGCCGCATGGTCGAAGGCTTCCACCATGCCGGGGCGGTTGCCCTTCGGGGTCTGTTCGAGCACCCCGGGATTTGTTTCGTCCGTATCGCCGCTTCGCCGCTCGTCCATGCCGCTCTCCCACATAGGACGATGATGGACGGATTTCTACTAACATGGAAGACGCCACGCGCGGTCGCTCCGGTCGGGGATCGTCGTGGCGGTGAGCGTGCAGGTGGGCGTCCTTCACGTTCCCGCGGCGATCATCGCGCCCCCATGTGGTGCCGCGAGGCTTGATCTGGCATGTGCCGTGTGGTCGTTCTGCCTGAGCGAAGGATGCAGCGTCGGATTGGCTTTGTGGCACCCTGAGGACGAACACCATCGCCGATCAGGGCGCGCCCTCTTTGACGGGCGTCTCACGGCAACGTCGCAGGCCTCACGCGGCGCTTAGACAGGAGATTGGGTCCGGTGCGGTTACGGTCGTTTCTTTCGGGTACCTTCGACATCTTCATCATCGCCGTGGCTTTCCTGGTGCCATCGCGATCGTTCGCGGCGGAGCAACCGTCGGACGTTCCGGCTTGGCTGAGGGAGCATGTCGGCGACGGCGACGGGCAGATCGCGCAAACAGTCTTGCAAAAAGCGCGTGCGCTCTACCTCCGGAAGGTGAGCGAAGGTGCGGTGAGGAACCCCTGCTACTTCGCCATGGACGCCACGCGTCCCAACGCTCGCAGCGATGGCCGGCTCGGGCGCCGCTTCTATATCATCTGCGAGGCCGATCAATCGTTTCGCGCGATCTCCGCCGGACACGGCGGCGGCCGGGACCTGGACGGCGCCGCGGATTTCGCGAACGGACGACAATGCGCCAGGAACTTCGGCAACGCGATGGACTCGGAACTCACGGCCGGCGGCGCCTACGTGACGGCCGAGACGAAGCCGTCCTTCAAGGGCTACTATCGCGCCTCGGCGAAGGACATGGTCCTGATACGCTCGTTCATCCAGTTCGACGGCGAGGGCGAGACCGCGAATGCCAGAGCGCGCGCGATCGGCGGCCACGCGACCGTCGCGTTGAGGAAGGTCTGTCTTCGACACGATCCGGGCAGCCCGTACGCGAACCCGGACGGTTACGTCCCGATGGGAACGCTGGTCGATTACGCGGGTGGCCGCAGCAACGGCTGCACCAGCTGGTCGCCATCGGACGTCCCGCAGATCATCGCGATGGTGAAACACGAGCCGACGACGCTGTACATCTACCCTGACGCGGCCGACATCGGCGCCGTCGCGCGAGCGGTCGCGGCCGGGCGAGCGCCCTCGCGCGCGGGCTTGTATTGGGACGCCTTCTGTTTGAAGGAAATCGGCTCTCCGCGCTTTTGGCCGAAAGAAAACCTTGAGCCGATCATCGCCGAGTACAAGAAGGAGCACCCGGCACCGCCGCCACAGCCGACGCCGCTCTGCAAGGGGCAGTAGAGCTGTCCCTTGGTCGTCAAGGCGCGAAGGGAACCGGTTCCTCCCGTCGTGGAGCGCTTCCGCGCGAGAGGCGTCCCGTATTGAGAGACACCCGCATTCTGGAACTTGGGGGCTTCGGCTCCCTGGCTGGCAAGGTCGAGGTTATCGGATGCCGGCGTTCCGTGGCCGAGGGTGTTGGCGCGGGCCGGCGTCCGAAGCCCGCCCAGGCACGAACCCGAGGGCCTCGTGGCCGGGTTTCGCGACCACGTTGACGGGGTTTCGAGGCGTCCGGTGCCGCGCTCGGGGAGGCTCGGCGGCGATGTCTGCCGCTTCAGCGGGATGCTGACGAGGGTTTTCCTCGGTTCCGCGCGACGACGCGGTCCCTGACCGCCGCCGCGCGGGCCCCTCGCTGCCCCGTGACCTCGTTATCGCCGACCGTAGAAACCACGGCCATAATAGCCCCGACCGTAGCCGAAGCCCCTGCCATAGCCGTAGCCCCGACCGTAACCGTAGCCGTACCCGAAGCGCCGGCCGTAGAATCCGTAGGGATACCCGTAGCCATAGCCGTACCCGCCGTAGAACTGGACATGCTCAAGCGGCGCCGCAGCGGGGGCTTGGGCGGCGGGATACGCGCCATTCGCGGGAAGCGCCAGAGCGTCAGGGATCATCGCCATGCTCGCGGCGAGGCCAAGCCCGGCAGCCGCGATCGTCTTGACCAAATCGTTCATCTCATTCTCCGGTGACGAGCTGCATCGCTCGTGGGGTCATATGCGTCCGCGAAGGATGAAGTAGGGATGAACGCGGGCTCACAACTCCGGCATCGAGGCAAATTGATTCCTCCGCTGCCGTCGCCAGCACCGCCGGCCGTACGGCTTCCGAGGTCCTGCGGCCTTGTCGCACGGGAAAGACAGGGGACCGGGCACGTTCATCCATCGGGCGGACGATCAGAGCGGAGATCAAGGATGGCGCGGACGGCGGTGGTCACGGGCGGCAGCGCCGGCATCGGCCTGGCTACGGCCGATCAGCTCGCGCGGGACGGATGGTCGGTCGCCATCCTGGCGCGTGATCCGGCACGGCTTGAGGAGGCCGCCGCCATGTTGCGGCGCCACGGCGGCGAGGTGCTGGCGCTCTCCGTGGATGTCGCCGACGCGGCGGCGGTCGACGCTGCCGCCGAACGCGTCGAGGCCGAGCTCGGACCGGTCGCGGCATGGGTCAACAACGCCATGTCGACGGTCGTCGCCCCGGCCGAAGAGATCAGCGCGGCGGAATACGCCCGCGTCACCGCCACGACCTATCTCAGCCAAGTCCATGGCACGCTGGCCGCGCTGCGCCACATGAAGCCGCGCGGGCGCGGCGTGATCGTCCAGGTGTCCTCGGGTCTCGGCATCCGGGCGGCGCCACTCCAGGCGGCCTACTGCGGCGCGAAGTTCGCCGTCACCGGCTTCACCGACGCCCTGCGGGCCGAGCTCATCGCCGATCGCGTGGCCGTATCCCTGTGCGTGGTCTACCTGCCGGCGGTGAACACGCCGCAGTTCGGCTGGGCCCGCACCCACACCGGGCGCCAGCAGCTCGTGCCCGACCCGGTGTTCGATCCGCGTCTGTGCGCCAACGCGATCGTGCACGCGATCGACAGGCCCTCGCGCGACACGTGGGTTGGGCGCAGCACGATGATGATGGCGGCGGCTCAGGCGCTGGCACCGCGCTTCGCGGATCGGCAAGCGAGCGCCATGAAGGACGCCCAGCTCGGCGAGCCGATCGGCGACAAGCGCGGCAACCTCGAGGAGGCGGTGCCCGGACGCGCCGCCATCGACGGGCAGTGGAGCGCGAAGGTCCACCCGACTCGGAGCGAGTTCGCCACCAGCCGGCAGCGAGACGCGGCCTTGCTGACGCTGGCCGGGGTCGGCGTCGCGGTCGGCCTGCTTCCGCTCCTGCGGCGCATCGGTCGCTAACGCGACGTGTGAAGTGAAAGCGGGTCCAGGCAGCTCACGCGGACCGAGACCGCCCTTCGACACATTGAGCAACGGGCACTGAAGGGCCGCGCAGGTCGACCCCTCGCCCGCGCATCACGCCCTCGACCGCCCGCTCTCACGGTCTCGGCGGGCATGCTTGGTCACCGCCGCCAGCCGCCGCAGCGCAGCCGCTGGATGAATCAACCGCGAGGTCGCCGCCTCCGCCATGGCGCACGCCGTACCACGCGGGAGCGGTGCCCGATGTCGCCGGTGTCGCGACGACGGTCGCCATCAGCCCGGCGGCGAGCGTGATGGATGCCGGCACCGTGTCGGTCCTGAGACGTACGGGCATTCGCTGAGCGACGCGCACCTCGCTACCAGATGGCGTATGGGATACGTCGAGATATCTTCATGTACTTTTCGTATAGTCGCTATGCGACCATGCGGAAATTAGTCCCGTTTAATACGAGTTGCTTCGTATATAGGAGGGATCTATCCATTCAGGTGGCGAGCACCACACATGACGATCAATCCGCGTTTCACCATGACCTGTGCGGCTGTTTCCCGGCAAGCACAGCCGGGGACCGGGCCGGACGCCATGATGTCGTCCGGAGGGCGCTACTCCCGGGCGATCCGAAGGACGCGGCACGGTGCCGAGAGCCCGTCGCGCGAACCGTTTCGCGGCTGCGCGGTGTCCACGTCCTGGTCAGCAACGCCGCCTGGGCCGTGAACGTGGAGCGTCCCGACGCGATGACCGAGCGGCTCGGACGGTTCTTCCGCGCCAGCGCCTGAAGACGAACCGGTTCGCGCCATGACGGCGCCGGCCCGGCGCAAGATCAAAAGTATCCTCATCAACAACGCGAGACGAGTTCATGACGCGCACAGGTTTGATGCTTGATCCTCGCGGCATCGAGCGGCTCGACG
>CAXTIU010000022.1:0-55068 GCA_964244495.1 uncultured Beijerinckiaceae bacterium
CCATGGCTCATCGAATCAGCGATCCGCGCCAACCGCAAGGGCGTGGGTAATTACGCCGTCCGCACCCACGAGGAGTTCGGTGCGCGCGGTCGACCCGTCGGCGAACGTGAACTCGTGCCGGCCGCCGCCGAGCGCCGCGACGCCGGTGAGCTTCTTGCCCCATTGGATCGTCTCCGCGGGCAAGGCGTCGATGAGGATGCGCCGCAGGTCGCCGCGAAGCACCTCGGGGCGCCCACCCGTGCCATCGTCGGGCTGGTCGAGCAGCACCGTGCCGTGCGGGTCGAGCACGCGCGAGGCCGCGCCGCCCACGTGGATGATCGCGCGGAACGCGTCGGTGAGGCCGGCCGCTTCGAGCGCGACCTGCCCGTCGTGCTCGTGGATGTCGAGCTGGCCGCCCTGCGCGCGGGCTTCCGCCGAGGGCTCGGCCTCGTAGATCGTCGCGGGGATGCCGTGGACGTGGAGGACGCGGGCGAGGACGAGACCGCCGAGGCCGGCGCCGACGATCGTGACCAGTATCATCATGTCCCTTCCGCACGCCGATTGGAACGCTGTTCCAAACACGAGGTTTGGAACGGCATTCCAAGCGTGTCAAGCTGGAGCCCATGGCAAGCAAAGCTCGGCGGACCGACCGGCGCGCGGACGCGCTCTCGAAGGAGCGGATCGTTGCCGCCGCGATCGTGATCCTCGACGCCGGCGGCGAGGACGCCCTGACTTTCCGCGCGCTCGCCTCCCACCTTGCGACAGGAAGCGGGGCGATCTACTGGCACATCGCCGACAAGAACGACATCCTCGCGGAAGCCACCGACCACGTCGTCGCCGGCGTCATGACCGAGGTGGTCGGGGAAGCGGCGCCGCGGGAGGCGATCCGCTGCCTCGCGCTTGGGATGTTCGACGCGATCGACGCGCACCCCTGGGTGGGTGCCCAGCTTTCCCGCGAGCCATGGCGGTTCGCGATGCCGCAGATCTTCGAGGGTATCGGCGGCCGGCTCCGGGCGCTCGGCGTTCCCGAACGAGCGCGGTTCGACGCCGCGTCAGCGCTCGTGAACTACGTCCTCGGCGTCGCCGGCCAGAACGCCGCGAACGCCCGCCACGCGCGCGGCATGGATCGATCGGCCTTCCTCGCCACCGTCGCCTCAGGCTGGGCGCGGCTCGACCCGGCGGCGTACCCTTTCGTGCGTCGGGTGGCGACGCAGCTGCGCGAGCACGACGATCGCGACCAGTTCCTCGCCGGCATCGACCTCATCCTGGCCGGCATCGGAACCCTCCGCTAGGTGGTCCATCACCAAGACACTCGCCGCATGAAGACGCTTGCCGCACGCGTGCCAGCTCGTACCGCGCCGCGTGATCCCGGCCGGATCGGCGGGCGGCAAGATCCGCCGTTCCGCTTCGGTCAGCTCGCCGCGGCTCGACCACGCCTCGCGAAGAAAGCTTTGCATCCATCGCTCGATCCAGCGACGATCGACTCGTCCACGCCGCCCAGCTCTTCGTCCGGCTGCCTGATCACGGCGCGACACGATCTCCTTCTAAATCCCAGTCAAAGGCTGAAGAGTTGTCCCGAACACCAGGACGGAAGGAAACCTTGGTTATCGCATCGATCCGACAGCGAGCACGAGCAACGAGCCGCCTCCGCGAGGTGGCTTCTCGTTCGCGGTCGGATGGGGCCGCTGTCGTTCTCCCACCGGTCTTCGGCCGTCGCGGCCTTGCTCCGGCGGAGCCGGAATGGTGTATCGCTGACGAACACCGCGAGATGGATCGCTGTCCGTGAGCCACACCTTCGAAGGCCTGCCCCGTCGCGAGCGCCTCGAGGCGACCATCGCCATCGGGGTTTCGGTCGCCATGGCGACGCTGGACACGGCGGTCACCAACACGGCGCTGCCGACCATCGCCAAGGACCTCGGCTCGGACGGGGCCAACGCGATCTGGGTGATCAACGCCTATCAGCTCGCCATGATCGCCGCGCTGCTGCCTTTGGCGTCGCTGGGCGACATCGTCGGCCACCGGCGCGTCTACATCGTCGGCCTCGTGCTGTTCACGGCGACGTCGCTGGGCTGCGGCGTCGCCTGGTCGCTGCCGAGCCTGATCGTCGCCCGCACGCTGCAGGGCTTCGGCGCGGCGGCGATCATGAGCGTCAACTCGGCCCTCATCCGTTTCGTCTACCCCGCCCGAATGCTCGGACGCGGGGTCGGCGTCAACGCCCTCGTGGTCGCGCTCGGCTTCACGCTCGGCCCGACGGTCGCCTCCCTCATCCTGTCGTTCACCTCCTGGCACTGGATCTTCCTCATCAACATACCCGCCGGCGTCGTCGCGACGTTGCTCTGCCTGCGCAGCCTCCCGGCCTCGGAGCGGGCGACGCACGGCTTCGACGGCGTGGCGGCCGTGCTGTGCGCCGGCTTCGCCACGCTGCTGATCTTCGGGCTCAGCGGACTGTCGCACGGCAGCTCGCCGGTGCGGGTCGGCGGCGAATGGGCGCTAGCGGTCGCCTGTCTGTTCGTCCTCGTGCGGCGACAATCGGGCCATCCCGCCCCGATGCTGGCCGCCGACCTGTTCCGCGACCCGATCTTCGCCTTGTCCACGCTCACGGCGATCTGCTCGTTCGCGACCCAGGGCCTCGCCTTCGTGTCCTTGCCGTTCCTGCTCCAGACCCTGCTGGGACGAAGTCAGGTGGCGACCGGCTACCTCATCACGCCGTGGCCGGCGGTCGTCGCGATCATGGCGCCGATCGCCGGGCGCCTGTCCGATCGCTATCCCGCCGGCCTGCTGGGAGGGGTCGGCCTGCTGGTGCTATGCCTGGGCATGGGGGCGCTCGCGATGTTGCCGGACCGTGCCGGAAATCCCGCGATCATCGGCTGCATGATCGCTTGCGGTGCCGGTTTCGGCTTCTTCCAGTCGCCGAACCTGCGGGCGCTGATGGCCAGCGCGCCACCGGGACGGAGCGGTGCGGCGAGCGGCATCGTCGCGACGGCGCGGCTGCTGGGACAGACGATCGGCGCCGCCCTCGTCGCGCTCTGCCTGACGCTCTCGCGGGAGTCCGGCCTCGTGGTCGCGCTCTGGCTCGGCTTCGGCTTCGCGGCGCTCGGCAGCGCCGTGAGCTTTCTCCGGCTGCTGCCGCGCCGCCGCGTCGGTTGACGGCGCGATCGGATGTTGCACGGCGACGTGTCGCGCCGCGCGCGCGTTGGCGGGCGGACCCGCCTCGTCCATAACCGCCGTCACCTTCGAGGAGCGTCATGTCCCCGTCCGTCGCGATCGCCGTCCTCTGCATGGCTGTGGCCGGCGTCGGCGCGCAATGGATCGCCTGGCGGCTGAAGCTGCCGGCCATCGTGCTTCTCTTCGCCGTCGGCCTGATCGTCGGGCCGGGCCTGCGCCTGTTCGAGCCGTCGGTCGCCTTCGGCCCGGCCCTGCAGCCGATCGTCGGCCTGGCCGTCGCCATCGTGGTCTTCGAGGGCGGCTTGGCGCTGGACGTCCGCGAGCTGCGCGCGGCGGGGGAGGGCGTGCTGCGCCTGACCATGGTGGCGCTGCCGATCAGCTTCGTGCTGGCGTCGCTGGCGGCGCGGCTGTGCGCCGGCATGGCGTGGGGCGCCGCGCTGCTGTTCGGCGCCATCACGGTCGTGACCGGGCCGACCGTGGTGCTGCCGCTGCTGCGCCACACGCGGCTGGAGCGGCGCGCCTCGTCCTTCCTGAAATGGGAGGCGATCGTCAACGACCCCATCGGCGCGCTGCTCGCCGCCATCGTGCTCGCCGTGATGCTGGCCCACGGCGGCGATGCGGGCGGCTCGCTGGCGGCGGAACTCGCCGAGGGGCTCCTCGTGTCGGCCGGGCTCGGCATCGGCGCCGCCCTGCTGGTCCGCTGGATGGTGGCGCGCGACCAGCTGCCGGAAACGCTGAAGACGCCGATGCTGCTCGCGTTGGCGCTCGGCGTCTACGTGCTGTCCGGCCTCGTCATGGACGGGGCGGGGCTCGCCGCCGCCACGATCTTCGGCATCGCGCTCGCCAACCTGCGCATTCCCGGCATCGACGAGCTGGCGCGCTTCAAGGAGTCGCTCGTCGTCCTCATCGTGTCGGCGTTGTTCGTCACGCTCACCGCCAGCCTCGACCGCGGGCTGTTCACGCAGCTGTCCTGGCCGATCCTGTTCCTGACGCTGGCGATGCTGTTCCTGGTGCGTCCCGCCGCCATCCTGCTCGCCACGGCGGCGAGCGGCCTCACCTGGCAGGAGCGGGCGCTGGCCGCCTGGATCGCGCCGCGCGGCATCGTGGCGGCGGCGGTGGCCGGCGTCGCCAGCGCCAAGCTCGCGGGCAGCGGCACCCCCGAGGGCGCGCTCGTCATGCCGTCGGTGTTCGCGCTGATCGCCGCGACGATGATCCTGCACGGCTTCTCGCTCGCGCCCCTCGCCCGCCGGCTCGGGCTGACGCTCGGCGACAGGCCGGGCCTCGCGATCCTCGGTGCCACGCCCTGGTCGATCGACCTCGCCCAGGCCTTGATGGCGGCCGGCACGCCGGTGCTGGTCGTCGACACCTTCCCCGGCGCGCTGGACGCCGCCCGCGCCCTGCGCATCCCCGTGCTCCAGGCCGAGATCCTATCGGAGCACGGCGAGGACGAACTCGCCGGCCGCCGCATCGACTACCTTCTCGCCGCGACGTCCAACGACGTGTACAACAGCCTCGTCTGCGCCAAGCTCGCACCGGAACTCGGTCGCGCCCGCGTCTTCCAGATGCGGCCATCGGGCGACGACATCGAAACCTGGACCAGCCTCGGCCGCGAATGGCGCGGGCAGGTGCTGGGCCAGCCGCCGCTCGACTTCGCGAGCGCCCGCAAGCGGTTCCGAGCGGGATCCCGCTTCACGCTCCACGAGGTGACGGACGTCGCCGCGACGGGGGACGCAACGGCCGACGAAGGCCGCGCGGATGAGGTCGGCGTCGCGCTGCTGATCCTGCGCCGCAACGGCGACCTCCTGTTCGCCTCGGCGGAGGCGCCGGAGGTCACCCCCGCGCCGGGCGACAGGATCCTGCTGCTCGCCGATCCCGAGCGGGCGGGGCGCGCCGGCGCCGAGGCGGCGGCGATCGGCTGAAGCGTTCCCGTACCACCGCGTCGGGGTATCCGCCGTGCACGTGTCGGTCCGACGCTCCGGAGCCGTCGCCCCGGCACCGCATCGGCTCGGTCGCGAAAAATGAGCGACACACACATTCTTGCGTCATTCGCGTCATGCGTCATGGTTCGGGGATCGCGACCTCCTCGGCCCAGAGGCCAAAGGTAACGATACCTTATGCCCGGTCCGTGACGGCCGCAAGGCCGGGTCGGCCCCGTACGACGGCATCGCACCGCGTCGGTCGCGCGGTGCCGTCGGGTGCCGGCCGGGAAGCGCGTGACGGTTCTCGGACGGACCCGCGGTGGTGACGCGAGGGCGCGCGTCAGCCCGTGGCCGCGCGGCGCGCCTGATAGGCTTGCAGGTGGCAGTAGACGACCCGCAGCAGCGTCGTCGGCAGGCCAAGGGCCTCTCCACGCCGGATCATGTCGCCCTGGATGTGCCGCGCCTCGATGGGACCGCCGGCCTCGATGTCGCGCAGCATGGAGGCGGTGAAGCCGGCCTCGCGCGTCAGGATGCGCGTCGCGAAGGCGGTCATCGCCTCGCTGACCGGGCACCCGGCGGCGGCGGCGATCGCGCCGCATTCGCCGAGCAGGGCGAGCGTCAGCCGCTCGCCGTCGTCCGCCGCCATGATCGCCCCGACGTTGGCGCGCATCAGGGCCGTGATCCCCGAAGCGGCGGTGATGAAGGCGAACTTGTCCCACATGGCGTGGATGATCGCGGGACTGCGCTGGGACTGGAACGACGCCGTCGCGAGCAGGGCGGCGACGGCGTCGCAGGCCCCGCGCTGCCCGTCCGCGCGTTCCCCGAACGCCACGGTGCTCATCGGGCTCAGGTGACGGATCGACCCGTCCGCCGCCATCGTCACGCTGATCGTCGCCAATCCGCCGATCGTTCGTTCGGGACCGAAGGCGGCATCGAGCGCGTCGAGGTGGGCGAGCCCGTTCAGCAGCGGCAGCACCGTCGTGCGGGGTCCGACCGCCGGACGGATCGCGTCGATCGCGCCGGCGAGGTCGTAGGCCTTGCAGCTCAGGATGACGAGGTCGGCCGGGACCTCGACCGCCGTCACCGCCTTCACGGCGAGCTTGGCGTCGCCGAGCGGGCTGGCGATGACGAGGCCGTCGGCCTTCAGGCCGGCCGCCCGGGCGGGGCGGACGAGGAAGGTGATGTCGCCCCCCGCCTCGGCGAGCCGCCCGCCGAAATAGCCGCCGATGCCGCCGGCGCCCAGAACCAGGGTTCTCATCCCGACCTCCGATCCGCGCGGCTTGGGGCCGCCGCGCCAGCCCTCAGCGCAGCTCGGTCTTGCGCGGCGGCCCCATCAAGGCCGGCTGGAACAGGATGGCGGCGGCGAGCGTGCACACGAGCGACAGCGCCATCAGCTTGCCCATGGAGGACGTGCCGGGATGCTTGGACGCCCACAGGCTGCCGAAGGCGGTGGCGGTGGTGAGCGCGCTCCAGAACACGGCCCGCGTCAGGCTCGACTGCAGCAGCTTCGTCGTGCCGGCCCGCCACGCCAGGACGAAGTAGATCTTGAAGGCGACGCCCAGCCCCAGCAGCAGCGGCAGCGCGATGATGTTGGCGAAGTTCAGCGGCATGTCGATGAGCACGGTGATCTCCAGCGTCACCACGCCGGCCAGCAGCAACGGGACCAGGGTGAGCAGCACGTCCCCGACCCGGCGCAGCACGATCCACAGGATGACGAAGATGGAGGCCAGCGCGATGGCACCGGCCTCGATGAAGGCGAGCTTCACGGTCCTGCCGGCTTCCTGGATCGAGACGGGCTGGCCCGTGGCGGCGGGAGCGACCGATTGAACCTGTCGCGCGAAGCGGATCATGTTGGCGTTGTCGTCGGGATCGCCCTTGGGCGCCGCCTCCACGCGGGCCTGGCCGTCATGCCCGATGTAGAGCGCCTTGAGGGCCGGCGGCAGCGTGTCGATCGTCACCCGCGAGGCGTCGAGCGAGTCGCGGATCGTCTGGACGGTCGTCTTCAGGGGCGGGATCAGCACGGCGCCGGCGCGCTGGCGCACCGGCGGCGCGGCGTCGGCCAGCTTGCCGGCGAGCTCGGCGAAGCGCCGCGCGTCGTCGGCGCCCTTGCCGGTCGCGCCCTCCGCCGCCTGGGCGAAGGCCGCCGCCGTTCTCCTGATCGCTGCCACGTCCTCCTCGTCGTCCGGCGCGTCGAGGGCGCGGCCGGGGTCGAGCGAGGGCCCGAGCACCCGCTTGGCCTGGGCGATGGAGGCGAGCTTCCCGTCCTGCTCGGTCGGCACGAGGCTCGACAGCGTCGTCACCCGCGCGACATTGGACAGCGGACGGATCTTCTCCGCCATCGCGTCGGCGCTGGCGAGGTCGGGCTCGAGGACGCTGATGACCTGGGTGTCCGTGTCGGGGTCCTTCATCAGGTCCTTGAGGGTCGCGATCGGCTCGGAGGTCTGGCTGTCGAGGTTGAGCGGGTTGAAGTCGAAATGGAGGTTGCGCAGCAGCGGCGTGCCGGCGAGCGCGACGGCCAGCGTGCCGATGATGATGACGTAGCGGTGGTCGTGGATGAAGTCGTCGACCGGCGCGAGGAACTTGTAGCCGGCCGGCTCCCGCTCGGGCGCCGGCCTGATGATGGTGAGGAGCGCCGGCAGGATGGTGATCGAGCAGGCGAAAGCGATGATCATGCCGGTGCCGGCGATCTCGCCGAGCTCGGACACGCCGCGATAAGTCGTCGGCAGGAAGGCGTAGAACCCGGCGGTGGTGGCCATGGCGGCGAGCGCCAGCGGCCGTCCCACCTTGGCGGCGCCCATGGCCAGCGCCTTGTCGAAGTCGGGGTAGTCGTAGCGCTCGGCCTTGTAGCGGACGCTGAACTGGATGCCGAAGTCGACGCCGATGCCCACGAACAGCACGGCGAACGCGACCGAGATGAGGTTGAGGGCGCCGACCAGCAGGAGGCCGACGGCGAAGGTGACGGCGAGGCCGACGATCACGGTGGCGAACACGGCCGCGACGATCTTGAGGGACTTGAGCGCGGAGTAGATGATCAGCAGCACGACGACGGCGGTGATCGCGCCGTTGAGCCCGAAGCCGTCGGAGACGGTGGCGAACTCGTCGTCGTCGATGGGGACCTGACCGGTGACGCGGACGGTGGCGCCGGAGGTGGGGCCGGACGTGGCGTCGAGGCCGAGCTGCTTGGCGGCGTCGCGCACGAAGTCGGTCGGCGCCGCGCCCGGCTCCAGGGCGCTGTAATCGAGCTTCGGGGAAATCTGGATGAACTTGCGGAGCTGCCGCCCCGACGGCTTCTCGCCGTTCGACAGCAGGGTCTGCCAGGAGAAGAAGGCCGGCTTGTCGGCGAGGACGGCGGCGAGCGCGTCGTTCATCGAGGCGATCGGATGATCGAACTGGTCGAAGGAGCCTTGATGGTTCTGCACGCCCTTCGGGATGAAGGCGAACCCGTCCATCACGCCGCGCAGCGAGGCGTCGGAGCCGATGATCGACAGCACCGGCTGCGCCTTGATCAGCCCGCCGACCGTCTTCTGCACCTCCTCCGGCGACAGGAACAGCAGCCCGTTCTTGGCGAAGAAGGGGCCGCCGTCCGGCTCGACGACGGACTTGAACAGGTCGGGGTGGCCCTGGAGCTTGGCATTGAGGGCGTCGACCGCCTCGGCGGCGCGCTCGGGCGTCCGGCCGTCGACCACGGCGATGATCTGGTTGTCCTGGTCGGGGAAAGCCTTGGCGTAGGCGATCTCGTTCTTGCGCCACGGTACCGAGGCGTCGATGAAGTCGTCGGTGTTGGTGTTGATGGCGAAGTTGTTCGCGACGTACCAGCCGCTCGCGACCGTCAGGAGCAGGGCGACCACTAGGACCGGGACCTTGAAGCGCGAGCAGGCCATCACGACGGCGACGACGACCCTCGTGATCGGCCCGTGGGACACCGTCTGCCCGGACTCGGATGGCCCGGACGCCGCTTGTCCTGACGTCTTGCGCGCCGCGGGCTCGTATGAGGTCGTCATGCGTTACCTGCACCCTTTGAGCGTGGCATGAATCGACCATGGCACGAGGCCGTCATAGCCCGAAACGGCCTTCGCCGTGGAACGCTCTTCATCATGAATCGCCCTTCATGACGCCTCGACCCTCGAACGCTCTTGACCGTCGAACGCTGTTAGCCAAGAAACAGCCCCGGCAACAAGTGCTCTTCGCATGGAGCGTTGGTGCGCGATAGACCGGACCTCGCAACGAACCGGGCCTCGCAACGAACCGGACTCCGCAACGAACCGGACCTGGTTGCTGTGACCAGAATGCGGCATGCGGCGGACGTGAGCGGCCGGAACCCGTCGCGGCCTTGTGTTCCATCCCCGTCAATGTCATCCCTGCGGCAGTTCGACAAGCGATAAAGAGGTCACGCGTCCGGGCGTCGAGCCACGGGAAGCCGGGGGCCTCCGACGGGAGCAGGTGGCACGGGCGTCGTGACCGGGTGTCGGCACCGCCCACTGTCGATCCCGCGCACCGTCGACCCCGCACTCACCATCCGGCCCGCATGGTCCGGCGACACAAAGGATAAGGGTCTTGGGTATTCCGCTTCTTCAGATGGCCAGCGTCGGCGCCTACGTGGCCCGCAAGGAACTGTCGCGCACGAAGCGCTACCCGCTCGTGCTGATGCTGGAGCCCTTGTTCCGCTGCAACCTGGCTTGCGCCGGCTGCGGCAAGATCGATTACCCCGACAAGATCCTCAACGAGCGCCTGCCGCTCGCCGACGCCCTGCACGCCATGGACGAGTGCGGCGCGCCCGTCGTGGTGATCGCCGGCGGCGAGCCGCTGCTCCACAAGGAGCTGCCGCAGATGGTCGAGGGCGCCATCGCCAAGAAGAAGTGGGTGACGGTCTGCACCAACGCCTTGCTGCTCGAGAAGCACCTGCCGAAGTACAAGCCGAACAAGTATTTCAACTGGTCGATCCACCTCGACGGCGACAAGGCGATGCACGACAAGTCGGTGTGCCAGCGCGGCGTCTACGACAAGGCGCTGTCCGCCTTGAAGAAGGCCAAGGCGATGGGTTTCCGGGTCACCATCAACTGCACGCTGTTCAACGACGCCGAGCCGGAGACCGTCGCCCGCTTCCTCGACGAGGCCAAGACCTGGGGCATCGAGGGCATCACGGTGGCACCCGGCTACGCCTACGAGCGCGCCCCCGACCAGCAGCACTTCCTCAACCGCACGAAGACCAAGGAGCTGTTCCGCTCCATCCTGGCCAAGGGCGCGAACGGCAAGGCCTGGCCGTTCTACCAGTCGATCCTCTACATGGACTTCCTCGCCGGCAACCAGCAGTACCATTGCACGCCCTGGGGCAACCCGACCCGCACCGTGTTCGGCTGGCAGAAGCCCTGCTACCTGCTCGGCGAGGGCTACGCCAAGACGTTCAAGGAGCTGATGGAGGACACGAACTGGGACAACTACGGCACCGGCAACTACGAGAAGTGCGCCGACTGCATGGTCCATTCCGGCTTCGAGGCCTCGGCGGTCACCGATTCCTTCCGTCATCCCTGGAAGCTGATCGGGCCGGTCCTCAAGGGCCTGCGGACGAGCGGCCCGATGGCCCCCGAGATCCCGCTCGCCAACCAGCGGCCGGCCGAGTTCACCTTCTCGCGCCATGTCGAGCAGCGGCTGTCAGAGATCGAGACGCGGCAGGTCCAGCCCCAAGTCCATCCCGAAGCCCGGCCCGAGCAGCTGACGGCAGCGGAGTAGCGCGGCGAAGGCCGCCCTCGCGTCGAGCCCGGTCCGGATCAGCCCCGGCAACTGGCGGGGGTCGCGCGCCAGCGAGGCCAGGATGGCCGGCAGGTTCACCCGCCCATCGGCCCGCATGCCCACGCTGGCGGCGTGCGGCAGGGCGCGTCCCGCCGGGTCGGTGACGACGCGCAACGCCGCGAGCGGCAGGTCGTGCCGCGCCGCCGCCTCCGCCGCCACGTGCGACTCCATGTCGACGACGAGGGCGCCCGTGCGTCCGTGAAGCTCCGCCTTGGCCGAGACGCCGGCGACCGGCGCGTCGGCCGTCGCGAACCGGCCCGCGCGCGCCGCCAACGCCGCCGCCAGCCGGTCGGCCCAGGCGGCGTCGGTCGGGATCAGGGTGCCAGACGGCGTGACGATCCCGTCGGCCACGCAGGCGTCGCCCGGCGCGAGGCCGGGTGCGAGACCGCCCGCCACGCCGAAGCTGATGAGGCCAGCGCCGGTGGTGCCGTTCGCCCGGCGGCAGAGCGCGTCGAGGTCGCGGGCGAGGCGGCCGGCGTCGCCGCCCCCGGCCAGCACGCTCACGCCGTCGCCGGCGGCGATCCTGGCTTCGGCGGCGAGGCCGCAGACGACGATCAGCACGCGGACATCAACGGGCGATGCTCAGGGGCGAGCGCCGGCTACATGCCGGCGAGGACCTCGCGGTGGTTGCTGCGCTTGAGGTTGCGGAAGCGCGCCAGCGCCCACAACGGGAAGAACTTCGAGTAGCCGTGATAGCGGAGGTAGAACACCTTGGGGAAGCCGGTGGCGGTGAACCGGGCCTCCTGCCAGAGCCCGTCCGGCCCCTGCGTCGCCTTCAGGTACTGCACGCCGCCCTCGACGGCGGGATGGTCGACCTGTCCCGCCGCCATCAAGGCGATCAGCGCCCACGCCGTCTGCGAGGCCGTGCTTTTCGCCTGCTGGTAGCCGTCGTAGTCCCGCTCGTAGGTTTCGGCGCCCTCGCCCCAGCCGCCGTCGGCGTTCTGGTTACGGGTGAGGAAATCCACCGCCCGACGCACGCTGTCGGACCGCGTGTCGACCTTGGCGACGTTGAAGGCGCACAGCACCGACCACGTCCCGTAGATATAGTTCATGCCCCAGCGGCCGAACCAGCTGCCGTCCTTCTCCTGCACCTTGATCAGGTAGTCGACCGCGCGCCGCATCGCCGGCGAACTCTCCTGCGTCTCGCCCATCTGCGCCAGCATGGAGATGCAGCGCGCGGTGACGTCGGCGGTCGGCGGGTCGAGCAGGGCGCCGTGATCGGCGAAGGGGATGTTGTTGAGGTACTCGTTGTCGTTGTCGGCGTCGAAGGCGCCCCAGGCACCGTTGCGGCTCTGCAGGCCCTCGACCCATTCGCGCGCGCGTGCCATCGCCGTGTCGTAGCGTTCCGGGATCCGCGATCCCTCGTGCTTCTGCGCGCGGTCCATCGCCATCGCCACCACGGCGGTGTCGTCGAGGTCGGGATAGTAATCGTTGTTGTACTGGAACGCCCAGCCGCCGGGCCGCACGTCCGGCTTGCGGCCGGCCCAGTCGCCCTTCACGTCGAGCACCTGGCGCGGCTTCAGCCAGTCGAGCGCGTCCTTGACGCGCTGGGCGTTGCGGTCGTGCCCGGCCTCCATCAGCGCGTGGGCGGCGAGCGCGGTGTCCCACACCGGCGAGACGCAGGGCTGCAGGTAGGCGTAATCATCGTGCTCGACCACCAGCCGCTCGATGGCGTCGAGCGCCTGGACGAGGCGCGGGTCGTCCTCGCCGCAGCCGAGCGTCTCGTACATCATGACGGAATAGGCCATGGCCGGGTAGATGGCGCCCAGCCCGTCCTTGCCGTTGAGGCGCGCGGTGGTGAAGGCCTCCGCCTTGGTGATGGCGCGCTGGCGCGGCCCCTTGGGGAAGTACGGCTCGCTGACGCGCAGCATCCGGTCGATGCCCTTGAACACGGCCGACCAGAACGTCGACTGACCAGCCCCGGCCGGCCACGCCTTCACCTCGTGGGCCGGCACGACGAACAGCTCGGGGATATGGACGTCGAGAGGGTTCTTGGCGCGCGGCTTGACGGCGTTCACCACCATCATCGGGCCGAGCACGGTGCGCGCCCAGTAGCTGATCTTGTCCAGGTGGAACGGGAACCAGCGCGGCAGGTGCATGATCTCGACGGGCATGACCGGGATCGCCGACCAGGGCACTTCGCCGAACAGGGCGAGCAGCGCGCGGGTGAAGACGTTGGCTTCGGCGGCGCCGCCGTGGCGCAGGATCACCTCCCTGGCGCGACACATGTGGGGGGCGTCCACATCGTCGCCGAGCATCTTGAGGGCGTAATAGGCCTTCACGCTGGACGAGATGTTGAAGCCGCCCTCGGTGAACAGCGGCCAGCCGCCGCTCGCCGTCTGCTGAGCGCGCAGGTAGTTGGCGAACTTCGCGGCCATGGCGTCGGCGAGCGACGAGCCGCGGAAGGCGTGGAACAGCACGTATTCGGAGGGGATCGACACGTCCGCCTCCAGCTCGAACACGAAGTGACCGTCGGCGCGCTGCGTCTTCAACAGGCCGGCCTCGGCGCCGCGAATCGATTCGTCGATGCCGGTGAGGCCGTCGTGTGCGGCAGGCACGTCGCGTAGGGCGGTCTGGAGCACTGTCACCTTCCTCAAGTCATGCGGCCGGACCGCTCGGAGCGTCCCGGCGAGGCATGCATTTGACACAGCTGTAACGTGCCACCGCCCCGATTTGAAGCGAGCACGCGGCTAGCTGAGCCGTGTTGCCGAGCGACGTTGCCGAAAAGCCGCAGAATCGCCATATGGTCAAGCTTCAGGCAAGTTTCATGCTCGGCTCAAGCTGTCACTCGGGCGAAACGTCGTTAAGCGTAGGCCGCCGCCGCGCGGTTGCCGGAGTGGATCGAGCCCTCGATCGTCGCCGGCAATCCCGTCGCCGTCCAATCCCCGGCCAGCATCAGGTTGGCGAAGCGCGTCCGCGTGCCGGGGCGCCTCCGATCCTCGGCCGGCGTCGCCGCGAAGGTCGCGCGCTTCTCCCGGATGATCTGCCAGGGCGGCAGCGGTGCGTCGATCCCGGTGGCGCGCCGCACGTCGGACCACAGCGTTTGGACCAGCTCGTCCCGGGGCACGTCCAGCAGTCGGTCGGCGCCGCTGATGGTGATCGAGATCCGGTCGGGGAAGGCGAAGATCCATTCCACCGTGCCGTTGACCAGTCCGGTGATCGGGGCGAGCGTCGGCGGGGGCGTCAGCTTGAAGTGCGCGTTGACGATCGAGCGGAAGCTCCTGGGCACGTCGAGCCCGGGGAGCAGGCCCGCCGCGACCGCCGCCGGCACGGCGAGCACCACGCGGTCGTCGGCCCCGAGCGCGACCGGCCCGTCGGCGAACTCGAGCGCGGCGAGGGCGTCGCCTTCGAGCCGGAGCGCGCGCAGGGCATGGTCGAGGCGGACGTCGGCACCCCCGTTCCGGAGGTAGGCGAGGGCCGGATCGACGAAGGCGGCGCCGAGCCCGTCGGCGGCGATCAGCGGGCGGCAGGCCGCGCCACCCTTGGCGAGCGTCTTCCTGATGACGGCGCCGGCGAGCGCGGCGGAGCTTTCCGGTGGGTCGGTGTTGAGCGCGGCGAGCAGGAGCGGCTGCCACAGCCTGTCGTAGAGCAGGCCCCGGCACGCCATCGTCTCCCCGATCGTCGCCGCGCGGCCGGCGCGCATCAGGCTGACGAGGCCGAGGTAGTCGCCGGCCTTGGTGCCCGGCACGCGGCGGCCGCGGGCGAAGATCCACCAAGGCAGGCGGCCGGCGTTGGGCCGCAGCGTCCAGCGTTCGCCGCTGGCGAGGTCGACGAAGGGGAAGTCGGCGCCGGGCGGCCCCGTCACCCGGTCGTCGGCACCGATCCGGCGCAGGAACGCGCGCGCCTCGTCGTTGCCCGACAGCAGCAGGTGGTTGCCGTTGTCGATCGTCATGCCGAGCGTGGCGTCGTGGTAGGAGCGGCAGCGCCCGCCCGCCTGGCGCGCGCCCTCGTGCAGCACCACGCGCCGCCGCCCGCCGCAGAGCGCGACGGCGGCGGCGAGCCCGGCGAGCCCGGCGCCCACGACGTGAACCGTACCCTCGTGAACCGCGCCCTCAGACACCCGCGAACTCCCAACATCCCCTTGCGGCGGGCGCGACGTCCCCCCCCAGGGCGATCTCCTCAGAACAGCCCGTGACGGACCAGGATGGCGAGGAAGCGCACCTTCGACACCCTCGCCCTGGCGCGGGGCGGGGCGAAGCCCCTGGCCACCGTCTTGGCGAAGATCGCGCCGTAGGCTTCTTCCATGATGCGGGGCGCCTTGACGCTGGCGCGCGGGCAGCGCGCCATGATCGCCCTGGCTTCCTCGAAATGGGAGCGCGTACGCTCGACCACAAGGCGGCACGCCTCCGGCAGGCGCGGGTTGCCCGCCGCCGCGCGGGGCGCGAGCACGGTGATGCCGGCCGCCTCCAGCGCCTCCCTCGGCAGGTAGAGCCGGCCGAGCCGGGCGTCCTCGTCGATGTCGCGCAGGATGTTGGTGAGCTGCAGCGCCTTGCCAAGGTGGTGGGCAAGGCCGTCGCGTTCGGCCTCGGGCGTCCCGAAGATGCGCACCGACAGCCGGCCCACCGCGCTGGCGACCCTGTCGCAGTACAGCTCCAGCGTCGCCCAGTCCGGCGCCCGGATGTCGCGCGCCACGTCCATGGCCATGCCGTCGATCACCGCGTGGAAGTCCTCGCGCCTGAGGGTGAAGGCGTAAATCGCGGTCCGCAGGCCGCGCAGTCCCTCGCGCGGCAGGCCGCCGGCGTAGAGCGCGTCGATGTCGGAGCGCCAGCGCTCCAGCGCCGCCGCCCGCTCCGGCCGCGGCCCGCCCTCGTCGGCGATGTCGTCGACGAGGCGGCAGAAGGCGTAAACCTCGTACATGGCCTCGCGCTGCGGCTTGGGCAGGATCCGCATGGCGAGGAAGAACGAGCTTTTGCGCGCGTGCGTGGCCGGGGGTGCCGACGCGTCGTCGTCGCGTGTCGCCGCCTGGCTCATGCCCTTCCCACGCGCGGGTCGTGCGCGACGGGGCGCGGGGCGAGCAGGCCGCCGGCGACGCCGAGCAGGGCCTGCCACAGCGCGCCGCCCTTCGACAGGTGCACCCGCTCGCTGAGCGGGTCGCGGGTGAGCAGCCAGCCGTTCAGCTTGGCGGCGAGGCGGGCGATGACCGCCGTCTCCAGCCTGAGCCGCCGGTCGCGGACCTGGGCGGGGAAGTCGGCGCCGTGGCGCACCAGCGCGGCGTTGCGCCCGGCCACCTCGCGCAGCACCGCGCGCAGGGCCGGCGAGGCGACGGGCGCGGCGAGCGCGTCGACGCCCACCCCGTGCGCCGCCATCCGGTCGGCGGGCAGGTAGACGCGATCGATGGCGCGGTAGTCCTTCCCGCAGTCCTGCAAGTGGTTGATGATCTGCAACGCCGCGCAGAGCGCGTCGCTGGCCGGCCAGGTATCTTCCGACTCGCCGTGGACGGCGAGCACGAAGCGCCCGACCGGCGCGGCCGAGTAGCGGCAATACCCCAGCAGCTCGTCGAAGGTGGCGTAGCGCCCCTTCGTCGCGTCCAGGCGGAAGGCGACGAGCAGGTCGAGCGCGTGGCGGGGGCTCAACCCCGTGGCCGCCAGCGCCGCGCGCAGCGGCAGGGCGGAGGCGGCCTCGTCGGTGCGCCCGAGCAGCGTGTCCTCGAACAGGTCGAGCCGGCGCACCTTCTCGTCGGGGGACAAGAGGGGGCTGTCGGCGATGTCGTCGGCGGCGCGGGCGAAGGTGTAGAAGGCCATCACGCTCGCCCGGTGCGGCGGCGCGATCAGCCACGAGGCGACGGGGAAGTTCTCGCCGGAGCCGTCCTTGGTCGCGGCGACGTCGAGGGATCCTTGAAGCGATCCTTGATGCGACCCCCGAGGAGTCGCCTGATCCCGATTGATGCGCTGGCCCATGGCCGCGCTTCCTACAGGACGCGTCGCCCGCGCGCAAAATCTCGTGCGGGCGGCGTGCACGCGCGGGCGTTCTGTGGCTCGACCGACACGGTGGTTAACCAAGTCCGGGGCATTCGCTGGCAAAGGGTTAACCAAACTTGTTGTATGGGGGCGGGCCTTGAATCTGTCGGAATCGCCGCCGCGTATGCCGCGTCAGCGTTCCGGCCCCGGCGAGGATGGTACTGCACGATGGTTGAAACGAAGGTGGGCGGCGCCTTGGCGCGACGGCTCGTTTTCTCGTCGCTCTGCCTGCTCGGCCTCGGCGCCGGCGCCAGGGCGGACACGCTGCGGGCGCACTATTCCGTCACGCTGCTCGGGCTGCGCATCGGCGACCTTTACGCCAACGGCTCGCTGCAGCCGCAGAACTACCGGATGGACCTCAACGCCCGCCTGAGCGGCCTCGCCGCCATGGTGTCGAACGTCAAGATGGCGCTCGCCTCCACCGGGGCGATGACCAAGAAGGGCGTCGTCGCGCCCTCCTCCTACGCGACCAGCGCCGAGAACTCGAACGAGACCCGGACGCTGCGGATGGCGCTCGCCGCCGGCACGGTGAAGGGCATCGAGATTTCGCCGCCGGTCGAGTTCCGCGGCGACCGCGTGCCGGTCACGGAAGCCAACAAGCGCAACATCCTCGACCCGACGAGCGCGCTCATCATGCCCGTCCCGGTGAAGGAGGCGCTTGTCGGCCCGGCCGCCTGCGAGCGCACGCTGCCGATCTACGACGGCTACGCCCGCTTCGACATCGCCCTGCATTTCCAGGGCGTCCGCGAGGTGCAGGTGGCCGGCTACACTGGCCCGGTGTCGGTCTGCTCGGCGCGCTACCGCCCGATCTCCGGCCACCTCGTGAACTCCCGCTCCACCGCCTTCATGGCCCAGAACGAGGGCATCGAGGTATGGCTCGCCCCCATCGAGCACGCCCACGTCGTGGTGCCGCTCAGGGTCACGATGCCGACGATGACCGGCGACCTCGACATCGAGGCGGTCGACTTCGAAGTGGCGGACGCCGCCGCGCCGGCGGAGCAGGCGACGCACTGAGCCATCTCGCCTTGGCGCAGTTGTCGTCAACGGCCTGACGGAAACGGTGGAGGCGGCTAAGCATCGCGTCGGCCGCGCGCGTCTCGCACAAACGCCGTCCCGCGCGTATATCGGGGCCATCGTTCCTCCAGGACCCCTTCGCGATGCCTCTCATCCCGCGCCTGGCGCTGCGCGACCTGCGCGGCGGGCTCGGCGGCTTCGGCATCTTCCTCGCCTGCATCGCGCTCGGCGTCGCGGCGATCACCGGCGTCGGCTCGGTGTCGCGCGCGCTGTCGGACGGGCTGGCCAAGCAGGGCCGGGTGATCCTGGGGGGCGACGCCTCCTTCGACCTCGTGCAGAGCCCGGCGACGCCGGCCGAGGTCGCCTTCCTCGAGTCCAAGGGCCGGCTCGCCTCGGTCAGCGTGCTGCGCGCCATGGCGCGCGCCGACTCCGGCGCGGCGACCGCGCTCGTCGAGGTGAAAGCGGTCGGCGCCGATTACCCGCCCGCCGGCACGGTGACGCTCGAACCGCCAATGGCGATGGCGGCCGCCCTGGGCGAGAGCCATGGCGCCCATGGCATCGTCGCCGACGCGGCGCTCGGCGCCCGGCTCGGGCTGCGGGTCGGCGACGCGTTGCGCATCGGCGAGGGCACCTATGTGCTGCGCGCCACCCTGGTGGGGGAGCCCGACCGGCTCGCCGCCGGGATCGGCTTCGGGCCGCGCGTCATCATGGGGGAGGCCGGGCTCGCCGCCTCCGGCCTGGTGCAGCCGGGCTCGCTGGTGCGCCGGCTGTACCGGGTGTCGCTTCCCGACGAGGCGGGGCAGCCGGCGCCCGCCGCCGCCGTCCACGCGCTGGTCGCCGAGGCGGCGCGCGCCTTCCCCGACGCCGGCTGGGAGGTGCGCACGCGGGAGAGCGTGTCGCCGATGTTCTCGCGCGACCTCCAGCGCTTCACCCAATTCCTGACGCTGGTCGGGCTCACCGCGCTCATCATCGGCGGCGCCGGCGTGGCGAACGCGGTGCGCGGCTTCGTCGAGCGCAAGCGCCCCTCCATCGCCACGCTGAAGTCGCTGGGGGCGACCGGCACCACCGTGTTCGCCCTGATGCTGAGCGAGGTGATGGCCTGCGCGCTGCTCGGCATCGCGATCGGGCTCGTGGTCGGCGTCGCCATGCCCTTCGCCGCCGCGTGGGCGCTCGCGGCGATCCTGCCGTTCCCGCTCCAGCCGTCGGTCTATCCCGCGCAGATCGGGGCCGGCCTGCTGTTCGGCGGCTGGACGGCGCTGGCCTTCTCGCTCGGGCCGCTCGGCCGCGCCCACGACATCCCGGTCTCCGCCCTGTTCCGCGACCAGATCGAGCCGGACCGCCGGCGCCCGCGCGCCCGCTACGTCGTCATGGTGGCGGTGGCCAGCCTCGGCCTCGTCGCCACCGTGATCCTGCTGTCGTCCGAGCGCCGGCTGTCGATCTACTACATGGTCGCCACCGCCGGCGGCTTCGTCGCGCTGCGGCTGGTGGCTCTGGCCCTGATGGCGGTGGCCCGACGCATCCCGCATTCGCGGCACGTCGCGCTGCGGCTCGCGGTGGCGGCGATCCATCGCCCCGGCGCGCTCACCCCCACCGTGGTGCTGTCGCTCGGCCTCGGGCTGGCGCTGCTGGTGGCGCTCACCCTCATCGACGGCAACATCCGCGCCCAGCTGCACCGCACGGCGCCGGGCGAGACGCCGTCGTTCTTCTTCCTCGACGTGCAGAGCGGGCAGGCGCAGGACTTCCGCCGTTTCCTCCAAGCGAAGGCGAGTGACGGCACGCTCGAGTTCGTGCCGATGATGCGGGGTCGCATCACGAAGGTTGGCAACACGCCGGCGGCGGACGTCAGGCCGGGCGAGAAGGCGGCCTGGGTGCTGCAGGGCGACAGGGGCATCACCTTCTCGCCCACCCTGCCGTCCGGCTCCGCGCTGGTGAAGGGCCGTTGGTGGCCGGCGGACTACGGAGGCAAGCCGCTGGTGTCGCTGGAGTCCGACATCGCCGACGGGCTCGGTCTCCATCTCGGCGACGCGATCACCGTCAACGTGTTCGGCCGCGAGGTGAGCGCCACCATCGCCAACACCCGCAAGGTGGACTGGCGCAAGTTCGGCATCAACTTCGTGCTGGTGTTCTCGCCCGACACCTTCACCGGCGCCCCCTACAGCGACCTCGCCAGCGTCACCTTCCCGCACGGCGGCAGCGACGCGCGGGAACTCGCCCTGCTGCGCGACGTCGCCAACGCTTATCCCGCCATCACCACCATCCGGGTGAAGGACGCGCTCGACGCTGTGTCGGGCGTCGTGGCCCAGCTCGCCACCGCAATCCGGGGCGCGGCCTCCGTCGCGCTGGTCGCTTCCGTGCTGGTGTTGGCCGGCGCGCTCGCGGCCGGTCAGGAGGCCCGGCTCTACGACGCCGTGGTGCTCAAGACGCTGGGGGCGACGCGGGCGCGGCTGCTCGCCGCCTTTTTGCTGGAATACGGCATCATCGGCCTGCTGACCGCGATCTTCGGCGTGCTCGCCGGCGCCGCCGCCGCCTACGGCGTGGTCAAGGGCGTGATGAGCCTCGACTTCGTGTGGCTGTGGCCGCAGGCGCTCGCCGCCGCCTTCGGGGCGCTGGTGCTCACGGTGGGGTTGGGACTGATCGGCACATGGCGGATCCTGGGCAGGAAGCCGGCCCCCTACCTGCGCAACCTGTGAGGCGAGAAGCATCCCCCTCGATGGTCGAGCGAAGGCGCAAGGCGATCGCCGCCGTCCTCGCGCTGGCGGCGGCATGGATGGTGACACGGGCGCCACCCGCCCGTGCCGACGGCGAGCTGCTCACGGCCAAGAGCCCCGACACGGTGGAGCGGACGCTCGACCGCGTGGCCGCGGCCGCCGAGGCCGACGGCTTCAAGATCTTCGTCCGCGCGAACCATCCCGTCGCGGCGCGAAGGATCGGCGTGACGCTGCGCCCGGTCGCGACGCTGATGCTCGGCAAGCCGCAGGTCGGCGTGCCACTGATCCAGTGCGACCAGCGTCTCGGGATCGAGCTGCCGCTGAGAGCGCTGGCCTAGCAGGACGCGACCGGGCAGGTGTGGCTCGGCATGACCGACCCGGCGGCGCTGAAGGCGCGCTACGATCTCGGCCCCGGCTGCGACGCGGCGATCGCCGCCTTGCGCGAGGTGGTCGGCAAGCTGCTCCGCAGCGCGTCCGCTCCACCGTAGCGCGCCGGATCGGTCGCGCCGTCGGCGAAAGGCCGGTCGAAGCCGGTCGCGGACGACCACCTCAAGCAGAAGCTCGACATTACAGGAGTTTAAGGTCGCTTCCCCTTGAGCCCGCTTGTGTCGCGCGCGCCTTCGATCCATATTTCGCCAACGCGCTCCCGGTCGAGGGCTGCGCCCGGAGGCGGTTCAGCCTCCCTCACAACAGAGGGTTCAATGTCGGACTACGATCGCAACGCAGTACGCTGGGGGCAGGGCTCCGCGTCCGCCCGTGGCGCGACGGTCGATCAGGGCCTGCGGGCCTACATGCTCGGCGTCTACAACAACATGGTCGTCGGCCTCGTGCTGACCGGCATCGCCGCCCTGGCGACCAACTACTTCGCCGTCGCCCACGACGCGTCGCAGGTCGTGGCCCAGATGGGCCGCATCCCGCTCACCGCCTTCGGCGTTGCCATCTACGGCTCGCCGTTGAAGTGGCTGGTGATGCTGGCGCCGCTCGCCTTCGTGTTCTTCTTCTCGATGAAGATCAACACGATGCAGGCCTCCTCCGCGCGCACCCTGTTCTTCGTGTTCTCCGCCGCGATGGGCGTGTCCATCTCCTCGGTGCTGCTCGTCTACACCGGGGCGTCCGTGTACCGCGCCTTCTTCATCACGGCCGCGGCCTTCGGCGGCCTCAGCCTCTACGGCTACACCACCCGGCGCGACCTGTCGCCGATGGGATCGTTCCTCATCATGGGCGTGATCGGCCTCATCATCGCGAGCATCGTCAACATGTTCGTCCAGTCCTCGGGCTTCCAGTTCGCCCTTTCGGCCCTCGCGGTGCTGATCTTCTCCGGCCTGACCGCCTACGACACGCAGGCCATCAAGTCGATGTACTTGGCCGGCGACGGCTACGAGCTGCAGACGAAGAAGTCGGTCAACGGCGCGCTGATGCTGTACCTCGACTTCATCAACATCTTCATGGCCCTGCTCAACCTGACCGGCCAGCGAAACAACTGATCGTCGGCGTTCGTGCCGCTGAACGAGGAAGGGCCCCGGTTTCCACCGGGGCCTTTTTCGTATGCGCGGGGGAAGATCGATGTTTATCCCCGCTCAGCCCGTAACGAGCTTCAGCTTCTTGTCCAGCACCTCGATCACCCGCGCGAGTTCGTGGCCGCGCTTGAGGATCAGGCCGGTCGTGGTGACGACGCTGAACATGCCCTGCTTGCGCGCGAGCTTGGGGTTCTTCTCCACGCGATAGAGCGGATATTCGGACGCGCGCCGGAAGATCGAGAACACCGCCTTGTCGCGGGAGAAGTCGATCGCGTAGTCGCGCCATTCGCCTTCCGCGACCTTGCGGCCGTAGAGGTTGAGGATGGCGCGCAGCTCCTGGCGGTCGAAGGTGACGGTGTCCGGGATGGGCGGGCGCAGGGGTCGGACATCGCCCATCCCCGTGCCGGTCTCGAACGGCGTGTCCTCTGTCACCTGGCCTCGTCTCCTCGTCGATCCCGGAGTTTGCGCGCTCCGCCGCGCGCCGGCAAGCGAGCGCGTGACGTCGGCCCGGCGCATCGGGCTATCAAGGAGGAACGAGAAGGCGGGCGATGAGGGGGGACCCGCGTCCGTCCCGTGTCCATCACCAACCCTTGTTCGCCGGCCACCGTTTGGCCCCGCCCGCGCCGTGGCGACGCCCCACGTCGGGATCACGTTGCGCCGGTCGCCGTCGACCCCTCGCGAGCCGCCCCGGTTTCGTCAGCCCCCCAGCCTGCCTGGGCGCTCGCGCGGAAGACCGCAAACCGCGCGCGACAAGGAGCCGGCCCGAAGCACGTGCTTCGGCCGGCTCCGCCGCTTCGGCCCACACGTCACGGACCGTCCCCCCGACATCGTCGTCTTGAAATCGGCGCGCCTCCGGGTGATATGTGCCCCGCGTCCGCCAGCCATGCCGGCGTCGACCGATCACCATCCAACCCATCTGGAGCTTCCCGCATGTCGAACGGCGAGGGAGAGACCGTCAACGTCTCCATCGACACCAAGCCTCAGGCCACAGGGGCACCCGAAGGCACCACCCACGCGTTCCAGGCGGACGTGTCCCGCCTCCTTCACCTCATGGTGCACTCGGTCTATTCCGAGCGCGACATCTTCCTGCGTGAACTCATCTCGAACGCGGCGGACGCCTGCGAGAAGCTGCGCTACGAGGCGATCGCCGCGCCGACGCTGACGGAGGACGGCGCGCCCTTCGCCATCACGCTCGCCCTCGACAAGGACGCCAAGACGCTGTCGGTCGCCGACAACGGCATCGGCATGTCGGAGGCCGACCTCAACGGCGCGCTGGGCACCATCGCCAGCTCCGGCACCCGCGCCTTCCTTGACCGGCTCGGCGGCGGTGCCGGCGAAGAGGGCGGCGAGAAGCCCCAGACGCGGTCCGACCTCATCGGCCAGTTCGGCATCGGTTTCTACTCCGCCTTCATGGTGGCCGACCGCGTCGTCGTCGATACCCGCCGCGCCGGCTCGGGCGAGGCCCATCGCTGGACCTCCGACGGCAAGGGCGCCTACGCGATCGCGCCGCTCCCGCTCGAGGTGGCGCCGACGCGCGGGACGGTGGTGACGCTGCACCTCAACGCCGAGTCGCAGGACTACCTCGAACCCTACGGCGTCGAGCGCATCGTGCGCGAGCACTCCGGCGCCATCGCCGTGCCCATCGACATCGTCGACAAGCCGGGCGAGGAGCGCCGCAGCCTCAGCGCCGGCACGGCGCTGTGGGCCAAGCCGAAGTCGGCGGTCACCTCGGAAGAATATAAGGAGTTCTACCAGACCCTCGGCCAGTACGACGAGCCGGCGCTGACGATCCACTGGCGCGCCGAGGGCCGCCACGAGTACACCGTGCTCGCCTTCGTGCCGGGCTCGCGGCCCTTCGACCTGTTCGATCCCCAGCGCAAGGGCAGGGCGAAGCTCTACGTGCGCCGCGTGCTGATCACCGCCGACGCCGAGCTGCTGCCGAACTGGCTGCGCTTCATGCGCCTCGTCGTCGACTCCGCCGACCTGCCGCTCAACGTGTCGCGCGAGCTGATCCAGGAGAGCGCGGTGTTCGCCGCGATCAAGAAGGGTGTGACCAACCGCGTCGTGGGGGAGCTGACCAAGTTCGCCGAGGGCGACGCTGATGGCTTCGACAAGGTGTGGGAGCACTTCGGCGGCGTGCTGAAGGAGGGCCTCTACGAGGATCACGAGCGGCGTGACGCGATCTACAAATTCGCCCGCTTCGCGACCTCCGCCCATCCCGAGGGCAAGCGCACGCTCGCCGCCTACGTGGCCGATCTCAAGCAGAACCAGACGGCGATCTACTACATGCTCGGCGAGGACGCCAAGCGCCTGCAGGCGAGTCCGCAGCTCGAGGGGTTCCGCGCCCGCGGGCTGGAGGTGCTGCTCCTGTCGGACCCGATCGACGCCTTCTGGGTCGGCAGCGCGGCCGGCTACGAGGGCAAGCCGTTCAAGTCGATCTCGCAGGGCGCCGCCGACATCAAGGACATCCCGGTCGAAGAGGGCAAGGGACCCGCGCCCACCGAGACGACGGCGTCGCAGGCCTCGCTCTTCGCCCTGATGAAGCAGACGTTGGAGGGCCATGTCGAGGACGTACGCGCCTCCGACCGCCTGTCGGAGAGCCCGGCTTGCCTGGTGGCGCAGGATCGCGGCCTCGACCTGCGACTGGAACGGATGCTGGCCGAGCACGGACAGCTCGGCGACAAGTCGACCAAGCCGGTGCTGGAGGTCAACGCCGCCCATCCGCTGATCGCCGCGTTGGCCGGACATGTTGACGCCGCCGACAAGGCCGGCTTCGAGGACATCGTCTGGCTGCTGTTCGACGAGGCGCGCCTGATGGAGGGCGAGAAGCCGGCGGATGCGCCGAGCTTCTCCGCCCGCCTCACCCGCATCCTGACCAAGGCGGCCGCGTCTGCCGCTTGACGCGCCCCTGACGTCGGACACGTCGCGCGGCGCCGCCCGGCGGCACGTCGCCGGGCGGTTCGCCGCCGTTGGCTTGACCACCCCCGACCTCGACGCGCGGCTCCTCGTGTGCGCCGCCTGCGGGATCGACCATGGCGGCCTGATCCGCGACCCCGACGCGCCGCTCGGCGCCGCCGCTGCCGACGTGCTGCGGGCCGGGGCCGCGCGGCGCTTGGCGCGCGAGCCGGTGTCGCGCATCCTCGGCACGCGCGAGTTCTGGGGCCTGCCGCTCGCGATCGATCCCGCCGTGCTCGACCCGCGCGCGGACACGGAGGCCCTGGTGGGGGCCGTGCTCGACGCGCTGGGCGGGCGGTGCGTCACGCCCTTGACCCTGCTCGACCTCGGCACCGGCTCCGGCGCGATCCTGTGCGCGCTGCTCCACGAGCTGCCGGGCGCCGGCGCGGTCGGCGTCGACCGCTCGCTCGCCGCTTGCCGCGTGGCCCGGCGCAACCTCCGTACCCTGGGACTCGGAGATCGTGCGCGCGTGGTGTGCGGGTGCTGGGCCGACGCGCTCGCCGCACCTTTCGACGTCGTGGTGGCCAACCCGCCCTACGTGCGCAGCGACGACATCGCCGGGCTGGAGCCGGACGTCCGCGACCACGATCCGACCGGTGCGCTCGACGGCGGCGCCGACGGGCTCGACGCCTACCGGGCGATGGTGCCCCGGCTGCGATCCCTGCTCGTGCCAGGGGGGCTGGCGGCCCTCGAATGCGGTTGGGACCAGGGCGCCACCGTGGGCGGCATGATGCGGGCCGCCGGCCTCGTCGACGTCGCGGTCCGCCCCGACCTCGCCGGCCATGGTCGGGTGGTCATCGGCGCGGCGCCGGGCGCCACGGGCTTGACGAGGCGCGGCGTGGGGGCGACGGGCCACGCTCCGACGAACGTTTGAGACTGAACCCTTGAAAAGCCTTGGCGTCCCCGTGAAAATCGTCTAGGAAGCTGAGCAGACGATCTCTCGCCATCCCAGTGATGCCGCGGTTGATGTCAGGACTGACCGATGGGCCGCATCGAGGCGGATTTCGGCTTAGCGAGCTGTTATCGTTGGATCCAGCTCGGTCAGTTCAGCGTGGCCGAGATCGGCCTTAATGGATGCAGCACGCGGCGCGAGCGTCGCTGATCGTCGGTAAGGTCATCCGAGGGTGAGGCTGTTGCCCGCGGGTCGAGGCGCCCGGCGGCGTGCCGATGAGGGCCTCGCCCGAGCCTTTGGACGACCCCCCGCAACGCTCCACCCCGATGGCGATCAGCCTGAACGTCGCGTCCCAGAACCTGATGCCAGCGGACGAACCGAGGCCACACAAGGATCATCGATGAGACCCGGTCAAAATAAGCGTATGCGTGGCCGCAACAACAACGGCGGCGGGAACAACCGCAAAGGCCCCAACCCCCTCACCCGATCTTACGAGTCGAACGGCCCGGACGTTAAGATTCGCGGGACCGCCCACCACATCGGCGAGAAGTACCTGCAGCTCGCCCGCGACGCCCAATCGTCCGGCGACCCGGTGATGGCGGAAAGCTACCTCCAGCACGCCGAACATTATTTCCGCCTCATCGCCACCGCGCAGCAGGCCCAGCAGCAGGCCGCCTACGGCTACCAGCGCCCGGCCGGCGAGCAGGTGGAGGAGGATGACGGCGACGACGATTTCAACAGCCTGCCGGATCGTTTCGCCTCGCCGGCCGAGCGCGTCGTGTCCCCGCCGCCGCTGCAACCCTACGAGCAGCGCCAGCCCGAGCGGCAGGGCTACAACGGCGGCGACCGCCAGCCCTACGAGCGCGGGGACCGACCCTACGAGCGCCAGCCGCAGCACAACGGTTACGGGGATCGCCAGAACGACCGGCAGGACGAGCGACCGGACCGCTCGCAGCAGGACCGCCAGCACAACGATCGTCAGCCGCAGGACAGGCCGCACCAAGATCGGCCCCACCAGGAACGGCCGCATTACGACAACCGCAACGGCAGGGACCGGTCCTACGGGGATCGTCTCCACGGGCGCGACCAGCGTGACCAAACCAGGGACGCGAACCGCGAACCGGCGGAGCGCCAGCCGCCGTACCAGCCGCAGCCGGAGCGTGCGCCGGAACGGATCGCGCAGCCGGAGCGACCCGTTCAGTCCGAGCGACCCATACAATCCGAACGACCCATGCAATCCGAACGATCCACGCAGGATCGACCTTTTCAGGACCGGCCGCGCGACTATGACAACCGCCCGCGCGGCCGGGGTCCCCGACCGTTCCGCGACGCCGGCGAGATGCGTCAGCCGGAAGCGCGCCAGCCGATGCTCGACGAGCCGGTCAACGGGCTGCCCGCCTTCATCACCGCCCCGACGCGGGTCCAGCCGGACCCCGTCGCGAGCGAGCCGCCGGCGGAAGCGCTCGACCCGACGGGAGCGCCCTCATCGAACGGCGGTGCCGCCCACGAGGGTGGCGAGGAGCCTGCCTTCCACCTGAGGCCCCGGCGCCGGCGCCGGTCCAAGGCGGAGTTCGCCGCCGAAGCCCCCGACGCGCCGCCGGCTTCCGACCCGGTCGGCGAGTAAACGGCGGAGCGATCGAAAGGCCGGATCATCCGCGTTCCCGCCTCTTCCTGTTCCGAAGGGCACCCCCCACATCTCGTCCGAGGCCGCCTCACGCAGGGGCCGAATCTATGACACGCGCCGTCGCTTCGGGACGGCGCGCGGGCAGGAGGACGAATGAACATCGAGAAATACACGGAGCGCGCGCGGGGCTTCATCCAGAGCGCGCAGACCTTGGCCATGCGCGAGGGCCATCAGCAGTTCACCCCCGAACATGTGCTGAAGGTCCTGCTCGACGACCCGGAGGGGCTCGCCGCCGGGCTGATCGACAAGGCGGCGAACGATCCCTCGAAACGCCGCTCGCGTGACGCGCTGCAGCAGACCGAACTCGCGCTCGCCAAGTTGCCGAAGGTGGGTGGCTCCGGCGCCGGCCAAGTTTACCTGGCGCCCGGCACCGCCCGCGTGCTCGACGGGGCCGAGCAGATCGCGGAGAAGGCCGGCGACAGCTACGTCACCGTGGAGCGGCTGCTCCTCGCCCTCGCCATGGACAAGCAGACCGACGCCGGCAAGATCTTGGCCAACGCCGGGGTGACGCCGCAGACGCTGAACGGCGCGATCAACGACCTGCGCAAGGGCCGCACCGCCGACAATCCGACCGCTGAGAACAGCTACGACGCCCTGAAGAAGTACGCGCGCGACCTCACCGACGCGGCGCGCAAGGGCAAGCTCGACCCGGTGATCGGCCGCGACGAGGAGATCCGCCGCACCGTGCAGGTGCTGTCGCGACGCACCAAGAACAACCCTGTGCTGATCGGTGAGCCGGGCGTCGGCAAGACGGCGATCGCGGAAGGCCTCGCGCTGCGCATCATCAACGGCGACGTGCCGGAGAGCCTGAAGGACAAGCGCCTGCTCGCCCTCGACATGGGCTCGCTGATCGCCGGCGCGAAGTACCGCGGCGAGTTCGAGGAGCGGCTGCGTGCCGTGCTCGGCGAGGTGACGGCGGCGGCCGGCGGCATCGTCCTGTTCATCGACGAGATGCACACGTTGGTCGGCGCCGGCAAGGCGGACGGGGCGATGGACGCCTCCAACCTGCTGAAGCCAGCCCTCGCGCGCGGCGAGCTGCACTGCATCGGCGCGACCACGTTGGACGAGTACCGCAAGCACGTCGAGAAGGACGCGGCGCTGGCCCGGCGCTTCCAGCCGGTCTTCGTGTCCGAGCCGACGGTCGCCGACACGGTGTCGATCCTGCGCGGCCTCAAGGAGAAGTACGAGCTGCACCACGGGGTCCGTATCACGGATGCCGCGATCGTCGCCGCCGCCACGCTCTCCAATCGCTACATCGCCGACCGCTTCCTGCCGGACAAGGCGATCGACCTCGTCGACGAGGCGGCTTCGCGCCTGCGCATGCAGGTCGACTCCAAGCCCGAGGCCCTCGACGAGCTGGACCGCCGCATCGTGCAGCTGCGCATCGAGCAGGAAGCCCTGAAGCGGGAGACCGACGCGGCGTCGCGCGACCGGCTCGTCAGGCTCAGCGAGGAACTGGGCGACCTGGAGGAGCGATCGAGCGCGCTCACCCAGCGCTGGCAGGCGGAGAAGGGTAAGCTCGGCGACGCGCAGAAGCTCAAGGAGCAGCTGGAGGCGGCGCGCAACGACCTCGCCACGGCGCAGCGCCGGGGCGAGTACCAGCGCGCCGGCGAGCTGACCTACGGCGTGATCCCCGACCTGGAGAAGCGGCTCGCCGACACCGAGGGCAAGCGCGGCGACGTGCTCATCGACGAGGCGGTGACGCCCGACATGGTGGCCGGCGTGGTGTCGCGCTGGACCGGCGTGCCGGTCGACAAGATGCTGGAGGGCGAGCGCGACAAGCTGCTGCGCATGGAGGACGTGCTCGGTGAGCGGGTGATCGGCCAGCCGGAGGCGGTGCACGCCGTCTCGACCGCCGTGCGCCGCGCGCGCGCCGGGCTGCAGGACCCGAACCGGCCGATCGGCTCGTTCATGTTCCTGGGGCCGACCGGCGTGGGGAAGACCGAGTTGACCAAGGCGTTGGCCTCCTTCCTGTTCGACGACGAGACGGCGTTGGTGCGTATCGACATGTCGGAATACATGGAGAAGCACTCCGTCGCCCGGCTGATCGGCGCGCCCCCCGGCTACGTCGGCTACGAGGAAGGCGGGGCGCTGACCGAGGCGGTGCGGCGACGCCCCTACCAGGTGCTGCTGTTCGACGAGATCGAGAAGGCGCACCCTGACGTCTTCAACGTGCTGCTCCAGGTGCTCGACGAGGGTCGCCTCACCGACGGCCAGGGGCGCACGGTGGACTTCCGTAACGTGTTGATCGTGATGACCTCGAACCTCGGCGCCGACACCATGGTGATGCAGGCCGACGGCCAGGACTCCTCGGCCGTGCGCGAGGAGGTGATGGGCGCCGTGCGCGCGCACTTCCGGCCGGAGTTCCTCAACCGCGTCGACGAGATCATCCTGTTCCACCGCCTGCGGCGCGCCGACATGGCGGCGATCGTCGACATCCAGCTGCGCGGTCTCGGCCGCCTGCTGGAGGATCGCAAGATCACCCTCGACCTGTCGCCGGCGGCACGCGCTTGGCTCGCCGACCGAGGCTACGACCCGGCCTACGGGGCGCGGCCGTTGAAGCGGGTGATCCAGAAGGCGGTGCAGGACCCGCTCGCCGAGCGCATCCTGGGCGGCACGATCCTCGATGGCTCCGACGTGACGATCGACGCCGGGCCAAACGGCCTCATCGTCGGCGGCTCCGCGGTCGGTTCGGCCGGCGATCTGCCGATGGTGCCGGGCTCGCCCGCCGAGCCGGGGTCGCGCGCGATCCATTGAAGGCGACGGAGGCTCCGGCTGGGAGCCTCCGTCGCTCGACGGGCATCGTCCCGAGAGCCCTCCAACCCCTCACGGTGAGGAGCCTTCGCCGGAGGCACCCACCATCAGGACCGTGTCGCGCCTCGTCCCATCCCTACCTGGCGGCGACCAGCGGGCAGCCGCCCTCGTTCAGTGGCCGGAACGCTTCCGCGCCGGGGACGGTCGCGAGCAGGTTGTAGAGGTCCCACTCGCCCTTCGACTCCGCCGGCTTCTTCACCTGGAACAGGTACATGTTGTGGAGCGTCCGACCGTCGGCGCGGATCGAGCCCCGGCCGAACAGCGGGTCGTCGGTCGGGATCGCCTTCATCCTGGCGACGACCGCCGCGCCGTCCTTCACGCCCTTCAGCGCCTCGGCCGCTTTCAGGTAGTGCAGCACGCCGGCGTAGACCCCGGCCTGCGACGCCGTCGGCTTCTTGCCGCCGAAGCTCTTCGCGAAGCGGTCGGAGAAGGCGCGCGTGCCCTCGTTCATGTCCCAGTAGAACGGCTCCGTCAGGAGCAGGCCCTGCGCGACCTGGGGGGTGAGGGAATGGATGTCGGAGGAGAAGATCAGCAGCGCGGCGAGCGACTGGCCGGCCTCGGTGAGCCCGAACTCGCCGGCCTGCTTGATCGCGTTGGTGGCGTCGGTGCCGGCGTTGGCGAGCGCGACGACCTGTGCCTTCGAGCCCTGCGCCTGAAGGAGGAAGGACGAGAAGTCGGCGGTCGGGAACGGCGTCTTGACCGAGCCGACCACCGTGCCGCCGTCCTTGGCGATGATGCCGCTCGTGTCGCGCTGCAGGGCCTGGCCGAAGGCGTAGTCCGCCGTCAGGAAGAACCACGTCTTGCCGCCCCGCTTGATGATGGCGCTGCCGAGCACGTTGCCGAGCGCGTAGGTGTCGTAGGTCCATTGCACGGTGTTGGGCGTGCACTTGGCGCCGGTCAGGTCGGTGGTTCCCGAGCCCGAGGCGACGAACACCTTGTTCTTCTCGCGGGACACGTCGCTGACGGCGAGCGCGACGGAGGAGGTCGGCACGTCGAAGATGGCGTCCACCCCGTCCCGGTCGTACCACTGGCGGGCGGTCGCCGCGCCGACGTCGGGCTTGTTCTGGTGGTCGGCGGAGATCAGGGACACGCTCAGGTCCGGGCCGATCGCCTTGAAATCCTCGATCGCCATGCGGGCGGCGACGACGGCCCCTTGGCCGGACAGGTCGGAGTACGCGCCCGACTGGTCGTTGAGCACGCCGATCTTGATGGCGGTCTGCGACCAGGCGACGCCGAGCGTCGGCACCGTCAGCCCGGCGGCGAGTATCAGAGACTTCAGCATGGCGACCCCCAAAGTGGCGGTAGCCGTGCGGCGCGCCACCCGTGAGGTCAAGTACGCCGTTGGGAATAAGGGCTCGCCGGGACGCCGGACGCTTCTACTTCGCGGCGACCAGCGGGCAGCCGCCCTCGTTCAGCGGCCGGAACGCTTCGGCGCCGGGTACCGTCGCGAGCAGCTTGTAGAGGTCCCACTCGCCTTTCGACTCCGCCGGCGTCTTCACTTCGAACAGGTACATGTTGTGGAGCGTCCGGCCGTCCACGCGCACCGAGCCCTGGCCGAACAACGGGTCGTCGGTCGGGATCGCCTTCATCTTGGCGACCACCGCCGCCCCGTCCTTGGCGCTCTTCGAGGCCTCGACCGCCTTTAGATAATGCAGCAGGCCGGCGTAGACCCCGGCCTGCTCCGCCGTCGGCTTGAGGCCGCCGAAGGCCCTGGCGAAGCGCTCGGAGAAGGCGCGCGTGCCCTCGTTCATGTCCCAGTAGAAGGGTTCCGTCAGCACCAGTCCCTGCGCCACCTTCGTCGTGAGGGCGTGGATGTCGTTGGCGTAGACCAGCAGGGCGGCGAGCGACTGGCCGCCCTCGGTGATCCCGAACTCGCCGGCCTGCTTGATCGCGTTGATGGCATCGCCCCCCGCGTTCGCCAGCGCGATGACGTTGGCCTTCGAGCCCTGCGCCTGGAGCAGGAAGGACGAGAAGTCGGCGGACGGGAACGGCGTCTTGACCGAGCCGACCACCGTGCCGCCGTCCTTCACCACGATCGCGCTCGTGTCGCGCTGCAGCGCCTGCCCGAACGTGTAATCCGCCGTCACGAAGAACCAGGTCTTGCCGCCCCGCCTGACCATCGCGCCGCCGGTGACCTTGCCGAGCGCGTAGGTGTCGTAGGTCCACTGCACCGTGTTGGGCGTGCACTGGGCACCCGTCAGGTCCGTGGTGCCGGCGCCCGAGGTGACGAAGACCTTGTTCCTGTCCCTGGTGATCTGGCTGACGGCGAGGGCCACCGAGGAGGTCGGCACGTCGAAGATGGCGTCGACCCCATCCCGGTCGTACCACTGGCGGGCGATCGCCGCGCCGACGTCGGGCTTGTTCTGGTGATCGGCTGAGACGATCGAGACGCTCAGGTCGGGGCCGATCGCCTTGAAGTCCTCGACCGCCATGCGGGCCGCGACGACGGCCCCCTCGCCCGACAGGTCGGAGTACACGCCCGAACGATCGTTGAGCACGCCGATCTTGACCGGGGTTTGCGACCAGGCGACGCCGAGCGTCGCTGTCGCCAGCCCGGTGGCGAGACATAGGGTCTTCAGCATGGGTCCTCCCGCGGGGCCGTAGCCGTGCGGCGTGCCCTCCCTCCGGTCAAGTCCGCCGTTGGGCGTAAGGTCTCCCGTGGGCGTGCGGGGTTCGCGCCGCGCCAGCCCGCTCAAGGCTCGTTGAAGAAGGCGGCGCTGGCGGCGACCTCGGCGGCGAGGAACTCGCTCACCGTGCGGATGCGGGCGAGGCCGTGCTGGTCCTCGTGGATCAGCATGAACCACGTCCGTTCGATGCGCGTCCGCTCCGCCAGCACCGGCCGCAGGCCGGCGACCTGCTTGGCGATGAAGTAGGGGAGGATGCAGAGCCCGCCCCCCTGCGCGGCGGCCTGGGCCTGCGCGACGATGTTCGAGCTTTGCAACGGGACCCGCGCGCCGGGCGAGACCTCGTCGAGGGTGTCCAGTTCGGGGGTGAAGAGCTGATCGTCGATGTAGGTGATGAAGCGGTGGCGCCGGAGGTCGTCCGAGCCCTCAATCGCGTCGTGGCCGGCGAGGTAGTCGGCCGAGGCGTAGAGGCCGAGCCGGTAGGACCCGAGCTTGCGCGCGAGCAGGCGCCCGTGTTCGGGAACGGCGAGCGCGATCGCGATGTCGGCCTCCCGCTTGGTCAGGTTGAAGATGCGGGGCATCGCCATCAGCTGGACCGTGAGGGCGGGGTGCTCGCCGGTCAGGCGCGGGAGGCGCGGCGCCAGGAACAGGGCGCCGAACCCGTCAGGGGCGCCGATGCGCACCGTGCCGCCGACCAGCGGGTCGCGCCCGGCGATGTCGTCGCGGGCCTGCTGGAACTGGTGCTCCATCGCTTCCGCCGCCGCCACCAGCCGCTCCCCGGCGCTCGTCAGGCGCAGGCCGCCGGCGGCGCGGCCGACGATCGTCGCGCGGATGCTGTCCTCTAGCTCCCCCAGGTGGCGGCTGATGGTGGAGTGCTTGACGCCGAGCGTCCTCGCCGCCGCGGTGAAGGTCCCGCCGCGCGCGACGGCGAGCAGGGAGCGCAGATGGTTCCAATCGGCTTCAGCTCCCACGATCCCGCCCGTATTTGCACAACACTTGCGAAAATATCGCGAATGTCCGTCGCTTTTCGGGCGGTGTAGGGCTTTGCGCAACGAAATTCTTCGGGAGGCGCCCATGCGCGAGATCGGCCATTTCATCGGCGGCACCAACGTCGCCGGCACCTCGGGGCGCACGAGCGACGTGTTCCAGCCGATGACCGGCGAGGTGATCGCCCACGTCGCGCTCGCCTCCAAGGCGGAGATGCGCGCGGCGGTCGCCGATGCCGCCGCCGCGCAGCCTGCCTGGGCGGCGACCAACCCTCAGCGTCGCGCGCGGGTGATGATGCGCTTCCTGCAGCTCGTGGCCCGCGACATGGACGCGCTCGCCGAGTTGCTCGCCCGCGAGCACGGCAAGACGATCCCCGACGCCAAGGGCGACATCCAGCGCGGCGTGGAAGTGGTCGAGTTCGCCTGCGGCGTGCCGCACCTGATGAAGGGCGAGTACACGGAAGGGGCGGGGCCGGGCATCGACATGTACTCGATGCGCCAGGCGCTCGGCGTGGTCGCCGGCATCACGCCCTTCAACTTCCCCGCGATGATCCCGATGTGGAAGTTCGCCCCCGCGATCGCCTGCGGCAACGCCTTCATCCTCAAGCCGTCGGAGCGCGACCCCGGCGTACCGATGCGGCTCGCCGAGCTGATGATCGAGGCCGGGTTGCCGGCCGGCATCCTGAACGTCGTGAACGGCGACAAGGAGGCGGTGGACGCGATCCTGGACGATCCCGAGATCCAGGCGGTGGGCTTCGTCGGCTCGTCGGCGATCGCCGAGTACGTCTACACCCGCGCCTCCGCCACGGGGAAGCGCGCGCAGTGCTTCGGCGGCGCCAAGAACCACATGATCATCATGCCCGACGCCGACATGGACCAGGCGGTCGACGCGCTGATCGGCGCCGGCTACGGCTCGGCCGGCGAGCGCTGCATGGCGATCTCCGTCGCGGTGCCGGTGGGCGAGGGCACCGCCGAGACGCTGATGAAGAAGCTCGTGCCCCGCGTCGAGGGTTTGAAGATCGGCCCCTCCACCGACCTCTCCGCCGACTACGGCCCGCTCGTCACCAAGGCGGCGGTCGCCAAGGTGCGCGACTACGTCGAAGTGGGGATCGCGGAGGGCGCGACACTGGCGGTCGACGGGCGCGGCTTCCGCCTGCAGGGCTACGAGGACGGCTTCTACCACGGGGGCTGCCTGTTCGACCACGTCACGGCGGACATGCGGATCTACAAGGAGGAAATCTTCGGCCCCGTGCTCTGCGTGGTGCGCGCCAAGGACTACGCCGAGGCGCTCAAGCTGCCGTCGAGCCACGAGTACGGCAACGGCGTCGCGATCTACACGCGCGACGGCGACGCTGCGCGCGACTTCGCCTCGAAGGTCCAGGTCGGCATGATCGGGGTCAACGTGCCGATCCCGGTGCCGCTCGCCTATTACACGTTCGGCGGCTGGAAGCGCTCCGGCTTCGGCGACCTCAACCAGCACGGGCCGGACGCGGTGCGCTTCTACACCAAGACCAAGACCGTGACCTCGCGCTGGCCGTCCGGCATCAAGGACGGGGCGGAGTTCTCCATCCCCACGATGCAGTAAGCCCTCCATGACGCGCATCGCCTTCATCGGCCTCGGCAACATGGGCGCGCCGATGGCCGCCAACCTCCGCAAGGCCGGCCACGCGGTGACCGGCTACGATGTCGTGCCGGCCGCCTGCGCGGCGGCGGAAGCCGCCGGCGTCGCCATCGCGCCGACGATCGCGGCGGCGGCGGCGGCGGCTTCGGTCGTCGTCACGATGCTGCCCAACGGAGCGCTGGTGCGCCAAGTGTGGCGCGACGCGGCGGCGGCTGCCGCGCCGGGCACGCTGATGATCGACTCCTCCACCATCGATGTCGCGAGCGCGCGCGCGGCGCACGGGCTGGCGCACGCCGCCGGGCTCGCCTCGGTCGACGCGCCGGTCTCCGGCGGCACGGAGGGGGCGGCGGCGGCGACCCTCACCTTCATGGTCGGGGGCGACGCGCAGGCCTACGAGCGGGCGCGACCGTTCCTCGCCCTGATGGGTCGCAAAGTGGTCCACTGCGGTTCGGGCGGCAACGGCCAGGCGGCCAAGATCTGCAACAACATGATCCTCGGCATCACGATGATCGCGGTCAGCGAGGCCTTCAACCTCGCCGACGAGGTGGGGCTGTCGCGCCAAGCGCTGTTCGATGTCGCCTCCACCTCGTCTGGGCAATGCTTCGCGCTGACCACGCACTGCCCGGTGCCCGGGCCGGTGCCGGGTGCCGCCGCGAACCGTGATTACAAGCCGGGCTTCGCCGCCGACCTCATGCTGAAGGACCTCGGCCTGTCGCAGGACGTCGCCGCGGAGGCGGGCGTCTCGACGCCGCTCGGCGCCGCCGCCCGCGACATCTACGACCGTTTCGTCGCGGCCGGCGGGCGCGGCCGGGATTACGCCGCCGTCGTCGAGTTCTTGCGGGAGCGTTCGCCGCCGGGGTGAGGCAAAGCTTTCGACCGCGTCCGAGAAAAGTCTTATGGGGAGGAAAACATGAAGCTTCTGAAGGGCCTGCTCGCCGTGACCGCGACGGTGCTCGCCATCGGCAACGCCGTGGCGCAGACGGCCCCCGCGCCCGGCAAGACGCTGAAGATCGGCGTGCTGACCGACCAGTCCGGTCCCTACACCGACAGCGCGGGGGTCGGCGCGATCCTCGCCACGCGCCTGGCGGTGGAGGACTCCGGCCTGCAAGCCAAGGGCTGGACGATCGACGTGATCGCGGCCGACCACCAGAACAAGCCCGACGTCGCCGCCACCATCGCGCGGCGATGGTACGACACCGAGGGCGTCGACGTGATCGCCGACGTGACCAACTCCGCCGTCGCGCTGGCGGTGAACCAGGTCACGAGGGACCGCAACAAGGTGTTGCTCGCCTCCGGGCCGGCGACGTCGGACCTCACCGGCAAGGCCTGCTCGCCGAACACGGTGCACTGGACCAACGACACCTGGGCGCAGGCGCACGGGACGGGCAACGCCGTCGTGCAGACCGGCGGCAAGACGTGGTTCTTCATCACGGCCGACTACGCCTTCGGCCAGGCGCTGGAGCGCGACACCGCCGCCGTGGTCAAGGCCGGCGGCGGCTCGGTGCTCGGCTCCGTCCGCGCGCCGCTCGGCACGGCGGATTATTCCTCGTTCCTGCTCCAGGCGCAGGCGTCCAAGGCGCAGATCGTCGGGCTGGCCAGCGCCGGCACCGACGCCACCAACGCGATCAAGCAGGCGGGCGAGTTCGGGATCGTCGCCGGCGGCCAGAACCTCGCCGGCCTGCTCGTCTACATCCCCGACGTCCACGCGGTCGGGCTCGCGGCGGCCCAGGGCCTAGTGCTGACCACGCCCTTCTACTGGGACCTGAACGACGGGACGCGCGCCTTCGCCAAGCGCTTCAACGCGCAGTTGCCGAAGCTGGAACCATCGATGATCCAGGCCGGCGACTACGCCGCCACGCTGCACTACCTGAAGGCGGTCGCCGCCGGGGCCGATTTCAAGGACGGCCGGAGAACCGTCGACGCGATGAAGGCCATGCCGACCGACGACCCGCTGTTCGGCCGGGGGTCGGTGCGGATCGATGGCCGCACGATCCACAACATGTACTTGTTCGAGGTGAAGAAGCCGTCCGAGTCGAAGGCGTCCTGGGACTTGTACAAGCTGCGCGCGACGATCCCCGCCGCCGAAGCCTTCCGGCCGCTGAACGAGGGCGGTTGCCCCCTCGTCGCGTCGGCGTCCGCCGGCAAGTAGGTCGCGCGCCAGCGCTCCCTCGAACGGACGGCGGTTCGGCTCGGCAAGGGGCTCGAACGGGACGCGCGTTTCGCCTATCAAGCGACCTCGGCCGACGATAGGGTGTTGGGCGGACCGGCGGCCGGGCGTCGTGGGAGGGCGCATGGAAGACATCATCCTCGCGGCCGACGGCCTCGTCATGGAGTTCAAGGGCTTCCGCGCCGTGAACGGGGCGGACCTGCACGTCAGGCGCGGCACCATCCACGCGCTGATCGGCCCCAACGGCGCCGGCAAGACAACCTTCTTCAACCTCCTCACCAAGTTCCTGACGCCGACCGCCGGCACGATCCGCTACGACGGCCGCGACATCACGGGGATGAGGCCGGCCGACGTCGCCCGGCGCGGCCTGGTGCGCTCGTTCCAGATCTCGGCGGTGTTCCCCCATTTCACGGTCAAGGAGAACGTGCGCGTCGCGCTGCAGCGGCGGGCGCACGGCTCGTCCTTCGACTTCTGGCGCTCGGAGAAGGTGCTGCGCCGCCTCGACGCCGAGGCCCTGGCGCTGGTCGAGGACGTCGGCCTGCAGGAGTTCAGGGACCGTCCGGCGAAGGACCTGTCCTACGGGCGCAAGCGCGCGCTGGAGATCGCCACCACGCTGGCGCTCGACCCCGCCATGCTGCTGCTCGACGAGCCGATGGCCGGCATGGGCCACGAGGACGTCGAGCGCACCGCCGCGCTGATCCGCCGGGTCGCCGCCAACCGCACGGTCCTGATGGTCGAGCACAACCTGTCGGTCGTGGCGTCGTTGTCGGACCGCATCACCGTGCTGGCGCGCGGCAAGGTGCTGGCGGAGGGCGACTACGCCGCCGTCTCGCGCGACGCGCGGGTGATCGAAGCCTACATCGGGGACGCCCATGGTTGAGGTGCTCGCGCGCGGGCCGGTCTATGAGCCCGTCATGGCGGCGGCCGCCACCCCGCTCCTGGCGGTGCGCGGCCTCCAGGGCTGGTACGGCGAGAGCCACGTCCTGCACGGCATCGACTTCGCGGTGAACGCCGGCGAGGTGGTGACGCTGCTCGGCCGCAACGGCGCCGGCAAGACGACCACGCTGCGCGCCATCATCGGCATCCTGGGCCGGCGCAGCGGATCGGTGGTGCTCGGCGGCGTCGAGACGATCCGCCTGGCCTCGCGGCGGATCGCCCGCCTCGGCCTCGGCTACGTGCCGGAGGAGCGCGGCATCTTCTCCAGCCTCACCGTGGCGGAGAACCTGACCCTGCCTCCCATCGTCAAGCTCGGCGGCCTGTCGGTCGCGCAGGTCCACGAGATGTTCCCGAACCTGAGGGAGCGCGCGCGCAGCCAGGGCACCAAGCTGTCGGGCGGCGAGCAGCAGATGCTGGCGATCGGCCGCATCCTGCGCACCGGCGCCAAGCTGCTGCTCCTCGACGAGCCGACGGAAGGCCTCGCCCCGGTCATCGTCCAGCAGATCGGGCGCAGCCTAAGGCTCCTGAAGACGCAAGGGTTCACCATCGTGCTCGTCGAGCAGAACTTCAGGTTCGCGCAAAGCATCGCCGACCGGCATGTGGTGATCGAGCAGGGCCGCGTGGTCGACACCCTCGCCGCCGCCGACGCCAACAGCGATCGGCTGCACGCCTACCTGGGGGTCTGAGGTCATGGGCACGCTCTTCGGCGTTCCGGTCCAGGCGTTGTTCGGACAGCTCCTGCTCGGCCTCATCAACGGCTCGTTCTACGCCATCCTGTCGCTCGGCCTCGCCGTCATCTTCGGCCTGCTCAACGTCATCAACTTCAGCCACGGCGCCCTCTACATGATGGGGGCCTTCGTCGCCTGGATGCTGCTCAACTACACTGGCATCGGCTACTGGTGGGCGCTCCTGCTGGTGCCCCTCATCGTCGGCCTGTTCGGCATCGTGCTCGAACGCCTGCTGATCGCGCGGCTGTACAAGCTCGATCACCTGTACGGCCTGCTGCTGACCTTCGGCCTCGCGCTGCTGATCCAGGGTTTCTTCCGCACGGAATACGGCGCCTCGGGCCTGCCCTACGCGATCCCCCGCGAGCTGACGGGTGGCCAGAGGCTTCCCTTCATGTTCCTGCCGAACTACCGGGGCTGGGTGGTCGCCGTCTCGCTCGCCGTGTGCCTCGCGACGTGGCTGGTGATCGAGAAGACCAAGGTCGGCGCCTACCTCCGCGCCGCGACGGAGAACCCGACGCTGGTCGGAGCCTTCGGCGTCAACGTGCCCCTGCTGCTGACGCTGACCTACGGGTTCGGCGTGGCGCTCGCCGGGCTCGCCGGGGTGCTGGCGGCGCCGATCTACTCGGTCAACCCTAACATGGGCGCCGACATCATCATCGTGGTGTTCGCGGTGGTGGTGATCGGCGGCATGGGGTCGATCGGCGGCGCGATCCTCACCGGCTTCGCGCTCGGCCTCGTCGAGGGCCTGACCAAGGTGTTCTACCCCGAAGCTTCCTCCACGGTGATCTTCGTGATCATGGCGGTCGTGCTGCTCGTGAAGCCGGCCGGCCTGTTCGGAAAGCCCGCCTGATGAGCGACGCCGCCCTCGCCCCGCCCGACACCGCCACGCCCCTGGCGCAGCCGCTCGCCGATCGCGGCGACGCCGCCGCGCTGCACCGCGCCCTGTTCGTCCTCATCGCCCTCGCGCTGGTGGGGGCGCCGTTCGTCGTCTACCCCGTGTTCCTGATGAAGGCGCTGTGCTTCGCGCTGTTCGCGATGGCCTTCAACCTGCTGCTCGGTTACGGGGGCCTGCTTTCCTTCGGCCACGCCGCCTTCTTCGGCATGGCCAGCTACACCACCGCTTACGCCGCCAAGCGATGGGGGCTGTCGCCCGAGCTGGCGATCCTCAGCGGGACGGCGGTGGGCGCCGGCCTCGGCCTCGCGGTCGGCGCGCTGGCGATCCGCCGCCAGGGCATCTACTTCGCCATGGTGACGCTGGCGCTCGCGCAGATGGTGTTCTTCTTCTGCCTCCAGGCGCGCTTCACCGGCGGCGAGGACGGCATCCAGTCGGTGCCGCGCGGCCGGCTGTTCGGCCTCGTCGACCTCGGCCACGACCGGGCGATGTACGCGCTCGTCGCCGTCGTCTTCATGGCCGGGCTGCTGCTCATCACCCGGATCATCCACTCGCCGTTCGGCCAGGTGCTGAAAGCGATCCGCGACAACGAGCCCCGCGCGGTGTCGCTCGGCTACCGCGTCAACCAGTACAAGCTCGCCGTCTTCGTGCTGTCGACGACGCTGTCGGGGGTTGCCGGCGCCACGAAGGCCCTGGTGTTCCAGCTGGCGTCCCTGACCGACGTGCACTGGTCGATGTCGGGCGAGGTGGTGCTAATGACGCTGGTGGGCGGCATGGGCACCGTGTTCGGCCCCATCGTCGGCGCGCTCGTCATCGTGGCGATGGAGGACGGCCTCGCCCCCTTCGGCAGCTGGGTGACGATCATCCAGGGCGCCGTCTTCGTGTTCTGCGTCCTCGCCTTCCGCGAGGGCATCGTCGGCCTGCTGGCGAAGCTGATCAAGAGGCCGCTGTAGCGGGATGGCCGGGACGGCCCGGTCGACGCCCTGACGACGCGCCGTCACCGGGCCGGACGCAAATCATGTCGACGCCACAATGCTGTCATGCAGCAGAAGTCACGCGTTTTTGCTGCGGTGCACAATGCCGCGTGTTACCTGTTCGGGACCGAACGGACAGGGCTGCCATGATCGACCACCATCGCTTGAACGGGATGTTCCTCGCCGCCGTCGCGCTCTACCTCGCCACCAGCGCCGCGCAGCTGCATGCCCGGCAGCCGAACTGGCACGGGGCCGACGCCGCGTCGCTCGCCGCGGTCGGCTCCGCGGTCAAGCACGGCCTCGTCGAGGCGGTGAAGCTCCAGGGGGAGCAGGGCGGGATGTTCGCGCCGGGCAACTGAGGACGGGCGCCGCCAACCGCCGGTCGCGACCGGCCCCGGCCTGGCCTTCGACACCGCCGTAGCGCGGCTGGCGGCGACCTGGGCGCCGTGAGGCTCCGGCGTCAGCGACCGAGCCGCCCCGCCCCATAGCGCTCGAGATCGGGGCGGTTCACGCAGTCGCGGAGGCGACCGGTCCGCAGCACGTCGACGGCGGTGGCCACCGAGAGGCGCCGCATGTCGGCGAGGCTCTCGGGGGTGTAGAAGGCGGCGTGCGGCGTCAGGATCAGCCGTCCTTCGAGCCAGGGCTCCCCGGCGCGCCAGGCCGCGATCAGCGGGTGGCCGCCGTCGAGCGGTTCCACCGGTAGAACGTCGAGCCCCGCCGCGCGGAGCTGGTTCGTCCGCAACCCGTGCTCGACCGCGTCGAGATCGACGACGCCGCCGCGACCCGTGTTGACGAGGATGGCGCCGGGCTTCATCCGCGCGACGGCGGCGCCGTCGATCATCCCCGCCGTCCCGGCGTCGAGCGGGCAATGGAGGCTGACGATGTCGGCGGCGGCGAGGAGTTCGTCGCGCGTCGCGAAGCGCCGCAGGCCGAGCGCGAGTTCGTGCCCGGTGGGCAGGTGCGGGTCGTGGAAGCCGACCGTCATCCCGAACGCGCCGGCGCGCAACGCCGTCGCCGTGCCGATCCGTCCGAGCCCGACGACGCCGAACACTTGGCCGGAGAGCCGCCGCACCGGCGGGAAAGGGTGGGGCGGCGTCTGCCAGCCATCCCCGCGCAGCAGCAGCCGGTTGTTGTAGGCGGTGATCCCGCGCGCGAGCGCCAGCGTCAGCGCGATGGCGTGGTCGGCGACCTCCCGCGTCCCGTAATGCGGCGTGTTGCACACCGCGATGCCGCGCCGGGCGCAAGCGTCGACGTCGATGTGGTTGGTGCCGACGCCGGCCTGGACGAGCACCTTGGCCCGCTCGAAGCGCTCGATGAGCGGGGCCGCGATCGGCCGCAGGCTACGGCAGGTGATGACGGCATCCGCCCGCCCCGCCGCCGCGTCCGGCACGTGGTCGGTGCGGACGAAATCGAGCGTCATGTCCGGCCCGGCGGCGTCCACCTCGATGTCGGCGGAGCCGGTGAACATGGGGTCGATGATCAGGATGCGCATGCGCTCGGCGTCCTCCCTCCGGCTCGCCCGGGACCGGCGGCGGGTCCCGGAGGGCACGGGTGCATAGGCCGCGAGGCCCGGAGACGCGTCAAGCTTGCCGGTTGACCAGGCGGGCACCGGACGGACCTTCGATCGGGTCGCCGCACGCGACCGATCGAAGTCGTGGTCCGGCCGACGGTCAGGAAAGAGCCGGCGACGGCAGTCTACGATTCACAAAAGTTAATCCGGCGCTCTGAAACCACAAAGGGATTGCTATCGATTAATTTAGGTTCTACTTAATTGTAGTGTCTTGTGTAGGAGCGAGGCCGATGATGGCGAAACGAGCGAGGGGCCGCCCAGTCAAGGGCGACGCGCAGGTCGGCAAACATCGAATCCTGTCCGAGTTCATCGTCGCTCTGAGGAACGGAGCACTGCACGACTTCTCGCGCATGGAAATCGCGACGGCAATCGGCATCACGCCGGCATTGTTGACTTACTATTTCAACAAGGGCGACGGCTTCATGGTCGAAGCCGTGGCGCCGGTCATCGACGGCTACGTGAGCGGACTCGCCTCGATCCTCGACAGCGCGACCCTGAGCTTCGACGATCGGCTGCTTCGCGCGATCGACCTCCTGCTGACGATGCACGGCAGGGACGAGCACGTCCTGCGCTTCCACCTGGATCGCAGGCGAAGGGGCGGGACGGCGCCGTCGGCGATGGAGGCCATGAAGGAAGGCCTCGCCGGGTTCTTCGAATCCTGGCCGGGTCTGATCGCCCCCACGCCGCACACCCTGAGCGGGATCGTCTGGGGCGCGTGCGCGCATCGCGCCAACGTGTCGGAGCAAACCGCCCGCGACGTGCGAAGGATGATCCACCGCCTCCTGGACTTCGACCTCGTCGTCGACGGTGAAGACGCCTCGATGAAGACGGACGAACGACGAAGGGTTGGCATCGAACGGCCCATGGCGGAAGCGGCGTCGAGGTAGGCCAGTCGCGCTTCGATGCCCTGCCCGGACGACCGGCGGACCCTCGCGCGCGAGGCGGGCCTCCGCACATCCCGCTTCATGTGAGGTTGCCGGCGCCACCACCGACGGCAGGCCCGAAGCGGTGCGATCATCGGGTCGCCGGCCGGCCTCGGCCGGGCGCGACGGGATCGTCGGGACCACACCCGTCGATCTACGGCCGGCGCACCACGGTGATCCACAACGGCGTCAGCGCCGTCCGCAGGTGGAAGCGGGGCCGGTCCACCTGGCATCCGGCCGCCCTGAAGGCCTTCACCAAGGGATCGGGCGGGAGGCGGTCGCCGATGATCGCGCGGGCGCCGGGCTTCAGCAGGCGGGCGATCTCGCGACAGGCCTCGGCCCGCTCCGCCTTGGGCACCGCGTGGAGGCAGCAGAGCGACAGCACCACGTCGAAGGTGGCGTCCGGGAGCGGCATCGCTCGCGCGTCGCCGTCGATCACCTTCACCCGGGTGTACACCTGCTCCAAGGCGGCGTTGCCGAGCGCGTTCTCCCGCGAGTTGCCGGTGAGGTCGAAGGACCGCCACACGTCGAGGCCGACCGCGGCGCCGTCGTCCAGCCGCTTGGCGGCGCCGATCATCAGCAGGCCGCGCCCGGTGCCGACATCCAGCACCCGCTCGTTCCCGCGCCACGGCACGAGCGCCAGCATGCGGTCGCGGACCGCGAACTTGCCCCTGACCGCGTAGGCGATCAGCGAGCAGCCCCATGCGAGCAGCCCCGCGCCGACCAGCGTGAGCACGGTGCCGGCGACGACCGCCGTGAGGCCGAAGATGGCGGTGAGCGCGGTGGCGGTGACCAGCGCGGCGCCGCCGCCGCCCAGCGCGTTGCGCGTCAGCACCGGCGCGTCGAAGCCGTAGGCCGGGGCGGGGCGCGCCACGCTCAACCGCCCGTCGTGGGGATGGGGACGATCGGGGTGGGTGTCATGGTCGGGTGTGTCCGGTGGGATGGGGGCGCCATGCTATGTAAGGATGTCGACGGCCGGCGACATCACTTGCGCACCCATGTCGGCACCGGGCGACACCGGCGCCCGCGATGTCGGCTGGCGGCGACAGGCCGTTCTGCGTCAACGGCGTTCGACGCCGGAAAAGTGTCGCAAAACAGTCTCCCGCTGTCCACGCCGCGAGGCCGGGACGATCGGTCCGCCACGGGAGGCGGGGCGGTGCGAAGGCGCGAAACCGCCTCGGCCGACCGGCGGCGCCGGCCGGCGGACCGCTTGCCTCGACCGCGCCGATTAGTTAGGCCTCGCCTGTGAAGGGCTCCCGTGCCTTGCACCGGGGCCTTTTCCCGTTCCGGCGGGTCGGTCCGCCGCCAAGAGTTCAAGTGACGCGATGGCGAACGTGGTGGTGGTCGGCGCCCAATGGGGCGACGAGGGCAAGGGCAAGATCGTCGACTGGCTGTCGAACGCGGCGGACGTGGTGGTGCGCTTCCAGGGCGGCCACAACGCCGGCCACACGCTGGTGATCGACGGGGTGACGTTCAAGCTCGCCCTGCTGCCGTCCGGCATCGTGCGGCCGAACAAGATGTCGGTGATCGGCAACGGCGTGGTGGTCGACCCGACCCATTTGATCGGGGAGATCGCCAAGCTCCGGGCGCAAGGGGTCGAGGTGACGCCGGACCGGCTCGCCATCGCGGAGACCGTGCCGCTCATCCTGTCGCTGCACCGCGAACTCGACGCGCACCGCGAGACCAGCCTGACACCTGGCGCGCAGATCGGCACCACCAAGCGCGGGATCGGCCCGGCCTACGAGGACAAGGTGGGGCGCCGCGCGATCCGGCTGTGCGACCTCGCCGAGCCCGCCCTGCTCGACGAGAAGATCGCCCGTCTGCTCGCCCACCACGAGCCGCTGCGGCGCGGCCTGGGGCTGGAGCCGGTGACCGCTGAGGCGATCCGCGACGAGCTGATGGCGGTGGCCCCCCACATCCTGCCCTACATGGATTGCGTGTTCGAGCGCCTCGAGCGGCTGCGCCGCGAGGGCCGCCGCATCCTGTTCGAGGGCGCGCAGGGAGCCTTGCTCGACGTCGACCACGGCACCTACCCCTTCGTCACCTCCTCCAACACGGTGGCGGCCAACGCCGCGACCGGGTCGGGATTGGGGCCGAAGGCGATCGGCTACGTGCTCGGCATCGCCAAGGCCTACACGACGCGGGTGGGCGGCGGCCCGTTCCCGACCGAGCTCGACGACGAGACCGGGAGGCGCATCGGCGACCGCGGTCGCGAATACGGAGTCAACACGGGCCGCCGCCGCCGCTGCGGCTGGTTCGACGCGGTGCTGGTGCGCCAGACGGTGAAGACGTCCGGCATCGACGGCATCGCGCTGACCAAGCTCGACATCCTCGACGGGTTCGAGCGGATCGAGGTGTGCACGCACTACGAGCTGGACGGGCGGCGCGTCGACCGGCTGCCGGCGAGCCAGGGCGCGCAGGCCCGCGTCACCCCGGTCTACGAGACGATCGCCGGCTGGCCGGGCACCACCGCCGGGGCGCGCTCCTGGGGCGACCTGCCGGCGCAGGCGATCAAGTACGTGCGCCGTATCGAGGAGCTGATCGAGGCGCCGGTCGCGCTGTTGTCGACGAGCCCGGAGCGCGAGGACACGATCCTGGTGCACGACCCGTTCCGGGACTGAGCGGCGCGTCGCCCGACGGCTTTCCACGGCGGTGTTAACCAGGCGCGTGGCGAGCGGTGCGCCGCCCGACGAGACGGATTGACGAGCCCGGTCCGGAATGCTCTGAAGCCGCATGGCCGAATACTATCCTTTGCTCGCCAAAGCCATCGCGAGTTTGCCCGATCCGACGCTCGACAAGCGGCGGATCGTGTACGACCGGGCGCGCAAGGCGTTGATCGGCCAGTTGCGGACGCTGCACCCGCCGGTGCCGGACGAGGACATCGAGCGCGAGTCGAACGAGCTGGATCGCGCCGTCGAGCGGCTGGAAGGCGAACTCGCCAGCCGCCCGCTTGCGGTGGCGGACGCCGGGTCTTCCCCGACGGAGGCGCGGGCGGTCTCGGCGCCGGTCGCGGGGCCGGCCCGATCGCCCGTGCCGATGGGGACGCCGGCCCGCCCCGCCGGCGGGGCGCTGGGACCCGGCGAGCGGAGGCCGCTTCCGGCGCTGCGTACCAAGGCGCCGACCCCGAAGCCCGCGCCGGTCGCGGAGGACCGGCCCCCCGACGGGCCCGCCGCTTCCCTGGCGACCGTTCCCGCCGCGCCGGCCGCCGGGGTCCCGGTGCCGGAGGTGCCTACACCCGAGGCGCCGGTGCCCGACGAGCGCCGATCTGGCGCGCCGGTCGTCGGACGCTCCGACCCGGATGAAGCGGCCGCTGAAACGCCGAGGGGCTTCAGGTTGCCCGGTGCGCGCCCGCGCGCCGGCGGGCGGCGGCCGTTCGCTCCGCAGCCACCCTCCGCCGCCGGCGCGAAACGGCCGTTGTGGATCATCCCCGTGGGGATCGGGGTCGTTGTCCTGCTCATCGGGATCGCCGCCTACAAGTTGCGCGACCGCCCGCAGACGGTTGTCCGCTCCACGCCGACCGAGCAGCAGGCGCAGGCGGACTCCGGCAAGATCGCCGAGCGCGTGGGCGGTCCCCCCGCGTCCGACACCGATCCCGCGCCGGCGACGAGCGGTCAGGCGTCCGTCAACCCGCCTGCCGCCGACCCGGCGGCGACGCAAACCGCCGCCAATCAGCCGGCCGCCGCGCCGGCCAATCCGGAGCTGCCGGTCGCCCATCGCGCCGCCCTGCTCGTGGAGGCGCCCGGCGAGGCCAACAAGGTCAAGACGTTTCTCGGGACCGTGGTGTGGAAGCTCAACAACGTGAGCGGCGGTTCCAACGATCCGGTCGGCTTGGCGGTCGAGGCCGACGTCGACGTGCCCGACGACAAGACGAGGGCGGTCGTCACCTTCGAGAAGAACACCGACGCCTCGCTGCCGGCCTCGCACACCATCAAGGTGCGCTTCGTCGTCCAGCCCGGCAGCCCGACCGGCGACATCAAGCAGATCAGCGTGCCGCAGCTGCGTCGGGAGGACAGCGCGACCGGCGAGGGCCTGGCCGGCGTGACGGTGTCGGTTATCGCGAACTCGTTCCTCGTCGGCCTGAGCCCCGGCGCCGCCGAGGCGACCAACCTCGACATGATGCGCTCGCTGCAGTGGATCGACATCCCCATGCTGCTGGCCAGCGGCAAGATCGCCAAGCTGACCTTCGAGAAGAGCGAGTCGGGGCAGCGCGACCTCAGCGAGGCGATCGCCGCCTGGCAGAAGTAGAGGCCGATCCCGGCCGTCGCCGCGCGTTAGTCGGGCCGAGGCTCCGGGAGGGTCCGCTTCGCGCATCCGATGGAGCGACGACCCGCGACGCGGCTCGACATGATTGCCACACGTGCCCGCCGTGCGCGACTGTCAATCAGCCGACATAAATGTTTTACGGAGTGCCGATATCGACCCCCGCGTACTCGGGGGTTGGATCGATGGACTTCAAGCGTTCAGTCTCAGTTTTCGCGTTCATGGCGGCGGGAGCGGTCGCGGCGGGCGCGCGGGCGCAGGTGGTGACGACCGGGGCGCCCACGACCATCTCGCTGTCGAGCGACAACGTCCTCAACCTGCTCGGGCCGTACTTGGGCCTCAACGCGACGAGCGTAGGGCAGGCGACCCTGACGGCGAACCTGGCGCGGTCGATCGCCATCAACAACAGCGCGACACCGATCCTCCAGCAGCTCGCCGAGAGCGACGAGAACCTGCTCAACTCCCCCAATCCCACGTCGAACGCGTTGCGGACCGCGCCGGTCACGGGCGCGAACGCGTTCGGCATCGCCGCGAACCTCGGCGGGGGATTGCCGAACCAGGCGGCGCCGGCGGGCGGCACGGTGACGCCCTCGCAGCCGGTCGGCGGACTGGGCGCGGTGCTGGGTCAGGCCTACGTCGCCGGCGTCACGGCGTCGACCGCGACCACGGGGCCGCTCAACGCCGTCGTGACGCTGCTCAACAACGGCTACAACAACCTCACCAGCCCAAACCTCGGCGTCGCCAAGAACTACTTCGCGAACGGGGCCGCCTCGAACAACACGACGACGCTGGTGTCGAGCCCGGCGCTCGCTCCGGCCGGCGGGCCCGCCCTGCCGACGGGTCCCAACGGCCTGCCGAACCAGACCAGCAGCGTCTACGACATGGCCTACGGCGTGACCAACACCGGCGCCGGCCAGGACGTGTTCGGCAGCTCGCGGCCCGTCCAGGTCGCGCCCGGCAGCCTGAACTTCTTCGATCCGACCGCGCTGAACGGGCTCGCCACCAATCCGTCCTTCCCCAGCGGCCACAGCACCTACGCCTACACCGACTCGATCCTGCTCGCGATGCTCGTCCCGCAGGAATACCAGAGCATGCTGTACCGGGCGTCGGCCTACGCCAACAGCCGCATCGTGCTCGGCGTCCACTACCCGCTCGACATCATCGCGAGCCGCGCCCTGGCCGGCTACGACCTGTCGCAAGCCTTCACCAACGCCGCCTACATCAACAACGCGGCGACGACGGGAACGGCGATCAACCTGCCGGCGAACTACACCGCCGCCTCGACGCAGATCACGCCCTACCTCACGGCGGCCTCCGCGACGTGCGGGGGAACCGTCACGGCCTGCGCGAACAGCGCGGCCAACACCGCGAACGATCCCTACGCCGTCTCGGCGGCGGCGGCAGCCGCCTACACCGCCAACCTCACCTACGGCCTGCCGATCCTGACCCTCGCGCAGGCGCCCCGCGAGGCGGCGCCGGCCGGCGGCCCGGACGCCTCCATCCTGCTCTCGCCGATCTACGGCGGCAACACGGCGGCGGCGACCACCATCGCGCCCAACGGCGACGTGGCCGGCACCCTGCAAACCAGCACGATCAACCAGATCATCGTGAACACGGAGACCAACGCGCTGGCGGCCTTCTACGGCACCTCGCTCTCCTACTGGACGCGCATCGACCTCGCCGCGGCGGCCGGCTACTTCGGCAACGTCACGGGCACGCTGTCGCTGGCGGCGAGCGACGTGGTCAACACGGCGGTCACGGTCGGCGCGGGCGGCGTGCTCGACGCCAACGGCACGCTCAAGGCGGCGACGATCGTCGGTGGCACCGGCACCCTGACCGGGTCCGGCACCGTTGCCGGGGTCGCCGTCAACGCCGGCGGCGTTCTGGCGCCGGGCTCGCTCGCCGCCCAGGCCGCGCTGGCCGCCGGAGCGGCGGGGTTGGGCGGCACCCGCCTCGCGGTCAACGGCAACATCAGCTTCGCGCCTGGCTCGACCCTAGCCCTCGTCGCGACGCCGACCCAGGTCACCAGCGTGGTCGCGACCGGCACGGCGACGCTGACCGGCGCCAACGTTTCCGTTCAGCTGCCGACGTCCGGACCTTTCGTGACATCGAAGAACAACCTGATCCTCCAGGGCGCGGCCGGCGGCGTGACCGGCACCTTCGCCGGCGTCGCCACCAACCTGCTGTTCGCCACGCCCACCCTCAGCTACGACCCCAACACCAACGTGTTCCTGTCGTTCGGCACCCCGAATTTCGCGGTGGCGGCGGCGACGCCGAACCAGGCGGCCGTGGCGAACGGCCTGAGCGCGGCGGCGGCCTCCAACCCGAACGGACAGGTCGTCGCCGCGCTCGCGACCTTCGCGCCGGGGCAGGCCGGCCAGGCGCAGGCCATCTTCAACGCGCTGTCGGGCGAGGGCCTGATCGCCGCGCAGAACCTGGCGCACCGCGAGGTGTCGGAGTTCACCTCCTCCATCTTCGACCAGACCACCTTCTACGGCGGCGGCGGCTCCGCCAACGCCATCACGCTCACCGCGCCGCAGCCGGGCGGCGTCCTCGCGCTGGCGCCCGGCGACGGGGCCAAGGTCCAGCCGCTGCGCGAGCTCGCCGACCTGCCGGCCTCGCGCCCGCAGTTCATCGCGCCGGGGCCGGTGGCGCCGACGCGCACCTGGCGCGCCTGGGCAACCGGCTTCGGCGGCGAGGAAACGTTGCAAGGCAACGGAGCGGCCGGTGTCGCCGGCCAGAGCAACGCGGTCTACGGCGGCTCGCTCGGCGTCGACTACCAGGTCACCCCCGGCGCCCTCGTCGGCGTCGCGGTGGGCGGCTCCAACGGCACCTTCGACGTCGGCGGGCGGGCCACGTCCGGCTCGACCACCGGCGCCCACGTCGCCCTCTACGACCTGTTCACGCTCGGCCACTTCTACGGCGCCAGCTCGGTCGGCGGCTCGTTCTTCGACAACACGACGACCCGCACCGTCGCCGGCTTCGGCGGCTTGGCCGGGGAAACCGAGCGCGGCCGCTTCGGGTCGCAGGAGGTGCGCACCCGCGTCGAGGCCGGCCGCCCGATCGCCGGCGGCGGGGCGGGGGTGTTCACGCCGTTCGTCGCGGTGGAGGCGGCGAGCCTGCGCTCGGGCGGCTTCAGCGAGGCCAACCTGAACGGCCCGACCGTGCTCGGTCTCGCCGTGCAGGGCCAGAGCAGCGCGTCCGTTCCCGGCTTCGTCGGCGCCCGCTACCAGGGCACGCTGAGCCTCGGCAACGGCATGGTGCTGACGCCGAGCCTGCAGGCGGCCTACGTCCACGAGTTCTCGCCGCAGCGGACCGAGGTCGGCGCGCTGACCAGCCTGCCGGGCTCGGTGTTCCTCGTCGAGGGCGCGCGGCCCTCCTACAACGCGGCGCAGGTCAAGGCCGGCGCGGAACTCGCGATCGGCCCGCGCTCGGCGATCTTCGGCACCTTCGATGGCGAGTTCTCCGGGCAGAACCAGTTCTACGGCGGCAAGGGCGGCTTCCGGTACCTGTTCTGAACGACGCCCATCCTCCAGGACCCGAGCGCGGACGACCTTCGGGTCGGCCGCGGATCAACGCCGGTCGGTGCACCTGTCGAAGGAGACCCAAGGGCACCGTTCGGCCTACTCGCCGGCCCAAGGGTCGCCCAGGGTGACCAACATCGGGTCAGTCATCGTTCTTGGTGGTGGACGCAGCCGCTCCGGACCCTTCTTCTCCCGTGGCGGCAAGTACGGGCGCGAGCGCTCGACGATCTGCCGCGTGCCGGGCTACGCCGGCTTCGGCCGCGACCGGCCGGAGGCGACCGAGCGACACGCCACCCGCGAGCCGGTCGCGCTCATCGCCGACGCGCTGCTCGACTTCTCGCACGACGCTGGTCGCCGCCCATTTGACGCGGCGGCGCTGCTACGGCATTGAGCTGGACGGCCGCTTCGTCGACGCCTTGGCCCGATGCACGGAGGCGCCGACCAGCACCGACTTGCCGCCCATCGAGGTCTCGAAGCCGCGCAAGCCGTCGTCCATCGCCGACGTAGCCGGCAGGATCGTATTGTCGGTCGACTTCAGACACGGCCATCCAAAGCGATCACAGCGCCAAGAACCTGGACGCCTCCAAGAACCGTCGCTTTTCAGCCTTGTGACTGCAACGGAGGCGTCTGGTGATCGCTGAATGGGCTCGCTACGGCGCTATTTGGCGTTCCGGGGGCGGTTTATGGGCTCATCAGGCCACGATGGGCGCACGTCGCACGTCGAGCCAGACGAACCGCCTCATGTTGGTGGCGAGGTTGGCCAAGCCGATCTTCACGCGGGCACGGGCGAGATCGATGGTGCGCACGACGAGGCTCATTGGCCCTTTCTCGTGAGCGAAGACGTGCTCGACCGCCGCGCGCGCTCTGCACCTGCTGGCGTTGGCGCGCCGGGTCGCATGCGGCATCGGCCGTCCCGACGGCTTCTTGCGGTGGATGCGCGAGAGAAAGCCATGGTCGGCAAGGTGCGCCTCATTGCTCTTCGAGCGGTAGCCCGTGTTGCCCCAGACGTCGCTCGCGGTGTTCTCACGGTCGAGGAGAGCTGTGAGCCTGGCGCCATCGTGGGCGGCGGCGCTGGTGACCGCCCAGGTCCGGATCAGCCCGTGGCGGCGGTCGATGCCGATGCGGTTCTTGTACCCGAGCGCTGGCACCGCGATGTCGACCATCTTCGCCCCGTCCTCGCGCGGCTTGGCCTTGGTGACCTTGATGCTCCAACGCGCATCCCTATCCAACTTCGCCAGCTTCGCCGGCTTGTCCGCCCAGCCCTCCGGGGTGCGGCCCTCCTTGATCGCCTGCTTCTCGGCCCGCGTGTTGCGCTGCTTGGGCGCCGCAACGATGGTGGCGTCGATGATCTGTCCGCCCGTGGCCAGGTACCCCGACGCCTTCACCGCCGCGTCGAAGCGCTTGAACAGCACGCCGACCGCCGGCTCGCCGTCGATCCTCGCCCACGTCAGCGCCTCGCGGAACGCCCAGATGGTGTTGGCGTCCGGTACCGGATCGGCGAGGCCCAGACCAAGGAAGCGCATGAACGAGAGCCGGTCCTTGATCAGGACCTCGCAGCGCTCGTCCGACAGCGCGTGCATGCTCTGCAGCACCAGCACCTTGAACATCAGCACGTGATCGAACAGCGGCCGACCGCCCTTGCCGTGATCCAAGCGCGGCACCGCCCGCCGCAGCGCCGGATGGAAGATCTCGAAGTCGACGAGGCCTTTTGAGCCGTTCGAGATCGTCGCCCTTGGCCGACAGATCCTTCAGCCGCTCGTCGATGTCGAAGAACCCTGCTTGACCTCGCATCGACCCAGTTCCCACCCACAACAAGATGGAATCACATCAGGCGGTAAGAGGCGAGGTTCTTGGAGGTGTCCAGCCGCCACGCTCGCTTCGTCACCTCACCCTACCTCGCAGCCCGACAAATTGGCCAAAGTCGAGCTAAGTCTCAGGTCCGGGATCAAATCTCGTAGCATCGGCGTTCAAGTCGCGGTCCTCATCAGCGTTCAGGTCGGACCCCGCGGTAGCCGAAAGGATCTCGACGAAGGCATCGATAGCAGGGTCTCGGGGGACGGCGCGCTGGTCGATGACGTGATCGAGCGAACCGAGAGCCGGCAGGCGGAAGTCTGGCGAAACTACCGGGCTGGATGGCGGTACGAAGCGGCGGCTGAAGGCGGAGATCGCGAAGCCGGACTCCACCGCGGCTGCGAGCCCCGATAGGGTCGCGCTTTCGGCGGCGATCGTCCACATGCGGCCCTCACGACGCAGCGCGTCAAGTATCGTGTCGCGGGTCTCGCTTGGCGCTGGATAGGTCGCCAGCGGGATACTTTCCTCAGTTCCTTCGAGTACATCCGGTCGCCCCACCCAGATCAGCGGCTCGGTGAAGAGGTGACGCCCGCGGCTGCGTCCGGGTCGCTGCTTGGCGAGTACGACATCGAGCGTCCCTTCTTCCAGTCCTTCGAGAAGCCTCGTGCTCAATCCGGTGTGCAGCGACAGGCCGAAGCGCGGATGCTGTCGCTTAAAGAGTATCCGCGAAAGGTCGCCGACGAGGTAATCCTCGACGATGCCAAGCTTTAGGACACCCTCCGGGGGGGGCTGATCGAAATGCCGGCGGACCTGCTCGGCCAGCCCCAGCATAGCGGTCGCGTAGACCAGGAGGCTACGCCCAGCCAGCGTGAGTTCGACCGAACGGGTGGTCCGCCCAAAAAGGGGATGCCGCAGTTTAATTTCGAGCCGTCCGATCCGCTCGCTGACCGATGATTGCGAAGTGCCGGCCTCACCCGCCGCCTTGCGGAAGCTTCCAGTTCGCGCGACTGCAACGAAGGCTTCGATTTCGGCAAGGTCAAAATCGGATTCAGCGTTCATGCTCAGCATATCTTCATTTATCGACGTTTACTCACGCATTGATCGTCAAGACGATATATAGAGGGGCCAAGCTCGAAAGCAGTCATTGCAGGAACCCCTTAGCGCTACGTCGGCTTACACCGTGGGTTCAGGAGGGCTTCTGAGCAACGATCTCGGCTGCGGACCTCATCATCCGAAACGTAAGACTGAGGGCTCCGGCTCAACGCCCCCTGATGTTGATCGAAGTCTGATACATGAATGTGTGCCGGTGATTTACGTATAGCTATTATACAATAATGGAGTTGTCGATCACACTCGATACGGATTATTTCGTCTGTCAACCGAATTGATTTACCGGCGACATCGCTCTGATCATGCGATCTGTGAGTGTCAGGCATGGTGCCGAGAACTCGCCGAGCGCACTGACTCGCAGCTTGCTGGTCCAGACGTCATGGACAACACCGCCGGCTTGAGTCCTGAACGCGAATTTTTCCGGCGTTGAATACAGACCAGTTCAGTAATCCTTGATGAATACTGAGCCGGCCCGGCGCGAGATCAAAAGTATCCTCATCAACAACGCGAGACGCATTCATGACGCGCACAGGTTTGATGCTTGATCCTCGCGGCATCGAGCGGCTCGACG
>CAXTIU010000023.1:0-52253 GCA_964244495.1 uncultured Beijerinckiaceae bacterium
CAGTAAAAATAAGTCGCACCCAGATAAGGATACAACCACCGCGAACGCCGAGCCGGCCAGGAGCAGTCGCCGCACGTATTCTCGCATCAAGACACCGATCCCAGCTGAACCCACCAAGACGTTATGACCGCCACCGTTCCGCGGTTCAACTACTCGTTCGAGCCGCCCCGACGCGACGAACGTTAGCACATGCTAATGGTCGAGTGGAGCATAAGTCGCGGAACCGGCGGCGTCGACCGCGACATATTCGTCGTCGGTGCGGCGCCGCTCGCTCGGGCGTCCCGCCCTGTTGCGGTGGCCGAAGAACTGCACCATCATCGACCCTCCGCCAAGACCGCATCGAGACCGGCTCTTCGTCGTCGACGATCACTGGCAAACGCCCGCTAACGGATCACCATGAGGAGATGATGATGACGCTGAGGTGGATCGCGGCCGCTTCACTATCGGGCGCTCTGGTGACCCTGCCGGCGCTGGCGCAATCGCCCGCGCCGAAGGAGACGGTGCCGGCCGCTTCGGCGCGTCCCGCTCCCGCCGGCCCTGCCCCCGCCAGCCCTCAAGTGCCCGGCGATCCCAACTCGTCGTATCCTTTGGCGGGCGGCGGTACGTACCAAGGTCCGCTGGCAGGGCAGCCCGATCCGACGCCAAGCTTCTACAAGGGCTACAACCGGACGTAACCACCGCCTCATGGCTGACCGGCATCGCCGCCGGGTGTCGACGTAGCCACCGTTCGACCGCGAGAAGGCTACCCAGATGACAGCGGATCGCCGGAACCGACCATGACGCCTCTCCTTACCCTGTTCGTCGCCGCCACCATCGCCTGGACCGCTGTCTCGCTTTACTTGTCGCACCGGCAGACGGTCTTCGTGCGCGCGCACCGCGAGCGCGTGCCGGCGGATTTCACCGCCGCCATCACGTCCGACGAGCACCGGAGCGCCGCCGACTACGCGATCGCTCGCGAGAGATTGTCCGGCGTGGAGAACGTGGTGGACATGGCCGTGACGCTCGGCTGGGCGCTCGGCGGCATCGCCCTTCTGCATGGCTGGCTGGCGGCCGTGCCGATGCCCTCCCTGGCGCGCGGCGTGGCCTTCCTGCTCGCGACCGGCGTCGTTCCCGCGCTGATCGGGTTGCCGTTCGGCATCTACCGGGCCTTCGGCCTGGAGAAGCGCTTCGGCTTCAACCGGACCACCCCGACGACGTTCGTGATCGACCGTCTCAAGCGCGCGGCAATCAGCGTGGCCATCGGGGTGCCGCTCCTTTCCGCGCTGCTGTGGACGATGCGGACGCTCAGCGGCCCGTGGTGGCTCTACGCCTGGATGGCCCTGTTGGCGCTGATGCTGGTCGCCCCCACCCTCTATGTCAGGCTCGTCGCCCCCCGCTTCAACCGGTTCACGCCGCTGGCCGACGACGGCCTGCGCGGGCGGATCGAAGGCCTGCTCGCCCGCTCGGGGTTCCAATCGTCGGGCCTCTACACCATGGACGCGTCGCGCCGCACGGCGCACGGCAACGCCTACTTCATCGGCTTCGGCCGAACCAAGCGGATCGTGCTGTTCGACACGCTGCTGCAGCGTAGCACCCCCGACGAGATCGAGGCGGTCGTCGCCCACGAGCTCGGGCATTTCCTGCACCGTCACGTCCTGTTCGGACTGCTGCGTGGCGCCGCCATCCTGTTCGCGGTCCTGGCCGGCTTCGGCTGGCTGACGCGGCAGCCCTGGCTGCTGCCGCAGTTCGGCCTCGCCGGCGTCCACGACGACGCGGTGGCACTGTTCGTTTGTTCGCTGCTCGCCTCGGTTTTCGGGCCGCTCCTGGCGCCGATCGGCAACTGGATCTCGCGCAAGAACGAGTACCAGGCCGACGATTACGCGCGGCGCACCGTCGGCGTCGAGCCGATGGTGGGCGCGCTGACCCGGCTCGCCCGAGACAACGCGTCGACCCTCACGCCCGATCCGCTCTACGCCCTGGTGCACCATTCGCACCCGGCGGTGCCGCTGCGCGTCCGTCACCTGCGCGAGCTGGCGCGTGAGGCAGCCGCCGCGACCTGAAGCGTCGGTCCAGGGGATGCGATGGAGGCCACGCCTCCACGAAGATCAGCGCACCGTCACCGCGATGCGGTGCATGGCCGTGCTGAGGTAACCCTTGACGTTCCACACGTCGTCGGGCCGCGAAGGCTGGGTCTGCCCCGCCCCATCCCAGGCGCGGACGACGAGTTCGTGCCGGCCGGGCGGGAGGTCCACGGTCAGGGACCACAGCGTCCAGCTGGCCGGCGCGGCGGGCTCGGTCTCGAGGCCGGCCTGGCGCCAGCTCACGCCGCCGTCGCTCGACACGTCGACGCGCCGGATTGGGCGGCCGCTCGCCACCGCCCAACCGCGCAGCACGTTGGGTCCGCGCTGGAGGACGGCGTCGGCCGCCGGCTCGCAGATCGCCGAATTGAGCGGCATCTCGTTGATCGTCTCGCCGCGGCTCCAATCGATCGCGTCCGGCGACCGGATGTCGGGCGGCAGCAACTTGTAGTCCTTGTCCTGGATCGGGTTGGTGGAGGGCGTGTCGCGCACCTCGATCGCGATGAGCCACTTGGGGCTGCGCACGCCGGCGTAGCCCGGCACGACGACGCGCAGGGGAAAGCCGTGCTCGGGCGCCAGCGCCTGCCCGTTCATCGCGGTGGCGAGCAGGACGTCCGGCTCCAGTGCCTTGGCCATGGGAATGGACGCCCCATACCGGAAGTGCTCGCCGTCGACATCGCATTCGTCCCCGGAGGAGAAGGCGACGTGCAGGCCCGGCCCATTCCTGGCGCCGGCGGCGCGCAGGACATCGGCTAGCGCGACGCCCGTCCAGCTGGCGTTGCCGATCGCTCCCGGTCCCCAAGGGTCGCCGCTCACCGCGCCGGCTTGCCGCAGGTCGGCGCGCCGGTTGCCGGCGCATTGCATGACCGCCGCCACGGTGTGCTCGCGGAACCGGCGGCGCAAATCGTCCAGCGACAGGGTCAAGGGCGTGTCGACGAGGCCGGTGACGGCAAGGCGGTGCGCGCCCGCGTCGATCGCCGGCACGTTGCCGTGGCAGCGAACGTAGAAGTCGCCTTGCCCCGTCCAGAAGTTCTCGCGGAGCCGGGCGGGCGTCGGCTCGGCGTTGTAGGGCTGGGCCGAGTGGACGATGGGGCGGGATCGTTCGGACATGAAGGAGCCCTCGGGCCGGTATGGCGGGAACACTCCCTCGCAACGAACCCGCGGCCGTTAGGCTCCGCCGTCGCCTCTGCCGACGACCATCCTCGATCGAGGACGATCCTAAACGAACCCGGTCCGGGCGAGCACGGCGCGGAACGCCGGCTGCAAGCCACGTGCCGACGCGGTGAGCACACCATGGGAGGGCTCGGGCTTGTTGTAGGCGAGAAGCTCCCCGTCGAGGCTCGCGAGCAGGCCGCCGGCTTCCTGCAACACGAGGTCGGAGGCGGCGATGTCCCAATCGTGGGCGTCGCGGCTCGTCAGGCCGGCCGCGTACTCGCCCGAGGCCACCTTGGCGATGCGCAGCGCCAGCGAAGCGATCTTGGGCTGGAACGCGAAGTCCTCGCCGATGGCACGCAAGGCCTTGACCAGGTTGTTGGGACAGGTGAGCCGCATCGCGGGATCGAGGGTGGACGCGGCATCGACCCGCAGCGGCTTGCCGTTCAGGGTCGCGCCGCGACCAGCCTGGGCGGCGTAGGTTTCGCCGAGCGCCGGCGCGTGGACGATGGCGCAGACCGGCCGGCCGGCTTCGGCCAGGGCGACGGCCACCGCCCAGTGGGGATCGCCGCGGGAGAAACCGCGGGTGCCGTCGATCGGATCGACGATGATGACGTGGGTCGCGTCGAGGCGGGTGCCGTCGTCGGCACTTTCCTCCGACAGCCAAGCCGCGCCGGGCCACAGCGCTTTCAGGCGGGGTTCGAGGAACGCGTTGACGGCGTAGTCCGCCTCCGTGACCGGGGAGCCGTCGCCCTTCCACTCGATCCCGGCGACCGTCTTGCCACCGGGCTTGAAGAAGCCAAGCGCGATGGCGCCGGCCTCGGTGGCGATGGCCAGGAGCCGCGCCATCGTTTCGGGCGTGTTGGGAGGAAAAGGCAGGAGGCCGACCGATCGCTGGAGGATTCGTCCGTTCGCCATAACGAGTGGGACGAGCGGGTTCAAGCCGGTACCGGACCGGCGTCGCTCGGCCGCGCCTCGTCGTCGGACGACGATCGCGGCCGGGTCGCGTCAGGCCGGCAGCGCGTCCACGCCGGCCTTGGCGACGATGCCGTCCTGCGAGGACTGCATGCCCGAGCAGCCGATCGCGCCGACGAACACGTCCTTGTAGACGATGGGCAGGCCGCCCTCGACCATGGTCGCGCCGGGCATGGTGGTCATCGCGACGCGACCGTCGGCGACGACCTTCTCCAGCGCGGCGGTCGGGCGCTTGAACATGATGGCGGTGCGCGCCTTCTCCTGCGCCACGACGCAGGACGCCTTCTGGGTGCCGTCCATCCGCTCGAGGTAGATCAGGTGCCCGCCGTCGTCGACGATCGCGATCACGAAGGTCCAGCCGCGGCTCTCGGCCTCGGCGCGGGCGGCGGCGGCCATGGTCTTCGCGGCTTCGAGGGACAGGGCGTAGGACGGGATCATCGGCGAGGGTCCGGTTGTTCGGGGTGGGGTGGCCGGCACTGTGCGGGCACGCCCGGGCGAGATCAAGCGCGTTGGATCGGTCGAATCTTACGCGATACCGAAGCCGGGTGGCAGGCATGCCCGGCGAAAGGGGGGCATAAGGCGGCGGGAAAGCGCTTCCGAACCCTCACGTTCATCCTCCGGCGCGGGCTCGGCGCCATGGTCGTCATCGCGGCGAACGACGCCAGCCGGAGCCCAGAATGACGAGCCACCTCCTCCACGCCGACGATCGGGATGCCGTCGCCACCTTCCACGTCACCCGTCGCGGCGTCGACCCGCGCGCCGACGATGCCCGTCGCACGGTGCACGTCGGCGCGACGCTGGTCATCATCGAGCGCGTGCTGGAGGGCGTGAAGATGCGCATCGGCGTGCCGGTCGCCGCCTACCGCCACCTCGTCGTCGCCGTCCGCGTGCCGGCCGGCCGCGCGACGCTCGTGCTGCGCCACGACGATCCCGACCTCGACGTGACGCTCGCGACCGGCGAGGCGACGGCCATGGCCTTGGCGGCGAAGGATTGGGCGGTGGTGCTGGGCAGGCCGATCGCCGTGGAACAGGCTTGCGTGAGGATCGCCGTGGCGATCGCGCGACGCCGCAGGCGCGGCAAGGCCGCCCACGCGGCGCGCCGCTCCTCGTTCGCGCGCCGCCGCCGGACGGGACGGCCGGAGCGCCTCGCGACCTCGTTCGCCCACGAACACGAGATCATCGCCCGCGATTGAGGCCGGCGACCGGTCGGCCTCAATCGCCGATGTCGCTCCCGCGCGGCACGACCACGGCGAAAAGGTCGGCGACCGCCGCGAGGCTCGCCGCCTGGAGCGCGGCCGCCGGCACCACCGACCCGTCGGCGCCCGGCAGAGCGCGGGTCGCCGTCGCCGCCGCGACGATCGTCGGGCGGAACCCGAGGTTGAAGGCGCCGCGCGCGGTCGAATTGATGCACATGTGGGTCATGAAGCCGGTGAGGATCACGTCGCCGGCGCCGGCCGCCTTCAGCCTGTCTTCGAGGTCGGTGCCGACGAAGGCGTTGGGATAGTTCTTCGTGATCACCGGCTCGCCGTCCCGGGGCGCGACCTCCTCGCTGATGGCGCCGACGGCCGCGTCGACGTCGTAGGGCGAGCCGGCGCCGGCATCGTGCCGTATGTGGACGATCGGGATGCCGGCCTCCCGGGCGCGGGCGAGCAGGCACCGCGCCTCCTCCAGCGCCGGCTCGACGCCGTCCAGCCGCATCACCCCCTCGCGGTAGGTGTTCTGCAGGTCGACCATCACCAGCGTCGAACCGGCGAGGCGCGGCGCCGCCGTCACCATGCCGGACACGTCGCGCAGCGTTCGGGGAAGTGTCATGATCCATCCTGTTGCGTCGCCGACCCCGGACGTACCGCACGGCTTGGAGCGGCGGGACGGACGTTGAGCCCGGGCGTGGTCCGGCTGCCCGAACCGACGTACCCCGTGATTTTCTCCCGACACACACATTCTCGCGTCAGGATGCGTCATGCGTCAGGATCTTATGGAATGCCGCGCCTCAGGTCCCGATCGTCGAGGTAGCCATACCTTACGCCACGCCTGCCCCGGCCGCAAGCTCGCCGCGAGTTCGTCGAGGCGGTCGAGGGGCGGAGCTTCCCACACGTCACCGACCTCCATCGCGGCGAGGAAGTACCGAAGAACCGTCTCGCCATGAGGTTGATGGGGCACGCGACCCGACGACGCTTCACCCCTTGCCTTGCACCCCCGCCCTCGCGGGGCGGTCACGCCTTATCCCCTGGTGGGCGAGCGTCACGACGGTCGGCGCGCGGGACCGGTGGGGCGCGTTACGTCGGCTCCGAAGACGACGTCGCGCATCGTCCGGCCCGGCACCAGCGTGAACAGGCCGGTGATCACCAGGGACCCGAGGAACAGGCCGATCATCGTCCAGCGGTGCGCCTCGATCCGGCCGGCACGCGCGAACCACACGGCGGCGACGAGCATGACGAGCGTGAAGACGGAGCGGGCGTGCGTCACCACCACGGGTCCGGCGGCGAACAGGGGTGCGAGGGTCAAACCGGCTCGCGCCAAACCTGCTTGACGCCGCCGTCCTTGCCGACGAGCACCACGGCGAAGCGGTGGCCGGCCACGCCGAGGCTCCCGCGCAGCGGACCACCGGGCCGACCCTCCCACGGCACCTTGATGTCGCGATCGTCGAGTTCCGTCCTGAGATGGTCGAGGGCCGACAGCTGCTCGGCGAGGCGCGGGTCATCCCGCGAGTCCGACAGCACCACCACCGGCCGGGCGCGGCCGAGCAGGGCACGCATCGCGTGCAGACCGGCATCGGCGGCCGGGCAAGACGCGGGAGGGCAAGGCGCGGGCGAGCAGGGACATCGCCAAGGCGGACACGGCGAGGCCGACGATGTTTCGCATGAGGCACCTCCCTGGGGCACGCGGCTACGGCGAGCGGAGGCCATCGTCGCCTCGACCAGGGCGCGACGCCTCGCGACCGGTCGGCTCCGTGAAACGACGAACCGGGCGGGACCCGCCCCTGATCGCTCCTCCATCCCATATCGGGCGGCACCAACACCGTGCCAAGGATCGACGGACGTTCGGAGCCGCTTGACCGGCGGCGCCGGATTGGCGACCACACGACCAACCTGCGACCGAGCTCGTCCTTTGACCGCCATCACGCGCGCGCCCAGCGTTTTCACCATCTCGCCCGCCCTGCCCTTCCTCGACACCTTCGTCGACGCTTTCCTCGGCGGGACGATCGTCGCCGGCGTCACCACCGACGACCCTCTCGCGCTCGCCGACGCGACGATCTACGTGCCGACTCGGCGCGCCGCCGGCGTGCTCGCGGAGACGTTCCTGCGGCACGCCACCCGGCGAACCACCGCGCCCACGGCGGTGCTGCCGCGCATCCTGCCGCTCGGCGCGCTGGAAGCCACCGAGACCGAGGCGATCCTCGCCGAACCCGACCCGCTCGCCGCCGGCCTGCCGCTCCCCCCCGCCGCCGGCGCGATCTGGCGTCGGCTGCACCTCGCCACGCTGATCCAGGCCTGGGCGAAGTCGCTGCGCGGCGCGCTGTGCCGGGTCGACGCCTCGGGCGAGACGGCGTTCGACGAGCGCGAGGCGTTCCGCGTCGCGACCTCGGCGGTGGACGCTTTCGCGCTCGCCGGCGACCTCGCCGGGCTGATCGACGAGATGCTGATCGAGGGCGTCGCCTGGCGCGCGCTCGACGACCTCCACATGGCGAGCTTCGACGACTACTGGCGCATCACCACGACCTTCCTCGGCATCGCCGTCGCCGAATGGCCGAAGGTGCTGGCGGCGCACGGGCGGGTCGATCCGGCGCAGCGGCAGATCGCGCTGGTCGCGGCGCAGACCGAGCGCCTCCTCGCCGGCCTCGTCGGCGGCCCGGTGGTGGCGATCGGCTCCACCGGCTCCAGCCGGGCGACGGCGCGCCTCCTCTCCGCCATCGCGCGCGCGCCGCGCGGCGCCGTGGTGCTCCCGGGCCTCGACCAAGACCTCGACGAAGGCGCCTGGACGCTGGTGTCGGGCCGGATCGAGGCCGGTCAGGAGCCGAGCTTCGGCCATCCCCAGGCGTCCATGGCCCGCCTGCTGCCGGCGCTGGGGGTGAGCCGCGCCGACGTGGCGCCGGTCGGCCTGCCCGAGCCGGATCTGGCGATCCGCGCCCGCTTCGTCGCCGAGGCCATGCGGCCGGCCGACACCACGGACCTGTGGCGCGACTTCCGACGCGCCGTACCGCCGAAGACGGTCGCCCGCGCGCTCGCCGGCGTCACCCTGGTCGAGGCGGCCGACGAACGCGAAGAGGCGCTCTGCCTGGCGATCGCGATGCGCGAGATCCTGCAGACGCCCGGCCGCACCGGCATCCTCGTCACGCCCGACCGCGAGCTGGCGCGGCGCGTGCGCGGCGAGCTGCTGCGCTGGTCGGTCGAGGTGAGCGACTCCGGCGGCGAGCCGCTGGCCCGGCGCCCGCTCGGCGTGCTGGCGAGCCTCGTCGCCGCGTGCGCCGCGGGCGGGATGACGGCGCGCGATCTCGGCGCGTTGCTGGCGCATCCGCTGGCCGCCCTCGGGCGCCCGCGCGAGGAGGTGGCGCGCCTGGCGGCGCTGCTGGAGGTGGGCGTGCTGCGGTGCGTTCCGCTCACCGGCGAGGCCGGCGACCTGTTCGCCGCCGCCAAAGCCGCCGCCGGTGACCGCCACGCCCATCCCGCGCAGGGCGAGATCACCGACGACGACTGGGACGCGATGGCGGCGCTGTGGGGCGACGTCGCCGCGGCGCTCGCGCCGCTGGGCGACTTCGACGGCCCCGAGCGCGACCTCCACGATTGGGCGGACGCCCACGCCGACGCGGTGGCCCGCGTCGCCGACGCGAGCGACGCCTACGCGGCGGTCGACGAGGCCGACGCGCTCGACGCCCTGCTCGGCGACTTGGCTCTACGCGGCGACGCGTCGCTGCGGTTGCGGGCGGCGGACTACGGCGCGCTGTTCGGCCGGCTCGCCGGCGAGATTTATCTTCCCAACACCGAGCGACCGCACCCGAACCTCCACATCTACGGCCTGCTGGAAGCGCGCCTGATGCACGCCGACGTCGTGCTGCTCGGCGGCCTCGACGAGACGATCTGGCCGCCGCAGGCGAAGAGCGACCCGTTCCTCAACCGTCCGATGCGCCACGACCTCGGCCTGTCGCCGCCCGAGCGCCGCATCGGCCAGGCCGCTCACGATTTCGCGCAGGCGGTCGGCCACGGCACGATCGTGCTGTCGCGCGCCCGCAAGCGGGGCGGCTCGCCCTGCGTCGCCTCGCGCTTCCTGCTGCGGCTGGAGGCCCTCGCCGGGCGGAGCTGGGAAGCCTGCCGCGACAAGGGCCGGCGGCTGCGCGAGCTCGCGCGGCTGCTCGACGATCCCGGCAAGGCGCCGGTGGCGATCGGACGGCCGCGCCCCGCCCCGCCGGTGCGCCTGCGCCCGCGCCGCCTCAGCGTTACCCAGATCGAGACGCTGCGCCGCGACCCTTACGCGGTCTACGCCGCCACGGTCCTCAAGCTGGCGCCGCTGGCCCAGGTCGATGAGGACATCGACGCCGGCACGTTCGGCAGCCTGATGCACGAGGTCCTCCACCGCTTCACCCACCACGAGGCGGCGCACGGCGACGCACGGGAGCGCGCCGCCACCCTCCAAGCCCTCATGCGCGACGCCTTCGCGGTGCCGCTCGCCGACCCGCTGTTCGCCGCCTTCCGCTGGCCGACGATCGCCCGGACGATGGACGCGTTCCTGCGTTTCGACGCCGGGCAACGCGCGTCGGCGCGCGAGGTGGTGGTCGAGACCACCGGCAAGCTGGTCGTCACCCTCGCCGATGGCTCGCCCTTCACGCTGTCGGCGCGGGCCGACCGGATCGACTTCCACCACGACGGCACGGCGACCCTGATCGACTACAAGACCGGGCAGCCGCCGGGCACGCGCGAGGTGCAGGTCGGCTTCGCGCCGCAGCTCACCCTGGAGGCGGCGATCCTGCGCGGCGGCGGCTTCGGGGCGCCCCACGCCGGCCCGCTCGCCGCGACCTACCTCAAGCTCGGCGGCAAGGACGGCGGCTTTTCGCGCGCGCTGGCGTTCGACGACGAGTCCTTCGACGACGTGGTGGACCGGCACTTCGCCGGCCTCCAGCGGCTGCTCTCGGCCTTCCGCCACGAGAAGACCGGCTATCCCTCGCGCCCCTTCCCCAAGTTCGCCAAGCGCACCGGCGACTTCGACCACCTAGCGCGGGTGCGCGAGTGGTCCCTGTCCTCGGCCAACGAGACCGGGGCGTGAGCGACGTCCTCACGGTCCCGCGCGAACTGCGGGAGCGGCAGCACAAGGCTTCCGACCCCTCGCGCTCGATCTGGGTTTCGGCCAACGCCGGCTCCGGCAAGACCCACGTGCTGACCCAGCGCGTGATCCGCCTGCTGCTCGCCGGCGTCGCGCCCTCGAAGATCCTGTGCCTGACCTTCACGAAGGCGGCGGCGGCGCAGATGGCGACGCGGGTCTTCGAGTCGCTGGCGCGCTGGACGGACATGAGCGACCCGCAGTTGCGCGAGGCGATCGCGGAGACCGGCGCGCCGAGCCCGACCACCGCCGACTTGGTGCTCGCCCGCCGGCTGTTCACCCGCACCGTCGAGACGCCGGGCGGCCTCAAGATCCAGACGATCCACGCCTTCTGCGAGCGGCTGCTCCACCTGTTCCCCTTCGAGGCCAACGTGCCGGCCCGCTTCGAGGTGGCGGACGACCTGCGCGCCGCCGAGCTGCTGGCCCGCGCCAAGCGCGTCGCGATCGCGGACGCGCGGCGCACCGGCCTCGAAGGCGCCCTGGCGCTGGTCGCCGACCTTGCCGGCGCGGGCGGGGTCGACGCCCTGATCGGCGCGGCGATGCGGCTGCGCGCGGCGGCCCGCGGCCGGTCCGACGGGCAGGCGAGCCTGGCGGAACGGCTCGAAGCGGGAGCCGGCGCGAGCCCGGAGGCGCTCCGCCGCGCGATGCTCACCAAGGGGATCGCGCCGGCGCGCTGGCCGGCGATCGCGGCCGTGTTCGACGAGGGATCGCCCAACGACGGGAAGCAGGCGGCGCGCCTCAGGGCGGCGGCGGACGCGAGGCCCGACGACCCGGCGAGCCTCCAGCGATCGCTCGACGCCTATCTCGCGGTGTTCTTCGACACCAAGCTCGAGCCGCGCCCGAGCCTCCTGACGAAGACGCTCGCGCAGGCCCATCCCGCGCTCGCCGCCGAACTCGCGCGCGAGCGGGAGCGCCTCGTCGCCCTGCGCGAGGCGCTGCGCGCCGCCGAGGCGGTCGAGCGCACGACGGCGCTGCTCGCCCTCACCGACGCGGTGACGGAGCGCTACGAGGCGGCGAAGATCGCCGGCGGCGTGCTCGACTTCGACGACCTGATCGAGCGCACGCTGGCGCTGCTCGACCGGTCCGACAGCGGCTGGGTCCTCCACAAGCTCGACGCCGGCATCGACCACGTGCTCGTCGACGAGGCGCAGGACACGAGCCAGACGCAGTGGCGCATCCTGGAGGCGCTGACCGGCGACTTCGCGTCGGGCGCCGGCGGTCGGTCGGCCGAGCGCTCCTTCTTCGTGGTCGGGGACGACAAGCAGTCGATCTTCTCGTTCCAGGGCGCGGCGCCGCTCATGTTCGACACCATGCGCTCGGCGTTCGAGCGGCGCTTCACCGCGGGACGCAAGCCGTTCGAGCGGGTCAGCCTGAAGACGTCGTTCCGCTCCGTGCCGGGCATCCTCGCCGCCGTCGACACGGTGTTCGCGCTCGACGCCCACCAGGACGGCCTGGTGCGCAAGCCCGACCTGTGGCCGCTCCACGAGAGCATCAAGGCGAAGCTGCCGAGCCTGGTCGAGATCTGGCCGCCGCTCGGCGCCTCGCCGGCCGACGAACCGGCCGAATGGTCGATCCCGCTCGACGCGGTGAGCGAACGCGACCCGGCCAACGTCGTCGCCGACCACGTCGCAGCGAAGATCAAGCGGCTGATCGCGCCCGACGCCGGCGAGTGGGTCCATGAGGGGCGCGGCACGGCGCGGCGCGCGATCCGCGCCGGCGACATCCTCATCCTGGTGCGCACCCGCAACGAGGTGTTCGAGGCGGTGATCCGCGCCCTCAAACGCTACTATGTGCCGGTCGCCGGCGCCGACCGGCTCGACGTCGCCAACCACATCGCGGTGATGGACCTCGCCGCCGCCGGGCGCGCCGCCTTGCTGCCGCGCGACGACCTCAGCCTCGCCTGCGTTCTGAAATCGCCGCTGTTCGGCTTCGACGACGACGACCTGATCGCGCTCGCCCCCGAACGGACCGGCTCGCTGATGGACGCGCTCGCCACCTCGCCCGAGCCGAGGCACCGCGAGGCGCACGCCACGTTCGGGCGCTGGTCGGAGCGGGCGAGCGCGGTCACCCCTTTCGCCTTCTACGTCGAGCTGCTCGGGCGCGACGGCGGCCGGCGGCGGATGGAGGCGAGGCTCGGTCCCGAGGCCCACGACGCCATCGATGAGTTCCTGCGCCTGGCGCTGGCGCACGAGGGAGGGGGGGCCCCTTCCCTCGGCGCCTTCCTCGCCGACGTCGCCGCCCTCGATTCCTCCATCAAGCGCGACATGGAAGGGCCCGGCGACGCGGTGCGGGTGATGACCGTTCACGCAGCCAAGGGCCTGGAGTCCAAGATCGTGTTCCTGCCCGACACCTGCTCGGTGCCGAGCGCGAGCCTGGAGCCGACGATCTTCGACCTCAACGCCGGCACGGACCTGCCGCCGGTGCTGGCGTGGTCGCCGCAGAAGGCGGACGACCCGGCGCCGGTCGCGGCCGTTCGGCAGCAGGCGCGGCGGGCGACCATGCGGGAGTACCGCCGCCTGCTCTACGTGGCCCTGACGCGCGCCGAGGAGCGGCTCTACATCGCCGGCTTCTTCAAGGCCGCGAAGCCCGCCCCCGACTGCTGGAACAGCATGATCGAACAGGCCTTCGCCGACGCGGAGGCCGTCGACGTCCCTTCGTGCTGGGACGCGGGGACAAGCGTCCGGCGCATCGTCACGCCCGGCGCGACCGACGCCTCCGGACCGCTGCGGATCGAGCGCGAACAGGCCGCGCTGCCCTTCGCGCCGGACTGGCTGTTCCGCGCGGTCGCGACGCCGGCCGTCGCCGCCGAGGCGCTGCGCCCGTCCCATGCCGTCTCCAACCACGCACCCGTCCGAGCGTCCGGACCGGACCGGGCCGGCCAGCGCAAGCGGGGCATCGCCTTCGGCACGGCGCTGCACCTGCTGCTCCAGCACCTGCCCGCGCTGCCGCCCGAGGCGCGCGAAGCGGCCGGCCACGCTTTCCTCGCCCAGCGCCGCGACCAGTTCCCACCCACCATCCATGCCGCCGTGCTCGCCCAGGTGCTCGCCACGATGGCGCTGCCGGTCCTCGCCCCCCTGTTCACCGAGCAGGCCCGGGCGGAGGTCGCCGTGATCGGCACGTTGGCGCGCCCCGACGGCACGCCGATGGAGGTGAGGGGCGCCATCGACCGCCTGGTCGTGACGCCGGACGCGGTGATCGTCGCCGATTTCAAGACCGGGAGGCCCGACTCGGCCGAGGCGGCGGTGCCGGACAAGTACCGGAACCAGCTCGCCCTCTACCGGCAAGTGCTGGCCCCGCTCTGGCCGGACCGGCCGCTGCGGATGCTGCTGGTCTGGACGGCGGTGCCCCGCGTCGTCGAGCTGCCATCCGACGAGCTCGCGGCCGCCGCCGAGCGGCTGCTCGCCGCCGCGCCCGGAGCCGATGCCGCCGATCCAGCCTCGCGCTCGGGTTGACGCTCCCGAGGCCGGTTCTTACGTTGCCAACAACAGGGCTTGAATCGTCCCGCCCCGAAAGGTTTTCCGATGAGCACCGTCAAAGTCACGGACAGCAGTTTTCAGAACGACGTGCTGAGCGCCACCATGCCGGTCGTCGTCGATTTCTGGGCGGAATGGTGCGGCCCCTGCAAGATGATCGGCCCTTCGCTCGAGGAGATCGCGAAGGAGCTCGACGGCAAGGTCCGCATCGCCAAGGTCAACGTCGACGAGAACCCCGGCATCGCCGGTCAGCTCGGCATCCGCTCCATCCCGACGCTGATGCTCTATAAGGACGGCAAGATGACCTCGCAGAAGGTCGGCGCCGCGCCCAAGGGCGAACTCAAGAAGTGGATCGACGCCGCGATCTGATCGCGCCGGCGCGACGGTCGGGCAGGATCGCCCCATCGACACTTGTCCGACGAGCCGACCCTCGGCGTCCGAACCGGGGCCGCGTTCATGTGTTCATGCGTGCGGGGCATCGTGCTAGCGTGTCGATGCCCCATTTATGACAAGCGGGTCGCAGGAGACACATGACCATGGATTGGGCCAAGGCTTCCCTACTCGCGACGTGCCTCGCGGTCACGATCCCCGCAGGCATCGCTGCCGCGGCTGACCAGGCGACGGAGCCCAAGGCAACGGAGTCCAAGGCAACTGAGTCCAAGACGACCGAAGCAAAGCCGGCGGCTTCACCCGCCGCGACCAAGGCGAGCGACGATGCCGGCAAGCCGGCGTTGACCAAGAGCGAGATCCGCAAGCTCGACGCCAAATGCTCCGACGAGGCCGACGCCAAGCACCTCCATGGCGAGCCGCGCAAGACGTTCCGCAACGCCTGCAAGAGCAAGGGCGGCCTCAAGCCGGCCTAGCCGGGCCGCGTCGTGGAGGCGGACCATCGACGCGCCGAGGCTTCTCGGCCCGCCCCTCCGCGAGGGAACCGGGCGCGCGGCCGACCATTGCACGGCGAATGTTCCCGGGCCGAGAGCGTGCCATGACACAAGCCACGACCGAGACCAAGGCGCCGTTCGAGCCGCGAACGCAGAGCTTCCCCGGTCACGGCAGCAAGATGACGCCGAAGCCCGACCTCGGCGAGGCGACCTACAAGGGCAGTGGCCGTCTGGCCGGCAAGCGCGCCATCATCACGGGTGGCGATAGCGGCATCGGCGCGGCGGTTGCGATCGCCTTCGCCCGCGAGGGCGCGGATCTCGTCATCGCCTACCTCGACGAGGCGGACGACGCCAACGAGGTGAAGGGATGGGTCGAGAAGGCGGGGCGCAAGTGCGTGCTGGTGCCGGGCGACCTGAGCCACGCCGACCATTGCGAGGCGGTGGTGGACCGGGCGATGGCCGAACTGGGTGGCCTCGACATCCTCGTCAACAACGCGGCCTACCAGAAGGCGACGCCGAACTTCGAGGACATCACCATCGAGGAGTGGGACAGGACGTTCCAGACCAACATCAACGCCCTGTTCTACGTCACCAAGTTCGCGGTGCCGCACATGAAGGCGGGTGGCGCCATCGTCAACACCTCATCGGTCAACGCCAAGAAGCCGATGGCCTCGCTGCTCCCCTATAGCGCGACGAAGGCGGCGATCGCCAATTTCACCCTCGGACTCGCCCAGTCGCTCGCCAGCAAGAAGATCAGGGTCAACGCCGTCCTGCCCGGCCCCATCTGGACGCCGTTCATCCCCGCCGGCATGGAGCCGAATCAGGTCGAGAGCTTCGGCTCGGAGACGCCGTTCGGGCGTCCGGGTCAGCCGGCCGAACTCGCGGCGTCCTACGTGATGCTCGCCTCCGACGAGTCGAGCTACACGTCGGGCGCGTTGGTGGTGGTGTCGGGCGGCACCCCGATTTTCTGACGAGACGGAGCGGACGCTTGGCAGACCCTGAGATCCAGCCGGAACCCGAGCGTCAGCCCCCGCCCGACCCGATCCCGCGGGAGCGCCCTGGCGAGCCGCCGCTGGTCCCCGTGCCGCCGCAGACGCCCGCGCAACCCGGCGAACCAGCGCCGGGCGAGCCGCCGCTGACGGTGCCGGACGAGCCGGGCCCTCACCCGACTCCGGACGATCCGCATCCGGAACCGGTCCACGATCCGGCACCGAGCGAGCGCCCGGGCGAGGAACCTTTGAACGTGCCCGCGCCCAGCCCCGATGAAGTGACCGATCCCGGGACGCAGGCCCCCGACGGCATCCCACCTTCGGGACCGCAGGAGGTCCCTTACACGCCGTCGCCGTCGCCGCAGACGATCATGGAGGCGGGATGACGAGCATCGCCCGCGCCCGATCAAAGGATGTCTCGTGGAACACGCTCACGGTTACCGTCAGGCGCTGGCCTTCGAGCGAACGATCGCGGTTCCTCGCGAAAGGTCGTCGCCTTCCAGACTGGATCATCAATCGCGTAGCCAGCGAACCAGCGGGTCGAACTCGATGCGTTCCGGCAGCTGTCGTCGCGGGTAAATCGATGTGAACGCCTGCAACAGCATGGCGCGCAGGAGTGCTCCGGCGAGATCGACGGACGCCCGGCGCGAGAATGAGACGCGGCGAAACGTCGGCCCAACTTTGCCGGCACCTCGTCCACCGAAGTCTCGCTCGTACGCACCGGATGATCCGGCCGTCCCCCTACTCGGCATCCGCGTGGGAAAACGATGAGCCGCTGCGCCCATCCTCGCCACGCGACACGGCGACTCCGAGGACCCATGCGATGACGGCGTTGGAACCCATCGCGCCGGCCCCGGCCTGCGTGAGGCGGGGTCGTCTACGCGAGGCGACGTGGTTGACCAAGCAAAAAGGCCCGGCTCAGTCGCGAACACGCGGCGTGAACCGGGCCTTTTACCCCTCAACCCTGCCGGGTCATGGAAGCCTTTTCCCCCGAAGAAGCTTCGTCAACCGTCAGCGCCTGAGTTGTGGTAGCAAAGGATGCGCCCCACGTCTGTGTCGCCGCCGACACAGTGCCGGCAAACGTCGAGTCGGGCAATCGCGAGCGTCGCTATGGACAGCGCGACCGGCGGCGCATAGCTGAGGGATCGCACGGTCTCTCGACAGAACTCAAGGATGCAGGATCGATGTTTCGCGAAGAGGCGCCCTCGGGCGGCGGCCCACGTGCCCGCAACGTGCTGGGCCAAGCCCTCGCACCCTGCTCCACGGCGCCGATGACCGGCTTCTTCCGCGACGGCTGCTGCAACACCAGCCGCGAGGACAGTGGCGATCACACGGTCTGCGCAATCATGACCGACGCGTTCCTGGCCTTCTCGAAGGCGCGCGGCAACGATCTCGTCACGCCGCTGCCGGAGCACGGCTTCCCCGGCCTCAAGGCCGGCGACCGATGGTGCCTCTGCTCGCTTCGCTGGCAGGAAGCGCTGGAGGCGGGCCGCGCGCCGCAGGTGGTGTTGAACGCGACGCACGAGCGCGCGCTGGCGTCATGCGACCTGGCCGACCTCAAGGCTCACGCGGCGGTTCCATCCTGAGCGCGGGGCCGTTCGCCCCAACGCGCGCTTCCCCCACCTCGCGGAGCCTCGATGGGCCATGTGCCATCGGGCGACGCCGCGACGGCCGATCGGACGTTCGTACGCGCGGGCGGCCTTCGCCTCGAAACCCCTCGCCCGAGTCTTCCCGATGATCCGCTCCGCCCTGATGAACGTGATGACGGCGGCGGTCCTGAAGGCGGGACGCGGTTTGAAGCGGGATTTCGGCGAAGTCGAGAACCTGCAGGTTTCGGTGAAGGGCCCCGGCGACTTCGTGACCGCCGCCGACAAGCGTGCCGAGAAGACGGTCTACGAGGAGTTGGCCAAGGCGCGGCCGGGCTACGGCTTCGTCATGGAGGAAAGCGGCACGATCGAGGGAACGGACAGGAGCCACACCTGGCACGTCGATCCGCTCGACGGCACGACGAACTTCCTCCACGGCATCCCGATCTTCGGCATCTCGGTGGCGCTCGAACGTGAAGGCCAGATGATCGCCGGCGTCGTCTACAACCCTGCCGTCGACGACATGTTCGTCGCCGAGCGCGGCCAGGGCGCCTACCTCAACAACCGCCGCCTGCGGGTCGCCGGCCGCCGCAGGCTCGCCGACAGCGTGATCGGCTGCGGCATCCCGCACCTCGGCAAGCGCGGCGATCACGCCCGCTTCCTGGCCGAGGCCGACGGCGTGATGGCCCAGGTGTCGAACCTTCGTCGCCTCGGCGCCGCCGCGCTCGACATGTGCTTCGTGGCGGCGGGTCGATACGACGGCTACTGGGAGCGCAACATCCGCACCTGGGACATGGCGGCGGGCCTCGTGCTGGTGCGGGAGGCCGGCGGCTTCGTCACCGACTGCGACGGCGGTCAGGACATGTTGACCAAGGGCTCGGTGTGCGTCGGCAACGAGGTGATCCAGCCCGCGTTGCGCAGCTTGCTCAAGTAGCAAGGCTTGCCGGCGAGCGACGATGTTGGTCGCGGCGTGACGGCGCTGTAGGATCGGCGCTTCCTCGCTCGAAGGGCTCCCCCATGATCAAAGGCCGAACAGCGGTCGTCACCGGCTCCACCAGTGGCATCGGGCTCGGCATCGCCCGCGCCTACGCCCGGGAGGGTGCCAACATCCTCCTCAACGGGTTCGGCGACGCGGCCGCCATCGAGGCGGCGCGGGCCGCGATCGCCGGCGACTTCGGCGTGACCTGCCGTTATTCGGCGGCCGACATGGCGGACGGCGCCGCGATCGCGGCGATGATGGAGCGGGCCGAGGCCGATTTCGGGTCGGTCGATATCCTCGTCAACAACGCCGGCATCCAGTTCGTGTCGCCCATCGAGGATTTTCCTGTCGCGGCCTTCGACAAGATCATCGCGATCAACCTGACATCGTCGTTCCACACGATCCGCGCGGCGGTGCCGGGCATGAAAGCGCGAGGCTGGGGACGCATCGTCAACATCGCCTCGGCGCACGCCCTCATCGCCTCGCCCTACAAGTCGGCCTACATCGCGGCCAAGCACGGCGTCGCCGGCCTGACCAAGACCGTGGCGCTCGAACTGGCGACCTTCGGCATCACCTGCAACGCGATCTGTCCCGGCTACGTGTGGACGCCGCTCGTCGAGGCGCAGATCCCGGACACGATGGCGGTGCGCAAGATGACGAAGGAGCAGGTGATCGAGGACGTCATCCTGAAGGCGCAGCCGACCAAGGCGTTCGTCGCCATCGAGGAGGTGGCGGCGCTGGCGGTTCACCTCGCCTCGGACGCCGCCAGGAGCATGACCGGCAGCATCCTCTCGATCGACGGCGGTTGGACGGCGGCCTAGGCCGCCGGCCCGGTTCCGCCGCCCGCCGGCTCGGCGCGACCGGATGGGCCATCGCGCGCGCAGGCCCTTGAGCACGAACGGGACGCGCGCGGATCGGTCGTACGAGCACCCGGCGACGACCGTGCTGGACTATCGGCCCGACCTGTGCGGGGCGGGGTCCGGACACGCCGACGCGGTCAAAAGGGATCGAGGCGTCCCATGGTCTCCGACGCGGCCGGGGCCGTTTACCCCGCCGCGGCGCGCGCCGCGTTCGCCATCCGCACCAGAACCCTGCGGAGATCGCCGGGGGTCAGGACGCTCTCGGGAAAAGGGATGCGCGCCGTCAGGTCACCGCAGGCTAGGTCCATGCCCTCGGGATCGATCCCGGTCGCGATCCAGGCGCCGCGCGGCCGGCCCGCGATGATCCGGGCGTAAAGATCCAGCGCATCGAGATGGTCGATGTTCATGTGGGCGATCGCGCCCGGCTCGGCCTCGATCAGCGCCAGCGCCTCGGCGACCGGCGCCAGCAGTCGAAGCGCCGGAAGGCGCGCGGCACGGGCGAAACCGCCGTTGAGGTGCGCTTGCTCCAAGGCCACGCGCCAGAAGGAGAAGTCGCCGAAGTCGACGTAGAGGCTCGCTGCCGGGTGCCGCGCCAGGAAACGGGCTCGCGCGACGCGTTGGTCGGCGGCGTCGACGACCTTGGCGGCGACGCCGGTGACGGTCAGGCGGGGATGGCTGAGCGGATCACCCTCGCCGCCCTCGGCCAGCAGCAGGGAACAGCGACCGTCCCCGCCGAGGTGACGCGTATGGGCGGACAATTGGGAGATGAGGATCAACGGTGAGCCATCGTGATCGGTCGCGACCGTCACGAGGCTGGCGAACGGGTCGCCGGAAGCGTTCAAGGTGGCCAATGATCCGGCGCGTACGCCGCGCAACAGGCGCTTGGCTTCCGCGAGCGGCTCGAATTCAACCACGGGCCGTTCAGGGTCGCTCATGTCACCTCCATTGCGTCGACCACGAGGGTACAGTCACCACGAACCTCCAAGCCGGTCGCGCGCTATCGCTCGCACGTCCTATTGCACGGCACGACCCATGACCACGCGCGCGGTGGGGCCGGTGCCTTCGCGCGAACCTGGACGGCTCGTCGCCGGCTCGACATGTCCGTGGCTCGAGCCGGAACCATCGCGCAAAGGGTCCGTTTCCTTCGTCTACACGCAGCGCGGACCCGACGAGGAAGACCATGGTGCAGGAATCTGACAGCTACAACGACCGCCAGAAGGTCTGGGAGCTGATCAAGGACATCAATATCGCCCTGCTGGTGACCACGAGCAAGGAGGGGCCCCTGCATGGTCGCCCGATGGCGGCGATGAACAAGGATTTCGACGGCGAGCTATGGTTCGCCTCGCGCGACGGCACCCCGAAGCTGGACGACATCGTCGAGAACACGCATGTTCTGCTCGCCTACTCCGACCCCAAGGGCCAGAACTACGTGTCGGTCTCGGGTACAGCCCGCATCGTCCACGACAAGGAGAAGGTGAAGGAACTGTGGAGCGAGCCCGTGCGCGTCTGGTTTCCAGCCGGACCGGAAGATCCGAACATCGCGCTGATCTGCGTCAAGGTCGAGAGTGCCGAATACTGGGACTCACCGTCTTCGACGTGGCTTTACGCTTACGGTTATGCCAAGGCGAGGCTGACCGGCGAGGCACCGCATGATGTCGGCGAGAACAAGGTCGTCAATTTCTGAACCGCGCTCATCGCGTGGCTCGGCATCGCGCCACGAGGGCGTCTCGGACGACCCCACGACTTTCGGCGACGATCGAGAGCAAGCCTGGGTCCGATCCATGGCGCGGGCTGAGATAGCCGCCGCAGGTTGGGGGCCGACAAGCAAAGGACGTGGCTGTACCAATCTTAGCCTGCCGATCAAGCAGTAGTGCCTGGGTCGACTTGCTCGCGCCGAAACAAAGGCTGTTATGACGAGCCTATCGACATCGTTCGCCCTTGTTGTTACAAAGTCGTGCACCTCCAGTGTCACATTTCGGCCGCCAAGGTCGTCAAGGGTGCCGTTTCCGCCGGGAACTCAAGCGCCTTGCGGGACATGAGGCAAGCCGACATGGTCGCCGACCCCCCGCCGACCTTGACTAGAAGCGCGAGAGTGCCATGCCGAACATCGCCTTGGTCGACGATGACCGCAACATCCTGACGTCGGTGTCGATTGCCCTCGAAGGCGAGGGTTATCGAGTTCAAACCTATACCGATGGATCGATGGCGCTCGACGGGTTGAAGAGCAACCCCCCGGACCTCGCGATCTTCGACATCAAGATGCCGCGCATGGATGGCATGGAGTTGCTGCGCAGGCTGCGCCAGAAATCGGATGTTCCCGTCATTTTCCTCACGTCGAAGGACGAGGAGATAGATGAACTCTTCGGGCTCAAGATGGGCGCCGACGACTTCATTCGCAAACCCTTCTCGCAGCGCTTGTTGGTCGAACGGGTCAAGGCAATCCTGCGGCGCTCTAATCCCAAGGAGGCGGCGGCGCAGAAGGAGTCGGAGGCCAAGGTTCTGGAGCGCGGCCTCCTCAAAATGGACCCGGAGCGCCACACCTGTACCTGGAAGAACGATCCGGTCGTGCTGACCGTGACCGAGTTCCTGATCCTTCAAGCGCTCGCGACGCGTCCCGGCGTCGTGAAGAGCCGGAACGCGCTGATGGACGCCGCCTACGATGACCAAGTCTACGTCGACGACCGCACGATCGACAGCCACATCAAGCGGCTGCGCAAGAAGTTCAAGGTGGTGGACGACGACTTCGAGATGATCGAGACCCTCTACGGCGTCGGCTATCGCTTCAAGGAGTAGTCGCGTCCGGACGAAGCGATTGCTCGAACATTTTGGGATCTGGCGTTGACGGTCGACGCCCCACACCGGACCAGATCCACCGCCTGGGTCGACGCGGCGCGGGGCGCCCGCCGGATCCGGCGCGGGCTCGTGCGTCGCGCGCGGCCGGTGACGCGGGCTATGTCGACGCGGTTCGCCTCGTCCCTCACCCGACGTATCGTGTTCCTGAACCTCGGCGGCCTCGTGGCCCTGGCCGTCGGCTTCCTCTACGTCAACCAGTTCCGGGAAGGCTTGATCGATGCCCGCGTCCTGAGCCTGGAAACTCAGGGCGAAATCATCGCCGCCGCCATATCGGCTTCCGCGAGCGTCGAGACGGACGCGATCACCGTCGATCCCGAGAAGCTGCTGCAACCCGCGCCAGGACAGGGCTCGGACGAGAACAAGCCTTCGCTCGAGTTCTCGATCAATCCGGAGCGCATCGGCCCCGTGCTGCGGAGGCTCGTGTTGCCGACCCGCACGCGAGCGAGGATCTTCGACCGTGAGGGCTACCTTCTCCTCGACTCGCGATCGCTGAGCCGGCGCGGCGTCCTGTCCCGTATCGACCTGCCGCCCGTCAGCGGTCCTTCCGACGAAGCGCTCACCCTCATCGCCCGAACCTGGAACGCGGTGAAGGGCCGTTTCGGCAAATCCGATCCGCCGCACATGGAAGAGTTCGCGGGACACAACGGACGGAGCTTCCCCGAGGTCGCCGGTGCCCTCGCCGGCACCACGCAGAACGTCGTGCGCGTCAACGCCAAGGGCGACACGATCATCTCCGTCGCCGTTCCGATCCAGCGGATGCGCTCGGTCCAAGGCGCCCTGCTGCTCTCGACGCTGGGCGGCGACATCGACGGGATCATCGCCACCGAGCGCTGGACGATCGTGCGAATCTTCCTCGTCTCCGCCGTGATCATGTTCCTGCTGTCCTCCTTCCTCGCCGGCACGATCGCCGAACCGATCCGTCGGCTCGCCGAAGCGTCCGACCGCGTTCGTCGCGGCACCAAATCGCGCCAGGAGATCCCGGATTTCACCAACAGGACGGACGAGATCGGCCATCTCTCGGGATCGCTCCGCGATATGACCAAGGCGCTTTACAACCGTATCGAGGCCATCGAACGGTTCGCCGCCGATGTCGCCCATGAGCTGAAGAACCCGCTGACGTCCCTGCGCAGCGCGGTCGAGACCATGCCGGTCGCCCGCACCAAGAACGCGCAGGACCGACTGCTCGCGATCATCCAGCACGACGTGAAGCGCCTCGATCGCCTGATCAGCGACATCTCCGACGCGTCCCGGCTCGACGCCGAGCTCGCCCGCGCCGACAACCAGGAAGTCGACCTGTTGCAGGTCCTCGAAGCGGTCGTGGCGGTCGCCAACGGCACCGGCAAGGACGGCGTGCGCATCAGCCTGGGCGTCGCGCCGCTTCCGGCCGTCAATGGCGAGCCGTCCCGCTTCCTGGTGCTCGGCTACGACTCGCGCCTCGGCCAAGTGTTCCACAACCTGATCGACAACGCCCGCTCGTTCTCCGCGCAGGGCGGCTCGGTTCGCGTGACGATGCGACGTGTCGCCTCTCGTCAGCCAGGCAAGACCCGCGACGGCTACGAGATCATCGTCGACGACGACGGGCCGGGCATTCCGGCCGACGCGTTCGAGCGGATCTTCGAGCGCTTCTACACGGACAGGCCCGAGCAGGGCTTCGGTCAGAATTCGGGCCTCGGCCTGTCGATCTCGCGCCAGATTGTGGAGGTGCACGGTGGCGAGATCACCGCCCTCAATCGCATCGAGAGCCCGCGACAACCCGAAGGGGAACCAGCCACGTCGCACGATCCGGAGGAGGATACGGCGAGGATCCTCGGCGCCCGCTTCGTCGTATGGCTTCCGGCGGCAGCGCGTGACGCGGCCTGACCCCGCCCTCCTCGACCATGATCCGAATGGCGGCTCGCCGTGTCGCGAACGCCGCTACGTCCACGCCAGCGCCGTTGCCATTCGCGGCCGCGCCCTGCTCATCCTCGGGTCGTCGCGCTCGGGCAAGAGCAGGCTCGCCTTCGCCCTCATCGCCGCGTCCCGCCCGGCGTGCCCCGTCGTCCTGATCGGCGACGACCGCGTCCTTCTGTCGACGAGCGCGAGCCGGCTCATGGCATGGCCCCACCCCCGCATAGCCGGTTTCATCGAGCGGCGCGGCCTCGGCATCGTCGCGTCGCCCCACCTCGACAGGGCACCGGTCGTCGCTGTCGTCGAGTTAGGGCGCGCTCGCTCCGGCCACGTCGCGACCGCCGACGGGGCGTTCCCCCGCGATACCCCCGGGCAAGACCTTCCACGGCTCGCGATCGTAGGTGCCGACGACGCCCACCAAGCGAGTGCCCAGGTGCTGCGCTGGTGGGCGACGCTGCCGGGAGCGACCTGAAAGGCATAGGACCTGCACCATTCGCCTCAGCGACGGGTTCCGAGCAAGAGATTGGAATTGGTAACGGAACAGCGCTCGTATATACCGCCCTCCCAAGCGTCGGACGCTTGGTAAACGCACAGCGAAAGTCCTGCCTGTGACAACACGTCGGAGCATGACCGGCGAGCCTTTCATGAGGGGCGGACCTTGATCGGGATGGTCCTCGTCACCCACGGTGAGCTGGCGACGCAGTTTCGTGCGGCGCTCGAACACGTCGTTGGCCCCCAGAAGCAGTTCGCGACCATCTCGATCGGACCCGAGGACGATATCGAAGGGTGCCGTTCCGACATCATCGCGGCCGTCGGCGCCGTCGATACGGGAGCGGGCGTCGTCCTTCTGACGGACATGTTCGGCGGCACGCCCTCCAATCTCGCGATCTCGGTCATGAACGGCGCCCATGTCGAGGTCGTGGCCGGCATCAACCTGCCCATGCTCATCAAGCTGGCCTCGGTGCGCGAGACCGCGAGCCTTGAGCAGGCGGTGATCCTGGCGCAGGATGCCGGCCGCAAGTACATCTACGTCGCCAGCCGCGTGCTCAGCGGAAAATGAGCGTCCGGCCGCTCACGCGCGAACTGCCGATCGTCAACCGCAAGGGCCTCCACGCCCGCGCGACCGCCAAGCTCGTCCAATGCGTCGAGACCTTCGACGCCGTCGTGACCGTGACCCGGAACGGCGAGACGGTCGGGGGCACGTCGATCATGGGCATCCTGACGCTCGGCGCGGGGATCGGGTGTTCGATCCTCGTCACGGCCGAGGGCCCGCAGGCGAGAGAGGCCCTCGACGCGATCGAGCGGCTGGTCGCGCACCGGTTCGGCGAGGACGAGTAAGGCAGCGGCACCGCAAGGGCGGAAGCGGATGTCGGATACACCGGTATCAGGCCCCGCCGAGGGCGTCAGATGTCCTGCTGATCGTCATCCTTCTCCAGGCCGCAGGCGTTGATGCGCCACTCGCCGTTCACCTGCTCCAACGAGTAGATCGCGGTCCACACCGTTCCATCGGCGGCGACGATCGTCACCTTCTGCAACGGTCCGTGGGGCGAGGACGTGGTCTCGCCGAAAGACGTGCTCTTCGGCCTGATCAGGGCGCCGTAGTTCTCCTTCACCATCGCGAAGAATTCGGATGGTTCGCGGAAACGCTCCTGGATCGCCGGCGCCGCGAAGGCTTCCGCGCCTTTGGCATCGTCATGCCCGAAAGCGTCGAGCTGCTTCGTGATGACGCCCTGGATGGCCGTTCGTGTCGCCGCGTCATAGGACGCGTCGACCGACCCCATCGCCGCCCGGGGCGCCACGATCGGGATCGAAAGGATCAGAACCGCGGCGCAGGCTTGAATGCGGAGGTTCGGCATGGCTGGACGCACTTTCGACTGTGGACGCTCAACATAGGCCGCTTGCCGACCATGGGCGAGGGGTCAGGTGCGAGGTCGCGACCGGCCGCCGGCCGTTCAAAACGGCAGATTGAACACCCGGGCCGGCACGAGGGCGCCGCCGTCGATCGCCCCGACCGCGATGACGACGCCGGAACAGGCGGCGTAGGCCTCACCCCCGGCCGGAGCATCGGCACCGCGCAGCAACATCGCCTGACCGCGGCGCAAGCGCGCGGCATCCGATCGATCGACGAGGATGCGCGTCAACTCGCCGAGACCCGCCTCCACGTGGCGCAGGGCGGCGGCGGCGGCGGCGGCGTCATCGAGCGCGGCGAGCGATACCGCGTCCGCTTCAAGGAAAGGGCCGACGCGGGTTCGGCGCAGGGCCGTCACATGGCCGTAGCAGCCGAGCGCGCGTCCGAGGTCGCGGGCGATGGCGCGGACGTAGGTGCCCTTGCCGCAGCGCGTGGTGAACACCGTGTCATCGCCGCCGAACGCGACGACGTCGAGTTCGTGGATGTGGACCACGCGCGGGGCGATATCGACCACTTGGCCTTCGCGCGCCAAGTCATAGGCTCGCTCGCCGGCGATCTTGATGGCGGAAAAGGCGGGCGGGCGTTGTTCGACGGCACCCCGGAAGCGCGGCAGCAGGGCCTCGACCGCCTCCCGCGCCGGCCGCGCGTCCGAACGCGCCACCACTTGGCCGTCGGAGTCGTCGGTGTTGGTCTCGGCGCCCCAGACCACGGTGAAGCGGTAGCACTTCTCGCCGTCCTGGACGTAGGGGACAGTTTTGGTCGCCTCGCCGAACGCGACCGGCAGGATCCCGGACGCGAGAGGGTCCAAAGTCCCGGCATGGCCGGCCTTCTTGCCGTTGTAGAGCCATTTCAGGCGGGAAACGGCCTGAGTCGAGGTGATCCCGACCGGCTTGTCGAGCACGACCCAACCGTTGACCTCGACCCTTTTGGAACGCACCTGGCTCACGAGGGATCGTCGTCCCTGGCGGGACGATCAAGGTCACGCTTCACCCCCGGCGAGTCGAGGATCGCGTCGATCTTGGCACCGTAATCGAAGCTCCGGTCGACCTTGAAGCGGATGTCGGGGGCGAACTTCATGCTGATGCGGTGGGCGATCTCGCTGCGCAGCATCTTCCTGTTGCGATCGAGCGCCTCGACCACTTCCTTCACGTCACGGCCGCCCAGCGGCATGACGTAGGCCGTGGCGAGCTTGAGGTCGGGGCTCATCCTCACGTCCGGCACCGTGATGACATGTCCCGCGAGCACCGGGTCGTCGACGATGCCGCGCGATAGGAGGTCGGACAGCGCGTGGCGGATCAGCTCGCCGACGCGCAGCATGCGCTGGGACGGCTCGCCACCTTGTTGATGGGCTCGTGACATCGTTGGATTTCAATCGTCCAGGAGGAAACGTCGGGGCAGCTTCGCCGCCGACGGGTGATGGCGGCGAGCCACGCCCGATGACGGCAGGCGGCGCGAAGGATCGGAAGGCGTAGAGCATGACAAACCGAGCCCCGCTCCCTCGCGAGACCGCGAAAGGAGCGGGGTGCCGTTAAAGCGTCCGCTTGATGGACGTCACCGTGTAGCACTCGATCACGTCGCCGACGCGCATGTCCTTGTAGGTCTCGAAGGCCATGCCGCATTCCTGGCCGGCCACGACCTCCTTGACCTCGTCCTTGAAGCGTTTGAGCGTCCCCAGCTTGCCCTCGTGGACGACCACGTTGTCGCGGATCAGGCGAACGTGGGCGCCGCGCTCGACGCGGCCGTCGGTGACGCGGCAGCCGGCGACCTTGCCGATCTTCGAGATGTCGAAGATCTCCAGAACCTGCGCGTTGCCGAGCATGTCCTCGCGCAGCAGAGGGTCGAGCAGGCCCGACATCGCCGCCTTCACGTCGTCCACGAGGTTGTAGATGACGTTGTAGTAGCGGATCTCGATCCCGGACTGCTCGGCGAGGGAACGGGCCTCCTTCAACGCGCGGACGTTGAAGCCGATGATGATCGCGTCCGACGCGTCGGCCAGCGTCACGTCCGACTCGGTGATGCCGCCGACGGCGGCCTGCAGCACGCGCGCCGCCACCTCGTCGGTGTTGAGCTCCTCGAGCGCCGACACGATCGCCTCGACCGAACCCTGCACGTCGCCCTTGATGACGACGGGGAACTCCTTGCGGCCGGTCGCTTTCAGCTGGCTCATCATGTCGACGAGCGACGAGCGGGTGCCGCCGACGCGCGCCGCCGCGATCTCGCGTTTCTGGCGGTCGCGATACTCCGTGATCTCGCGGGCGCGGCTCTCGCTCTCGACGACGCCGACCCGGTCGCCGGCTTCAGGGGACCCGGAGAATCCGAGGATCTCGACCGGCATGGACGGGCCGGCGATGGAAACGTTGGTCCCAAGGTCGTCGATCAGGGCGCGCACGCGGCCCCATTGCGTGCCGCCGACCACGAGGTCGCCGACCCTGAGCGCGCCGCGCTGCACGAGCACCGTCGCAACCGGACCCCGTCCGCGATCGAGCCGCGACTCGATCACGGTGCCCTCCGCCGGACGATCCGGGTTGGCCTTGAGGTCCAGCACCTCCGACTGCAGGGCGATCAGGTCGAGCAGCCCGTCGAGGTTGGTCTTCTTGAGGGCGGACACCTCGACCTCGAGCGTGTCGCCGCCGAGCGACTCGACCTGCACTTCGTACTGAAGCAGCTCCGCACGCACGCGCTCGGGCTTGGCATCTGGCTTGTCGATCTTGTTGATCGCCACGATGATCGGGACGTTGGCCGCCTTGGCGTGGGCGATCGCCTCCGCCGTCTGCGGCATGACGCCGTCGTCCGCCGCGACGACCAGCACGACGATGTCCGTCACCTTGGCGCCGCGCGCCCGCATCGCCGTGAAGGCGGCGTGGCCGGGCGTGTCGATGAAGGTGACCGTGGCGCCGGCCGGCGTGTCGATCTGGTAGGCGCCGATGTGCTGGGTGATGCCGCCGGCCTCGCCCGACTGGACGTTGGCCTGCCGCAGCGCGTCGAGCAGTGAGGTCTTGCCGTGGTCGACGTGTCCCATGATGGTCACGACCGGCGGCCGGGGCAGCAGGTTGCCGTCGTCGTCGGGCGTGTCGAACAAGCCCTCCTCCACGTCCGCCTCGGCGACGCGCTTGACGGTGTGGCCGAGTTCCTGCGCGATCAGCTCGGCGGTGTCGGCATCGATCACGTCGTTGATGGTCGCCATCTGGCCCTGCTTCATCAGCAGCTTGATCACGTCCACCGCGCGCTCCGACATGCGGTTGGCGAGGTCCTGGATGGTGATCGTCTCCGGCAGCCGGACCTCACGCGCGATCTTCTCCTTCTGCTCGGCCTGATGACCCTTGAGGCGCTGCGTGCGGCGACGGAAGGCGGCGACCGAGCGGGTGCGCTCGTCCTCGCCGCCGGTGGCGCTGGCCACGGTGAGGCGGCCACGGTCCTTCTGCGGCCCGGTCCGGGTGGGACGAGCCGGCATGACCACCTTGGTCGGCAAGCCGGGACGCCGGATGACGCGCTTCTGCTCCTCTTCCTCGTTGGCGGGACGCGGCGTCGCCGGCACGAGGCCGAGGGGCGCCGAGCCCGGCGTCCGACGCACGACGCTAGGCGAGGCGGCGGGCGCGGGTTCGCCGCCTGACAGCCGACGGGCGGCCTCGGTCTCGGCGCGGCGCTTGGCCTCGGATTCCTGGAGGCGACGGGTCTCGTCCTCCTTGCGGCGGGCCTCGGCGGCGGCGCGCTCGACGCGGTCCCGTTCGTCCCGCTCGGCGCGGGCCTTCGCCTCGATCTCGGCGCGGCGGCGGTCGTCCTCCTCGCGCTCGCGAGCCCCCGACAAGGCACGGGCGCGCGACTCGCGCTCCTCCTCCGTCAGGGTGCGCAGGACGACGCCGCTCGGCGAACGGGTCGGGCCACGGGGTGCCGGCGTCGGACCGCGCGGGGCGGGCGTGGCGGCGCGGGGCGCCGGTGCCGTCGCGGCGCGGGCGATCGGCATAGCGGGGCGGGCCGCGCTCGAAGCCGGCACCGGGCGACCTTGGGCGGGACGAGGCCCCGCCAACGACGAGGCGGGCGAAGGCACGGCCGCCGGAAGCGGCGACGGCGTCGGTTCGGGGAGCGCCGTCGCCGAAGGTGCGGGCGAAGCCTCGGCGACCGGCACGGGCGTCGGCGCCGGTGGGGCGACCGGTGACGCCACGACCGGCGCGGGCTGCGGAGCGGGCGACGTGACAACCGACGCGACGGGCGCCGAAGGAGCGGCGGCTGGCGCGAGGGACGGCGGAGCCGCGGCAGGGGCGACGGGTGCGCGGGCAACGGGCGTCTGGGTGACGGGCGTCTGGGTGACGGGCGCGGGAGCCTTGGGAGCAGCCGGCGGCGGCACCGGCGCAGCCTCGCGCTGCGCGTGGTCCCCCGTACCGATGGCGCGACGCTTCACTTTCTCGACGACGACCGTTTTGGTACGGCCGTGCGAGAAGCTCTGCCTTACGACGCCCGCCTCGACCGGTCGCTTGAGCGACAGCGTTTTGGAAGGAGTCTTCGTATCATTCATAGATGTTGCGTCCCAATGTGCCGAGTATGCCGGTTGCCAACGGAGAAAGCCGGGCTTCAGCCCGGCGTGCCGCTCTGCGCCAACGCCGCCTTCGCGTCCGCTTCTAAGCCCAGCGATGGAGCCGCGCGATATGCCATCGCTCGCCGGCATCGCTTCAGGAATGCTTGGCTCGCCGGCCCCACGGCAAGCGAGGCATGTATTACATTTGTGCGCCCCAATGCCAAATCCAATTGCTGTGACGCGAAGAGTTTGATCGCCGGCACCGGATCCGCGCCCGGCTGATGTCGCCCTTCGCGGCGCCGGACCGCGTCGAGCTTGCGGATCCCGTCCTCGCTCGCGTCGCTGGCGTGCAGGACGGCGACGACGCGCCCCGCCCCGACCGCCGCCTCGACCTTGGCGAAGCCCGTCGTGACCGCACCCACCTTGTTGGCCATGGCGAGCGACTGCAAGGCGTCGTGCACGAGCAGCTCGCCCACCCGGGCGGCGAGCGCCGCGTCGACGGCGACCTTGGCCTTGAAGCCGCGACCGAAGGCCTGCTTGCGCACCGCCTCGGCGACGGTCGCCTCCGACGCCGTCACCCAGACGCCCCGCCCGGGAAGCCGACGCCGTATGTCGGGAACGACCGTGGCATCGGGCCCGATGACGAAGCGGATCAACGCGTCCGGCACGCCCTTGCGCCGCGTCACGATACAGGTTCGCTCCGGACCGTTCTCCTCGGCGGCGAGCGTCCCCTCGTCAGGCGCCTGATCTTCGCGTGTCTGGTCTTCGCGTGTCTGGTCTTCGCGTGTCTGGTCTTCGAGCGCCCGGTCGTTCCCCGCCTCGATGCCCACCGGCCGCCCTCGCCGCCCGCGACGCTCAGTGCTCCGCCAGCTCCGCCTCTTCCGGCTCGGGCTCCGGCAAGGCGTCGATCCAGCCGGCATGGAGGCGGGCGCGCATGATCAGCGCCTCCGCGTCCTCGCGCGACACGTCGAGCCCATCGAGGAAGCCCTCGTGCTTCTTCGTCTCGCCCGCCGTGCGCTCCGTCCAACCCGACAGGTCGTCGGTGGCGCAGCCGGCAAGGTCCTCGACGCTCTTCACGTCGTTCTCGCCGAGCCTCACCAGCATCGGCAAGGTGACGCCATCGATCTCCTTCAACTCGTCGGCGACGCCGAGCGCGACGCGCTTCTCGTCGAACTCGGCGTCGATCCTGGCGAGGTGGTCCCGGGCCCGCTGCTGGATCTCAGCCGCCGTGTCCTCGTCGAAACCCTCGATCGCCGACAACTCGTCCGGCTCGACGTAGGCGAGTTCCTCCACGGAGCGGAAGCCTTCGGAGGCGAGCAGCTGGCCCACCACCTCGTCGACGTCGAGCGCGCCCATGAACGTCTGCGTGCGCTCGTTGAACTCCTTCTGGCGCCGCTCGGACTCCTCCTGCTCGGTCAGGATGTCGATGTCCCAACCGGTCAGCTGCGAGGCGAGCCGGACGTTCTGGCCGCGCCGGCCGATCGCCAGCGACAGCTGGTCGTCGGGCACCACCACCTCGATGCGGTTGGAATCCTCGTCGAGCACCACCTTGACGACTTCCGCCGGCTGCAGCGCGTTGACGATGAAGGTGGCGCTGTCGGGCGACCAAGGGATGATGTCGATCTTCTCGCCCTGAAGCTCGTTGACGACCGCCTGGACGCGCGAGCCGCGCATGCCGACGCAGGCGCCGACCGGATCGATCGACGCGTCGCGCGACGTCACCGCGATCTTGGCGCGCGAGCCGGGGTCGCGGGCGACCGAGCGCACCTCGATCACCCCGTCGTAGATTTCCGGCACTTCCTGGCGGAACAGCTTGGCCATGAACTGCGGGTGGGTGCGCGACAGGAAGATCTGCGGCCCGCGCGGCTCGCGGCGCACGTCGAAGACGTAGGCCCGCACCCGGTCGTCGGGGCGGAACAGCTCGCGAGGGATCGCCTCGTCGCGGCGGATGGTGGCCTCGCCGCGCCCGAGGTCGACGATGACGTTGCCGTACTCGACGCGCTTGACGACGCCGTTCACGATGTCGCCGATGCGGTCCTTGTACTCGTCGTACTGGCGGTCGCGCTCGGCCTCGCGCACCTTCTGCACGATGACCTGCTTGGCCGACTGCGCGGCGATGCGGCCGAAATCGAACGGCGGCAGGGTCTCGGCGATCCAGTCGCCGACTTGCGCGGCCGGGTTCTTCTTGCGGGCGTCGGCCGGCAGGATCTGGGTCGCGTCGTTCTCGATCTCGTCGACCACCAGCAGCAGCCGCGAGAAGCGCACCTCGCCGGTCTTCGGGTTGATCTCGGCGCGCACCTCCGTTTCCTGGCCGTAACGGGAGCGGGCCGCCTTCTGCATGGCGTCCTCCATCGACTCCAGCACGATCTGCCGGTCGATGGATTTCTCGCGGGCGACCGCGTCGGCGATCTGCAGCAGCTCGAGTTTGTTGGCGGATATCGCCATGGCGGGGTCTCCTAGTGCGGCTTGCGGGCGCCGTTGGCCGATAATGGTTTGAAGGCGGTTCTCACGCCCGCCGGCAGCGCCGGCCTGGGCTTCTGCTTGCCGGCGTTGCGGACGGCGAACCGCCCCGGTCCCTTCGCCGGCGCGGCGGCGGGCGCATCGTGCTCTTCCTCCGGCTCGCCCGCCGCCTCCCGCGCGGCCTTGGCGGCGCGCAGGGTTTCGCGGATGAGGTCGTCGGTCAGCACCAGCCGCCCTTCGGCGATGCCGCGGACGCTCAAGCGTAGCACCGTGCTCTCCCCCGGCTTGGCATCGAACCGTGTCAGCACGACGACCGGGTCGCCGCCCCCCTCGTCGAGCGCGTCGATCAGCCCGCGGAAGCGCTTGCGCCCCTCCGTCAGCTCGCGCATCTCGATCTTCGCCTCGAATCCGGCGGCGCGGCGAAAGTCGGATACCCGCATCAGCGGGCGGTCGATGCCGGGCGAGGAGACTTCCAATCGATACGCCTGCTTCACCGGATCCTCGACGTCGAGCACCGGCGACAGGGCCTCCGAGATGCGCTCGCAATCCTCCACGCTCAAGGTTCCGTCGGGCCGCTCCGCCATGATCTGCAGGGTGGTCCCGTCCTGCGCCGACAGCTTGACCCGCACCAGGCGGTAGCCGAGGTCGCGCAGGACCGGACCGGCGAGGTTGGCGACCGCCAGCGCCTGACCGCTCTCCTGCGAGAGGCGGGGTTCGTCGAGGAGAGCTTCGTTCTGCGCGGCGTCTTCGTTCAAGGCGGGTCCGGATGCGGTGAAAGAGCGGGTCCGGTCGGACCCACTCTCAAACGACTGGCGATGAGGTTGATGACACGATCTATAGTGCGTCGAACCCGTCGTGGCAATGCCGGCGCGCCGCCCACTTCAGCGCGCCGTCCAAAGGGACGAAGCCCCCAACGCGCCGACCAGCAGGGCCGCGCCGGCGCCCAAGCTCAGGATCATGCGCAACCGCCCGAACCAGGCCGGCGCGATGCCGGCGCGCACGAGCGCCTGATCGGCGGGCCACATGACGAGCGCCAGGATGCCGAGCAGCGCGAGCCGCCACTGCGCCGGAGCGGCCAGCGTCGCCCAGGCGAGCAGCGAGGGCACGACGGAGATCGCGTACTGCAACCCGCCGTCACCCTCGCGCACCGCGAAGCCCCAACGGATGCCGCCGAGGAACGAGACGATGATCGCGCCGTAGGCGGCGAGCGCCAGGGCGAGGCGCCCCGGCCCGAAGCCCGCGACGCCGCCGGCGATCACGCCCAGCGCCAAGGCCCAGAACGGGATCAGCCCACCCAGGCCGAGAACGAGGGGAGCGGGCGGTATCTTGCGGCGTTGGAAGGGCATGGGACGAATCCTGCGCGGCGGCGGGGGCAGGCTTACCCCGCCCGACCGGCCGACGCCAAGGGCGGCGCCGCGACAGGCTGGTTCGGTCCGCGACGCGCCACCCGGGCCGCGAAACGGGTTCCTCTGCGGTCGGGACTGTGTATAAGCGTGGTCGCGCCTGACCTCGCGGGTCGGCGTTTCCTTATCCGTCACCCGGCTGGACGACATCCCGGCCGTGGCGGCGGCGAGGCATGGCTCCGGCGTCAGCCGTTTCCCAACCAGAAAGGATTTCCGATGTCGATCTCAGCCGAGCGCAAGCAGGCGGTCATCGCCGACTACGCCACCAAGCCGGGCGACACCGGCTCGCCCGAAGTGCAGGTGGCGATCCTGACCGAGCGCATCACCAACCTCACCGATCACTTCAAGCTCCACGCCAAGGATAACCATTCCCGGCGCGGGCTGCTGAAGATGGTGTCGCAGAGGCGCCAGTTGCTCGACTACGTGAAGAAGGGCGACGAGCCGCGCTACAAGGCGCTGATCGAGCGCCTCGGCATCCGGCGATAGGATCGTCGTTCCGGGGCGGCGACGAGGCGGGCCCGGAACCAGTGTCACCCGGCGATCGGCGGCGACGGAGCAGCAGATCGCCGCCACGCCCATAAGCACGCCCTGTACGCGCGCTTTGATCCGTGCCATAGGGCCCGTTGGGCGAGGATCGCCTGCAACCTGCGCCACGCCGCAGGGGCCATACCCTGCCATGGCGAGATCGCCGGGCGCTGTTCACCCGTTACCCCTCATGGGCTAAGGAGGGCTTCGGCCATCCGGGACCACGAGGGCGGCTCCCTGAGCCTGTCCGCGCGCTCACCCCGCCGCGCCCCCGGACAGGACAGGCGACCGGGCCCATCCCCCGCCTCCGAGACGCGCGCCGCGTCCGTCCGGACAAGGGGAAAGCCCGATCATCCGACAGTCCGGACAGCTTCTCGCAATCTTGTTGTGGCGACGCGCCCCGGCGGCCTGCGCGCTTCAATCGAAAGACGCATGCCCTCATGTTCGACATCCATCGCGAAGTCCTCGACTGGGCCGGGCGCAAGCTCGTGCTCGAAACCGGCCGCATCGCGCGCCAGGCCGACGGCGCCGTGCTCGCCACCTACGGCGAGACCACCGTGCTCGCCACCGTGGTCGGCCTGAAGTCCCCCAAACCGGGCCAGGATTTCTTTCCCCTCACCGTGAACTACCAGGAAAAGGCTTTCGCCGCCGGCCGCATCCCCGGCGGCTATTTCAAGCGCGAAGGGCGCCCGTCTGAGAAGGAGACCTTGGTTTCCCGCCTGATCGACCGGCCGATCCGGCCTTTGTTCCCGGACGGCTACCGCAACGACACGCAGGTGGTCGTCACCGTGCTCGCCCACGACCTCGAGAACGACCCCGACGTGCTGGCGATGGTGGCGACGTCGGCCGCGCTCACGCTCTCGGGCATCCCCTTCATGGGGCCGATCGGCGGCGCCCGCGTGGGCCAGATCGGCGGCGCGCTGAAGCTCAACCCGACCATCGACGAGATGAAGGAGTCTTCCCTCGACCTAGTGGTGGCCGGCACGGCGGACGCGGTGCTCATGGTCGAGTCCGAGGCCAAGGAGCTGTCCGAGGACGTCATGCTGGACGCCGTCATGACCGGCCACCGGGGTTTCCAGCCGGTGATCGAGGCGATCATCCGCCTGGCCGAGAAGGCCGCCAAGGACCCGCGCGACTTCGCCGCCCCGGATCATTCGTCGGTGGAGACGGCGGTGGCCGGCGTCGCCGAGGGCGAGCTGCGCGAGGCCTACAAGATCACCGCCAAGGCGGAGCGCTACAAGGCGGTCGCCGCGGTGAAGGCCAAGGTCACGGCCGCGTTGTTCCCGGAGGGCGGCGAGGCCGCGTTCACCAAGGAGCAGGTGGGCGCGGTGTTCCATGACCTGCAGGCCAAGGTGGTGCGCAACACCATCCTCGACGAAGGGGTCCGCATCGACGGCCGGGACGTGAAGACGGTGCGCCCGATCGTGGCGGAGGCAGGCTTCCTGCCCCGCGCGCACGGCTCGGCGCTGTTCACGCGCGGCGAGACGCAGGCGATGGTGGTGGCGACGCTCGGCACCGGCGAGGACGAGCAGTTCATCGACTCGCTCGAGGGCACCTACAAGGAGCGCTTCCTCCTGCACTACAACTTCCCCCCCTACTCGGTCGGCGAGACCGGCCGCATGGGCTCGCCCGGCCGTCGCGAGATCGGCCATGGCAAGCTCGCTTGGCGCGCGATCCGGCCGATGCTGCCCACCGCCGCCGAGTTCCCCTACACGGTGCGCGTGGTGTCGGAGATCACCGAGTCGAACGGCTCGTCGTCGATGGCGACCGTGTGCGGCGCCTCGCTCGCCCTGATGGACGCCGGCGTGCCGCTCAAGCGCCCGACCGCCGGCATCGCCATGGGCCTGATCCTGGAAGGCGAGCGCTACGCCGTGCTCTCCGACATCCTGGGCGACGAGGACCATTTGGGGGACATGGACTTCAAGGTGGCCGGCACCGAGGGCGGCGTCACCTCGCTGCAGATGGATATCAAGATCGCCGGCATCACCGAGGAGATCATGCGGGTGGCCCTCGCCCAGGCGAAGGACGGCCGCCTGCACATCCTCGGCGAGATGGCCAAGGCCCTGACCGGCGCCCGCGCCGAGCTCGGCGAGTTCGCCCCGCGCATCGAGACCCTGAAAATCCCGACCGACAAGATCCGCGAGGTGATCGGCACCGGCGGCAAGGTGATCCGGGAGATCGTGGAGAAGACCGGCGCCAAGGTGAACATCGAGGACGACGGCACGGTGAAGGTGGCGAGTTCCGACGGCAACTCGATCAAGGCGGCGATCGCCTGGATCAAGTCGATCGCGACCGACCCGGAGGTCGGCCAGATCTACGAGGGCACGGTGGTCAAGGTGGTCGACTTCGGCGCCTTCGTGAACTTCTACGGCTCGAAGGACGGGCTCGTCCACATCTCCCAGCTCGCCAAGGGCCGGGTGGCGAAGTCCTCCGATGTCGTGTCGGAGGGGCAGAAGGTGAAGGTCAAGCTGATGGGCTTCGACGATCGCGGCAAGGTGCGGCTGTCGATGCGCGTGGTGGATCAGGAGACCGGGGCGGACATCGAGGGTAAGGAGCAGGCGGCGGAGTAGGCCGCGTCCGATCTCGAGGCGCGTGGCGCCAAGGGCGGCTCTCAAGTCCGTTCCAAAACCCATCGGATCGTCGCGATCCGCCTAACGAGGATGATGATGGCGGGCGCGTGAAGGACGGCCTTCGCAGAAGCGAGGGCCGTCTCGGGGTCTTTCCAAGGCCGGCGATCGCGGCCAGTTCAGGCGAAGGATCTTTCGACGATCCGGCGCCTTGCGCTTGCATGCACGATGGCGGGGCCAGACCTATTGCGCAGGTCGAGCGGCCCTCCAGCGTCCACCCCGACCAGTTTCGCGCACGTCGGCCCTCCCCTTGCGGATCACCTGTCTTCGGTCGGGATCACGTTCTCGACGACGCGGACCTGGACCTGGTCGCTGCGACGCTCCCTGGAACCGGGCGCGTTGGATAGCTTGACGACCTCCGAAGCGATACCACGCTCGCGCGCGGCGGCTGCGGGCTTGTCGCCGGTGGCGCATTCGTCGACAGAGCCAGGGCTGACCCTGTCGCCGGTGGCCGCCTGCACCGCCTTGGCGAGCAGGAGGCCCGACGTGTCGAGCACGGCGGGCGAACTCGACTCCATCGGCATCCAGGTTCTTGACCTGCTCGATCAGGCCGAGATCGCCCAAGGCGAAGGCGTTGGTCCGCAAGTGGGTGTTGACGCCCGTCCTCATGGCGTGACCGCGTCCGGTTGCGCCGTCGCCTCCAGCAGTTCGGCCATGCAGTGGGCCCATAACCGCGCGAGCTGGAGCGTCTGGTGACCGCGCGACTCCGGTCCGGCCGGAAGCGTGATGACCTGGCCCCGGAGAGCGTTCGTGATGGCGCGCGCAAGCACGCCCAGCACGGCAGGGTTGATGTCGTCGTCGGCGAAATTGACGCGAGCAGCGGCGCCACGATCCGGCCAAGCTCCGGGGCCGGGTCGTAGTCCCGCGACGCCTCGAACTCTCGGATGACGTCGTCAACATCCTCAGCTTCCATCGCCCCTGCGGCAACGTCCCGGATGTGCGCGGCGGCGGCGGCGTCGAATCGCGCGGCCAACCAGGCGGGGCTATCCACCAGCAGCTTGAAGAGGTTCCAGGCCGGATCCAGGCCCGTGCGCCCGGACAGTTCCCCGTCGGGCCGGAGCAGTGCCAGCATGACGCGGCGCATCAGCAGGTTGCGCCCGATCACCCGATCCGGAAGGCTGGCGATGGGCATCAGCGCGGGATAGGCCCGCCCCCACATCCACGTGTGCATCCCGCCCATGCTCGTCCCCGACACCAAGCGGGCTGTTTCTCTGAGGGCCCGACAAATGAGTCGCAGGTCGGTGCGCTCGCCGCCGTCGTAACGCAATGCTGGGACGTCGAACGTCCGCGCGACCGCGTGCCGGGTCCAGGCGGGGATGATCGCGGCGCTTCTAAAAGAACGACAACGCTTCGACGCCCCGGCCGACCGGCACGGAGCGCAGGACCTCGGCCGACGATAGGTCGACGACGCAGACCGTGCCGTCGCCTTGGTTGGCGATCAGGACCGTCCGGCCGTCGGCGTGGAACGCCATGTTCATCGGACCCTGGCCGAGACGAACGAGACGCTGCTTTTCCAGCGCCGGGTCGAGGATGGTGGCAAGCGGTTCTTCGAAGCTCGTGACCACCAAGTGCTGGCCGTCGGGGCTGTAGCGCGCGATCTGTGCCGGCTTCGCGTGGCCGCGCAGTTCGATGGTCCGCGTGATGGTATCGGTGGCGGTGTCGACGACGAGGATCTGCGGCGTCGTCGCGTCCACCAGGATCAGCGTCTCGCCGTCTGGGGACAGCCCGATCCCGGCGAGGGCGCCGGGGGTGTCGATCTCGCCGATGCGCTTGCGGCTTCCGAGGTCGATCACGGAGGCTGAGGCATCCTCCTCGTTCTCGGTGTAGAGCTTGCTGCCGTCCGGCAGCACTTCGATCCGGTGCGCCTTGTTGGAGCCGACCTCGATGACATGCCCGATGGCGCCGGTCTTGACGTCCATCTCAAGCACCACGCCGCTGTTCTCGCAGACGCAGTAGAGCTGGCCCTGCGCTCCCCAGCGCAGCCCGTGAGGCGCCAGGTCGGGGTAGGTGCTGAAGTCGCCCATGTGCCTTCGTGCCTTGAGGTCGAACAGCGCGATCAGGTGGCCGGGATGCGGGTTCTTGCCGTGGATGCCGTCGCCGTAGATCGGCACGTAGGCGGTGGCGCGGTCCGGCGCGATCAGCACCTCGTGGACACGCGGGGCGAACCCGTCGAGGGTCAGCATCGTCTCATGGCTACGGGGATCGAGGAACAGCACCTGGTTGCCCACCTTGTCGATGGCGATCAGCCCGTTGCTGCCGGTCAGGAAATTGGCGTCGCCCATGTCAGGGTTCCCCGAAGAAGGCGGCCAGCTCCCGCGCCGCCGCTTCGGGCTGCTCCTCTGGGATGAAGTGGCCGCAGTTGGCCACCACGCCGCCGCGCACGTCGTCGGCGTACGCCCGGAGCGGGGACGCCATGTCGGCGATGGAGCCTTGGTCGGCGCCGAGCGCCAGCAGCGGCATGGCGAGCCTGCCCTTGGCGCTGAGGTCGCGGTTCTGCCGCGCCGACTGCGCGGCGGCGCGGTAGTAGGCCAGGCCGGCGCGCAGCCCGCCGACCTTGGTGAACACGCGCAGGTACTCGCCGATGTCCGCGTCGGAGAACGCCTCGGGGTTGGCCGTCTTGCGGCGCAGGAACCAGTCGAGGTATTCGCGCTCCCGCCCGGCGATCAGCATCTCCGGCAGGTCCGGTAGCGCGTGGAACGCGAAGTGCCAAGTGCGCCACGCTCGCTCCGGGTCGGTCGGCAGGGCGTCCGGCAGGGTGATGCCCGGAATACCCGCATCCATCAAGACGAGGCGCCGGACCTCGCCGCCGAAGAGTGCCGCATAGGGATAGGCCACCCAGGCGCCGACGTCGTGCGCGGCCATGCAGCAGCGGTCCACGCCGAGCTGCCGCAGGAGGCCGTGGACGGCCGCCGCCAGGGTCTGGGTGTCGTAGCCGCCCTGCGGGCGATCGGAGTCACCTTGCCCAGGCAGGTCCGGTGCGATGATCCGGTAGCTGGAGGCAAGCAGCGGCATGACCTTGCGCCAAGCGAACCAGCTCTCCGGGAATCCCGCAAGCAGGACGATCACCTCGCCGTCCGGCTTGCCGCCCGTGACGTAGTGCAGACGCACGCCGCCCACCGTCGCGAACCGGTGCTCGAACCCGGCCAAGGCCGCGTCGGGCCAGGACGTCGGCGAGGTGTCGATCAGCCTTGCCGACGAGGGCACCGGTTTCGGTTGTGCGTTCATGAACGGTCTCCATCAAGGGGCGGCTCGTTGCGTGGAGCGCGCGTCTCCGCCTCATCGAGCGCCTTCACCGCTTCATCGAAGGCCTTCAGCGAGGCCAGCCAAGGCCCACGAAGGGCGAGCAGATCGCCATCGGCTCGAGCGCGGTCATCGGAGATGCTCATGTCATGACCCTTGGTAGGATTGTCGGCTCAGCATGCCCACGCAAGGCCATGCTGCAAGTACAAGGCAAAGAACTCGGCCTGAGAATGATTGCTGGCAGTAAGTCACGGATCAGGCGCGGGGAATTGGATCAGCACGTAAGTCCCCTGGTCCAGACGCCTCATCATGCGCTATCGCGATCTTGGTCTGCCGACAGAGGAGGAAGGATCATCAGTCATCTTCGGCACGCGACGTCTCATCAACAAATTGCAGAAGGAGTAAAGCCAACAAATCAGAGGTTAGCTATGCGAATCCTTCGCGGGTTTTTCGTGCTGTTCCGCCTAGCGTCATCTCGCTTCGTAGCAACGGAGGATCAGACACCAACATCCCCCGTGTCAAAACGCTTTGAATCGTCTCCCCCTTTCCGCTTTGAAGGTTGTCCCCTCTTCGAGCTGAACGAAGGTGCGGAGAAGCGCCCCGGCTGGTCGGGTTGCGCAACCGGAGCGTGGCAGCCTCGGGGCTTGCCAGTCGTGTGTTTGAGACAAGCTCGATTTTGGAAGCGCCAGCTTTCGTTACCGGTCTCGATGATGTCGCAGTGACGCGTGAGGCGATCGAGCATGGCGGTGGTCATCTTGGCGTCGCCGAAGACCTGGGGCTAGTCGGCAAGGGCGAGGTCGGTGGTGATGACGATGGACGTGTTCTCACAGGACTCGCTGATCAGGTGGAACAGCAGCTGCGCTCCTGACTGGCTGAAGGGAAGCCGGCCCAGCTCGTCGATGGGGTCGTGGCGCAGCAGGGCTTCCGCGAGGCGGCCGCTCTTGCCGGCGGACTTCCCCTGCTCGAGCTGGATTGACGAGATCGACGAAGCGACCTGGCCCGCGCGCGGATGACGGCGGTGGCGTGGTGGGTCTTGCCGGTGCCCGTGCCGCCGATCGGGATCAGGTTGCGTTTGGCCTCGATGAGGTCGCCGGTGGCGAGTTCCCGGAACTGGGCCTCGTCGACCGGCATGTCTTCGTACCGGAAGGCGTCGATATCCTTCAGCACCGGAAATCTGGCGCCGCTGATCCTATAGTTGATGGACCGCGACTGGCGATGCGTGACCTCGGCGCGGATGAGACTGGCGAGCAGGGGATAAAGCTCCTCGCGCCGCTTTGAGTCCTTGCCGGCGATCTCGTCGAAGTTGGCGCGCATGCCATGGGCTTGCCGCCGTGACGAGCCCGGCGTAAGGTATCGTTACCTTGCGCGACCCGACGAGGCCGACCGGGGCGCCGCGACCCATCCGGACTCCTGACGCATGACGCAGCTGACGCGAGAATGTGTGTGCCGAGGCAATTTCATCGCCGGGCGGCCGCGACGCCGGGATCACCGCCCCCGGGCGTCTCAAGGGCGGTCCCGCTCGGGTCCGTCGGATGGATCAGCCCGCCGCCGCTCGCTTGGAGCGCGATGGCGGCGTGGATCAGGGCGAGGTGGCTCAAGCCCTGCGGCAGGTTGCCGAGGAAGTCCCCGGTGCCCACGTCCACCATCTCGGCCAGCACGCCGACGCCGGCCGGTAGGGCCGCGAGCGCGTCCTCGAACAGCGCGGCCGCCTCGTCCCTGCGCCCCAGCTCCGCGTAGGCCTCGACGAGCCAGAACGTGCAGGCGAGGAAGGCGCCCTCCTCGTCCCGCGCCCCGCTGTAGCGGTGGATCCACGGCCGGCCGCCGGCCGCGCCCGGCGGGGAACCCAGCTCGGCGCGGATCGCGTCCACGGTGGACGACAGCCGCGCGGTGGAGGCGAAGCCGAAGGCGGCGGCGAGCGTCAGGGAGGCGTCGAGCCGCTCGGTTCCGGCGTAGAACGTGTAGGCGGCCTTCTCGCGCGACCAGCAGTGCGCGTCGACCCAGGCGGCGACGCGGTCGCGCTCCCTGGACCAGCGCGGCACGCAGGTCGAGGGCAGATGCCCCTGTCCGGCCAGGTCGACGGCCCGGGTCAGCGCCTGCCAGCAGCTGATCTTGGACATCGTGTAATGGCGCGGCTCCGGCAGCTCCCACATGCCCGCGTCCGCCGTGCGCCAACGGTCGGCGCCGAACATCGCCTTCAGCTGCAACGGATGGAGCGCGAGTTCGAGGAAGCGGGTGGCCGTCGACGTCGCGGCGGCCACCGCCTTCTCCGAACGATCGGCCGCGATCGTGTCGGCGACGAAGTCCACGATGCCGCCGAAGCCGACCCGGTAGCCCTCGCGGGCGAGGTCGGGGAAACGGTCCGCCTCCGCGGCGGTCACGCGCATCAGGGCGATGACCTCGGTGACGAGGGACTTCTGCGCGACCTCGACGACCTGCGGACGCGGCACCATCGCCATCGTCGGAGCGGGCCCGGCCGGCGCCACCCTGGCTAAGCTCGCGACGACGCGGGGCTTCCGCGCGCACGTCTTAGAACGCGACGCCTCGTCGACCGCCCGGCCGCAGGGCGGCAGCCTGGACCTGCGCGAGGATGCGGGACAGCGCGCTCGATGCCGCCGGCCTCACCGAAGCCTTCCGGCGCGTCTCCCGCAGCGAGGCGAAGGCCTTCAAGATGATCGACTCGCGCGGTGCGATCCAACGGCACGTCGAGGCCGCGACGAACGAGGGCGCCGGCCCGGAGATCGACCGCGGCGAGCTTCGCCAGCTGCTCCTCGACTCTTGCCGTCGGGCACCGTCGCGTGGGACCACGCCGTCGAGGGCGTCCACGAGGAGCCGGACGGGCGCTGGCGGCTGGCGTTCGCCGGGCGTGCGCCCTTCGCCGCCGACCTCGTCGTCGGCGCCGACGGGGTGGGCTCGAAGGTCATTCGGGGCTACGTCGGCAACATCACGGCTCGGGCTTGAACGACCAACGTCTTCGATCCGCGTGACCTCACCACGAGCTACTCCTGATAGGCCGTGGTCAGGTCGATCGGTGGCGTGGTCGCGGTCAGGTAGACGAACGGCTCGGACCCGGTGTTCGTCAGCCCGTGGACCTCGCCCGGCGGCGTGCGGATCACCTCGCCGGCTTGAACCGCCGCCGTCCCGCCGTCCGCCAGGAGCAGCGTCGCCGCGCCCCGCTCGACGACCCAGACCTGTTCGGCATTCGGGTGCGCGTGGCGCGGGGTCGTGGCGCCCGGCTGCATGGTCACCCGCGTCATGGTCAAGGCGGAACCGGGCACGTTGCGCGACCACACCAGCTGCTGCGAGCGGACCCCGGGGTTCTCCAGTGTCGTGAAGTCGTCGGTGGTGAGGCGTTGCACGCGCATCATCGGTCTCCCTAGAAGGCGTAGCGGAGCGCGCCGCCGTCGACGGGGATGGTCGCGCCGGTGATGTAGCCGGCGGCGTCCGAGGCGAGAAAGGCGATCAGCGCGGCGGCGTCCGCCGGCTCGCCGAAGCGGCCGGCCGGGATGTTGCGGTCGATGTAGTCCTGCCGCGACCGCTCGCTCGGGTGCAGCGTCGCAAGGATCTGCGCGCTGTTGAGCCGGCCCGGCGCGACACAGTTCACCGTCACGCCCTTCGCGGCGTACGTCCCCGCCGCCGCCTTCGACCAGCTCTCCAGCGCGGCCTTCGCGGGACCGGCGGCGTTCATCGCCTTGGCGACGATGGCACCGGTGACGTTGATCACCCGCCCCCAACCCCGGTCGACCATCGCGGGGATGAAGCGCTCGCCGAGCCGACGCGCGGCGGTGAAGTTCAGCGCGAACGCCTCCTGCCAGACGCTCGAGTCGTCCGGGCTCGCCATCGGACGCGACCCGCCGGCGTTGTTGACCAGGATGTCGACGTGACCGACCCGGCCCAGCACCTCTTCGGCGAGCCGGTCCGCCTCGCCCGCCTGGGCAAGGTCGACGACCAGGGACACGGGCGCGGCGCCGCCGCCGGCGCGAACGGTGTCGGCGAGCGCGTCGAGCGCGGCCAGGCTCCGCGCGGTGGCCACCACCCGGGCGCCCTCCGCCGCGAGCAGGACGGCCGTCGCCCGGCCGATGCCGGAACTCGCCCCCGTGACGAGGCAGACGCGGCCTCGAAGCTTCAAGTCCATGACGATGGTCCTCCATGGTTCCCCTGGACGGCGACGCTCGCGCTCAGGCCGGCGTCGTCGGTTTTCTCCGTTCGCCGCTCGCCGAGGACGCCATCGCGTCGTCGAGGAGCCGCGCGGCGCGGACCGCGTGCCCGAAGTCGGGCGCGGTCGCGGTGCCGTTCAGGATGTCGTCGCGCAACGCGGCGTACAGGGCGGCGACGTTGACGGCCGTCTCGGGCCCGGCGACTGGGGCCGCCGCCACCGGCTGCTCGGCACCGTCGACGAGCAGGCGCAGCACGCCGGACTGGACGCCGCGCAGGGCGCCGCCTTCGAGGGCGAGCACGCCGGTCTCGCCGATCACCTCGAAGCGGAACGGCGTCGCCTCCGCCGGTCGGCCGCCGGCCACCTCGATCAGGACCGGGGCGCCCCCGGCGAGCCGCGCGGTCACCGCCAGATGATCCGGCGTGATCCGCGGCTGGGGTCGGCCACCCTCGACAGTGACCTGCGGGTACTGGGTCGAGACCAGGGCGGAAAGGTCGGCGAAGCCGCCGAGCACGGCCGTCGCGAGGTCGATCGTGTGCGCCCCCTGGATGGTCGCCAGGGTCACGCCGTTCTCCGGCGCCTCGGCGAAGGCGAGCGCCGGCTCGACGGCGGGGCCGAACGCCCCGGTGGTCGAAAGAATGCGCGCGCTCAGAACACGCCCGATCGCGCCGGCCTCGATGAGCGCGCGAGCGCGGCGCGCGGCGGGGCTGGCACGCAGCTGCAGGCCGACCGCGACGTGGACGCCGGCGTCGCGGGCGGCGGCGGCGAGCTCCTCCGTTTCGGCCACGTCGCGGCCGAGCGGATATTCGCAGTAGAGATGCTTGCCGGCGGCGAGCGCGCCGAGCACCAGCTCGCGGTGGGCCGGCACGTTGACGGCGATCGTCACGATGTCGATGGCCGGGTCGGCGAACAGGGCGGCGGCGTCGCCGTAGCCCGCCCGCGCCCCGAACGCCCGCGCCGCCGCCTCGGCCGAGGGCTGGTCCCGCGTGACGACCGCGCCGAGCGCGAGGCCGTCGAGCTGCTGGATCGCCGGCACATGGGCGATCTTGGCCCACCCCCGCGCGGCGCTCGCGCCGATGATGCCGACCTGCAGTGTCTTGACCATGGTGTGTTCCTTTCCAGCCAGAGTGGGTCGGTCAACGATGATCCGCGTCGCTCACGCGGTCGGACCAGTCGGCCATCGTGCCGTCCGGCGTGGCGCCCTGGATCGAGATGTGGGTGAAGACCTGTTCGGGTCCGGCGCCGTGCCAGTGACGCTCGCCCGGCGCGATCGCCACACTGTCGCCGGGGGCGAGCAGCTGGACCGGCTCGCCCGCGAGCTGCACCCGACCGGTGCCCGCCGTCGCGATGAGGATCTGCCCGAACGGGTGCGTGTGCCAGGCGGTCCGCGCGCCCGGCTCGAAGGTGGCGCTGACCACGTGGAGGCGGTGCGGCGGCTCGCCGGTGACGAGCGCCGTCGTCCAGACCGCGCCGCTGTACCATTCGGGATTGACCCTCGTGCTGGGTGTGTCGCCGACGCGAAGCACTTTCATGATGGAGTTCCTCGGGGAAAGGACGGCCCGTGGTCACCCCGGACCGCCCGTATCCAGGCCGCTCGTGTCCAGTTGCGGAACTCGATCGCGAAATGGTTGAGGTGCCGGCGCACCAGCTCGGGCGGGGCGGCCTTCGGCAAATGGGTCGTGAAGTGCAGGTGGAGACCGTCGTCGGCGTCGCGCGACTGGCGCATGCTGAACCCGACGCGCAGCCCGTCGGCGTCGAGGATCTCCATGCCGTGGTGGAGCGCGTAGCTGGGGTCCCACGGCGTGGGATAGGCGAAGTCCTCCGGCAGCGAGCGGTAGAACACCCGCCACGGCAGCGCCGTCTCGCCGATGTTCTCGATCACCTCGACCTGACCGGGGAGCGGGTGGCTGACGAAGTGCTCGGGATGGCCGGCGCGCAGCTCGGCTTCGCGGGCGTTCGCCATCGCGTCGACGTACCATCGCTGGAAGGCCTCGGCGCTCGGCCCCGGCACCACCAGGCGGATCGAGGCGCTCCGCCAGGCGCCCTCGGACGCCTCGACCCAGGCTCGCACCTTCGCCTGCATGGTCCGCAGATCGTCGTCCAGCAGGGCGCGCATCGCGTCGTTGCCGAGCTTGCCTTTAAGGTAGGCCAGCGCGTGCCGGGAACGGTCGAGTTCGAGACCTCGAATGTCGGCGTCGGTGAACCGCTGATGCGCGATGACGGCGCTCGCCCGATCGTCAGCCTCGTTGCTGTGATCCATCGAAGGAAGCCTTACCGAGGTCAGGCGTCTTCGCCGAGGAAGCGAAGCAATTCGTCGGTCAGCCGCTCCGGCCGCTCCTCGGCGAGGTAGTGGCCGCATTCCTCGATCATCACGCTGCGCAGGTTCGCCGCGAGCGGACGGATCTCCGGTTCGAGGTTGGCTCCGAAGCTGGCGGTCCCGCCGATCGTCAGCACGGGCATCGGGAGCTTCGTCTTCGCGTGCTGGCGGTTGTGGACCGCGTCGATCGTGTGAGTCCGAAAATATTCGATGCCGCCGTGCAGCGCGCCGGGCGCCGCGAGGTGGCGGGCGTACTCGTCGAGCGTCTCCTCGTCCAGCGCGCTGGTGTCATAGGCTTGCTGACGCATCATGTGGGCGACGAACAGCTTCTCCCGTCCGGCGATCAGCGCCTCGGCAAGGCCGTTCGGCGCCTCGAACAGCGGCAGGTGGAACATCCGCGGGTTTCGGGCCGCGTCGAACAGGTCCTCCAGGCCGAGCCCGGCGAGCGCGGCTTCGGTCAACGCGAGCCGCTTCACCTCGGCCGGGTACAGGCTGGCGTAGGCGTAGGCGACCATCATCCCGACATCGTGGCTGACGAGATTGATCGATCCCAGGTCGAGGTGACGGACGAGCTGGTGGACATCCTCGGCCACCGTCCGCTTGTCATAGCCGGTCGACGGCCGGTCGGAGTCGCCGCAACCGCGGAGGTCGGGCGCGATGACGGTGAAGCGCTCGGCCAGGGCGGGGATGACCTTGCGCCAGTAGTACGAGGTCATCGGGAAGCCGTGCAGCAGGACGAGCGGCTCGCCCGCGCCGGCCCGCGTGTAGTGCAGGCGGATCCCGTTCACCTCGACACGATGGTGACGTCCCGGCATGGTCGTTTGCGAGCTTCGCGTCATGGGTCAGCCCTTTCTCCATCGGATCGGTCGGCCGCATCGACGCGCCATTGATCGCGTGCGGTTCTTGTTGGACAGGGAGGTGGTTGCCTCGTGCCCGGCGGGACACTGGCGGCCTTCTCAACGCAATGGTGAGGAAAGGCTCAACGATGGCGCTGCCCAGCCTGCCCGCGCTCGACATCTTCCTGGCGGTCGCCAAGCACGGGAGCTTCCGGCGCGCGGCGACCGAACGCGGCGTCACCCCGTCGGCCCTGAGCCACGCCATCCGCGGCCTGGAGGAGGGTCTCGGCGTCCGGCTGTTCAACAGGACCAGCCGCAGCATCCGCATCACCGCGGCCGGCGAGCACCTCCTGCGCCGGATCGGGCCGGCGCTGGGCGACATCGCCGAGGCGGTCGAGCAGCTCGGCCTTTACCGGGACAGGGCCGCCGGGACGCTGCGCCTCAACGTGCCCCGCAACGCCGTCGAGCTCGTCGTCAAACCGGTGATGGCCCGGTTCCTCGCGGCCTATCCGGAGATCACGCTCGAGATCGTCAGCGACGACGGGATGGTGGACATCGTGGCCGAGGGCTTCGATGCCGGCATCCGCGCCGGCCAGCACCTCGGTCAGGACATGATCTCGGTGCCTGTCGGCCCGCCGCTGCGCTTCGCCGTGGTCGGCGCCCCGGCCTACTTCGCGAGTCGTGAGCCGCCGCGCCTGCCGCAAGACCTCGTCACGCACGCCTGCATCGGCCGACGCTACCCGAGCGGCGCCCGCTACGATTGGGTGTTCGCCAAGGGCGACGAGGCGTTCAAGATCGAGGTGTCGGGTCCCTTGATCGCGGACGACCGGACCCTCATCGTCGCGGCGGCGCTCGCCGGCATCGGCTTGGCCCACATCCACGAGGCCCTGGTGATCGACCACCTCGCGTGGGGCGATCTCGTGCGCGTGCTCGGCGACTGGTGCCCCGCGCTCCCGACGTTCTTCCTCTACTATCCCGGCCGCCGTCAGCTACCCGCGCCGCTGCGCGCCTTCATCGACATGGCCCGCACCCGCGAACCTGAACATATGTGAAGCGCACGTCGGCATGAGCATCTGCGCTGACGCTTGCTCCGATGCAATTGCACCAGTGTCAGACTCATGCCCTGACAGGGTTACACGTGACATCGTCTCGCGGGGCCGTTCTCATTCAACGCTGTCAGATTGCCAGCGTCCAAGTTTTCGGCCTCCACGTCCAACAACGGTCAGTCCGTCGACGGCCAACTCACGACACATATCGTGATGAACTCCTCCACTCGCCCTATAGCCGGAGGAAGTGCAACGAAATAACTTCCAAGTCCGATATTATTAGTGAATTACGAGTAAATCACGCCGGATTCATTAATTCTATAAATAGATTTAAGTATCAGTATATCCTGTTCCAGGTACAGCCCTAACCTGCGCCGACGTGCATGCCGCTAGCGGCGCCGGCAACAAGCCTATGGCGGTACGCTCATAAGCGCGTGCGCCGGTCTCATTGGCAAGGGCGCCGAGCCTTACGAAACGAGGTTCAACCCGTTCGGGGCATCGCGAGACGACCCTGCGGCCGACGATGCCCATCGGGACCGCGTCTTCAACGAGACAGGCCCGCTCCTGCTCTGGCGACACCCGGCCCAGCAGTTCACCGTCCCCAGGCCTTCTCTGATCGACACGTAAGGCTGAGATCACCAACGCGCGCTAGACCAACCGCATGAGACGAGGTGGATGGCTTGAACACCAATGCCAGTACCGGATAGCGCTTGCCACCCACCGAGTATCGTACGGAGTCAGAGCTAGCGATCGTGGTGGATCTGCCGGCTCAGCTCGTTCTCCTGCTTGTTTAGCTGGCGCTGCTCACCCTTGCTGATGTGCCCGTGGTTCAAGCTCGCGTCGGCGCGTTCCTCAGCGCGGATCGCGCGGTCTTCCTTGCGGAGATGGTTCGCCTGCCTGCGGCTGAGTTCACCCTCAGTCCGTCCCGCGCTGATCCTGGCGTCCTCATTGTTGAGGCGTTTGACCACCTCGGCCTGGCGCGGATGCTCCTGATCGAGACTCTGCGCTTGGGCGACGGCGCTGGCGCTCAAAGCGGCGGCGAAGGCGACGAGTCCGATGGTGCGCGTAACGTTCATGGTTGTGCTCCCCTCTGTTGACGATCAGAGCATGGCGCAGCGGGGTTGAAGCGCTTGTGAAGGGTACATTCACCCTCGGTTCAATCATGCGATTTAAGCTCAGACTTCGCCTCGTCGAGAAGGACGCGGTCGTCGATGGTTCTTGATAGTGCTTATTCAGCCACGTCTAACATGCCACATAGGCAGGTTTGTTTCGTGAAGAAGCCAACTGTACGCTCTCGGACAGTGAGAAGGACTTAGGCCACGCCTAAGCGATTGTTGTCAAAAGCTTTAGGTCTTTGCCGGCAGCTTGCCGGCATGACGCGAGAAGCTTCAACCGCTGACCAACCCGACCTTGAGCCGAGCACCGACAACCATATCGTGTCGTCGGCGGTCCTCAGGGCCATGTTCCAGCCGATCGTCGATCTACAGACAGGCAGGGTCGCCGGCTTCGAAGCGCTTGCCCGATTGGTGGTCGGAGGGTTCGTCGTTCCGCCGGCCAGCTTCATCCCCCTCCTCGACAAGAACGAACTCCTCGGCGTGTTCTGCCACATGGTAGGCCAGGCGTTGGGTTTCCTAGGGACGATCGAGAACCTGGAGGCGGGCACATACGTGTCCATCAACGTCGAACTCGTGGTCCTGCTGTCGGAAGGGTTCGTCGACATCCTTGCCCACCTGCTCGACAGCCACGACTACCAAGGTGGTCTCGTCCTGGAGATCCTCGAGGGACAAAGGATCGATGACGTCCATGCGATGCGATCAGTCCTCTCGAGCATCAGCGCGCTTGATGTCGGCGTTGCGCTCGACGACATCGGCAGCGCCTACTCGTCGCTCGCCCGCATCCGCGAGTTGCCGGTGGACATCGTCAAGCTCGACCAGGCCTTCGCGCGAGGACTCGACCGACGACCGGAAGACCTGATGTTCATGATGAGCGTCGCCGCGCTGGCGCGCGGTCTTGGCAAGCGCCTCGTCGTCGAGGGCGTGGAGACGGAGGAGGCGCTCGACGCCCTGACGATCCTCGGCATCGAACTCGTTCAGGGCTACGCGATCGCCAGGCCGCTGGCCCCCGAGGTGGTGCCGTCGTGGCTGACCGATCGTCCGGAGTTGCGGGCGCACCGGATGCCGCGCACGTTTCTCGGCGCCTTCGCGAGTCACCTCAACGTCGTGGAAACCTGCCGATCGCTGGCGATCCAGCCCTTGGAGATCGACTGGAGGGAGGCGGCCAAGGACTGGCGGGGCTGCGGGATCGGGCGCTTCTTCACGGAGAAGGGTATGCACGACAGCCGCTGCGGGCAGGCGCACGCGCGGTTCCACGAAGTGCTCGATCGCTACAGCTCGGACCGCGCGGTTTGGGAGCAGGCCTGCACGGACTTCAGGTGCGAACTCGTGACGGTCATCGTTGACGAGGAGGCCTCGCACGCCTCTGTCGCCTGAACTGGTCAGTCGGTATCGCCACAGCAAGGCGGGGGTGATCACCGTCGACCTGGTGCGGCTCGCCGCGAGCCAGCGCGCCATGCCCGGACTCGGCCAGTTCGACCGCGAGCGCGTGTCGGCGCTTATGGCGGCGATGGAAAGCTGCAACGCGCGCTTCGGGCGTGGCGCGGTGGCGCCGGCCGCCGCTGGCGTGGCGCCGCGCCGGGATCGGGCGACCAAGTTCGAGAGGCGCTCGCCTCGGTACACCACGCGACTGGCCGAGTTGCCGGTGATCGGGACGAAGGCTTCAACGATGGTTGGCTGAAGGCCTTGCGTGGATCGCCGCTCCATGGCCCCCGGCAGGCATGGAAGATGGCGGCTCCCTCGTCCGTGAAGCGGGCGTGCGCGTCGACCGTCTGCAATCCGCGGCGTAGCTTTGCAGGCTGGGCTCGATCTTCTGCTCGACGAGCGCGCGCTCGTCCGCCCCGAGCCGTACCGAGCCGCTGATCTGATCGAGAGCGTAGATCATCCGCGCCAGCACGTAGGTGGCGTGCACGATGCCCTCGATGGGGCGCGGGTCGAGCCGCAGCGGCAAGGCGTAGCGCTCGCCGGGATCGTTGGTGGTGAGATCGGCGCCGAGCGGCAGGCCGAATAGCAGCGCGTGTGCCGTCTCGTGCGCGAGGCTTTCGACCAAGTGATCCTTCCCCTTTGAAGTGGTTCATCGCCGAGTTTAGTGGATCAGGCAGCGTGAGGGTCGA
>CAXTIU010000024.1:0-51652 GCA_964244495.1 uncultured Beijerinckiaceae bacterium
CAGCCTGACCGCTCGCCTCACCTGATCGTGGCTCGGCGCCGGCGACCGTCCCGCGTCGAAGCCCGCTGCGGAACCATCCGGCAGCTGCTCGCGCAGGACGAGCGGGTTGGCCACCCGGCGTTCGCCGGAGTGGAAGCGCCGACCTCAATGCCGTCCAATCGCTCCACGATGGCGTGTGCCGCCAAAGCCGTGGAGCTGTTGGAGCGAATGAAGTTTGCCTCGACGGTGCGCCCCATCGTTCGTCGGCCCTGTCGATGATCCCTTGCTCCCCCGTTCATCATCCGGCTCGTTTTCCATGCCAAGGTGTCTCAGATTGGGTATGAGAGACATCGCCGTGCCGAGGATGTTTCATGGATGGCGATGTCGGTGACTTCGACCTGTCAGCTGCCTACGTCCGTAAGGCGCAGGGCGACCTCCAGGCTTTCATGGAGGGACTGGCGGCGCGTCTCGAGCCCGCCGTTCCCAACGCCGTGACGGTGACCCGCAAGCGCAGGAGCCTCTTCTCGAACGCAACGCGCACCACCGCGATCGTCGTGACCACCGACACCGGCCTGCTGACCCTGTCGCTGGACCAGGGCCGGCTGGAAGCCCGCCGGACGAAGGTCGTCAGGGGCGTCTCCATCGGCTCGCAGGTAATATCCGTCCCGGCTTGGCTGGAGGAGCTCACGCGAATGATCGCCGTGGCCGGCGCGGACGCGCAAGCGTCGCAAGCTAGCCTGTACGCCTTCCTCATGTCCTGAAGGTCTCGTGATGCGGGAGGATGAAGAGCGCGCCTCTGCATGGTCTAGCGCACTGGCCGGCGGAACCCTGCCGGAGCCGGTGCTGACGCGTCTCGCCGATGCCGGCCTAGGACGGGTACCCTGGACCTCGACGATGAGTCCGGCGGACCTGCTCGCCGCCCGCAGGCACGGTATCAGCCCCATCGCGACCGTCTCGGGAACCTGCTGGTACTGCTACGGGCGATCTTGGACCGAGGGTCACGCGGAGGGCTGGCGCATCGCGCTCGACCGCATGGGCATGGAGGCCGCGGTAGCCGGCGCCAACGCGATCGTCGACGTGAAGCTGCGGACCATCCAGCCGACTGGCGACGTCGACGGCCCCGCCGCATCCGGCATCCAGGCGAGCATGGACTTCACGGTGATCGGCACGGCGGTCCGCGTCGCTGGCCTGCCGCCGAGCACCGATCCCATCGTCGCGACCGTGTCCACGCTCGAGTTCGTGCGATTGCTGGAAGCCGGCATCGTGCCGGTCGGGATCGCCACCGGCGCCCGCTACGCGTGGCTGACGCCGTCCAGGCAGGCGATCCTGACTGGAGGGTACGCGACGACGATGAACGCGTCGTGGAGCGAACTCGGCGGCTTCTGGGAGGGCATCCGCAACGGCGCCATCGCGGCCTTGAAGGCCGACACGGCGCGGATGGGGAACGGCGTCCTGGCGCACACCCACTTCGGCCAGATCCTGAAGCGGGAACCGACGAAGGATGGACTGCCGCCGTCCTATCTCGGCCGCTGGATCGTCATCGGCACGGTCGTCGACACCCCTGCGAAGGCGAGCGTGCCCCACGACATCACCCCCGTGGTCGACATGCGCGATGACCTTTCACCTTTGCGGAACGCGGGCGCGCAGGGGCACGGCGCCTACCGGTTGGACAGCGAGAAGGACGGCGCGATCTGATGAGCGACCCCGAGACTACCATCCCGCAGCACGCGATCGACCGGCTGAAGGGCCTGCGTGGGCAGGGTCACCCTGGCGGGATCTTCACCTCCGACTTCTCGGTCAACGAGTTCCTGCTCGTGCGCAAGGCCGGGTTCGAGCCGGTCGGCCTCTGCGTGGGCTCCTGCATCTACCATCTCGGCATCCAGTACGCGAGCTGGGGCGCCAACCAGGAGATGACCACGCTCTCGCAGGCGATGTACCACGCTCGCGAGCGGGCCATGGCGCGGATGAAGGAGGAGGCGCGCGACATGGGCGCCGACGGCATCGTGGGCGTGCGCCTCACGGTGAAGCGCCTGGAGTGGGACGACAACATCCTAGAGTTTGTGGCGATCGGGACCGGCATCGTGCACGCGGGCGGCCATCCGGGCTTCAAGGGCGTCGGCGGCGCACCGTTCACCTCGGACCTGTCCGGCCAGGACTTCTGGACGCTGCTCCAGGCCGGGTACCGCCCCCTCGAGCTGGTCATGGGCAGCTGCGTCTACCACGTCGCGCGCCAGGGCTTGTTCCAGGCGCTCGGCCAGACCGGGCGCAACGTGGAGATGACGAACTTCTCGCAGGCGCTCTACGACGCCCGCGAGATCGCCATGGAGCGGATGCAGAACGAGGCCATGACCGCCGGCGCCGAGGGTGTCGTCGGCATGGAGCTGCACGAGGGCTCGCACAACTGGAAGCCGCACGTCATCGAGTTCTTCGCCGTCGGCACGGCCGTGAAGTCGATCGCGGGGGAGCGGGACGCCTCGACGATCCCGGACCCGACGCTGGTGCTATCGGTCAACACGTGAGGGAACGACGATGAGCATATTCGGACGCGTGGCGGAGCTGTTCCAGGCCAAGACGCACAAGCTGCTCGACAGCCTAGAGGACCCCAACGACACGCTCGACCTCTCCTACGAGAAGATGATCGCGGGGCTGCAGGACACCAAGCGGCACCTCGCCGACGTCGTTGCCCAACAACAGTCACTGAAGCGCCAGATCAACACGGTCGAGGCCGAGATCGAGCAGACCGGCGTCGACGCTCGGGACGCGGTCGTGCGGGGTCGCGACGACCTCGCCAGAGCCTCGCTGGTCCACAAGCAGGACGCCCTCGCCAAGCGTGAGGTGCTCGCCAGCGCCCTGGCCGCCATCGCGCCCCAAGCGGACAAGCTGATGACCTACGAGCGCAGGCTCGCCGCCCGCATCGAGCAGTTCAAGACGCAGAAGGAGGTGATGAAGACGACCTTCATCGCCGCCCAGGCGCAGGTGAAGGTCACGGAGTCATTGACCGGTCTCGACACTCGACTCGGGCGCACCGGCGACGCGATGCGGCGCGCGCAGGACAAGGTCGACGGCATGCGCGACAGGGCCGACGCGCTGGACGGCATGGTCGAACGCGGGCAGCTCACGGACCAGTCCGATCCTCGCACCGCCACGCAACGGGAACTCGCCGTCATGCGGGCGACGAACGCCGTGGACGACGAACTGGCGAGGCTGAAAGCAGCAGCCCCGAAGGCGATCGAGCCTCCGCGCTAACGAACGTCGGCTTCTCGGACTCGCTCGCCCGAAGCAGACAAGTCGTAATCTACCAGGATGCGCCATATGCGGCGCTCCTTCGCGCCAAAGGCGGTAATACCGGCTTTTCCGCTTGGTCAAGTTCGCGACCAAAAGCTGCCTTTCCGTCTCGCTCGTGAGCAATGGCAAACATGCGCGGCGCTGTTCCTGGCGCTCGGCTGCGCGGAGCTGACCGATCCCGTCGACGGGTCGTCGTCCGACGTCGCCAACGTCTGGGAGGGCGACGACTTCACCGTCGCGGTGGACACGGCCGGGCGCGACAGGAGGATCACGTACGCCGGCGTCACCTACCTTTTCGCGGTAAAGAGCGTCGACGACACCAGCGGCGTGATTACCTTCGTGGACGGGCCTGTGTCGCGGAGCAGCTGGACGGTCTCGTTGCGTGCCGGGAGGTCTGCCATCGTGAACGCCGCGCGGAGCGCTGCCCGATCCTCCGCCGCGACCCGCGCGAGGTGCCGACGCATCCACGTGGCCAGCAACGCCAGCCTGCCGGCCAGCACGACCGCCCACATCTCGAGGTCGCTCATTGATACGCCATCTGACTCTGGCCCAAGTTACCCGGACCCGGCCGAGCGGCCTCCGCTCGAGTCGACTCGCGCCGACGCATGCGTCCGTCAGCCATTGAGCCATCAAACCTCGTAGCGAGGGAAGCGGTCGAGTTCGCCCTTCATGTCCTCGATCGTGAGATGCTCGTACACGCTGTGGGCGTTCCTGACCTGATTATGGCCGGCGATCGCGCACGCCATCTCCCTCGTCATCCTGACGGCCGGACCTTGCGCGCGCGCGATGAAGGTGTGGCGCCAACCGTGGTTGGGGCTCGCGCCCGAGGACAGCGCGACGCGGGACGTGATCCAGGTCGCCATCTCGCTGGCGCGCTGCTCGGGTTGCGTCCGGCTCGCGCCGGCCTTCTGCTCGCGGTCGCCGGCGAACAACAGGCCGGACGATGCGGCGCGCCAGTAATCGAGCAAACCTTCGTCGACGATGGCATCGTGGATCGGGACGGTGCGGGCGAGGCCGTTCTTGGACCGGGGTAAGCGCATGACGAAGATCTCGCCTTCCAGCCGTATGTCCTCCTTCGCCAGCCAGCAGACCTCCTGGATGCGGGCGCCCGAGTACGCGCAGATGAACGGGGCGAAGCGCCGGCACGCGGATGCCCTGGGGTAGCGCTCGTCCGGACCGACGCTTCGCGCGAGTCTCAGGATGGCCGACGCTTCCGCCGCGCGGAACGTCTTCTCGCGCACCGTCTGCTTCACCGGTTCCTTGAGTTTGACGCCCTTCAAGGGGTTGTCCGCGCGAAGCGGCCCCTTCTCGCCGCCCGCGTCCGCATCGCTCTCGCGTGACGTGGCGAAGGAGAACAGGCTGGCGGCGGCGACGAGGTCGTTGCCGTTCACCGTCGCCGGCGCGATGCCGTCGACATCGCGGTGGTGGTCGGCCCAACGCTCCATGTCGGCCTTGGTGACGGCGCGCACGTCGCGCTGGCCCAGGAAGCCCGCCAGGCTCGCGACAAACGGCGCGTACCGCCGCACGGTCGAGGCTCGCACATGGTCGGCGTTGAAGGTCTTCCAGCGCTTGAACAGCACCTTGAGCGTCACCCGAACAGCACCTCGAGCGTCACCGTCGGACCTTTGATCGGCTTGACCTGCTTCAGGGCCAATCCGGCGTCATGGGCGTTCAGCGCCGGGAAGCGGGACAGGTTGGCGTCGGGCGAGAAGTCGCGTTCCATGGTTCGCGTGAGGCGATCGGCGGCGAGGCGGACCACCTCGCCGATCTGCCGTAGGAGCTTGGTCCTGGTCGCCGCGTCGACGATCAACTGCCGCTCGGCGCAGAGGGCGTCGGCATCGGCGCCGAACAGGTATTCGAGCGCCTCCGCGTAGGTGACCGAGCCGTCAGGCCACTCGATGTCGGCCTTCTGTTCAAAGGCGAGGAGGTAGGGTCCGCTCGGGCGCTGGATCGCGGCCAGGAACGAGGCGATCTCGACCGGCACCTCGCCCGACCCGTCGCCCCGTCGCCAGTCCTCGATCGCGTCGTCCACGTCGGCTTGCTCGCGCGCGAGCCGGTCGGGATCGTAGTCTGCCTCGAGCCGCGCCGTGCGCCGCCGGTAGAACTCGCCGGCGAGCGCCACGACCTGCTTGTGGCCGAGCGTCACCGGCCCGACGCGGACCGCGTCGAAGTGCCGGCACAGCGCGGCGTAGGCGGCCGCGACCGCATCCTTGGTCATGAGGGACAGGACGACCTTGTCGGTCGCCTTCACGTCGATGCGTTCGCATCCGCGCGGCAGGCTGATGCGGGTGCCCGGGACGACCTTCATGAGGTCGGCCGGCGCCCTCACGTTGAGGTGGAAAACGCCGCTGGGACGGGTGACGGGGTGGGGCATCCGGATGGCCATGGGTGAGACCGCTGGGTGAGAGCGGCACCGGAAAAGCCATTGTCTGCCAGCAACTTCTTGACAATCCGTGAGGATCGCGTGGTGCCCAGGAGAGGACTCGAACCTCCGTGGTACCTTAATTATCGTAGTCATTACAGCGATTTGGGCGCGCGTACATCCGTCGTTGTGTGTATCCTGCGTCGCATCCTTCGGCAAGTCCGATGGTGACCATCGACGTCTGGTCTCCAGCCGACGGCATCACTTAATCGTTCAGAAAAGCCTGGCCGATATGATGATGTATCGTGAACGGTGTTCCCGTTCACGCCCGCCACCTCGGCGAGCAGGCCCTGCGCCCTCGACACGTCGACGACGATCAGCGGACTGCCATCCACCTTCAGCCTGTCGGGGCCGCCGCCACCGATGCCTGCGAGCAGCTCGAAGGTGCCGGCAAGCGCGAGCGTCGCCCGTAGATCGTGGTGGAGAACAGGCCGCGACGCCGGGTGGAAGGCGCGTGGGCATTCCCAACTCACTCGGCCCCGTTCCGTGCGTCGTCGTCGTGGAGCTTCGTCGTGCGGCAGGCCATCGCAAACCTTCGCGATCGGGTCCATGGAGGAGGCTACCGCCCGCAGCCGTCTCGCCGGACGTACATACCGAAGGTGGACGGACGGCAGCGGCCATTGGCGATCGCGGCCCTAGCGGACAAGATCGTCCAGGGCGCGACCGCCATGGTGCTGAGCGCCATCTACGAGGAAGACTTCCTCGGCTTCTCCTATGGGTTGCGACCCGGACGAGGACCGCACGATGCGCTCGACGCCTTGGCGGTGGCGATCGACAGGCGCAAGGTGAACATCATCCTGGACGCCGACGTGGAGGACTTCTGTGGGGCGGTCGACCAGACATGGATGGTCCGTTTCCCGGAGCACCGCATCGGCGACCGGCGCATCATCCGCCTGATCCAGAAATGGATGAGGGCAGGGGTGCTGGAAGGCGGGATCGTCACCGTTAACGGCAGGGGAACGGGGCAAGGCTCGGTGATCTCGCCGCTGCTCGCCAACTACCTGCACGACGCCTTTGATCTCTGGGCGGAGCGCTGGCGACGGCGGGAAGCCCGGGGCGAGATGTTCGTGGTGCGCTATACCGACGACCAGATCGTCGGCTTCGAACGGGAGGACGACGCCCACCGTTTCCAGCAGGCGATGCAGGCGCGGCTGGCGTTGTTCGCCCTGAAGCTCAATGTGGACAAGACCCGGCTGATCGAGTTCGGCCGCCATGCGGCCGCACGCCGCTCGGGCCGTGGCCTGGCCAAACCGGCAACCTTCGACTTCCTCGGGTTCACACACATCTGCGGACGGTCCTGCAACGGCAAGTTCCTTCTCAAAAGGATCACCCGGGCCGACCGGCGACGTGCCAAGCTCAAGGAGATCGGGGAAGGGCTTTGGCGGCGCATGCACCAGCCCATCCCGATCCAGGGAGCTTGGCTGAGGCAGGTCGTCTCCGGCCACTTCGCCTACTACGCGGTGCCCACCAACAGCCGGGCGCTATCGGCGTTTCGGCACTGGGTGAGCGACCTGTGGCGGCGCACGCTTCGGCGACGCAGCCAGAAGGACGCGCTTACGTGGCATCGCATGGCGAAGCTGGCCGGCGACTGGCTTCCACCACCGCGCATCCTTCATCCCTGGCCAAGCGAGCGCTTTGCCGTCAAACACCCGAGGTCGGAGCCCAGTGCCCGAATTGGGTACGCTGGGATCTGTCCGGGCGGCGCTCCGAAAGGAGCGTCCCTACCGGGAACGCCCGTTCTGAGGTGTTCAGGCGGTGACGGTGTTCAGGATGGTGCCGAACACGGCGGCATCTGCTCTGAGCCGGGCGGTGTCGACGACGGTCCGCACCGCCGCCTCGCCCTGGGCCGCCCACATCGCGCGATAGCCGTTGGTCACCTTGCGCTGGATCACCGCCGGGCGGAGCGCCCGTTCGCAGGCGTTGTTGGTGGGCTCGACCAGGCCGGGGTGGGCCAGGAAGGTCAGGAGCTGGTCGCGGGCCCGGCCGATCTTGGCCTGCAACGCGCGCGTCAGGTCGCAGGCGCTCGTGGTCGCAAGGATGCCGGCGAGTTGGCGCTCCAACGCTCGACGCTTGGCGGTCAGCGTCGCCGCCGCCAGTTCCGTGACGCGCTCAGCCAGCGCGAGCGCTACGTCGAGCCAGAGCCGCAGGCGCCAGGGCGCAAGATCGTCGCTGCTCTCGACGGCATAGGCAACGTCGCGGGCGAGATGGGCCAAACAGGTCTGGACCCTTGCGATAGAGCTTGGCCTCCGGATCAGTGGTGGAGGCATGCGTCGCGTTGGTGCGCGTCTCGCCGTGGAAGTTTGTCTCGGTATTCCGCCCGCCCGATGGAGGCGGCTCGTCGCCTGGTCCCTCGACTGGCTCGATCGGCTTGACGCTCTTCATCGACGACTAGGCCTGGATCATCGTGCCATCGGTGCCGGGCGGCCATAGGCTGGTCGAGGACTGGATGCCGAAGCGCGTAGCCGAGGCCAAGGTCGGTGACACCATCGCGGAACGCGGTGCCGATGCCGTATCCGGCGTCGGCGAGCACGGGAGCGTCCGGAACGCCGGCCCGCAAGGCAGCCCGGATCTGGTCGAGGGCGACCCGCGGCTTGGTCTGGAACGTCACATCGTCCGGCACGCCGGCGCGCGTGCGGCGACCCGCGTCGCTGGTCCACGCCTGTGGCAGGTAGAGGCGATGGGCGACCGGAAGGCTGGCGTGGTCGTTGGCGAGTGACAGCGTCACCGCCACCTGGCAGTTGTCCTGCTTGCCAAGGTGGCCGCAGTACTGCCGGGCCACGCCGACCGAGTGGGTGCCCTTCTTGGGCATGCCGGTGTCATCGACCATCCAGCCCCGCACGGCGCCGTGCTGCCGCATCATCGGCAGGACGTGGCTGCGTACCGCTGCCAGCACGGCTTGGTCGGACTAATCCGCCTTGGCCACGAAGTGGTGCAGCGACGGGTGCGCCGCCTGGACCCGGCCCGGCTCGACCCGGCCCGACCCGGGCGGCGATGGGTTCGACGCTCTTGCGCTCGCCAGGCAGCAGCAGGCCGGTGCAGTCGGAGCGGAGTGGCGGGAACTCGACGGCCGCGTCGGGGCGCTCACCGCCGAGTTCCTGACGAGCCGCCGCGAGGACGGGGCCGCGCGGCGGCTCGTCACGATCCCCGGCTTCGGGGCGCTGAACGCCACTGCCCTGGTGGCCGCGGTCGGAACGGCAGAAACGTTCCAGCGTGCGCGGGATTTATCGGCTTGGCTCGGCCTGGTGCCGCGGCAGGCGACCACCGGCGGCAAGCCGCGGCTGCTCGGCATCACCAAGCGGGGCAACGCTTATCTGCGCACGCTGCTGATCCACGGAGCGCGGGCAGCGCTGCCGTCGTTGTCGACGGGGGCAACGGCGATGGGTGCCTGGCTGCGCGGGCTGCGCGCGCGGACGCACAAGGACAAGGTCGTAGTGGCGCTGGCCGGCAAGCTGGCGCGGATCGCCTGGGCGGTGCTGCGCTCGGGCGAGAGCTACAACGCCATCGCCGTGGCGGCCTGACGAGATCGACCGATCGCGGCAGCCCGGCCGCGGCTTGGTCAACGATGTCTGCGGGCGGTGAACGCGAGATGGCCTGACGGTTGACCCGGCGCTTTGTGATCCTGTCATAAAAAATGGCGCACCGACGCCGAGGCTTTCATGAGGACCAGGGCGCGCGGAACTCCATCTTGGCCGAGGTCAGCACCTCGAGACCGGATACGTTGGCGCAGACCGGTCAGATCATCTTGCACAAACCGCTTGCCGACGGGGCGGACCATACGTTTTTATACGTGAATCCGCGCCGGCACAGCCAGCGCGACAGCTCGGCGGGAGCCGCCTCAAGACCATGCGCCGCCATCAGCCTCGCCCGCAGCTCGGGCATGGTAGGGACAATGCTGCGCATTGCCGTGAGATGTCAGGCTCGGCCTCCACGGCGTCAATCAGGAACGTCGCATGGGGCTCAAGCTTGCCGCTGCCGCGCGGTCGACCCTGATGGCCAGGCGCCAACGAGCCCAGCCGTTCCACCTTGCCCACCGATCGCCGCGCAAAGCTCTCGCTCATCGCGAAGTGCCGTCCCGCTTCGTGGCGTGAGTGACCCGCCTCAACGAAAGCCACCACGCGCTCGAGCGGATCCAAGGAGTAGCTACCAGCCATCGATCACCTCCGGCACGGCAAACCGCCCTCAGCCAAGCCGGTTCAACACGGCCGCTTACAAGTCCGACGCTCTAGCCGCGGTTGATGTCGAACACCGTCTTGGTCGGGTGAAGGTCGGCATAGTAGCTGTCGAACAGGCCGCCCAGCAGCGCTTGGCGTTAGCGCTGGTCGATGAACAGCGACGTTTCGTTGTTCTGGCTCATGTCGGCGAGCAACGCGCCGACCATCGAGCCGACCGGGCTGGTGATGCCAGCATGCAGAGCCGGGTTCTGGCGGAGGATGGCGGCGAGCAGGGTGGAGCCGGAGCGCGGCAGGCCGGAGATGAAGTGGAGGCCGTACTGCATGGTCGGATCCATGGTGCGCCGCCAACGACGCGACAGCACTAAAGCCTACCTCGGACCTGATGCGCAACAAGGATCTGGTACGCCTTCGGCTGAGGCCCTTTCGTCGGTGGCAGATCCACGCGGCGACACCCTCCCGACGCTTGGCGCTTGGCGCTTGGCTATATCGGTCACGCTATCTCGCCTGATATGTGCCTGAAAGGCGCTGCGCTGGATGGCAAGCTGGTCGCGCGCGATGCCCGGATCTTGCGCGAAGCACAGGTGTTCACGGGGGGCAACAGGGTGGTGAAGCGGGAGGCGGAATCGATGGCGGCAAAGCGTGAAGGTACATCCTGATGGTGGCGACCAACGTGTTACGCCAAGACTTTGCCATCGTGCCGGCTGATCGGACCCGCCTGATGGGCCACGAGCCCGGTGTGGTCTGGCTGACCGGCTTGTCCGGGGCGGGCAAGTCGACGATCGCCGGTGCGGTCGAGGCCAGGCTGCACCACGCCGGCATCCACACCGCGATCCTCGACGGGGACAACCTTCGCCTCGGCCTCACCGAAGACCTCGGCTTCTCGCTCGCCGACAGGACCGAGAACATCCGCCGCGTGGCGCAGGTCGCCCGCCTGATGAGCGATGCGGGTTTGGTGGTACTGTGCGCTTTCATCTCGCCGCTGCGCGCCGAGCGCGAGATGGCACGCGCTGCGCAACTGCCCGGCCACTTCCTGGAGGTCTTCGTCGACACGCCGCTGGCCACCTGCATCGCCCGCGACACCAAGGGTCTCTACCGCCGCGCGCTCGCCGGCGAGATCCGGAACTTCACCGCCGTCGACCAGGCCTACGAAGCACCTGACGCGCCGGACGTGGTGGTCGGCCGCGAGGGCGAGAGTGTCGAAGCGGCCGTTGCGAAGGTCGTAGATGCGCTTGCGGTGCACGGCGTCGTGCCGCCGGCTCGCGCCTGAGGCCACTGCCGGCTCTGGTCGCCGCATGGGCGCAGGGCGATGAACGTCCAGTACATGAGCGCCCGCACGCGAACCCTGGCGGTAGCGCGACATGGAAGCGGGGATTGGGACGTCCGTAGATGGTCGTCCCCCTTTGAAGTGGTCCGCCCTGAGGTATGGCTTTTGAGCCAGTGAGCCAGGACGAGGATGGACCGGATGACGAGGAAGAGGCACAGACCGGAAGAGATCGTCGCCAAGCTGCGGCAGGTGGACGTGCTGGTGTCGCAAGGTCGGAGCGTGGCGGAGGCGATCCGCTCGATCGCGGTGACGATGGTGGCGTCGATGATTTGTCCGCCTATGGCCAGGTACCCCGACGCCTTCACCGCCGCGTCGAAGTGCTTGAACAGCACCCCAACGGCCGGCTAGCTCCCGATGGTGGCCCGCGTCAGAGCCTCGCGGAACGTCCAGATTGTGTTGGCGTCCGGCACCGGGTCGGCGAGGCTCAGCTCGAGGAAGCGCATGCCCTTCGACAGGCTCAGGATGAGGAGAGAGCCGGTCCTTGACCAAGTACTCGCAGCGCTCGTCCGACAGCGAGTGCATGCTTTGCAGCACCAGAACCTTGGACATCAACACATGGTCGAACGGCGGCCGGCCGCCCTTGCTGCCGTCAGAGCGTGGCATTGCCCGCCGCAGAGCCGCCTGGAACATCTCGAAGTCGACCAGCCCCTTCAGGCGCTCAAGGTCGTCGCCCTTGGCCGACAGGTCCTTCAGCCGCTCGTCGATGTCGAAAAATCCTGCCTGACCCCGCATCGCCACAGCTCCCACCCGCAAGCAGATGGAATCACATCAGGTGCCAAACAGGCGAGGTTTTTGGAGGTGTCTACCTTGTCGAACCCATCTGCGGCGTTGAAGGACTACGCCATTTCCCAATGCTGGCTGATCCTACGTAATGACCTTCACACCATTGTTCTGGTAGTCCGGTTTGCGCCAGAAGCTGAGGCTCGCGTATTTGTGATCGGCCCCCACTGGGTGATCCGGGATGAATGTTAGTTCATGGTCGGTCTGCGCGCCACCGTGAGCATGGCCGGCGGAGCTGGTCGGGGTTGCGAAGCCGGCCATGCGGCGAAGGCTGACACGAACACCTTTGGAGCCGGTGGCTTGTAGCCGATCGAGCCATGAGGGCGCATAGTATTGTAGTGTCGTCTCCAGCTTTCGATGATGACCTGTGCTTCGCGGAGTGAGGTGAAGATCTCGCTGTCGAGGAGTTCATCCCTGAGCCTGGCGTTGAACGACTCGACGTAGCCGTTCTCCCATGGGCTGCCAGGTGCGATGTAGGCTGTCTTCGCACCGACGGCGCCGATCCAGTCCTGTACAGCCTGCGCAATGAACTCGGGTCCATTGTCGGAGCGGATGTGCCCCGGCACGCCACGCAGGATGAAGAGGTCGGAGAGCACGTCGATGACATCGATGGCCTTCAGCTTGCGCGCCACCCGGATCGCCAGGCACTCGCGGGTGAACTCGTCCACGACGTTGAGCATCCGGACCTTGCGGCCATCGTGCGTCCGGTCCTCGACGAAGTCGTATGACCAGACATGGTCGCGGTACTCGGGCCGCAGGCGAACGCGGGAGCCGTCACCAAGCCAGAGCCGCCCCTTCTTCGGCTGCTTGGCCGGAACCTTCAGCCCTTCGCATCGCCAGATTCGCTCCACCCGCTTGTCGTTCACCAGCCAGCCGGCATCGCGCAGCAGGGCGGTGATCCTGCGAGTGCCATAGCGGCCGTATCGACGTGCCAGCTCGACGATGTCGGCCGTGAGCCGCTCCTCGTCGTCGCGGCCCCGCGGCGTCTGACGCTGCGTCGAGCGGTGCTGACCGAGCGCCGCGCATACGCGACGCTCGGAGACGGCGAACTGTCGCCGCACATGCTCGATGCAGACGCGCCGACGCGCGGGGCTCAGAAGTTTCCTTCAGGCAGCCTCCTTCAGGATCAGCTTGTCGAGGGTGAGATCCGCCACCGCCCTGCGCAGTCGCGTGTTCTCGGTCTCGAGGTCCTTCAACCGCTTGACCTGGTCCGACTTCAGCCCGCCGAACTCCTGGCGCCAGCGGTAGTACGTCACCTCCGTCACCGCGATCGTGCGGATCGCCTCGGCCGCGCTTCGACCTTGCGACACCAGCACGTCGACCTGGCGCAGCTTGGCGACGATCTCTTCCGGTTTATGCCTCTTCCTCGTCATGCGATCCGTCCTCTTCAGGCTCAAAAGCCATACCTCAGGGCGGACCACTGCAAAGGGGGAAGATCAGACCGCCGTCATGACCTTGAGCTGGCCGAGGCTGAGATGCCCGCGCTGGCGCGCGACGAAGCCGTCACCGTGCCGGTTCAGGATGTCCGCGACTTCGAGGAAAGGCCGCGCCACAGCGGTGACGCGACGACGCTATGGAGGTGGCGGCGCCAGCAGTGCGAGCGGGCTCTCGACCTCGCGGATTGTCTTCAACGCCACGCGGGTGTAGAGGGCGGTGGTGTCGAGCTTCTTATGGCCGAGCAGCACTTGGATGACGCGGATGTCGGTCCTGCGCTCCAGCAGGTGGGTGGCGAAGCTGTGCCGAAGCGTGTGCATCGACACGCGTTTTTCGAGCTTGGCAGCCTGGGCGGCGGTCCGGCAGGCGCGGTCGAGCTGGCGGGTGGTGATGGGCTGAGCCGGCTGCTGGCCGGGGAACAGCCAGCCCCGCGATCGCTTCACTCGCCACCACTGGCGCAGCAGGTCGAGCAGGTCCGGCGCGAGCATGACGTAGCGGTCCTTGCGCCCCTTGCCCTGCTCGACGCGGATCAGCATGCGCGCGCTGTCGATGTCCATGACCTTCAGGTGGGCGATCTCGGACACGCGCAGACCGCAGCCATAGGCGACGCTCAGCGCAGCGCGGTACTTCAGGTTCGGCGCATGGGCGAGCAGCAGCGCCACCTCGGCGGGGCTGAGCACCACCGGCAGCCGTTCCGGCGTGGCGATCCGGGCCATGCGGTCGCCGAACCCCGGCCGGCTCAGGGTCACGTGGAAAAAGAACCGCAGCGCCGTGGCGGCCTGGTTCATCTGGCTGGAGCTTGCTCCGAGCGAAGCCGTATGAAGCTGATAGCGGCGGAGGTCTTCGGGCTCGGCCAGATCAGGCGAGCAAACCAGGAAGGCGGCGAACTGACGGACCTGGCGGACGTAATCGCGCTTGGTGTGCTCGCCGAACTGCCGGATCGTCATGTCTTCGATCATGCGGCGGCGCAGCGGGCTGGCGGCTTCAATGCTCATGGCGGCTTCCTGTCCAAAACGGGGTTGACCCCACGATCTTCGGACAGCCTCGGCGAGCCGTCGTGCACTCTACAATCTCAGCCGCACCTACCGCGAGAGCGGTTTAGTCCCTTGGCGCTTCCCGTCAGCAGGTGGAAGCGAGTCGGATGGGCTGAGAGCCATGCGCACGCCTCGGAAACAACGTTGCCGCGCGACGATGCGTGGTCTGCTCACGGAGCGACGCTTAAGCATCCCCGCGGCATTGACGGCCAGACAAGCCACGCCCCGTTCCGGTAGAGCCGTTGCACGAAGTGCCTACCCTGCGCGCGGGCGACGACGAAGCGCCGCCCGCTCGTCAGGATGAGCCCGTCAGCGCTGGCGGCGATGGCGATGGCGTCCCGCTGCGGCGCGAAGACGATCACGCTTTGCGGCTCGACGACGAGCGCTGCTGCTGCCATGCCGAAGAACCACACGGTCAAGGCGCAGGCCGCGCCGCAGGCGAGCCGAAGCCGGCCGATCGCCTCAGTAGTCATAGGCGTGCTCGAAGCTGATGCCCCGGCTCTCCGCGGCGCGGATCGCATCCGTGATCCGGGTGACGTCGGTGTCAAGGCCGACCCGTGTCCAGCCCGGCCGGGACTGGATCGCCACGCGGAAGATTTCCCGCGCGCCGGGCAGGTCCGGCCGCTGGCCGTCCCTGGCGATCACCGTCGTCAGAATGCGATGGTTGCCGGCGATCTCGGCCACCGCGATGCCATTGCGCGACCAGGTCCGCAGGAGGTTGCTGAACGCTTCGTAGCGGGCGGTGCGCACCAAGGTGAGGCCCTGGCCGAGATCGCGCAGGACCGTGACGGCACCACGGTCCACCAGCGGTCCCGACACGACGCTTTCGATCGTCAGATCGGCCGGGACATAGCCGGCAAGCGTGCCGATCGCGACCGCGTACAGCGCCTTGATCCCGTATTGCAGTGACAAGGCGACCCGCCGTTCCGCGCTTCGCAAGGGATTGCCCCATGACCAGGCAACATCCCGCCACAGGCCCGTCAGCTCGCGCCGGAACGGGTAGGCGTACCAGGGCGTCTGCTCCAGGAAGCCGGCGTACTCGGCGAGGAAGCGCTCGTTGTATCGGTCTTCCGGCGTCTTGACCGGTCCCCGCAGGCGGGCGGTCAACGCTCCCAGTGTGCGCTCGTAGGCGCCCTGCACCAGCATCTCCGCCGAGAAGCTGAGGCCGATGATGTAATTGGTGACGCGCTGGTCAAAGGTGACCGGGCCGACACTGTGGGCCGTGCGCGTCGTCTGGCAGAGGCTTGTCCAGAAGGTGCGTGTCGGAAGTACGTAGTCGAAGTTCGATGCCGACCCGGCGCGGACCACGGCCGCAAGGTCGCGGTAGGCGTGCACGACGGACCATTCGGGGTAGGTCATGAAGCTGTCGCCCCCCGCCCGACGGTAGCCCGGTTCGTCTATCAGCGGGGTGGGCTGCGGCGCTGCCGCGGTGGATGCGCCGCCGCAACGGACCTCGACGGTGGCGATGGGGACAGCGGATGCGATGGCGAGCGCGGTGACCAGAGCACCGAAGCCGACCAGGGCCGCCTTCAGCTTGCGTCTCATGCGGGCAGAGCGGCCGGGCGCGGCCGGCGACCGCCGAACCAGCCGAAGACGACGCCGAACGCACCGAGCGCGAGGTGCGGGACGCTGGACAGCACCTTGATCAGTTCGGGCGCCGTGCTGACCCCGACGGTCACGATGCTGAGGTCGAGAAAGCCCGACCCGGTGAACACACCGAGGATGCCGTCGGCGAGGTACAGGCCGCCGAAGATCTTGAGGAAGGCCTCGGCGGCGCGCCGGGAGCGCAAGGCGGCCAGCGCAGCCCAGGTGCCGGACGCGACGTGCAGCGCGTCCTTGTAGCCGTCCAGCGCGAACAGGCCGAACACCTTGCCGCCGCCACCACGTAACGCGGGGACGTAGTCGGTGGAGGCGGCGAACAGGAGCAGGACGGCGAGGATGGCGGCCGCGATGCGCTGGCTGGAGATGGATTGGCCGGACATGGATCGGCACCTTTCAAGCGAAGTAGGTCTGCCACATGGCGTTGCGGAAGATGAGCTTAGGGTCGTGCTGCCGCTTTTGCGCGACGAAGCGCGCGGCGTCGGGGTAGGCGGCCTCGACCTGGTCGCGCCGGGCGTGGAGCCGGTAGGGCAGGTAGAACGAGCCGCCGATGGCCACCACCCCGTCGATGAGCCGCTCGGTCAGCGCCATCATGTCGACCTCGCCATCCGTCGTCATCTCCTGCGAAAACGACATCACGGCGGCGATGCGCGGCACCTTGGCGTAGGCCAGGACGGCTGTGGGATCGGGCGCGACGTAGCGTAACGTCACGTTGATGAACTCGGCCTTTGCCTTCGGGATGAGGTCGCGGCACACAGCCAGGAAGTCGCCGAAACGCTCGGGGGCCACGAAGTACTCGTGGAGGATGTCGGTGCGGCGTGGGTCCGTGTTGGCGAGGTTGGAGACGGGCTCATCCATCAAGGTGTTGCGGCTGGAGACGCCGCCGTCCATCAGGGGCGCGACCCGCGTCTCCACCGCCCACCGCGCGGACTTCATGACCTCGTGGCCGATCTGCGAGCGATACACCTCGTTGGTGAGGCGCGCGAAGCGCCCTGCGGCTGAGGCCAGGGCCGGCGGCCCCGATCCCTCATGCGGCCGGTAGGTCACCAGCAGCGCGTCGTGGAAGAAGTCGTGGCGTGTCAGCGACAGGCGTCCGTAGGCCATCCTGACCGTCGGGTCGCCGGTGACGGCCTCGACGAACTGCCGGGCGAAATCCGCCGCCGGCATGACCGCGCGCCTTTCCGCGAGGTTGAGGTTCTCCGTCATTTCGACCTCCAGGTCGACGATGATCCCGAACAGGCCGTAGCCGCCCATCGCCAGAGCGAACAGCTCGGCGTTCTCGCCGTGCGAGCAGGTCACGAGGTTGCCGTCGGCGAGGAGCAGCCGCACTGAGCGCACGGTGGAGCCGAAGGGCCCGTGCGGGGCCGGCCAGCCATGGGCGTTGACGCAGAAGGTGCTCGCCACCGCGAAGTCGTTGTTCGACTGCATGACCGTCGGCGAGAAGCCGAGCGGGTCGAGCCGGGCGATCACGTCGCTCCAGCGCGCCCCAGCGTCGGCTCGGTAGGTCCTGGCCGCCGTGTCGACGTCGATGCGGCGCGAGTCGAGCGTCAGGGCCGTCCCGTCCCGCGGCAGGCTCTGGCCGCCCATCGAGTGCCGCGCCGCGCTGGCGCAGACCGGTCGTCCGGCGTCGGCCGCCTCCTTCAGCTCCCGGCGCAGAACGGCGACGAGGTCGTCGCCCCGTTCGCGGCGGACCGCATGCCGGGCGACCGGCGTAGGATTGAGGCGGCTGGCGTCGTCGAGGATAGCGCGCCGCTCCCCGGCGCGAACCGGCAACGTAGCGGTTGTAGCGCCGAACGCCGCCGCCCGAAGCAGAGTTCGGCGCGTCAGCACGCCCGATCGGGGTGAGAAGGCTGCGTTGTCCATCGCCTCTGGTCGCATCAAGGAGATCACCGGTCAGATTGAAAGCGCCGAAGCGGATGTCGACGCGCCACTAGCCAAGCTTCACGACGGCGGACATCATCGTGGGCTCCGCTTGCGCCCCGCCGCGCCGGACGAACTTGTACAATGCGAGACGGGATAGCGGCGCATGCGCCGGCAGGAAGCGGACGACCGGCATGCCGGCCAGGGCGCCCCGGTCCTCGACGTTTCGCACCGGGATCACGGCTGGACGTCCGGACAGCCTTCCCATCGACGTGGTCCCCTACTATGAACATTGTTCACCGCAAAGGTATCCCGCATGAGTGAACAAAGTTCAATGGCTCGCGAGAAAAAAACATCGGTGCCGTCCCCGCAGGGCGAACAGGATATGGCCGCCCAAGCCGAGCCTTCCGCATCGTCCCTGGGCGAGCGCATCCTGGACGCCGCCGAGACGCTGGTGGCAAGCCAAGGGCTGGTGGGGGTGAAGGTCCGCGACATCGCGGCGGTGACCGGCTGTTCGGTCGGGTCGGTCTACAACGCCTACGCCGACCTCGACGACCTCGTCATCGCCGTGAATCGGCGCACCCTCCTGCGCCTGGACGCTTGGCTGGAGCGCGCATCGCAGCGCGCATCCGGACATCAGGTCATTCACACCCTCGCCGAAGGCTATCTCGCCTTCGCGGTTGCGGAAACCAAGGCGCTACGCGCCCTCTTCGAGCACCGCATGGCGGACGGTCGGCCTTTCCCCGAAGAGCACCTGCGTCTCGTCGAGGCGACCTTCTCCCGCATCGCCGCGCCACTCGCCTGCCTCATCCCAAAGGCGCCGGCGTCCGCCGTGGCGATGCTGGCGAGGACGCTGTTTTCCGCCGTCCACGGGATCATCGCGCTCGGCCTCGAGGACCGTCTCGTTGCGGTCCCGCCCGCTGACCTCAACAGTCAAGTGTCCCGCTTCATCGAAGTCTTCGTGGCCGGCCTTGCGGTTCATCGTGATCGGCAGATCCCGTCCCGCTAGAGCTCCGGATCTTTAATCTGACGCGTAGCCTGCGGCGCAGAAGTAGTTCCAGCACTCCTGCGGTCTGAATAGGTCGCAGATGCTGCCGATGGCGCGCCACAGGGTGTCGAAGGTCCGCGCACCGGCGGCGCGCAAGTGCGCCTTGAGCTTGGCGAACGCCATCTCGATGGGGTTGAGGTCCGGGCTGTAGGACGGCAGGAACAGGAACCAGGCGCCATGGTCCCTGAGGATGCGGGCGGCCTTGGCGCTCTTGTGAACGGCGAGGTTGTCGAGCACGATCACGTCACCCCTGGTCAGCGTCGGGGCGAGTTGGGTCTCGACCCACAGGTCGAAGGCGGCCCGATCCATCGCTTTGTCGACGACCCATGGCGCGCTGAGCCCATCGCAGCGTAGGCCGGCGATGAAGGTCTGGGTATGCCAGTGGCCAAACGGGGCGGCGCCGGGCAGTCGGGTGCCGCGCGGGGAACGGCCGCGCAGCCGCACCATCTTGGTGGTGACGGCTGTCGGTCGTGCACGGCCGAAAGCGTCGACCCGCGAGAGCCCGGATGCCGTGGCGATGCATGAGGCGCTCAACCCGCCCACGGCTAGCTGAGCGTCCTTCGGCCTGGAGGGTGGCGTGGACACGAGGCGATCCGTAACGGCCATGGTGGCCTGCATGAATGCGGCGGACCTCTGCCAAGAGCTGACGGTTTGCGGCTGCCCGGGCACTCTCGGGACGAGACCGCCAGCTGTAGTACCCGCTGGGCGAGACGTCGAGCACGCGGCACATGAGACGCACCGGCCAGGTGCACGCATGCTGCTCGACAAAGCGAAACCTCACTTCGGCATCTCCGCAAAGATGCCGATTGCTTTTTTTTTAGGACGTCGCGCTCCATCCGGGTCCGGTCAAGCTCTCGGCGGAGCCGGGCAATCTCGGCAGCCTGGTCCGACGGGGACGCGACAGGGTTCGTCGGCAAAGCCGACGATGAGCCTGCCGGACCTGGACGGGAAGCAGTCCCGTTCACGGTCGCCCGCCACTGCCGTAGCATCGACGGCTGGATCCCGAGTTCGGTTGCGACCTGCAGCTGCGGCCGACCGCTGCTTTCCAGCAATGCGACCGCCTCTCGTTTGAACTCGGGCGTGAACCCTCGTCTCGTCTTGACCATCAAACACCATCCTCGCCCGCAAAGAGCGTATCAAAGGTGTCCGTGGAATCGGGGGAGGATCAGTAACCTGTGACTGCGGGTCATAGGACGACAACATGCCTTACACGCATTCCAATCGAGTCTAATTTTCCGAGGTTGCGGCGTCCTGAAGCTTCCCGGTCCCACCGGTGTCGAGCAGCCACCTGGCCATCCCGCAAAGCTTGATAAGCTGATCCTAGAAAGGAGTGCCACCATGGCGATTCAAGGCGGAGGCTCGGCCTCGAAGACAACGTACGACGTCATCGTCGTGGGCGGTGGCTCAGCCGGCAGCCTCCTCGCCGGGCGCCTTGCTTCCGAGACGGACGCGAACGTCCTGCTGCTTGAGGCGGGAGGCAGGGACACAAACCCGTTCATCCATATCCCGGCCGGCTTCAGCAAGCTGCTCCAGCACGGAATGTTCCTATGGCCGTACGAGACGGTGCCGCAGGCCCAACTGGACGGCCGTTCGCGCCCTGTACAGCAAGGCAAGGGGCTTGGCGGCGGCAGTTCAATTAATGCCATGTTCTACGTACGCGGCCAGCCAAGAGACTACGAGCAATGGGGCGAGGCCGCCGGCGGGACCGGCGAGTGGACCTGGAAGGATATGCTGCCGCACTTCATTGCAATGGAAGGAAACGATACGTTCGCGGCTCCACTGCACGGCGCCGACGGGCCACTGAAGGTGTCGCAGACGCGGCCGAATCCGATGAATTTGGCCATCGTCAAGGCTTTTCAGCAGGCGGGACTGCCTTACAACTCTGACACGAACGGCGCGCAGCAGCGCGGCGTCGGACCTGCACAGCTTACCCTAGGCAACAAGCACCGCTGCAGCGCGGCTGTGGCGTTTCTGCACCCAGCAATGAAGCGACCGAACCTGAAAGTGCTGACGCGCGCCCTGGTGACGAAAGTCCTCATCGAGGGCGACCGCGCGGTCGGTGTCGAGTTCCTCCGTCATGGTAGGACGCATCGCGCGATGGCTAAGGAGGTCGTCCTCAGCGCCGGAGCACTAAATTCGCCGCGCATTCTCATGCTGTCCGGGATCGGTCCCGAGGACGAACTCACCCGGTGCAACATTCACCTAAGGGTCCGCGCGTCGGATGTCGGCCAACACTTACAGGACCATCCCCAGGCGCCCGTCACCGCCCGATGCAAGGATGGCTACGGGTACGCGCGCAATGCCTACGGCGTCGGTATGCTGCGGGCTGGCCTGCAATACCTGCTGACCGACACCGGCCCGGCGGCCGGTAACGGTCTCGAAACCGTAGCCTACTTCAACCCCGACGATCCCGAAGGCGAGCCGACAATTCAGTGCATCCAAGCCGCAGCGATCATGAACACCGCCTTGGGCAAGCCCGACTCCCATTCGGGTTTCACCCTCGAGACCGTCGTCCTACAGCCGCGCAGCCGCGGCTACGTCAAGCTGCGCGACAGCGATCCACGCTCGGCGCCGGTGTTCGATCCAAGATACCTTGCCGATCCGGAGGACATGCGCAAGATGATCGGCGGTCTGCGCTACGCTCGCGACGTGATCAAGACATCGGCTCTGCGTGACATCCTCGCGGATGACCCGGTGGTTCGGCCAGATTGGCCGATGCAGAGCGACTCGGACCTTGCCGCGCACATTCGTCATTCCCTGACCTGCATGTGGCACCCGATCGGAACATGTCGTATGGGAGCGGACGACGAGGCGGTAGTTGATCCGTCGCTGCGGGTGCGCGGCGTACGCGGCCTGCGAGTCGTCGACGCCTCCATCATGCCCGTCATCGTAAGCGGCAACACAAACGCACCCACCATGGCGATCGCTAGCAAGGCGCTCGATATGATCAAAGCCGAACTCGACGGCGAGCGAGCGACGTCCGGGACCCGCGTTAAGGAGCTGGTCACCGCGAGCGCTTTGTGACCGCGGCCATTCGAGCGACCGAGACCCAGGAGGGAGAATGTTAATCATATGCGAGGCGCGTCTCCCCTTGCGCCTTTGATCCTCCCAGCCAAGCGCGGCGGCAATGCCACGCACTGGGTGTTCCGCTGCGCCGAGGCGGTGGTGCACCAGGCCGCCCCGACACGGGCCGCATCGGTGGTGCGCGCGATGATGGATGGGCACCGCCCGGCCGTGTTGCTGTCGGATCGTTACGCGGCCCAGCAGGGTCACGCCGCCGCCCACCAGACCTGCCCGGCGCACCTCGCCCGCGACGTCGCCTACGCCGTCGAGACCAGTGACGACCCCGTACCCTGGCGCCTGCAGCTCTGGCTGAACGCGGTACTCGCGTTGGCTGAGCGCGTCACCGGGCTCGCGAGCGCGACGCTGGCCGCCAAGCGTCGAGCGTTGGAGCGCCAACTCGCCAGCATCCTTGCGACCGCGAGCGCCTGCGACCTGACGCGCGCGCTGCAGGGCAAGATCGGCCGGGCCCGCGACCAGCTCCTGACCTTCCTGGCCCACCCCGGCTTGGTCGAGCCCACCAACAATGCCTGCGAACGGGCGCTCCGCCCGGCGGTGATCCAGCGCAAGGTGACCAACGGCTATCGCGCGATGTGGGCGGCCCAGGGCGAGGCGGCGGTGCGGACCGTCGTTGACACCGCCCGGCTCAGAGCAGATGCCACCGTGTTCGGCACCATTTTGAACACCGTCACCGCCTGAACACCTCAGAACGGGCGTGGGTAATTACGTTGCTCCAGGGCTCAGCGATGGCCGCGCGCACGGCCGCCTTGTCCTGCTTCAATCCGGTGGCGAAGCCGCGCAACTCGGTCGTGGCGGCGGCCTCTAGCCAAGGGTTCAGTCCAGCTAAATCTCCCTGGCGCAGTAGATCGGCAAAGGCGCGCGCATGCTTGGCGGCTACCTTCAAGCTGGGCGCGATGGCGCGGAGCGCCTCGGTGAAGTGGCGATCGGCTTGGGACAGGGCGGCCGGGTCACTGGTCAGCCACCGTGTGATGCGGCGCGCGGAGGGGATCCGGGCGGAGGGCAGGCGAGCCGCTTTACCCTGCCGCCGCCGCGCCGCCCAGCGCCGGACGATGTCGTAGCCGCCGGCAAAGCCGAGCGCGCGAAGCTCACGGTGAAGCGTGGTGGCGTTGCGCTCGCCGTCCTGCCAGCGCGCCTCGACGAAGGCGAGATGCCGGTCGAGCTGACTTGGATCGGGTGCCCGGTGGTAAGGAACGAAGTGACCCGCTCGCACCCAGCGGCGCACCCCGTTGCGCGATGCGCCGAGGCGGCGAGCGATGTCCTTGATGGGCACGCCCTCGCCGTGCAGGCGCGGGGCCGCTTCGCAGCGGGCGCGTCGCCGCCCGCTTCGCTTCGGCACGGGCGCCGTAGGTGTTGGGCTGGTCGGTACCGGAGGTTCAGGCACACACTGCCGTGCCGCATGCCGGATCTCGGCCTGATGGCGTTCAACGATCCGGCGCAGGACATCGGACGCGTTGACGAGAAGATGCCAGCGGTCCGCGACCTGTGTCGCCGTTGGCGCGCCGGTACGGGCCGCCTCGGCATAGGGGCCCGAGCGGTCGCGGCTGATAACGCGCACACTGGGGTGGGCGGCAAGCCAGTCCCGCACCGGTCCCGCGGAGCGACCGGGCAGCAGGTCGATGACGCGACGCCGTTCCAGGTCGCAGACGATGGTGCCATAGGACAGTCCGCGCCGCCATGCCCAGTCGTCGATGCCGACCACCCGTGGCGGGGGGCACGGCTCGACCCCGCGCTGACGGATGAGGCGCAGCACGGTGTCGCCGCTGACCGGCATGGCGAGCCGTCGGGAGAGCCGAACGCCGGGCTCGCCGCCGAGTACCATGCCGATGTCGGTCTGCGCCGCGGCCAACCGGTCGCTGCGACGCGCCTTCCTGGCACCGAGGCCCGACACGCGTTCGGCGAAGACGCGACCCTGACAATGACCGTAGCGGAAGCGGCGCACCCTGACGTGCCACGTCACAGCCCGGTCCTGCCATGGCAAATCCTGGATCCTTCGCCAGTAGGCACTGTGCACTCGCGTTGAGGATCGCCCACACGATGGACAGGGTGCCTCGGCTGCGGTGGTCCTCGCATTGATCAACAAACCAGCCGCATCGAGCTTCAGATCATCGACATGGAGGCCGTCCGGCACTGACGGCAACGACGGGTTCGAGAACGGCATTGACTTGCCTCCCAATCGCTACCGAATCACCGCTTGATACAGCTGTCAGCACCGAAAGTGCGGATTAACCACCTACTCGCGCTGTTTAACAAGGGCCGCCCGGAAGGATGGTCGTGGTGGGGAGGCTCCGGCCGCCAAAGGGACTGGGGAAGTCCCGCTAGCTTGTACGAGTCTTTTTAGCTTTTGAGGATGACAACGAGGTCGTCAGTCTCGGGACCGACGACCTCAGCTCTCGCAGAGTCGTGAGGAACGGCGGCGGGACCCAAGTCCGATCCAGCGCCTTCGTCCGTCACGGCTTCGTCTAAAGCGGGAGGAATAAGGACAGGGACAACCACGCCTCCGTCCGTCGGAAGCGGAACCAGCGGGGGCGTGGCCGCTTCGGTCCCGCCCAAACCTTCGAGGGAGGCGGGCCCCTCGTCGCCGCCGGCGGAGGACGCGACGGAGGTCGCGACGCCGCCCGCGTGGTCCTGGCCGGCGTCGTCGGCTACGCTTTCGTCGGCGCCGCCGTCCGTTGCGCCGCCGAAGGGTGCGGACGTGACTGGTTCGGCTTCCCCCGAAGCCTCGGGGGAAGCCGCATCCCCGTCGTCGTCAGGGTCGACGGGCGCAACGAGAGGGCTCACGGCGTCGCCGACTTGGTCCTCGGCGACTTGGTCCTCGGCGACGTCTTCGGCAGCGACTGGGTCTTCGCCGACGGCGAACTCGATCGTTCCCGCGTCGCCTGGGTCATCCGCCTCGCGGGCCTCGGCGGCCCGCACCGACTCCGCTGCGGCTTCCGCCTCGATCCGGATCGCCTCCGCAGCGGCCTCTGCCTCGGCCCGCATCGCCGCCATCGCCTGGTCGATCTTGTCCTGGTCGGCCTTCCACCTAGCCGCCCTGGCGATGTTGTTGGGGTGCTTCGGCCCCCAGCCGTCGCGGTCGTCGACGGCGAACGGCCCGAGCGGCCCGGCCGGCTCGAACAGCTCGACCTCGTCGGCCGGCAGCAGGCGCCAGCGCTCGTAGGACTCCCCCGAGGGCATCGGCCAGCCGTTCTTGTCCTCCATCACCACGTCGCCGTGGCGCACCACCCGTCGCGACCCCTCTGGGAAGGCCTCGATCTCCTCGCCCTCGGGATAGACGACCCCCTGCCATTCCGCCTCGGCCGGCCGGCCGAGCCACCAGTCGTTGGTGCGCGGCGGCGCGTCGCCGAGCGGGGCGGGGTGGGGGTCGGGCAGCCCCGCCGCGACCGCCCGCTCGGCGGCCATCTGCTCGACGAGGTCCTCCCGGCGGAACTTTGATGCCCGGGCCGACTGGAAGCAGCCGCGGGAATGGAGCGACACCGGCGGGAAGTCGAGGTTCGCGTAGGGCTCGTAGGCGAGGATGTGATGACCCCAGGGGCCACGGACGGACAGCCGCGACCAGTCGAGCGGCGCCCGGTCCTGCGAGCCGATGAGCGAAGGAAGGACGAAGGTCGGCCAGAGCCCCAAGGGTCGTTGGAGAAGCGCAGCCGGCGCACCGGGTCGAGCGCCCGCTCCAGGCGGCGGGCTTTGAGGAGGTCGCGCTCGACCCGGTCATACGGTGCCAGCATGGCGCCGAGCCGGTCGGCGTCGCACGGCGCGAGGAGGCCTGGCCCAAGACCCTGGGCGTCTTCGGCCTCCGGCGATCCCCCGCCCCGCCATCCCCCATCCCGGTCTCCCCCGCCCCCATCCTGGACCCGGGGCGCGTCCCGACGCATGCCGGCGATCGTCGGGGTCATCACGGCGGGGGCGCACAGGCCATCGGAGCCGGCGGCGACCGCCGTCGCGTAGCCGTCGGGGGGCGAGCCGCCCCAGGCGGGATCGAAGGCGGCGACGCCCCAGGCGCGCGGCGTCGGCTTGCCCGAGGAAGACTTGGCGGGAGGCCGTCCCTCGACCAGGCCGAGGCCGGCCTCCCCCACGCCAGGGTCGCGGCCGGGGGGATCGCGGCCGACCCCGGCCATTCCAGTGGACCATCAGCTCGCGGGCGGCGTCGCCGTCGTGGCCGCCCAGGTCCCCAAAGCTCCACGACCTGCCCCTGCCCGGCGTCACCCCGAATCGGGTCGCCGCCAGCGCCACCCCGGCGAAGGCTTCCCGGCGCAGCATCGCCCAGGCCTCGTGGTAGTCGGCGGCCCGGGCGTCGGCGAGGCCCATGAAGGCGCCGGCCACCATCGGGAAGGCCGCCAGCGGATCGAAGGCGGCGCCGTTGAGGCCGTCGCTGGGGATGGGCGGCGCCTCGCCGAACAAGCGCTCGAAGGCGCCACCGGAGCGCCTTTGCCTGGCGACGGGAAGCAGCCGCAGGCACTCGGCCAGCGCCTCCACCCTGAGCCGCTCGCCGCGCCGGTGCAGCCAGGCGGCGCCGGCGGGCAGGAGGTCGAGTTCCGCCTCGCGGCGCAGGAAGAGGGTCGAGGCGAGCCGGTCGGCCTCCGCCGTCTTGAAGGCGGCGCGGGTCCACAGCGCCACCACCGCCGCCGCCATCGACGCGAACAGGAACGGGCCGAGCCCGATCACCTCGGAGAGGTCCTCGTTCCCGGGCATCCTGACCGCGTGCAGCGGGTCGGGGGTCCGATCGAGGCGCGCCTCGTGCTCGGCCTCGATGGCGGCCATCGCCGCCACCCGCGCGAGCACGGCCAGGGGATCGCGCGGGACGCGAGCGGGGTGGGAATGGGTCCCGAGCCCGAGAACCGTGTCGGCGTCGAGCATCACGGCGAGGCCGGTGGCGCCCCAGGCGGCGGGCGGCACCCTGCGCGCCGTGCCATCCTCGTCCCAGGCCCCCATCCCGGCCGGGTTCGGGAGGGTGGGCTGGCGTGACGGGTAGGGCGAGAAGCCCGCCTCGCCCCCGGCCGGCCAGATCGCCAGGCTCGAGCCGGGGTCGCTCGACGCCGGCAGCGCGCGCAGGCGCGCCAGCTCGTCGTCGCCGACGCCGTAGGGCCATATCGGCCCGTGCAGCCGGTCGAGGATCTCGGCCGGGGTCGGTGGGCGCACGACCCCGTGCTCGGCCCGCAGCGCGCCGTCCGACCAGCGCACCGGCAGCGGCTGGAACACGGGGTCATGGAGCAGGCGGGACCGCTCCGCGTCCCCGCCCCCGGCATCGGCGACCGCGCAGGAGGCCGAGTGCTCGAGGGTGTCGCGCCACAGGTCGGCCCCGAACAGCGCGATCATCGCCTCGTCGTGGTGCGGGCAGGCGCGCTTGTTGCGGGCGGCCGCGTCGACGAGCATGGGTAGGGCGAAGACCCGCTCCGGCGACAGCAGCGCCGGCGCCGCAAGCGGAAAGACGTCTTCCGCCGTCAGGGCCGGGGCGACGTCGACGGCCGGCGAAGCGGGCGCGAGGGTCGCCGCGTCCGGCGCGGCCGCCGGGATGCGAGGCGCCGGGCCGACGAGGGGTTGGCCGACAAGGGCCCTCGCCCCCGCGAAGCCCGGCGGGGGCGCCTTCGCCTTCGGCGTGAAGCGCTCCCGCGTCGGCGCCGTGATCGGCGGCAGGGGGAGCGACAGGCCGAACATCGCCCCGAACGATCCCAGCGACGGGGCCTTGCCGGCAAGGGAGACCTTGCCGGAGGAAAAGGACTTGCCCGGAGACGCCTTGGCCGGGGGAGACGCCTTGGCCGGGGAAGACGCCTTGGCCGGGGAAGACGCCTCGGCCGCCGGCTTGCCTCGACCCGGCCCCACGGGGGAAGCGTCCGAAGGATGGGCGCCTAGCGCCTCGCCGGCGCCCTCGTCCTCGCCACCGCTCATTCCGCGGGAACCGTCTCGGCCGGGGGCACGACGACGGGCACGAGGGCGCCGGCGTCGACGTCGATGGCGGCTTTCCCCGCCACGACCCGCTTCCCGCGCGCCGCCTTCCTCTCCCCCGCCGCCTTCCTCTCCCCCGCCGCCTTCCTCTCCCCCGCCGCCTTCCTCTCTCCCGCCGCCTTCCTGGCGCGGCGGAGCTCGGCCCGGGTGGCGCGCCGGCCGGCGCCGCGCCGCGTCTCCGGCGTCGCGGCGAGCGCGCTCAAGGACTGCCCCAGGGTGGCGCGGTCGGCCTTGGCGCGCTCGCGGAGGTCCGTCCTCGGCTTGGGCGCCCGGCGCACCTTGCCCTCGCTGACCAGCACCGGCGGCAGGTCGGGCCGCCACGCCACCGGCCGCTTGGCGTCGTTGCTCCGCATCACCGCCCTGATGACGTCGAACAGCAGGCTTTCCACCGCCAGCACGCTGGCGTCGGCGGCCGCCTGGCGCCGGGCGCGGCCGCCGTCGAACGCCTCCGGGTCCGGGTGGCCGTGGGGCGAGACGTGGGCGCAGAGCTTCGGCCACATCGCCGCGAACACCGCCTCGTGCGGCTTCATGTCGGCGAACAGCGCCGCCACCGCCGCCACCACGAACGGCCGCGCCGGGGCGAGGTCGAGCACCCCGATCGCCCGGGTGCGCCGGGCATCGTGGGTCGGCACGCTCGTGTCGGCCAGGCCCGCCAGCAGCAGGCGGGCGGCGGCGCACTCGTCGACCCAGGAGTCCTCGGAGGGATCCTCCTGCGCCGGTGCTTCCAGCGCCCTCGGCTCGCGGTCCTCCGCCTCGGCCAACGCCGCCTCCGCGACGAGCGCCTCGTCGCGGGCGGCGGCCGCCGCCACCGCCGCGGCGAGCCGCCCGGCGCGGGCGATGCGCAGCATGCGGGCCTGGTTGAGGTACTTGTCGGCCGCCCTCATCGTCGCCTCCTCACCACCGTCACGTCCTCACCACCGTCGCGGGCTCGCGGGAAGCCGCGTCCTCACAGGGGCTGGGTATCCCTGGCGCGCTCGGCGGCCTCGCGCGCGTCGCGCTCCTCCGGCCAGCCGCAGGCGGCGACCAGCTCGGCGTCGGACAGCTCCGCCACCGCCTCGCGATCCCCCTCGCTCGCCGCCGCCTGGCTTCCGATCACCGCCCGCCGCTCCACCACCAGGCGGCCAACGGCCGGATAAGTCGCCGTCCGCTCCAGCCAGGCCGCCGCCCGCTCGGCCGGCAGGTCGCCCAGGAACAGCACCACCGTCGAGCCGCGCCCGAGCTCCGCCCTGAGAAGGTCGTCGAGCCGCCCGTCCGGCAGCTTGTCGGCGTCGTCCGGGTCGAGCCCCAGGAGCGGCATCGCCAGCCCGAACGCCTCCAGGGCGAAGAACACGTCCCCGCCCGTCCTCTCGAAGGTCACCGACCCGTACAGCCGGCGCGGCAGCCGCGGCCCCCGGCCGTCGCGCGCCGCCTCGCCGCTCGCCACCAGGTAACGCCCGGTGGCGTCGGCGCGACGCTGGTCGCCGAGCGTCTCGACGAGCGCCCCGCGCAGCGTGTTGCGGTCGACGTCGCGCTTGATGCGGTCGCCGGTGCCCAGGTCCAGGGCGGCGACCAGCGTCCGGGTGAGGCGGACGCGGACGTCGAGGCGCAGGCCGAGCCTCTCGCGGATCTCGGTTGCCGCCTGCTTGACCTCGTCGCCGAGCGCGAGGTCGATCTTCTCCTGCAGCGCCAGGTTCTCGGAGGCGAGGTCCAGGGCCCTACGCCATTCGACCTCGACCAGGCCCTTGAGCCCGGCCTTCTCGGCCTCCAGGAGCTCGGACGCCTGACTGGCCGCCGCGTCGGCCCCCTCCATCATCGCGACGAGGCGCTGCTCCATCACGTCAGACCGCCACTTCTTGAAGGCGTTGGCGCGCTTCGTCGACACCCTGTCGAACACGGCGGAGATCGCCTCGAAGTCGTAGAGGATGACCTCGCGGCGCACCTCGCGGTCACCCTCGACGCGAACTTCCGTCAAAACTGACGTGTGTTCGTTGTGAAGGAGGCCACCCTCAGAGAAGGCGTAGGTCAGGTGGCGATCGACCGTGCTGCCCGAAGCGCCGGTCGCGGCGATGATCTGGACCCTCGTGCCCCAGATCCTACGCCTTGGGGTCGTATCCTCCAGGAACGTCGCCCCGTTCTCATAGGGAAGCACGGCGCCCGCCCACGCGACCACCTCCGCCTCGGGGTGGAACTGCTCGACGACCTCGTCGAGGTCACCACCGCAGAGGATCCTCGGGAAGAGCACCGCCAAGGCCCAGGTGATGAACGCCGCCGGGACGGTAGGCCTCGCCTCCCTGAGCATCGTCGACAGCCCGATCGCGTCGACGACGATCACCGCCCTCGCGCCGGGAAGGGCAGCGGACATCCTGCCCGAGGCCGGGACCACGGACGAGAACCGGAAGGCGTCGCGAGCCCCGATCGCCGCCGCGACGTCGCGAGCCACGACGCGGCCCATCCCGGACAGACCGGGATCGCCTAGGCGAGCACCGCCTGGATGGGCCTCGCTCACCACCCGGATGCGATGCTTCTCCCAGCGCAGGACCTCGACGACCGGCTCGGCGACGACCCTCAAGGCGGCCACGGCCGCCGCATCGTCCTTGCCACCCATGACCCCCTCCAAGCCCTGTCCGCGCCCAGGGACGCCCGGGAAAAGGCTAGGTGATTCGTCCGGGCCTGCCAAACGGCCGGGACGGCCCAGGAACTCGCATCACTGTCGGGCTAGGAACCGTCGTTGGGGAGAAGCGCGGAAGCCGAGCGACGGCCCGGGATCCGGGGGAAAGCCTCCGCGAGGTGGGAAACCTTCCCAGGTTCCAGCAACACTGTCCGGGAAAGGGTCTCAGCATCTGGTCGGCTCACTCCCCGGCTTCCCCGCAGTTTCGAGGCCTACCGCGGGGAAGCCGGGGAGTGAAGCCCCATCCTTCCACCAGCACCACCATGTCGCCGGTGTCCAAGGAGGCGTTCAAGCGATGCAGTCGCCAAACGCTCCAGATCGCGGACGGCCACCCATCAAGCCATCAGCATCACCATACGCACGGCAGCCGTAACGGCCTTGACGAGTGAGTCACCATCCGGACCGCTTCGACGCTCTAGGAACGCCATAGGGAAGGTGATGTTGGATGAACTTCGAGATAAGCGGCTCGCGAAAGCCGCTCCGAAGATCATCTCACGACGGTACCCGACACAACGGTGATGCTAGCAGCGTGTCAGCACCGCACCACCGTTCAGCTCCTCAATGTTACATCCTGCCATCGGGCCGCAAGCGCGAGCCCCGTTCCGGCACCGGCCGGCCCAAGTCGACGCCGTCCAAACCCCAGTCGACGCCACCGCCGCTGCGCTGTCAACCATCTGCACATGCTTAGACATTCCTCGTTCTGGCGCATCTCTTACGAGAGCCTTCGCCACGACGGGCACGATCCGAACGGTGGTGCAACGATCCTCCATCGTTCTGGTGGTCGTTCGCAGGCGTTTCCGCCGCTGCACCACCATGTTTTCCGAACGCATCTTCGTTGTTGATCCTCCTGGCGTCCAAACCACGTCCGCAGCCCGTTTCGAGGGGCCGTCCAGGTCATCCTGCCCGCCAGCGCCCGTGGGTCCCCGGACCAGGACGGTCCGGTTTCCAGGTCAGGAAAGCCATACATAACAGCCCCTTACGGTTCAAGAGCCCTGATTCCAGCGAGAGGCTGATGGGGGCCGGAACAGCCCCGAATCCAGAACAGGTGAGGGCACGATACCGCGTCCGTGGCGGGTTCTGGCGAACCCACCCAACGGACGCATCATGACCCCGTCCCGGGGGTGGTCTCCGCAGGCCTGGGCGGCCCACGTCGAGAGGGTGCTGGCGGCGCCATGCAGGCGGCCTGGACGGCCGGAGCGGGCACCCTGGAACCCATCCGCGCGGCCCTGCGGGCCGCCCACCCCCTGGCGGGGTCGTGGCGTTGGGTCGGGTGACAAGCAGGAGCAAAGCTCGACGACGGACCCTTAGGGACTCCAGGGAGATGTCAGCGAGGCATGAGCGGCGCCATCACCGTCGTCGATAGGGGCTCTAGGCGGCTGCGGGAGACGTCATCCGGTGTTATCGTGAAATGGGGTCCTCAAGGCCCAGATTGATGGATCGGGCCGTCATTCTAGGCACAAGATGGAGATCGCCATGGACGGGATGGTGGAGGGGAGGCTACCAACCATCGACGGATGCGGCGTGCGCAGGAACGACCAGACACCTCGGCCATCACAAGGGCCCAAGGGATGAACCAGACACGGGCGGTGACGAAGGACACCTGGATCGAGATCCTGAGGCACGCGTACGACCTCTTCGACGACCTCAAGTCCAAGGGGTTCGGTGATCCCCCGTTCTCACTCGGTGGGGGCACCGTCCTGATGCTCCACTACAAGCATCGGCTCAGCAAGGACATCGACCTGTTCGGCTACGACGTCCAATGGCTATCGCTCGTCAGCCCGAGGCTGAACGACAGGGCCGGGGTGATCGCCAAGCAGTACGTGGAGCAAGCCAACTCCGTGAAGATCGTGACGGACGTCGGCGACATCGACTTCGTCGTCGCCGCCGACGTCATCCGCCCGACGACGAGGAAGAAGATCTCGCTCGCAGGACGGGAGATTGGAATCGATCCGCCAAGCGAGATTCTCGCCAAGAAGTTGTTCTACCGGGCAGCCATGTTCCAGCCGCGCGACGTCTACGACATGTCTGCGGCGATCGACCTCGACGCGGTCTCGGCCAGGAAGGCCGTCGAGGCGGCGGCCCCGAAGAAGGGGGTGCTCGTGCAACGGCTGGAAAGCCTGAGGTCACGTCCGGAAGGTGACCTATTGTCGGGCATCGTGCCCTACGAGGGACCCCTCAGGCATGGGGCGGGCATGGTCGAAAAGGTCATCGCGTTCGTCGGAGGGAACGGCCTCCCGGTCAGATCGAGGGACCGTGGCGCGGGACGCGACGAAGGAGGGAGAGGATGACCAGGGACCCGTTCGCCGCGGCGCGTAACGCGGTGTCCAACGCGTCGCGGCGTCCCGTGAGCGACGTCGAGATCGGGACCGTCCTCGCGTCGGGCACGGGCGCAGGCCACGTCGTACGCGCGTTGTTCGGGGACTGCGCGCTGGACACGTTGCTCGACATGGGTCGGCGAACAGGCCTATCGGTGGAGCGGCTACTGGTCGCCTACCGGACCGCCAGGACCGTCCATGGAGCGGCCCACGAAGGGCTGAACGCGTTGCAAGCGGACGTGGCGGGCAGCGACGATGCCCAGGCCGATCCACGATGACCCGCGACAGCATCACGATGTGACGCAACAGCCGTGAGTCGTCCTTCACCCGCACGTCCTTCACGCGCACGGACGAGGTAGTGGAAAACCAGGTAGGAGGCGGCCGGGAGCAAGGTCGAGCTGTAGGCGCCTGTTAGGCGGCCTGGACGGCCGTGGCGGGCACCCTGGGAACCGGCGCCCACCCCCTGGCGGGGGCGTGCGACTGGGGAAGACTTGCGGGAGGATTGTTCGCCGGACAGGCTCGGGGAACGCACGTAGGAAGGCGATTCGCGATGGCTATCGATGGTCGGCCCGCCGGAGATCTCGTCATGCAGGGCGAGAGATCAGTCGTCACCCTGATGTTTGAAGGCCAGCCCGTGCGGATCGTGCCCTTCAGGGGCGGAACGGGCTTCATCCTCAAGGACGTGTGCCAACGCCTGGACCTCAAGAACCACCGGCAAGTCGCCCACCGCTTGGACGACAAACAGAAGGGGGCCACTGTAGTGGACACCCTTGGCGGGCCACAGGAGCTGAACGTCGTCACCGAGGCAGGCTTCTACATGGTCATCTTCCAGAGCAGGAAGCCGATCGCCAAGAGGTTCCAGGACTGGGTGACGGAGGAGGTCCTTCCCTCGATCCGACGCAATGGCTCCGTCTGTCGCGCAGAAAACGCCGGCTCGGGCGGGGTCGAGTCAGCGGCTCGGCCGGGCGTCGGAAATCAGCTATTTGCCGACGAGTCAAATCGACTTTCTTCTGGCTATATTTTTGGGCCAGAGAAGGATATAATGAACACGATAAAGAACAATTAAGCGCTTTGGCTCAGTAAAGGCTGGCGATCAGGCGCGCCAAAGGCAAATCGATGCTGATGTGCTTGGCCGCGTTAATTACCAGCGCGTTATCCTTGCGGCCGATGAGCGAGCCTGCCGGACGCAGCATCTCAGGTTGATCCGCCATCCGCTGAGCGTAGCCAGCCAGAACAGTTGGCATCAACCTGTCCAACAATGCGGCTTTGGTTTCAGCGCCGGAAATCCCGCCGGCCCTCAGAAATGCGAAGGTCTCGCTCAAAAGCTCGCCCATGGTCAGGATCATATGGTTGCCGATCAGCTTCACAAGCATGGCCTGTTCGGCTTGTGGTCCGACCCAGCGGGGCGTTCCCGCAACGGACAGGACCGGAGCTACGATGTCGTAGACATCTTTGCCGCCGGAACACGTGATGCCGAGCTGCCCGGCTTCTGCTGCCTCAGGACGGCCGAAAACCGGCGCGGCAAGGTAATGCTGACCTCGCGCTGTATGGCTGTCATACAGTTCCCCCGAGAGGGTCGGGGAAATCGTCTCTATCGCCACGTGGATTGAGCCCGGCAGCATGGCGTGGATGAAACCAGCGGGACCCAGCACAACCTCTCGCGTTGCATCGTCATCGAACACGACGCTGATGATGATGTCGGCTTCTCCAATTTCGCTCAGAGAACGCGCGACGATGGCCCCACGCGCCGTGAGATCACTTAACGCGGCCGGTCGCCGAGCCCACACGGTGACCCTGCGCCCGGAGGCCAGCAAATGCCGGGCGACCGCGCTTCCGATCGCGCCCAACCCCACGAACCCGATCGACAGATCACGTCCGGTCGTTCGGGCCGGTTCGGCGTCCAGTACCTCTCGATCGTGGTCATTCATCGATGGTGATCACGATCTTGTTGCCCGAGACGCCCGCCTTCTGGACCTGCAACGCGCCCTGTAACGCTGCCAGGCCACTGCCGACGACACGACGCTCGGGCGCAGGCTGGAAGCGGCCAGCGGCCAACGCGGCCGACAGAAAATTGCCATATACCACCCGGCTGACCTCGTTGTCTTTCAGGCTGGTGCCGAAGATGTGGTTGGTCTCGACGTCTGCGGCTCGTCCCTCGGGAGGGGGGAAGGGTTGTGGACACGAACTTGCGCCCCCGGCATCGGCTGACGACCGCGAAGCTGGCCAGCATGTCGCCTGTCGCGTGCAGCGCCCCGGCAAGCGTCTTGCCGCGGAGCGCCTCGACAATCGCCTCGATCACGCCAGGATCAGCGTGATCGAAGACATGGCTCGCGCCGAGATCCGTCAAAAACTGCCGGTTGCGCGGCGAAGCCGTGGTCACGCAGTCATAACCCGCCGCAACCGCGAGCTGGATCGCGTTGCAGCCGACGCTTGATGAGCCGCCCCAAACCAGAACCGTTTCCCCAGTCTGGTGTGGCGACAGGCTGGGATGATGAAGCCCGAGATGATCCTTCTGGAACAGCCCGCACGCGGCCGTTCCAAGGCCGAGCGGTATGACAGAGGCATCTTCATAAGCCATGCTGGCCGGGATCGGCGCGGCCATGTTGGCCATGATGAGGGAGAAGGTCTGGAAAGCGCCATGCGTGGGCCGGTTCGTCGTCGCTCCAACCGATTGTCCAAGGACACGATCGCCGACCTTGAAGTCGGTGACGCCGCTGCCGATTGCAGCCAGCTCTCCCGCCACATCGCTTCCTAGGATGGCCGGATAGTCGAGCCACGGGAAGATCGCATTGTCCTGGAGTATCCAATCGACCGGGTTGATGGCGATCGCTCGATTGCGGACCAGAATTTCATTCTCCCCTGGTTCCGGCATTTCCGCCGGGCCGACCTCAAGCGGCGTTCCAACCCGTGGCTGCCATGCGGCGCTGTTCGTATTATCGCTCATTGACTTCGTTCATCGAGATGTAGCGCCGACGTTCAGAAGAGGATGACCAAGCGACCACGCACCCCGCCGGCTTCTTGGATGGCATGGGCGGCACCCGTCTGCTCGGGCGCGTATTCACCAGCGACGCGAGGTACGATCTTGCCCGCTTCGGTAAGCCGCCGAAGCTCCTCAAGCCATTCGGTGCGCTCGAATACGTCATAGACAAGTACCGGCTTAACGATGATGCCGCGCTCCACCGGCCTTTCTTTCCAGCGCCGGACGGGAAGGTAGACCCCGCCATCGTGAATGGCGGGAAAGGCCTTCTCCTCCAGAACCGCCGTATCGATCAGGGCATCGACACCGTCCGGAAATTCACGCCGGATAGCTTCGGCGAACCCTGGTCCCCGATCTATCACCACCTCCGCCCCATAGCCGCGGACGGTCTCGGCTTCGTCCGGCTTCGCGTCCGCGATGACCCGCAGCCCACGCCCTTTGGCGATCACGGCCGCATTTTGCGCGAGAAGCCCGGCTCCCCCGCTGATCGCCAGGCTTTGCCCCTGTCGTAAACCGGCAAGCTCCAGAGAACGAAGCGCGGTGAGCCCGTTCATCGAGATCGTGCAAGCCTCGGCGAAGGAGAGCCCGTCGGGCATGGGAACGACGGAGGCCGCAGGGACAACAATGTATTGTGACTGCGCTCCGCCTTCCGGCCGATGAGCCTTGACCACCGCAACGACCTTCTCGCCGACCCTGAGGCGCGAGACCCTTGAGCCTACGGATTCAATGACACCAGCGGCATCGACGCCAGGCACAGCCGGGGGCGGCTGGTCGGGGCTCCCCATCTGGCGCAACAAGATGTCGGTCGGGTTGATGGCGGCTGCCCGAACCGCGATACGCACCTGCCCTTCGGCCGGCAGGGGAACCTCGCGGTCGATGACGCGGATGGCCTCGACACCGCCTGGCCCGTTGAACGCCACGGCTCGGGCGGTCAGCACTTGTCTTGGTTCTACATCCGTCACGAAGACGCCTCCAAGGTGACTAACTCAGCCCCGAAACGGCGCTTGCGGCCGCGTGATCACGTGAAATCACAACAGACCGGTTGATACATCGACATCCTAAGTATCTTGGTGATACTAGGCGTCAAGAAAGCACTCCGTTTCGCCTAGGTGTATCGAAGGATACCGCTCATGGTCGGCCCCCGACGCTTTTCCTCCGAATGCCCGAGCCGTCAGTTGTTCGACCAGATTGCCGACAAGTGGTCGATGATGGTGCTGGCTATCCTTGAACCGGGCCCGCTGCGCTTCAACGCCATACGGCGTCAGATCGAAGGCGTTACGCAGAAAGCACTCACGCAATGTCTGCGCCGGCTTGAACGTAACGGCCTCGTTGAACGCCGCGTTATTCCGTTATCCCCAGTCGCAGTTGAGTATGAGCTCACCAAACTTGGTCTATCTCTGGGGAAGCCGTTCTCCGTTTTATATAATTGGATCGTAAAAAACTTAGCTGATGTTGATCTCGCGCGTTTGAGCTTCGATCAGCGGTCGGATGAAGCAAAACGGGCCGAAAGAGTAGTTGGCTGTTAGCCAATCGACTAGGCGCGTGGGATTGACGTAATTACCCACGCCCTTGCGGTTGGCTTGGATCGCTGGTTCGTTGAGGCATGAGCCGCAGTGACCTCGAACGTCTCAGCCGGGAAGACCTGATCGAGCCGGTGCTGCGCTTGCAGCGGCTGGAGAAGACGTCGCGCACCTCGTCCAAGCCGCCGAGCACCGACCGCAAGGAACGGGGTGAGCGGTCGAAGCCGGGTGGTGCCAAGCCGGGGCACGAGGGTCACAGCCGTGTGGTGAGCGAGGCGCCCGACGAGGTCGTCGCCCACCGCCCCGATCGCTGCACCGGTTGTGGCACGGCCTTGTCGGTCGACCTCCCCGCCGACGTCGTCAGCGTGCACGAGCGCATCGACCTGCCCGTCGTGGCGCCGCTCGTCACCCAGCACCGGCGGCTGGCGGTGCGCTGCCCGTGCTGCGGCCTGCGGGTCGCCGCGCCGGTCCCGGCGGAGGCCCAGGGCACGCCGTTCGGTCCTCGGCTGCACGCGGTGGCCCTGTACCTGAAGACCTTCCAGGCGCTGTCCCCCGAGCGGCTGCAGGGCGCGTTGTCCGATCTGTTCGGGCTCACGCTCAGCCAGGGCGGGCTGATGAACCTGCTGCGGCGCGGGCAGCATCGTTTCGAGGGCGGGCGCGACGCGGCCATCTCCGCCCCGCGGCGCGCCGCCGTCGTCGCCTCGGCCGAGACCGGCGTCCGGATCGAGGGTAGCAACGCCAACCACTGGGTGTTCCGCTGCGCCGAGGCGGTGGTGCACCAGGCCGCGCCGACGCGGGCCGCCTCGGTGGTGCGGGCGATGATGGATGGGCACCGCCCGGCCGTGTGGCTGTCGGACCGTTACGCGGCGCGGCAGGGTCACGCCGCCGCGCACCAGACCTGCCTGGCGCACCTCGCCCGCGACGTCGCCTATGCCGTTGAGACCAGCGACGACCCCGTACCCTGGCGGCCGCAGCTCTGGCTGAACGCGGTGCTCGCGCTGGCTGAGCGCGTCACCGGGCTCGCGAGCGCGACGCTGGCCACCAAGCGCAGGGCCTTGGACAAGCGTCGAGCGTTGGAGCGCCAACTCGCCAGCATCCTGACGACCACGAGCGCCTGCGACCTGACGCGCGCGTTGCAGGGCAAGATCGGTCGGGCCCGCGACCAGCTCCTGACCTTCCTGGCCCACCCCGGCCTGGTCGAGCCCACCAACAACGCCTGCGAACGGGCGCTCCGCCCGGCGGTGATCCAGCGCAAGGTGACCAACGGCTATCGCGCGATGTGGGCGGCCCAGGGCGAGGCGGCGGTGCGGACCGTCGTCGACACCGCCCGGCTCAGAGCAGATGCCGCCGTGTTCGGCACCATCCTGAACACCGTCACCGCCTGAACACCTCAGAACGGGCGTGGGTAATTACGAACTGTTTGAGCTTAGCGAAGAAGCGCTCGATCTTGTTTCGCTCTTGGTAGAGATCGCGGTCGTAAGGGCGCTGGACCTTTCGATTGCGCTTGGGCGGGATGACCACTGTCGCGCCGGCATCAGCGAGCTTGTTGTGGAGGTGGTCGGCGTCGTAGCCCTTGTCGGCGATGGTCGCCTTGGCGTTGAAGCCCTCGACGAGGTCATGAGCAAAGGCGATGTCGTTGCGTTGTCCTGGCGAACCGATCAGCTGGCGAACCGATCAGCTGGCGAACCGATCAGGCGGACTGGAAGTCCCAGCGCATCGCTGGCGGCATGGATCTTCGTGCTCAATCCGCCCCGAGACCGGCCCAAGCCCTGGGCATCCGCCCCCCTTTTACCTTGCGGGCTCCAGCGGCATGCTGGTGCGCGCGAACGATGGTCGAGTCGATCATGAGCCATTCGAGGTCGGCGTCGCGGGCCAGAACCGCGAGCATGTCGTCGAGCACGCCTCTCTCGATCCAGCGATCATAGCGTCGCTTCACGGAATCATGCTTGCCGAACCGCTCGGGAAGATCACGCCAGCGACCGCCGGACCGCGCCATGAACAGCAGCGCATCCAGGAACAGACGGTTGTCGGTGCGAGGACCGCGCTTACCCTTGGTGCCCCCTGGCACGAACCCCTTCACTCGCTCCCACTGATCATCCCGAAGCCCGTCACAATCCATGGCCGAGGTCTCGAAAATCAGCCTTGAACCCGATTTGCGGCTAAATGGGAATCCTCAATCGTTAAATCGTCACCACACCCTAGATCTCGGAGGCAGGCGACGAGACATGCGGGCTCGATGCGGTTCATGACCTTCCGACGAGACCCGACCTCGCATTTGCTCGATTCGATGGGCCGCGTCTCGCGCTCGACTCGGTTCGGCGTGGCCACGACTGGGTCGAGGAATGGCATCGCCGTCCCGTTTAGAAGCGCATCCATCCAAACGGATGCGTAGGAGTCCAACGTCACGAGGCCGAGCTCGGTTGTGCCGCGGGAGTTCCTGATCGTGCGGTTGGGCCTATGTGCGACAAGAAGGCGTGCCATGCGTGACCTGCCATCACACGAGGACGATCCAGCACCGGGACTCCATCCGACGGCGATCCACGTCTGTTTCGACGCTGTGCCGCACGCATCGTTCGTACGGCAAGGATTTCATCCGACGTGATCCGCCTCGAACCACAGCAAGAGCCCCGTACCGGGCGAGCAGTTGAGGTAGTCGAACGCGTTGCCACGATCGGGCAGGACGTAGACCTCGTGCCACGTCCGCAGCTGGTTCCGCGCGCCGTATTTCTTGTAGCGCGCGATGGCGCTGGAGAAGATCGCGTGGTGAGAGGGATGATGCTCAGACCAGTCCTCCAAGTGCGTCAGTGAGAGGAAGTAGCCGATCGCGTGAGTCTCCAGCGCGAACGATCCGGCGCGGTCGCAGGTCTGCTGGTAGCGCAGCGAGCAGCAGCCGGTGACGTCGGCGTTCTCGCGCAGGAACTGCATGCCGGTCTCCAGCGGTCGGCGCAGGTTCTCCATGAAGTCGTCGCGTTGCTCGTCGTCGCAGCCGCCCCACGCGACGCCCGAGCGGATCACCGCGAGGTTCTCCGGCGGACGCACCCGTAACCGCCGCCCCTTGCTCTCCACCGCCGCGCGCCGCCGCAGCCCAGCCGGCATCGTAGACGGGAATTCGCCGGTCCCAACGGCCGACAAGCGGTCGCGCATCGCGCCGTAATAGCCGCAGTAGGGCGTCGGATAGAGCGCGACGTCAACGCTTCGGCTCAGCGCCGCCGGATAGTCGCGCCAGTAGATCGTCTCCTGTCGGTCGATCGGCACGCGCATGCTCTCGCGGAACGTGCCGCACGGCTCGCCGAGCCGCGCGGGGTCGTCCCAGAACGCCGTCACCTCCGCCGCGTCCGACCACGAGGCCAGTTGCGCCGCGTCGACCCAGTAAGCGGCGACGATGTGGTTCACGAGGCCGTCCTCGTCGACGTGCCGCGCTTGATCGTGGACGGAAGGTCCATCAGGGCGGGCGAACGTCCGCTCCAGCCACGGCAGCAGGGGCGCAGCGCGGATCTCGGCTTCGGTGCCCTGGACGCCGAAGAAGGTGACGTAGAAGGCATCGTGCCTGGCCGCGAGCGCGATCGACCAGCGCTGGACGGCCGGTTCGAAGCCCTTCGGCTTGCGAATGGGACGGGGGACGGGAAGGGTCTCGTGCGTCATCGGGAGCTCTCAGTGGGTGCCGAAGTAGGCGCTGCGAAGGTCCGGGTCGTTCATCAGCGTCGCCGCTGGGCCGGACGAGGCCACGCGCCCCTGGGCGAGCACGTAGCCATGATCCGCGACGTCGAGGGTTTGGCGGACGTTCTGCTCGACGAGCAGGATCGTCAGACCGGTCTCCTTCAGGCGCCGGATGATCTTGAACACTTCTCCGACGAACAGCGGTGACAGGCCGAGGGAAGGCTCGTCGAAGATGATGAGCTTGGGGTCCGTCATCAGGCCGCGCGCGATGGACAGCATCGAGCGCTCACCGCCCGACAGCGTGCCAGCGAGCTGCCGCCGCCGCTCGGCGAGGCGCGGGAACAGGGCAAAGGCCTCGTCGAGCTTGCGCCGGACGCTCGCCTCGTCGCGCTCCAGCATGGCGCCGACCCGCAGGTTGTCGAGGATGGTCATCTTGGCGAAGACGCGGTTGCCCTCCGCCACGGTCGCCACGCCTAGCGCGGCGATCCTATGGGTCGGCAGTCCCAGGATCGGGACGCCGCCGAAGCGCACATCGCCGCTGGCCGACCTGCCGAGGCCGACGACCGCACGGATCAGGGTGGTCTTGCCGGCGCCGTTGGCGCCGAGGATGCAGGTGACTTGACCGGCCGCCACCGTCATCTCGACGCCGTGCAGCACCATCGCGCCGCCGTAGCCGGCGGTGAGGTCGCTGACGATGAGGTCGGACCGGTCGGCGCTCACGTGGCCTCCCCAGTTGTCACGTTTCGCGTGGCGACCTCCTCCAGGGCGGCGTCACCCAGGTAGGCCGCCTGCACGACGCGATCCTCGGCCAGCGCCTGGAACGAGCCCTCGAAGATCTTGCGGCCGAAGTTCAGCACCACGCAGTGCCGGCTGACGCGGCGGATCACGTCCATCTCGTGCTCGACCAGGACGATGGACAGGTCTGGCATCGTGTCTCGAAAGGCCATCACGTCGTCCATGAGCTTGCGGGTCTCGTCCGGCGTCATGCCGGCCGACGGCTCGTCGAGGAGCAGCAGGCTTGGGGCTCCGATCAGCGCGCGGGCGATCTCGATCCGGCGACGGTCGATCATCGGGAAGGCGCCCACCGGCTCGAACAGGCGGCGCGAGACGGCTGGGCTGAATCGGGCGACCAGCGTCGTCGCCTCCTGGATCAAGGCGTCCAGCTCCCCTCGCCAGCGTCGCCGGCGGAAGAGGTTGCCGGCGACGCCGAGGTCGAGCCGCCGGAGGGCTCCGACGGCGATGTTGTCGAAGACGGTCTGGTCGAGCGCGAGGCGCGAGCGCTGGAACGTGCGGGCGACGCCGGCCAGGTTGATCGCCTGCGGCGACTTCTGGAACAGGTCCCGGCCGGCGAGGTCGATCGTGCCGGCGGCCGGCCGGTACAGGCCGGTGAGCACGTTGAAGAGCGTGGTCTTGCCCGAACCGTTGGGTCCCACGAGGCCGACGACCTCGCCGATGCCGACGGCGAAGTCCAACGCGTCGAGGGCCACAAGGCCGCCGAAGCGCATGGTCAGCCCGCTGCAGACGAGGTGCGCCTTAGGCATGCCCGCGCCCTCCTCGGGACTGGAAGCGCGAGAGCAGGCGCAGTCGGCGCGGCAGGATCCCCGCCGGCCCGAACAGCAGGATCGCGAGGACGAGGGCCGAGAAGATCGCGAGCCGGTATTCCTGGATCGATTGCAGCTTCTCCGGCACGACCAGGATGATCGTCGTCCCAGCGACGACGCCCCACAGGTTGCCCAGCCCACCGAGCACCACGATGGAGATCATCAGGAGGGATTGCTCCAGCGAGGCGCTACCCGGGTTCACGAACCCGTTCATGATCCCGTAACCGGCGCCTGCGACCCCGATCAGCGCGTTGCCGCCGACGAATGCCAGCGCCTTCCATCGCCCGATCGCCAGGCCGGAGACGGAAGCGGCGAGCTCGTCGGCGCGCACCGTGTCGAGCGCGACGCCGATCCAGGAGTTCTCGGTCCATCGCAGGAGGATCGCCGCCGAGCCGAGCAACGCGAGCGCCATTAGGGCGTAGGACAGGTAGAAGGAGACTTCGACGCCGGCGACGTCGCGGAGGTCGTTGAGCGACAGCCCCGCGATCGTGAAGCCGGGGATCTTCAGGCCTTGCGTGCCTCCCAGCGTGTCGTTGACCTCCAGGAAGATGCGCAGCAGCACGCCGAAGCCGATCGTCACCAGGGCGGCGTAATGGCCGCGCGTGCGCAGCACCGGCAACAGCACCACGAGGCCGGCGATCCCCGCTGTCGCGCCGGCGGTCGCGAGCACGAGGAGGTGCGGGATACCAGTGTGCGTCATCAGCAGGGCGGCGGTGTAGGCGCCGATCGCGAAGAAGGCGCCCGCCGCGAAGTTCGCCACGCCGGTGAACGCGGCCTGCAGGGTGAGACCGAGGCATGCGGTGGCGAAGAAGCCGACGGTGGCGATCATCAGCAGGGCGTAGTCGTCGGCGTGGAACACGGCGACGAGGGCGAGGACAGCCATCGCGACGGCGAGGTCGACGGTACCGGGTGCCGATCGCGTCGCCGTCAGGACGCCCTCGCCGATCCGCGTGCGCTGCGTGACGACGATGAGCGCCGCGAGGGCGAGGACGACCGCGCCGACCGCAAGCTGGCTCTCGGCGGCGAGCAGGAGCACGAGCCCGCCGGCGACCACGCCGACCAGCATCACGGCGACGAGGCGCGGATGACGTGCGACCGCCGTCGAAGGACGCGACGGCGCGTCCGGCACGACCTCATGCCCGCTCACTGGTCTTCTCCGGTACGAGTCCCGTCGGGAAGATGCCGATCAGCACGATCATGGCGGCGAAGGCGACGACGTCCTTGTAGGCGCCGGAAAACGGCATCGCGACGGCGGCGACCGTCTGCACCGCGGCGAACAGGAAGCCGCCCAGGATCGCGCTCAGCACGCTGCCGAGCCCGCCGACGGTCGCGGCGGTGAAGCCGATGACGCCGAGTAGCACGCCCATGTCATAGGTCACCTGACGGTAGTAGACGCCGATGAGGCAACCGGCGAAGGCGCCGACGCCAGAGCCGATCGCGAACGTGCCGAGGATCACGCGGTCGAAGTCGACGCCGGCGAGCCTGGCGCAGTCCTCATCCTGCGCGACGGCGCGGATGGCGAGGCCGAAGCGGGTGCGGGTGACGAGCAACTGGAGCGCCACCATGACGGCGACGCCCAACGCCAGCACCACGAGGTTGTCGATGCCGGTGCTGAAGCCTCCGAGCGTCGCCTTGGCCGCGGGCAGGAGGCCGGGGAACGGCGTCGGGTTGCTGCCACCCGGCACGGCCAGCCTGAGGATCTCCCGCAGCAAGGTGCCGGCCATCAGGGTGGCGAGCAGCACGTTGAGCGGCGGCGCCCGCCGCAGCGGCAGGACGAGACCCTTCGCGATCCCCACGCCGAGCAGCGCCCCTGCCGCCGTACCTGCCGAGAGACCGAGGACGAAGCCGAGCGGCCCCGGTAGGTCGAGGTAGCCGACCGCGGCCGCCGCGCCGCCCAGGCTCGCGAAGGCGCCGACCGCCAACACGTCGCCGTGCGAGAAGTTGATCACGTCGAGCACGCCGAAGAACAGCGAGAAGCCCGTCGCGACGAGCGCGTAGATGACGCCGAGCATCAGCCCGTTGAAGAGGTACTGGGCGACGAGGTCGCTGGTCATGGGGGGCTCCTGCGAACGTGGGTCGCGGGGCTGCCTACCTCTTGGCCGCGGCTTGGCGGCTGTCGGGCCAGAAGGTCCATTTGCCGTCCTGGACGACGTAGGGGTTCGCCTTGACGAAGTTCTGCCGGTGATCGTCGAAGTTGATCTCGCCGATCAGCGACAGGTAGTGCTCGGTTTTGTTGAGGACGTCGCGCACCTTGCGCCGGTTCGGCCCGACCTTTTCGATCGCGTCCATGACGAGGTTGGTGGCGCTGAAGGCGAACGGACCGTAGGCGTCCGGGTCCTCCTTAAAACCGGCCTTGGCGTAGGCGTCAAGGAAGGCGCGCCCCTGCGGATAGCCGGCGATGGGTATGCCGTCGTGGAACGCCACCGTGCCCTCGGCCAACTTGCCGGCGCCCTGCAGGTAGCCCTGGTTCATGATCCCGGACACGCCTGCGACGGCGGCGTCGACCCCGAGCTTGTCCATCTGGTTGCGGATGCGGACACCGAGCGGCGCCAGTCCGGCGATGAAGATGACGTCCGGCTTCAGCTCCTTGGCCTTCGTCAGCTCGGTCGTCAGGTCCTGCTGGTCGGTGCCGACCGGGAAGCTGCCGACGATCGCGCCGTCGGTCTTGGCGAAGCTCTCGGTGAAGTACTTGTTCTGCCCCTTCCCGTAGTCGGTCGTGTCGTAGATCACGACGACCCGCTTGTCGCCGGCGTGGCTGAGGAAGGCGGCCGCTGCCTTGCCCTCGTCGATCATGGTGCCGTTGACGCGGTGGATCTCGGGATAGGTGTTTCCGTAGGTGACCTCCGGCAGCACGGCGCCCCAGACCACCACCGGCAGGCCGAGCTTGGCGTAGGTGTCGACCGCCACGATCGCGACCACCGAGCAGTAGTGTGTGACGCCGGCGATGATACTGCGATCAGCCGCGGCCTCGGTGGCGACCTGAAGGCCGACGTTTGGCTTGCACTCGTCGTCAAGGACGTTGAGTGCGAAGTCGTATTTGGCGTCCGGCTTCGCGTTGTGCAGTTGGACGGCTAGTTCCGCCGAGTTCCGTCCGCCGAGACCGACCGCGGAGTTACCGCCGGTCAACGGACCGATGAAGGCGATCTTCACCGTCTCCCTGGCGTCGGCAACCACAGCGCCTCCGGCCATGGCGGCGGCGATCAGGAACGCGCTGGCAAGGCGATGTGTCATCGTCCAGGGCCTTTGAAGTACAAGCAAGATCCATGCAGGTATTCCAGTCTGAGCACGCCTTGGTAAGCGCACAAATGCGCAGCCTACCGTGCGGGTCCTCGCGTTCACTCGACCTGCATGAAATCATCCTGCCTCAGCATCGCCTTGAGGTATCGCGCGACGGCGCGGATCCGGGGCGCGAACTGCAAGTCGCCATGGACGTTGAGCCAGACGTCGCGGCGTGCTCGGCAGCGATCCGGCAGCACCGCCACGAGATCCGTCCCATCCGTCACGGCAAAGCTCGGGAGCATGACGATCCCGAGACCGCCGATGGCGGCGGCCCTCTGCGCAATCATGCTGTTGGAATGGAAGGCGACGCGCGGCTGTTCCACCGCGTCCGCTAGCCAGCGGACCGCGTCGAGCTGTATCAGGTCCTCGACGTAGGAAACGAACCAATGGTCGGCGAGGTCGTCGGCGGTCCCGGGTAACCCGTTGGCATCGAGGTAGGCGCGGCTCGCGAAGAGACCGAGATCGAAGGCGCCGATCCGCTCCGACACCAGCCCCTGCCCAGGCGGACGGAAGAAGGACAGGAACAGGTCCGCCTCGCGCCGGTGGACGTACACAGTCTGCGGCGACGTGACGAGCTCGACGGTGAGGCCCGGCTCGGCCGCCCGCAGGCGACCGAAGCGCTGGGCGAGGTAGAGCGAAGCGATGCCTTCCATCGTCGCCAGCCGCACGACGCCGGAAACCCGGTCCTTACCACCGGCGTCCGTGTGCTCGCGGATGGCGATGACGGCGCTCTCGACGCTCTCGGCGTGGACGATGAGCTTCTGGCCGACGTCGTTGAGCTTGAGACCGGTGCGATGGCGTTCGAACACCGCCACGCCGAGCGCCGCCTCGAGCTGGGCGATCCGTCGGCCGACTGTGGTGTGGTCGAGCCGCATCTGCTTGGCGGCCTGGCTCAGGTTGCCGGCTCGCGCGGCCTGGAGGAAGACCCGCAGGTCATCCCAATCGAGGGTGTCGAACGCCATCTCGGCAAACCTCATCGGTTCCGGTCAACGCCGAGCCGTCTTGGCCGACGCCACTTCGCGCAACGCGCCTTGCGAAAACCACGCCTCGGCCGTCCGCCCGCCGAGTGGTAGCGCTCATCACCACGACGACCAGGGATGACGACGTCCATGACCTTCAAGGCCGCTGCGGTCCACGCCGCCCCCGTGTTCCTCGACCGGGACGCCACGATCGCCAAGGCGGTCTCGATCATGCGCGAGGCGGCGCGGGCGGGAGCCGAGCTGATCGCCTTCCCCGAAACATTCGTTCCTGCCTTTCCGGTACGGGCGGCGCTTTGGGCGCCCATCGACAACCACGACCTGTTCATCCGCATGGCGGAGCAATCGGTGCTCGTCGATGGACCGGAGGTCGCCTGCCTACGCGAGGAGGCACGGGCGCTCGGGGTGACCTTGTCGATGGGCGTCAGCGAACGGTCGCCGGCAAGCGTCGGTGGACTGTGGAACGCGAACCTGCTGATCGGCGAGGACGGCTCGATCCTCGTCCATCATCGCAAGCTGGTACCGACCTTCTACGAGAAGCTTGTCTGGGCCTCCGGTGACGGCGCCGGGCTTCGCGTGGTCGAGACGCGGTTGGGGCGGGTCGGCTGCCTCATCTGCGGCGAGAACACCAACCCGCTCGCTCGCTTCGCCCTGATGGCGCAGGGCGAGCAGCTCCACATCTCCAGCTGGCCGCCGATGTGGCCGACGCGACGCCCGAGCGAGGGCGGCAACTTCGACAACGTCGCGGCCAACCGCATCCGCGCCAGCGCGCATTGCTTCGAGGCCAAGGCCTTCGGCCTCGTCACGGCCGGCTACATGGACGACGCGATGCGGACCTTCCTGGTGGACCGCGACCGCGCGGTCGCCGCCGTGATCGACGGCACGCCGCGCGCCGCCAGCTTCTTCGTCGATCCCACCGGCGAGGTGGCGAGCGAGATGCTGCAGGGCGACGAGGGCGTCGTCTACGCCGACATCGACCTGCGCCGCTGCGTCGAACCCAAGCAGTTTCACGACGTCTCGTGCGGCTACAACCGCTTCGACGTCTTCGACCTGAGGATCAACCGCGCCAGGCTCGAACCGACGACGTTCCGGGGCGAGACCGACGTCGCGCCGCGGTTGGAACCGCGTGACGCCGGTGCGGATCCGCGACGACACGGCACGCCGACATCGCAAGGATGCCCTTCGTGAACGCGAGGTCCTTCGGAGTCGTCGCCGCGATGGGGCTCTCCATCATCGGGGCGAGCGTCCAAGCGCGGACGTCGTCCTCCACGCAGGCCACAACGACCTACCATCACGCCTCGATCGAGGGCGTGGAGGTGTTCTACCGCGAGGCCGGACCACGGGACGCGCCGACCCTGCTGTTGCTGCACGGGTTCCCGTCGTCGTCGCAGGAGTTCGCCACCCTGATCCCGCTACTCGCCGACAGGTACCATCTCGTGGCGCCCGACTACCCGGGCTTCGGCCTCAGCGACGCGCCACCACCGGACCAGTTCGCCTACACGTTCGACCACGTCGCGAGCCTGATCGACAAGCTGACCGACAGCCTTGGGCTCTCCCGCTACGTGCTCTACATGAACGACTACGGCGGCCCGGTCGGCTTCCGTCTGGCCGTCGCCCATCCCGAGCGCGTCCAGGCGATGATCGTCCAGAACGCCGTCGCGCACGAGGACGGACTGGGGCCATTGTGGGACGCGCGCAAGGCCTACTGGCGCGACCGTGCCGCCCACGAGGGTAAGGTCATCGCGAGCTTCACCTCGCTCGCCGTCGCGCGCGACCGGCACCTCGGCACCAGCCCGCACCCCGAGCGCTATGACCCGAGCGCCTGGCTCGACGAGTTCGCCCACCTGTCGCGGCCGGGACAGGGGAAGATCCAGGCGGACCTGTTCTACGACTATCGCACCAACGTCGCCGCCTACCCTGCCTGGCAGGCGTGGATGCGCCAGCACAAGCCGCCGATGATGGTTGTGTGGGGCAAGTACGACCCATCCTTCGCCCTGGCCGGCGCCACCGCCTACCTGCGCGACGTGCCGGAGGCGGAGGTGCACATCCTCGACGCCGGGCACTTCGCGCTCGACGAGGCGGTCGACCCCATCGCCGACCTGATCCGGCGGTTCTTGGTCAGACAGAACTTGGCCAAACAGCAACCGGCCAAGCCATGAAGTTTCGGGACCACCTTATCCCATAGTGGAGCTCAGCCTCTCTTGGCGTAGCAAATCGAGCATGACCGACGCGCTTCCCACCGTGACGGCCCTGTACGTTATCCGATCAAGGGCCTACCGCCACAGGCAGCAGACGAACTCGCGGTGACGGTCGCCATCGGGCTGGCCGACGACCGGCGTTTCGCCCTCGCGCTCGGCACGACGGCCTTCGACCCCGGCTATCCCGAGCCCATGGACAAGAGTCGCTTCCTAATGCTGCGGCGCACCGAGGCCCTGGCCGCGCTGTCGACGTGGTACGATCCCGAGGAAGGAACGTTGTCGATCGTGGCCCCCGAGCGCGGAGGCCTCCTCGCCGAACTGGGCACTCCGGACGGACGGACTGCGGTGAAGGGCTTCTTCGACGCTTACGTCGGCGACGCTTGCCAAGGCGGCACGCGCCTCGTCGAGGCGGCCAGCCACAAGTTTACCGACGTTGGCCACTTGTCGCCGACCCTGATGAGGGCTGTGTCGGTCATCAACATGGCCTCCGTCCGCGACTTGGCGCACCGTACCGGTCTGGCGATTGATCCCCTGCGCTTCCGCGCCAACATCTACCTCGAGGGGCTACCGGCTTGGGCCGAACTCGACTGGCTCGACGACGACCTCGCGATCGGCACCGCCCGCTTCCGCTGCGTGCGGCTGACCCGGCGCTGCGCCGCTATCGACGTCGACCCCGCGACCGGGCTGCGCGATATGAAGCTCACGGGCGCCCTGGTCTCGCTCTATGGCCATCCGCACTGCGGCGTTTACCTCGAGGTGGTCGGAGACGGCGCGTTCGGCCTCGGCACCACCGTCATCCGTGTTCCCCGACCATCGTAAACCTTGGCGCGCGACATACCCGTCACGTGGCGGGCTCAACCTTCACCGTGACCTCGTGGACGGCGTTACGGGCACCTGCGGCCGGCTGCGAGGTCCCCCTCTCGTTCGTGCAGCGACACAGGAGTCGGTGCTCGCCGGCCGTCGGGACCCAACGATGCTCGAACCGCTGCCAGGCGAAACCATCGCGCGGTTCCAGGTTGGCGACGTGCCAGCGCCGACCGCCGTCGGTGCTCACCTCCACGGACGCGACCGCGATCTCGTCCCAAGCCCAGCCGTCGATCACGACGACCTCGGCTTCAACGAGCCCGGCGTCGGGGCTCGGCCGCACGATCACGCACTCGGGGGACAGACCCCAAACCGGTCTGGGTCCTTCGGGGGACGGATCGTTGTAGAAGCGCGTCGTGAAGGGACCCGGCGCGCGGCGCGCGGCCAGCGTGACGCGTCCGACCCACTTGACCGAATTCGTGCCGTACCAGCCCGGCACGACGAGGCGGACCGGGCCACCGCGCTCCGACGTGAGAGGCTCCCCATTCATCCCAGTGGCGAGCAGGACTTCGTCGCCGCGCGCCTTCGCGAGCGGCAGGTCCTTGACGAAGGGCTCGCCCTCGACATCGGCGAACGATCCCCATTCCAGACCCTCGGTCCAGACGAAGGTCGCCTCCGGTCGCACGCCGGCGAGGTCGAGCACGTCGCGAAGTCTCACTCCCGACCAGCGGACGTTGCCGACGCGGCGCTTGGGCTCGGTCGGCGTCAAGGGGCTACCCGCACATTCGTGGACCGACGTCACCTCGACCTTGGGCAGGCCGTCGAGCGCGGCCCAGGTGAGATCGCACGGTTTCCTGACGAGACCGTCCAGACGAAGGCGCCAGGATGCCGGCTCGACCTCGGCGAGGCCCATGTGGGTGACGACGAACAGGTTCGCGTCGCTGGTGACGCGATCCGTCAAGGCGTGGACGAGGCGACGGTGCTGACGAAGGAGGAACCCGACGTGCGTCATCCGCACCCCCGTGCGAGGCGCGTCAGCGCCGGACCTTTCCTCGGGCTCATCCATACGAACACCCCTTCCCGCAATCGCGACGAGCTACGGTTCCGCTCATCCCACGTCGGCCGAGCGCCGGTAGGTAGGTTTCTCCGAGCATCGTGACGACGAGGGTTTACGCATGGCCACGTGCGTTTATGCGGATTGCAGGGCTCGACGGCATGTCGGAAGAACTCAGAACCGCCGCAGCCTCTTGTACGGAGCGATCTCCGCAGTCGCCGACGATCGAGAACCAGCTGGCTCAGAAGGGATGAGAGGACATGGCCTCGACGTTCGCCACGGGCACCCACACGCGAGGCCTGTGCGGGTGTGGCGGCTTCCATGCGGAGTCGGAGGATGCGTTGGGAGCCGCCGTCGACGCCGCGTTGCTCGGAGGCTTGTTCCCTGACTCCGTGCTTCGCCGCACGCTCCTCAAGGCCGTCGGCGCGACGACCCTCCTCGCAGCGCTGAGCGACCTCCTGCCAATCGGTACGTTACACGCCGTGGCTCTGGAGCGCGCGGCACCTGAGAAGACCAAACTCGACGTCGGCTTCCTCCCCATCACCTGCGCGACGCCCCTCATCATGGGCTTCGAACGTGGCACCTTCGCCAAGCAGAGGTTCGAATCCTCTCGGGCGCGCCGGCACTTTCCTCATGGATCGTCAATAAGTTACTGATTTTGTGGGTGT
>CAXTIU010000025.1:0-50586 GCA_964244495.1 uncultured Beijerinckiaceae bacterium
CATCGGCATGCGGGCATGGGCACACACCGGTCAGACCTGAAGGACGTTAGTATTATTTGCTCGTGGGGTTGTGACCCCGCGCCGACTCACACCGCGCGGCGGCATCGTCAGCCTGATGCGGCAGGTCGGGTCGCAGTAGGACGTCCGAGACGATGGCGCCGAAGCGCTCGCCGACCTGTCGCGTGTCAGCGTCGTACGGCAATCGTGCCTCCTCGTAGTCGAGCAGCCGCGCGAGGGCTGGGCGGCGGAACTGGTGTCGGATCGCCGCCCTGATCAACGTCGATAGCGCCGCGACGCGAGCCTCGTCGATGAGCAACGCCGTCTCGCGCGCGATCAGGGCGCCGATCAGCGCCTCCTTGCGCGGGAAGTACTGGTAGAGCGAGCCGATGCTCACGCCGGCGCGCTCGCCGACGGCGTTGGTCGAGAAGCCGCCGAGGCCGTCCACCTCCAGCATGCGAGCCGCCGCCTCGACGATCACCCTCACCGTCTCCAACGAACGCGCCTGGCGCGGGCTCTTCCGAGGGCGTGGACTCTGTGGTGAGACGGCTTCGGACATGAGGCGAACGCGAGTAGCCAACGTGAGCGATCATTCGCATCCTACGCTCGTCAACGATGAAAGGACAGACGCGCCATGGCGATGCACAACAACCCCTTCGAGCCCGCGATCACCGTCTTCATGCTGGTGAAGACCACGCCCGAGTGGCTGGGCTTCACGGTCGAGCGTCGGCACCAGCTGGCGAAGGCGCAGCTCACACCCATCTTTGAGAAGCACCGCGCCGACGTGAGGCTCCGCTTTTTCGACATCGAGTTCTACTCTGCGCGAGTCACCGATGTGTGGATGTGGGACGCGCGAGACCACCAATCCTACGAACTGCTGGTCGAGGAGCTACGCGAGACGGCGTTCTGGGATCGCTGGTTCCAGGTGGTGGAGATCCTGCCCGGCGTCGACGACGCCTACGCCAAGAACTACCAGCGCGAGACCATCACGGTCTGATGCTGAAAGCCAGTGTCTCCGTTCGCCCGTCGCTACCAAGCCTCGACCACGTCCACTACCGGAACGCAGGAGTACAGTGCCATGGCCAACGACACGCGCACCGCCATCGTGACCGGTGCCTCCAAGGGCATCGGCGCGGCTCTGGCTAGGCGGCTCGCCGCTGACGGCTTCCGCCTGATCGTAAACTACGTGTCGAGCGTGTCCGAGGCGCACCAGGTGGTCGCCGCAATCGAGGTGGCGGGCGGCGCGGCAACGATGGTCGGCGCCGACGTCGCGGACGCAGCCGGCGTGCGCGCGCTGTTCGACGCGGCAGAGGCGACGTATGGTCTGGTCGACGTGCTGGTTAACAACGCCGGCGTCCTGCAGACCTCGCCCTTGGCCGACATCACGGAGGAGGACTACCGGCGGCAGGTCGGGATCAACCTCGACGGCCCCTTCCACGGCATGCGGGAGGGCGCTCGGCGCGTCCGCGACGGCGGCCGCATCATCAACCTGTCGACCAGCATCTTCGGCACCTACCTGCCGGCCCACGGGGTGTACGCCGTGACCAAGGCGGCGGTGGAGGCGATGACCCGCGTGCTTGCCAAGGAGCTCGGGCCGCGCGGCATCACCGTCAACGCGGTGGCGCCCGGTCCGGTCGCCACCGAGCTGTTCCTGACCGGTCGCTCGGAGGAATCGATCCAAAAGCTCACCGCGGAGATCCCGCTGGGCCGCCTGGGCGAGCCCGACGACGTCGCGCGCGTGGTGTCGTTCCTGGCGGGCCCCGACGGCGGCTGGGTCAGCGGTCAAGTCACCCGCGCCAACGGCGGGCGGAACTGATCCCGGAACCAGACCATGAGGCTCAACCGCCGCCGTCCACGCAGCTGCCGACCGGCACCGTTCCCGAGCGTCCGACTGTCTGCCGATCAAGGCGTTGCGCAACTTCCTCGGACGGACGGAGGGGGGGGGAGGTCGCTGCGACGCGCATCGCCGCGCCGGCGCCTTGTACGTCTGGTCGATCATGCACGGACTCGCCAGTGCGTTGCAGACCAGCGCCACTGCCACTTTGAACGTCGCGTGCGACGTGCAAACCGGCGGAGCGATCACGTGGTCGTCACCGGCTGCGCAGCGCTTGATGTGGTCTGGTGAACAAAGGTCTGCTTCTGAGATTGAAACTTGCTTCGGCGATGACCGGCATGGGCGCGAAGCTGAACGTCAGCTTAGCGGCGAGCCAATGTCCGCTTCTGGCGCGACGCAGTGATTGTGTCCGGGCGCGAAGGGCGAGATCGTGGTGTGCTTCAAAAGGAGCGTACCATGACAACAGTTCAATCAGGCACCCGGATCTCGTGGAACCAAGGCAGGATTGTCGGGCAGAAGCCGCCGCTCAAACCCAAGCACATTTGGGCCATCCGCACGCGCCTTCCGTACAACGGCCGCATCCGCGATCTCGCCATGTTCAACACCGCCATCGACAGCAAGCTGCGCGGCTGTGATCTCGTCAAACTGCGCGTCGCCGACATCCACCTGGGCGACAGCGTGCGGTTGCGCACGACCGTCATCCAGCAGAAGACCGGCCGGCCTGTTCCCTTCGAGCTGATCGATCCCACCCGCGATGCGCTCACGGCGTGGTTGAAGAAGCGCGGTCTGTGCGCGGGCGACTGGCTGTTTTCGAGCCGGAGCCACGTCGGCGACCATGTCACGACACGGCAGTACAGCCGGCTCGTCGACGACTGGGTCGCCCTCGCCGGCCTTGATCCCGCCGCCTACGGCACCCACAGCCTGCGTCGCACCAAGGTGGCTTTGGTCTACAAGCGCACGGGCAACCTGCGCGCCTGTCAGCTCCTGCTCGGCCACACGAAGCTGGAGAGCACCGTCCGTTACCTCGGCATCGAGGTCGACGACGCCCTGGTCCTGTCCGAGCAGACCGATCTCTGACGGAGGCAGCGGCGGCCCAAAGCCGCCGCGACCAGCCGAGTTGGCGGCGTTGTAGGCACGTTAAGGCGCAGCATCCCTGCCGCCCTATCCTGCAGAAAGCCGACCTGCTCAACCTCGACCGAAGCGGTGGATACGGCGAAGCTGTCGCGAAGTCGGGATCTGCAGATACAAGGCAGCTATCGTAGCAGTCATTTGCCGAAAGTTCTCAGGCTCGCTTGGCGACGCTGTGTTGCTTGCCGATCCGCAGCTGCAGTCGTAGCGCTCCTCTGGCGAACCTGTTTCACATTGCATCCTTCCGGTCGCGGGAAAAGACTGCACCATAAAACTATTAGGATCAGACATCTAGAAACCAAGTGAAATTGCAGCTGCAGCCGTTCGGTTCTCAACATTCATCTTAGCGAAAATCGATTGGATATGCTTGTCGACAGTGCGAGGACTAAGGTCCAATATGGCCGCGATGTCTTTGTTTGACTTCCCTTTCGCCAGCCATGTCAGGACTTCGACCTCACGCCGGGAAAGATGGTATTGGAGCGCGATGTCTTCTCGCCGGCTCAGGGGCGTCTGCCTCAAGATGCGGAAGAGCAATTCGTCTCGGTCCGTACGCCTTACGAACTCGATTGTCAGGCCGGCAGCAGAGAACGATAGCCTCTGCGGACTCTGGTCCTGAGAGTCCCGGATTTCGCGGGTCCACACCGCAGTCTCGGCGGGCAGGCGAAGTTCGCCCGCACCATTATCAAAATGTTGCTGAAGGAGACGATAGGCGCGTGGGGTGAACCAGATGATGCGCCCGCCCGTGGATGTCGCGATGAAGAAATGGTCCGTCGCATCGAGCGCCATGCGCGCGCGCTGGATCTTCTGCGCGTTGGACAGATGAACCTCGATGCGCGCCAGCATGGCGTCGATGTCGATGGGCTTCGTGACATAGTCGGCGCCGCCGACGCCGAAGCCCCGGACCACGTCGCCCGGCGCGCCAAGGCCCGTCATAAAGATCACCGGCACGTCCTCGAACCCGGACAGAGCCTTGAGGCGCCGGCAGCACTCGAAGCCATCCATCTCCGGCATTACGGCGTCCATCAGCACGATGTTGGGGCGCAGCCGCGCCGCGATGCGGAGCGCGGTCGGCCCGTCGAGCGCGATCGTGACGGCCTTGTCGCGCGCGTCGAGCACCTCGGTGAGGAAACGCACGGTGTCGGGCGAATCGTCAACGACCAGCACGATGTCAGAGCGCTCGCGGATGGTCATGGCGCGCCGTTGCGGACCTGTTCCAGCGCCTTCACCAGGCCGGGCATGTCCATGGCCTCGACGAAGCCGCGCATTCGATCGACGAAAGGCTTGAGCCGCGCGTCGCCGCTCTCGAGGGTCTCGAGCTGGTCGCGGAGCCCGCGCACATAGCCGATCTCGCCATCCTGGATGAGGGCGTGGAGGACGGTGTCCGCCGGACGCTCGGCCGCGCCTGCGGTCGGGCGCTCCTCACGCGCATCGACGTCGACCGAGGGCGCGTCGAGTAGCTCGGCGATCGTTTCGAGAAGCCGGTCGACGTCGATGGGCTTCATCAGGAAGGCGTCGTGATCGGCCGCCTCGATCGCGCGCCCGTATTCCTCGATGGCGGTCGCCGAAAGGATGATGATCTTGGGCGGCTGGACCGAGTTCTCGCGTAGCCGGCGCGCGACCTGCCAACCGTTCAGGCCCGGCATCTCGACGTCCAGCACGTAGAGGTCGCCCGGGTCCGCCTCGCTCATCGCCACGGCCTGCTCGCCGTCCGCCGCTGCGCGCACGGCGAACCCGCGGAGCGATAGCAGTTCGATGAGGAGCGCGCGCTGGTTAGCGTCGTCGTCGGCCACGAGGATCGAGGCGCTGGCCCCGAACGTCGCGGCGAGCCTACGCGGATGCCGATGCACCCTGCTGTCTCGTTGGAGGCGAGGCAAGAACAGGCGTAGGCTGAAGGTACTGCCGACCCCGACCTCGCTCGCGATGCGGATGTCGCCGCCCATGATGCCGGCCAGGAGCCTTGAGATGGTGAGCCCGAGCCCGGTCCCCGGTTCGCCGGCGGCGGCGTGCAGGCGCTCGAAAGGTTGGAAGATGCGCTCCGCGTCCGCTTCGGCGATGCCTGGACCCGTGTCCTCGACGGTGAAATGAGCGATCTCGCTGCGGTAGGTCACCTTGAACGAGACGGACCCCTCGCGCGTGAACTTGACGGCGTTCGAGAGCAGGTTGATGAGGATCTGGCGAAGCCGCTTACCGTCGGCCCTGGTGAACTCGGGAACGTCCCCGGCGATCTCCGCCACAAAGCGGACACCCCGCGCTTCGGCCTGCACGCCGAACATGTCGACGAGCTGGGTGAACAGCACGTGCAGGGCGACCACGTCGCGCGACAGGTCGAGCTTGCCGGCCTCGATCTTCGCGATATCGAGGAGCCCGTCGATCAGGCCCGCGAGATGATCGGCGCTGCGCTTGATCACCGCGCCGCGATTGCGGGCTCGGAACGGCAGCCCATCATCCCGCTCGAGCAGATGCGCGTAGCCGACGATCGAGTTGAGCGGCGTCCTCAGCTCGTGATTGAGGCCAACCACGTAGCGGCTCTTCGCATAATTGGCGGCCTCGGCGGCGTCCTTGGCCTGCACGAGCGCCAGATCGGTCTGCTTGTGCGACTCGATTTCGCCCATGAGCAATCCGGTCTGCCGCCGCGCCTCGTTGCGCGCCGCGCGTCCGCTCGCCTTGAGGAGCGCAAACAACCAGCTGGTGACGGCGGCCGCGATGGCGATCAGCAGGAACGCCTTCCACAGGGCGGAGTGGATCGCGGCGTGGGACAGGCCGGGGGCCGACGACATCGCGAGGGCGACGAAGGTGAGTAGGCCGCCCAGCAGCAGCAGCGAGATCAGGAACACGACCACGAAGTCGACGAGCGGCGAGGGGATCCGCGCGCGGCCCGAGAGCCGACGATTCACCGCGGAGACGATCTGGTCGTGGAGGCATGCCTGCGGTTTGCAGAGGTCCTGGCAGCGCGCGTCAATTGAGCAGCACAGCGAGCAGATCGCGCCCGCGTAGGCCGGACAATGCGCCATGTCCTCGGGCTCAAAACAGTTCTCGCAGACGCAGCAGCGCACCACGGCCGTGCCTGCGATCCCCGCCTCGGGATGGCGCGCGAGATAGTAGCGGCCACGAGTCAGGGCGGCAATAAGCGGCGCGACGAGGAAGGTGGCGGCGAGCGACAGGAAAGGTGCCAGCGCGGCCGCCGCCGGGCCGAACAGGCCGGACTGGGCGATGATCGCGATCGTCACGGCGACGACCATCGCGCCGACGCCAACCGGGTTGACGTCGTAGAGGTAGGCGCGTTTGAACTCGACGCCGCGTGGGCTGAGGCCGAGCGGCTTGTTGATGACGAGGTCGGCCGTGACGGCGCCGATCCAGGAGATCGCCACGCACGAGTAGAAGGTGAGCGTCTGCTCGAGCGCTTCGTAGACACCCATTTCCATGACGAGCAGGGCGAGCACCACGTTGAACACGAGCCAGACCACGCGGCCGGGGTGATGGTGCGTGAGGCGGGCGAAGAAGTTCGACCAAGCGATGGAGCCGGCGTAGGCGTTCGTCACGTTGATCTTGAGCTGACAGACGACCACGAAGACGCACGTCAGGCCGAGTGCCAACCCGGGGCTGTCGACCAGCGCGCGGAAGGCGACCGCGTACATGTGGGCGGGATCGACCGGCATCCCGGACCCGCTCACGATGACCTGGACGGCCAGGAAGGAGCCGATCAGCAGCTTGACGACGCCGGGTACGATCCAGCCCGGGCCTGCCGACAGCAGCGCCGCCCACCAAGCCTTGGGGCCCTCGCCGCGGGTGGGAAGGAAGCGGAGATAGTCGACCTGCTCGCCGATCTGGACGACGAACGCGAGTGCGATCGAGGCCGCCTCGCCGAAATAAAGCAGCTGGAACCCGCTCGACCCGCTTCGGCTTCCCGAAAAATGCTTCCACGCCGTCGTGGCGTGCGGCGAGCTTAGCACGATGGCGATGACCGGAGCGATGTTGAGGATGATCCATATCGGCTGCGTCCAAAGTTGGAAACGGCTGATGGCGCTGATTCCGTGGATCACGATTGGGATGACAGCGACCGCCGCGATCAGGTAGCCGACCGGCAGCGGAATGCCGAGGCATAGTTGTAGCGCAATCGCCATGATGGCCGATTCAATGGCGAACAGGATGAAGGTGAAGGAGGCGTAGATCAGCGAGGTGACCGTCGAGCCGATGTAGCCGAAGCCGGCGCCGCGGGTGAGGAGGTCGATGTCGACCCCGTACTCGGCCGCGTAGAAACAGATCGGCGTGCCTAGCGCGATGATGACGGCGGCGGTGGCGAAGATGGCGGCGACCGCGTTGGTGAACCCGTAGTGCAGCGTGATCGAGCCGCCGATCGCCTCGAGCGCGAGGAACGAGGCCGCGCCGATGGCGGTGTGTCCCACGCGTGCGGCTGAGTAGCGTCGCGCCGACTTCGCCGTGAAACGGAGCGCGAAATCCTCCAGCGTTTGGTTGGCCACCCACCTGTTGTAGTCGCGCCGGATCTTGTCGATCGTCTGGATTGGCTGCATCGGATACCCGGACGTCACCTTGCCGTCCGCGCGCGGACGGAGGCGCCCGCGCGCGGAACACAACACCCTATCAGCTGATCGGCGGCGACCTATACGCGATCTTCTGCATTGCGCCGGGCGGCCCGATCGTGAGGATCGTGGCCGCGTCGTCAGCAGATCGTGCGTCCCGGATACTTAGACCGGCGCGCGACGACCCGTCCGAGCAAGTGAGATTCCAATGACCCGATCATCCACCCAGCGCCTGCACCGCCGCACCATTCTCAAGGGTGCCGGCGCCCTCGCCGCCGCCAGCTTGATCCCTTCATCGCTTCGCGCTGCCGAGCCGATCAACGTCGGCATCCTCCATTCGCTGTCGGGGACGATGGCGATCAGCGAGACCACGCTGAAGGACGTCATGCTGATGCTTATCGCCGAGCAGAACGCCAAGGGAGGCGTGATCGGCCGGCCGCTGGTGCCGGTCGTCGTCGATCCGGCCTCGAACTGGCCGCTTTTCGCCGAGAAGGCCCGCGAGCTTATCAGCAAGGACAAGTGCTCGGTCGTGTTCGGCTGCTGGACGTCGGTGTCGCGCAAGTCCGTCCTGCCGGTGTTCAAGGAACTCGACAGCATGCTCTTCTATCCCGTGCAATATGAGGGGCAGGAGAGCGAGCGCAACATCTTCTACACCGGTGCCGCGCCCAACCAGCAGGCTATCCCCGCCGTCGATTACCTGATGTCGGAGGACGGCGGCTCGGTGAAGCGCTGGGTGTTGGCGGGGACGGACTATGTCTATCCGCGCACCACCAACACGATCCTTGAGGCCTACCTCGCCTCTAAGGGCGTTGCGAAGGACGACATCATGATCAACTACACGCCGTTCGGTCAGACCGACTGGCAGACGATCGTGTCAGACATCAAGCGCTTCGGCTCGGCCGGCAAGAAGACCGCCGTCGTGTCGACGATCAACGGCGACGCCAACGTGCCCTTCTACAAGGAGCTCGGCAACCAGGGGATCAAGGCGTCCGACATCCCGGTGATGGCCTTCTCGGTCGGCGAGGAGGAACTCGCCGGCATTGACACCAAGCCGCTCGTCGGCAATCTCGCGGCCTGGAACTACTTCGAGTCGATCGACACGCCAGAGAACAAGGCCTTCATCAAGAAGTGGCACGACTTCACCAAGAACCCGAAGCGCACTACCAACGACCCGATGGAGGCGCATTACATCGGCTTCAATATGTGGGTAAAGGCGGTCGAGAAGACCAAGGACCCGACCCCCGACAAGGTCATCGACGCGTTGCCGGGTATCAAGCAGGCCAATCTCACCGGCGGCGTCAGCGAGATGCTCGCCAACCACCACATCACCAAGCCGGTCTTCATCGGCGAGATCAAGGCGGACGGCATGTTCGACGTCGTCTGGAAATCGGACAAGCTGATCCCCGGCGAGCCCTGGTCGAAATACGTCGCGAACTCGAAGAACCTCCTCGCCGACTGGAAAACGCTGAAGTGCGGCGACTACAATACCGTGACCAAGACCTGCGGCGGCTCATGACGCCGTGACCCGCCTCATGAGTATGGCGGCCGCGATCGTCCGAACTGTCGTCGTGCTCGTCGCGGCGTGGCTGTGGACGGCGCCGGCGAGGGCGCAATCGCCCGAACTGCCGGCGATCGTGGCCGCCTTCGCCAACGATAGCTTCGCGTCCACCAACAAGGCGGTCGGCGAGCTCAGCACCAGCGGCGACATGCGCGCCGCAGCGATCCTGGAGGCGCTGGGGACGGAGCACCTCGTCTTCGCCCCCGACACGAAGGCCGTATACATCCTGGGTGCCGCCGGCACCGTAGTTGACGCGGTCACGGGCACGCCGGTTAGCCCGACGCCGGGCGACCTCAAGCCGGTGCGTCTCAACAACAGGGTCCGCGGCACGCTGAAAGCCGCCCTGGGCACCGTCATGCTGGCCTCGCCCGACGCGGCGAAGCGGGCGGAGGCCGCGCGCACGATCTATCGCACCCGCGACGCTTCCGCCTTGCCGGCGCTCACCAGGGCGGAAGCGAAGGAGAATGATCCCGGTGCCAAGGCGGCGATGACGCAGGCGCGCGCCGCCCTGGTAGCGTTGGACGCCGGCGCCTCCGAAGCGGATCGCGCTGCGGCGGTGAAGATCGTCGCGGCCACCGGCGGCCTCGACGCGCTCGCCATCATCGATCAGGTGCTGGCGGGCGCGACAGGCGGCCTGCGAAGCGATGCGGTCGCCGCCCGGCAGTCGGTTCGGACCCGGCTCGCACTGTGGGACCACGCCCGCGACGCGCTCTACGGTCTTTCGCTCGGCTCGGTCCTCCTGCTCGCCTCGATCGGCCTTGCCATCACCTTCGGCGTGATGGGCGTCATCAACATGGCGCACGGTGAGATGGTGATGCTCGGCGCCTATTCGACCTACGTGACGCAGCAGGTGATCCGTGCGCTCGCGCCTGGGCTGTTCGACTACTCGCTGCTTGTGGCCCTGCCGGTCGCTTTCGTCGTCGCCGGCCTGTTCGGTATCGTGATCGAGCGTACGGTGATCCGGTTTCTCTACGGGCGTCCGCTCGAGACGCTATTGGCGACCTACGGCGTCTCGCTCATCCTTCAGCAACTGGTGCGCAGCGTGTTCGGCGCCAACAACAAGGACGTTGGCGCGCCGGACTTCATGTCGGGTTCGCTCCAGCTCGGGGGATTGTCGATCACCCAGGGGCGCATGTGGATCATCGTGTTCTCGCTCGCCGTCTTCTTCGCGTTACAGGTCCTGCTGCGCCTCACCTCCTTCGGGCTACGCATCCGGGCGGTGACGCAGAACCGCCGGATGGCGTCCGCCATGGGGATCGACACCAACCGCATCGATGCGCTCGCCTTCGGTCTCGGCTCCGGCGTGGCGGGGATCGCCGGCGTCGCCCTGTCTCAGATCGACAACGTCTCGCCAAACCTCGGGCAGGGCTACATCATCGATACCTTCATGGTGGTCGTGTTCGGCGGCGTCGGCAATCTCTGGGGCACGCTCGTCGCCGCCCTTACGCTCGGCATCGGCAATAAGCTGCTCGAACCCTTCGCCGGCGCGGTGCTCGCCAAGATCGCCATCCTCGTCTTCATCATCCTGTTCATCCAGAAACGGCCCCGCGGCTTGTTCGCGCTCAAGGGCCGCGCGGTGGAGGCGTGACATGCTGACGGTTCGCCTGCTGCGCGATCACGGCCGCACGGGCATCGCGGTCGCGGTGCTCGTCGCCCTCGCCATCCTCGTGCCCGTGCTGTTCCTAGCGACGTCGGAGGGATCGGCGCTGCACATGCCGACCTACGTCGTCGTCCTGTTCGGCAAGTACTTGAGCTTCGCGCTGCTCGCTGTCTCCATCGACTTGATCTGGGGCTTCTGCGGTATTCTCTCGCTCGGCCACGGCGCGTTCTTCGCGCTCGGCGGCTATATGATGGGCCTCGACTTGATGCACACGATCGGGCAGCGCGGCGCCAATCCGGTGCTGACCTTCTTCGTCGGCTTCGAGAGCCCGCTCAAGCTGCCGCTCACGATTGCCCTGGCGCTCCTTGTGCCCGGGCTGCTCGGCTTCGTGTTCGGGTTCCTCGCCTTCCGCTCGCGGGTCAACGGCGTTTATCTCTCGATCATCACGCAGGCGATGACATTCGCGCTGATGCTCGCCTTCTTCCGCGACGACATGGGCTTCGGTGGTAACACCGGGCTCAACGACTTCCAGTCGATCGCCGGCTGGCCGATCGACGCCGACGGCACCCGGGCCGTCCTCTTCGCGCTGACGGCGCTCGTGCTCGCGGCCGCGCTCGTCGCGACGCAGGCGATCGTCACCTCCAAGTTCGGCAAGGTGCTCGTCGCCATCCGCGACGCGCAATCGCGCACCCGCTTTGTCGGTTACCGCATTGACCACTACCAGGTCACGATCTTCACGCTCTCCGCAATGCTCGCGGGCCTCGCCGGGGCGCTCTACGTGCCGCAGCTCGGCATCATCAACCCGAGCGAGTTCGCCCCGCAGAACTCGATCGAGGCGGTGATTTGGGTGGCGGTTGGCGGCCGCGGCACGCTGGTGGGTGCGGCGCTCGGCGCGGTGCTCGTCAACCTCGGTAAGACGTGGCTCACCGACGTGTTGCCGAGCGCTTGGCTGTTCGCGCTCGGCCTGCTTTTCATCCTCGTCACCATCCTGATGCCGCGCGGCATCCTCGGCCTGTTCGAGGGCCGACGGCTCCGTAGGGCCAGGGACGAGCCGGCTTCGGTCGAGCTCGCGGTCGATGCCGCGCTGCCAACCAAACTACCGGGCGAATGAACCATGGCCGACACCGTGCCCGCCACCCCGCTGCTCCACCTCGACAACGTCAAGGTCTCCTTCGACGGCTATAAGGCGTTGCGCGGCCTGTCGCTCGCGCTGGCCTCGGGCGAGATGCGGGCGATCATCGGCCCGAACGGGGCCGGCAAGACCACCATGATGGACGTCATCACCGGAAAGACGCGCCCGGACTCCGGCACCGTCCATTACGATGGTTCGACCGACCTGACTCGGCTCGACGAGCCGGCGATCGCCGAACTCGGGATCGGCCGCAAGTTCCAGAAGCCGACCGTGTTCGAGAGTCACACCGTGGAGGACAACATCCTCCTCGCGCTGAAGGCCAAGCGCGGACCCTTCGCCACCCTGTTCGGGGCTGCGCCGCCGGACCAGGCCGAACGGATCGAGCGTATCCTCACAACGACCCGGCTCACGGTGCTTCGCGATCGCCGTGCCGCCGACCTTTCCCACGGGCAGAAGCAGTGGCTGGAGATCGGCATGCTGCTTGCGCAGAACCCAAAGCTTCTACTCGTCGATGAGCCGGTGGCCGGCATGACCGACGCCGAGACCGCGCAGACCGCCGAACTGTTGCGCGAGATCGCCAGGGATCATTCGGTGGTCGTCGTCGAGCACGACATGACCTTCGTGCGCGACCTCGGCGTACGGGTCACTGTGCTGCACGAGGGCGCCGTCCTCGCCGAGGGATCGCTCGACGAGGTTAGCGCCGACCCTCGCGTCATCGAAGTCTACCTGGGGCGTTGACCATGCTGTCGGTGGAAGCGGTGGACCTCTTCTACGGCGCCGCGCAAGCACTGCGCGGCGTCTCGGTGCAGGCGAGGGCCGGCCGCATCACCTGCGTGCTCGGGCGCAATGGGGTCGGCAAGACGTCCCTGCTGCGCGCGATCGTCGGCCATCAGTCGATCGCCACCGGTCGCATCCTCTGGAACGACCAGCCGATCGCCAGGCTGCCGGCCCATGCGCGGGCCAGGCGCGGCATCGCCTACGTGCCGCAGGGCCGCGAGATCTTCCCACTGCTCAGCGTCAGGGAGAACCTCGAAACCGGCTTCGCGCCGCTTCCCCGCAAGCTCCGCTTCGTGCCCGACGACGTGTTCGAGCTGTTTCCGGTCCTGAGAACCATGATGGGCCGGCGCGGTGGCGACCTGTCGGGCGGGCAGCAGCAGCAGCTTGCCATCGGTCGCGCGCTCGTCACCCGGCCGAAGCTGCTCGTACTCGACGAGCCGACCGAGGGTATCCAGCCCTCCGTGATCAAGGACATCGGCCGCGCGATCTCCTACCTGCGCGGCAAGGGCGACATGGCGATCCTGCTGGTCGAGCAGTATTTCGACTTCGCCCGCGAACTGGCCGACGATTACGTCGTCCTCGATCGCGGCGCCGTGGTGCTGTCCGGCGATAAGGCGGGTATGGTCGACCAGCAGGTGCGTGCCTACATGTCGGTGTGACCGTATGGTCATTTTAGCAAGATCCATCTTCAGCGACGTATTGGCATGTAGATGCGTTCTTAAAGGTAATTACCCACGCCCGTTCTGAGGTGTTTAGGCGGTGACGGTGCTCAGGATGGTGCCGAACACGGTTGTGCCAGTGCTGAGCCGGGCGGTGTCGACGACGGTCCGCACCGCCGCCTCGCCCTGGGCCGCCCACATGGCGCGATAATCGTTGGTCACCTTGCGCTGGATCACCACCGGGCGCAGCGCCCGCTCACAACCGTTGTTGGTGGGCTCGACCAGGCCGGGGTAAGCCAGGAAGGTCAGGAGTTGATCGCGGGCCCGGCCGATCTTGCCCTGCAACGCGCGCGTCAGGTCGCAGGTGCTCGGGGCCGTTAGGATGCTGGCGAGTTGGCGCTCCAACGTCCGGCGCTTGGCGGCCAGCGTCGCGGTCGCGAGCCCGGTGACGCGTCCAGCCAAGGCGAGCACCGCGTCGAGCCAGAGCTGCAAGCGCCAGGGTACGGGATCGTCGCTGGTCCTGAGCGCGTAGGCGACGTCGCGGGCGAGGTGAGCCAGGCAGGTCTGGTGCGCGGCGGCGTGACCCTGCTGCGCCGCGTAACGGTCCGACAGCCACACCGCCGGGCGGTTCCCGTCCATCATCGCGCGCACCACCGAGGCGGCCCGCGTCGGCGCGGCCTGGTGCACCACCGCCTCGGCGCAGCGGAACACCCCCTGCGTACCGTTGCTGCCCTCGATCCTGACGCCGGTCTCGTCCGAGGCGACCACACCCGCCCGGCGCAGGGCGGAAACGGCGGTCTCGCGTCCGCCCGCGAATCGACGCTGCCCGCGTCGCAGCAGGTTCATCAGCCCGCCGAGGCTGAGCGTCAGCCCGAACAGGTCGGACAATGCGCCCTGCAGCCGCTCGTAGGACAGCGCCTGGAAGGTCTTCAGGTACAGGGCCACCGCTTGCAGGCGCGAACCGATGGTTCGACAGGCTCACCATGAAGGGCGTGCCCCGCGCCTCGGCCGGGACCGGCGCGGCGACCCGCAGGCCGCAGCACGGGCAGCGCACCGCCAGGCGCCGGTGCTGGGTGACAACCGGCGCCACCTTGGGCAGGTCGATGCGCTCGTGCACGCTGACGATGTCGGCGCGGAGGTCGGCCGACAACGTCGTGCCACAACCGGTGCAGCGGTCGGGACGGTGCGCGACCACATCGTCGGGCGCCTCGCTCATCACCCGGCCGTGACCCTCGTGACCGGGCTTGGCGCCGCCGGGCTTCGACCGCTCGCGCCGTTCCTTGCGGTCGGTGCTCGGCGGCTTGGACGAGGTGCGCGACGTCGTTTCCGGCCGCTGCAGCCGCAGCACCAGCTCGATAAGGTCGTCCCGGCTGAGACGTTCAAGGTCATTGCGGCTCATCCCTCATCGAATCAGCGATCCGATCCAACCGCAGGGGGTGAGTAATTACTCTTAAAGGCAAGTAGAATAGAACATACTCGCAAGGATTAGAATTTATGATAGTAGCGTGTCATTGAGCCAAGAATTGACCAAAGCGGGATCGACGTCAACCACCACGTTAGAGGTGGCTACAGGTCCGCTCTTGGGTAAAAGCCACATGTCCTCTGTTGGCGCGAAGTAGCCCGGCCTATGGCTGGATCTCGCGAGCTGGGAACACTAGCCATAAATCTTCGGGAGTTCGTGCAAGGCGTTCAGCGACTCGCCGACGGTACGGCAAGACGGGAGCGATCCTTCAAGAACGCGATAAACGCGCGCAATGCAGCTGATTGGTGACGACGGCTCGGGAAGTAGAGGTAGAGCGCTTGCAGTGGAGAAGACCATGCGGGTAGTATCCGCGACAGCTTACCTGCATCGACAAGGTCGGACACCATCGCGGCCGGCGCGCTGACGATTCCCGAGCCCCTCAACGTCAGGTCGATCTGAGACGAGAGATCATGGACGATGGTCGCCGCCGGCGGAAGGATCTGCACGGTCTCGCCGGCGGATTGCAGGGTCCATGGCATGACGAGACCGGTGCCCTGACTGCGGCACACCACGGCGCGGTGATTGAGCAGATCGCCCGGGACGTTCGGCGTCGCCCGAGCGTGGAGATAGCTGTCCGAAGCGACCAGAACGGCTTCCGATACAGGCGCGACCTGGACGGCCACCATGTCCTTGTCCAGGCAGTTGCCGTAGCGCAATCCCGCGTCGTAGCCCTGCTTGACGATGTCGACCAGGCGCGCCTCGACTGCGATCTCGAGTTCCACGTCAGGATAGGCGTCTTGGAAGGCCGCCATCGCTGGAGCGATGAGCAGGTCGAAGGCCGCACGCGGCATCGTCAGGCGCAAGGGCCCGGCCGGCCGCCCCGCCCGACCCAAAGCTTCCTCCGCGGCTCGCCTCAGTTGCGACAGGGCGGGAGCCGCCGCGAGCAGATACTCGCTGCCTACATCTGTCAGGCTCAAGCTACGCGTCGAGCGGCGGAACAGCGGCGTGCCAAGCCGCTCCTCGAGACCTCGGATCGCTTGGCTTATCGCAGACGGCGAGATGCCGAGACGCCGCGCCGCTTCGGAAAAGCTGCCAGCTTCCGCCGCGACGACAAACACGGCTACGCCCTCAACTGAGTCTCTCGCTCGCACCTGATGTACCATGAAGCACTGCTTCAAGCCTCATGCGCGATTATGGGGCTAATAGCCAGCAATCAATCATCGTACGTAGGTTGGGTCACGCCGATCGAAAACGTGCCGCAGCCCACTGAAACCGCCAAGGTCTCACGCCGGAGCGGTGCTCGCCCGACGAGCTATCCTCTCCGGGATAGACGCAGCCGCGCCCTGTCGGGCGGAGCATGGGAATGCCCTTGTCCACCTCCACGCTAGTGTCGCGCACGTTCAGCACGCCTCGTCTCACGACGCACTATCTCGAAAGCGGGCCGGCTGACGGGACCTTGATGATGTTTCTTCACGGCTGGCCGGAGCTCGGTCTGGTTTGGCGCGCCCAAATGGACGCGTTCGCCGCCGAAGGATGGCGCTGCGTCGCTCCTGATATGCGCGGCTACGGCGGCTCTTCCGCGCCTGCGGCCAACGACGCCTATGCCATCGAGGAAGTCGTGGCGGACATGGCGGAGCTTCACGACCACCTCGGCGGCAAGCCGGCGATCTGGGTCGGCCACGACTGGGGCAGTGTCGTAGCCGGTTCGTTGGTCGCGCATCAGCCCACGCGCAGCCGTGGCGTCGTGCTGATCTCGGTGCCGTATTTTCCCGACGCGAACGCGCTGCCGACGCTCGTCCCGCTGGTCGACCGAACAATCTATCCGGCCGACAAGTATCCGGACGGCCAGTGGGACTATTACCGCTATTACAATACGCACTTTGAGGCAGCGGTCGCCGACCTCAACGCGGACAAAGCGGCATCGCTGGCGTCCATCTTCCAGCCGGGCGACCCTGCCAGCGTCGGCAAGCCTGCGGCGAATGCGATGGTCACGCGCAAGGGAGGGCGCTTCGGCGCCGCGCGTCGCGCCCCGCCGACCCGACCCGACCCAAACCTCTGGCCGGCGGCGGACTTTGACGTGCTGGTGCAGTCATACGAGGCGCGCGGATTCCGCGCGCCCTGCGCATGGTACCTCAACGACGACGCTAACATCGCCTATGCGCGCAAGGCGCCCGATGGTGGCCGCCTCTCGCAGCCCGTGCTGTTCATCAACGGCGACTATGATCAGATGAACAGCATTGACGGCAATCGCCTGGGCCACCCAATGCGCGCGGCCTGCGCAGACCTTACCGTGACGAGCCTGCTCGGCGCCCATTGGCTACCGGTCGAGCGCAAGGCCGAACTCGTCCACACCATCGCTACTTGGCTCCAGACCAGGAACCTGGCGACACTGAGAACGTGAGCTCCCGAAGCAGGGGCAACTCCACCGCTGAGCTGGCGGCTTGAGCGGGCGCGGTGGTTGGGCGCGGAGCCGCGTGCTCGTCGTCTCGGCCGTTGGCTACCAGTGGTTTTACAACGGCGCGAACTTCGTCGCCTTCAAGATCGGGGGCGACGCGGTCCATCCACTCTACCTCGCCGCCATTCGCTTCATCATTTCGGCAGCCGTGGTGCTGCCCTTGGCGCTCTGGCGCCTGCGGTCACGGCCGGCACAAACCTCGGAGTTGGCGGCTGCGGCGGGGCTCGGGCTGGTCATGCTGGTCGGCGGCCAGTCGCTCGGCATGTTCGGGACGCACTTGCTGCCCGCGGGCGTGGCTTCGGTGTTCGGATCATCGGCGCCGATCTTCATCGCGCTGTTCGCCTGGGCGGTCCTGCGTCAACCCCTCGGCTTAAGGCAGGCCTGCGGCGTCGGCCTTGGCTTCGCCGGCCTGGCCCTTATGGCTTACGTTTCGACGGGCGGCGGCTTCAGTCTCCTCGGCGCCGTGCTGACGCTCGCCGCCGCCGCGAGTTGGGCCGGGGGGTCGCTGTGGGCACGGCGGCTGCGCCTGCCTGACGATCCAGTGGTGACGTTGACGGCGCAACTGGTCGCAAGCGCCGCACTACTGGTGATCGTCGTGAGCGCGACCGGGATCGCCGGACGGACCAACATCGTGGACGTGCCTGCGGCCGCTTGGTGGGCGCTGGTCTTCCTCGTCGTCGCAAGTACGCTCGTAGGCTACACCGTTTTCTTCGCCGTGAACGCCGACGTGTCTCCGACGGTCGCGAACACCTTCAACTACGCCGCGCCCGTCGTCGCACTGCTGCTTTCCGCCGCGCTTCTGGGCGAGCACCTCTCGTTACCCAAGCTCGTCGCAGCCGCTGTAGCACTGTCCGGTGTGGCACTCATGGTGCGCCGTTCCGATGCTCAGCGATGACGCCGGTCGCTTAGCCCATCTCCGACCTGACTGAGCGGCTCATTCGGCGTCGGCAAGCTGCAGCCTAGCCGACCAGAATGAGCGCTCACCGGAGCGTCCGCTTCCGGGTAGGCGGCCAGCTTCTGCTTCTGGCGCATTCTGGCCGAGAACTGACCGGCTACTTAGAGCATCGGACGTTTATTTGAGCGCGTAGCCGGCGGCGGCGAAGTAGTTCCAGCACTCCTGCGGGCTGAACAGATCGCAGATGCTGCCGATGGCGCGCCACAGGGCATCAAAGGTGCGGGCGCCGGCGGCGCGCAGGTGCGCCTTCAGCTTGGAGAACGCCATCTCGATCGGGTTCAGGTCGGGGCTGTAGGGTGGCAGGAACAGGAACCAGGCACCCTTGTCTCGCAGGGTTTGGGCGGCCTTGGCGCTCTTGTGGACGGCGAGGTTGTCGAGCACTACAGCAGAACTCAACGTTGGCGTACAACTACGCCTACTCGCGCTCGTCGCCCTCACGATACTCGCCGACGACCCAGATGAAGCTTTGGACGTCGATGTTGTCACGCGGCTCAAGCGAAGCAATTGCCTTGAGCGTTGTCTCGACGAGGTCGAGGAGCGAAAGGTAGGTACCCTTGCGCCTTGGCGATGCGCAGGAGGTCGTCCTCCGTCGACGGGACGCCGGCGGAGAGGAACTCCCGCGCAACCTGTCGTAGATCGATAGCCTCGCCTGCCATGACGATGACCAAAGCAAGGCTACCCAGTCCCGTATCGACGACGCAACTATCTTGCATCTAGGTCTTCAGCCATGTGGATCGAGACCCACGCCCTAATCAAAGCTTCAATAACATGAATTATTATCTATTTTCGGTTTTTTTGTTCGTATTATTACCGTGGTTTTTGGAGATGAGCCTAGCTAATTGCACAATCATATACTGTGGCGGAATAGTAACCCCATAAGTAAAATATATAATTCATCGCTATGTTTTCGACGCGAACATATCGACCGTGGTGAGCATCAAGTCGAGCGCCCGCACGCTGGCCGTCGCCCTGGCCGCGACGTAATAGTCGATCCTGCTCTCGTCACCAGCCTCCTGCCGTGCGTGTCGACATAGCGAGGATGGCTGGAACGAGCATGCTCCGCCTCGGTTAAGGCAAAGCGTCGAGGTGTGACAGCAGCGCCGGTCGCGAGGATGCCTCGCCGACCTGCACGCAGGCTCATCCTGCTCGCTCCCTTGCGAAGCCTTGCCCTGCCCTACTCGATCAGCACGCTCGCCGTCACCTTCAGCGCCGTGGCGAGCTTCTCGACAACGGTGATGGTCGGGTTGCGCGCCCCACGCTCAAGGTCGCTGACGTAGGTGCGGTGCAGCTTGGCTTCGAACGCGAAGGCCTCCTGCGACCAGCCGTGCTCCTGCCGGAGGCGGCGCAGGTTCCGGGCCAGGCGGTGTCGGATGTCCACCGTGGCAGAGGCCGCCGCTGTCGACGATCAATCTACAGACGATCAGTGACATTTTGCTTGACTGGGCGGCGCGGCGGCGTGTTTTGCGGCGTCACTCTTCGTCGACAGGACGCGCGCATGCCCAAACCGTCCACCACACCGCGGCTTCCGTGCCGTTCCGGGCGCGGCACCGGTCTCCCGCAAAGGACGGACGCTCCCGATGGCGGCGCTCGTCCTGACGGGCCAACCAACCCCGGTTCAGCGGCGCCCCGCGTCGAGGAAGCGGGCGAACACGTCACCCGGCTCGCCACCGAGCGCTTCGACCAGCGCGACGAACTCCACCACGTCGAGCCGCCGCTCGCCGGTCTCGACCTTGGCGACGAAGGACTGCGGGCGTCCCAGCCGCTCCGCCAACGCCACCTGCGTCAGCTTGGCTTCCTTGCGCACCGTGACGAGCAGCTCAAGCAGCGCCCGGTGCCGGGGCGACCGGATCGTCTTGGAAAACGTCTTGGCGAGCGAGTTGGACTTCGTCTTGGGCATGCAGTGGCGCGGGTGGAGGGCACCGGCCACGCTGATCCCAGAAATGGATAATCCCATCTCAGGTTATTCTCCTGGACTTCTCCCGCGCGCAGAGCGACCAGGGCCTTGGCCATACCGCCACTTCAGCAAGGACGCCCCATGCCGTTCCCCGATGCCTTACCCCTCGCGTGTTGCAGCTCCTCGTCGTGGGCGCAGCCCTCGCGGTCGCTGCCTCCGCCACCTGTCAGACGAGCAAGCCCGCAGGGATTGCCACGGGCGACAGGTGCTCGGGCGTCATGGAGGGCATCAACGAGGCGCGAGGGACCGAGCCTGGCCGGTACACCAAGGCCTTGGTGGCCGCGGACGACAGGTGCCTGGGCGTGATGGAGCGGCTCGACAAGGCGCGGATGATCACGCGCGGCGAGTACGTCAAGGCCTTCAAGCGCGAGCCCGACTGCTCGGTGAGCGCCTACAGCTACCTGTGCGAGTGAAGGAGGGCGCGGCGTGGTGAGCCTGCTACTTGCGGTCCCGATGCCGAGCGGAGCGCGGTCTTGAAAGCGCGGACATGGAGCGAGCTGTCGAAGGCGCAGAGGGTGGCCTACGTCACCGGTGCGGCCGTGGTCGCGGTGCTGCTGGTGAGTGGGCTGTTCTCCGGCGGCTCCGGCAGCACGAACGACGGGACGCGGAAGCCGTTGATCCTGGCTGGGGCGCGCGTCAGCACCAACCGGGGCTACGCCGGCTGCCGGCAGCTGGAGGACACCGACAGGTTCACGGCGCTGCTGGCGGCCAAGGACACCACGGCGGCGCTGGCCTTCGTGGACCAGGCGGACTGCCAGCTGCTGCCGGAAGGAACGACGGGCACCGTGGAAGAGCTGAGCGCGTGGCACGCCTCGCTGTGCATCCGCTCGAGCGGGCGTCCCTTCTGCTCCTGGATCCCCGAGGCGGTCGCGGACAAGCTCGAGTGAGCGCGCCGGGAGCGCGACCACGCCTGCGGTCCTCGGCGCGCAAGTCGGCGGTGATGCCGGCCGCCACCTGCGCTCCGACCAGGGCAGGAAGCGGCTCAGCCAAGGCCCGCGCGAGCGCCCTCTTCACCCCTCCCCCGGCGACGGCCTACGCGGCTGCCGTCAGCCGCGTGCGCTTGCGGAATACCCGCCCCTCCGGCTCCGGCCCGGTCGCGGGGGTGGCGGCTATTGCAGGGGTGGCGGCCGTCGCGGGAGCGTCGGGCTGCGCCTCGCTCCGTCGACGCTGGGCGAGGTCGGCGAAGGTTTCCCCCGTCGCCTCCAGCACCGCCGCCGTCCCGGTGACCGCCTCGTAGCGCCGGGCGATGAGATCGACGTAGCAGGGGTCGATCTCGACGCCGCGGCATACCCGCCCGGTCTGCTCCGCCGCGATCAGGGTCGAGCCGGAGCCGAGGAAGGGATCGAGCACGACCTCGCCGCGGTGCGTGAGGTCGAGCAGCGCGTCGGCGAGCATCGCCACCGGCTTGACGGTGGGGTGGTCCTGCAAGCCCTGTCGGGCGTCCGAGCCGAGCGAGGATGCACCGGGATAGGTCCACACGTTGGTCCGCGAGCGGCCGGCCTTGCGCCCGAGGTCGACGTTGTTGACGTGGGGCGCGTCGCCTTTCTTGTAGATCGGCAGCAGCTCGTGCTGTGAACGATACAGGCTGCCCATGCCGGCGTTGGTCTTGCTCCAGACGATCAGGTTGATCTGCGCCAAGAGCGCGGTGGCAGCCGCCTGGATGACCGAGCCGAGCCCGCGCCAGTCGATGAAGGTCGCCAGCACGCCGCCGTCGACGAGGTAGCGCATTGCCTGTCCGATCCAAGCTTCGTTGAAGGCGGCGAACTCGGCCGCGCTCATCTCGCCGCTCGCCATGGCGAACTCGCGGTGCGCGCCGCCGGTGACGTGGCCACCGATGGGTACGTTGTAGGGCTGGTCGGTGAACACGAAGCGAGCCATGTCGCCCTGCATGAGGCGGTACAGGGTCGAGGCGTCGCGCGCATCTCCGCAGATGACGCGGTGCGACCCCATGAGGAGCACGTCGCCCGAGCGCGCCACCGGCGGCTGCTCGGTCTCGGGCACGAGCGGTCCCGGCTCCACCGGCGGCGACGCATCGGCGGCGAGGATGCCGTCGATCTCCGTCAGCTCGAAGCCGCTGATCTCGATCGGCGCGTCGTCGATGATCAGCTCCTCGAACTTCAGCCTCAGCTCCTCGAGCTGCCAGCCGCCGTTCTCGCCCAGACGGTTCGTCGCGATGCGCAGCAGCTTGAGCTCGGACGCCGTCAGCGCGTCGACGGCGATGCAGGGGATGGTGGGCAGGTTCAGGAGCTTGGCTGCCTCGACGCGCACCACGCCGTCGACCAGCCGACCCTCGCCATCGATGAGCACCGGGGATGTGAAGCCGAAGGTGGAGATCGCGTTGGCGACCCTGCGCACGTGGTCGGCCTCGACCTCCCGCACGTTGCGAGCGGGCGCGATCAAAAGCCGGGGATCGCGGTCGACGAGCTGCAGCTTCGGCAGGAGGTCGTTTCGTCGGCGCGGTGCGACCGCGGCCGCGCTGGCCAGGCGCTTCGTCTTCGACCGGCGCCGGCCGTCGCGCGCGGCGAGGCCTGTTTGCAGCTTCGCAGCTGATGTTGCGTAGGGCAGCTTGCTGGGCATGGTTAGATGGTCCTTTCAATTGACCTGGCTACCCGGGTTGTTCCCGCGGCACAGGGGTGAGGTGATGCCGGCTGGGCGGCGTGGGCTGTTGGCGGGAAGCGAGAGGTGATCGCGCCCGTGCTCAACTCCGAGGCTTGCGCCCCGACGTGCCGGGCTTCGGCTTCCCGGTGGCGGACGCCCCGACGATGGGCACCTTGGCGCGCAGCAGCGTCGGATGCGCGGACGATGACGAAGCCGCCGGCTTGTCGCGTGCCGGAAGGACCGCCCGTGTCCGCTTGCGGGTCGGGATGACGGGAGCCGTCGCGGGAGAACTTTCTTCGTCCGGTTCGTCCACCGCGCCGGACCCGCCGTTTGCCAGCTGCCATTCCACATCCAGCTCGGCATCGATGACCGCCGCGCGACTGTTGGTGCGATCCGCGAACAGGTCAGGCGGATGATCACGGCCGGCCTGCGATCCATCGGCGCTCGACGGGCTGATTGCGTCCTCCAGGACGGCAATTGGCTTACCGGCGCGTCGTCGCTCCTCGAGGACCGCGGCGAGGCCGTTGATCTCGTGCAAAGCGGGAAAACGTCGTCCAAAGCTCGTGGTGAAGGCTGGAACCGGCCCATACTTCGCCGTGAAGCGACCGACGAGCTCGCGCTCGAACATCCTGACCAGGACCGTTGTGCATCCGGTCAGCAGGGTCTTCTCGCTGGCTCCGGCCACGGCAGCCTTGGGTGGTCTCGGCAGGGCCGTCAGCAGATCCTGCAGGTGCAACGTCTTGATGAGTTCGCGCAGCTCCGATCGGGCGTGCGGCTCACCCTGCATCGCCCCGGTCCAGAGCTGGGTGAGCGCCGCTTCCATCCGCGGCATATCCGTCGTGGAGCCATCGGCCTTCCTCACCGATACCTTTTCCGACAGGCTTTTCTCCAAGGTGTCGAACGGGTCCTTCGACTTGGGGCGGCCTCTGGGATTGCCGCTCCGCCCCTTCGCGAAGCGGGTCGAGGTGGGCGTCTTGCCACGGCCGACCTCGTAGGGTCTGCCCTTGGCCCGCTTGCGCCTGATCGTCTTCAGCGCACGTTCGAACTCAGCCAAGGACGGATCAGACCGCATGTACTCGGGAAGGACCTTGGTGGTATCGCCGAGGTCTCCGTAGACCGCCTCGAACTGCGCGGTGATGCCGGGCCACAGCCCGAACGCGATCGGCCAGAACATCTTGTATATGTTCCTGCTCAGGCTCTCTCGCTCCTCGAGGGTGGCACTGATCGGCGAGGGAGCCCGCGTCCCTCGGCGAACGGGCCGCGCGAGGCGACGGATCTCGCGGAGTTTGCGGATCTCGCGCTGCGCCGAGCGCTTCTGGCGCGTCGCCTCCTGCGCGAGGTGCCTCATGTAGTGGTCGATGCGCCGTCTTCTCGCGACGACGCCGTTCACGGTCAGCTCCGTTTTCTTGAACAGGACCTTGCGTGCGGTCCTGAGGTACTCCGGATCAGGGATAGGGGGCGTGACATCGCCGGCGACGCTCGCAGACCAGACCTGCCTTTTACGTTCTCGTGACATGGAAGTCCTGACCGCCCTCTCTGCCTATGTCTGAGGCGAGGCGGACACTTTATATCACAATTTACGCACTAAATACCTTTTTGTACATGAACACAACATGCGCGATTCTTCGTCACGATGTGCCCGGCTAGGCTTATGACTTATATGCGCTAATCTCTGTTGTTTGCCGTGCCCTGGCCGGCACGCGCAGGCGGTCGACGTCATGGCTCCGGCGCCGGATCAACGATCTCAACCAGCCTGGCCGACGTTGGGTCGACGCGACGGTAAGGGAAGAGGCGCCGTGCGGCATTGGCACCGGGCCCGACGTGCGGCGTGCAGAATGCGGTCTCGCGCGATGCGGGATGCGCAGACCTGACCCGGTCGCGTGTTTGAGGCGTGCGATCTCGGCAGCGCACCGGGTTGGTTGTCGCCGATGCCGGGCTGCTGAGTGACTTCGCAATGCCGCCGCGAAGTAGGCAGGTCGAAATGGGCCTCGAGCGCATGGATGGCAGCGTCCGCCACGGCCGAACGCATCGCAGGGAAGTCGAAACCTAGATCAGGGAACGGCGGCGTGGCCGTCACGGGCAAAATCCCTGGTCCGTGCTGTCGGCGCCTGTTTCGCGCTTCGACATACCCTGATCGCGCGATCGGAATTCCCTGTTCCTGTGCGTACGCATTCCCGATACGCGCGCGTCTTTATGCGGAGACGGGTTACTTGAGAATGCGTCCACCACCACGCATTCCGAGTCAACTGCCAAGGTTCGCGCCCCACCGCTTAAGCCTCGTCGGTGCGGGCACTTAAGGCCCCTGGCTGGTCTCTGATGGTTTGGATCGCTGCCGTGAGACGAGGTATGCGCGGGAGGAAACCCACGGTCTCTTACGCCGTATTCTCAATTTCCGTGCGACGCCTCAATGCCGATCCGCACGCGAAGGCAACACGAGGCCTGTACCTCGTGTCTTCGCGTCGGACGAATACCGGCACGGAGAACGTTCGCGCCAGCGGCTGGAACACGTGATGGCTGATCTGGAGGTCGAAGCGGATCAGGCCGGTCGCGACAGGCCGATCGCCGCCCACTGATCGTGCCAATTCGTCGGCGCATCGCTCAGGCGCGTTGCGTTGACCCCGCGCGGCAGGAGCCCCTGAGCCGCCGCCTGCACGAGCTTGGGATCAAGGAACGCCAGCGACACCGTCAGCCGGATCGTCCGCTCCGTCCTGCCCTCATGTGCCGCGAGCTCGTGCGTCGTCGTGCCGGCCATGATCGTCTTCAGCCAAGCCCTGCCCTGCGCGATCGAGCGCAAAAGGTTCTGCTGCTCCTGGTGCGCGATCGGCCTGATGGCGCCCGACGCACCCTCCGACCTGATGATCAAGCGATGCCGCTTATGCGGCGTGGCGAAGATCGACGCGGCATGGCTGGTCCAGGATCCACCTCTGGACGGATGGCAGCGGTTCCGCCGCAAGTTCGTCGATTGAGAGACGGAGTTCGACGTTCCAGAACGGCCTCGGTGGGACTCACAAGTGCGCGCCGCCTGCGCTAAGACAGAGCCATGTCAGACTGCATCATCGACACATCCAATGCGGCCGTCCCGTCCCGCCTCGCCGACTTTCGCCGTATCGTGATCAAGGTTGGCTCTTCGCTGCTCGTCGACGCCGACGGAGTGCGCCGAACGTGGCTCGGGACCTTGGCCGCCGATATCGCCGCGCTTCAGGCGCGCGACGCCGAGGTGATGGTGGTCTCGTCCGGCTCCATCGCGCTCGGTCGCCGTGTGCTCGACCTGCCGCCGGGCGCGCTCAGGCTGGAGGACAGCCAGGCCGCCGCCGCCGTCGGGCAGATCGCGCTCGCCCGCACCTGGGCGGAGGCGTTGGGCCATCACGGGATCACGGCGGGGCAGATCCTGGTGACCTTCGCCGACACGGAGGAGCGCCGCCGCTACCTGAACGCGCGCGCCACCATCGGCCGACTGCTGGCGTTGCGCGCCGTCCCGGTGCTGAACGAGAACGACAGCGTCGCGACCGCCGAGATCCGTTACGGCGACAACGACCGCCTCGCCGCCCGCGTCGCGACGATGGCTTCCGCCGACCTGCTGATCCTGCTCTCCGACGTCGCCGGCCTCTACACCGCGCCCCCGGCGAGCAATCCCACCGCCACGTTGATCCCGCTGGTTCCCCGTGTGACCGCCGCCGTCGAGGCGATAGCCGGCGGCGCCGCCTCGATCCTGTCGCGCGGCGGCATGCGCACCAAGATCGAGGCCGCCAAGATCGCGACCACCGGCGGCACGACGATGCTGATCGCGGACGGGCGCGTACCCCACCCGGTGCGGCGTCTCGTCGAGGGCGGCCCGTGCACCTGGTTTCCATCCCCCTCAAACCCCGTGACCGCGCGCAAGAAATGGATCGCCGGATCGCTGGAGCCGCGCGGCACGCTTTGGGTGGACGAGGGGGCGGCGCGGGCGATCGGCGCCGGCAACTCGCTGCTACCGGCGGGGGTGCGCAGGCTGGAGGGCGCGTTCAAGCGCGGCGACTGCGTGCTGATCCGCACCGAGGCGGGCGAGGTCGGGCGCGGGCTCGTCGCCTACTCCGCCGACAAGGCGGACCTTATCATCGGGCGTCGGTCCCGCGACATCGAGCGGGTACTCGGCGTCCCGGGACGGGCTGAGCTGATCCATCGCGACGACATGGTCCTGGCCGGCGACTGAGCCGCCTAGGCTCGCTTGCGCATCAATCGTCCACCCGACCGCGCATCCGCTTGGTTTCGCCGCGCTTGACCTTGCTGTCGGTACGGCGGCGCTTTGCCGACAGCGTCGGCCGCGTCTTCACCCTGAATTTCGGGCGTTCGGCGGCTTCGGCGATCAGCGCCGCGAGACGGGCTAGCGCGTCGGCCTTGTTGCGTTCCTGGCTGCGGTGGCTCTGGGCGAAGATCACCAGCACGCCGTCGTTGGTGAGGCGGCTGCCGGCGAGACCGGCCAGGCGCCGCTTAGTGCCCTCGTCGAGCGCCGGGGAGGCCGCGACATCGAAGCGGAGGTGGACGGCGGTGGCGACCTTGTTGACGTTCTGCCCGCCCGGCCCACTGGCGCGCGCGAAGGCGTAGACGAACTCGCCCTCGTCGATCGCGATGCGGGATGTGATGGGAACGAAGGCCATAGTCCCGGTGTGGGAGTGGCGGAATGATCCGTCGGCTGCCCCACCCTACGCGCGGGGCAGTAACGGAGCCTTAACCTTGACGCGCTCTCCTAGAAGCGATGAAACGCCCGTTGGTTGCCACGATGTTCCGCTTCTCGCTCGCCGTTCTCGGTTTCCTAGCACTGTGCACGCTGGGCATGCCCGTCCGCGCCGCCCCCTCCGCCGTGCGATGCCGGATGGCTGGTGTCAGCACCATCACGCGCACGATCTGCGCCTCGCCTGAATACGTGGCCATGGACCGCGAGATCGTCGCCCTGCTTGATCGCGCCGAGGCGCGCTTCGCACCGGTCGACGCGCACCGACTCGCGCTTGACCAGCAGGCCTACCTGAGGAAACGCGAGGGCTGCGACTGGGCCTCGCACAACAGCGCCCATCCCGGCGCGGCGGTGGACGAGTGCCTCCGAGCGGTAATGGACGCGCGCGTGCACGCGCTGCGCGTCGCGGTCGATCGCGGCAGCCCGTAGCGGGCGGACCGGATCAGCTGCCGCCAAGGTTCTCGAAGAAGTCCTTCATCTTGGCGAAGAACCCGGAGGCTTCCGGCTGCGTCTTGTGCGAGGACTCGGCCTCGAACTCCGCGAGCAGCTCGCGTTGGCGCCGCGTCAGGTTCTGCGGCGTCTCGACGGTCGCCTGGATGTAGAGGTCGCCGACGTCGCGTGAGCGCAGCACCGGCATGCCGCGTCCGCGAACCTTGAACTGCTTGCCCGACTGCGTGCCCTCACCGATCTTCACCTTGGCCTCGCCCCCGTCGACGGTGCGCACCGCGACCTCGCCGCCGAGCGCCGCCTGCACCATGGAGATCGGCACTCGGCAGAACAGGTCCGCGCCGTCGCGCTGGAAGAAGGGATGAGGCTTGGTGGAGACGAAGATGTAGAGGTCGCCGGCCGGGCCGCCTCGCGTACCGGCTTCACCCTCGCCGGCGAGGCGGATACGCGTGCCGTCCTCGACGCCGGCCGGCACGTTGACCGACAGCTGCCGCTCGCGCGTCACGCGGCCTGACCCGGCGCACGCCGTGCAGGGATTGTCGATGATCTCGCCCCGACCCTGGCAGTTGGGGCACGTGCGCTCGATGGCGAAGAAGCCCTGTTGCGCCCGCACACGGCCCTGGCCACCACACATCGGACAGGCTTTCGGCTTGGCACCCGGCCGCGCGCCGGTGCCCGAGCAGGTGTCGCAGGACACGCTGGTCGGCAGCTTGAGGCTCGCCGCCTTACCCTGGAACGCCTCCTCCAGGGTTATTTCCATGTTATAGCGCAGATCCGAGCCTCGACCGGCGCTACCCTGTCGGCCGCCGCCGCGCCGGCCCATCATGTCGCCGAACAGGTCGTCGAAGATGTCGGCCATGGATGAGCCAAATCCGTCGCCGCCCGTACCGCTTCCGCCGTTCTCAAAGGCGGCGTGACCGTAGCGATCGTAAGCGGCCCGCTTCTGACCATCCGACAGGATCTGGTAGGCCTCGTTCAGGTCCTTGAACTTGTGTTCAGCTTCGGCATTTCCGGGGTTGCGGTCGGGATGACATTGCATCGCGGCCTTGCGGAAGGCCGATTTCATCTCTGCCTCGGTACAGGTGCGCGACACGCCGAGCACCTCGTAATAGTCCATCTTGGCCATCGGATGGTTTTCCCGCACGGCTCTTGCTCGTTTAAGGGAGCAACCGGCGCCTTCTTGTCGATTCAGGCGGAGATTCGTCTCTTGTCATAGAATCACGCCCCATGAAACCTCCGGTTTCACAGGGCGCTTTTCGCGAGCCGGCATCGTTGCCTTATGGGCCAACAACTTCAACCGACCATCGCCGGCCCCGTCGTCGTGGCGTTCGTTCGGTTCAAGCAGACTTCTTCTGATCCTCGGGTCCGACTTCCTTAAAGTCGGCGTCAATGACATCGTCCTTCTCGGCTGTATGGCCTGCGTCACCCGCCGCCCCGCTATCACCCTGCGCCTTGTACATCGCCTCGCCCAGCTTCATCGACGCCTGTACCAAGTCGTTGGTCTTGGCCTTGATCGTCTCGGCATCCGTGCCTTCCAACGCGGTACGCAGTCCTGCCACCGCCGCCTCGATCGCGCTCTTGTCGGCAGCGGAAACTTTGTCGCCGTAGTCGACCAGCGATTTCTCGGCGGAATGGATCATCGCCTCGCCTTGATTCTTGACGTCGACCATCTCGCGTCGCTGCTTGTCTTCGGCAGCGTGCACCTCGGCGTCCTTCACCATCTTCTCGATATCGGCGTCGGACAGACCACCCGACGCCTGGATGCGGATCTGCTGCTCCTTGTTAGTCGCCTTGTCCTTCGCCGTGACATTGACGATGCCGTTGGCGTCGATGTCGAACGTCACCTCGACCTGCGGCACGCCGCGCGGCGCCGACGGAATCCCGACAAGATCGAACTGACCGAGAATCTTGTTGTCGGCAGCCATCTCACGCTCGCCCTGGAAGACGCGGATAGTGACCGCCGTCTGATTATCCTCGGCGGTCGAGAATACTTGGCTCTTCTTGGTCGGGATCGTCGTGTTACGGTCGATGAGACGCGTGAACACGCCGCCCAACGTCTCGATACCGAGCGACAGCGGCGTCACGTCCAGCAACAGCACGTCCTTGACGTCGCCCTGAAGAACACCGGCCTGCACAGCGGCGCCGATCGCGACGACCTCGTCTGGATTGACGCCCTTATGAGGCTCCTTACCGAAGAACGCCTTCACGATCTCCTGAACTTTCGGCATGCGCGTCATGCCGCCGACGAGCACCACCTCGTTGATCTCGCCAGCGGTGAGGCCGGCGTCCTTCAGCGCCTTGCGGCACGGCTCGACGGTGCGTTGGATGAGGTCATCCACCAGTGCCTCGAACTTGGCCCGCGTGAGCTTCAAGGTCAGATGCTTCGGTCCGGTGGCGTCGGCGGTGATGTAGGGGAGATTAATGTCGGTCTGGCTCGCGGAGGACAGCTCGATCTTGGCCTTCTCCGCCGCCTCCTTCAGGCGCTGAAGGGCAAGCTTGTCCTTCTTGAGGTCGATCCCACTTTCCTTCTTGAACTCTTCGGCGAAATACTCAACGAGCCTGTTGTCGAAGTCCTCGCCGCCGAGGAACGTGTCGCCATTGGTCGACTTCACCTCGAAGACGCCATCGCCGATCTCAAGGATCGAGACGTCGAACGTGCCGCCGCCGAGGTCGTAGACGGCGATCGTGCCGGACCCCTTCTTGTCGAGACCGTAGGCGAGCGCCGCTGCTGTCGGCTCATTGATGATGCGCAGCACCTCGAGGCCAGCGATCTTGCCGGCGTCCTTGGTAGCCTGGCGCTGGGCGTCGTTGAAGTAGGCGGGAACGGTGATGACGGCCTGCGTCACGCCCGTGCCAAGATGGCCCTCCGCCGTCTCCTTCATCTTCTGTAGGATGAAAGCGGAGATCTGCGAGGGCGAGTGCGGCTTGCCGTCAGCCTCGACCCACGCGTCGCCGTTCTTAGCCTTGGAAATCTTGTAGGGAACGAGCCCCATGTCCTTCTTGGTCATCGGATCGTCGAACGTGCGGCCGATCAGTCGCTTGATCGCGAAAAACGTGCGCTCGGGATTGGTGACGCCTTGACGCTTGGCCGGCTGGCCCACAAGCCTCTCGCCATCGTCGGTGAAGGCCACGATCGAGGGCGTGGTCCGAGCCCCCTCGGAGTTCTCGATGACCTTAGGCGTCGAACCTTCCATGACGGCGACGCAGGAGTTGGTTGTGCCGAGGTCGATACCTATGACTTTAGCCATTGCAGTGCTTTCCCTTCGTGTCGCAAGACCGCCGGACCCCGAAGCAGTCCGATATGCGGGCGGACGATTAGGCGCCCGGTCCCCGATGAACTTCAGATTGGCATTGGCTCTTATGAGCGCAAGATGGCCGGTATATAAGAGGGTGAAACGGGGGTGCAAGCCGGTTCGCCGCGCCATCCCGGCCGCTCTCGGTGAGAGGGAGTTGCGCGGATGAACGGCATGAAGCGCGCCGTCGATGACGATGTTCGCCATCGCGTCGCGAGCGCTCCGTGCAGGACGAGCGTCGTGCTCGCGATCGTCTGGCGGCCTGGCGCGCTACGTGTCGGCCTGTTGCTCGGTGCCTTACTCGTCGGGCCGGCCATGGCGCAACTGCAACTGCCCGGCGCCAACAACGGCGTCGCGCCCAACTCCGCCCCTCGTCCGGCGGTTGTGTCGGGAGCCGAGCCCTACGTGGCGCCGAAACCTGCCGCGATGAAGCCGCCGGGAGAAGACACCATCGCCGGTCACACCATCAGCCTCGACGGCCAACGCGGCTCGATGGGCTTCACCAGATCCGGCGCCGACCTGACCCTGACCGCGCTCACCTTGACCGGCGACAAGATCTCGAAACCCAACCAGGGCTGCACGGTGAGCGTCGCTTTGCCGAAGCCGCTCGTCGTCACGCCAGCCGGACGACCAGCCGGCACGATCCGCTACGATGTCCCGATCGCCGCCTGTCCGTTCTCCATCGACGTGCTCGACGGGGCCGTCCTCGTTTCGCGGCCGGATGGAAGTTGCTCGTTCCGTGCCGCCGATTGCCTCGTTGCACCTGCCGGCTTGTGGGGACCGCCCGCGGCCGACATCTCGCCGGGACGCGTCAAGGATCTGGAGCGACAGCGCACGCGCACAGAGGCCGCGATGCGGGCGAACTTTCGCTCGATTCTGAAGAAGGCCGGTAAGGATCGACAGGCGGTTAAGACGATCGCCGGCGAGCAGGCGGCTTTCTCGTCCGATCGCGAGGTCACCTGTCGCGACTACCAAGGTGAGTCCGTGCATGGATTTTGTTCCACGCAGATCGCGGAGGCTCGCGCGCTCGCGCTCCTCGCCAAGTTCGACGCGATGGCGGAAGGCCCCCACGACCATCGCCGTCCTAGCCGTGCCACGCCGAGGAGTACCAAGCCTTCCGGGGTCGGGGCGGGCCGCGATCCGAATGCGCCGGCGGAGCAATTGCCGAAGTAGGGATGCAGCGTAGGATGTAGCGCGTTCGATCCCTTTCCCGTGCCGCCGTCGGCGGCGAATCGTGCGGCGGAGGTGGTGATGGCAAGCTCGGCTCGTGCCTTGGAACCGTCACCGAGAGGTTCATGTTGTGAACGCCAAGTCGCTGAGCGCGGCCGCGCCTTTGAAAGATCGAGTCCATGGCGTCCAAGAAGAGGCCTGTCACGGAGCCGGCTCCGCCCTCCTGGCCGGTCCAAGCACCCGCTCTCGCCGATCGGGCAACGCACGACGCGTTCGGCTCGGGAGCTGCTTTGAACGTTGATGGTCTCGACGAGCCGCATGGTGCCAGCGCGTTTCGCCTCAATGATCGAAACCGAGACCAGCACGAACGGACGTGAGCCGATGGCAGGACAGCCGGTCGTCTCGGCAGCCGTTGTCGACGAGATCTTCACGCGACTTCACGCCGCCGAACCCGAGCCCAAGAGCGAACTAACGTCCCTTAACACCTTCACCTTCCTGGTGGCCGTGGTGTTGTCGGCGCAGGCGACCGACGCGGGCGTGAACAAGGCGACGCCGGCCTTGTTCGCGTTGGCTGCTTCGCCGGAAGCGATGCTGGACCTTGGCGAAGAGAGGATCCGCGACCTCATCAAGACCATTGGTTTCTACCGTACCAAGGCCAGGAACGTTGTGGCACTGTCGCGGAGACTCGTCGAGGTCTTCGATGGGCAGGTTCCCGATGTCCGTGAGGATCTGGAATCGTTGCCTGGTGTCGGTCGCAAGACCGCGAACGTGGTGCTCAACAGCATGCACGGACACGTGACGATCGGCGTGGACACCCACGTGTTCCGCGTTGCGAACCGCATCCCGCTCGCTTGCGGTGCGACGCCGTTGGCGGTTGAAGCCGGTCTCGAACGCGTCGTCCCTGACAAATTCAAAGGTTACGCCCATCACTGGCTGCTACTGCACGGTCGCTATACGTGCCGCGCTCGCGCCCCGTCCTGCGCAACATGCCTGATCGCGGATTGTTGTGAGTGGCCGGGGAAAGAGCAGAGGATCAATCAAAAGGTATAAGAATATCAAGAGCGTACTGGATGCTCACTCCATCGTGCCGCAGGAACTCAGGGTTCGTTGGTCGGTTAGGACATCGACCCCAAAAGGGCGCTTTAAGCGAAGGAGCGGAAACGTGCCATCATCAACCCGCGGATTTGCTTCGATGGATCGCGATAAACAGCGCGAGATCGCCCGTAAAGGCGGCCGCAGCGTGCCAAACGACAAGCGCAGCTTCTCGCAAAATCATCAACTCGCATCGGAAGCTGGTCGCAAAGGCGGCAACTCCTCGCACGGTCGACGGGGTTCGCCTGTCGCTGCCCAAGCCTGAAAGGCCTTAGATGCTGGACGCTGGCGGTACCCGACGGTGAAACGTCGGAGCTGCTCTCGATCGACACTGTCTAGTTCGCTTGCTGTTGATCGATCGTCGCCGCTCCGACGACTTACGCCCTGCCGTTCTTATCAGTCAGTCGTTTTCCGCGTGAACCCGTGGGAGGCATGCCCACCCTTGCGGCCAGCTTCCGACGCTAGAACATGGTCTTGTGAGAAGCTTCGTTTATTTGGATTGACGCTATGACCGCCCTTGCGGCCGGCTTCGGCCGCGAGCAACGGATCCTGCGAAAAGCTCCTCTTCTCGTTGGGGACGCTCTCGCCACCTTTGCGAGCTATGGCCCTCTGCTTTTCCGGATCCATCGAAGCGAATCCCCGGCTCGACGTTCTCTTCATGGCTTCCATGGCAGCCTGCTTTCGACAGGGTTGCGATGCCCTGCGAACAGCCGTCGAAAGCGCTTGGTTCCAGACTCCGCCCGCCGGCCTAGACCGATCCGCAATCAGGACGGGAGGCGATCACCCCTCGTCTCGACAGCCAGCGGGATAAGTAGCAGGCCCAGACCGAATGCCGCCGCGGTCCAGGCCACCGGCGTGCCGATCGTGTGCGTCAAGGTGACGAGCGCGCTCAGGCCAAAGTTCACGCCCGCTCCGATGAACCGGCCGATCGACGTGGCGAAGGCAAATGCCGTCGCGCGCACCCGGGTCTCGTACTGCTCCGGCAACCAGAGGCTGAACACGGCGAAGTTGCCCCCGCCGAAACCCAGGAAGAACAGGGTGACAATGAAGGGAACGAGCCCGTTCGGCAGGTAGAAGGCCCAACCAAACGCGGCGGGAATGGTCACGATCATGATCACGAAGTAGATGGCCAACGTTATCTTGCGGCCGAGTGCCTCCGCGATCACCGGCAACACCACGCATCCCAGGATCGTGCCGAGCGAGAGCACGGCGGTCGCGACCGAGACCATCTTGGCGGCCCCCGCGTCGTCCATCCCCGCGCGCTTGGCCAACAGGCTGACGGCCGAGGGCTCGTAGACAGCCCCGGCCCAGAGACCAACGATGGCGATGGTGAGCAGGGCGGAGTTGACGAGCGTGCGCTTCAGGTAGCGCTGGCTGAAGATCTCGACCAACGGGCTGGACCGCTTCGCCTCGGCCTCATGGTCGATCCAGCGCTTCGGCTCCTTGACCGTGAGCAGTGTGAACAAAGACACGACCACCGGGGCTAGGCCGCAAAGGAACATCGCGCGCCAGCCGAAATGGACGCCGACGGTGTAGTTCAGCGCCGCCGCCACGAAGAAGCCGGCGTAGTAGCCGGTCTGCAGGTACCCCGCCCCCATCTTGCGCCGATCCTCTGGCCATGCCTCGGCGACGTAAGTGCCGGCCATCGCCCACTCGCCGCCGATGCCTACGCCGGCGAGGAAGCGGAACAGCGCCAATTGCCACACTGACTCGGCATAGTAGGCGGCGCCCGTGAAGACGGCGTACACCAGGATCGTGCCGGCCAGCGTTTTCGTGCGACCGAACTTGTCGGCGATCGGTCCCCAAAGGAAGGAAAAGCCCCAGCCGACCAGGAAGAGGGCGAACAGGATCGAGCCGTAGCTGCCGATATTCTGCGCTGTCGCGGCGATGCCGGACTTCGGCAGTAGCTCGCTCAAGGCCGGCCGCAGCACCAGCGCGTAGATGACGCTGTCCATGCCGTCGAGCATCCAGCCGGCCCACGCGCTCCAGAATCCGATGATCTGACCTTTGTTGAGCGGCGTCCGACCGACCTGTGTCCGCACACGTGTTTCCAGCGATACCATCGTTCCACCCACCCGCCGCGATTGTCCCGGCTTAAGGCAAGCATGCCTTCGTTCGGGCACGGTGCCAACGGTCCGTCCGACCGGTCTCCTCGGCCCGCCGCTGTGCCGATCTGGAACAGTTTCGACGCGAGTTCCTGCAACGGAGCATCAAGCTTAAAATTCACGGTTAAGTCGGTCTTAAAGTCCCTCTGCGATCGTCACCGTCGAAACGCGTCGTGACGAAGGGTCGTCCGAGCGATGGAGGGGACCATTCCCATGACCAAGACCAAGGCCATCGGCAGGGCCTTCTGCCTTGCCGGCTTCGCCAGCCTCGCCGTGCCGACCGGTGCCGCGAGCGCCGCCGACCTCCTCCTGCCACCGCCGCCGCCGGTGCTGGCGCCGCCACTGCCCATCCCGGTCGGCGGCGGCTTCTACCTGCGGGGCGACGTCGGGGTCGGCATCAACGATCTGCGGACCCGAAACTCGACGTTCGACGAGACCGTGCCGGACGCTCGTTTCGAGCAAAGCTCCCTCGACGACAGCCCCATCATCGATGTCGGCGTCGGCTACCGTTTCAACAACTATTTCCGCGCCGACGTCACCGGCGAGTACCGAGGCTCGGCTTTGTTCACCGCCAACCAAAGCTATAATGTCGGCGCCTTCCAGTATGACCAATACGGCAACCCGCCACCGAACGGAGCCCGCGCCTACGATTACTACAGCGCCCACATCCGCTCCGTTGTCGGTCTCGTCAACGGCTACGTCGACGTGGGCACCTGGTATGGCGTCACCCCGTTCGTCGGAGCCGGCGTCGGCGTCGCCAACGTGGCCGTCAAGAACCTGACGGACATAAGCTACGGCAGCGGTGCCTATAATGGGCAGGGGAACGGCGGCGGCGGGTTCGCTTACGACCACAACCAGACGAACTTCGCCTTCGCCCTCATGGCCGGCCTGGACTTCGCCGTCACGCCGAACGTCACCCTTGAACTCGGCTACAAGTACTTGAATCAGGGCGATGTCTCGTCCTCGCCGATCGCCTGCGCCAGCTCGTCGCCGTGCCCGAACGAAGTCCAGCATTACAGGTTGCAGTCCAACGACATCCGGCTCGGCTTCCGTTACTCATTCCTCGACATCGCGCCGCCGCGGACGCCGATCATCGCCAGGTACTGAGGCGCGTTTCCCTCGCCGCGAGCCCCGAGGGCGCCCAAGCCTCCGGCGGCTCAGGTCGCTCCGCCAAGATGACGCTCAAGGGCACGGACCGGGTCCGTGCCCTCATTCGTTTGTCGCGGTGTTGTCCGCGCACGCGAGGCGAAGTTAGCGAACGTGGTTAAGCTCGCCTTAAACTTTATAGTTGAGAGTTCCTTACTGGACGCGGGGCACGAGCCCGACTCTAAGTCTGCTAGGACTCTTCCATGCCGAAGCACTTCCTTTCCCTCGCCATGCTAGTCGCAACCGCGTCGACCGCATCCACGACCCTCCGAGCCGCCGACCTCGATCCCGGCTACGCCGAGATCCCGGCGTTGCAGGAGACGAAGGTGGAGTTCGGCAGCGGGTGGTATATCCGCGGGGACCTCGCAGCCACTAGGATCCTTCACGCGACATCGTCGAATCCGACGTTTGATACTACCGATCCCGCCTCCATACCGACTGCACCGACGATCTCTTTCAACTCAAGTTCTGATCTTGGCTACACCGCGTCGCTTGGGGCAGGCTACCAGTTCAACAAATGGTTCAGGGCTGATGCCGTCTTCGATTTCCACGAGCCGGTCGCCTCGAATTACAGTGGAGCCCCCAAAAGTTGCCCCGGGTCTTACACCGAGAATGCGGCTGGCACTTACGTGCTTGGGCAGGAGGGCTGCATCCCTCATTACGGTGCCAATCTTCAAACGTACGACGTCCTCTTCAACGGATACATCGACCTTGGCACTTGGTACAATGTTACGCCTTACGTGGGCGCGGGTGTTGGTCTCGCTTTCGGCCATTACAGTGCGTCCTCGAATTACTTTCAAAGTAACGGGGTGCCATATCATAATACGATAACTTATCCGCCAAGCGGCGAGGTCTTCTACGAAGATTTTGATAGCTCTAAAAGCGGCACGTACTACAACGTCGCTTTCGCGCTCATGGCCGGCATAGCGATCGATGTCTTCGACCATACCAAGCTCGACATCGGCTATCGCTATCTGAACCTTGGAAAAATCGGTGGCTCGACGACCTCCCTCTATGAGCAGCAGGTCCGCGCCGGTCTGCGCTACATGATCGATAATTGACCCGCTTGACCGTCCAGGCGCCGCCCGGCAGAGATTGCGTCCGTCGTCCACGCCCCTGGATCCGCCATGTCCCTCGCCAAACCCGACCGCCGACCGGGTAATCCCTCGTTCGCCTCCGGTCCTTGCCCCAAGCGGCCGGGCTGGTCCCCCGACGCTTTACGGGACGCGCTGGTCGGACGCTCGCACCGCTCCGCGGCCGGCAAGGCGCGGCTCGCCCGCGCGATCGACCTCACACGCGCGGTTCTCCAGGTGCCGGACGCCTTCCGGATCGCGATCGTGCCGGCTTCCGACACCGGCGCGGTGGAGATGGCGATGTGGTCGCTCCTCGGACCGCGCCCCGTGACCGTGCCGGTCTGGGAGGCCTTCGGCAAGGATTGGGTGACCGACGCGGTGGACCAGCTCAAGCTCCCCGACGTCGAGGTGATCAGCGCGCCCTACGGGTCCTTGCCCGACCTCGCGAGGCTTGATTTCGAGCGCGACATCGTCTTCACGTGGAACGGCACCGCATCCGGCGCATGCGTGCCCAACGCGGATTTCATCCCGGCCGCGCGGGGCGGCCTGACGATCTGCGATGCCACGTCGGCCGCCTTCGCGGTGCCGCTCGCCTGGGACAAGCTCGACGTCGTCACCTTCTCCTGGCAGAAGGTGATGGGCGGCGAGGCGGCCCACGGCATGCTGATCCTGGGGCCACGCGCCGTCGCTCGTCTGGAAAGCTACGAGCCGCCGTGGCCGCTGCCGAAGATCTTCAGGATGACGAAGGACGGGCGTCTGAACGAGGGATTGTTCAGGGGCGAGACGATCAACACGCCCTCCATGCTCTGCGTGGAGGACTATCTCGATGCGCTGGAATGGGCGAAGAGCATCGGCGGTCTGCCGGCCCTCTATGGACGTGTCGCGGCCAATGCGGCGGTGCTGCGGGAGTGGGTCGACCGCACGCCTTGGGTCGCCTATCTCGCCGCCGATCCCGCCCAGCGCTCCCCGACGAGCGTGTGCTTCAACATCGTCGATCCCACGATCAGCGCGCGTCCATCGGCGGAGCAGGCCGCGTTCGCGAAGGCGCTCGTGAAGACCTTGGAGGAGGAGGGCGTGGCCTATGACTTCGGCGCTTACCGCGCCGCGCCGCCCGGCTTGCGGGTGTGGTGCGGCGCCACCGTCGAGACGGCCGACCTCGTCGCGCTGACCGAATGGCTCGACTGGGCGTTCGCGACGCTGGCGATGGACCGCGCGAAAGCGGCTTGAGGCGGGTGCCAGCTATGGGAGGCCCTGCGTGATCCTGAGCGCGATCGGCGAACGTCGCCTGCTGCAAACCGTCATCGCCGTGGGTGGGTTCGTGCCCGTCGGCGGCGGCCTCGCCGGTGCGTTGCTCGGAGGGGCCATGCTGGGCGGCCCGCGCGGCGACCCAGCCCTCGACAGCCAGATCCGCTACTTGTCGGGCCTGCTGCTCGGCATCGGACTCGCCTACTGGGAGGCGATCCCCACCATCGAGCGGCGGACCGAGCGCATCCGGCTGCTGACGGTGATCGTCCTGCTCGCCGGGTTGATGCGACTGATCGGCATCCTCTTCGTGGCGCACCCGGGCGTGCCGATGATCCTCACGCCCGGCATGGAACTGGTCGTCACGCCGCTGGTCTGCCTATGGCAGGCCCGGATTGCCCGCCGCTGCGGCATGCCGCTGGCCTGACGCTTCCGCAGGAGCAGCCTCGGCTATCCCGCCTGCGCGATGCCGGCGACGCTGATCGGCGCGACCTCAAGCCTTCGCCAGCGTCCGCATGCCTTGGATCAGGCCTGCGGTCGAGGAATCGAGCGCGTCCGTCGAGGCGCCGGCGTCGGATACGATCGGCACGAGGCGTCCGGCCAGCTCCTTGCCGAGCTCGACGCCCCATTGATCGAAGGAATCGATGTTCCAGACCACGCCTTGCGTAAAAACCTTGTGCTCGTAGAGCGCGATGAGCCGCCCTAGCATGCGCGGCGTGAGGCTGGTGTAGAGGAGGGTGGATGTCGGCCGGTTGCCCTCGAACACCTTGTGCGGCGCGAGCGTGGCGACCGTCGCCTCGTCCGTGCCGCCCTTCCTCAGCAGCGCCTTGACCTCTTCGAGCGAGCGCCCGCGCATCAGCGCCTCGCCCTGCGCGAAGCAGTTGGCGGCGAGCAGGTCGTGGTGATGCTGGTCGGCAGCGGTCGGCACTGCGGCGATGAGGAAGTCGATCGGCACCGGCTCGGTGCCCTGGTGCAGCATCTGGAAGAAGGCGTGCTGCCCGTTGGTGCCCGGCTCGCCGAAGATGATGGGCGACGTCGCCATGATGACCGGCTTCCCGTCGAGCTGGACGTGCTTGCCGTTCGACTCCATCTCGAGCTGCTGAAGGTAGGCGGAGAAGCGCCCGAGCCGCTGGTCGTAGGGGATAACCGCCTGGGTGGCGAGGTCGAGCACGTCGCGGTTCCAAATCTCGACCAGCGCCATCAGGGCCGGGATGTTGCGATCGAGCGGCGCGGACGTGAAGTGCTCGTCGATGTCCTGGCCGCCGGCCAGGAATTCATGGAAACCGTCGCGGCCGATGCCGATCATCACGGAGAGGCCGATCGCCGACCAGATGGAATAGCGGCCACCCACCCAGTCCCAGAAGCCGAACACGCGATCGGGCTTGATGCCGAACTTGGCGATGAGGTCGAGCTGGGTGGAGACCGCGCAGAAATGGTCGGCCACCGCGTCCTCGCCCAGCGCCGCCGCGACCGCGTCGCGGGCCGAGCGGGCGTTGGTCATGGTTTCCAGGGTGGTGAAGGTCTTGGAGCAGACGATGAACAGGGTGGTGGCGAGCGGGACGGCCTTCAGCGTATCGCCGAGGTCGGCGCCGTCGACATTGGACACGAAGTGCAGTGTCAGGTGCTCGGCGACGAAGGGATCGAGCGCGCGCGCCGCCATGGCCGGTCCCAGGTCGGAGCCGCCGATGCCGATGTTGACGATGTCGGTGAAGCGCTCGCCGTTCGCCGCCGCGATCGACCCGCCGCGGACCGCCTCGGCGAAGGCGCCCATGCGATCGCGGACTTCGATCACGCCCGGCATCACGTCCTCGCCGTTGGCCAGGATCGGCTTGCCCGGCGTGACGTTGCGCAGCGCCATGTGAAGGACGCAGCGATCCTCCGTCACATTGATCGCCTCGCCGCCGAACAGCGCGGCGCGCCGCTCGTCGAGCTTCGCGGTGCGGGCGAGATCGAACAGCAGCGCCATCGCCCCGGCCGTGACGCGCTGTTTCGAATAGTCGAAGATCAGCCCATCTATCGCCACATGGAACTTGGCGAAGCGCTGCGGATCGGCGGCGAACAGGGCGGACGTCGTCTCCCCGACGGCCTGCGCGTGATGCGCCCTCAAAGCCTGCAGCGCTTGTGAAACGTCCTGAGCCATGGTGGAGCCTCGTCGTGAAAAGCTTGCGGCGGCGGCGCGCCGAGGACCTGTTCAACCTAGCGTCGGATCGTTCCGCCGCCCAGCCTGCGGAGGATCTTGGTTGCCCGCCCGCCGGCCTTTCGGCTCCGCCGACGCGCCTCGGCACCCGCCGTGGCAGCCCGATATCGCGCGACCACGACCCTGTCGGCCACCCGCCCCTGGAACGATTTCGGCTGCAGGAGGCGGGTGATCGCCGGGCCGACCAGCGCGATGCCGGCGAAGGCGACCAGCGCGGCGGCGGCGAGGCCGATCTGTTCGGTGGCCGTGCGACCGGTGCCGCGCCGATCGGCGCTGAGCGTCCCAGCGCGCGCCACCTCGGCCTCGATAGCCGCGACCGCTTCGGCGACATCGGGATTCGTGTCGCTCGGCATGCTCATCGAGCCTCCCAAGTCAAAACCACTCGGCGTGAGCGTTCGGGAGAGTGACGCCGGACCCTCCGATCACGGCGCGAGGTCGAACACGTCGCCTATTCGGCCGGCTGCAAAGCTCGTGCCGGGACGACGAGGTTGGCCAGAACGGCGACGACGATGTTGGCGACGAGCGCGAGCACGCCGACGTAGATCGCCACCTTGGTGTCGCCCAGGGTGAAGGTGTGCAGCGGCTGGAGCCTGGTGCCGGCCGGCGTGACGATACGGTCCAGGTAGAAGACCCACGTGCCACCCACGAAACCAACGACCCAGCCGGTCAACAGGGCCGTCGCCCTGAACCAGCCGGTGAAGAGGCCGAACACGACCGCCGGGAAGGTTTGCAGGATCCAGAGGCCACCGAGCAGCTGCAGGTCGAGGGCGAACTGAGTCGGCAGATAGATGATGAAGAGGAGCGCCCCTACCTTGACGACGAGCGAGGTGAGCTTGGCGACCTTGGCCTCACCCGCCGGCGTGACGGACGGGTCGACATAGGCCTTCCAGAAGTTGCGGGTGAAAAGGTTGGCCGCACCGATCGACATGACCGCCGCTGGCACCAGCGCGCCGATCGCGACCGCAGCGAAAGCGAAGCCGGCGAACCACGACGGGAACAGGCTCTGGAAGAGCGCCGGCACCACGTCGTTGTTGGACTGGAGGTTAAGGTGCGCGGCCAAGCCCATGTAGCCGAGCAGGGCGAGCAGGCCGAGCAGAAGCGTGTAGGCCGGCAGAAGCACGGCGTTCTTGCGCAGCGTTCGGGCGCTGGAGCTAGCGAAGACACCAGTCAACGTGTGGGGATACATGAAGGCGGCGAGCGCGGAGCCCAGTGCCAGCGAGGCGTAGGGCAGCACCTGGGAGGGTTTGAGCGCGAGGCCGGCGGCGAGCTTGCCGCCAGACGCCGCGACCCTCTTGTCGAGCACGTCGCCGGCCGCCGTAAAGATCGCGCCGTAACCGCCGAGCTTCATCGGCAGGATCACCACCGCCGCGATCACGGCGATGTAGATCATGATGTCCTTGACGAACGCGATCAGCGCCGGCGCGCGCAGGCCCGATGAATAGGTGTAGAGGGCGAGGATGACGAAGGCGATGACGAGCGGGACCTCGCCGGTCAGCCCGAGCGCCTTGATCACCGTCGCCATGCCGACGAGCTGCAACGCGATGTAGGGCATGGTGGCGAGTACGCCGGTCGCCGCGACTGCCGCCTCCAGCGTCCGCGACCCGTAGCGGCCGTACACCACGTCGCCGGCGGTCACGTAGTTCTTCTCCTTGGCGACCTTCCACAGGAGCGGCATGACGGCGAAGACGAAGGGGTAGACGATGATCGTGTAAGGCAGGGCGAAGAAGCCGTAGGCGCCGATGCCGTAGACGACCGCCGGCACCGCGATCACGGTGTAGGCGGTGTAGAAATCGCCGCCGATCAGGAACCAGGTGATCCAGGTCCCGAACTGGCGCCCGCCTAGACCCCACTCGTCGATAGAGGCGAGCGTCTCTGGCCTCTTCCATTTCGCCGCGACGAAGCCCATGACCGTGACGAGCGCGAAGAAGAAGATGAAGACGCCGAGCGCGATCGGATCGCCCTTACTCGTCATCGGGGATGCTCCGGTAAACAACCCAGATCAGGGCGGACGTCACCGGGACCCATGCCAATTGGTACCAGTAGAAGAACGGGAAACCGAACAATTCCGGTTTCTGAAAATTATAGAAGGGCACCCACAGCAGGCCCACGTAGGGTACGAGGAGCAGGAGCCATAATGGCGTGAATCTGGCTTTCATGGCGGGAGCGCTAAGCGAAGCCGTTGGCACAGGCAAGCGGCTTTTCGGCAGACGACGGAGGTTCGCGGGGATGGCGGTGCTGATCTTGTGCCGCTGTTGTCGAGGGGCGGCCTTCCATGATCGAAGCCGGCGGGGTAGGTGTGTCGTGGTGCGCGACGTACCTTTGCAGATCCGCGAAAGCCCCGCTTGTCCCTCCCTACGCAACGCCTTGTCGGCCCCGACGCGATCGAGGGCGATCCTGACACGTCGCTGCGTCCGCAGACGCTGGCCGACTTCGCCGGCCAGGAGAAGGCGCGCAAGAACCTCAAGGTGTTCATAGAGGCGGCCAAGGCGCGACGGGAGGCGCTCGACCACGTGCTGTTCGTCGGGCCGCCGGGACTCGGCAAGACCACGCTGGCGCAGATCATGGCGCGCGAGCTCGGCGTCAACTTCCGCTCGACCTCGGGGCCGGTGATCGCCAAGGCCGGCGACCTCGCCGCGCAGCTGACGAGCCTGGAGGAGCGCGACGTGCTCTTCATCGACGAGATCCACCGGCTCAATCCCGCCGTGGAGGAGATCCTTTATCCGGCGATGGAGGACTTCCAGCTCGACCTGATGATCGGCGAGGGGCCCGGCGCGCGCTCGGTCAAGATCGACCTCGCCAAGTTCACGCTGGTCGGCGCCACCACCCGTTCCGGCCTGCTGACGACCCCGCTGCGCGACCGCTTCGGCATCCCTGTTCGCCTCGAGTTCTACACGGTGGCGGAGCTGCAGAGCATTGTCCGGCGGGGGGCGAGGGTGCTCGGCATCGGGATAAGCGCGGAAGGGGCGAACGAGATCGCCAAGCGCGCCAGGGGCACGCCGCGCATCGCCGGCCGGCTCCTGCGGCGGGTGCGCGACTTCGCCCTGGTCGACGGCGACGCGGAAGTGGGTCGCGCCGCGGCGGACCGCGCGCTCACCCTGCTCGACGTCGACCCGATCGGCCTCGACCAGATGGACCGTCGCTACCTCAACACCGTCGCCGTGTCGTTCGGCGGCGGCCCGGTCGGCATCGAGACCATCGCCGCCGCGCTGTCGGAACCCCGCGACGCGATCGAGGACATCATCGAGCCCTACCTGATCCAGCAGGGTTTCCTCCAGCGCACACCGCGCGGCCGGTTGCTGACGCCGCACGCCTTCGCTCACCTTGGTCTCGCCACGCCGGCGCCATCGCAGTTCGGGTTGTTCGCCGACGGCGACGACCCGCCGCTTTGAAAACGTCGCTGCTGTGGCTCCCAAGTAACAGATCACACCTTTCGACCGCTCATCCATCGATGGCCGCCATGATGCCGTTTTCCATTTGTTAACGATCATTCCCTACCGGTGGGAGCCTACCTCCGCCGACCACAGGACGATCCGCGTTTTTATCCTCAGCCTCTCGCGCCGCTTCGGCTCGCTCGCCGTCGCCGCCTTCCTGCTCGCCGGATGCGCCGACCACGCGCATGGCGTCCTCGTGCCCGTGCTCGGCGACGCGCCGGGCACCAATCGGGTCAACGTGCTCGTCGCCACCACCCGCACGGTGGACCCTTCCGCGGGCGTCATGTTCAACGGCGGGCGCGCCGATGCCCTCGCGTTCGCGGACATCGACGTTTCCATTCCGCCCGATGCCACGCGCACGATCGGCGAGGTGCAATGGCCCAAGGCTCTGCCCGGCAATCCGTCCGTCGACTTCGTGACGAGGCGGACCTCTGTCATCGATCGCCCGGCCGCCCTGGCGATCGTGCACGAGGAAGTCAGCCGATCTCCCAAGCGGCAGGTCCTCGTCTTCGTGCACGGGTTCAACAACAGCTTCGAGGACGCCGTCTACCGCTTCGCCCAGATCGTCCATGACTCCGGCACGCAGGCGGTTCCCGTGCTTTTCACCTGGCCGTCCAAGGCAAGCGTGCTGGCCTACGGGTATGATCGCGAGAGCGCGACCTACTCGCGCAACCAGCTCGAGAACGTGTTGAAGGGTCTCGTCGCCGACCCGCAGGTCGGCGAGGTATCGATCCTCGCCCACTCGGTCGGCAATTGGCTGGTGCTGGAGAGCCTGCGGCAGATGGCGATCCGCGAAGGGCGGATCGCACCCAAGATCAGGAACGTGATCCTCGCCGCCCCCGACGTCGACGTCGACATCGCCAGGGAGGAGATCGTCGACATGGGGCCGAACAAGCCGGACTTCACCCTGTTCGTTTCGCGTTCCGACAAGGCGCTCGACGTGTCGAAGAACCTTTGGGGCAGCACAGCCCGCCTTGGCGACATCGATCCACTCCAGGAACCCTATAAGAGTATGCTCGAACGCGATAAGATCGCGGTGTTCGATCTCACGGCGCTGAACACGCCGGGCGGCCTCAATCATTCGACATTCGCGACGAGCCCCGAGATCGTCGAGTTGATCGGCTCGCGGCTCGCGGCGGGCCAGACCATCAATGATTCCCATCAGCGTTTCAGCGATACGCTCTTCACCCGCGCGACCGGAGCGGTGTCAGGCGTCGGCGACGCCGCCGGACTGGTCGTCAGCGCTCCGGCCGCGGTGATCGACGCGGACGCCAGGACATCCTACTCCCAGCGTTTCCACGACTTGAGTTCCAGCCTTTTCGGCAACTGACCGTGAGCGGTCGGGCGTTCAGGTCGGATCGCCCTGAGACGGCCATCGCTCCAGCGCCACCGGAACGAAGATGCCGCGTGCCTGGTCGAGCACCGTCATGTGGCCATCGGCGACGCCGAAATAGGCGCCGTGGAGCGTCAGCAGGCCGGCAGCCTCGCGTGCCTTGAGCCAGGGATAGGTGCGCAGGTTGGTGAGGCCCTGGATGATGGAAGCGTAGGATAGGCTCTCGCAATAATGCTCGAAGTCACCGGTCGGCGACCCGATGTGGTCGGCGGCGGCCTTGATCAGCGATGTCCACTTGGCGACGAAGTTGGCGTCGGACAGCGGCGTGAACTCGTTGATCTCGCCCAGCGCGAAAGCCCGCATGCCGCCGCATTGCGCGTGTCCCATGACCACGATGTGCGCGACCTCAAGCGCGAGCACCGCGTACTCGATGGCGACCGAGGTTTCCGACACGCCGTCATCGGCGGGGAAGGGCGGCACCAGGGCGCCGATGTTGCGCATCACGAAGATTTCGCCCGGGCCGGCATCGAAGATGACCTCGGGCGAGACGCGAGAGTCGCAGCAGCCGATCAGCAGGACGGGCGGCCGCTGGCCCTCGTCCGCCAGCAGGCGGAACCGGTCCTGCTCCTTTCTCAGCCGGCCGTCCCGGAACTTGGTGTAGCCGTCGGCGAGATGCCCTGGCAGGTTTTCATGTACCGGAGGAACCTCGGACGACGTCATGACCTTCTCCGTTGCGCTCGATGTTGCCGCAGTCGACCGGGCCGTGCAAGAAACGGCGCGTTCGCGCCTGTCGGCGCGTGCGGACGATTGGCGGCCTGAACTCCATCCCAGGCTCGACGTTGAGGACGCAGCGTTCAAGGCAGGGCTATCGAAGGTCGGGACAAGAGCGCGTCGCGGATTCTATTTAGGTTCGCCGCCGGTTGGTGACGCTCTCGGAGCGACGTATGGAGGGCCACATGGCGGAAGGCGAGAACGACACGAACAAGAAGGATGCCGCATCAGCCGCTCGGGCGCCTTCGGCCGGCAGCGCGGCGACGGACCCGCAGCCAGCGCCGCATCGCGGAAGCACGAGCGGGAGCGGCCTTCCCGAGCGCGGCGTGGTCGGCACCGGTCCGTGCGGGAGCGGCGCCACCGAGGGTCACGTGGACGAAGCGCTCGCGGTCGGACCCGCGGTGACCGGTTCGGGCGAAGCTGCCGGGACGGAATGGACGGCGAGCGACGCGCGCGGTCCGCTGAGTGCGGCAAGGCCGGTTGAGACCGTCGAGCCGTTACATGAGGGCGCGTCGGCGTCATCCCATGCGCCGGAACCCGCCTCGGCATCTGTCTCATCTGCGGCGCCGCGCCGTTCGGTCGCCGGGTCCGTGTTTGCCGGCCTGGTCATTGGCGCCCTCATCGGCGCCGGGACCGCCGCACTGGTCTACCGGCTGGCCCCTACCACCGGCCAAGGCGATGGGTCGAGGATCGCGGCGCTGTCCGCGCGCGTCGACACGCTCAGCCAACGTCCCGACCCGCAACCCTCGATCGCTGACTTGAAAGGGACGGTTGCGGCGCTCGACGGCAGGTTCACCGCCCTGCGCACGAGCGTCGCGGCTTTGCAGCAGGCCAAGGCCACCGTTCCGCAGGGATCACCAGCGTCGCCGACCTCCGTCCCGGTGGCGGCTCAGGCCTTTGATCCGGCGCCGCTTCAACAGCGCATCGCCACGCTGCAGGGCGACGTCGATGCGCTTCGCAAGGACGATGCTGCAGCCAAAGGTGACACGCGCGACCTTCAAGGCAGGTTGACCGTCGTCGCTGCCGCGCTCGCCGCCTCTCAGAAGCAGGCATCCGTGGTCGAAGACGGTGTCCGCGACGTCCAGGGGCATCAGAAGAGCCTGCAAAGCGAGCAACAGGGTTTGCAAAACCAGCAGAAGGCGCTCGAAGGCAAGGTGAACGCACCCGCTCTTGCCGTCGTCGCCGACAGTCTCGTGCAGCAGATCGCACGCGGCTTACCCTACGTGACGCAGGTCGATGCTCTGGCCTCGATCGGAGCCGACCCGGCACGCGTCGCCATCCTTCGGCAAGGAGCCGACAAGGGCGTGCCAACCGCCAAGGCGTTGGGCGATGCCTTCGAGCCGCTGGCCGACTCCGTCGCCATGACCGGTCGGAAGACGCCGCCAGGGGCCGGGTTCGTGGCGCGCATGGAAGCGGGCCTTTTCTCCATGGTCAGCATCCGCAGTACAAGCGACACGACCGGGACGAGTGCCGCGTCGCGTGTCTCGCGGATCCAGGCCGACCTCGCCCACGACGACGTGGCCGACGCTTACGCCACCTGGGGGGCATTGCCGGCCGAGAGCAAGGCGAAGTCGGAGGCCTGGGGTGCTCTCGCCAAGACGCAGACGGAGGCTATGGCGGCGGCGCGCGCGCTCCAGCATGACGCGATCGCGGCGCTCGGCGCCAAGAAGTCATGATCGCCGTCCTCGCCTCCTTTCACCTTTCTTCTTCGAGCTGCCGGGACCTCCGATGATCCGCGTGCTGATCTACCTGGTCGTCCTTGCCGCCGTGGCCTACGGCGGCATGCTCGTGATCGAGAACCCCGGGCACGTCACGCTCACTTGGCGTGGCACCACGGTAAGCACCACCGCGGCGCTCCTGGTGATCGCGGTGGCGATGGCGGCGATCGTCGTCTGGAGCCTGCTTCGGCTGATCCTCGGACTGCCCGGCTTCGTCACGGTGTTCGCCCGGCAGCGGCGGCGAGAGAAGGGATATGCCGCCCTCTCGCGCGGTCTCATCGCGGTGGGTTCCGGCGACGCGAAGGCGGCCAATCGTGCCGCCAACCAAGCCGACCGAACCTTGCGGAACGATCCCCTGGCGATCATGCTGCGCGCGCAGGCCGCGCACCTCAGCGGCGACGACGACGAGGCCCGCGCAGCCTTCGAGGTCCTGGCACAACGCGACGACACTCGGGTACTCGGTCTACGTGGTCTCCATGCCGAGGCGAGCCGCCGTGGCGACGACGAGGCGGCGCACCACTTCGCCACCGCCGCGCATCGAGCCGCTCCGCTGCCGTGGTCGGCGCGTGCGGTGCTGGAGCATCGCGCCGCGGTGGGCGAATGGGAGAAGGCCCTTGCCACCGTCGAGACGAGCGTCGCCGCCAAGCTGATCGACAAGGAGACCGCCGAGCGACAGCGCGCCGTGCTTGAGACCGCCATCGCCTACGACAAGGAGATGACCGCGCCCGATGCCGCGCTGTCCCTGGCGCGCGCCGCCATGCGCCGCGCTCCCGACCTCGCACCGCCGATCGTGCTCGCGGCTCGCCTGCTCAGCCGGCAGGGCGATATCCGCAAGAGCGCGCGGTTGATCGAGAAGGCGTGGCCGCGCTGCCAGCATCCCGACATCGCACGCGCCTACCTCGACGTCAGACCGGGTGACTCCACGCAGGATCGCCTCGCACGCGCCAAGACGCTGATGGGCATCGCCTCGTTCGATCCTGTGAGCCGGGTAACGGTGGCGCGGGCCGCGCTCGCGACGAAGGACTTCCCCGCCGTCCGTCAGGCGATGGCCCCTTTGATCGCGCAGGGTCAGCGCCCGAGCGTGCGCATGTGCCTGCTGATGGCTGAGCTTGAGGAGGTGGAACACGGCGACGCAGGATCATGGCGCGAATGGTTGGCGCGCTCCTCGCACGCCGCGCTTGATCCCGCGTGGATCGCGGATGGCCGGGTCTACGATCATTGGGCGCCGGCATCGCCGACGACCGGCAAACTCGACGCTTTCCATTGGCAGGTGCCGGCTGAACGACCGGGACCGGTGATGGACGCCATGCCGGCCCGTACGCCGTCTGTGGACGTCCCGGCGCCGCGAACAACACCCGCGCTGCCTCTCGCGCAAGACACACCCGTGAAGCCGCCAGCCTCGTTCCAGCCAACATCTCTCGATGGGACGGACGAGGTTATCGGCAAGGAGCAAGCCACCATGCAGCGCCCTCCTGTGCCACTGGTTGAAGAGATCGAAGCGACACCAACGCAAAGCGATCCTCTGTTCGTCCCTCCGCTGGCGATCGATGGCGAGGTGCCCTCAAGGCAGGTCGTGATCAAGCAGCCGGCCGGCTTAACCTCCGGCTAGGTTGCGGACTTTCACGCGATTGCCAAAATAGCGCGCGACCGATATGATGTTCGTCAACGCTTCGCCGCAATAGCTCAGCTGGTAGAGCACCTCATTCGTAATGAGGGGGTCGGGGGTTCGAATCCCTCTTGCGGCACCAATAAAATCAATAACTCAAATTGTTAAGACGAGATTTACTGGGCTTGCGGGGTAACCCAAGGGTAACATGGCAGACCGTCGAACTTTCATCACGTTGCGCGAGCTGAAAAAGACAGCTCCGACCACTTATGACGTGCTTGGTAACATTACGTTCGAGAAATCGTCTGTGTTTACCGCTGCGACACGCCCGGGCGGCAAGGTCACGGTCACCTTCGTGAACAGTTACTCGTTTTTGACCGAGGGTACGGTCAATCAATTTATCGGTCCTGCGCCATATGCAGGTCCACCGATCCCGCAGGATGATTGAAAGCGCGGCAACCGAAGCCGCCGGGCTCTGTGTCGTTAGACGCGCGCGGCCTGACTGCTTTTCAGAGCTTCGCGGATCACTACCAACTTGTCAGTTGCCTCACCTAATACTAACGTCCTTCAGGTCTGACCGGTGTGTGCCCATGCCCGCATGCCGATG
>CAXTIU010000026.1:0-45618 GCA_964244495.1 uncultured Beijerinckiaceae bacterium
GTTCCGCTCGAAGCGGGCGTCGTGCGCCCGCGCCAAGCCGTCGCCTGACGGCGGCGTCGGCCCAAGCGCCCACGTGCCCGAGGTTCCCGCCATGTCCCGAACGCCCGACCAAAGCGAGGCTATTCCCCTCGCGGAAGAAACGGCGGCGGTCTCGGTGCGGCGGGTGGCGACGGGCCGTGTCGATGTCCGCACGCTCACCGACACGTTCGAGGAAACCGTGCGCTCGGCGCTCGAGGAGGAGACCGTTGAGGTGACGCGCGTGCCGATCGACAGCCCAGTCGAGACGGCACCCGCCGTTCGGACGGAAGGCGATGTCACCATCGTCCCCGTCCTGGAGGAGATCCTGGTCGTCGAGAAGCGGCTCGTCCTCAAGGAGGAGATCCACATCCGGCGCACCCGGCGAACCGAGTACATCGAGACACCCGTCACGCTTCGCCGGCAGCGTGCCGTGGTTGAACGCCGCGAGGCGGCCGGTACCCCGCAGCCAGACGATTTGACGATCAAGAACGAGGACACGCCATGATGAACGACAGCTACGACCACGACCGCACGGTGACCGCCTTCTTCGACACCCGCGCCGCCGCCGACAAGGCGATGGCCGACGTGGTGGCCGCCGGCGTGCCCAGCCACATGGTGTCGATCGTGGAGGGCCACGGCACCGCGACCGGCGCCACCACGACCGGCACGATCGGCATGACCGGCACCGCCGCGACGGCGGGGCACGAGGAGGGCTTCTGGGGCTCGGTGAAGAACCTGTTCGCCCCCGAGGAGGACAAGCACGCCTACGCCGAGGGGCTGAGCCGGGGCGGCTACCTGCTGACCGCGCACACGTCGGAGGCGCACTATGACCGCGTTCTCGACATCCTCGACCACGAGGGCGCCGTTGACATGAACGAGCGCGAAACGCAGTGGCGCTCGGAAGGCTGGTCGGGCACGCACGGCGCGGCGCCGGCGCTTGGCACCTCGACGACGGCCGGCTACGGCACCACCGGCTACGGCACCGCCGGCGCGATCACGGCCGGGGCGACCACGGCCGGGCTGACCTCGACCGCCGCCGCCGGGCCGGTGGCCGGGGCATCGACCGCGCGCACCGGCGCGGCCGCGCTCGGCACCGAGGAAGGCACGATCCAGCTCGCCGAGGAAACGCTGCGGGTCGGCAAGCGCGACGTGAACCACGGCCGGGTGCGGCTGCGGAGCTACGTGGTGGAGAAGCCGGTCAACGAGTCGATCAGCCTGCGCACCGAGCGGGTCGATGTCGCGCGCCGCGCGGTCGATCGCCCGCTGAGCGCCGGCGAGAACCTGTTCGCCGAGCGCACCCTGTCCGCCGAGGAGCACCAGGAGGAGGCGGTCGTCTCCAAGGAGGCGCGCGTCTACGAGGAAGTGTCGCTCGGCAAGGTCGCCCAGGAGCGCACCCAGGAGATCACCGACACCGTGCGCAGGACCGAGATCGAGGTCGACGACGCACGGACCGCAGGCACGACGCGCACCGGTTCAACCGCTACGCTCGGTACGACGATGGGCACCTCCATCGTCGAGCACATGCCGGTCCTGGGTTCTGACGGCACGCACGTCGGCACCGTCGACCACATGGACGGCACCGATCGCATCAAGCTGACGAAGAGCGACTCGGCGGATGGCCAGCACCACTACATCCCGTTGAGCTGGGTCGACCGCGTCGACACCCACGTCCATCTCAAGCGGTCGGCCGCCCAGGCGCAGTCGGAGTGGACGAAGGTATAAATCTTCGTTGACTTGCCCGAACATCGAGGAAGCCCCCGCCATCGTGCGGGGGCTTTCGCGTTTGATCACCTGAAACGTCGAGCCGTCGGCGGCCCTTCCGTGGACCATGAGCTACGCGAGGCGTGAGCCGCGCGAAGGTGGCGTCATCCTGTGTCGGCCGCCGGTCCGATCGATCGCCATCGAGGGCAAACGGCCAAACACGCTAATGGAGCGTGGGCATCTGCGGCGTCCCTCAGCGCGCGGCAGGCCCATTCATGCCGCGCTCCAGCTTCAATGGCGAGGATGCACCGAGTGTCCGCTCGAACATGGCGCCGTAGTCTCCGACCGTCGCGATCACCGTCGCTTGCCAGTCCGCCGCGAGGCCGAGTCCATCGCCCGGAACGGGGATCGCGCGCGTGCCACCTGCCTGGAAGGCGCTGTCGGCGGTCTCCGCCGCCCTCAGCGTGGCGATGCACCAGGCGACGATCGCCGCCCATTGCGCGTCACCCGCGAGCGGTGTCGCGGCGACGATGGGAAAGCTCGCGAGGTGCTCGGGCAGGAACCGGCTTCGGAGGTGGTTGACGCCGCCGTCGAGCCGTGTGGCGGCGAGCGCGGTCGACTCTCCGACGAGCGCCTTGCAACGCCCGACCGCGTAGGCGTCGGCCATCTCGTCCTCCTCGCGGAACGCGTAGCGGACGATCGGGATGTGTCGCTCGCCGAACCAGCCCTCGAGGCTGTCGTTGGCCGCCGTCGCGATGATGAAGCAGATCGGGCTCGTCGCGAGATCGGCGACGTGCCGTATCGACGAGTCGGCCGCGACGATGAGATCGTGGCTCTCGACGAACACGGTCGGGCCCGGCACGAGCCTGTCCGCCAACCCGTGCTCCGCCATCTCGGCGAAGCTCAGGAACGCGATGTCGTCCCCGCCGCCCCCAGTCCGCGCGAAGCTCGCGTCGGTTCCGGCGCCGTGGATGTCGATCGGCGCCGCCGGCCCGAACACCGCCGCCGCAACCGCGCGGCAGAGCTCGACGTGGAGCCCCGACCATGCCCCGTCCGCGTCGCGCGTGGCGAGGCCTGGGCGTTCGACGCTCGCGCAACGGACGAACCCGCGCGCACGCACGCTTTCCAGCGTCGTTCGCGTCGGCCTCGCCTGCGCCCGGACCTGACCGGCCGATGCGGCGAGGCACGCGACGGCGAGCAGGCGCAGCATGGTCGGTCCGATCCTCACGGCGTCGGCGCGTTGTACTGCGGCAGGGTCGCGGCAAGGGGGTTGAATCCCGGCGGGACGACGGTGGCGATGCCCTGCCGACGATCCTCCGGCGTGAGGCCGATCGCGGCGCAGCCCCGTCCGGCGTAGTGCGGCAGGCTCTCGACGACCTCGGCCGGAATGGTCGCGTAGGACGCCGGCAGCGGCTCGGCCATCCCGCGCAGGCGATCGGGGTCGAAGGCCGAGATCAGCCCGTCGGTGATGGCCGAGTTAACGTCGCGGGGTCCGAGGTAGCGCTGCTCGAAGCCGGGCGGCCCGAAGCGGTTGAAGGCCGGCGCGTTGCCGGCGAGCAGCGCCGCCGCCTCGTCCGGCAGGCTGGAGAGCGCCGGCAGGTCGAAGATCTGGTTGATCGTCTCGATCACCGCGTTGTGGTCGCCTTCCGCGTGGGACACGACGTGGGCGCGGGCGTAGGGCGAGATCACCAGAAGCGGCACGCGGATGCCGCGCGAGAGCGGCAGGCCATCGGGACCGTAGGACAGGATGCGCGGCGGCACGTGGTCGTAGAAGCCATCGGACTCGTCGTAGGTGACGATGATCGCGCTTCGCGACCACAGCGCCGGATCGGCCGCGACCGCGTTGATGACGCGGGCGGTCATCGCCTCCGAAATCTGGCGGTCGGCGTAGGCCGGGTGGTCGTCGTCGCCGGCCTTGACGCTCTCGATGGTGTCGATGTCGGCCGGCGTGAGGACGCGGGGAAAGGCGGGGTTCTGGATCGGCGGCTTCAAGCCCTGAAGGTTGCCGTAACCGCCTCGGACGTAGATGATGCCGGGCGGCACGCGGGCCGCCACGATGTCGGCGAAGAGGTCGCCCTCGCCTCTCAGGTTGGGCAGCTCCCCGGCGTTGTCGGCGATATAGCCGAAATACTGCGGTCCCTCGTGGTGGGTCACGAAGTTGAAGTGGGTCGCGACGCCAGGCGGGTCTGTCGGCTCGTGATCGTAGCCGTTCTGGTACCATCGCCATTCCACGCGCGGCCTCCCGTGGGCGGCGATGGCCGCGATGTCGTGCTGGATGTCAACTTCGTTCGTCGCGGGATGTTGGTCGCCGGCGAGCGCCGCCGCCACGCTTGCGCCGGCGGCGGTCAGCGGGATGCTGGCGAAGGTCGCGTTCGCCGCGACGCCGTGCATCTCGCGCACGTCGCGACCGATCGGGGCGCGGTCGGCGCCCGTGGGGTCGAGGGCGGAGCCCCAATAGGGCATGGCGTCGGTGACGAAGGGTGGTCGCCGCGTCGGTCCGGCCACGCCCTCAGCCTCACCGGCGGAGCCGTGCTTCACCCATTGCGTCTCGCCGGACTGGCCGGCGATCATCGCGATGGCGTTGGGGGTGGAGGGCGTGTCCTCCGTGGCGAAGATGGCGTCGAACAGGGTGAAGCGGCTGGCGTAGCGCCAGAAGAAGGGGATCGTGTCGCAATCGATGTAGGACATCACGAGGTCGGCGAACTGGCGGCCCCTGGCGGCCCCGGCGGCGGACTTGATCCTGCCGCCGGCGCTCGCCGCCTTGCCGTCGAACTCCACCTGCGCGAAGCCGCCCATCGTGGGCACGCCGTCCACGACACGGAGCTTGGCGGCCAAGCCCCTGTGCGTGTGATCGACGCTGTCGCTCACCGTGGCGTTCTCGGCCGGGCCGAGACGGAAGGGCCGCACGGTGTGAACCGTCCGCGCCTCGCCATCGGTGTAGGTCTGGTCGAAACCGGGCGTGGCGGCGGGGGCGCGCGGGGCCACGCCGGTCGAGTACAAGCCATTGGCGCCGGGGAAGGTCCCGTATTCGTGATCGAACGATTGGTTCTCGTTGAAGATCACGAAGACATGATCGATCCGGGCGCGGACCAGCGCGGTCATCGCCCCCTCCGGAAGCTGCGGGTCGGTCGCGGGATCGATGAAGTACCGCGCGATCTCGGCATCGGCAGCCGGCGGCTGGGCGGTGACGACGGCGGCGTACTGGGCACCGGCCGTCGATCCGGGCGGCAGCTGAAGGACGCCCACGAGGCCGACGAGCAGCCGACATCGCTTCAACGTGAACACGCGTAACCTCCCGCCAAGCTGGAATCGATTCGCCTTTCATCGCTATCATTGACGTTGCGAGACGGTCGCGTCGTCTCCGCACGGCGGCCCCGACCGCGTTCCCCATCCGCTGTGGCCGACGCGTCACGGCCGAGGCCGTCTCGACCGCGCGACGGGGAGCGAGGTTGGCAAGCGGGTCCGCCGCTGATTGGGTCGCGCTAGAGGAGAACCTTATGACCCTGGACGCCACTCGCATCGCGCGCGCGCTGATCGCGTCCCTCCTCCTGGCGTGCCTGCCGCCGGCGGTCCCGTCCGCCAAGGCCGATCCGTACACGCCGGATGCCGAAACGGACGTGCCCTCCTCCATCGGCACGGAAACGACCGACGCCTACATCGCGATCGCGGTGCCGACGGTGGAGTTCCTCCAGGCCTCGGCGGCCCTCGCCGTGGCGCGATCCGACGACGCGCGCGTGCGCGCCTTCGCCCGTCGCGAGATCGGCACGAACGACGACACCAGGGCGGCCTTCGCGGCGCGCGACGCCGCCGTCGCCCGCAACGCGGCGCGCGACGCCGCCTCGCCAACGCTCGACGGCCTCACCCCGCTCGCCGGGCTCGTGGCGATCCCCTACGGCTATGTGGCGGACGCGACCAGGCTGCTGAAGCCGCTGGTGACCCAGCTGCCGTCGGCCGATCGCGCGCGCGCCATCGGGCGCGCCGAGCTGGCGCAGCTTTCGGGCCAGGGAGGCGAGGCGTTCGACGCCCTGTTCGCCGACCGGCAGATCGCCGCGCTGGACCGGCTGGCGGCATTGGACAAGGACTTCATCCTCAACGGCGACGATCCGAGGCTGCGCACCATCGCGGTCCATGACCTGCCGAAGGTCCGTGCCCTGGCGGCGGCGCTGCGGCGCATCGCCAAGCGCTGAGGACGCCGCGCGCGCCGACGGACGCTGCGGCATCTCGCACCCTGGCCCGGGCCGCCGGCACCTGACCATTCTGCCCCGCCGCCATAGCGACGGCTCGGAGCTGACAACGGTGCCGCCGTCTTGACGCACACGCCATCGCACCCGTCCCCCGAGGCTTCGGCGCGCATGCCGACACCCACGCCCTGGCTCCGCCACGCCTGCCACTTCGTCCCGCTCGGTCTGCTCTGCGGCGCGGGCCTAGTGCTGGCCTGGCCCGTCGCGCCGATGGCGCTCCCGCTGTGGGGCGTGCCGCGGATGATCTACGCGGTGGTCGTCGCCCTCAACGTCCTGCCGCTGGCGATGGCGTCGTGGAGCGCGGTGCTGGGCGCCGCGGTGACGCTCGGGCGGCGGCGTGGGACGACGATCGGCCCGGTCATGGCGCCGCCGACCGGCCGCGCGCGCACCGCCGTGGTGCTGCCGGTCTACGAGGAGGACGCGACGCGCGTCTTCGCCGCGATGGCCGTCATGGCCGATCTGCTCGCGCGGGAGCGGGTCGGGCTCGTCGACATGTTCGTGCTGAGCGACACCCGCTCCGAGGCCGGGGCACGCGCCGAGGAGCGGGCGATGGTCCGCCTCGCCGCGCTGCGTCCGGGGGTGAAGCCGCTGATCCATTACCGCCGGCGGGCCGGCAACGCCGGGCGCAAGGCCGGCAACATCGCCGAGTTCTGCACCCGGTGGGGTGGCGCCTACGACTTCATGGTGGTGCTCGACGCCGACAGCCTGATGACCGGGGCGGCGATCGGGCGGCTGATCGGGGCGATGGAGGCCAACCCCAACGCCGGACTGATCCAGTGCATGTGCTACCCGGTCGGTCGCGACAGCCTGTTCGCCCGCCTCCAGCAGTTCAACGCCTGGCTGTACGGGCCCTTGTTCCAGAGGGGGGTCGCCTTCTGGCAGGGGCCGCGCGGCAACTACTGGGGCCACAACGCGATCCTGCGGATCGACGCCTTCGCGGCCCATTGCGGTCTTCCCGTCCTGCCCGGACCCGCCCCCTTCGGCGGCGAGATCCTGTCCCACGACACGGTGGAGGCGGCGCTGCTGCTGCGCGCCGGCTGGGACGTGTGGATGCTGCCGGACGGACCGGATGACCGCTACGTGGACTCTTGGGAGGAGACGCCGACCAACCTGCTCGACCATCTCGGCCGCGACCGCCGCTGGTGCCAGGGGAACCTCCAGCACGCCGCCGTGCTCCTGACCGACGGCCTGCGTGCTGCGTCCACCTACCACCTGACGCGCGGCCTCCTTCATTACCTGTCCTCGATCCTGGTCCTCGTATGGCTGGCGCTTTACGTCGGTCTCGAAACACGTGGCGCGCCCGGCGCCGAGCGCGCGCTGGTCGTCATGGCAGGCGCCCTGATCGCGGCGCCGCGCCTGCTCGGCGTCCTCGCCGCCCTCGTCGACGGCACCATGGCGCGACGCTTCGGCGGTCGCGCCGGGCTTGTCGCGAGCGCGGTGCTGGAGCAGGCGTTCGCCGCCCTGGTCTATCCCGTGACGCTCGTGTTCCACGCGATCTTCGTGTTCGACGCTTTCACCGGCCACGTCGTGCAATGGGACGCGCAGGCGCGCGACGACCGCAGCGTTACGTGGCGAGAGGCGGCGCGGCTCCTGGCGATCCCGCTCCTCGCCGCCTTGCTCCCAATGGCGCTCGTCGCCGCCCGGGCCCCGGTGATGGCGGCGCTGCTGATCCCGGGCCTGGTCGCCGGCGTGCCGCTCGCGGTCTGGTCGAGCCGGCGCGGCCCCGGCGTCTGGACACGGCGCCATCGGCTGTTCGCGACGCCGGAAGAGATCGACCCGCACGAGGCTCGGCGCACGGCGGCGTCGGCCGCGGCTCGACTCGACGCGGCGAGGGCCGAAATCCCGGCGGCCGCCCTTCCCTTGGCCCAGGGCGTTGCGTTCGTCACGCAGGTGCTCCGGCGGCGCGCCGCTAGCACGCCGCAGCGGGGCGCCTCGTCGGCCCGGTGAAACGCGGTGGCGGGCGACACGCAGGACCCGCGACCGTGCGTCCCTGGGGCAAAACGCTGCTCAACCTTGTGCGACGGCATTTGATTGGTCGCGTGCTTCGGCATCCTCATCTCGGCACAGGAACGATCCACATGGCAGATTTCGTCTCGATCTATCGCGAATCCCTTCAGAACACGCGCACGTTGGAGGAGCAGGGCCTTCAACAGATGAAGGCGCAGCTGTCGGGCAACCACCTCGACGACTATCCGCGCTACGCGGCCGTCCTGAAGCAGCATTGCGCCGTGACGGAGAGCCAGATCAACCGCCTCGATCACGCCCTGGGCGAGATGGACTCGGCCCGATCGGGGCTGAAGGAGGCCATCGGCAAGGTGGCCGGCGCCCTTGGCGCGGCCGTGCACGGCGCGGCGAGCGACACGGTCCTGAAGAACCTCTACGCCGGCTACGCCTTCCAATACGACCAGATCGCCGCCTACCGCTCCCTCATCGTGATCGCGAAGGCGGCCGGCTTCGAGGGCCACGAAGCCGGTTTCAGGACATCGATCGCCGAGGAGAAGGAAGCAGCCGCGGGTCTCGACGAGATCATCGAGGTCGTGACGTCCAAATACCTCGATCTCACGGCGATGAGGGCTGCCAGCTAGGGCACCAGCCCGGACGGTGCGCGGCGATTTCCGGTCGATCTGCCGGCGCACGCTCCTCGCTATCGGGCTGCGCGCGCGCCTCAAAAATACTCGCGGTAGAACACGGCGCACGCCCAGGCGACGGCACCGACTTCCGCGAGCGTCAGCAGCGCGCCCAAGGGCTTGAACCGCGCCGTGTGCCAGAGGCTCAAGCCGAGAACGGCGACGACGACGAGCCCCGCGAAGGCCGCAACCGCCTTGAGCGCTTCCGTCCAAGCGTCGACCCCCGTCGTGACCAACTCGCTCGGGTCGAGCGAACTTGCCATGAAGACCATCGCGGTGGCGATCGAGGCGGCGATGGCGACGCCGAGCAGGGCGAGGCACCAGACCGCGATCGTCGCGGCGGACCTCAAGCCGCCATCTCAGGCAGCCTCGCGTTCGGTGCCCGGCTCCGCCGGATCGGCGATCTCCTGGGCGAGCGTCCGCTTCTGGGGTGTGCTGCCGAACAAGGTCGTGAGCTTGTCCATGTAAAGGTACGTGACCGGCGTCGTGAACAAGGTCAGGGCCTGCGAGACGATGAGGCCGCCCACCACGGCAATGCCGAGCGGCTGGCGCAGGTCGGCGCCGGCCCCGTAGCCGATCGCGATCGGCAGGGTCCCGAGCAGGGCGGCCATCGTCGTCATCATGATCGGCCGGAAGCGGAGCACGCAGGCCTCGTAGACCGACTCCTCCGGGCTCAAGCCGCCGTCCCGCTCGCGATGCAGCGCGAAGTCGATCATCATGATCGCGTTCTTCTTGACGATGCCGATCAGCATGACCAAGCCGATGATCGCCATCATGCTGAGGTCGAACCCGAACAGCTTCAGCGACACCAGCGCCCCGACGCAGGCCGACGGCAGGCTGAGCAGAATGGTGAAGGGATGGATGAAGCTTTCGTAAAGGACCCCCAGCACGACGTAGACGGCGAAAAGCGCGGCGGCGATGAGGATCGGTTGAGTCGCCAACGACTTCTGAAACTCCTGCGCCGTCCCCTGGAACGACGTCTGTAGCGTCGCCGGCTTGTCCATGGAGGCCTCGACGCCCTGGATCGCCGTCACGGCCTCGCCGAGCGCCACGCCCGGCGCGAGGTTGAAGGACAGGGTGACGGCCGGGAACTGGCCCTGGTGGTTGACGGCGATCGTGCCGGGCACCGGCTTCAGCCTGGCGAACTGGCTCAGCGGAATCATCGCCGTACCGGTGCCGTGGACGTAGAGTTGGCTGAGCGCGGCGGTGTCCTGCTGGAAGCGCGGCTCGACCTCGATCACGATGTGGTAGGTGTTGAGCGGCGCGTAGATCTGCGTGATGTAGGACTGCCCGTAGGCGTCGGCGAGCGTCTGCTGGATCGCGGTCACGTTGACGCCGAGCCGGGCGGCGGCGTCGCGATCGATGTCGATCATCAAGGTCGGGCTGCCAGTCAGCTGGTCGCTGGCCACGTCCTGGAGCAGCGGCGAGCCTTTCAGCTTGGCCAGGAGTTTCGGCGCCCAATCATTCAGCTCGTTGAGGTCGGTGTCCTGCAAGGTATACTGGTACTGCGTGCGCGAGATACGGCCACCGAGCTGGATGTTTTGCACCGATTGCAGGTAGGTCGCGATGCCCGGAACCTCGGCCAGCTTGACGCGCAGCCGCTGGATGATCTGGTCCGCGGTCGCGTGCCGCTCGTCGAGCGGCCTCAGCTGGATGAACATGCGGCCGGTGTTGAAGCCGGCACTCGCGTTGCCGCCGATCGTCGAGCCGACGGCTTGGACGTCGGGGTCCGCCGCCACCACCTTCAGCGACGCTTCCTGACGCTTCTTCATGCCGTCGAACGAGATGTCCTGATCGGCCTGCGTGAAGCCGGACAAGGCACCGGTGTCCTCCTGCGGGAAGAAGCCTTTCGGCATGGTGACGAAGAAGTAGGCCGACAAGGCGATCAGCGCGACGTTCAGCACCATCACCGGGGCGCGGAAGCGTAACGACAACTTGAGGACGCGCTCGTAGCCGGCGATGAGCCTCTCGAACCCGCGTTCGCTGAGGCGATACAGCCGCCCGTGCTCGACGTGATGCGGGTTCTTCAGCACCAGCGACGCCATCATCGGCGACAAGGTGATCGCGATCATCGCCGACAGCACGATGGCGACCGTCACCACCACGCCGAACTCGCGAAATAGCCGGCCAACGATGCCGCCCATGAACAGCAGCGGTATGAAGACCGCGATCAGCGAGATGGTGATGGAGACGATGGTGAAGCCGATTTCCTTGGCGCCGTCGAGCGCCGCCGTCACCCGGTCCTTGCCCATCTCGAGATGACGGAAGATGTTCTCCAGCATGACGATGGCGTCGTCGACCACGAGGCCGACGGCCAGCGTCAATCCCATCAGCGACAGGTTGTCGAGGCTGTAGCCGAACTCGTACATGACGGCGAAGGTGCCGACGAGCGAGAGCGGCACCGTCATGGCCGGGATCACGGTCGCCCAGAGTTCGCGCAGGAAGATGAAGATGACGATGACGACGAGGACGATCGTGCCCATCAGCGTGATCTTCACGTCGGCGAAGCTGTCGCGAATGGAGGTGGAACGATCGATCACGGTCGAGAGCTTGATGGAGGGCGGGATGCCGGCCTGCAGGCTCGGCAGCTTCGCCTTGATCTGATCCACCAGCTGCAGCGTGTTGGCGCCGGGCTGCCGCCAGATACCGATCATCTCGCCGCGCGTCGCGCCGATCCAGCTCGCCTGGAGCGGCGAGTCGACGCCGGCCACCACCTTGGCGACGTCGCCGAGCCGCACCGGCGCACCGTTGCGGTAGGCCACCACCGACTTGGCGATCTGCTGGGGCAGGAACAGCTGGCCGTTGGTGCCGATCTGGTAGGACTGGCTGGGGCCCTGGAGCGTACCGACGGGTAGGTTCGCGGTGGTGCTGGTCACCGCTGTGGCGATGTCGTCGAGTCCGATGCCGCGCGAGGCGAGCGACAGCGGGTTGACCATGATGGTAGGGGCGTACTTCTGTTCCCCGAAGATCAGCACCTGGCCGACGCCCGGCAGCGTCGAGATGCGCTGCGCCACGTCGAGGTCGGCGAACTGGTCGAGCTGCGTCAGCGGCATCGCCTGCGACGTGAGGCCGAGGATCAAAACGGGCGTGTCGGCCGGGTTGACCTTCTTGTAGGTCGGCGGGTTCGGTAAGGTCTTCGGCAGGAAGCCGCCGGCAGCGTTGATCGCCTGCTGCACGTCGCCGGCGGCGCCGTCGATGTTGCGCGACAATTCGAACTGCAAGGTGATGTTGGTGGTGCCGAGCACGCTCGCCGACGTGATCTGGTTGACGCCGGGGATCTGCGCGAACTGTCGCTCCAGCGGCTGCGCCACGGCGGACGCCATGGTGTTGGGATCGGCGCCGGGCAGTTGCGCGCTGACCGAGATGGTCGGGAAGTCGACGCTGGGCAGGGCCGCGACCGGCAGGAGGTTATAGCCGATCGCGCCGCCGACAAGGAGCGCCACCATGAGGAGGACGGTGGCGATCGGCCGCTTGATGAAGGGAGCGGAGATGTTCACGAGGAGCCCTTCATTCGGCGTCCTTGGTGCCGGCCGGCGCGTCGGAAAGCTTTTGGCCGGTGTCGGAGAGCTGGGGAGCGACCCTCACCGTCGCCCCGGGCTGCAGCCGGAACTGGCCGGCCGTCACCACCTGGTCGCCGAGCTTCAGTCCGCTGCCGATCAGCGCGTGGTTGGCTTCCGTTTGCAGCACCTGAACGGGGCGCAGCTGCACCTTCGACGGCTGGTCGCCGGCGTGGGGCTCGACGAGGTAGGAGAAGGCGCCGCTTGGCCCCGTCAGCACCGCCGACGACGGCACCGTCACGCCGTTATGCACGGTCTGCAGCACGGCGTGGGCATTGACGAACTGGCCCGGCCAGAGCGCTCGGTCGGCGTTGGCGAACTCGGCCTTGAGCTTCACGGTGCCGGTGGATTGGTCGACCGTGTTGTCGATGAGGTCGAGCTTGCCTTCGGCGATCATGTGCTGGTCGTCGGCCTTGTAGGCTTGGATCTTCAGCACGCCTTTCGCCATCGCATCCCGCACCCGGTCGATATCGGACTCTGGCAAGGTGAAGATCACGTAGATCGGCTCGATCTGCGTGATGGTGACGAGGTTCTGCGCGCTGTTGGCCTGGATCAGGTTGCCGATGTCGATCTGGCGGATACCGGTCACCCCGTCGATGGGAGAGCGCAACGCCGCGTAGTCGACGTTGAGCTGCGCGGCCTGGATCGCCGCCTGATCGGCCTGTCCGGTCGCCTCGTTCTGCGCGACGGTGGTCTGCTGGGTCGCCACCTGCTGTTCGGGCGAGAAGTTGCGCTTGAGCAGGTTGGAATAGCGGGCGAGATCGACCTTGGCGTTCGACAGCACCGCCTGGTCGCGCGTGAGGTTCGCCTTGGCCTGATCGAGCGCCGCCTGGTAGGGACGAGGGTCAAGCTGGATGAGCAGGTCGCCCTTGCGGACGGCCTGCCCCTCCTTGAAGTTGACCTGCGTGATGTTGCCCTCGACGCGGCTGCGCAGCGCCACGGAATTGTAAGCCGTGACGGTGCCGAGCCCGCGCAGGATGATGGGCACGTCTTCCGCTTTCGCCTCCGCCGCCAGCACGGGAACCGGCTTCGGCGGCAGCGCCGCCTTGGCGACCGGCCTGGAAGCCGTTGCCCACGTGAGCGCGATGACCGCGGAGGCGATCACCCCCAAACCCGCGCATGCCGCGATCCCTCGCCTCACGGGGCGATCCTCCTCGATGGTTCCACCTTGCCTTCCTTATATCGATGATGGGGTCGCCGTCGTACAGCGTCCAGGTGGTCTCGCTTTCGTGAGAGGTCACGGTGCGGTGAACGAGCGCGGGATGGTCGCCACCCCCGACGATCCACGCCGCAGGCTTGGCGCCGCGACCTCACTCGGCGGCGTCGCTGAGCGCGTGGGTCTCGAACTGAAGCTTGGCCAAACGGGCGTAGAGGCCGTTCCGCGCGACGAGCGAACGATGTGTCCCCTCCTCGACGACGCGGCCGTGGTCGAGAACCAGGATGCGGTCGGCGCGCAGCACGGTGGCGAGCCGATGCGCGATCACGAGCGTGGTGCGCGTCGCCATCAGCGTCTCCAACGCGCCCTGCACGAGCATCTCGCTCTCGGCGTCGAGCGCTGAGGTCGCTTCGTCGAGGAGCAGCAGCGGGGACGCGTCGAGGATCGCGCGGGCGATGGCGACGCGCTGGCGCTGGCCGCCGGACAGGGTGACGCCACGCTCGCCCACCGCCGTCTCGTAGCCGGCGGGGAGCATGCGGATGAACTGGTCGGCGGCGGCTTGCTCCGCCGCCTGGCGGACCTCGCCGACGGTCGCGTCGGGCCGCCCGTAGCGGATGTTGTCGGCGATCGTCGCGCCGAAGATCACCGGGTCCTGCGGCACGGAGCGGATGCGCGCGCGAAGATCGGCCGGATCGAGGGTGCGGATGTCAACCCCGTCGTAGAGGATGCGACCGGCGGCGGGATCGTAGAAGCGCAGCAACAGCTGGAACAGGGTCGTCTTGCCGGCACCCGACGGCCCGACGATGGCGACCGTCTCACCCGGCCGGATGACGAAGCTGAGATCGTGCAGCGCCCGCGCGTCGCCGCGCGAGGGATAGGAGAACGAGACGCCCTCGAAGGTCACGCCGCCCTGCGGGACCGCCGGCAGCGTCGCGGGGGCGGCGGGCGCGACGATCGCGGGGCGCACCGCCAGCAGCTCGCCGATGCGTCCGGCGGCGCCCGCGGCGGCGGCGATCTCGCTCCACACCTCGCTGAGCTGGCCGAGCGCGCTGGCGCCCAGCACCGCGTAGAGCACGAATTGCGAGAGCTGGCCGCCGGTCATGCGGCCGGCCAGCACGTCGTGCGCGCCGTACCAGAGCACGAAGACGACGCTGGCGAAGACCAGGGTGATCACCACGCCCGTGAGGATCGCCCGCGCCGCCACCGCCTTGCGCGACGCCTCGTAGGCGTTCTCCACGGCGCCGGCGAAGCGGTCGGCGGTCATGCCCTGCGCGTTGTAGGCCTGCATGGCGCGCACCGCGCCCAGGCTCTCGGTGGCGTAGGCGGTGGCATCCGCCAGCGTGTCCTGCGCCGCGCGCGAGCGCCGGCGCACCGTGCGGCCGGAGGCGACCAGCGGCAGCACGACCACCGGCAGGACCACGAAGACGAAGGCGGACAGCTTGGCGCTCGTCGCGAACATCAGCGCGAGGGAGCCGACGAACAGGAACAGGTTGCGCAGAAGCACCGAGGACGACGAGCCGAACGAGGACTTCAGCTGCGTCGTGTCCGCGGTGAGGCGCGACACCAGCTCGCCGATGCGCGCGGTGTCGTAGAAGGTGGCATCGAGGCGGGTGAGATGGCGGAAGACGTCGCGCCGCAGGTCGGACACGATGCGCTCGCCCAGCGTCATGACGAAGTAGTAGCGGGCGCCCGAGGCCACCGCCAGCACCGCGACGACGACCAGCATGCCGAGGAAGTAGCTGTTGATCAGCCCCGCCTTGCTCGGCGCGAAGCCGAAGTCAACGATCCGTCGGATGGCCACAGGCACCACCAGCGTCGCGGCCGACGCCGCCACCAGCGCGGTGAGGGCAGCGGCGATGCGCGCCCTGTAGCGGAACGCGTAAGGCAGGATCGGCAGGAGCGCTCGCAGGTTGGGCCTCACGCGCCTCGATCTTGGGGCGTCGGGCTGGCGGGCGGCAGCGCTCGGGGTCGCATCGGTCATCCCTGCCTTATAATCATTCGCGAGCGCCTCCGCACCCCTCCGTGCCTCAGGATCGCGTGGCACGTTCGCCGGCTCCCTCCGCCACCGGCCTTCCATTGAGCGGGTTGACCGGATCCCAGCGGTACGACAGCGTCTCGAAACGCATCGACAGCGCGTCGATCAGCAGCAGGCGCCCGACAAGCCCTTCGCCGAAGCCGACGATCTCGCGGATCACCTCCAGCGCCATCATCGCGCCGAGCACGCCGGTCAAGGCGCCGAGCACGCCGGCCTCCGCGCAGGTCGGCACCGCGTCGGCCGGCGGCGGGTCCGGAAACAGGCAGCGATACGTCGGGTTCGGGGCGCCCCCCGCATCGCGCTCGAAGGGGCGGAGCGTGGTCAGCGACGCGTCGAACGCGCCGACCGCCGCCGTGATGAGCGGCACCCGCTCGCGGAAGCAGGCGTCCGACACGGCGTAGCGGGTCGCGAAATTGTCCGATCCGTCGGCGACCACGTCGTAACCGCGCACCAGCGCGGCGACGTTGCCGGCATCGAGCCGCAACGGAATCGCCTCCACTTCGACGTGCGGGTTGAGGCGGGCGATGGCATCCCGCGCACTGTCGACCTTGCGCCGTCCGACGTCGGGCGTGCCGTGCAGAACCTGCCGCTGGAGGTTCGACAGGGCGACGGCGTCGTCGTCGACGATGGCCAGCGTGCCGACACCGGCGGCGGCGAGATATTGCAGCAGCGGCGAGCCGAGCCCGCCGGCCCCGATCACCAGCACCCGCGCCGCCTTGAGCCGCTGCTGCCCCGGACCGCCGACGCCGTGCAGGACGATGTGGCGCGCGTAGCGCTCGATCTCGGGAGGGGTGAGCATGATGCTACGTCGTCTTGAGGTCTCGACCCGCCGGGTACCGCACGGGCTCCGCGCATTGGTCCGACGCCGAGGCGAGGACGTCAAGGATGGCGCGCAGCGCCGCGACGTGTCCGGCGAAGCGGGCGCGTCCCGCCGTCGTCGCCGCGATCCGCGTGCGCGGGCGCTTGCCGACGAAATCCTTGCGCACCTCGACGAGACCCGCCGTCTCCGAGGTCGCAACGTGCGAGCCGAGGTTGCCGTCGGTCAAAGCGAGCAGGCTTCGCAGACGCTTGAAATCCGCCGCGCCATCGACCGGGTACGCGACGAGGACGGCCATGATCTGCAGCCGCGCCGGCGCGTGGACGACGGGATCGAAGCGGGAAACATCGGTCAAAGTGGGTCCTGTCGGGACAGCAGCAGTCCCGAGCCGATCAGGCCGCCGCCGCCGACCACCGCCGCGTACAGGGGGAACCAGTCCGCCGGAAGCTGGAGGCCGGCGATGAAGAGGGCGGTGACGGCGAGGCCGAGCCAGCACAGGGCGGGACCGCGCCAAAGGCCGGCGATGACGTAGGCGCAGCCGACCACCGTCCCCGCGTAGACCGAGTACCGCGTGGGCGACGCCGACGTGAGGAGGAAAACCCAGCCGAACGCGAACAGCGACAGCGCGACGGCCGAGGCGGCGTATCGTGCGGCGACCCCGCTCGGCCCGGCCTGAGCGGAAGCGCGATCGCGCATCACCAGCACGAGCGTCGCGAGCCAGCCGAGCACGGTGACGGTCGTCCAGGTCGTCGTCGGCTCGTCGGGCTGGAAGAAGCTCGCGCCGCAGCCGACGAACCAAACGGCGCCCCACAACACGAGGTAGCGTCCCACGCGTCCGTAGTAGGCGGCCGTCCTGACCCGACGCTCGGCGTCGTCGATGCGGCGCAGCGCGATCACCGCTTCTTTCCTCGCAAATGCCATGGTTCCACCCCCGACGCATCTCTAAAGCTTCAAAGAACTCTGGGCTGCAGAGTGATCTGTCAGGGTTGATCCCGTGCTCTCGCGCGAAGCGGCAGTCGAACGTAACGACAACCCTTTGATCGACGACGCCGACCGAAGCCGATCGCGCATGGCGGCGTCGCTGAATTTGCGTCATCAATCCGACCATGACCAAGTTCGGCCTCGGCCTCGCCGCGCTCCTCTACGGCGGGCTCATTGTGCTGGCGCTGCGCCCGGCTTTCGACCTCGACGTCGCGCGCCTCTTCTACGCGGGACACGGTCGTTTCATCGGGGACACGCGGCTGGGCCTTGCCCTTCGTTACACCATGTGGGCGGCGCCCTTCGTGCTGTTCGCGGCCATCGTGCTGGCGGCGCTCGCGGCTCAGGCCGGGCTCGTCGCCGGCGCCCTCGCACCCGGCCGGCGGGGCTTGGTCTTCCTGACGCTGAGCCTCGCGCTGGGACCGGGCCTGATCGTCCATGCCACGCTGAAGCCGGCCATGCACCGGCCACGCCCCGTGGCCGTCACCCAATTCGGCGGCACGGCCGCGTTCGAGCCGTTCACCCGCACCGACGGGCGCTGCCGGAACGACTGCTCGTTTCCGTCCGGCGAGGCGGCGCTCGCGAGCTGGACGCTGGCGCCGGCACTCCTCGTTCCCCCGCCGTGGCGTGGCCCGGCGCTCGCCGGCGCCGTCCTGTTCGCCGCCGCGACCGGCCTCTGGCGCATGGCTTTCGGCGCGCACTTCCTGTCCGACGTCATCGGCGCGATGCTGATCATGATGGTGGTCGTGTTCGGGCTGCGCGCGCTGATCGTCAGGTCACCGGAGCCGATGCCGGACGGCCCTCACGAGAGCGCCCGGACGCTGTAGACCATATCGAGCGCGACGACCGGCGCCACAGCCAGGCTCGCCATGACGGCGCGCATCTGGCCGGGATTGCCGGGCCGCATGCCCTGAGCGAGCAACGCGCCGTCGAGCCCGTCGCCGGCGACCCTCACCCACAGCCATCTCTCGGGCTCGCGGGCGGCGAGAATGACGACGCCCGACGCGATCTCCCGCAGGCCGAAGAGACGGATCGTCCCCTCGTGATCCTCCAGGCCGGCGGCGCGCGCGACCGCGCCCGGCGCGATCGTCTCGACCAAGCCGAGCCCGATCCCGAACCACGCGAGCCCGCGCGAAACCTGCCTCGCATCCATCCTCGACACTCCCGATCGGTTCGCAGTTGTTCGACGCCATCGGGACACCGGCCCGGCACCAGGAGCCGCGCACCCACGAGCATCCGGGATGGGGGAAAAAGACGGCTAAGCGGCCGCCAAAGCTCATCGCGGCGCGTCGCGCCAGGTGTGGATGCCGACCGCTCCGGTGGCGAATGCGGCTTCGTTTGCTTTGGTTTCCCGGACGCCGGTGATTTCTCAGACTTGCGGAGGGGTGGGATCCGGCTGTCGTGAAGAGACCAGCGGCGGCGGCGGCGATGGAACGCGACGTGCTTGTCATCGCGCTCGCCCCTTCGTAAGAGCCGGATCCCAAGTCTCGATCACGGGTCTTGCGCCGCCTCCAGCCCGTCGCGGAGAACGAACGAATGAGCCAGGGTCCCATGAGCCAAGATCCGACGACCCGAGGTAAGATCAAGCGCGTCGTCCTCGCCTATTCCGGCGGCCTCGACACGTCCATCATCCTCAAATGGCTGCAGACCACCTACGGCTGCGAGGTCGTGACCTTCACCGCCGACCTCGGCCAGGGCGAGGAGCTGGGACCGGCGCGCGACAAGGCGATCCTGCTCGGCATCAAGCCGGAGAACATCTTCATCGAGGACCTGCGCGAGGAGTTCGTGCGTGATTACGTGTTCCCGATGTTCCGGGCCAACGCGCAGTACGAGGGGCAGTACTTGCTCGGCACGAGCATCGCCCGGCCGCTCATCTCAAAGAAGCAGATCGCCATCGCGCGCCAGGTCGGCGCCGACGCGGTGTGCCACGGCGCCACCGGCAAGGGCAACGACCAGGTGCGCTTCGAGCTGGCCTATTACGCGCTCGAACCCGACATCACCGTCATCGCGCCCTGGCGGGAATGGGACCTGACCTCCCGCACCGCGCTGCTCGACTTCGCCGAGAAGAACCAGATCCCGATCTCCAAGGACAAGCGGGGCGAGGCGCCCTTCTCCGTCGACGCCAACCTGCTGCACGCCTCCTCCGAGGGCAAGGTTCTGGAAGACCCGGCCGAAGAGGTGCCTGACTACGTTTATTCCCGTACGATGTCGCCCGAGGACGCGCCCGACCAGCCGACCGTCATCACCATCGACTTCGAGCGCGGCGACCCGGTCGCCATCGACGGCAAGGCACTGTCGCCGGCGACCCTGCTGACCAGGCTGAACGAGCTGGCGCGGGCGAACGGCATTGGCCGCCTCGACCTCGTCGAGAACCGCTTCGTCGGCATGAAGAGCCGGGGCATGTACGAGACGCCGGGCGGCACCATTCTCGCCGTAGCCCACCGCGGCATCGAGTCGATCACCCTCGATCGCGGCGCGGCGCACCTCAAAGACGAGCTGATGCCGCGCTACGCCGAGCTGATCTACAACGGCTTCTGGTTCTCGCCCGAGCGCGAGATGTTGCAGGCGCTCATCGACCGCAGCCAGGTCCACGTGTCGGGGCGCGTTCGCCTCAAGCTCTACAAGGGCAACACGATCCTGATCGGCCGTTCTTCGCCGAACTCGCTCTACGATCAGGATCTCGTGACCTTTGAGGAAGGTGCGGTCGCCTACGACCACCGCGACGCCGCCGGCTTCATCAAGCTGAACGCGCTGCGGCTGCGGACGCTGGCGAAGCGGGACCGGCGGTCGAAGGAGGGATGAGGCGCGACCGGCGCCCAAAAGGGCGTCCTTACATCTTTGCGGCATCCGCAGATATAATTTCTGTAACAGCATCCGTATCACTGATGCCGAATGCGACGTTTACTTTATAATCGCCCCCAAAGATCATGGATAGGCCAGGTGTCACGGTCCGCATCCCTCCAAGGTAATGGCAGTCGCGCGCTGCCCGATGCGGTTGACTCGCGAGGGGGGAACTGACCGACGAAGGGATGGTGCTCGGCACGCGGACGATCCTCGCCTGGTCTCTCCACAACCCTCACGACGAGGCCGACGGCGACCGCCTCGTCGCCTTGCTCGGCAGGCTACAATGGTCGGGTCGGCGCCGCCACACCCGCGCGGATCGCCAAGGTGCTCGCCCTATGAAGCAGCGGCGACAAGGGATTAATCGCCATCCACCTAGCCCAAGCGCGATCGCCGCCACTCGACCCGGACGACATCTGCCGCCTGCATCTGGCGGACCTCGCGCTGGACCAAGGGGGCGCGCCGGAGGCTTTGCTGGGGGAACTCGGTTGCGCGGAAGTGACGGCGCGCCTCGTGATGTACAGCCACGCGGGGCGCGCGTCCCCCCGGCGGCGGGCTGTTCGGCGGCGAGTGGACGAGCGCGGGCGGAGCGGCTGGTGGTACGGCGTCGGGCCATGAAGCTGCGACCCCAGTTGTCTGCGAACACGACGACGAAGTTTAATTATCCTTGTAATAATCTCAAATCATATCGCGAGGAAGCAGGTTCCGCTCTTCATGCAGCAAAAAGAGAAGCGAAAGCGAGTGCTGCGGACAGTTGCTCCTTCGACATAAGACTAGCGACGTTCTCAACCTATACATTGGTGATCTTCAGGACTAAGATGTAAGTCGATGTTTTCAAAGATACCTCTCGCTTCATCTAGCGAAAGGTTTCCGTGGGATTAATCGTCTACAATATGGCTCTGGTCGCCGAGTACCTGCACAGGCGTGGCAAGCCTATTATGCTGCGGATGGAACTTTCGCGACTGATCGCGACCAGCACTGTACATCGGTCGCGCATGCGAGAAGTTCGGATGAAGCGCGGATGTTCGCTGGGCTGGACCGCAGGATTACTTCACATCAGCAATTAACCAGGTTTCGCCAGCATGATCCGCGCCCGAAGGCGAAGGCTACACCTTGGTCGGGGTCATGCCTCGGGATCCGCTCGGCTGACGGGCGCTCGCTGCTGCCGCACGACGTCTCGTCGAGGTCGTCACGATGAGGTTAAGGTCCCATCGGCTCGCGCCGGCGGGACCCTGAGTCGACCCGGAAGACCAAGTCGTTTGCACCTTAGCTTACGGGCAGTTCGAGCGGCGCACCGTCTCGGTGCTGCCGTCGGGCGCCTCGCGGGTGACGGTATGCGTGTCGCAACCCCCGCCACCGCCGAGCACCGCGCCGGGCACGCCGAGGACGCCGTTGACCGTTCCCGTGGCCGCCCCGACCGCGCCGCCCACGACGCCGCCGATCGGCCCGGCCGCGCGATCACCTGCCGCCGCGCCGTCCTGCGCGCCGCCGATGGTTCCCTGCGCGTAGGACAGCGAGGGAACGGCGAGGACGAGGCCGGCGGCGATGATGGCATGCTTGAACGACATTCGTTTCTCCTGCTCAGTTTCGCGAATGCAACGGCGAAGCTGAGCCGGCGTTCCATCCGCCGTGGTCGTAAACGGCCGCGGATCGGGTCTGATGGTGAATCGCGCGGAGCCCTGCCCGGTCCGCCGGCACCTGTCGAGGGTCGTCGCGCCACGCCATGACGAGGAACGCCAGGAGGCCGCCGTGGAACAAGGCCGCCGCCAGCCCGACGTGGGCCAGCGACCAGATGAGGCCGGGCGCCAGCGCCATCGATGCCAGCGCCGCGACCATGGCGAAGGCGGTGCCGGCGGACAAGGGAGTGCGCGCGCGCCAAAGGCTCAGCGCCGAAGCCCCGAGGACGCCGGCGAGCTTCACCGCCGCCATGAAGCGCAGCAGCACCACGAGGTGCGGGTCCCAACGGAGCGTCGAGGCACCGGACCAGCGGCCGAGAACCAGGCCCGCCGCGGCCGCGCCGCCGACCGCGAGGAAAACCATCGGCGCGACCGCTGGGCGAAGCGGGCGGCGAGGCGCGGCGATGGTGGCGAGATCGGTCATGGCGAAGCGTCCCGGGCCAGGTTCGTTTCGGGTCAGGTTTATCGCACCCTAGACCGGCACGGCGGATGCCTCCAGCCGTATTCTCGTCGCGGACCGCCATGATAGGGTCCGCCGCGCCCCGATTCGTTCGAGGGACATGCCCGAGGACACGCCATGCCCTTCCGCCGAACCCGCCCCCTTCCGGTCGTCGTCCCACGCGCGACCACGGCCTTGGCCTTGAAAGTTTCCGCCCTGGCCGTCATCGCCTCCCTCGCCGCCAACCTCGTCACGGCTTGGCCCGCCCGCGCCGCGCCGGCCGAAGGCGAGGAGGAGGAAGAGCCGCCGACCCAGGCGCCCTTGACGGTCGGATCGATGGCGATCGCCTCCGACAGCGCCCTGGGGGTCGAGGGCATGGCGGTCGACATCGGCGTCGACAAGGTCGCCTACGCCTACCGCCTGCACAACAAGGGCGCGGCGAAGTTGTCGCTCGCCGCCAGCGTCGCCCTGCCGGACCTCGAGGTCAACAACGAGGGGTCCACCGTCTACGCCCTGCCCTCGCAGAGCGCGGAGAACCCGGTCAACCTGTCGGTGACGTCCGACGACAAGCCGCTGGAGGTCTCGCCCTACACCCAGGCGATCGCGCTCGGCCTCGACAGGCTCGCGACGTTGAAGGGCGAGAACCTGCCGCTGATCCCGTTCGGCGACGCCATCGAGAAGGCGCTCGCCGCCGCCAAGCCCGACGCGCTGACCCGGCTGGAGCAGCAGGGCCTCGTCACCCCGCGCGATCCGGCGCAACCGGACACGCCGGTGATCGCCGATTGGAGCCTGCACACGGTGCTCGGCTGGACGCAGCCGGTCGAGGCCGGCGCCGTCACCAACGTCGTCGTGAGCTTCATGCCGATCAAGGCGACCTACGCGGTCGACGCGTCGAACCTCAACGGCTTCGACGCGCTGAAAACCCAGGTCTGCCTGACCCCGCAGATCATGGCCGCCGCCAAGGCCCTGGTGAAGGGCAAGGCGGCGGTCGGCGCCGCGACGGGGGCGGCGAAGACGCAGCTCGCCGCAGGCGCCACCACCGCCACCACGATCGAGGTCGACGACATCACGCTCGCGAACGACGGCCCGGCGCGCTGGCTCGACAACCCCGCCGCGACGGTGGCCGTGCGCCGGCCCAAACCGAACTCGGTCGTCGCCTTCTGCGGCATGGACGCGGCGACCGCCAACCAGCCGGTCGTCAAGGGCACGATGCCGGGCAGCGGCGAGGCGGCGGGATTGCGGGTTCTGATCTTCTCCGCGGGCGGCGGCTGACGAGCCTTCGGCGCGAGCCTTGACGCGGCTGCGCCGCCCGTCTAGCGGCGCGGCATGAGTCCCATCGAGCCCAGGCCGCAGTCCCGCGACGGTTTCCCTCGCCTGGACGCCACCCTAAGCGACCTCGCGCCGTCCTTCGACCTCATCCTGTGCGACGTGTGGGGCGTGATCCACAACGGCGTCCGGCGGCATCCGCCGGCCGTCGACGCCCTGCGGCGTTTCCGCCGGGGCGGCGGCACGGTGGTCCTCGTCACCAACGCGCCGGCACCCGCCGCCCAGGTGTGCGCCCGCCTCGACCGGCTCGCGGTGTCGCGCGAGGCTTACGACGCGATCGCCACCTCCGGCGACGTCACGGTCGCGATGATGGTGGAGGCCGGCTGCCCGCCCGTGTACGGGATCGGCCCCGGCGACGAATCCGCCCTGTACCGGGAGGCCGGTCGCCTCGGCCCGCGCGCGCCGCGCCTCGTGGGCGTCGCCGAGGCGGCCATGGCGGTCTGCGTCGGCCTCGACGCGACCGGCGACCGCCCGGAGGATTACGACGACACCCTCCGCGCGCTGCGGGCGCGAGACCTCGAGCTCATCTGCGCCAATCCCGATTTAGTCGTGGAAGTCGGCGACCAGCTGGTCGCCTGCGCCGGCGCCATCGCGGAACGCTACGCGGCGATCGGGGGCCGCGTGACCCACGCCGGCAAGCCGTTCCCGCCGATCTACGCGCTCGCCATGGCGTTGGCGCGTGGTGCGGCGGAAGCCGACGGGGCGCGAGCCCCCATCGCGAGGGACCGCATCCTCGCGATCGGCGACGCCATGCGCACCGACGTGCGCGGCGCGGCCAACGAGGGGTTCGCCTCGCTCTTCGTCACGGAAGGGATCCACCGCGCGGCGCTGCACAACGGCGGCCGTTCATCGGCGCTCGAAGCGGCGGCGCTGCGGCGGTTCCTGTCCGATCACGACGCGACGCCGACGGTGGCGATGCCGGTCCTGCGGTGGAATCGCTGAACCTTCGATGTCGGCGACGGTCCTCGCGTCGGCGCCTCGCGGGACCGGCGGGCCTCGTCAGGCCGGCGCCTTACGCCGCAGCCGCGGCGGCGGCGAAGACGGCGTCGATCTTGGATTTCAGCGTCGCGGCGTTGAACGGCTTGACGATGTAGTGGCTGACGCCGGCGCGGCGCGCGGCGACGACGTTGTCGGTCTTCGATTCCGCCGTCACCATGATAAAGGGGACGTGGGCGGAGGCGTGCTCGTCGCGCACCTTCTGCAGGAGCTGGAAACCGGTCATCGGCTCCATGTTCCAGTCGGATATGATCAGGCCGTAGTGCTTGTCCTTGATCTTGCGCAGCGCGATCTCGCCATTGGCGGCGTCGTCGACGTTCTCGAAGCCGATCTGCTTCAGCAGGTTGCGGATGATGCGCACCATGGTCTGGTAATCGTCGACCACGAGGATGGGCATGGTGAAATCGGCGGTCATGCAAATTCTCCGCGTTCCGGTGCCGCAATACGCGCGATCCCGGCCCGGTCTCTCGACCAGTCGCATCCATAGAGACCGAGGCCGCTTGCCATTCCCTTAAGATCGCTGGCGAAAAGCGTGGCATCTCGGCGTCCCTCGCGTGCCGGCGCCGACGCTTGACCCGCACTGCCGGTCGCGGCAGGGTCCGGCGCCTTCATCCTCCCGCCCTTGCCACGATTGAGAACTTGGTCGATCCCGTCCCTCACCGATCCTTCGTACTCGCCTTCGATCCCGAGCGTCCGCCGCAGGGTCTGGAGCGCGCGATCGTGGCGATCGGTAATTTCGACGGCATCCATCGTGGCCACAAGGCGGTGATGGCGAGGGCGAAGACGACGGCGCGTGCCGCCGGCGTGCCCTGCGCCGTCCTCACCTTCGAGCCGCACCCGGCCGATTACTTCGGCGGCCCGGGCACGATCTTCCGGTTGACCCCGATCGCCGAGAAGGCGCGGCTCGTCGAGGGGGTCGGCCTCGACGGCATGGTGGTCTTCACCTTCGACGCGCGCCTCGCCAACCTCCCCGCCGGCGATTTCGTCCGCGAGATCCTGGTGGAACGCCTGGGCATCGCCGGCATCGTCGCCGGCTACGACTTCCACTTCGGCAAGCTGCGGGGCGGCACGCCCGCCGTCCTGGTCGAGGCCGGCGCGACGCACGGCTTCACCGTCGAGATCGTCGGCAGGATCGAGGCGGACGCGGACGGCGCCATCGCCGCCGCGTCCTCGACGGCCACGCGGGCGGCGCTGCAGGCGGGCGAGGTGGCGCGGGCGGCGACCCTGCTCGGCCATCCCTACGCGATCACCGGCGAGGTCCTGCCGGGCCAGCGCCTCGGGCGCACGCTCGGTTTTCCCACGGCCAATCTCCAAGCGGATCCGAGCTGCCGCCTGCGTCACGGCATCTACGCGGTGCGCGCCAGCGTCGAGGGCCGCACCTACGATGCCGTCGCCAGCTGGGGGCGTCGCCCGACCGTCGACAACGGCGCGCCGCTGCTGGAAACCTTTCTGTTCGACTTCACCGGCGACCTTTACGGCAAGACGATGGCGGTGGCTTTCGTCGCGTGGCTGCGCGCCGAGGAAAGGTTCGACTCGCTGGAAGCGCTGACGACGCAGATGCTGCGTGACGCCGACGACGCCAGGGACGCGCTGGCGCGGTGACGCACTTCATCGTGACGCCCCGGGTCGTGCCGGCGCGGCGCACGTCGTGAACTACCGTCACGCGTTCCACGCCGGCAATTTCGCCGACGTGTTCAAGCACGCGGTGCTGACCCGCGTCCTGCTCTATCTCGCGCGCAAGCCGACCCCGTTCCGGTTCATCGATACCCACGCCGGCGACGGACACTATGATCTCGGCGGCACGGCGGCGGCCCGCACGGGCGAGTGGAAGGCCGGCATCGGGCGGCTCATGGCCGAGACGATCGATGGTGAAGCGGGCGCGCTGATCGCACCCTACATGGCGCTGGCCGGCCAGGACTTGGCGCTGGCCGGCCGAGACGGCTCCTACCCCGGTTCGCCGGCCCTCGCGCTGGCCCTCACCCGGCCCTTCGACCGCCTGCTCTTCTGCGAGCTGCACCCGGACTCCCTCGCCTCGCTGCGGGGTTGCGTCGGTCGCGAGCGCCGGGCCAAGGTCGTCGCGCTCGACGGCTACAGCGGGCTCAACGCCTTCATCCCGCCGGTCGAGCGGCGCGGCCTGATCCTGATCGACCCGCCCTTCGAGGCGGCCGACGAGTTCGACCGCCTGATCGCCGCCGTTCGCGCTACCCACGCGAAATGGCGCGAGGGGATCGTGATGGCCTGGTACCCGATCAAGGACCGGCGCGGGCCGGAGCGCCTCGCAGCCTCGCTCGCCGGCCTGCCGCACGTGCTGCGCCTGGAGTTCCAGGTCGACGAGCCGCACGCCGACGGCCGGCTCGTCGCCAACGGCCTGATGATCGTCAACCCGCCCTATACGCTGGGGGCGGAAATGGACCGCCTGCTGCCGGCGCTGGCCCGACGGCTCGCGGTTGGCCGCGGCGGATCGAGCGTCACGCCCATCGGGAGCGGGTAGAAGCGGGAGAACGATCCGCCGCGCCTCGCCCCTCTTCACCCTTCGGAGCGAAACGGGTCGCGTTGCCGAGAGGTGCTTGGTAAGAGGACGGACTTGTCGCCAGCCCGGTTCCGGACGCCACGCATGCACGCCCTCCCCTTCGCCGACGATCGCCAGCGCCAGGACGCGCTGCTGGCGCATCTCGCCGATGCCGGTTACGGCCGCTGCGAGCCGCCGCTGCTACAGCCGGCCTCGGCCTTCTTCGAGAGCGGCGAGGACATGCGCGGGCGCCTCTACATGACGAGCGACATGAGCGGGGCGGAGCTGTGCCTGCGACCGGAATACACGATCCCCGTGTGCCGGCACTATCTCGCCTCGGCCGGGTTCGGGAAGCCCGCCGCCTACTGCTACTGCGGGCCGGTGTTCCGCTTCCGCCGCGACGGGCCGGGCGAATTCGTCCAGGCCGGCATCGAGAATCTCGGCCGCGCGGACCGCGAGGCGGCGGATGCCGAGATCCTCGGCCTGTCGCTCGACGCCGCGAGCTTGGCCGTCGCCGGCGGCTTGCCTTACGAGGCGCCCGCATCGACAGCGCCCTTCAAGACCCGCATCGGCGACGCCGGCCTCTTCTCGGCGCTGCTCGACACCCTCGCGATCCCGCCGCAATGGCGCCGGCGCATCACGCGCGGACTGGCGCAAGGCAAGAGCCTGTCCGGCATCCTCGACACGCCGCGCGACGGCGGCATCGACCATTCCGGCGTGCTCGCGGCGTTGGAAGGCGTCGACAAGAAGGGCGCGCGGGCGCTGGTCGAGGACCTGCTCGCCATCGCCGGCATCACGGCGGTCGGCGGCCGCACGGCGGCCGAGATCGCCGATCGCTTCCTCGAACAGGCGGCGTTGAAGGGCGGTTCGGGCGTCGAGGCCCGCGCGCGGTCCGTGCTGGACCGGTTCCTGGCGATCGCCGGCGACCCGGACGAGGCGGCGACGGCCATGCGGACCTTGTTCGAGGGGGCGGGCTTGGCGGCAAATCCGGCGATGACGACCGCCTTGGAGCGTTTCGAGCACCGGCTCGGCTTCATCGCCGCGCGCGGCATCGATGTCGGCTCGCTGCGCTTCTCCGCCCGCTTCATCCGCAACCTCGACTATTACACGGGTTTCGTGTTCGAGACGCGAGAGGCGACGAACCTCGATGGTCCGCCGCTGATCGGCGGCGGCCGTTACGACCGGTTGCTGACGACGTTGGGCGCCCTCCACGAGGTGCCGGCGGTCGGGGCGGCGCTCTGGGCCGAGCGCCGCTCGGGAGCCGTGTCATGAGCCGCTCGGCGATGAATGATACCGGCGCGAACGGCGGGGATGCTCAGGAATCGGGCGAGCCGCTGGTCATCGCCGTGCCCTCCAAAGGGCGGCTACAGGAGAACGCCGCCGCCTTCTTCGCCCGCGCTGGCCTCAAGCTGGTGCAGGGACGCGGCGCCCGCGACTACCGCGGCACGCTGGCCGGCGTCGACGGGGTGGAGGTGGCCTTCGTGTCGGCGTCGGAGATCGTCGGCCTGCTGGCGGCCGGCTCCGCCCACATGGGGGTGACCGGCGAGGACCTGGTGCGCGAGACGGTCGAGGGCGCCGACCGCAAGCTGGCGCTGCTCACGCCGCTCGGCTTCGGCCACGCCAACGTCGTCGTCGCCGTGCCGCAAGCCTGGATCGACGTGCGCACCATGACCGACCTGGAGGACGTGGCGAGCATCTTCTACACCCGGCGCGGCGAGCGGATGCGGGTGGCGACCAAGTACCTCAACCTCACCCGGCGCTTCTTCGCGGAGAACCACGTCGCCGACTACCGCATCGTGGAGAGCCTGGGGGCGACCGAGGGCGCGCCGGCGGCCGGCCAGGCCGAACTGGTCGTCGACATCACCACCACCGGCGCGACGCTGGCCGCCAACGGGCTGAAGGTGCTCGACGACGGCGTGATCCTGCGCTCGGAGGCGAACCTCGTCGCCTCGCTCGGCGCGCGCTGGGATGGACCGGCCAGGGAGCGGGCGCGCCAGATCCTCGGCCGCATCGCGGCGGAGGAGGCCGGCCGCCTGAACCGCGATGTGACCGCCCGATTCGCCACGCCCCGCGAGGGCTCGGCAACACCCCGCGAGGGCTCGGCAACAGTCCGCGATGGCCTGATCGAGCGGGCGTGGGCCGGCTTCGGTGCCTCGCTGCGCTCCCAAAACGCCACCGGACGCTTGACCTTGACGTGCCCGCGCGACAAGGTCGCCCCGCTCGCCGACTGGCTCGTCGCGCAAGGCGCCGAACACGTTACGGTGGTGGCGCTGGATTACGTCTTCTCGGCCGCGAACCCGCTGCACGAGACGCTCCTCGCCCGGCTCGCCTGAGGCGGCAATCGGCGTGGGCGGGCCCGGTCGCGCCCTCGAGCCCCAGCCTCGGACGCCGGGTGCCGCCGCGGACGGCGCGGACGCAGGAAAGGTCTTGGTTTGGACGGCAGGGCGGCCCAAGACACCAACGCCGAAGAAACCGGGGCGGAAGAACGAGCCGAAGCAATCCAATCCGAGCCGAGCGGCGATGCGCCCGGCGGAGCGGGTGCGAACGCCCGTCCCGATGGCGCCGGTCGAGCGGAAGCGGATGGCGAGTCCAGGTTCACCGCCAGGCTGCTGAACAGGGTGATCCCGTCCACCGTCAAGGACAAGGCCGCCGCCCGCCGCAGGATCTCCCGGGGCATCGCGCTCTCGCTCAGCCTCGGCATCGCGCTTCTCGCCATATCCGTGCTCACGCGCACGTTCCTGCAGATCGACCTCGCGGAGCTGCGCGGCGCCATCGCGGCGACGAGCGGGCACCAGATCGCGCTGGCTTTCCTATGCACCGCGATCTCCTTCCTGGCCCTGACCGGCTACGACGCGCTGGCGCTGCGTCAACTCAAGCTCCACGTCCCCTATCCCACGACGGCGCTCGCCTCGTTCACCAGCTACGCCATCTCGTTCACGCTCGGCTTCCCGCTGATCACGGCCGGCACGGTGCGCTACTGGATCTACGCCACCAAGGGCTTGTCGGGCGGCAAGGTGGCCAGTCTCACCATCATCGCCGGCCTGACGTTCTGGCTCGGCATGGCGCTGGTGATCGGCATCGGCTTCACGGTGCGGGCGGCCGGCGTCTCGCACCTCGATCACCTCAGCCCACTCCTGAACCGCGCGATCGGCCTCGCCATCATCGCCGCGCTGGGCGGCTACCTTCTCTGGGCAGCAAAGGGCGACCGGCACGCCAAGATCCAGGGGTTCAGGCTGGAGCTGCCGGGATTCTGGCTGACGTCAGGCCAGATCTGCCTCGGCCTCATCGATCTCTGCGCCGCCGCCGGCGTGCTCTACGCGCTGCTCGCGCCGCCCCGCGCGATCGACTATCTCGCCTTCGTCACCGTCTACGTGTTCGGCTCGCTCCTCGGCATCGCGTCCAACGCGCCGGGCGGCATCGGCGTGTTCGAGGCGACGATGCTGAAGACGGTGCCGGCGCATTCCGAGGCGGCGCTGTTCGCGGCGCTGCTCCTGTTTCGCATCATCTACTACCTCGTTCCCTTCGTGCTGGCGCTGGCGCTGCTCGGCGCGCACGAGATCATCAAGCGTTGGCAGGCGCTTCGCGCGGCCATGGCCGCGAGCGAGGCGGACGGCGGCGGGGCTTGAGCGTCACGTCGTCCGATCTGCCCGCATGCCGCTCCCTTTCGCGGCGAGCACCGACCGGTACAAATCGAGCGTGGTCGCGGCGACGGCGTCCCAGCTGAAGCGCGCCTCGACCCTCGCGCGCCCGGCGGCCCCGAACCGGGCGCGCAGCGCCGGGTCACGGGCGAGCCGGTTGATCGCCGCCGCCAGCGCCCGCGCGAAGGCTCGGGCGTCGACCGGATCGAAGCCGCCCGGCGCCAGGCCGGGGTCGACGAGCAGGCCGGTCTCGCCCGGCACGACCACCTCGGGGATGCCGCCGACGGCCGACGCCACCACCGCCGTGCCGCAGGCCATCGCCTCGAGGTTGATGATGCCGAAGGGCTCGTACACCGAGGGGCAGCAGAAGACCGCCGCGTGGGTGTAGAGCTGAATGACGTCGGCGCGCGGCAGCATCTCGCGGATCCAGGTTACGCCGGGCCGCGACGCGGCCGCCGCCGCGACGCCGACCTCCATCTCGCGGGCGATTTCGGCCGTGTCCGGGGCGCCGGCGCAGAGCACGATCTGCAGCGCCGGGTCGATGTCCGGGATCGCCTCGACGAGGTGGATGATGCCTTTCTGCCGGGTGATGCGCCCGACGAACAGCAGGAACGGCCTGCCGGGATCGATGCCGTGGCGAAGCAGGACGTCGTTGGCGGCGACCGCGCGGTATTCATCGAGGTCGATGCCGTTGTGGATCACGTGCACGCGCTCGGGCGCAACGTCGAACAGGCGCAGCACGTCGGCGCGCGTCTCCTTCGACACCGCGACGACGGCGTCGGCCGCCTCGATGGCCGTGCGCTCCATCCAGGCCGAGAGGTGGTAGCCGTTGCCCAGCTGCTCCACCTTCCAGGGGCGCAACGGCTCCAGCGAGTGGATGGTGAGCACGCTCGGCACGCCCCAAAGCTTGGCGGCGATGAGGCCGGCCATGTCGGTGTACCAGGTGTGGCAATGGACGAGATCGGCGTCGAGCCGATCCTTGGCCATCGCCAGCGAGCGCGCGAAGGCGTCGAGCGCGCCGGCGAAGCGCGGATCGCTGCCCCGCGCCGCCTCGCCCCATTCGGGGTAGCCGCGCACGCTGAGCGCGCCCTCGTCGACGCGCTGGTCGCCGAAGCAGCGGACGTCGACGGCGACCGACTTGACCAGCGCCTTGGCGAGGTACTCGACGTGGACGCCGGCGCCGCCATAGACGTGGGGCGGGTACTCCTTGGAGAACAGCGCGACTTTCTTCAGCAACGGCTCGGACTTCAGCGAAGGCATGGGACGGGCTCCGGATGATGCTTCTTAGGTGCCGAGGCGCTCCCGCCGCCAGAGCATCGGGCCGAAAAAAGCGCGGCGAATTTCAGAAATCCGGTCCGATACGGCGGTTCCGGGCATCGAACCGCATCGTGGACGCTGTCCGATGCCCCATCGCCCGGCCGTCGCGTCGGCGTGTCCGGGCTCGATGCGCGCATGTCGATCCGACGCTGAAGGGCCGTCGTTCGGCCGCCGCACCGGCTCGGTCGCGAATCTTCACCGGCACACACATTCTTGCGTCAGCTGCGTCATGCGTCAGGATTCCGCGGGCGTCGCCGCCATCCCCGGTCGCCGCCGCTCGGGTGATGAAGGTAACAATACCTTAGACCGAGTCCGTGGTGGCCGCAAGTCCGGGGCGAGGACGGCCTCACACCCACCGGTCCCGACCGCGTCCGCGATGCGGTCCGGACCTGTCATTGGGCCGAACGGCTCGGCCGATCGGGCGTTTGGCGGAGGGACCGCTCGGGAAAGGACGCCGGCATGACGCTCGACGACTTCGTGGCTTCGCTCGGCTCGGACGCCCCGCCGCCAGCCCTCGCCAAACCGCTCGCGGCCTTGTGGTGGGCTCGACGGGGCGATTGGGACGGCGCGCACGCGATCGTGCAGGACGAGGCCGGCGCGGAGGCCGCATGGGTGCATGCCTACCTGCACCGTCGCGAGGGCGACGCGGGCAACGCCGCCTACTGGTATCGTCGCGCCGGACGCACGATGGCCGGCGCGACGTTGGCGGCGGAGTGGGACGCCATCGCGACGACGCTGCTCGCCTACGGCTTCGAACCGCATCCTCGACGCGGTCCGACGCCGTGACCTTTGTCATCGCATCAGCTCGCCCCGAACACCGCAGCGCACGTGTCGGCCCGATCCATCAATCCCGCCGCGTCGCGAGGCTGCGGCGCGGTGCTTCGGCGCTGCGCGCAGGAGCCGACCGGCCGGCTGAAATCCGGGCTTAAGCCGCTCGCTTTCCCGCCAGCGGATCAGGAGCGCGGCGACGGCGCGGACGGCAATCGCATCAAGGGCTCGCCCATGCGGATGCGGCGACCCTCCGCGAGCCCTTCACACACGGTGACCCCCGGCGGCGCCAGCACCAGGATCGTCGAGCCGTGCTCGAACCAGCCCATCTCCCCACCCTTGTCGAACGCGGCGTCGCAGGGGAGCGTTCGCGTCCCACCGGTCCGAAGGTCGGCGTCGAGGAAGCGCAGGCGCAGCCCCGCCACCAGGATCGCCGCGACCGGCACGAGCAGGATCTGCGCCGCCGATCCGTCGAGCCGCAGGCGCAGCGCCGCGCGCTCGTTGCGGCAGAACAGGGCCTCGACGCGCTTCAGCGCGATCGGGTTGACGTTCCAGGTGTCACCCCAGATGTAGCGCACGCTCTCGACGCGGCAGGCATGGGGCGCGTGGAAGCGGTGATACATCGCCGATGTCAGGCGCAGCGTCGCGTAGGTGCCGTCGCGGAAGGCTGCCGCGAGGTCGGCGTCGCCGATGAGCGCGGCCAGGTCGTAGGCAAGCCCCTTGACCTGGAACAGGCGGGTCCCGGCGATCGCGCCGTGTGCGCCCACGATGGCGTCGCAGGGGCTGACCAGCACGTCCGGGTCGAGATGGATCGGGCGCGCGCCTGGCCGCAGCTCGCGGGTGAAGCAGGCGTGCAGGCTCGGGAAGCGCGTCGTCGCGGCGTCGCTCAGGTCGAGGTCGGTGAACAGGCGCCAGGCCCAGATCGACAGGTCGCGCACCAAAGGCTGCTCGATGCGGCTCACCCAGCCGACGACACGAGTGGTCAGGCGGCGCGGGATGCGGTTCGTCAGGAGGAAGTTCAGGTCCTCGTTGGCCGCGAGGCCGCGCAGGACGGTTCGCAGCGTCATCGCGCTGTGACGCAGGGCGCGTAACCGGGCCGTCATGACCGTCCTCCTGCCGCTCGGCGCCTCGGCGCTCGCCCTGTCACTGCCGCGGCTCCGGGCGCGTCTCGCCCTGTCGCTGGCCAAGCACCGCTCGCTCGCCGGTCACGCCCGGATGGCGCGCCGCATCGCCGGGCAGATCCCCGCCTTCGCCTACGACGAGGACGGCTTCTTCACCGCCGACGGCGCACCGGTGGACATCGCCGCGCGGCGCCGCGCCGGCTTCGAACGCCTCGCCGAGACATTTCGCGGCCGCTTCGCCCGCACCGGCGCGCTGACGCGGGAGGCGGCGGCTGACCTGCCGGACCTCGCCTTCACCGGCCGCTACCGCGTGCCCTTCCCCTTCGCCCGCCACGTCCGCGAGCGGCTGGGGTCCGGCTCCTTCCTCGCGGCGTCCCGCGACGCCGCCGTCACCGACCTCGACGGCAACGGCTTCGACGACCTCGGCGGCTCCTACGGGCTCAACGTGTTCGGCTACGACGCGCTCAAGGCGTGCATCGCCGAGGGCGCGGCGAAGGTCGCCGACCTCGGCCCGGTGCTCGGCGCCTATCACCCGGTGGTCGTCGACAACGTCCGGCGCCTTCGCGCCGTGTCCGGCCACGACGCGGTGTCGTTCCACATGTCCGGCACGGAAGCGGTGATGCAGGCGGTGCGCCTCGCCCAGTACCACACGGGACGCCCGCGGCTGGTCCGCTTCTGCGGCGCCTACCACGGCTGGTGGGGCGACGTGCAGCCGGGTCCGGGCAACCCGGTCGCGGCGGCGCGGACGCTGACACTGGCCGACATGTCCGAACGCAGCCTCGGCGTGCTCCGCCGGCGGCGCGACGTCGCCTGCGTGCTGGTCAACCCGGTTCAGGCCCTGCACCCCAACGCGGCGGCGCCGGGCGACGCGGCGCTGGTCGACAGCGGACGCCGCGCCGGCTTCGACCGCGACCGCTACGCCGACTGGCTGCGTCGCCTTCGATCCGTCTGCGACGCGCGCGGCATCGTGCTCATCTTCGACGAGGTCTTCGTCGGCTTCCGCCTCGCGCGCGGCGGGGCTCAGGCGTACTTCGGCGTCGAGGCCGACCTCGTGACCTACGGCAAGGCGCTCGGCGGCGGCCTGCCGGTCGGCGTGCTGTGCGGCCGGGCGGCGCTCATGCGGCGCTACCGCGACGAGCGGCCGGCCGACATCTGCTTCGCCCGCGGCACCTTCAACGCGCACCCTTACGTGATGGGCGCGATGGATGCCTTCCTCCGCCGCCTGGAGCGGCCCGAAATCGCCACCCTCTACGAAGGCGCCGACGCTCTCTGGAACGCGCGGGCGGCGGTGCTCAACGAGCGGCTCGCGGCCGACGCGCTTCCGGTCCGCGTCGCCAACCTGCAATCGATCTGGACGGTCGGCTATCTCACGCCCTCGCGCTACAATTGGATGCTGCAGTTCTACCTCCGCGCCGAAGGGCTCACCCTGTCGTGGGTCGGCACGGGCCGCCTCATCTTCAGCCTGGCTTGCACGGACGAGGACTTCGAGCGCATCGCCCGAAACTTCGTCGCGGCGGCGCGGGCGATGCGCGACGATGGCTGGTGGGCGCCGGTGATCGCGACGAACAAGGCGATCCGGCGCCGCTTCCTGCGCGAGCTGCTCGCCGCGAAATGGGCCGGGCTGCGGGCCAAGGCCTAGCCCGGAGGTACCGCCTCTCACCGCGTCGCGCCGTGCGCCTTCACCTCCGCGCGGAGGCCCTGGTCGACCAGCTCGCCGCGCATCAGCGCGAAGGGCGCGCGCCAGTACAGCTTCACGTCGTGGAATGGATCCGTGACGATCTTCGCCGCCCATACCAAGCCGGTCCGCACGTCGCGCACGAAGAAGAGCTGCACGGTGCGAAACAGCAGGCCGCCGATCCCGACGGCGAACCATAGCAAGCCGACGTGCCGGGCGAACTCGCCCCAACCGGCGTGCGGGCGACACAGGCCGAAGGCCGTCGGGCTCAGCAGGAACAGCAGGGGCGAGGCAGCCCACACCGCCATCAGCACCATCTTGCGGGTCAGGTTGTAACCGACCTTGATCTCCTCCTTGTGCTGGTGGCTCGCCTCGTTGACGTGATCGTAGCCTTTCGGCTCGAAGAAGAAGTGACCGGCCTGCCGGCTGGTCATGGAAACGAGCCAGGCGATCGCCGCCGCCGCGGCGGGGCTGGCGAGCGCCGTTGCGTAGGCGGTCAGGAAGGTCAAGGCGCTGACGAGATGCAGCGACTGGTTGATCCTGCTGTGATGGTAGTAGCGGTGGTCGTCCCAGCGCTGGATGCGCAAGTCCTCGAGGAAGCCGTGCTTGGGGGTCGTTTCCGCCATCGATCCAGCCATGAGTTGCCGCTCTTGTTTGATGAAAGGGTTCAGCCTGCGGTCCGCGCCATTTGGATCAGCGAGAAGTGACCGAGGGGCGGCAGGGCGCGCCGTTCCAGGATGGCGACGCCGGCGCGCTCCGCCCAGGTCACGTAGCGTTCGAAAGGGAACTCGCTGCGCCAGCCGAGTCGCGTGACGAGCGGCGACAGCCGCCGCTCGATCCGGGCGCGTAGACCGCGTTCCGCCCCGATGCGGCTCGTCAGGATGATGATCCCACCGGGCCTCAGGACGCGGGCGAACTCGTCGAGCGCGGCCTCAGGGTCGGGGACGGCTGTCACGACGTACTGAGCCACCACGACATCGAAGCTCGCGTCGGCGAAGTCGAGACGCTCGGCATCCATGAGTACCAGGCGGTCGATGTTGCCGAGACCGAGCCGGTGCACTCGCTCGCGCGCCTTGACCAGCATCGGCTCGGAGATGTCGATGCCGACGACGCGTATCGCGCGGTCGTAGGTCGGCAGCGACAACCCCGTGCCGACGCCGACCTCCAGCACCGTGCCGCCGACACGGTTCGCCGCTTCGACGGCGGCATCGCGTCCCTGGGCGAAGACGCGGCCGAAGACGAGGTCATAGACCGGCGCCCAGCGGTCGTAGGCCTTGGCGACCGCGCCCGTCTCGAGGTCGCGCGCGGATGGTCGCTCGTTCATCGGCATCGAAGACCAATCCTTTTCTTTCATCGTCCGGTCGTTGGCCCCGCGTCAGGGCGCGGAACTCGCGCGCGTCATGCCATCGAGGTTGCGGAGGAACTGCCCGGCGCTTCGCTCCCACGAATGATCGAGCGCGAAGGCGCGACAGGCCTGCCGCGACAGGCCGAGGGCGGCGAGGCAGGCCCGTCGGAGATCCTCGTCCAGCACGCCCACCGGCGCGCCGGCGATCACGTCGCGCGGGCCGGTGACGGGGAAGGCGGCGACCGGCACGCCGCAGGCGAGCGCTTCCAGTTGCACGATGCCGAAGGTGTCGGTGCGGCTGGGAAACACGAACACGTCGGCCGCGGCGAGGTGGGCGGCAAGCTCGGCGCCGTGCCGGGCACCGAGGAAGTGCGCCCGCGGATAACGTCGACGCAGCTCCGCCTCGTGCGGTCCCTCGCCCACGACCACCTTGGAACCGGGCAGGTCGAGGCGGAGGAAGGCATCGAGGTTCTTCTCGACCGCGAGGCGCCCGGCGTTCATGAAGATCGGCCGGGGCACGCCGAGGTCGGCCCTCGGCGCCGGCCGGAACAGCTCGGCGTCGACGCCCCGCGACCAGAGGGCAAGCCGGCCGAAGCCGCGCGCGCCGAGTTCGCGCATGAGCGATCCCGTCGCGGCCATGGTGACGTCGGCGCCGGCGTGGAAGCGGCGCAGCGCGCGATAGCTCCATCGCTCGGGCACGGCGAAACGGGCGGCGACGTATTCCGGGAACTTGGTGTGGAAGCTCGTCGCGAAGGGGCGCCCGCGCCGCAGGCAGTAGGAGCGCGCCCGGTGCCCGATCGTGCCCTCCGTCGCGACGTGGATCACGTCGGGGCGGAACGCCTCGATGCGCCGCGCCACCTCGCCGGCGCCGGGCAGCGCCAGCCGCAGGCCGGGGTAGGTCGGGATGGGGATGGTCGGGAAGCCGTCGGGCGTGAGGAAGCCCACCTCCGCGCCGAGCCGGCGCGCGCTTCGCTCCAGCGAGGTGAGAGTGCGCACCACGCCGTTGACCTGCGGGTGCCAGGCATCCGTGGCGATCAGCACGCGCATGGCGAACCCTTCCCGACGCGTCGCGATCGCCTCGCTGGCGGGTTGCCGCTCAGAACAGCGCCCGCAGCAGCGCGAAGAGCCTGCCGGCGATCAGCATCGCGCAGGATGGCGTCAGCACCCGGGCGGACGCGATGGAGCGCACGGTGGACCCCAAGCCCTTGGCGGCCAACGTGCCGGCGACGCCCGAGGACAGGATGGGCGTCGTCGATGCCGGCCGGTGCAGGAACCCGGTGCCGAGGATGGTGAGCGCCGCCGGGGCGCCCCGGGCATCGGTGAGGTGCTGCTTGCCGGCGCCGCTACCGACCTGAAGGATCAGCTCCACCGGCAGCAGGGTGATGATACCGGTGGCGATGCCGCCCGACAGCCGCGCGCCGAGGACGTCGAAGACGCCCGACCAAACCACGGCCAGCGGCGTGGAACGCGTGCAGATCACGATGGCGGCCTCGTCGTGGAAGGCGTTCACGAACGCGAAGCCGAGCGCGATCAGCAGTGCGATGCCGAGCAGCGGCACGAAGACCAGGCTCGTGCCGATGTTCGCTTGACCACCGAGCTTGGAGCGGGCCGGTCGAGGCGTGGTCGTGCTGCGGGGAAAGGCTGTGTTCGTCGTCACGGTTGACCTCTGGCGCGTGGCAGCTTGGACCACGCCTCCGCGAAGCTGGTGTGACAGCCACACCACCGGTCATCGGGTCTGGCGCGCTGAGCTTCCGTTTCGTCAGCTGAGCCGATGCACGGTGCCGGGAGGTTGGGCGCATGCCGTGCTGCGACTCGACCGCGCCGCCTGGCACACCACCAGCCACCTCGTCGTGCCCGAGGTTATGACGCTGATCTTCTTGCCTTCGCGAGCATCCGCGCCGAACCCGCCCGAGCCTGTCGAAGGGCGAGACCGTCTGGCACGACCTGCGGGACGACCGGCTCCCGAACCGCGTCTTCGACGGCCGTCAGGCCATTGTCGACGCCGCCTGCGAGGCCTGGGACAGGTTCGTCGCCCAGCCCCGAACCATCACATCCATCGGCCTGCGGGCCTGGACGCGCACCGGTCGAACATGAAGGCCGTTGGAATGATCACGTCAGAACCGGATCGAGTCGTACCCGTAGTCTTCGACAGCGAAGGCGTCGCACCAACCGCCAAGGAACCGCGACCAGATCCGAGACGACTCGCGGACTCGCTCGGCATCCCGGCTCTTCGCGTCGTTTCGCGAGATGGGCAACGCTTCGCCCGCACCACGCTTCGAGCGGGCGCGCTGGCGCCAGGTTCGGCGGTATCGCAGCGCGCCGTCGTCGATTCAGTTTCACATCGTTTCGACGACGCCGACTTCGCCGGCACGTGACGGCTTGCCGGTCGCGACGGCCTTCAGGTACCCGAAGGCGTAGACCATCGCGCTCGTCGGCGTGTCCCAGTATTCTGCTTGCTCGGCCTCGACCCGGATCAGCACGACGTTGTCGTCCTTGGCTCCGTCAGGGAACCAGGCTCGATAGATCTCGCTCCACATGGCCTCGACCTTGGCCCGTTCGGCCACGATCTCGGCACGCCCCATGATGGAGACAAAGTGCTGCTTCTTCGGATCGGCGAATGCAACGAGCACGCGAGGATCAGCGGTTAATTCTTTGGCCTTGCGCGAGTCCTTCTTGGAGAAGAACCAGAGGTCGCCGTCGTCCTCCACCTTGCGCCACGCCATCGGCCTGGCGTGAAGGGGTCCTCCGTCCGCGCCATGGGTCGTGAACAGCGCGTAGTCGATGCCCTCTATCAGCTCCAGCACCTTGCGGCGCCCGGCTTCCATGTCTTGGCCACCCATGATCCATCCCCCGATCATAACCGACGGCCACCGACCGACATGGTGGCGACGTCCGAATGGTCGCCGGACCGTAGCCGCAAGCCTTCGCCGGGCAATGCGACATAGAGCGTATGGCCGGCGATCAGCTGATCAGCGCCCATCGCCGCTTCTGACGACGCTCGTCAACGCGCTGAGCAGCGCCATGGGCGATGACGACGCATGGCCATTCGTCGTGCCGCCGGTGATCGAGAAGCTTGACGACGTTCACCGGCTCATCCGAGCCGCCGTGCGCGAAGCTGTCGGGGATCGGGTTTCTCCATGGCGGGAGGTGGCCAGCGGAGATCTGAGGCCGGCGGTCGCCTGACGGAGTGAATCCCAGATGGCGAGCCGCCGCGAGAGATGGGCGCCCGGCCCGCCACCGAGCACAAAGCCGATATCGGTCTGCGCCCCGGCCGGCCATGATGGGATCGACAAGCATGGCCGTGGTCGTTGTGGCCGAGCGATTGCCGATAGGCCGGATGGCGCCGCCGGCGGGGCGCCGCCACCCGCACGGCATGCATGACTCGGCTGTGCAGGACGAGATCGACTCGGACCGGCCCAGCAGGATCAGCATTCGGGACCACCTGCACCGCACCTTCCGGCCGGAGGTGCAGCGATGGGACATCCGCATCGGCGTGCGCGGCTACTGAGACCCGTCGAGAACGCAGCTGATGCCGCTCGCTTGCCCTGCCGTTCCGGCGACAGCGAGACGCTTCGGCGCCCCCGCTGCACTGATTAGCCGAACGGAACGCTCCTCACGCTTCGACGAGCCGGCGCGCCGGCACCAGCACGGTGCCGAGCAGGAAGCCGGCGGTGCACAGCAGCAGGCCCCACACGTTGACGCCGAGGTCGGCGGCGAAGGTGCCGCTGCCGAGGTCAAGCGCCGGCGGCAGGATCCGCAGCTTGGCGAACACCTCGACGCCGCGGATCACCCCCAGCGCGATGCCCGGCCAGAACGACAGGTGGAAGCTGAGTGCGCCGGCCTGTCGCATCCAGAACAGCAGGAAGATCGGGGCCAGCCCCATCACCATAGTGCCGCTGAGCGTCGTGGCGGCGATCACGGCGGGGCCGATCCGGTCGCCGAGGTAGAGCGTCAGCAGCGGCAGGTTACCGACAACCGCCACGGCGAGGATGGCGAAGCGGCCGACCTGAAGGTGGCGGGCGGCCGCGTCCGCCGTCTCGTTGGGCCAGTCCCGCCCGGCCAGCTTGGCGGCGCTGGTGAAAGCGGAGTCGACGGTGGAGCCGCCGGTCACCAGCATGATGGCGTTGAACAGCATCAGCATGGGGATGCCGAACGAAGCCGGCACGCTGACGCTCGGCGTGACGCCGAGACCGAAGGCGCGGCCGTAGAGCCCGATCAGGCTGAACAGGAAGATGAAGCCGCCAGCGAGCAGCCCGGCAAGGAGGAAGGCGCGCAGCGCCTGTCCCGGCGCGTTGAGGAAACCGCGGTCCGTCAGCACGGGATCGTGGAACGGGTAGGAGAAGACTTGGACGCCCGCCAGCAGGCAGAAGGTGACGCCGGCCTCCCGCGTCGCCTGCGGCACGGGGGCGAGGCCGTGCGCGGCCAAGGGCGGCAACAGCAGCGCGAGGACGAGCGCCAGCAGGGCGAAGGCGAGCAGGATGTGGATGCGGTCGGTCGTCAGGCTCGCCCGCATGCCGCCGCGCCACGCGTAGGCTACGGTGAACAGCGTCACCAGCACAACGGCCCACCAGTACGGCGCCGATCCCTCTGTCCCGAAGTACAGAGAGATGACCTTGGTGTTTGACCAGACCTCGTTCAACAGGCGGAAGCCGACCAGCAGCAGGAACAGCCGGGCGCAGCCGGGGCCGTACCGATCCACCAGCAGGTGAGACAGCGAGCGGTAGGCGAAGCGTCGCCGGATCGCCCAGATCGTCGCGCCCGCCACGACGAAGCTGAAGTAGTAAATGCTGTAGCCGATCCCGCCGGCCAGCCCGTAGCCGTAGGCCAGGGCGGAGGCGTTGGCGATCGACTTCGCGAAGACCCAGGTGATGGCTGCGCTCATCGCTACCATCAGCACGCCGGGTCGGCGGTCGTTGTCGCGCCGACCGTCGAAGAACTGCGGCGGGCTGACCCGGCGCGGGGTGACGACCCAGGTCACGGCGCAGAACAGGGCGAGGACGATCCAGGGCGCGAGCTGCGGCAGCATGGCGGAACGCTTCCGTTGGTGCGCTGACAGGACCATCTCCTGCAGACGAGGACCGTTGTGTAAAGAGCCGGGCGCGTCGGACACGTCCATCGCCCGCCTGCCCGCTTCGCAATGGATGGTCCCTCGATGGTCTTCGACGGTACCGACGGCAACCTGCAGGCGTTGGAAGCGCTGTTCGCCGCGGCGTCTCGGCATCCCGTCGGCGCGCGCATGACTTGCACCGGCGACGTGGTGACGGATTTTGCCGTCTGCGTGGCGCTGCTGCGCCGTTCGGCGCGGCGGTGGTCGCCGGCGACGACGAGGAGCGGCTCGGCGCGATGGCGGACGATCGCGGCTTCGCCCCCGGTGGCGCGCGCGACCGGCTTGGCGCCACCTGGCTCGCCCATGCCGACCGCGCTTCGGGCGTGAAGGACCGTGCCTGGGTGCGAGGTCTCGTCGGGACTGGAGCTGCGGTTCGGCGGCCGCTCGCTCCCGGGGCCGCATGGTAAGACCGCTTGAAGCAACCGGTTCGTCTTCGCTTCTGACACGGAGGCGTTGGACCGCCAGTTCCCCGCAGTGGGCGCAAGCGAGGTGCTCGGCGGCCACTGTAGCCCTCCCTTCACGCGGGTCGGCCGGCATGCGGCTGTCGAGCGAGGACGTCGCGCAGGCGATGGGCGCGGCGGACGCGGTGGCGCGGGCCGAAGCGGCTCAGCGCGCCTGAGGCTGAGAGGCGGATCCACGATGGTCAGGCGATGACGGGCCCTGGTCGCAGGCTTAGCTCACGTCGAGCAAAGGGGACGCTTGCGACCAATGCCGTCCAAGACCTAGATCGACGAAGGTGAAGAGCATGCAGGCTTGAGCGTCGATGTCGATCGGCTGGCCTGCGACGAGCACGGACTTCGTTCCTCCACCCGCCAAGCGGAGTTCGGCCTCCATCCTGGCAATGGGAGCACCGGCCTCCAGGTTGTGGATCGCGAGTTCGCGGCGCTGCACGCCTTCCAGCACATCGATCTCGTAGATCGAGTGACCGATGACGTTGTCGCTGTCGTAGCCGGTCATCTCGAGGAAGCCGTCGTTGACCTTCACGAAGCGAAGGTCGCCGATCCGGCAGATGACCGAGGGAGCCGGGTTCGCGGCGAAAGCCTGCTCGAAGCGCCGCTCCGCATCGCGCGCACCCGTCAGGTCATGCAGGACGATGACGACCAGGTCGAGGGTGCCGTCCTCATCCTTGAGCAGGGTGCTGTTGACCCTGTGCACCCACGCCGCAGCCGCGCCGCGCGGTGCCACCTCAAGGACAACGTCTTTCAGGGTTTCGCCCCGGAGCGCCCTGTTGGTGGGATAGTCGCGCTCGGCGAGCTTGACGCCGTCACGACCGTGCAGGTCGAACCGCTCGGCGTAGTCCCGGACGTGGTCGCCGATGTCCTCGGCGTTGCCATGTATCGCCAGGGCCTTCACGTTGGCGAAGGACAGCGTGCCATCCCGCTCGTAGACGATGATGCCGTCGGTGAGACCGTCGACGACCTGACGAAGGTAGTTGCGACTGCGGGTCACCGACGGTCTTGCATGGGTCATGGGTTTCGTCCGCGAGGGCGCAATCGTCTGGCCGGTTGTCTTCGCTGGCATCACTGCTTCTGTGGTGCCCGTCCCTGTTGCTGCAGCTTCTCGCGTTCCCCGCCGTCGTCCTTCTTCAGGCGCGAGAGGCACCCTGCCTCGTCGCACCCGAACACCGCCGTGGCGCCAACGCCCATGGCGATCTTGTCGCCGGTGGACAGGCCGGTGCCGCGGGGCACGTCGCGGTTGGCCGGGGCGGCGTGCCCACCCCCGCCGGCAGCGACGCCGACGCGCTGCGCCTGCTGTGGTCCACTGCCAGCCGGCACGGAGTCGACCCCGGTCCGCCGGTCGGGCGCCGCCGAGCCGGCGTAGGTCGGGGTAACGGGGAACACCCGACCGTCCACCGCGACGATTGGGTCGCCGGCCGGCAGTTGGGCTTGCTCGGCGGGCGAGGCGGCACCCACGCCCTCCACCCTAAGGATCTCGAAGGTCACACGGCTGGTGATCTCCTTCCCCGGCCTGATCTTCGCGCCGAGCGTATCACCAGCGCGCTTCGAACCGGCCGAGGCTTCGGGCGTCTGCGGCCTGTCGCCCATCTGGTTGTCGGCTGGCGCGAAGCCTGCGACGCGGTGCGCACCCGCGGCGGTGCCCGCCAGGATCGGGATCAGACGTTTGCTCATGGTGTTCCTCCCCGAACGGCAGCAATCGTCGACGGGCGCGGCGGTCAAACGTTCATCAGCCGTCGTCCGGCACCTGCCCACCCGGCGTCATGCCGGCCTGGGAGGCCACGCCCCAGACCGGTTCTGGCCGAAGACGTTCTGCGGCTGCTGCGGCGACACCGACTGCTTGGACCATCGCCGATCCAGGACCGCGAGTTAACTGAGCCCGGCGTTCTCAAATTATGAGGCAAGCCCGCCGATACCGCCTCTGCGTTGGCCGACAGCCGTCCGCCCACTACCGAGCAGGCCCGACAGGATGCCGCCCGAAGTGCCGGCGTTGCCGCCGGTGTTCAAGCCGCCCTCAGCCCGCCGATCGCTGTTTCAGGAAGACCCATGTCCATGTTCCCCACGGTCAGGGAACCGAACGCCCTGATGATCGCGCGATCGCCGAACCTCAGAGCGTGCGACTGCGCCCGGTTACCGCGTGGTAGATGACGAGCACGATGATGGCACCGACGATCGCCACGAACATGCTGTAAAGGTTGAAGCCGGTGACCGGCGCCGCGCCCAGCAGCGAGAACACGTAGCCGCCCACGATGGCGCCGACGATGCCGAGCACGATGTCGATCAGCAGGCCCTGCCCGCTGCTGTCGATGATCTTGCTGGCGATGAACCCGGCGATCGCACCCAGCACCAGCCACGCGATGATGGACATAGCATTCTCCTTCTTGAAACGGGTTGGATGCCAGCTTGCCCCAATGGGCGAACCGGCCGGTAACTACTTCTTCGCGGCGCTCTTGCCGTGCGCGTCCTTGGATGACTCGTGAGCCTTGGTGGTGCGCGCGTGAGCCTCTTCCAAGTGCTTCCTTCCGCTCGCCGCGTCACCCTTCGCATGGTGCTCGGCGGCGGCGTGGTGGGCCCGGGCGGCCGCCTCGTGGTGCTTGGCGGCCTCCGTGTGAACTTTATCGGGCATTTTACTTCCCTGCGACGCCTTGGCGTTCCGCACGAGGGGACGTCGTGTAGTTCGAACACCCGGTCGGGTGATCGGCGGATCGATGGCGGGATCACAGCCCGCGACGCTTCAAGCCGGCGTCGAACACCGGCAGGCAGGTCGGACCGAGCGAGGCTCGGTTTGCCTTCATGCAGGCCAACAGCTTCTGTTCGTCGGGGTAGGCGGAGGCGCAGAGACGCTCGGCGTCCTGCGTGCACGCCGCCTTCTCCGCCTCGGTTATGTGAAGAGCGTCGGTCGCGCAGGCTGGAGCCAGCAAGACGAACGATACATCAACAACGAGCATCAATCGCAGGAGCGTCGATCGCGGGATCATGGGTGTCGCCATCGCTCGTCTGGTGAAGTCCAGGGCCGATCCTCCTTGCAGCGGACCGGCCCGGAACCACGGCCTACTTCTTGATGACGCCCTCTTCGGCGACGCCCTTCGTGCCAGCGATGCCGCCGGTCCGTGCGTCGTCGACCTCGACCTCGGTCCTGCGCACGGTGTCGGTGATCTCCTGGGTGCGCTCCTGTGCGACCTTGCCGAGCGACACTTCCTCGTAGACGCGCGCCTCCTTCGAGACGACCGCCTCCTCCTGGTGCTCCTCGGCGGACAGGGTGCGCTCGGCGAACA
>CAXTIU010000027.1:0-39703 GCA_964244495.1 uncultured Beijerinckiaceae bacterium
TCCATCACACGATGCCGCTGGTTCCACACGCGAACCCGCACCTTGATGCGTCGGCCGCGTCGAGACGCATCATTCCACGGAAGCGCTGAATGTGCCGACAGAGACGAGGGGCTGAAGGCGAGGAAAGCCGGCCGGAGACGGCCCACGTGTGACGCCAGAGCCCCGAAGTATGACCGAAAATGTCTGAAATATTGGCCAAAGTATTATGATGATTAATAGTGTATATTTAAATATAAATGGGTGGTGGAGCTGAGGGGAATCGAACCCCTGACCTCTGCAGTGCGATTGCAGCGCTCTCCCATCTGAGCTACAGCCCCGCTCCGGAGCGCTGTGTACGGTTCTCCGCGTGGCGCGTCAACATCGGCGCACCATCGGGTCATCGGCCGCTTGAACCGGTCGCGACGCCGCCCGCGCCTGCCGGAGGTTCGCCGGTTCGGGCTTCGAGGCGATGTTCGTTTGACCCGCGCTCGGCACCGCGTCATGGCAGGCGCGTGATCAGTGCCGCCCGCATGTCCTTGCCCCTCCCCCCGTTGCCCATCGACGACGTTCTCCCGACGCTTCGCGCGGCGCTGGCGCGGCGCACGGAAGCGGTCGTCGTCGCCCCGCCCGGCGCCGGCAAGACCACGCGGCTTCCCTTCGCCCTCCTCGATCAGCCGTGGGCGGCGGGGGGCGCCATCGTGCTCCTGGAGCCGCGGCGGCTGGCGGCGCGGGCGGCGGCCGAGCGCATGGCGGCGATGCTGGGCGAGGCGGTCGGCGGGATGATCGGCCTGGCGGTGCGATTCGCCGCCGCGCGTTCGGCGGCGACGCGCATCCTTGTGGTAAGCGAGGGCGTCTTCGTCCGGATGATCCTGGACGATCCCGGCCTCGACGGCATCGCCGCCGTGCTGTTCGACGAGTACCACGAGCGCTCGCTCGACGCCGACCTCGGCCTCGCCCTGGCGCTCGATGCCCGCGCCTTGCGACCGGACCTGCGGCTGCTGGTGATGTCGGCGACGCTCGACGGCGTCCGCGTTGCCCGGCTGCTGGGCGACGCGCCGGTGGTCGAGTCGCGCGGCAGGGCGTTCCCCGTCGCCACCCGCTACCTCGGCCGCGATCCGGACGCGCGCGTCGAGGACGCCGTCGTGCGCGCGATCCGCCGCGCGCTCGCGGAGGAGGCTGGCTCGATCCTCGCCTTCCTGCCGGGGCAGGGCGAGATCGCCCGCGTCGCCGAGCGGCTCGCGGCCGAGACTGGCCAGGCCCTGCCGCCGGGGGTCGTCGTGGCGCCGCTCTTCGCCGCGATGGACCGGCGCGCGCAGGACGCGGCGGTGGCGCCGACACGACCCGGAGAGCGGAAGATCGTGCTGGCGACCTCGATCGCCGAAACGTCGCTGACCATCGAGGGGGTGCGGGTGGTGATCGACGCCGGTCTCGCCCGCGTGCCGCGCTACGAGCCGGCGATCGGGCTCACTCGGTTGGAAACGCGGCGCGTGTCGCGCGCCGCCGCCGACCAACGGCGCGGCAGGGCCGGGCGCACCGAGCCCGGCGTCTGCTACCGGCTGTGGGAGGAGGCCGGCACCGGCGCGCTGGAACCTTTCGCGCGGCCGGCGATCCTGTCGGCCGACATGGCCGGCCTGCTGCTCGACTGCGCCGCCTGGGGCGCGCGGCGGCCGGAGCGCGACCTCCTCTGGCTCGACCCGCCGCCGGCGCCGGCGTTGGCCGAGGCGCGCGCGACCCTCGCGGCCATCGAGGCGCTGGACGGGGAGGGCGGCCTGACCGACGCCGGCCGCCGCATCCGCGCGCTCGCCCTGCCGCCGCGCCTGGCGCGCATGGTGGTGATGGCGGCGCCCGACGAGACCGGGCTGGCGGCGGCGATCGCCACCCTGCTCGTCGAGCGCGGGCTGGGGGGCGACGCCGTCGACCTGCGCGACCGGCTCGCCCGCTGGCGTCGCGATCGCTCTCGCCGGGCCGTCGAGGCGCGGGCGCTGGCGAACACCTTCGCCCGCCGGGCCGGCTCCGGACGAGCCGACGAGTGGGGCGAGGACCCCGAAGCGGCCGGGCGCCTGCTCGCCTCCGCCTTTCCCGACCGCATCGCCAAGGCGCGCGGGAAGAACGGCGAGTTCCTCATGGCCAACGGCCGCGCCGCGAGCGTGGCCGACCCGGCGCTGGCGGCGGCCCCGTACCTCGCGATCGGCGAGGTCGCGGGACGGGCTGGCGCCGCGCGGGTTCTGCTCGCCGCGCCGCTCACCCTCGCCGACGTCGAGCGTGTCGCCGGCGCGGCGATCGCGGAGGAGGACACGCTGCGCTTCGATCCCGCTAGCGCGGCCCTGCAGGCGCGCGCCGCGCGGCGGCTCGGCGCCCTCGTCCTCAGCGAGGGCAACCGCCCGGTGCCGGCCGGCCGGCACGCCGCCGTCACGCTGGCCGCGGGGATCGCGGCGCTGGGCATCCCCCGGCTGCCGTGGAGCGCGGCGCTGGCGCAATGGCGCGACCGTGTCACCTTCCTCCGGCGGGCCGAGGGCGGCGCCTGGCCGGACCTGTCCGACGCGGCGCTCGCCGCCGACGGCGCGCCCTGGCTCGCCGTCCACGTCGAGGGCGTGACGAGCCTCGCCACCCTCGGCGGCGACCGGCTGGAGGCGGCGCTCAAGGCCCTGGTGCCGTGGGACCTCGCGCGCAGGCTCGAGGCGGAGGCCCCCGCCACCTTCGTTACGCCGGCCGGCGCGGCCCACCGCCTCGACTACGCGGCGGAGCAGGGGCCGACGCTCGCCTGCCGCGTCCAGGAACTCTACGGTCTGCGCGCCCACCCGACGCTGGCCGGCGTGCCGATCGTGCTGGAACTGCTATCGCCGGGCGGCCGGCCGATCCAGATCACCCGCGACCTGCCCGGCTTCTGGACCGGGTCGTGGCGGGACGTGCGCGCCGACATGCGCGGGCGCTATCCCAAGCACCTTTGGCCGGAGGACCCCGCGGCGGCGGCGCCGACCACGCGGGCCAAGCCGAGAGCCTGAAAGCATCGGCTCCAACAGCGCGGTCGCGCGGGAGCCGAGGCGTTCGCGATGACCGACAGGCTCGGAGTCCATCGTGGCCATCGTCCGGCCGCCGCACCGGCTCGCTCCAGCAATTCTCGTCGTCACACACATTCTTGCGTCATTCGCGTCATGCGTCAGGATCGGAGTGATCGCAGCCGTCGCGATCAGCGTTGGCCGACAATCAAAGGTAGCGATACCTTACGCCTTTTTCACCACGGCCGCAAACCCGAGGCGAGGTCGATCCCACACCGACCCCGTCGCGTCGCGGCACAAGGGGATGCGCCGCTGCGGGCCGGCGGGCGCCCCCGCGTGCCTCAGCTCTCGCCAGACTGGCGCGGAAACCGTCAAAAGTGTTTCCGCCTCCGGTCAGGGTTGCGCACAAAAAAGTCGTATGTTAGCTGAGCCGTGCCTCGCGATGGGAGGTTTGCCGAAGGGCCTCCCTGCGAAGAATGTTCGCCCCGGCGCCCACCGATCGGTCGGCCGCCGGCGGCCGCGTTCCGGGGCTGCAGTGGGATCGGGGGCACGAAGCTTGGCGCAAGAGGAAACATACGTCTCGGGAATGGCGGGACGCTATGCGCAGGCCTTGTTCGATCTCGCCAGGGAGTCGAAGAGCACCGACAAGGTCGGTGCCGACCTCGCCACGTTCCAGCGGCTCATCGACGACAGCGACGACCTGCGGCGCTTCCTGAAGAGCCCGGCCTTCTCCGCCGCAGAGCAGGGCAAGGCGCTCGCCTCCATCCTGAACGCCGCCGGCGTCGCCGGCACGGCCGCGAACTTCCTGAAGCTGGTCGCCGCCAAGCGCCGCCTGTTCGCGGTCGGCGACATGATCCGCGACTACCATGTCCTGAACGACGCGGAGAAAGGCCTGACGCGGGCCGAGATCACGGTGGCCGAGCCTCTCAAGGACGCGTATGTGCTTGAATTGAAGGATGCGCTCGCCAAGGTCGCCGGCAGCAACGGCGTCACCATCAAGGTCACGGTCGATCCCGCCATCATCGGCGGGATGGTCGTGAAGCTCGGCTCGCGCATGCTCGACTCCTCGCTCCGCACCAAGCTCAACACGATCCGCACACGCATGAAAGAGGTCGGCTGATGGATATCCGCGCCGCAGAGATTTCGTCCATCCTGAGAAACGAGATCGCCAACTTCGGCAACGAGGCGGAGGTGACCGAGGTCGGCCAGGTGCTGTCGGTCGGCGACGGCATCGCCCGCGTCTACGGCCTCGACCAGTGCCAGGCCGGCGAGATGGTCGAATTCGAGTGCGGCGTGCAGGGCATGGCGCTGAACCTCGAAGCGGACAATGTCGGCATCGTCATCTTCGGGCCGGACCGCGAGATCAAGGAAGGCCAGACCGTCAAGCGCACCGGCGCGATCGTCGACGTGCCGGTCGGCAAGGAGCTGCTCGGCCGCGTCGTCGACGCGCTCGGCAACCCGATCGACGGCAAGGGGCCGATCAACGCCGTCCAGCGCGCCCGCGTCGACGTCAAGGCGCCGGGCATCATCCCGCGCAAGTCGGTGCACGAGCCGATGGCCACCGGCTTGAAGGCGATCGACGCCCTCATCCCGATCGGGCGCGGCCAGCGCGAGCTGATCATCGGCGACCGCCAGACCGGCAAGACCGCCGTGGCGCTCGACGCCATCCTCAACCAGAAGCCGCTGAACGGGGGCACGGACGAGAACCGCAAGCTGTATTGCGTCTACGTCGCGATCGGGCAGAAGCGCTCGACGGTCGCGCAGTTCGTCAAGGTGCTGGAGGAGCAGGGCGCGCTCGAATACTCGATCGTGGTCGCCGCCACCGCCTCCGATCCGGCCCCCATGCAGTTCCTCGCGCCCTTCGCCGGCTGCGCGATGGGCGAGTTCTTCCGCGACAACGCCATGCACGCGCTGATCGTCTACGACGACCTGTCGAAGCAGGCGGTCGCCTACCGCCAGATGTCGCTGCTGCTGCGTCGCCCGCCCGGCCGCGAGGCGTACCCCGGCGACGTGTTCTACCTCCATTCGCGCCTGCTGGAGCGCGCCGCCAAGCTCAACGACGCGCGCGGCGCCGGCTCGCTGACCGCCCTGCCGATCATCGAGACGCAGGCCAACGACGTGTCGGCCTATATCCCGACCAACGTGATTTCCATCACCGACGGCCAGATCTTCCTGGAAACCGACCTGTTCTACCAGGGCATCCGCCCGGCCGTGAACGTCGGCCTGTCCGTCTCGCGCGTCGGCTCCTCGGCGCAGACCAAGGCGATGAAGAAGGTCGCCGGCAAGATCAAGGGCGAACTCGCCCAGTACCGCGAGATGGCCGCCTTCGCGCAGTTCGGCTCGGACCTCGACCCGACCACGCAGAAACTGCTGAACCGCGGCTCGCGGCTGACCGAGCTCCTGAAGCAGCCGCAGTTCTCGCCGCTCAAGATGGAGGAGCAGGTCGCCGTGATCTACGCCGGCGTCAACGGCTACCTCGACAAGATGCCGGTCAACCGCATCCGCGAGTTCGAGGACAAGCTCCTCGCCTTGCTGCGCACCAAGCACGCCGACCTGCTCGACGCGATCCGCGCGTCCAACGACCTGTCGGACGAGTCCGCCGGCAAGCTCAAGGGCGTGGTCGAGGGGCTGTCGCGGCAGTTCGAGAGCGTCGAGGGCGGCGTCAAGGTCACCAAGGCCGCGAGCTAGAGCCGCCGGCGCCACGCCCCGGCCCATATCGGATTGATCGACCATGCCCTCGCTGAAGGACCTCCGAAGCCGTATCTCCTCCGTCAAGGCGACGCAGAAGATCACCAAGGCGATGCAGATGGTCGCCGCCGCCAAGCTGCGCCGCGCGCAGGGGGCGGCGGAGGCGGCGCGCCCCTACGCCGAGCGCATGGCGAAGGTGCTGAGCGGGTTGGCCGCCGGCCTCGGCACCGGGTCGAACGCCCCCGCGCTGCTGCGCGGCAACGGCCGGGACGGCACGCACCTGCTGATCGTCGCGACCGGCGAGCGGGGCCTGTGCGGCGCCTTCAACGCCTCCATCGCCCGCCTCGCGCGCGACCACGCCAACGCGCTTCTGCGCGAAGGCAAGACGGTCAAGATCATCTGCATCGGCAAGAAGGGTTACGACATCCTGCGGCGCCAGTTCGCCGACAGGATCATCGAGCTGATCGAGATCAAGCAGAAGCAGCTCAACTTCGCCGTGGCGCAGCCGATCGGCGCCAAGGTCATCGAGATGTTCAGCAAGGGCGAGTTCGACGTCTGCACCTTGTTCTTCTCGCGGTTCCAGACGGTGATCTCGCAGGTGCCGACCGCGCTCCAGCTGGTGCCCCTGCCCGTGCCGGACAAGGCGGAGGCGCGAAAGCCCGAGACGGCCAACGGTGCCGTCTACGAGTACGAGCCGGACGAGGAGGACATCCTGTCCGCCCTGCTGCCGCGCAACGTCGCCGTGCAGGTCTTCCGCGCCCTGCTGGAGAACGCCGCCTCCGAACAGGGCTCGCGCATGAGCGCGATGGACAACGCCACGCGCAACGCCGGCGACATGATCAAGAAGCAGACGACGCTCTACAACAGGACGCGTCAGGCGATGATCACCAAGGAACTGATCGAGATCATCTCGGGCGCCGAAGCGCTCTAGCCTTCAAGAGGACCACAATGGCCGAAGCCGCCACCAACAAGCCCGTAGGCCGCGTGACCCAGGTCATCGGCCCGGTCGTCGACGTGAAGTTCGAAGGCCACCTGCCCGAGATCCTCAACGCGCTGGAAACCGAGAACAACGGCAACCGTCTGGTGCTGGAAGTCGCCCAGCACCTCGGCGAGCACGCCGTGCGCTGCATCGCGATGGACATCTCCGAGGGTCTGACGCGCGGCCAGGAGGTGACCGACACCGGCACGCCGATCTCCGTGCCGGTCGGCGAGAAGACGCTCGGGCGCATCATCAACGTCATCGGCGAGCCGGTCGACGAGCTCGGGCCGATCGGCACGGAGGACCGCCGCGCCATCCACCAGCTCGCGCCGCCCTACGTCGACCAGTCGACGGACTCGCAGATCCTCGTCACCGGCATCAAGGTGGTCGACCTGCTCGCCCCCTACGCCAAGGGCGGCAAGATCGGCCTGTTCGGCGGCGCCGGGGTCGGCAAGACCGTGCTGATCATGGAGCTCATCAACAACGTCGCCAAGACGCACGGCGGCTATTCCGTGTTCGCCGGCGTCGGCGAGCGCACCCGCGAGGGCAACGACCTGTACCACGAGATGATCGAGTCCAAGGTCAACGTCGACCCGCACGAGCACGACGGCTCCGCCGAGGGCTCGAAATGCGCGCTCGTCTACGGCCAGATGAACGAGCCGCCGGGCGCCCGCGCCCGCGTCGCGCTGACCGGCCTCACGATCGCGGAGGACTTCCGCGACAAGGGGCAGGACGTGCTGTTCTTCGTCGACAACATCTTCCGCTTCACGCAGGCCGGTTCGGAAGTGTCGGCGCTGCTCGGCCGCATCCCCTCGGCGGTCGGCTACCAGCCCACGCTCGCCACCGACATGGGGGCGCTGCAGGAGCGCATCACCACCACCACCAAGGGCTCGATCACCTCCGTGCAGGCGATCTACGTGCCGGCCGACGACCTGACCGACCCGGCGCCGGCCACCTCCTTCGCGCATCTCGACGCCACCACCGTGCTGTCGCGCTCGATCGCCGAGAAGGGCATCTACCCGGCCGTCGACCCGCTCGACTCGACGTCCCGCATGCTGTCGCCCCTCATCGTCGGCGAGGAGCACTACGCGGTCGCGCGCTCGGTGCAGCAGACGCTGCAGCGCTACAAGTCGCTGCAGGACATCATCGCCATCCTCGGCATGGACGAGCTGTCGGAGGAGGACAAGCTGACGGTGGCCCGCGCGCGGAAGATCGAGCGCTTCTTCTCGCAGCCCTTCGACGTGGCCACCGTGTTCACCGGCGCGCCGGGCAAGCAGGTGCCGCTCGACGACACGATCAAGGGCTTCAAGGGCCTGGTCGAGGGCAAGTACGACCACCTGCCCGAAGCCGCCTTCTACATGGTGGGCGCCATCGAGGAGGCCGAGGAGAAGGCCAAGAAGCTGCAGGCGAGCTGAGGTGCACGCCAACACCCGGCTGGCGCTGCTGATCCTCGGCGTGCTGGTCGGCGGCGTGGTCGGCTACGTGACGCGCCCGCAGGCGGCCGAGATCAGGCTGGGTGGCGCGTCCTTCGAGATCGAGGACACGTCGCGCTCCGCCTCCGACGACGGAGGCGCCCTGACGACCGGCCAGCTCCGCCGAGTGTTCGTCTTCGCGGTGGCAGGCGGGGTCGTCGGCCTGCTCGCCGGCGTGCTCGCCGATCGCCGTCGCTGATCCCGCGAAAGGAAGTCAAGCTGTGGCCACGTTCCATTTCGAGCTGGTGTCCCCCGAGAAGCTGCTGTTCTCCGGCGAGGTCGACGCCGTGACGGCGCCCGGCGTCGAGGGCGAGTTCACCGTTCTGAAGGACCACGCGCCGTTCATGACGACGCTGAAGCCCGGCCTGGTGCGCATCGCCGGCGGCGGCCGCGACGAGGCGCTCTTCGTCGACGGCGGCTTCGCCGACGTGTCGCCGGACGGCTTCACGATCCTCGCTGACTACGCCGTGCCCGAGGGCGGGATCGACGCCGGACGTTTCGACGCCGAGGTCGCCCAAGCGGAGGCGGCCGCCAGGGAGGCGGTCAGCGACGAGACCCGCCGCCTCGCCCTGGAGCACCGCGACCAATTGCGCGAGTTCCAGGCGACGCGCGGGCGGTAGGCTTAGCCGAGCGTGTCGCTTACGAAATACGCTTTGAGAGTGACGAAGGCGTGCAAGGTATAAGCATCAAGCTGAAGTTCCACTGGCGTGATGGTGCCCAGACGAGCGTTGAACGAAGGCGGTAACGCGATCCTATCAGGTGGTCTCTCGAGTCGCTCGACAATTATCGCGTCGCTTGTGACATGAAGGCTTGATGTACTTCCATGATGCAGCGCCGCGCCCCATTTTGCGAGAGCATGGTTCTCGGCATTGAGCGCGAAAAGCTGCAGGTCACGGAGTTGATCTATCAGGATTACAGCTCGTCGACTAAAACTTTCTATTCCGGTGACGACAGCCCATAGTTCTCGTGGCTCAAGGCAGTGTAGATATTCTGGTCACTCGTGAAGATAGCAATACGTTATCTTTTTTAATTCGAAGTCGCAACGTCGAACAAAGTTCCAACGCCATGGCGCAAGCAAATGGTGTCCGTGAAGCACACCGTATACTCTCGGCTGTAAAATAGCGCGTTGCCCATCAGGGCCGACTAGATCGCATGCTTCGTGGGCGATCAGTCGACCCTTCCGGATGGATGTCCAGACTGCCTTGTCGAGGACGGCTGCGAGCTGCTCCTGGATATGACTGATAGCGACGGCGGTCGGTCGCGCCAATGTCAAGACCTCCGCGTTTGCGGCCACGAGGTCTCTGACCCTCATCAACTCGTCAACCAAACGGCGATGAATGTAGGCCGCGTACGCGAACACGTGCTGATCGTTGGCAGGTTCCTCAGGCGATGTCGCGCAAAAGTTTGGGCTCGCACCCAAGACGGGGCGACGGCCGCGAAACGCGCGCAAAACCCGGTCGAGGAGCCTAGTCACCGGGCGCGATCATCGTCTCCGGCCGCACCACCGCGTCGAACTCTTCGCCGGTCACGAAGCCGAGCTTGAGCGCCTCCTCGCGCAGCGTTGTGCCGTTCTTGTGCGCGGTCTTCGCCACCTTGGTCGCGTTGTCGTAGCCGATGGTGGGGGCCAGCGCCGTCACCAGCATCAGCGAGCGGTCGAGCAGCTGCTTGATCTGCGCCTCGTTGGCCTGCAGCCCTTCCACGCAATTAGCGCGGAACGAGTCGGCGGCGTCGGCCAGCAGTTGCACGCTTTCCAGGTAGGCGAAGGCGATCACCGGCTTCATCACGTTCAGCTCGAAATGCCCCTGGCTGGCGGCGAAGGCGACCGTCGTCTCGTTGCCCATCACGCGGGCGCAGACCATCGTCATCGCCTCCACCTGCGTCGGGTTCACCTTGCCCGGCATGATGGAGGAGCCGGGCTCGTTCTCCGGCAGCAGCAGCTCGCCGATGCCGGAACGCGGGCCGGAGCCGGCCAGCCTGATGTCGCAGGCGATCTTGTAGAGGCTTGCCGCGAGCGCGTTCAGCGCGCCATGCGCGAAGCACAGCGCGTCGTGCGTCGCCAGGGCCTCGAACTTGTTGGGCGCGGTGACGAAGGGCAGGCCCTTGTACGCGGCGATCTTGGCGGCGAAGGCTTCGGCGAAGCCGCGCTTGGCGTTGAGCCCGGTGCCGACCGCCGTGCCGCCCTGGGCCAACTGGAGCAGGCCGGGCAGCGTCATCCTGATGCGGGCTTCCGCGTTGGCGACCATCGCGACGTAGCCGGAGAACTCCTGGCCGAGCGTCACCGGCGTCGCGTCCTGGAGGTGGGTGCGGCCGATCTTGATGATGTGCTCGAACGCCTCGACCTTGGCGTGCAGCGCGCCGCGCAGGCGCTCCAGGGCCGGCAGCAGCGTGTGCGTCACCTCCACGGCGGCGGCGATGTGCATGGCGGTCGGGAAACTGTCGTTCGACGACTGGCCGCGGTTGACGTGGTCGTTGGGGTGGACCGGCTTCTTGGTGCCGCGCCCGCTGCCCAGCGTCTCGTTGGCGAGGTTGGAGATGACCTCGTTGACGTTCATGTTGGACTGGGTGCCCGAGCCGGTCTGCCACACCACCAGCGGGAAGTGGTCGTCGAGCGCGCCGTCCTCGATCCGGCGGGCGGCGGCGACGATCGCGTCGGCGATCCCGGCGTCCAGCTCGCCCTGCGCCTTGTTGACCTCCGCCGCCGCCCGCTTGACGGAGGCGAGCGCGTGCACCACCGGCAACGGGATACGCTGGCCGCCGATCCGGAAGTTCTCCCGCGAGCGCTGCGTCTGCGCGCCCCAGTAGCGGTCCGTCGGCACGTCGATGGGGCCGAAGCTGTCGGTTTCCACGCGCGTCGCGTGATCGTTCGTCGCTGTCTCATCCATCGCCAGGTCTCCGCTGAATCAGGCCGGTTTCGGCGGCCTTGTCGGACGGGAACGGCGCGAAGTCAAAGCGTTCGGACGGAGCGGGCGGGTTGGCTGCCGCGCTCAGTCGCTGCCGGTACGCGAAAAACGCTGGCCGAGGAAGATCGGGTCGATCGCCTGCCAGTCGCCGTCGTTGCCGAACTCGCCGTTGGCCTGCAACGCGAGCATGTCGGCGAGCCTGTTGCGGGCACGGTTGACGCGGCTCTTCATCGTGCCGACGGCGCAGTTGCAGACCGATGCCGCTTCCTCGTAGGACAAGCCGGAGGCGCCGATCAGGATGAGGGCCTCGCGCTGGTCGGTCGGCAGGCGTTGCAGGGCCGAGCGGAAGTCGAGGAAGTCCATGTGCCCGTGCTGGGCCGGCGCGGCGGCGAGCTTGGCGGCGATCGCGCCGTCCGTGTCGGCGACCTCGCGGCGGCGCTTGCGGTACTCGGAATAGTAGATGTTGCGCAGGATGGTGAAGAGCCAAGCCGGTAGGTTGGTGCCTTCCACGAAGGAGCCGAGGTTGCTCCAGGCCTTGACCAGCGTTTCCTGCACCAGGTCGTCCGCCCGGTCGGGATTGCCGCAGAGCGAGACGGCGAACGCGCGCAGGTTGGGAATGACCGAGATCAGGTCCGCCTTCATCTGGGCGCTGGCCTGCGGCTTCGCGGGGGCGACGGGAACGTTTTCGCTTACAGGAACGGCAGGAACGTCGGTGGTCACTTCGCGACCTTCTTGTCCAAGATACCCCCTTGGACGCTCGCCTGCGCGTTGACCTGGGAAAGGCCCATGGCGTCGATGTCCTTGAGGAGATCGAGGAACCGATCGGGAACAGGCTGCGCGAGGACATCATTGTACACGGAGCGCAACTGCCTGCCGATCTGGTCGGAGATTTCGGGCTTTGCAGTCGTTTTTTTGACACGAATTGACGACAAAGGCTTACCCCAGTGTTGTTTGCGTCCGACGCAACGCAGTCTCGCAGTAAACTCGAAAGAAAGTGTCTTCAGCCTCGGAGAACCCTCGGCTCCGAAGGACGGGCGAGACATATTTTTGGCAAGCGCCTCTGACTCGAACCATGCTACACGGACGCGCGATCAGCACTTGGGACGCGCATCAATACGCATTGACGGCAGCGGGCAGCAAGCGTGAAATTCGACGACCCCGGTGGAACTTTGTCGCCCGTTCGCGATTGGTGCGCTCAGCTTGAACTAAGGTATAAGAACGGTCGGGAGACCGATCCGCAGGGTTCGGCCAAGGTCGAGAGGAAGTGGTTCAATGTCCGTTTCGCAAGCAATCGCTTCTCACATCCCCTACCTGCGCCGGTTCTCGCGCGCGCTGACGGGGAACCAGGCCGGAGGCGACGCTTACGTGCTCGCCACGCTGGAAGCGATCGTGGCGGATCCGAGCGCGTTCGATGCCGGGCATGATGTCCGCGCCGCGCTCTACAAGTCCTTTCTCAGGGTGTGGCGCTCGATGCCGGTCAACGAGCACACCGACCAGCTCGAGCTGTCGGGCGACGAGCACGGCGCGCGGCGCAACCTGGAGGCGATCTCGCTCCGGCCGCGCATCGCCTTCCTGCTCTCCTCTTTGGAGGGTTTCGACACGGCCGAGGTGTCGCGGGTGCTCGACTGCTCGCCCTCGGAGGCCGCCAGCCTCATCGACATGGCCGGCAAGGAGATCGCCAACCAGATCCGCACCGACGTGCTGATCATCGAGGACGAGCCCTTCATCGCCCTGGACCTCCAGACGCTCGTCGAGGAACTCGGCCACCGCGTCGTCAACGTCGCCCGCACGCACACCGAGGCGGTCGACGCGGTCGGCAAGGAGCGGCCGGGCCTGATCCTCGCCGACATCCAGCTCGCCGACGGCAGCTCTGGCCTGGAGGCCGTGAACCAGATCCTCGACTCGTTCTCCGTGCCCGTGATCTTCATCACAGCCTATCCCGAGCGCTTCCTGACCGGCGCGCCGCCCGAGCCGGCCTTCCTCATCACCAAGCCCTTCGGCGTCGACAGCCTCAAGGCGGTGATCAGCCAGGCTCTGTTCTTCGATCGAAAGTCGCACCGCAAGGACGAGCCGGAGGCTCACAGCGCCGTCGGCTAGCCCGACCGGCGAGGCCTTCCGTTCAGGCGGACCCATCTTCCTGCGGGTTGGCGTCGGCCGTTGCCTTGCCGCCGAACAAGCCGAGCGCGCTGACGAGGGTCATTATCGCATCGCTGTTGAAGAGGTTGCGCCAACTCCTCCACATCCGACCGACCAGGAAGCCGGCGACGATCGCCACGCCCACGAGGGGCAGCGGCCCGAGCCTCTTCGCCATCGACGTGCCGGCGAGCACGGCGATCAGTTCGCGCTTCAGGCCGAACTGCTGGAACATTCGCAGCAGGGGCGCGCTGAACTCGTCGATCTGCGAGTCGAAAGCCCGCTCTTCCTCGCGTCGCGTGTCCGACACCGGCGCGACACGGGCTTTGCTGCCCCCGCCGAGCGCGAGCGCGACCATGACAACGGCCACGGCGAGGTAGAGGCCCGCGACCGCGAGGCACCCCGCGACCGCGCCGGCGTGCGCGCCGATCCACAAACCGAAGGCGAGCGTCAGGGCGACCAGCACGACGAGCAGGCAGAACGCCGCGACGAGGAAGAGCACCACCTTACGCAGAAGGTTGGCGCTCGCGACCGACAGCCTCTCGATCAGCGGTGCCACCGCGCCGCCGAGCAGTCCGGTCAGAAGGCCGAACATCAGAAGGAGCGGCTCAGCATTCCCATCAGCAGGCCAGCGATGGCCGCCACCACGACGGCGGTCAGCGGGTTGCGTTCGATCCTGGTCTCGATGTCGGAACCGAAGGCGCCGAGCCGATCCTGGGCGGTGGACGCGTGGTCGGACAGCCGATCGCGGACATCGGCCGCCTGTCCGGTGAAGCGGTCGCGCATGTCGGACGCTCGATCCTTGACCGTTTCGCGCGCGGCGGAGGCCCGGCTCGCCATCTCCTCGCGGGCGTCGGCCGCCCGGCTCGATGCCTGGTCGCGCGCCTTGCCGAACAGGCTATAGCCCTGGTCGGCGGCATCGCTGGCGCGGGAGCGCAGGAGGTCCGCCACCGAGTTGGTCAGCTTGGATATGTCGTCGCGCAAGGCGGACAGGTCCGCCGCGAAGTCCTGCGACGTTTGGTTGAGCTTCTTGCCGTCTGCCATCGTCTTCCTCGTCGCTTCACGATCCCCGCCACCGCAACACCCGCGTCGGTGCTGGGCGGGCGGCATCCACCGGTCGGCGGCCGGGGCAACCGGCGTGCCTCACGTGAACGCGGCCTTATACCTCACGTTCCTGCCACGGTCGCCGATCCGGCGCGCCAGGCATCGGAATCGCGAAACGGACGAACCGTTGGCTGATCATCGGGGGCGGCGGCGTCGGCGCGGACCCTGGATCGCTCACGCCCGGGTCGATCACGGGCGGCGGCTCATCGTCGGGGTCGTCGATCGCCGGCAGATCGGGTTCGGGGACCGGCGGGGACGGCGCGTCGCCAGGGTCGCGGCGGGGTGGAACCTGTTGCGCCCTGAAGCCGGCGGCGGCGATGCTTTCGAAGGGTCCGTCATCCATGGCGCGGCAACGTCGTCTCTTCGGCGAGGTTCCGGCCGCCCGTCCCCGCGGCCTCACGGAGCGGTCGCGCGGGGATGGTTCGCCCGATAGCTTTCGAGCAGCCGGGCGCCGTCCACGGCGGTGTAGATCTGGGTGGTCGAGAGCGAGGCGTGGCCGAGCAGCTCCTGGATCGTCCGCAAGTCGCCGCCGCGCGACAGAAGGTGGGTAGCGAACGAGTGCCGCAGCGCGTGGGGCGTGGCGCTGTCCGGCAGGTTCAGCGCGCCGCGCAGCCGTTCCACCGCGAGCTGGATGATGCGGGGCGACAACGGCCCGCCCCGGACCCCGACGAACAGGGGGTCGGGCCCCGGCAATGGGAACGGGCAGAGCGCGACGTAGCGGGCGACCGCCTCGCGCACCGGCGCGATGACCGGCACCTGCCGTACCTTCCGCCCCTTGCCGAGCACGCTCAGCGCCTCGGCGTCGCCGAGCGGCGCGTCGCACCGCTTGATGTCCAGCGCCTCGGAGATGCGCAGCCCCGCGCCGTAGAGCAGCGCCAGCACGGCGGTGTCGCGCGCGAGCGTCCAGGCCGGCCTGTCCTCGCCGGCGAAGCCCCGGCCGGCGGCGACGTCGCAAGCCGCCTCCGCGTCGAGTGGCTTCGGCAGCGTCCGCGCCAGCTTGGGCGCGCGGACCGCGCCGAGCGCCGCCGTGCTGGCCAAGCCCTCGCGCTCGCAGAAGCGGGCGAAGGAGCGGACGCCGGCGAGCTGGCGCAGCAGGGAGCGGCTGCCGACGTCGCCCGCGCGGCGCTTCGCCATGAACGCGCGGACGTCGGAGGCTGCGAGGGCGTCGATCGTCGCCAATGCCGGTCGCTCGCCCTGGTAGGCGGCGAGGAACGCGACGAATTGGCGGACGTCGCGCGCGTAGGCCTCGACGCTCAGCGGCGACATCCGCCGCTCGCTCGAAAGGTGCCGGAGCCACGCGCCGAGCGCCGCCGCCAGATCGGGCGCGGCCGGGTGGAAGGCGAGGGCGGCTTCCGCGGGGGGTGTCGCGGGTATCGTTGGGCGTGCCATGGCGCGCACCATGGCACGAAGGTGCTGCCAAATCACGAAGGGCGCCGTCCGGCCGTCACCCTCACGGGGCCGCTACCCCAACGTGGTTGTGTCTTCGGCGGGAAACGGTTACCACCCGAGGGGCATACCGCGGCAACATACGCATACCTCTGCGCCGCTCGCCTGGGCCGGTCTATCGGGTTTGGAGGCGCGGCCAGGGATCTTAAGAGGAGCCACGGCCACCCATGGATCATCTCAAGCCACGGTTAATTCCCATGAACCGCCGACGGCGCATCTACGAAGGCAAGGCCAAGGTCCTCTACGAGGGGCCGGAGCCGGGGACGCTCATCCAGCATTTCAAGGACGACGCCACCGCCTTCAACGCCAAGAAGCACGAGGTGATCGACGGCAAGGGCGTGCTGAACAACCGGATCTCCGAGTTCATCTTCCAGAACCTGAACGACATCGGCGTGCCGACCCACTTCATCCGCCGCCTCAACATGCGCGAGCAGCTGATCCGAGAAGTGGAGATCGTGCCTCTCGAGGTGGTGGTCCGCAACGTCGCCGCCGGGTCGCTGGCCACTCGGCTCGGCATCGAGGAGGGCACGCAACTGCCCCGCTCGATCATCGAATTCTACTACAAGAACGACGCGCTGAACGATCCGATCGTCTCCGAGGAGCACGTCACGGCCTTCGGCTGGGCGAGCCCGCAGGAGATCGACGACATCATGGCGCTGGCGATCCGCGTCAACGACTTCCTGTCGGGCCTGTTCCTCGGCGTCGGGATCCGGCTGGTGGACTTCAAGATGGAATGCGGCCGGCTTTGGGAAGGCGAGATGATGCGCATCGTCGTCGCCGACGAGATTTCCCCCGACTCGTGCCGGTTGTGGGACATCAAGTCCAACGACAAGCTCGACAAGGACCGCTTCCGCCGCGACATGGGCGGGCTGGTGGAGGCCTACACCGAGGTCGCCCGCCGGCTCGGCATCATGCAGGAGAACGAGACACCGCGGGCAAGCGGGCCCAAGCTGGTGCAGTAGTCGCTTCCCCGGCGACCGGCCAGCGAGCGCGATGCGGCGCTTTTATCGCGCGGCGGCGGAATCCGGGCTAGGACCCGAGGGCCGAGCTGGCTGTATTACGAGATCGATCGTGACACCGACGCGGTGGTGCGTGGCGTCGACGTGTTCGCCGATGGCCGGATCACCCGCAACAGCCTCGAACTGGAGCAGCGACACGGGGACGAATGTCCCTCGTTGATCGATCAGTCGCTGGGCGTCGGGTTCGCCGAGGCTCCTCTCGAGGAGATCGCGCGGGATGCGTTCGAGCGCCTCTGGGAGCGGGGCCGGGACCTGCCGTTCTGGTTCCCGTTCCAGCGGGCGAAACGGCGTTAGCCGCCGGATCCGGTCGCGTCGGCTTCTGATCTCGACGCGCTCCCGTCCGATGCCCAGCGGCGGCTCGAGGACGCCGGGCGCCTCGCGCCGTTTCGCCCCCGGCCGGGCCGAATGGCACCGACGACCCTCGTCCTCCCCGATCGGGTTCGCGAACATCAACGTGGCCGAGCCGGCTTGCAAGTGCGTCTCGCACCAGCGCCAACGGAGCGATCGCCGTTGCCGGGACGTGCGCCGCGACCGCGTCGATTTTGTCGTCGTCCAACGCGATGCCCGGCTCGTTCGACACCTTGGAAACGGCATGCTCCAGTGCACCGGCACCGGTCGGCTGGCGGAGATCGCGTCGCCGTTAACCTTATCGAAAGCGGCGGGCGGCTTTAATCGATGGTCCGACTGGAGGCGTCCATGCCCACGCTCCTTCCCGCCCGAGTGGCGCAAGTCGCCAAACCCAGCGATGCGCCGGTCTTCATCGCCATCGCGATGACTTTCGTCCTTTTCGTGGCCTTGACGGTACGCACGCCGGCGACCCTCGACGCGCAGGGTTTGGCCGGGACGATCTATGCCGCCTTGCAGGTCGACATCTGACGCCTGCGGGCGATCAGGCGCAAAGGCTCTCCGTCACCGCCGCCCGCCGCAGAAGCCCGAACAGGTCGCGTGGATCGTCGGGGTTGGCGAGGAGGTCGAGGTCGGCGTACAGGCCGGAGGCCAAGGCCTGCTCCCGGACGAGGCACAGCGCCGAGAAGTCCTCGACCGCGAAGCCGACCGAATCGAACAGCGTCACCTCGTCGGCGCGCGTCCGGCCAGACGCCCCGCCGTCAAGCACCTCCCACAACTCACGCACGGGTGTGTCCGGCGGCAACTGCTGGATCTCACCCTCCACCCGCGTCTGCGGCGCGTATTCCACCACGATCGTCGCGCGCTCGAGGATGGCGCGGGCGAGTTCGGTCTTGCCGGGGCAGTCGCCGCCGACCGCGTTGATGTGGACGCCCGGCGCCACCACAGCGTCGGCGAGGATCGTCGCGCGCCGCTTGTCCGCCGTGGCGGTGGTGATGATGGCGGCGCCCTCCGCCGCTTCCGCCACGGAGCGGCAGGCGGTGAGGTCGAAGCCGAGGCCGGCGAGGTTGCGCACGCACTTGCGCGTCGCGGCGGGATCGATGTCGTACAGCCTGAGCCGGTCGACGCCGAGTAGGGCCTTGAAGGCGAGCGCCTGGAACTCCGCCTGCGCCCCGTTGCCGATCAGCGCCATGGTCCGCGCACCCGCCGGGGCCAGGGCGCGCGCGGCGAGCGCGGAGGTCGCGGCGGTGCGCAGCGCCGTCAGGATCGTCATTTCCGACAACAGCAGGGGGTAGCCGGTGCGCATGTCGGCGAGCAGGCCCAGCGCGCTCACCGTCTGCCGGCCCTCCGCCACGTTCTTGGGATGGCCGTTGACGTACTTGAAGCCGTACAGCACCCCGTCGCTCGCCGGCATCAGCTCGATCACGCCCTCGACGCCGTGAGCGGCGAGCCGCGCCACCTTGTCGAAGGCGGCCCAGCGGCGGAAATCCGCCTCGATGCGCGCCGCGAGGTCGCACAGGAAGCGCTCGACGCCGGCGTCGAGCACCAGCCGGGTCATGTCGGCGACGCTGACGAAGGGCACCTTGGACAGATCGTCGGACATCAGGCCGTTTTCCTTTCCATGCGACGGTCTGCCGTCAGGCGCGCGACGAGGTCGACCACCGTGCGGGCCGTGCCGCCGTCATGATCGAGGGTCGGGTTGAGCTCGACGACGTCGAGGCTCGTCACGAGGCGGCTGTCGCCGAGCGTTCCCGCCAGCAATCGACCCTCGGCGAGGCTGAGCCCGCCGGCGACCGGCGTCCCCACTGCTGGCGCGACGGCGGCATCGAGGACGTCGACGTCGAAGCTGACGTGCAACAAGCCGTCGACTTCGGCGACGCGGTCGAGGAAGGCCTCGACGAGGGGAACGATGTCGTGCGCCCGGATCGCCGCCATGTCGTGGATGGTCGCGCCCGACGCGAACAGGGCCTCGCGCTCGCCTGGATCGATGCTGCGCGTGCCGAGCAGGCAGACGCGACCGGGATCGAGCGTCGCGGCGGGCACCGGCAGGAACGGCGCGAAGCCGGGTCGCCCGCACGCGTAGGCGAGAGGCACGCCGTGCAGGTTGCCGGTCATGGTGCTGTCGAGCGTGTGGAAGTCCGGGTGCGCGTCGATCCAAAGCACGAAGAGTGGGCGCCCGCGGCGAGCGGCGCCGGCGGCCAACCCCGACAGCGTACCTGCTGAGATGCTGTGGTCGCCGCCCAGGAACAGGGGTCTGCCCTCGGCGCTCGCCGCCACCGCGGCGGTGGCCTGCGTCCACGCGGTGAACTCCGGGAGCGCCCGGATGGCGGGGTTGGGATGGGCCAGCGGTGCCACGGGACCGCGCGTGACGGCGCCGCGCGCGACGACCTCGCCCCCGCGCTCCAGCGCCTCGACCAGTCCGGCCGCGCGCAGGGCCTCCGGCGCGAGTTGGCAGCCGACACGGCTGCCTCCACCGCCGAACGGCACGTCCCAGATGTTCCAAGCCGTCGCGAGCGGTTCCATAGGTCGAAAGATAGAGGATAAGCATGGCGGACTGAATGAGCCAAACTGGCAAATCGGAAGGGATGATCTATCATTTCGACAAAAGGTCGCGTCAAACTGGAAGGATCATGGACGATTTGGACGCTCGGTTGACGACGCTGCTGCGTCATGATGGGCGGCGCAGCGTGTCGGACCTCGCCGGCGACCTCGGCGTGTCGCGCGCGACGGTGCGCGCACGGATGGACCGGCTCCAGCGAGACGGTACGATCCTCGGCTATTCCATCGTCCTGCCGGCGGAGGCCACCGCCATGCCGGTGCGCTGCATCATGATGGTGGAGATCGCCGGCCATGTGACCGGCAAGGTGGTCAAGGCGCTGGGCGGCGTCCCCGAGGTGTCGGCCGTGCACACGACCAACGGGCGATGGGACCTGGTGGTCGAGCTCGGCACGACGACGCTGCCGGCGCTCGACGCGGTGCTGCGCCGTATCCGCCTCATCACCGGCATCACCGGCAGCGAGACCAGCATCCTCCTGGCGACGCCGAGAGGCGCGAAGGGGCCTCCTTGAAAGGGATCAAGCGCGAAGGCGGCTCGGTGAAGGGAGCGGACGCGAAGGCGCGTCTTCGAGCGGGCCTCTGGCGATCGACGCCCGAGCGCGCTAGAGGGGGTGAACGGCGCCCCGCCGTCCGCCTGGAGCATCCATGAAGGCCCGCGTCACGGTCACCCTGAAGGCCGGCATCCTCGATCCCCAGGGCAAGGCCATCGAAGGGGCGTTGCGCGCCCTGGAGGTGCCGGGCATCGGCAGCGTGCGCCAGGGCAAGGTGTTCGACATCGTCGTCGACGATGGTGTCGACGCCGAGCGCGCCTTGAAGGACGCGTGCGAGAAGCTGCTGGCCAACATGGTGGTGGAAAACTACCGCGTCGAGTTGCTCTGAGCCATGCGCGCGGCGGTCGTCGTCTTCCCCGGCTCCAACCGCGAGGGTGATGCCCTGCGCGCGCTCCGTCGCGTCGGCATCACCGCCGCAACGGTGTGGCACGGCGAGCCCGCGCTGCCGCCCGGCACCGACCTCGCGGTGCTGCCGGGCGGCTTCTCCTTCGGCGACTACCTGCGCTGCGGCGCCATCGCCGCCCGCTCGCCGATCATGGACGCGGTGCGCGCCCACGCGGGACGCGGCGGCCTGGTGCTCGGCATCTGCAACGGCTTCCAGATCCTGGTCGAGGGCGGGTTGCTGCCGGGCGTGCTGATGCGCAACGCCAACCTGCGCTTCATCTGCCGCCTCCAGCACCTGCGCGTCGAGCGCGTCGACACGCCCTTCGCCGGCCGCTACGCCGTTGGGCAGGCGATCCACGTCGCGATCGCGCACGGGGAGGGCAACTACACCGCCGACGCCGACACGCTCGCGCGGCTGGAGGGCGAGGGGCTCGTTGCCTTCCGCTACTGCGACGCCGCCGGCACGGTGAAGGATCGTGGCAGCCCCAACGGCTCGACCAACGAGATCGCCGGCCTATATTCGGCGAACCTGCGCGTGCTCGGGATGATGCCGCACCCCGAGAACCTGATCGACCCGCTGGTCGGCGGGACGGACGGATTGCCGCTGTTCCAGAGCCTGGCGGAGACGCTCGCCAGCGCGTGAGCGACGGCGAGCGCCCGGGTGGAAGCTTCGGTGAACTTCGAAGGAACACACATCTTCGCGTCAGGATGCGTCAGGAGTCGCATCCATGATGCGGTCCGAACCTTGGGCAGGAGCACCTTGCGCCGGATGGTTCACGGCGGCAAGCGTGGGGCGAGGTCGCTCGCCCCTGGATCGGACATTCACCGCCGCTCAAGCTCCGCGAGGTACGCGCAGAACATGTCGGCCATCGCGTCCGCGTACGCTTCGATCTCGGCCGGCGCGCGAGGGCTCTCCGAGAAGTGCCGGCCGACCTCGGTCAGCGTCGCCTCGACGAGATGGGCGGCCAGCCGGCGCGTCGGCTCCGGGGCATCCGGCAACGCTTCCCGCATGAAGGCGGCCATCATGTCGCCGCCCGACGTTTCATCCCCCTGAGGCTCGGGCGCGTCGCGAAGGAGGGGGGCGGCATCGTTCAGCGCCACGCGCACGGCGGCCTCATCGCATTCAGAGCGGATGAAGACGTGCACGAGCTTGCGGAGCCGCTCGAATGGCGATGTCCGCTCGTCCCGGAGGATGGCGCGCCACTGGCCGGCCGTCTGCTGCCACTCGTCGCTCTGCAGACGGTAAAGGATCGCGGCCTTGTTCGGGAAGTACTGGTACAGCGAGCCGACGCTTATCCCGGCCCTCTCGGCGACCCGCGCCGTCGTGAAACGCCGCGCGCCCTCCTTCTCCAGAACGCGAACAGCCGCCTCCAGGATGGCGGAAACGAGTTCGGTCGAGCGCGCCTGCTTCGGCTTTTTCCTGGGCGAGATCTGGGGCTTGGCGGGAGCTGCCATCCGGGGACCAGCAATGCGAATTGTGGAACGACGGATTAGTCGTATTTTTCGGTCAGGCGCAAGCACATGCCGACATCGACATGGCAGCGGACACCGGAGACACGCATGAACACCCTGACGACCGCCCCGCTCGCCCCCCTGCTCGACCGCCTCTTCGCCGAGGCCGAGGCGGCGACCAGCCCCGCGATCGCCGAGATGTCAAACGACGAGCGGACCCGCCTGATGCGCAGCAAGACCGAGTACCTGGATTTCTACGGTCGCCTGAAGGACCTTTGGCTCCCCGTGTCGCGCGAGACCGGCGCGCTCCTCTACATGCAGGCGCGAAGCTCCGGCGCGCGGACCATCGTCGAGTTCGGCACCTCGTTCGGCCTCTCGACCCTGTACCTCGCCGCCGCCCTGCGCGACAACGGCGGCGGCCGCCTCGTCACCAGCGAGTTCGAGCCGTCCAAGGTGGTGCGGGCCAGACGGAACCTCGAAGCCGGCGGCCTCGCCGACCTAGTCGAAGTACGGGAAGGCGATGCCCTGCGAACGCTGGGCGACGACCTGCCCGACACGGTCGACTTCCTGCTGCTCGACGGTGCCAAAGCCCTTTATCCCGAGGTCCTGAGGCTGGTGGCCGGCCGCCTGAAGCCGGGCGCGATCATCGTCGCCGACGATGCCGACCAGAGTCCCGAGTACCTGGAACACGTCCGCTCGCCCGCGAACGGCTACATGTCGATGCCTTTCGGCGGCGACGCCGAGTTGTCCGTGCGCGTCGACTGAAGCCGCTTCGCCATGCCCTCACCTCGCGGCCGGTCTACGGCCGCGGGGGCGGGGCGCCGGCCGGGGCCTGCCTGCCGCCAGCGTCCATCCGACGCCCACGGTGCACGGCGTCGAGCTCGCGGCGGACGTTCGCGCGCGCCGCGTCGGCGCGCTCGGTCAGGACGAGGTGGTATAGTCGCGGGCAGGCCAGCACGCGGCCCAGCCACGCGCAGCGCTCGTCCCCCCAGATTTCGGGACGCACGCCGGCCTCCTCGGCCTCGGCCCACCGGACCAAGCGGTCGGCCTCGTACAGGGCAGCCGGCGCGCCAAGGGCGCCCAGGTCGAGGTCGAGCAGCGCGTGCTGCCATGGCCGCAGGCCGGGCGGCCGTTCAAGCGGGTCGGCTTCGAGCACCATCGCCACTTCCGCCTCCCACGCGCCGCTGACGTTGCGCACCGTGTCGTGGATGGCGGGGAAATGCTCAAGCCACAGCTCCGCGCAGGCCCGGCGGTTCGCCTTCGGCGTCGCGCGCGGGTCGTGCACGACGTGGCGGTAGAGGATCGCCCAGCGCAGCGGCCGCAGCCAATGCGGGTCGCAATGGTGATCGGCGTCGAGCAGCAACTGGTTGGTGCGATGAAGGCGGCGGGCGGGACGATCGGGCGAGGTCAGCAACGCCACGACGCGGTCCGCGAGCAAGGGGGGCAGGTCGGCCCAGGCCTTCATGAGGCTGTTCATCGTCTGATATTTTAGGCGTCCCATCCCGCCGGCACGGCCTCGCTCAGCCGGCCGCCGAGCCGCAACGGCGCGACGGTGACCGCGTGGCCGGACCCGTCGGTCTCCACCGCGACGCCGCACAAGGTGGCGGGTCCCACGGCCGGGTCGTAGCGGGAGCCCGGCGTCTTCTGCACCATGCGGCGCAGCGGCTCCTCCTTCTCCATGCCGATCACGGAATCATAGTCGCCGGTCATGCCGGCGTCGGACAGGTAGGCGGTGCCGCCGGGCAGGATCTGGTGGTCGGCGGTCGGTACGTGGGTATGGGTGCCAACGACCAGGCTGGCGCGACCGTCGACGTGGTGGCCCATCGCCATCTTCTCGCTGGTCGCCTCGGCGTGGAAGTCGACGATGGCCGCGTCGCAGCCCCGACCGAGCGGGCAGGCGTCGAGCTGCGCGTCCACCGCCGCGAAGGGATCGTCCATCGCGTCCATGAAGACGCGGCCCATCGCGCTGACCACCAGCACCTGACGCCCGTCACCGGTCGGCACGAGCGCGGCTCCGGCGCCGGGCGTGCCGCGGGGATAGTTCGCCGGTCGGATCAGGCGCGGCTGGCGGGCGATGAAGACGAGGGCCTCGCGCTGGTCGAAGGAATGATTGCCGAGCGTGACGCAATCGGCGCCGGCGTCGAGGAACTCCTGGCAGATCGCTTCCGTGATGCCGAAGCCGCCGGCCGAGTTCTCGCCGTTGACGACCACGCAATCGAGGCGCCATCGGCGGCGCAGCTCCGGCAGCCGTGCCCCGAACACGGCCCGGCCGGCCCGGCCAATGACGTCGCCGATGAAGAGGAGTCGCATCAGCCCTCGTCCGCGATGACGAGCGTGTCCGCCTCGGTCACGATCAGGTCGAGCGGCTCGTCGTGCTCTCCGTCGGGGATGAACAAGGTTTCCTGGGCCGAATAGGCCAAGCCGATCGCGGTCACGTTCCTCTCCGCGCGGAGCCGAGCGAGCGTGCGATCGTAATATCCGGCGCCGGTGCCGACGCGATGGCCGCGGCGGTCGTAGGCGGCGAGGGGCACGAACAGGATGTCGGGCGTCAGCGCCGGCGCGTCGGCGGGGGGCTCCGGGATAGCCATGCGGCCCGGCACGGTGAGGGTTCGCGGGGTCCATCGTCGAAACATCAGCGGCGTGCCGGCCGCGCCGGTCACCGGCAGCGCCACGGTGAAGCCGGCCTCGTGGAGCGCGTCCATCAGCGGCCGGGTCGGGACCTCGCCGCTGATCGCCCAATAGGCCGCGACGATACCGCCGCTCGCCTCTCTCATCGCTCCTCGCGCTAGCTGCGGACCCAGCCGTGCCATCCGGCGGCCGAAGGCGTCGGCGACCCCGAGCGGGATCGCGGCCCTCGCCACGAGCGCGGCGGCACGGAGCGACCTCTTGTCCGGCGCGTCGAGCAGGCGAACCCCATGTCGGGTGAAAGGAGGAAAGGTGCGGGCCACAGCAGCCGTGGGACATCGACCCCGGGAACCTACAACGTAGGTGGGCGCCGTGTGGCCGAGTCCACGGACAGGGCCAGGGACAGCTCCCTCGAGATCAATAAGGCCCCGGGAATACAAATCCACACGCACCCCGCAGCGCCGCCTCATCAATGTAGGGCATGTCGCGGCCCGCCGCCAGGGCTATCGCGCGGGCCGTCGTGAAAGCTCACGCGCCTGTTCCACCAAGTGCCGAGCGAAGCGCGTCCGGCAGGCGCACGGCGCGCCCCTCGCGTACCGTCGCCACCGTGACGGCGGCGCGCACCAGCGGCGTGCCGCCTCGCGTCGCCACCTGGTCGAGCCGCACGCTGGCGCCGCGAAGCTCGGCGAGCGCGGTCGCCACCTCCACGACATCGTCCATCGCCGCCGGCCGCAGGTAGTCGATCGCGATCCGGCTCACCACGAAGAAGAGGCCGCTTTCCCGCCGCAGCACGGACTGGGTGATGCCGAGCGAACGCAGGAACTCCGTGCGACCGCGTTCGAGGAAGCGGAGATAGCCGGCGTGGTACACGTACCCGCTGAAATCGGTGTCCTCGTAATAGACCCGCAAGGTATGGACATGCGGCGCGGACATGGGTTTCCTTGCTGAAACGAGCGGTCGTTGAAACAGGCGAGGCACCATCGTGCGAGGCGGCACCATCTTGCAAGGCAGGCCACTGGCGGCAACGCCCCTCGCCGTGGTGGTGCTGGGAGTCAGCGGCTGCGGCAAGAGCACGGTCGGCAAGCGGCTCGCGCCCGCGCTCAACGCGACCTTCCTGGAGGGTGACGACTTCCACCCCTCGGCCAACATCGCGAAGATGCGGTCGGGAACGCCGCTGCAGGATGTCGACCGCTGGCCCTGGCTGGAGAAGATCGGGCATTCGGTGGCCGACCACCTCAAGCAGGGCCGCTCGGTGGTGGTGGCCTGCTCGGCGCTGCGGATCAGCTATCGCGAGGCCCTCAGCAAGGCGGCGCGCCATCCCCTGACCTTCGTCCACCTCACCATCGATCCCGCGATCCTCGCGACGCGGATGAAGGCGCGCCATCAGCACTTCATGCCGGTGTCTTTGCTGGAAAGCCAGCTGAAGACCCTGGAGCCGCTGCGCGAGGACGAGGACGGCACGGAGATCGCGGAGACCGGCACGGCGCAGCAGACGGTGGCCGCGATCGAGCGCTGGCTGAGGCTGCGCGCCCGCGGCCACCTGGCGGGCCGGCATGAAAAGGGGCGGCATCGCCGCCCCTTCGTCCGGGAACACAAGCCGAAGCCGCTCAACGGCCCCGAGGTTAAGACGCCTTAAGGCCGCCTTAACGCTCGCCCTTGCCGTCGCCGTCGCGCATGGTGCCCTTCGGCTCCTGCACGTGGGCCTCGAGGAACCACAGGTTCTTGTCAACCGCGCGCGACACCTCCGTGAACAGGTCGGCGGTGCCGGCGTCGCCCGCCTCGTCGGTGTCATCGATGTTCTGCCGCACCGCGTTGGCGTAGACGGCGTAACGGTCGATGAGGGCGGCGAGGTGGTCGCCGATGTCGTAGGTGTCGAGAGGGTAGGGCGCCAGCTTCGACTCCGTGCCGACCGCCTGCGTCGTGCCGCGCGCCGTGCCGCCGAGCTGCGTGATCCGCTCGGCGACTTTGTCGTTGTGGTCGTCCATCTCGTCGCGGAAACCGTCGAGCATGAGGTGAACGCCGATGAACTCGGGCCCCTTCAGGTTCCAGTGCGCCTGCTTGATGACGAGGGAAAGATCGATGCCGTCGACGAGACGGGCTTGCAGGGTTTCGAGCGACACCTTGCGGGCGTTCGAGTCGGTGCCGTTACGCGTCTGGTGCGAGCGGATGCCCTTGGCGCCACTCTTCGGGTTGGATGACGTCATGTGCGGGTCTTTCTATCGTTTATCGAATGAATGGTGTGGATCGGGCGCGACGCCGCCGAGCTATCACGGGCGCGCACGTCGGTGAAACACGGTGCCGGACGTGCGGTTCCGGAGCCCCGCAAACAACGGGTCCACGACCCGGCGACAAGGTTGCGATCCGCCGAGGCGGTCACCGCGAATTCCGTTTCCGCCGGTTCTTGCAAAGGCACCGGCATCCCATGACATCTTCATCGTGAGGCGGCCGGCGAGGACGGCAACCGTGATGGAGGCGTGCAATGGCTGGTTGGAATGACGCCACGCGACAGCGCGAATGGAGCGGGCGGGCTCGGGTCAAGTCGGCTCCGCACGTCAATCGCTGGACCGGGCTCGACATCTTCGCTCTCGTCGTGTGCTTCTGGGCGCGCTGGGAGCTTGGCCTCGCCTTCCTCGGCCTCAAGCTGTGGCACCAGGCGAGCGGCTTCGACGGCAGCCTGTTCGCCTTCGCGCGCCTCAAGTGGGACGCAGCGGTGAGGCTGACGCAGGGCGTGCTCGTCGGCCGCGCGATGCCGTTCTCGCTCCACGTCGGCCGTGTCCACGTCGGCCGGGCGTCGTCCGGCAACCGCGCCTTCGACACGTGGCGCGACACCGAACTCGCCCGCATCGAGGCGGAGCGCGCCAAGCTGCGGACCGCCGAGCGCGAGTTCGTGAGCTACCACGACGAGCTTCTACAGGCGAAGGACCGCGAGGACTTCGAGCGTTTCATGCACGCCCGCACGGTCGGACGCGCCCCGGCAAGCGACGCCCGGTGAGAAACCGGACGCTCAGTAGAAGCCGATCGGAAAGTACTTGAGGTACAGGTCGGCGAAAGCGCCGGATCGCGTCAGCTTAACGAGCTCGTAATCTAGCGTTTCGCGCAATGCGATGTTGCCTCTCCCCACCGCAATCGACACGCCGTTGCCGAAGTAGCGGCTCTCGGTGAAAGGCCCGTCGAGGAAGGTACAGCACCCCCCGGCGTCGGTGCCGTTCAACCAGAGGGCCATGGTGATGCCATCGGCGAAGATCGCCTCGACCTCGCCGACGCGCAGACCGGCGCGCAGCGCCTGCTGGTCGGGGTAGCTCTTGATCGCCGCTTTCGCGAAGAAGGCGCGCAGATAGGCTTCCTGCGCCGTGTCCGCCTGGACGCCGAGCCTGTGACCGGCGAGCGCCTCAGGTCGCGCCGAGGTCAATTTGCCGCCGGTCGGCACTACGAAACGGGCGGGCGTGGTGTAGTAGGGCGCGGTGAAGTCGAGGTTGGCGCGGGTGACCGGCGTGTTGGCGAGGCTGGCGACGATGGCGTCGTCGGCGCCGGCCTTGACTTGGGCGACGAGGCCGTCGAAGCGTCGCGCCTGGATGGTGCAGGCGATCTTCAGGTCCGTGCAGATCGCCCGCGCCAGATCGATGTCGAGGCCAGCGAGCGTGCCGTCCGGCAAGGCGAAATGGAACGGCGGGAAGTCATCGGTTGTCAGGAAGCGGATGCTCTTGACGGCGTTCGGATCGGGCTTGGACGGATGATTGTCCGGATCGAACAGGTCGGGGATCACCGGTGGTGTCAACACCTCCGCCGCGCGGCCCAGGGGCGGCGAGGCGACCAGGCCCGCGAGAAGCGCCGCCGCGAGAAACCCCTTTGCCGTCTTGCCCGTCGAGGCGCGCATCAATGACCGGCGAAGGCCAGCAGCGCTTGCACGGGTGTGCCCAGCGCCTCGATCTTCGCGGCGCCGCCGAGGTCCGGCAAGTCGATGACGAAGCATGCGGCGACGACGACCGCGCCGAGTTGCTTGAGGAGCTTGACCGCGCCCTCCACCGTGCCGCCGGTGGCGATGAGGTCGTCGACGAGCAGGACGCTCTCGCCCGGCACCAGCGCGTCGGCGTGGATCTCCATCTCGTCGGTCCCGTACTCCAGCGTGTAGGCGACCGAGACGGTGGCGTGGGGCAACTTGCCCTTCTTGCGGATCGGCACGAAGCCGGCCCCGAGACGGTGGGCCATGGCGCCCCCTAGGATAAAGCCGCGCGCCTCGATGCCGACCACCTTGCCGATCCCCTTGCCGGCCCAGGGCTCCGCCAGCGCGTCGACTGTCTCGCGGAACGCCGCCGCGTCGCCGAGCAACGTCGTGATGTCGCGGAACTGGATGCCGGGCTTGGGATAGTCGGGGATCGTGCGGATGGCGGATCGAAGGTCGCGGGGCATGGTCATCGGGCGGCGACTCGCTTGAGGATCGTCTGCAGCTTGGCCACCAGCTCGGGATCGCGGGCGTCGGGGGCCGTGATGAGCGCGGTGTCGAGCGCCCGGTCGGAGCCGAGCGGGCAGGGCTCGTGCTCGGCCGGCAGGTCGCGCAGCAGCCGCGCCAGCAGCCGCGATGCCTTGTCGGCGTTGGAATGCAGCACGGCGACGATGGAAGCGACGTCGACGTCGGCATGGTCGGGGTGCCAGCAATCGTAGTCCGTGACCATGGCGACGATGGCGTAGCAGAGCTCCGCCTCGCGCGCGAGCTTGGCTTCCGGCATGGCGGTCATGCCGATGACGTGGTGGCCGGCCGCCTTGTAGCCGAGCGATTCGGCGAGCGAGGAGAACTGCGGCCCCTCCATGCACACGTAGGTGCCGCTGGCGCGCGCGTCGATGCCCTCCGCCCGCGCGGCGGCGAGGCAGCGCGCGGCGAGCAGCGGCGAGACGGGGTGAGCCATGGAAACGTGGGCGACGCAGCCGTTGCCGAAGAACGAGCTTCGCCGTCCCACGGTGCGATCGACGAACTGGTCGGCGATGACGAAGGTGCCCGGAGCCAGCTCGTCCTTGAAGGAGCCGCAGGCGGAGACGGAGACGAGGTCGGTCACGCCGACCTGCTTCAGCGCGTCGATGTTGGCGCGGTAGTTGATGCCGTCGGGCGTCAGCCTGTGGCCGCGCCCGTGCCGGGGCAGGAACACCGCCTCGGTGTTCCCGATGCGGCCGAAGCGGAGGCTGTCGGAGGGCTCGCCCCATGGCGTCGTGACGCGTTCCTCGCGCTCGTCGACGAGGCCGGGCAGGTGGTAGACGCCGGAGCCACCGATGATCCCGACGATGGCTTTGGTCATGGTTGCTCGCTGGAGAAGGTCGTCACCGCGAGCTGTTTGAACCATTCGCGCGGCGAAGGCAAAGGCTCGGGCCGCGCTACGGGCGCCAGCGGCGGGCGAGGTCCACGAGGTAGTCGCGGAAGACCTGGACGCGCGCCACGTTCTTCATCTCCTCGGCGTAGACGAAGTACACTTCCAGCTCCGGCGTCACGATCTGCGGCAGCAGGACGACGAGCGGCGTGTCCGGGCCGACGAGGTAGTCGGGCAGGGTGGCGACGCCGAGGCCGTCGATCACCGCGCGGTAGAGGGCGGGGATGTTGTTGACGGAGAAGGCGGCGGCGCGCGGGTTCTTGGCGCCGCGATCCATCAGTAGGTGGGCGTTGAGGTTGTCGAGGTAGGTCGAGCCGCCGATGCTGAGGCTCAGCAGGCGGTGGCGCTCCAGGTCGTCGAGCGTCTGCGGCTGTCCGTAAGCCTTGATGTAGGTCGGCGAGGCGTAGAGGTGGTAGGAGATGGTGAACAGCCGGCGGCGGATCAGGTCGGGCTGCTCCGGCTCGCGCAGGCGGATCGCGATGTCCGCCTCGCGCATGCCGAGGTCGAGCTCCTCGTCGCGCAGGAGCAGCTTGACCTTGACGCTGGGGTAGGCCTCCAGGAACCCCTTGAGGCGGGGGATCAGCCAGCCGGTGCCGAAGCCGAGGTTGGTGGTGATGCGCAAATCGCCCGTGGGGCGCTCGCGGCTGTCGGTGAGGCGCGAGCGGGCGGCGTCGAGCTTGGCGATGACCTCCTGGACGGTGCGGAACAGCTCCTCGCCCTGCTCGGTCAGCATCAGCCCACGCGCGTGACGGTGGAACAGCGGCACCGCCAAGTCCTTCTCCAGCGCGCTCACCTGGCGGCTCACCGCCGACTGGCTGAGGTTCAATGCGTCGCCGGCGTGCGTGAAGGACCCGGCTTCCGCCGCCGCGTGAAAGATGCGGAGCTTGTCCCAGTCCACGGCGTTCCCTTCGTCCGGCGGCGGGCTACTCGGCGGCCGCGCGTACGTCGATCCGCAGCGCCAGCCAACGGTCGGCCTCGAGCGCGGCCATGCAGCCCATGCCGGCCGCCGTCACCGCCTGGCGCCACACGTCGTCGGTGACGTCGCCGGCCGCGAAGACGCCGGGGATGTTGGTCGCGGTCGAGTTGGGCGCGGTGGCGATGTAGCCGTTGGCCTTCAGCGTGAGCTGGTCATGGAACAGGTCGGTCGCCGGCTGGTGACCGATGGCGACGAAGACGCCGTGGGTATCGAGGTCGCGCAGCGCGCCGGTCTTCGTGCTCTTCAGGCGCACGCCGGTGACGCCAGGCGGCGTGTCCGTACCGAGGATCTCCGCGACCGCGTGGTCCCAGACGACCTCGACGTTGGCTTGGGCGAAGAGGCGGTCCTGGAGGATGCGCTCGGCCTTGAAGGCGCTGCGGCGGTGGACCACCGTGACGCGGCTCGCGAGTTGGCTGAGGTACAGCGCCTCCTCGACCGCCGAGTTGCCGCCGCCGACCACCACCACCTCCTTGCCGCGGTAGAAGAAGCCGTCGCAGGTCGCGCAGGCGGACACGCCGTAGCCCTTGAACGTTTCCTCCGAAGGGATGCCCAGCCACTTCGCCCGGGCGCCGGTGGCGATCACCACCGTGTCGGCGGTGTAGGTCGTGCCGCTGTCACCCTTCAGCGCGAAGGGGCGGCGCGACAGGTCGGCCGCGACGATGTGGTCGGACACCATGAGCGTGCCGACGTGCTCGGCCTGCTTGCGCATCTGCTCCATCAGCCACGGACCCTGGATCGCGTCGGCGAAGCCGGGATAGTTCTCGACGTCCGACGTGATCATCAGCTGCCCGCCCGGCTCGAACCCGGAGATGAGCATCGGATGCAGCATGGCGCGCGCGGCGTAGACGGCGGCGGTGTAGCCGGCTGGTCCCGACCCGATGATGATCATCGGGGCGTGGGTCGCCGGAGCGGCGTTATCCTGCTGGGTTGAACCGTGCTCGACCATGGCGCCTCACGCGAACCTCACGAAGCGCGTCCCGGCGCCATCGTCGCGGCACGGCGCACCCCGACACCATGTGGTGTCGCCGCGTCGGACCAGGAAGAGACCGCAAGCTGTCCCATAAACGACGCGGGGGTCAAGCGGAGCGCGCGGCGACGGCCAAGTTCTCATGGGGCGACGGCCGATGGCGGCGCGGCGGCGAGGGCCGCGCATGGACACGAGTTTCCTTGGAACTCGCAGCGATTCGCGTACAAGCCGTGGCGGGCCGCCCATCACCGGGGCGCTGCGGCGGTTGCGCGGCGACGACGCGGCGATCGCGGAGTGACGAAGCCTTGCCGTTCACGCAAGCTGTGCCCGCCCGATGATGCGTCCCGCCCTCGGGGCCATCGCGTTCCTCGCCCGCAGGCCGGCCCTGGCCCGGCAGTTGGGATCGTTCGTCGGCGTCGGCGTGGCCGCCACGGCGCTGCATTACGTGGTGCTGATCGGGCTCGTGCAAATCGCCGGCGTCGCGCCAGTGTCGGCGGCGCTGTGCGGCTTCACCGCCGGCGGGGTGCTGTCCTACGGCCTGAACAGGCGCCACACCTTCGGGAGCGAGCGCCCGCACGGGGAGGCGATCTGGCGCTTCACCCTCGTCGCCGGGATCGCCTTCGCCCTCACCTACGCGCTGATGCGGGCGATGGTGGAGGGCTGGCTGATGCCCTACCTGCCGGCGCAAGTCGCCACCAGCGGCCTCGTCATGATCTGGACCTTCGCCGCCAACAAGCTGTGGACGTTTCGCGGCGAACGGTGACGCATCGCCTTGTCACGGTGCCCTCACGGCCACCGCACCTCCGGCGGCAGCGAGGACAGGATCGATTCGACGTTGCCGCCGGTCTTCAGGCCGAAGATCGTGCCGCGATCGTAGAGCAGGTTGAACTCGACGTAGCGCCCGCGCCGCACCAGCTGCTCCTGTCGGTCCGCCTCGCTCCAGGGCCGGTTCATGTTGCGCCGCACGATCGCGGGATAAATGGACCGGAAGGCGCCGCCGACCGCGCGGGTGAAGGCGAAGATCGGCGCGAAGCCCTGGCCGGACGCGGCCGGCTCCAGGTAATCGTAGAAGATGCCGCCGACCCCGCGCGGCTCGCCCCGGTGCGGCAGGTGGAAATACGTGTCGCACCAGGCCTTGAAGCGGCGGTAGTCGGCGACCCCGGCATGGGCCTCGCAGGCTTCGCGCATCGCATCATGGAAGGACATGGTGTCGGGATCGTCGGGGATCCGGCGTCGGTCCAGCACCGGCGTGAGGTCGGCGCCGCCCCCGAACCACGTCTTGCTCGTCGACACGAAGCGCGTGTTCATGTGGACGGCCGGCACGTTGGGGTTCCAGGGGTGGGCGATGACGGAGATTCCGGACGCCCAGAAACGAGGATCCTCGGCGGCGCCGGGCATCTGCTTGGCGAACTCGGGCGCGAAGGTCCCGTGCACGGTGGACGCGTGGACGCCGGCCTTCTCGAACACGCGGCCCTTCAGCGTGCCCATGCGGCCGCCGCCGCCGTCCGCCCCGTCGTGGTTGGTGCGCGCCCACGCCTTGGTCGCCGCCGTGCCGGCCGGCATGTCAGGGTGGGCGAAGGGTCCGCCGGCCTCCGCCTCCAGCGCCTCGAAGGCACCGAGGATCTCGATCTGCAGCGCCTCGAACCACGCGCGGGCCTCGGCCTTTTCCGCGAGATGGGGGTCGTCGGTCATGGTGCTCATGGGGCGATGTCCACGCGCGAGGGCAGGGGAAGCGGGCGGACACGCTCTAACCCATGCTTAAGCTCCCGTGTAGGCTTGGCTCCCGTGTAGGCCGTCGATCTGGCGTAGCGCCTCGCCGACGACCATCGCGGCGGCCACCGCGACGTTCAGCGAGCGGAGCGGGGGCACCATCGGGATCACCACGCGGAGGTCGGCGGCGGCGTGGACGTGGTCCGGCACGCCGGCCGACTCGCGCCCGACCAGCAGGACGTCGCCGGCGCGGAACGCCGCGCGGGCATACGGCACCGCCGCCTTGGTCGACAGCAGGACCAGCCGGCGACCGGCCTGACCGCGCCAGGCCTCGAAGGCGGCGAAGGACGCGTGGCGCCGCACGCTCAAGGCATCGAGGTAGTCCATGCCGGCGCGGCGGAAGTGGCGGTCGCTCGTGGGGAAGCCGGCCGGCTCGACGATCGCCGCCTCGATCCCGAGGCATGCGCACATCCGCAGCATGGTCCCGCAGTTCTGCGGGATGTCGGGCTGGTAGAAGGCGAGCGTGAGCTTCGAGAAAGCGACTTTGGCGTGTTCATCCGGGCGGTCGGTACCGGCTGGCAAGATGTCGGGCACGTTAACCATGGCTGCGACAAACCGTCGGATGAAGCGAACCTCCGGGCGCCGTCGCCCGTTTCCTCGCCGTATCAGACAAGGAAGAACAACATGAACGCCATTTTCCGCAAGGTCGCCATCGCCGGTTGCACCGCCCTGATGATGGGCGCGACCGCTGCTGCGACCGCGACGACCGTCCAGGCCCAAGGTTATGGCTATGGCCATGGGTACGGCCACGGATATGGCCGCGGGTATTACGGGCGCGGCCGGTACTACCGGGGTCGCCGGGGCTACGGTGCCGCCGCGCTCGGGCTCGGTCTGGCCGCCGGAGCGGTCGCCGGCGCGGCGGCGGCCTCGACCTATCGCGCTCCGGGCTACGGCTATCCCGGCAACGGCTACTGATCGGCAGATTTCGACGCGATCGAGCCTGACCGAGCCCCGCCCAACGGCGGGGCTTTTTCTATGGGCTGACCGGTCGCGGGTGTCATGTGCCGCCGCGTCGCGTTCCGTCTTCGACGGGTAGGGCCCACATGGGTCACCGTGGGCATTCGATGGAGGATCGCGACTTGATGGCGACGGAGGACGAGCCCTCCCGGCGGGACATCCTGGCCCTCGCCACCGGTACGCTCGGCGCCGCCGGGCTCGGCGCTGCGGCGTGGCCGTTGATCGCGCAGATGGAGCCGGACGCTTCCACCCTCGCCGCCGCGACCACGGCCGTCGACCTTGCCCCGATCGCGGAGGGGCGGATGGTCACGGTCGAATGGCAGGGCAAGCCGGTGTTCGTGCGCCACCGCACCGTGCGCGAGATCGCTGCCGCCCGCGCCGCGCCGATGAGCGCGCTGCCGGACCCGGCCCTCGACGAAGCCCGCGCGCCCAGGCCGGAATGGCTGATCGTGGTCGGCGTCTGCACCCATCTCGGCTGCGTGCCGATCGGCCACGAGGGTCGCTACGACGGCTGGCTGTGCCCCTGTCACGGCTCGGTCTACGACACGGCGGGACGCGTGCGGAAGGGGCCGGCTCCCGCCAACCTCGTCGTGCCACCCTACACCTACACGGCGGCGGACAAGGTGCTGATCGGCTGAGGTCGCGGTTGTGCCGGAAGATCACGAGGTTATGAAACACGCCGTGAAGAGTGAATCATCCAGCTACGTCCCCAGGAGCGCTGCCGCGCGATGGCTCGATGCCCGGCTGCCGGTCCTGGGCTTGGCGCATTCGGCCTTCGTGGCTTTCCCGAGCCCGCGCAACCTCAACTATTTCTGGACCTTCGGCGGCATCCTGACCTTCATGCTGCTGTCGCAGATCGTGACCGGCGTCGCGCTCGCCATGCATTACACGCCGCAAGCGTCCCTCGCCTTCGGCTCAATCGAGCACATCATGCGCGACGTCGACTACGGCTGGCTGATCCGCACCGCGCACGCCGACGGCGCGTCGATGTTCTTCCTCGCTCTCTACGTCCACATCTTCCGAGGCCTATACTATGGCTCCTACAAGGCGCCCCGCGAGGTGTTGTGGCTGCTCGGCGTCGTCATCTACCTGCTGGCGATGGCGACCGGTTTCACCGGCGCCGTGCTGCCCTGGAGTCAGGTGGGCTACTGGGGTGCCACCGTCATCACCTCGCTGTTCTCGGCCATCCCGGTTGTCGGCCCTTCCGTGACCCACCTGCTGTGGGGCGGTTTCGCCGTCGGTGACGCGACGCTGAACCGCTTCTTCGCGCTGCATTACCTGCTGCCCTTCATGATCGTTGGCGTGGTCATGCTGCATATCTGGGCCTTGCACGTGCCGGGCTCCAACAATCCCGCCGGCATCGAAGCCAAGTCGCCCAAGGACACGCTGCCCTTCCACCCCTACGTCACCGCCAAGGACGGTCTCGCCCTGGCCTGCTTCCTCGTCCTGTACGCCTGGGTGGTGTTCTTCGCGCCGAATGCCTTCGACCATGCCGATAACGCCATCCAGGCGAACCCGCTGGTGACGCCGGAGCGCATCGTGCCGGCATGGTACTACCTGCCTTTCTTCGCGATCCTGCGCTCGGTTCCCGGCGCGGGGGGCGGCGCGTTCGCCCTGCTGATGGCGGTCGGCCTGCTCGCCTTCCTGCCGTGGCTCGACACCTCGCCCGTGCGATCGGCGAATTATCGCCCGCTCTATCGCGTCGCGTTCTGGGTGTTCGTCGCCGACGTGGTCCTGCTCGGCATCCTCGGCTCGCGGCCTCCGATCGGGGCGACCGTGTGGCTCGGGCAGCTCTGCACCGCCTACTACTTCATCCACCTGCTCGTGCTGCTGCCCCTGCTCGGCGTCGTCGAGCGGCCGGTCGCGTTGCCGCCGTCCATCGCCGAGGCGGTGCTCGGGCCACCACGGGGCGGTTCGGCCGGCGCCATCACCGCCGGCGCCACCTCGTCCCCGAACGGGGCGGGGTGAACGCCGCGACGCGCCGCAGCCGTCTCGCGGCAGCCGGCGCGGTGCTGGGCCTCGCCCTGCTGAGCGGGCAGGCGGTCAGCGAGGACCGCCGCGACACCGACGAGCCGGCTACCCCGCCGCCGGTCGCCTGGAGCTTCACCGGCCTGTTCGGGCGCTACGATCCCGCGCAGCTCCGGCGCGGCTACCAGGTCTACAAACAGGTCTGCTCCAACTGCCATTCCATGAAGTACGTCGCCTTCCGCGACCTCGCGGGGATCGGCTACGACACGGCCGCCGTGAAGGCGATAGCCGCGTCCTATCAGGTCGACGGCGGCACGGACGACGCGGGCGAAGCGGTGAAGCGTCCCGGCCGCCCGTCGGACACCTTCCCCTCGCCCTATCCGAGCGAGGCGGCGGCGGTGGCGGCTTTGGGGGCGGTGCCCCCCGACATGTCCAGCCTCGCCGAGGCGCGCGGCACCGAGGGACCGTTCCCGCTGTCCCTCCTCGACGCCGTCACGGGGGGCGGGGAGGCGAAAGGTCCCGATTACATCCACGCCGTGCTGAACGGCTATGTCCGGGATGACGATCCCACCTACGACATCTACGTGCCGGGTCGTCGCATCGCGATGCCGAAGCCGCTGTCCGACGGGCAGGTGACCGACGGCGCGGCACGGACGCTGGAGCAATCGTCCACCGACATCGCCGCTTTCCTGACGTGGGCGGCGGACCCGACGCTCGACCGGCGCAAGGCCCTGGGGCTGCGAGCGACGAGCTTCCTCCTCGTCTTCGCGACGCTCCTGTACTTCGTGAAGCGGCGCGTCTGGGCCAGGGTCGGCGGCGACGTGGTGGTCGGGGCGCGATAGGATGGCGGCACCGCCGCGCATCGAGGATTTACGCGGCAACGCAACTCGGGCAAGCTGAGCCGTGTTTTCATGGGTGGTATCGCGGTCGAGGGTGCGTGGCATGGATGGCGCTGGACATGGATGATGTCGGCATCGACCGGAGCGGGCTCGACCGCCCCTCGACGCCGAGCCTGATCGGCGACGCGATCAAGCAGGCGACCGGGCTGTTGAGCGCCGAGATCCAGCTGATACGGCTGGAAGCGACCGAGAAGGTCGTCGCCGCCCTGATCGCCGTCGTCAGCCTGGTCGTCGCCGCGATCTTCGTCATCGTCGCGCTGATCTTCCTCCTGCAGGGCGTGGTCGAGCTTCTCGTTCATCTCCACTGGGCGCCGTTTGCCGCCAGCTTCGCCGTGGGCGGCGGCATCGCCGTGGTCGCGCTCGTCGCGATGGTCGTGGCGCTCCGCAGCCTGTCGGCGGCGCGGCTGAAGCCGACACGCGCCATCCGGCAGGCCCGCGACACCTCGGACATGGTGAAGGGGCTGGCCTCGTGAGCGACGCGATCACGAGCGCCGCCGAGGCCGAGCGCCGGGCCGACAAGCTGCGCGGCGACCTCGCTGGCACCATCGAGCGGCTGAAGGACAACCTGCGGCCGGCGCAGCTCGCCAGCGAGGCGCTGGCGGGCACCAGGGCGCGCACGCCGGACTGGCTTGCCCGTTCCATCGCCTTCGTGCGCAGCCCGTCCGGCGTGGCTCTCGTCTGCGCGGCGACGGCCGCGGTGGCGAGCACCGTGTTGACCAGGCGGCCGTCACGCCGCTTGCCGTACGGCGACGAAAGTTGACCGTCGAGGGCGTTCCCGACGTTCCGCTGCCGACTCCGGCCGTTCAGCCGACCTCGGCCGTTTACCAGCGCTGCTGATTTGGACCGACCGCGATGCTCAGGAAACGAAACATCTTCTCCGTGCTGAGCACCGGCGTCGCGCTCACCCTCGCCCTGCGCCGAACGAACCGCGACGCGGCCAAGCGCGTGAAGACGTTGCGACCGGAAGGGCCGTCGCCTGCCGAAGCGAACAAGGCCGCGAGAGCGGCCGCGCGGGCCAAACCTTCGAACATCGAGCGACCGAACACCAAGTCGTCGAATATCAAGCCCTCAAGCGTCAAGCCCGCGAGTGCGAAGCCTTCGAGCGCCGGACCGGCGAAACCCGATAGCGACCGCCCTGGGATCGAAGCCACCGCGCCCTCCGAGATCCCCCTCCAGGGATGGTGGCAGATCGGCAAGCGGACGGTGCGAAATTTCAGCGAGAACGAGCTGATGTCCGAGGCGGCGAGCGTCACCTTCTTCGCCCTCCTTGCCCTGTTCCCGGCGGTCACGGCGATCGTCTCGATCTATGGGCTGTTCGCTGACCGCTCGACGATCGAGGAAAGGCTCAACGCGGCGTCCGGCTTCGTGCCGAGCGGCGGCATGGAGATCATCCGCGATCAAGTCCACCGCCTGACGCAGAGCCCGGCCGGCGGCCTCAGCATGGGCGCGATCATCGGCCTGCTCGCGGCGCTATGGAGCGCCAACCAGGGCAGCAAGGCGATGTTCAGCGCGTTGAACGCGGTCTACGGCGAGAAAGAATCGCGTGGGTTCATCAGGCTGACCCTGACGTCGCTGACCTTCACGCTCTGCACGATCGTGGTGCTACTTGCCGCGATCGCCGCCATCGTAGTGCTCCCGCTGGTTTTCGGTGCCCTCGGCATCGGGGGAAGCGACGTCGATATCATCGCCCGGCTCGGGCGGTGGCCGGCGACGATCCTGCTGCTCATCCTGGCCCTGTCGTTGCTCTACCGCTTCGGGCCGAGCCGCCGACCGGCGCGCTGGCGCTGGGTGACCTGGGGCGGCACGGTCGCCGCGATCGCCTGGGTGGCGTTGTCGGCCGGGTTCTCGTGGTACGTCTCGAACTTCGGCAGCTACAACAAGACCTATGGGTCGCTCGGCGCGATCATCGGCTTCATGACGTGGATCTGGCTGTCGGCGACGGTGCTGCTCGCCGGCGGCCAGCTCAACGCCGAGATGGAGGCGCAGACCGAGCGCGACTCGACGGTGGGCGGCGACCAGCCGCTCGGCAGCCGCAGCGCGCGAGCGGCCGACACGGTGGCGGCGAAGTAGGCTGGGGACGGTCGCGCTCGACCGGCGCATTCGGACGCACCGTCATTTTTCCTTCACCTCCCATGTTGACACTATGGTGGGTGACCTTCTATATCCTTGTCATCGGCGGCGCT
>CAXTIU010000028.1:0-32730 GCA_964244495.1 uncultured Beijerinckiaceae bacterium
CCGAGATCAATAGGTAATTTCAACGAACTCGCAAAGACCGGCCCGCCTTCGCGTTGTAATCACCCATGTCCGTTCGGAGGTGTTCGGGCGTTGATGGTGTTAAACACGATTGTGCCGGCGCTGAGCCAGGTGATCGGCTTCCATCGGGTCATTTGGCCTGAATGTAAGGTCATGGTCGGCCTTGGCGCTGCAATGAGCAGGGCCGGCGGCACTGGTCGGGATTGCGGAACCGGTCCCGCGCCGAGGCCGGGCAGGTACGCCTCGGGCGCAGGTGGCCTGTAGCCGATCGAGCCGTGTGGGCGCACGGTGTCGGTGTGGTTCCGCCAGCCCTCGACGGTGACCTGCGCTTCGCGGAGCGAGGTGAAGACCTCGCCATCAGGCACTTGATCCCGGAACCGGGCGTTGAACGACTTGACGGGGCCGTTCCGCACGGGCTGCCGGGCGCGATGGTCGCGGTCCTCGCGCCGACAACGCCGATCCAATCCCGCACGATCTGCGCGATGAACTCGGGGCCGCTGTCGGAGCGGAGATGGCTTGGCACAGCCAACGGAACTCGCCCACCATCCACGCGACGGCGCTACAGCATGCACACATCCTGCTGCGGCCGATGGACTGTGAGCGTGAACGGGCGTGGTGGCGCTGCCCTCTTTGACACCGCGACCACCCATCTTCCGGCAACCCACAAGCAGCTCGGCCGCGTGGCTCGACACGAGCCTGCTCGCGGATGCCGCTGGGTTGATCAAGCTCGCCATTGTCGCCGCCAAAGGGGTTATGGTGACCTTGCGACTCACGCGAGCGCGCGACGGCACCATGGGCGAGCCCGCCTGTGTCGTCTTCACCGAGCCTGACCAGCTCGCGCTGGACACGGTTCAAGCCAAGCGCGAGGGCAAGCCGTTGCCTCGAAACCCGCATCGCGCGCGCAGTCTCCCCTAGGCGGGTTGGCTTATCGCGCGCCTCGGCGGCTGGAACGGCCGTCCGTCCTGCCAACCGCCCGGTTTCATCACCTTTGGCCATGGCCTGCGAGACTGCACGGCGATCGCTGAGGGATGGACCCTGCGAGCTGTGTGCATGCCGTGGGCGGAGTGATTGTGCGCCAGTGCCCATGCGGCGCGGCATCGACCAAGCGTTCGCGGCGCGGCACCGAGCCAAGTCATGTTGGTCGCGCCGGTCTCGTTCAAAAACACGAAGCGCTCGCCGCCAATGAAGCGCCGCTGCTCGCGGTAGCGGACGATATCGGATCGGTCCTGCCCGGTGGCCCTTGGGCCCTTTTTACGACAGCCCGAGCCGGTGTGGCGTGTCGGTGGCCGTCGACAACGCCTTCAACGTGGCGAACGCCTGCGCTGTCTCGGAGTAGGGCTCCAGGGTTAGGATGGCGATACCCGCCGATCCTCGCTCATGCCGCGCTGCCGGTCTTACGCACCTGCGCCGCCAGCTTGATCGCGGCTGGCGGACGCGTCCCGATCCGCCCAGCCATCGATGTCAAAAGTCGGCTCTACAAGTCTAATCGGCTCAGTCCTGCCGCGCCTCTTGGTAGGATACCATTGGTCACGCAAGAGCTGGCACCGTCAGCAATGGTCGCTAGTATCTGCATATCACCTGCGCTGAGTGAAGAGCCTGTTCGCTAGTATCATAAGATATATCGCGCCAACAACGGTCCGACTAACTTGTTTGCTAGCCAAGCCATTGTTTGATACGCATAGTTAGTCGATTTTCAGCGAACTGCACCGGTTCCGGCTGCCGTGCTGCCGCCTATGATAGGCAGGGTGGCCGAGCTTCCCTGCTCAGGAGTCCTGGTCTTCAACGATGTCCCGTCAAGGGTTGAGGTGTTTCCGCCCAAGACCGTAGGACCCGCCCTCGAACCTGTATCTCCCGTGGTGCCGCTCGGGGCCGTTGTCCCGAGGCCATCCGGACCATCTCCATTTCCTTTTGCATGCGTTCCGTTGCCAACCAGCGACGTAGCATCTTGAGCCGACGCGGAGGGTGCCAGGGCGAGGAGAGCCAGTAAAGTAGCTGTTGCGGCGATGTATTTCATTTCAAGGACTCCTTGAGCATATGACTTCCATAAATGCGGGTGCCTTCTACTGGTTGCATCAACAAAAAGAAGCGGAGCCCCCAGTGAGGATTTTCAGGTGCGTCAGCGAGATGATGGATGGCCTGTCCACCGCACCAAGGCACTTCGCCTTGGTGCGCTATGGGTCGACGAGGTCGCTCACGCCCCGCCGGCATGAGCTCGCGCCCAGGCACGTGTCGATCGTCGGGCCAGGCTTCACCCCAGCGTGATCCTCTCCGGATCGAAGTGATTCATTGCCGCGTTCGGTACGTCTGGCGAAGTCAGGCAGCGGCAGCCGCAATGAGTAGGCGACTAAGGTGGGTGTGGTGCGTCGTCGTGGTCGGATCGCTCGCGAGCCAATGTACGATGCGCACCAAATTCAGCGCGGCGGCCGTCGTGGCATGCTGCAGCCGAACCTTGGCCGAGCTGGCGTACCGCGGCCGACACTGGCCGAAGCCGTGGACCCCTCATGAGAGCGCGGCCCCGATGCCGGCGCGTTACCCATGGATCCGTGCGAAGGCTGCCGCGTCCTGGCGCCGACAGGCCCCGGCAGCCGCTTCGTGATGCGCTTGCGGGCACAGCGACGTCGGCCGAGGCGACGCCGTCGGGCCGGCCTACTCGGTTCGGTGCTGTAAAGACTGGCGGTTGAAGCGCGTGAGCTCCACCTTGAACCCGGCGTCTCGCGGCTGTTTACGGCCGGTGCCCAGCTTGAACTTCGAATGTTACGCGGGCAGGTCACCTGCTCGGCCCGTCAGTCGACCTGGAATGCCGCTATAGCGAAGCAGCCGCCCGCCGCGACGCGCCAGCGCACGTCGGGGGAGCTACGTCCGATCAATCCCGAAGCGCTGCTTGGCCTCGATCAGGACGCCTCGGATGCTTGCGAAGGAGCGGATACGAGCGGACTGGCCATATCGTCAGCAAGCCCGGCGGACCTCGCCCGCCCGTTTCGGCGAGCAGCCGGCATCAAGCTCGGCAGAGACAGCGTGATGGTCGCTACATCGTTGGCGTTGACGAGCCATAACGCGTGATCGAGCCTGATGGGTACGGCAAGTACATGTCGACGAGGTTCCTCGCGTTTCGGGTTCGAGCGCCGAGCTAAGGATCGAGGCGGCGTCCTCGCCAGCGACGTTCGTCGCCCCTTCAAAGGGGCAGAATAGCGAGACGGTGTTGCTGGCCAGGAGGATTGCCTCGCCGAGGTGGCCCATGCGGGTCTCTCGCTACGCCGGCCAGGAGCCAAGAGGACTTGATGTGACCGCTGACGGGTGCCGCAAATGGTGCGTGACGAAACGTCCGAACGGAAGTCGTGCCGGTGCGCTCGATCAACCGTGACCATCCATCGAAGGACGCATGGTCACGGTTTAGCTTGAATGCCTGAGCCGCCTGGATGAAGGTGCGCGCGGCATCATGACTGCCCACCGCGAATGCTCCCGGCAACCGGATTCCAGGGCATGAGCGGGGCAGACGAGCATTAGGACAGAATGTGCGGCGAGATCATGAAGGGCAAACGCGAACGTCCGTCGATCTGAAACGAAGGCGAGCGATACCGACCTTGCCGGCGATCGCGTCCCACGTGAGGAGCTTTCGCGGCCCATCGAGCGTCGGTGGAGTGGCCGACCGCCATCCATCGATCCGGTACGTGTTGACCATAGGCGCGATGAGCCTGCTTGGTGCGGGAATGGCACGCGCCGACTCGGGCGCCGTCACCAGCGGTCTCGTTCTCGACCACGTGACGATCGTCGACACGCACGACGGCAAGCTGGCGCGCGACATGGCCGTCGTCATCGACAACGGCAAGATTACTAGGATCGACCAGGGCGGACACGTGTCGACGGCTGGCTCGGCCAAGCTGGTCGAAGCGCGCGGCAAGTTCGTGGTGCCGGGCTACAACGACATGCACGCCCACCCGATGGGCAGCGTCGACCCGGAGGGCGCCCTCACCCTGATGCTCGCCAACGGGATCACCGGCGTGCGGCAGATGTCGGGGTCGCCCGAGCTGCTCCAGCAGCGCAAGCAAGGCACCCTGATGCCGCCCGGTCTCATGCCGGAGCTCCTGGCGATGCCCGGCGAGGTCCTGACCTACGGCAACGCCGGCACGCCGACGATCGCGGTCGCGGAGGTCGACAAGCAGAAGGCCGAGGGCACCGACTTCATAAAAAGCGTCGACGTCAGCATCCCGACGTTCTTCACGGCGCTCGACGAGGCCAAGAAGCTGGGTCTGCTCTACGAGGGGCACCTGTCCCAGGGCGTCGACGCCATCAAGGCGTCGCAGGCCGGCATGCGCGCGGTCGAGCACCTCGGGCCGCCTAAGGATACCCTGCTGATCAATTGCTCGACGGACGAGGCGGCGCTGCGCCAAGCAATCGCGAAGATCCCGCCGCGGGAGGTGCCGAACGTCCCGCCGACGGTCCTGGTCAGCATCACCCAGATCGCCACCGCCGAGCCAGCCCTGATATGGGCCAGGGACCCGTTGGCCTTCGCCCGGCTTCAGCACGAGATGGACACCTTCAGCGAGGAGAAGTGCCGCAAGGTGGCCCAAACCTACGCCGCCAACGGCACCTGGCAGGCTCCGACCCTGATCCGGTTGAAGACGATCAGTTTCGGCGACGACACCCAGTTCCGCAACGATCCGAACCTACGCTACATGCCGCGGGCGACGCGGCAGCTGTGGGAGAAGGTCGCGGAACGGTTCTCGGGCGTGATGTCGCCGGACGCCAAGGCCACCCTCAAGCAGTCCTACGAGCAGGACCTCAGGCTCGTGAAGATATTCGACCAGGCCGGCGTGCCGATGCTCGCCGGCTCGGATTTCGGCGGCCAGTGGCAGGTTGCCGGCTTCGACCTCCACCAGGAGTTCGATGAACTGGCGGCGGCCGGATTGTCGCCGCTCACCGTCCTGCAGATGACGACGCTCAACGCGGCGAAGTTCTACGGCCGCGAGGCGGCCATGGGCAGCGTGGCGGAAGGCAGGGACGCCAACCTCGTCCTGCTCGACGCCAATCCTGTCGAGAGCGTCGGGAATCTCCACACCATCGATGCCGTTGTCCGCAACGGCACGCTGCTGTCCAGGAGCGACCTGGAGGGTTTGAAGATGAAGACGCAGCAGCGCATGGCCGCCGGCGCGGCCGCGTCCCGGGCGAACACCGAGCAGACCAACGCGCCCTGAATCCGTCGGACGCGGGGCGGCGGGATCGACGCCGGTGGGGGCTCCGCCGGCCATGACGGTGCGTTCGCGCCCGCCCCGCGCCATCGGACGCCGGCCGCGATGGGCTTGAGCGACCTCGGCGCGTTTGACGCCGCCGGGGCGCAGGCCCGAAGGCTCGCCGCCGGCACGGGGCTGTGCCTCGTCCTCGCGGCTGCCGCGCTGGCCGGGTGGGCGACGCGCGAGGTTTCGGCCGCGATGGGGGCGAGCCTCGTCGCCTCGCTGGGTGTGCTGGCGGCGGGGACAGCCGGCGCGACGATGCTGGCGCGGGCACGCGGCTTGGCGCTCGCGGCGGAGCGGACCGAGGCCGCCTCGATCCACCAGGGGCCGGGCATGGCGCGCGCCGCTCGGATGCGGCGCGCCGCTGCCCATCTCGCCGGCTGGGGGCAAGCCGTCGTGGGCGGGTTGCTCGCCGGCGTGGGCGTGGCGGCGTCGGGTTCGGCATGGATGCGGAGCGCGACCGAGCCACCGGGTCACGCGGCCGTCGTTGCGGTCGTGCTCCTGCTTGCCGCTTTCGCGGCGCTGGTGGTGGAACGCCACTTGGCGGTGGTGCCATCGGCCGTGCTGCCCGAGGCGTCCGCGCTCGCGGCATTGGCCCGCGTTCCGATGGTCGTCTGCCTACTGTGCGGCCTCGGATGCCTGACGCTCCACGCGGGCATCGACGTCGGCGCTTACGCCGGCCGGATGTCCGCCGTTCTCTGCCTGCTGGTCGCGGCCGAGATGACCGGGCGCGCCGTCGCGACCGTGTTCACGCGATTTCCGCCGATCACGGAGGCGCGGCTGACGGTCGCCAGCGCGCTGGCGACCGCGCTGGCGCTGCGCCGGCCCATGCCCATGGGGGTCGCCGTCCGCGACCAGCTCGGCCTCGACATATCGCGTAGCTGGGCGCTGGGCTTCATGCGCGCGGCCCTCGCACCGGTCCTGACCCTGCTCGCGCTGCTATGCTGGGGCCTCAGCGGGGTCGACGCGCTGCGGGTGGATCAGCGCGCGATCTACGAACGGTTCGGCCGTCCGGTGGCGGTGTTGGGTCCGGGCCTGCATCTACGGCTCCCCTGGCCGTTCGGCCGGCTGCGCCCGGTCGAGTTCGGCGTCATGCACGACGTCGCTGTCGCCTTCAACGCGTCGGCCGCGATGGCGCCCGCCGCGACGCCGGTGGGTGCGGAGGAACCGCCGGGTGCCGGTGCCGACCGCCTGTGGGACGAGGTCCACCCGTCGGACGGCGCCTATGTCATCGCCAGCGCTTCGCGCGGGCGGCAGAGTTTCGAGAGCATCGATATTGACCTGCACGTGGTGTATCGCGTCGGGCTTTCCGATGCGGCGGCGCGCGCGGCCGCGTTCGCCGTGGACGACCCGCGACGGCTCGTGCGCTCCATGGCCAGTCGCCTCGTCGCTCACTACCTCGCCGGCTACACGCTCGCGGGCGTCCTGGGACCCGACCGCGAGAACTTCTCGCGTGACGTTGCGGCCGGCTTGCAGCACGACCTCGATCGGGTTTCAGCCGGGATGGACGTCATGGCCGTGGTGGTGGAGGCAGTCCACCCGCCGGTCGGCGCGGCGCCCGCCTACCATGCCGTGCAGACGGCCGAAGTCGCCGCCCACGCCGATTTGGCCGAGGCGGCAGGCTACGCGGCCACCACCAGCGGCGCCGCGCGGCGTGACGCCGCCGCCCGGATCAACATGGCGACGGCGCTCGCCCACGACGCCGTGACCGAAGCCCACATCGCCGCCGCCGCCTTCGGAACCGATCGCACCGCCGCCGCGCGCGAGCCGGACTCGTTCCTGCTGGAGCGAAGGTTGGCGAAGCTGCAAGCCGGCCTCGCGCACCGGCAACTCCTGATCCTCGACCATCGGCTTCTCGGCGGTAGCGGTCCGACCCTCGACCTGCGTCCTCCGGGCAGCGGCGCCGTCATCGCGCCACCGTAGAGCGTTAGGATCCGTCATGCTCGGACATCACCACCATCATCACGAACATGACGACGGGCACGACCACGGCAGTCATGATCACGGCAGTCATGGCGACGGCGGGCACGAGCCCCGCATCGTTGCCTTGCGCCGCTACGGGCGCTTCGCCCTCGCCGGACTGATCGTCGCCTCGGCCTTCGGGGTCGCCTGCCTGAGCGTCGTCGAGCCGGGCGAGGCCCTGGTCATCACCGCGTTCGGCGATCCCGTTCGCGTGGTGACGACGCCCGGCCTGGTGCTGCGCTGGCCGGCGCCCGTCGAGGCCGCGACGCCGGTCGACCTGAAGCTGCGTACAACCTCCACCGGCCTGCATGACGTCGGCACGCGCGACGGTCTGCGCACCCTGGTGCAGGCCTACGTGGAATGGGCGGTGCCCGATGACGCCGGCTCCATCACCCAGTATCTCCGCGCCGTGCGCAACGATCCCGACGAGGCGGCGCGGCAGTTGCGCAGCTACGTCGGCTCCGCCCTGGAGATCGTGTCGGCGCAGTTCGACCTGGCGGAGCTCGTCAACACCGATCCCGGCAAGGCGCGGCTCGACGCCTTCGAGGCGGCCCTCAAGACGCGCGTGGCGGCGCAGGTGCTCGCGACCTACGGCGTCCGCGTCCTCCAGGTCGGTGTCGAGCGCCTGACGTTGTCGGGCGACACGCTCGAGGCGATCGTGGCCCGCATGGCGGCCGAGCGCAACACCGTGGCCGACCGCGTCAGCGCCGAGGGAGATCGCGCGGCGGCCGAGGTGCGCTCCGACGCCGACCGCGACGCCCGCATCGCCCTCGCCGACGCCCGTGTCGAGGCGGCGCGCGTCGAGGCGAAGGCGCGCCTGGAAGCGAGCGACATCTACGCCGGCGCTTACACGAGCGACCCCGCGCTCTACAAGCTGCTGCGCTCGCTCGACACGCTGGAAACGATGGTGGGCGCCAACACCCGCCTCGTCCTGCGCACCGACGCGGCCCCGTTCCGCGCCTTCGTCGACGGACCGGTGGGATCGGCCAACGGTGCGGATGGCGCGGCCGCTCCCGTCGAGCCACCCGCCGCACCCGCGTCCGGCGAGGACGACGCCCACGGCAAGAGCGCCGCGCAATGAGTACCCGGGAGCGGGAAGGTGGGCCTTGGGCGCAATCCATCGCGCTGGCCTTCCGCGTCGCCTTCGGCATCGTGCTCGCGATGGCTTTCGTGTGGCCGTTCTCGAACCTCCGTCAGGTTCCCGCCGACAGCCGCGCGGTGGTGGTGCGTCTCGGACGCGTGGTCCGCGTCCACGGGGCGGGGCTGCTACTCGCCTGGCCGCGCCCGATCGAGCGCGTCGTGCTGCTCCCGGCGCTTGAGCGGCAGTTGCAGGTCTCCTTCGACCCGCTGAGGCCCTCGGCCGAGGCCGCCGGCCAAGCGCCGACCTGGGCGATCACCCGCGACGTGCGGCGGAACGCGGCCTTCTTCATGACCGCCGATGGCGTGGTGCACCTTACGGCGGCGCTGTTCTACAGGATCACCGATCCGACCCGCTACATGCCGGAGGCGGCGCACGTCCTGCCGGCGCTGCGAGCCTCCATGATGGCGAGCCTCGTTTCGCTGCTCGCCTCGCGCGACACCGATACCCTCGTCGCGACCCGTAGCGGCGCCGACTTGACCGAAGGCGACCGCGAGCGGCGCGAGCGGCTGCGCGTTGACCTCGTCGCCGCCGTGAACCGCCGCCTCGCCGACCTGCGGGACCAGGGCATTGGCCTCGGCGTCGAAGTCAGCCGCATCGATCTCGTCACGGCCCTGCCGAACGAGGCCAAGGTCGCGTTCGAGGAGGTTCTCATCGCGGGCCAGCAGGCGGACGCGATGGTGGCGGACGCGCGCAGCCAAGCCGTGCGGGTCAAGCAGCGGGCGCGACAGGACGCCAGTCAACTCATCGCCCAAACCGACGCGGCGGCGGTCGAGCGCACGAGCATGGCGACGGCGCACGCGGCTCCGATCCAGGCGCTGGCGCGTGCCATCGGCGCGGGCGGCCCTGCGCGCGCGGGGCTCCTCGACAAACTCTACAACGACCGGATGGCCGCGATCCTCGGCAAGGCACGCTCCGTCGACGCCTTCGACCCGAAGGGTGGCGCGAGGCTGTTGTTGCCGGAGCAGGGGCCGTGAACGCCCCGGCCGCAGCCGGCCTGCTCACGGCGGGCGAGCGGGGTTGGCTCGGCGCGCAGTTGACGCTGGCCATGCTGACCGGCGGCCTGCTCATCGTCGCGACGGCGTTGCGGCTGCTGCTGCCCGAGCGGACGGAACTCGTCGAGCTGGTCGCGGGCTTGGCCGCCCTTCTGGTCGCGATCCCCGCGATGCTGTCTGCCACCCACAGCCTGCGCGATCCCGACCTCCACGGCCTGACCGACCAGTTGGTCGCGCTCGCGGTCATCGCCGCCTGGGCCGAGGGCGACCTGTTCACGGCCGCCCTGCTGCCCCTGGTGATGACGGTCGGCCACGTCATCGAGGAGCGCTCGCTGCTCGGCGGCCAGGAAGCGTTGCGGGCGCTGCGCCGCCTCACGCAGGCCAGCGCCCGCCGCCTAGCCCCGGACGGCACGGTCGAGGAAGTGGCCACGCAGGCCCTGCGGGTGGGCGACCTCGTCGAGTTGCGCGCTGGCGACCGCACCCCGGCCGACGGCGTCGTGCGGAGCGGGCGATCGAGCATCGACAACGCGCCGCTCACCGGCGAGTCGGTGCCGGAGGAGGTCGGACCCGGTTCCGCCGTCTTCGACGGCTCCATCAACTTGTCCGGACTGCTGGTCGCCGAGGTCGTCCGGGTCGGCGCGGCGACCACCCTTGGCCGCGTGATCGGGCTGATGAAGGAGGCGGAGCGGGCCAAGCCGCCGGTCACGCGTTTGCTCGAGCGCCACGCCGGCGCCTACATGGTCTTCGTGCTGCTGGTCGCCGCCGGCGCCTGGTTCGCCACCGGTGCCGCCTCGACATCCCTGGCGGTCCTCGTCGCGGCCTGCCCCTGCGCCGTGGTGCTCGCCGCGCCCGCCACGTCCGTCGCCGCGCTGGCGGTGGCGGCGCGGCACGGCATCCTGGTCAAGGGCGCCGCCTTCCTGGAGCAGCTGGCGGCGGTGAACTCGGTGATCCTCGACAAGACCGGAACGGTGACGCTGGGCGAGCTGAAACTGGCGGCCGTCTCGCCCGAACCGGGGTTCACGCGCGAGGACCTCATCGGGTTCGCCGCCGCGCTCGGCGTCGCGAGCACGCATCCGGTGTCTAAAGCGCTCGCGTCGCTCGTCCCGCCCGAGCACCGCCTACCGCTCGACGACCTGCGCGAGCGGCCCGGCTTCGGCATGACGGGTCGCCACGGCGCCGTGCCTCTGGCCATGGGCCGCCCGGAACTGTTCGCCGACGTCGGCATCCCAGCCCCGGAGCCGCCCGCCCACGATGGGCCGATCGCCGGCGTCGCCGCCGATGGCCGCTTCGCCGGCTGGCTGACGCTGGCCGACGAGCCCCGGCCGGAGGCGGAGGCAGCCCTCGCCGACCTCCGTCGCCTAGGGTTGACCCGAATGCTCCTGCTGACGGGCGACCGGATGCCCGTCGCCGCGCGTATCGCCGCCCTGCTGGGGATCTCGTCGGTGCAAGCGGGCGCGCTGCCGCACGAGAAGCTCGAACGCGTGCTGGTGGAGACGAAGGCGGGCTTCCGGCCGCTGGTGGTCGGTGACGGCATCAACGACGCGCTGGCCCTGAAGGCGGGGGCGGTCGGGGTCGCGATGGGCGGGCACGGCACGGACGCGGCGCTGGCCTCCGCCGACCTCGTGCTGATGACCGGCGATCTCCGCCGCCTCGGCACGTGCGTGCGGCTGAGCCGTCGCTGTCGCAACACCATCCACGTCAATGTCGGCCTCGGTCTCGGCTGGACCGCCACCATCATCGCCATCGCTGCCACGGGCGTGCTGGGTCCGAGCGGAGCGCTGATCGCCGCGCTCGCGCACAATGCCGGGACCCTTGCTGTGATGGCGAATGCCGGGCGGCTGCTGCGATTCCAGGAACGCTGAGGCGAGCGGCCGGCGGACGCGGTACGACGCTTACCTGCGATAGGATGTTCGAGGCATCGAGGTCGGCAGTGGAAGCCGCTCGTCGCTGTATCGGGCGGGCACGTTCACGCCGATCGTTCGATCGGTACGACTCGGACACTTACTTCGACGCGTCTTGGAACAGCGTTCCTTCGCGGCCCCGAAAGCAATCCTCCACGCCGATCGGGCGGACGACCGACGACATGGGGCGCGGCGCCGCTTCGGCGTCCGCAACCCTGTCCCGAGCGCGGTTGTCACCGGCGCCGATCGGTCCAATCCCTGTGTGTCTCAAACTTCGCCGCGAGAAGGTCGATGAAGGTGCGAACCTTCGCGGAGACGTGGTGGCGCGAAGGATACACGGCGTTGATCGCGAACTCGGCCGCCCGGTGATCGGGGAGGAGGGGTACGAGGGATCCTTCGGCCAGATCTTCCATGACCATGAACGTCGGCCCGAGGATGACGCCGATCCCGGCGATAGCGAGGAGGCGCAGGGCTTCGGCGCTGCTGGTCATCATGTTGCCGGTGACGTGCACCGACGCGGGCTTGCCGTCGGGTCCTTCGAAGCGCCACTCGCTGCCGAAGGGAGAAAAGGGGAACTGCAGGCAGTTGTGATCCGCTAGATCCGACAGTTGCCGGGGCTGGGGATGCGTGTCGAGGTAGGCCGGCGAGCAGCATAGGATGAGGCGCCAAGGCGTGAGATTGCGAACGATCAGGCCTGAATCGTCCGGCACTCGGGTCCGGATCACGAGGTCATAGCCTTCCGCTATCACGTCGACCATCTGATCCCCGACGTTGAGGTCGATCGACACGCCCTGATACGAAGTCAGGAACTCCGCCAAGATAGGCGTGAGGAAGCGTATGATCGTGGCACTGGCATGCAGGCGCAGCGTTCCGCTAGGTGTCGCCTGCATGGAACCCGCGAGTCGATCCGCCTCCTCGAGATCGGCCAGGATTCGGCTCGAGTGCTCATAGTAGCTCCTCCCGATCTCCGTCAGGCTCACCTTCCGGGTCGTTCGGTTCAGGAGCCTGACACCGAGCCGGTCCTCCAGCGCCTGCACGTGGTTGCTCACCATCGTGACGGACATGTTCAAGCGGCGTGCCGCGGATGAGAAGCCGCCGCACTCGGCGACGCGCGCGAACACGTTCAGGCTCGTCAGCCTGTCCATCTCCAAGCCCTCCGATTACCCACCCAGCGGAAATAATGCTTCCGCATTTTCCGCTATTATCAGAAAGGGTTTCTTGCTCCATCTTTTGCGCATGCCGTCAATAGCAGAAAGCCAGTCATTGGTCGTAAACGGCACGTGTCAAAGGATATAGGTCATGAACTCCATCAAGACAGCTTCGATCGCTTTCGGCATCGCCTTCTCGTTGATCGTTGCCGCACAGGCTCAGGCGGCAACGCCTCGCACGACGGCAAACGACAGCATTTCGGCTCGCTACGCGAACGTCTACGCTCTCTCGGGGACGACGCTCACCTCCCGCTCCATCCAAAACGGCGGTCGCGACGTTGACCTCGGAAAGTTGCAGGGCACGGACTGTGGTTTCTCGCTCGTCTCTATTTGTGGCCGGTAAGGGTTGAACAGAGCGCAACATCCGATGGCGAGCTGCCGGGCGCGTCCCCAACAGCTCGCAGCGAGTCGTTACCGCGCGAGACTGGCGGGTCTCGCGGGTGAAACGATGAGACAAGCCTTCATCGAAGGCGGTCTCGCCTGGGGCGTCGGATTCCGTTGACCCTTGGAATTATTGGATGCCACCGGCGTCATGCAGTGTGCTCAACTCGCTGCGACCACTTCGACTGATATGTCCAGCGGCGTCGACCGATACCGCGATTTGACGCACGACTAGGGACGTAGGACCTGATGCACTCATCGCCGCCCTCGCTGGAACCGATGTAAGCTCGCAGGCGCTGTCGAACGGGAGGACGCAGACATGCGGCAGCGCGATGTGACATCGGGGATGGGGTCGACCGCCGAGGCTCGGACCGGCAGTATATCGATCGACGTCCATCATCACTTCAACCCCACATCCAGGGACAACGAAGGCAACCCATGGTCCGTGCAAATGGCCTTGGACGAGCTGGATCGTAACGGGATCGCGTCGGCGATCGCCTCTCTGGGACCCGTCAACGACGCCGGCAGCGCGGCACGCCCCGGTCGGATCCGAGACGCCAACGAGTGGGCGACCCAGGTCGTGAATGACCACCCCGGCCGCTTCGGCCTCTTCGCAGCCATCCCGCTGCCGGACGTCGACTTCGCCCTCGCCGAGATCGATTACGCCTACGACGTGCTCGGCGCCGACGGCATCGGCATGTCCACGAACGACGGCGACGTGTGGATCGCCGACGATCGCAACGAGCCCGTCTTCGCCGCGCTCGAACGCCGCAAGGCCGTCGTCTTCGTGCACCCCGCCCCGACATCCAGGTGCTCCGCGCTCAGCCATGAGTACGGTGGCGCCGACATCTCGCCTCCTTGGATCGAATTTCCGACCAATACGGCGCGGGCCATTCTGGGTTTGTTGGCGAAGGGGATGATCCGCCGCTACCCGTCGATAAAATTCATCTTCTGTCACGGCGGGGGCGTCATGCCCGCCCTGCTCGGACGTTTCGCCGGCTTCAAGGCGTGGCGCACCATCGGTCCCGACGGCCTCGCATCGATGTTCCAGGACGGCATCTACGGCGATTTCTCGAAGCTTTACTTCGACTGCGCGCAGGCCTACGCCCCGGAATTCATGACGCTCCTCGGCGCGGTCGTGCCGAGGACAAATCTCCTGTTCGGGACCGACTTCTCGTATTTCCCGATCCACCATAGCGTGAGAGACTTCAGGAACCTCCGGCTCGACCCGGCCATGGAGCGGGCGGTGGGGGGCGGCAACGCCCGTGCGCTGTTCCCGAGGTTGATCGGCAGGGATCTCGGTGCTCTTCCGGCCGTTGCCGACCCTCGGTAGAAATGGCGGCGGTGAGGTCCCTGTGGCTCGGCGCTCCGGGCCAGGCACGCGCAGTCGGCAGGTCGGCTCGCGGGAACCATCGCGCTCTTTCAGGGTCAATGTTCCGAGCGACTGCCGCCGCCGAGACCCCGTCGCGGCCGCTTTCCCCGTCGGCGAGCGACAGGATGCGGCGGAACTCACGCACCCGAGCGCAGCTCCAGCGGCAAATCGCTGAAGCCGTACAGGCCACGGTTCGCGATAAGCTCCGGATCGCCGACCTGCAACACCTCGCAGTGCTCGAGCAGCGCCTCAAGCATCACCTCCATCTCCATCTTGGCGAGGTGGAGCCCACCGCAGAGGTGTGGGCCGCTGCCCCAGGCGACCTGGGCGCGCGCGTCGCGACGGATGTCGAAGCGAGTGGGGTCCTCGAAGAAGCGCTCGTCGCGGTTAGCGGAGGCGTAGATGATCATGACCCTGGCACCCTGCGGGACGACGTCGTCGCCGACCCGGTACTCCAGTCGGGCCAGCCGCGCGAACCAACGCACGACGGAGCTGTGCCGGACGCTCTCGATGATGGCGCCCGGCACCAGCGACGGGTCCTCCTTCAGGAGCGCCCATTGTTCGGGATCGCGCGCGAGGTTGTAGAGCAGGTGGCCCTTGGCCAGGATCGTCGTGTCGAGGCTGGGAAGAACGTAGGCGCTGACGGCGCCGCGCGCCTCGGCCTCGCTGAGCTTGCCCGTCCCTATGGCGTTCTGGAGGGTGCGGGCCCAGCTACCCTCGCGGATGCTCGTCCATTCCAAGTTGGCGAGGTACGTGCGCCAGCCGCCGAGCACTTCGAAATCGCGCTCGGAGCCCTCCCTCACGGGACCGACCGAGTTGAAGACCGCAGCCGCCCAGTCCAGCATGGACGCACGCCCCTCCTCCGGAAGCCCCACAAGCGCGCTAATCGCCTGGGTCGGCAGGAACTGGGCGATCTCGGTCATCGCGTTGAAGGAACCGCGATCGACCAGCGACTTCACGCGCTCCACGATCAGGTTTTTCAGGAAAGGGCGGTGCTGCTTCAACTGAGCCGGCAGGAGGGGTCGTATGACCTCGGAGCGCAGCCGCCGATGCTGGTCCCCGTCGGAGCGCAACAGGTTGGGAGCGCCTGGATTGTTGAAGACGTCGCTGAATCCCACGCCCTCCCCGCAAATCAGCGAGTCGGAGGCTTGCAGCGCGGTTCGCACGTCCTCGAAACGCGAGAGCGCGTAAACGTCGGGATCGCGGAGCCGCACGACCGGGCCGAGATCGCGAAGAGCCTGGTAATGTTCGAACGGCGAGCGAAGCGCCTCGGGATCGAAGAGGTCGGCCTCGTAGATCGGGACGTTCGACTGCATGTTGCCTTCTCCCCTACGTCGCCGCCGACGATCGAGCCGCTAGGTCCGCCGCGCTCAAACGCTGCCGAAGAGGATGGCGAGGTCGCGATCCTGGAACCGCCAGCGGCCATCGGCGTGCATCACGTAGACGTCGGTGTACTCACCAACGAGCAAGGGCGTGGCGGAGCCCGGTCCCTCGCCGTCGTGCCGATACAACGTCAGCAGGACAGTGCCGGCGATGCGATCCGAGGCGAGCGTGTCCAGCCGGATGTTCGTCTGTGAGTGCCGGGATCGCCGCTCGTGCATCGCCGCCCGCTGCTGCGCCCAAGCGGCGATCTCCGCTCGCCCGACCTTGTCGGCTCCAATGCCCTTGATGCGGGCATCTTCGGCGTAAAGCTCGACCACTTCGGCGGCCCGGCCGTGATCGATCAGCCAAGCGTGCTCGTGGACGAGTTCCTCGATGCGCGCGCGCACCTCCGCGGTGACGCGCACGGGCGGGACGCTCGAAGCCGAGGCGGCCGACATCAGGCGGGAAGCTCGATGCCGGAAACGGGGAGCCCGATGTTGGGGATCGTGTCCGGCACGAAATCACCGAGGCGGATCGCCGGTTGCAGCGTCTCGAACGAACGGCCCGCCGCGAGCGCCCGCGACACTTTCTCGGGATCGAAGAAGGTGCCGATCGGGTTCACCCTGAAGTCTTCCGAGGTCCGCATCCATTCGGTCGACAGCTTCCAGTCGCCGAAATTATCGCTCTGGAGCTCGACGTAGTTCCCCTCGGGGTCGCGATAATAAAGGGAGATCGTCAAGCCGTGGTCGAGACAGAAGGCCGGCGTTATGCCCTCCGATTTCATCCGTTCGTACGAGGCGAAGAGGTCGGCGGCGTTAGCGTACTCGAACGCGCTGTGATGCATGCCCGTGTGCTTGATCTTGTCGGGATCGTCCTCGAGGCCCGGCACAGACAGGAAGGCGACGCGGTGGTTCGCCTCGTCGTTCGTCGTCCAGGCGTTGTTGGCGTCCTGGAAGGTCACCTTGACGCCGACGACGGCGACGTACCACGCCACCATCTCGGAGAGACGAGTCGTCTTGATCGTCACGTGATGGAAAACCGGCCTGATTACGCTCATCTGCCCCATCACCCCGCACCTTGCGTCGCGTCGAACACCTGCGCGTTGCTAGCTAGCCCGATCGGAAGGTGGGAGATGACAAAAACCTTCCAGAGATAGGGTTACGGCATCTGGCGCTTCTCCCAGCCTCGCCCTCCCCACCGACTCAGGCGACCGTGCCACGACCGCTCGAAGATTGAGGAAATGAGTCGTAGCGGATGGTCCTGCCCCAAGCGCGTGCGGGAACCAACATCATTGGCGAAAGAGGTATGGAACCAGTCAAGCGCGAGTGCACGGTTTGTTATCGGGCGCGTTGTGGAGACGCGATCCCGCCCGCCGCAGGAGATCGAGAAGGTGAGTGCCCGCCGGAGTGAGGGGCAGGTCCGCGCGCCTGATGGCGACGATCGGAAGGGCCGCGAGTTCCTCGATGACGGGAATGGTCGTCAGCAAACCACGCGTCAACGCGAACTCGTTCCATTGGACAGGCACCATCGCCAGCAGATCGCTGTGCAGGAGGCAGGTGATCAGCGTGAGCGCGGACTGGGTCCGCAGTCCCAGCTTCGGCGTCGGTAGCGAGTGCAGGCCGAAGATCTTGCCGATCTCGTCCTCTGCCGCCCGCGTGATGGATGTCGTGGCCCATTGCGCCGAGCACAATTGCTTCAGGGATGTCGACGTCGCCAGCGGATGTCCGACGCGGCACAGCACGGTGCGGGTGTTGCGCGAGATGACCTCCCGCGATAGCTCCGACAACATGTTGCCTCCGGGATCGACGCCGACGTAGAAGTCGACGGTGCCGCTCCGCAGTCCGAGCTCCAGCGTCGGATAGAAGCCCTCGATGATGTGCAGCTTCGTGTCGGGATAACGTTTCTGGAACGGGCTCAGCACCTTCGGCAGCAGAGCGAGGTGGGCGGCTATGGACAAGCCTGCCGTCACGGTGCCGACGCTCGAACCGCAAAGTTGGCCCATCTCGTCGCGCGCGCGACGGACCTCCTGCAGGATCGACTCCGCGCGGACTATGAAGGCTTCGCCCAGCGGGGTCGCGACGACGCCGCGCGCCCGTCGCTCGAAGAGCGGCGCTCCGATCTCGCGTTCCAGGTCGGCGAGGCTGCGCGTGAGCGAGGGTTGCGTGACCTGGAGGCTGCGGGCCGCGGCCCGGATGCTTCCCTGCTCTGAGATGGAAACCACTTCCCGGAAATGATGCAGCTTCATCGGTCTCGCCAGCGATAACGTTTTCGCATCCATGCGCGGAGATTGTTATCTACTTCCGTTTGCGGATCCTGTGATACTCGGTCTTAGGATGTAAGGCGGGAGCGTCGTGATCATGACGGAATTTGTCGACGTCCTCATCGTCGGGGCGGGGCCTGTCGGTCTGGCGCTCGCGATCGAGTTGGGTCGGCGTGGGATAAGCTGCAGGGTCGTCGAACGGAACGACCGTGTAGGATACAGCCCGCGGGCGAAGATGACCAACGTGCGCACCCGCGAGCATCTACGGCGCTGGGGCATCGCCGACGAACTGCGGCGCGCGTCCCCGATCAGGATCGACTATCCGTCGAACGTGGTGTTCGCGACCCGCATGAACGGGCCACTGCTCGCCCGCTTCGAGAATGCCTGGAGCTGCGGCCTGGATCGCAATAACCTCTACTCGGAAGGCGCGCAGTGGGTGCCACAGTACACCCTTGAGGAAGTTCTGCGGGCCCACGCGGTGTCGCTGCCCTCCGTCGAGGTGCGGTTCAACACGGCCTTCGAGTCGTTCACCGAGGAACAGGACAGCATCGTTTCCACACTGCTCCATTCGCCGACCAGCCACAGGCACGAGGTCCGCAGCCGGTATTTAGTCGGCGCCGATGGTGCCAAGAGTGCCATACGCAGGCTCATCGACGTCAAACTCGTGGGTGACGGTGGTGTCGCCTCCAACCTCAACGTCGTCTTCAGGAGCAAGTCCCTCGACGCCCTCCACGAGCATGGGCCGGCGGTCATGTACTGGATGATCAACGATGAGGTTCCCGCGTTGCTCGGCCCGATGAGCGACGACGGCTTGTGGTACTTCATCGCGACGAAGATCAACGCCGACGCTGATCCGGAGAAGATAGACCTCGTCGACCTGATCAGACGCTCGACGGGGCTCAAACTCGACGTCGAGATCGTGGGCACCGATCCATGGGTCGCGCGGCGCTTGATCGCCGACAGCTACAGTCGAGGCCCGGTGTTCCTGATCGGCGACGCCTGCCACCTCCATCCCCCGTTCGGTGGATTCGGGATGAACATGGGAATCGGCGACGCCGTCGATCTCGGATGGAAGATCGCCGCGACAATCGAAGGATGGGGCGGTCCCGGCCTCCTGGGAACCTATGAGGAGGAACGGCGTCCCGTCCACGAGTGGGCGATCAGCGAGGCGGTCGCGAACTACGCCACCGTGGGCAACCAACTTGCCCGCCCCGGGATAGAGGCGTCGGGAACGCTGGGGGACGCCACGCGGCGCGAGGTCAGCGAGACCATACTGACGTCCAAGATCCGGGAGATGCGTTCCTTGGGCATCGTGAAAGGCTACAACTACGGCGGCTCCTCGATCATCGTAGCGGACGGATCGCCGGAACCCCAGCGCCAGAGCATGGTCTATGAGCCTTCCGCGTATCCGGGCTGCGTGGCGCCGCACCTTTGGTTAGGGGATGGCTCATCACTCTACGACCATTTCAGTGACGGATTCAGCCTGTTGGTCGCGGACGACACGCAAGAGGAGGAGGTCGCCGCCTTCCAAACGGCCGCGAGGTGGATGCGCATTCCCTTGAAAATCGTGAGGCCCGACGACCCCCGCTTGAAGTCCCGCTATCAGGCATCACTGGCCCTCATCCGTCCCGATCAGCATGTCGCATGGCGCGGATCGGGGCGCGACCAGGACGCCGCCGGCGTGCTCCAAGCCGCCGTGGGTGGCGACGCCCGGGTAGCGGCGTAGAGCCTACGAACGTCGCGTCCACTCCGACGGCGGTCGATCGCGTTTTGGTATCGTCCACTGAGAGAAGGCATCTTCCGGGATGAAATACATGAAGCAATAAGAGCCTTGCTCGGCGGAGAATGACTCGCCTCACATCGAAGTGGCTGCGCTTCCGAGGACGGCCTCACGCGACGATCGCCCTCCACTACGGTGTCGATCGTCGCGTCCGTTGAGCCGTCGTCCTCGTTTGAAAGGAAACGGTATGAGATTGCTGAGGGTTGGTGAGACAGGCGCGGAGCGACCGTCACTGTTGGCGGCGGACGGAACGACGAGGGACCTTTCCGGAGTAGTCCGCGACTTCGACGCATCCGCGCTGTCTCCCGAAGGATTGGCCCGGTTGTCGGCCATTGATCCTTCGTCCCTGCCGATCATACAGGGCCACCAGCGCATCGGTGCCTGCGTGCCGCGCCCGCTCAACTTCGTGTGCATCGGCTTGAACTATGCCGATCACGCCGCCGAAGCGGGGATGGAGCTGCCCAAGGAACCGATCGTCTTCTTGAAGGCACTCAGCTCGTTCTGTGGTCCCTACGACGACGTACGCATCCCACGTGGTTCGACGAAGACGGATTGGGAAGTCGAGTTGGGGATCGTCATCGGGACGAAAGCGTCCTGCATCGGTGACGCGGATGCGATGGACCACGTCGCCGGCTACTGCGTGATCAACGACGTCAGCGAGCGCTCCTATCAGTCGGAACGCGGCGGCACCTGGGACAAGGGCAAGGGCTGCGACACGTTTGGGCCGGTCGGACCGTGGTTGGTCACCAAGGATGAGGTGCCAGATCCTCAAGCGCTCGACCTCTGGTGCGACGTCGACTCGAAGCGGATGCAGAGCGGGAACACGCGTACGATGGTGTTTTCGGTGCGCCACCTCGTGAGCTACGTGAGCCACTTCTTCACCCTCCATCCGGGGGATCTCATAGCGACGGGTACGCCGCCGGGCGTCGGTTTGGGTAAGAAGCCGAGCCCGATCTTCCTGAAAGAGGGTCAGGAGATGCGCGCGGGCGTGGAGGGGCTGGGTGAACAGCGTCAGCTTCTCGTGTCAGCCTAGCCGGCGCGAGTCGCTAAATCCGGGTCGACCCGTGTTGGTCCCGCAGCCGACGGCTCGATCAAGGTAACTCGTCCAGATCGTAGGAGAGACCGCGATACGTCCCACACTCTGCGGTCGCTCGTGTTTTGGGCGATAGCCAAGGGAATTTGTAGCGTGGACGGGCGACGTCGTCCCTCGGCGCGATGGGCCGTCCTGAGAAGAACGCTGGAGCATGATCGGACCGGGTGGACGACGATGTCGAGGCCCATGGCGAAGACGCATGAGGGCTACAGACGCGGCACTCGTCCGCACTCGCTTCCGGCATCGTCACGTCAAGCGATGTCAAGAAGGTCGGTGTTCATGCTTGATTGACTCGAAGGATCGCTACTTCGCGCGGGTGCCTTCGAGGTGACCCCGTGCGTCAATAGGACGACTGCGGACAGGATGGCGGGCAGCACCATCATGGCGGACACTTCACCCGCGTGGAGCCCAGTCGCGAAGAGGAACCCTGCCAAGGCGGGGGAGAGCGCGCTGCCCAGCCGCCCGCAGCCGATCACGAAGCCGGTGCCGCTCGCTCGCATCTCGACCGGAAAGCTTTGTGCGATCACGGCGTAAAGTCCGATCATGGCCCCGAACGTGAAGAAGCCGGCGAGCGCCGCCGCTCCTTTGAGGAGCAGCAGGTTTGCCGGGACGGAACCGAAGAGGGTGATGAACAATCCTGCGCCGATCTGCGCCAAGATCACCATCCGGCGCAATCCGATGGCATTGCTGGCCACCCCGATGAAGCAGCCACCGAGGATGCCGCCGACGCTCACCCAAACGGATACGACGGCGGCCTGGGAGGCGGAGAACCCGAGATTGCCGACCAGTGCCGAAGTCCAGCTCTGGAGATAGAAGTTCGTCATCACGTACAGGAAGTAAGCGCCTGTCGTCTTCAGCGTCGTTGCCCGCATGTTGCTGCGGAACAGGTCTCGCCAGACCAGCGGCACGCTGCGCGACAGCGGTGGCAGCCCGGTCAACAGCGGATGCCCGCATCGTGCGAGATAGTCGTTGACCCGTTGCAGGGTCGCCGTCGTTCGTCGGGCTAGCAGAGGCGCGATGGGCTCGGGAAGACCCCACCACACCACGACGACCATCGCGAGGCCGATGAAAGCCGTGCTCTCGAAGATGGCGCGCCAGCCGTGATGGGAAAGCAGATGCGCGGCGAGAAGTCCGCCTCCGATCCCTCCGATAGGATAACCGCTGTTCAGCAGGCCGATGGCCAAGTTCCTGCGTCGCGTGTTCGCGTATTCGGCCGCGAGCGGGTTTATGACCGCGATCATCGCGCCCACACCGAGGCCCGTGAGGACCCGCGACATGATCAGGACGGCGACGCTCGACGCCGCCGCGCTCCAGAAGGAGCCCATGACCATCATGGCGAGGCTGAGTAGCACCAGGCGCCGCCGCCCAAACCTATCCGCCGCTGGGGCTATCACGAATGATCCAACAGCCATGCCGATCAGCCCGGATGAGAAGACGGATCCCAGTACGGCCTTGCCGAGGCCCCAGTTGGAGGCGACCGCAGGTGCAGCGAAGGTCATCGCCAGCACGTCAAACCCATCGAGCGCGCACAACGCAACCAGGATCGCGATCGCCGTGATCTGCGCGCGGCTCAAGGGAGCCGACAGCATTAGCGTCCGTGGATCCGTCTCGGCGGGACCGCCATCGATGCCGATCGCCGTGACCAGAGGCGCGTCGCCGGCGTCGAAACAGTCGATCGACGGGTTCTGACCCTTTGCCGCGTCCATCAAATCGCCTCGAGATCAATCCCATCCCATTTAGAAGGTTGCATCATGGAACAACACTACGAAGGCAAAGCTTTTCGGTCTTTCATTGATGAAAACGCCTTTTCCTCCGCAGGAGCTTCATCGACGGCGGTGCAACAGGTCGCAGGCATGTGATAAAAATACCAACAGCAAGTACGATTCAGCAAGAATATTTTAGATAGAATTAGTACTTTAGAAACTATTGACCTGTTTTCCGAGTGCTTTTATCGATGATCGCGAGGGATAGGGCGTCAGCTCTCCATAAGGGGTTGTGATATGCGTGGATGGCTTAAAAGCTCGGTGATCGGTGCGTGCGCGGGCTTTGCGGCGAGCTTGGCCTCGCCCGCCTCGGCGTACGAGTCCGGCTACGGAGGCTTCGCTTTCAACACGGGTTCGTTCCTGAACGCGCCCGCCACCACCCCTCCGCCGGGCCTCTACGGATCCTTCATCTACAACCAGGTCGGCTTGACCATTCGCGGTCCTGGCGCGCCCTACGTCAACGGCAACCCGACGAACCTGCAAGTCGCGGCGCCCGTCGAGCTCGTCGCCTACGTTCCCGGGTTCACGCTCCTGGGTGGCGTCTACAGCTTCTCCTTCGCGCAGCAGGAGAACGTGAACGCCACGTCCGCGCCCGCCAACATCGCCAGGCAAGGTGTGCACAACAGCGCCATCACGCCCCTCATCCTCGGCTACAAGCTCTCCGAAGGCTTGTACGCGAAGATAAACCTGAGTGTCGTCGTCCCGGACGGGACGAAGGACGGCGTGAACGGCCTCGGCAACGCCGGTGTGCCATTCACGACGATCTTCCCGCGGCTCACCACCACCTACGAGAAGAACGGCTTCACGATCAACAACAACATCGCGGCCGAACTCAACACTGAGAACCCGATCACGGGCTACACGACCGGCGTGATCTTCCGTGACGAGTTGACATTAACCAAAACCTTCGGCCGGTTGACGGTCGGCCCCGCGTTCGCCTACATCGGGCAGATCACCGACGACAAGTCGAGCTTTTACTATAAGTATGCTATCAATACCAACCGGTATAACCAGTTGGCGGCAGGTGCCATCGTGGGTTACGATTTCGGGCCTGTTTCATTGGCGGTTTACGGCTTGAACGAAGTCTTCACGAGTGCATCCGGTGGCACGCCACGCGTCCTCGGAGGCCCTGATACGGCAACCACGACGGGCGGTTTCAGCGTCTTCGCGCAAGTCAGTTTCAAGATCCCCGGCTTCGGCGCCCTGGGTCAGCCACTCGACTTCGGAGCGCTCAAGACATCGGCCCGTTAAGATCAATGTTTGCCGAGGTGCGCGGTTGTCTGAGGCCGTGCGAACCGGCCGAAGGGCACGGCGGTCGTCATCGAATATCCCGCGGACACATCACCAGGTGCAAGGCGTACGGGCGGACGCGCGGTTTCAGCGTCCTTCGCGCCGCGATGAAGGGCTCGCGATGAACGAAGGCGACGTCGAGCGCTCCGCCGCGCACGTGAACGACCTCCTCGACCAGCAGGATATCGGCGCTCCAGCCGTCGTCTTTCTCGTGATCACGGCCCTGGCGATGGTCGCCGATGGCTTCGACATCTCAGCGATGGGGTATATCGCACCCGAGCTGGTCAAGCATTGGCATGTCGCTCCCCCCGCGCTCGTGCCGGTTTTGACAGCTGGCATCTTCGGCCTCCTTCTCGGAGCGCCGCTTCTCGGCTGGTTCGGCGACAGGTTCGGCCGGAAGAAGGCGATCGTGGCGACGCTGGCGCTCGTTAGCGCTTTCTCGATCATCAGCATGGCGGCGACCAACCTTCACGAGTTCACCGCCCTCCGGTTCGTGACCGGCGTCGGCCTCGGTGGCCTCATCCCCAACGTGGTCGCGCTGGCGGCGGAGGTGGCGCCCAAACGAATGCGCGGCGTCTTCATCGTCATCGTGAGCTTCGGCGTTCCGGCCGGCCTTGCTCTTCCGGGCTGGGTCGCCGCACTGTTCGTCCCGACTTACGGTTGGCAGGCGATCCTCCTCGTCGGGGGCATCATGCCGCTCCTCGTCGGCTTGGCCGTGCTGCTGTTCGTGCAGGAGTCGATCCGGTACCTTATCCAACGCGGTGATCGCGAGGACGAAGTCCGGCGAAGGCTCGTCAGGATGTTCGGAGTCGAGGTGAACTTGCCGCCGACGACGATTTCAATGTCGGCACCACGGCCTGCGTTGCGCCGGAGTGGCTCGCCGAACGTCCTCTTCACGGAAGGACTGGCGCTTGTGACGCCGGTGCTTTGGCTTACTCTGGCAGCCAACCAGTTCACGAACTTCTTCGTCGTGAGCTGGCTTCCCACCCTGCTGCAGGCGAGCGGGGCGAGCACCGCGTCGGCAGGCATCAGCGCCTCGCTATTTTCGCTGGGAGGGTTGGTCGGAGGTATCGTCATCATGTTGACGATCGATCGGTTCGGCGCCATCCCGCTGGTGGTCCTTTTCCTCCTGGGGGCTCCGGCCGTCGCGGCGATCGGCTTCGCCCATGTCCCGCCGCCTTACATCGGAGCCGTCATCGCGGGCGCCGGGTTTTGCGTGACGGGCAACAACTTCGGGCTGAACGCCGTCCTGGGTCTCGCCTATCCCACTCCTTTGCGGTCGAAGGGTGCCGGATGGGCTCAAGCCGCCGGGCGCGCCGGTGCGGTCGCGGGCCAGATCGTCGGCGGAGCGCTCCTGGCACGGCACCTGTCGTTGCACGAGGTGTTCCTCGCGCCGGCTTGCGCGCTCATCATCGGTGCGGGCGCGTCCGGCGTTCTGGTGCGACTGTGCCTGCGCCGGTACGGTGGTTATCGATTGGACGATGCGCTGCTGATCCGTTCCACCTCGACCGTGACAGCCGAGATCGAGCCAACGCCTCGAACGGTCTGATCCTCGAATCAACAGCGCTCCGATGGTCCGCCTTAACCCGGACGAGATACCGGCAGCCGTCCGACGCGCGAGGTCTAAAACGGGGCCGGGGCGATCCCACGGGTGGCCTCCAAGACAGACCCGGCAGGTCTCGCAGAGGTACGCCCCCATGCGGGGTCTGGCCGGCCGGCACGCGGCTGCGATACTGCCTCGCGCGAGAAGCCATCGAAGACCTCATGGGACGCGTCCGCGCTCGTGGGCTGCGCGAAGGGAGGCAACCTCGGCGGCTGGCGGCACCGCATGCTACGCACCTGAACCAGGACCATGGGCCGTCACCCGTCCCGCACGAACGATGAGGGCCTCACCCGCGATCAGCCAATGGCAGGAATTGCGTAGCGGCCTCGTTGCGGTTACTGATCAACGTCACGGTTTCGGGAAAAATTTGGCGCGAACCATGGACGCGATCCATGCCGAAATCCAAGTCTGAATGATCTTTCTTCAAAGTGTGGAGCGCACATGTACTGGAAATTGCTTCTTGGCCCGCTGGTGGCGTTGACCTTGGCCGGCACCGTCGCCGCGATGGCACAGGACAGGAGTGGGTCCATTCATACGAACAAGAATACGACCAGCTCCCTCGCGGGCGTGAACGATCGTGCGGGCCCCGTTGTCAGCCGCGCGCCCGCCATCCGCACCCACGTGGGTCGTAAGAACGGCAACGCCAATACCACGAACTCGCTCTCCGGGGTCAACTAGGACTACCAGCTTCCCCAGAGCTCAGCCGCGATCTCAGCTTGGGGTATGGCATGGCAAGAGGGCGGCACTTCCTGCCGCTCGAAGCGGCCTTGAGCCTCGATGCTCGAGGCGACTGACGTTTCAATCGAGGTGATATGCTGAGCGAGCTTGCAGACCTTCCCACCTATGCGCCCGATCTCTTCGGGGACGATGCGTTGCGCGAGCCTTACGGGCATTACAGTGCCCTGCGTGCGCTTGGTGCTGTCGTGCGCATCTGCGACCCGGACGTGTACGTCCTGTCGCGCTACGACGATGTTCGTGACGCGCTCCAGGCACACGAGGTGTTGCGCTCGGGTAGCGGGGTCGGTTTCAGCGTTGGCTTCAACACGCCCGGCGCGCCCAACATTATCATGTCCGATGGAGACCTGCATCGCAGACTACGCGCCGAAGTGGTTCGTCCGATCCTGCCAGCACAACTCAAACAGCATCGGTCGTTCCTACGGAAGCTGATCAGCGAACGAATCAAGTCGCTCGTCGACCGAGGGCCGTTCGACGCGATGGTGGAAATTGCTCAATTCCTGCCGACGGTCGCGATCAGCGAACTGGTCGGTCTTCCGGAAGAGGGCCGCGCCTCCATGCTGGAGTGGGCGGCGGCGGTCTTCAACGCGGTCGGGCCGTGGCGCGAGGGGTCCGAGCGTGACTTCAAGGTCGCGGCAGGAGCCCGGAGCTACCTCGCCCAAGTCGAGTGGACGAGCATGCGCGAAGGCAGCTGGGCCAGGACCCTGCACAACGCGGTCGCGGCGGGCAAGCTAAGCGAGCCCGAGGCGCGTGGCGCGATGAGCGCTTACGTGCTCCCGAGCCTTGATACGACGATACTCGCCAAAGGACATCTGCTTTACGCCCTGGCTCGTGATCTCGGAAGCTGGGAGAAACTGAGACGCGATCCCTCCCTGATCGGTCCTGCCGTCCTGGAGAGCGTTCGGCATACGTCCGTGATCCGCTGGTTCTCGCGCCTCGCCGAGGCGGACTACCGCGTCCAGGACCACGTCATCCCGGCCGGATCCCGCGTGATGATCATCTACGCCTCGGCCAATCGCGACGAGCGGAAGTTCCCCAATCCCGATGTGTTCGATCTGACGCGGGACGCGCGTTCGCATCTTGCCTGGGGCTCCGGTCCCCACATGTGCGTCGGCATGCACCTAGCGAAGATGGAGATGGAGGTGATGCTCGAGGCCATGTTGGAGACGTGCACGACCATCGAGGCGGGAACGCCGGAGATCCTACCGAACAGGGGCCTCTACGGCTTCAGCAAGCTGCCGTTCAGTCTGCGATCCTGAACCGCGCGGTCGGCGCACGAAGTCAACGCTTGATACGTCGACCAACAACGCGCCGCCGTGAATCAGGCCGCACTGACCGCGATGTCCTTCAGCGACCGCGACGTGTCAGCCAACATCACGGATCTTAGCCGCGGACCGGCGGCGATCAAAGCCTTCCCCTGGACGTAGTCCTTGGTTGCATTCACGCAGTCGAGGGCAATGAGCCGAGAGCCTTTGAGATAGATCACCGAGAAGCTGCGTCTGCCGATGTCGCCTCGGACGACGATCTCGTCCGGTCCCATGGACAGGCCAGCGGTTTGCAGCTTGAGGTCATACTGGTGCGACCAGAACCATGGTACGGCATCGTAGACGACGTGTTGGCCCATGATCGATTTCGCCGCGACCAGCGCTTGGTCGACGGCGTTCTGCACGGACTCGACGCGCACGGTTTTGCCGGCGGCGTACCTGTTGCGATGCGCGGCGCAATCCCCAACCGCGTAGATATTGGCCAAGCTGGTACGGCAAGCCTCATCGACGTCAACCCCGTTCGATCCCGACGCGCCGGCGAGGAGCAGAGGCTGAACCTCCGGAACGATGCCGATGCCCACGATCAGCATCCCGCAAGGCACGACCGCGCCATCGTCGAGGTGGACGGCCGCGACGCGTCCGTTCAATCCCTCGACGCGAACGACCGACCTGCCGAGCCGAATGTCGACACCTCGTGCTCGGTGCTCGGCTTCGAAGAAGCGCGATAAAGGTTCGCCGGCCACGCGCGCCAGCACGCGATCTTGAAGTTCTACGATTGTGACGGCCTTACCGAGGCTCGTCAGGGCGGCCGCGGCCTCAAGACCGATGTAGCCACCACCGACCACCGCGACCCTGTCGACCGCCTTCAGCTCATCTTTCATAAGGTCGACGTCGGCACGAGTGCGAACGGTGTGAATGCCGCCGAGGGCGCTACCATCGCACGTGAGGCGACGCGCGCTGCCGCCCGTGCACCAGACCATTGTGCCGTAGCCGATCGTGACGCCGCGATCCGTGGTGACCGTATGGTCGTCCGGATCAACGCGGACCACCCTTGAACCACGCAGCAGGTCCACCTGCTTCTCGAGCCAATACCCGGGTTGCCGGAGCAGGATGGATTCGAACGGCTTGTCGTCGGCGAGATAACCCTTCGAAAGCGGCGGGCGCTCATAGGGCCAATCCTTCTCCTCACCAACCACGGCAATGGAGCCGAGAAAGCCCAGTTGGCGGAGCGATACCGCCGCGTTGGCACCGGCATGGCCGGTACCCACGATCAGGATGTCGTAGCTCGCGCTCATACCCGCGTCACGGCCAGCGACCCGATCAAACAGCGCCGGCGGACCTGAGCGATCCAGCGCATCTCATCCTTCCCGGGCAACGGTGACACGCAATCCGTCCAGGTCTTCGACGAACGGGATCTGGCAAGACAATCTGGACGTCGGCGTTCGCACTTCTGAACTGTCGAGCAACTCGTTCTCCTCTTCGCCGGGAGGTCCGACCCGTTCATAGTCATCGGGATGTATGACGACGTGGCAGGTCGCGCACGAAAGGCAACCTCCACACTGCGCGAGCAATTCGTCGAAGCCGGCGTCCCGTACGATCTGCATCACCGTCAGCTTGCCGGAAGCCTCAAGCGTCCTCGTCGTGCCATCAACCCCGGTCACCATCAACGTGGCCATCGTGTCTCCACCTTCCATGTCCCAGGTACGTTCCTGCACCGGTCCAACATCCACGAGCCAACGCGACGCATGTTGTCACGAGCCGCAACTTTTGGACATGTCAAAGTTTGCCCATACAGCCATTGAACCTGTCATATCCGGTCAGCTATTGAAGCCGATTGCAATAGGTGCGGTATGCTCCGACGCATGTAGTGGCTTGACGAACTGGTACATGGGCTAAAGCCCGTCAAAGGCTATGGCGCGTCTTGCGCGCTCATCGGGCGGCGTGCGGTGGCGCCGCGTTGCCCGTCACCTGCATCAGGAGCGTCGCAGCGTCGCGCGGTATCAAGTTCCCTCGCCATGCGACGTGCTGGTCCGGTCTGACGATGGCGAAGCGGGCGCGGTAGAGGTCGGGCAGCCTCGCGTCTCCCGGCATCACGAGCTTTAACGGGATGCGGTGGCGCTCGGCCACCTCCAGCATCGCCCCGGCCGCCGCCTCGTCGCCGTCCATCGCCAGGAGCGTGAAGCCGGACCCGAAATGATCGTACAGGGACGATCCGTCGCTCAGCCACAAGTGCGGGGCGAGGCAACCGGGCGATGCCGACGGAACGTAGACCGTGGAGTCGAACGGTGCCGGCGACTCGCTTTCGTGCTCGAAGGCGAGGATCGGCGAGCCCACGTAGCGCGACCCCAGGACAAGACCCAACGTCTTGAACTCGCGTATCTTGGTGGCGAGGATCAGATCGCCGACCTCGCGCCTCGTCGCGTCACCGGCTGCGCCCGGATTCTCGATCCCGGGTCTGACGAGCTGATTTCCGACCACCGCGTAGTTCGCGACGGACTCGCGGATGGTTAGTTCATGGACGGGACGCCTCTCCGGGGCGTAGGACGCGAGCAGCCCAGGGCCACCCCAACCCTGCAAGGTCGCCGCGATCTTCCAACCCAGATCAACTCCGTCACCGATCCCCATGTTCATCCCAAACCCGCCGAAAGGAGGATGGAGATGACATGCGTCGCCGGCCAGGAAGACGCGTCCCCGCGAATAAATGTCGGCGACCAGGCTGCGCGCCGTCCACGGATCTCCTCTGACCACCTCGATGTCGAGGTCATGTAGGCCGGTGCCGCGACGGATGAGATCGACGCCGTCGGCCGCCATAACGTCGAAGCCGTCGGGAAGCTTGGTCGCCATGAAGAACCAAAGGCCATCCTGATCCATCGGCCCCAGCAACGCGGGCACGTCGCCGTTGACCATCCAGTACATGATGGCGTCGCCGTGGATCTGCCGCGCCGCCAGGTCCGGGGCGCGGAAGATGATGCTGTAATTGCTCATCGCGGTACCATCGCCGGCCATTCGCGCGCCGATCGCTTCACGGACGTGGCTGCGCGCGCCGTCGGCGCCAACGAGGTAGGCGGCCGCGACCGTCCGGGACGTGTCCGTCCGGAGGTCGACAACCTCGGCGGACACGCCATCATCCCCTTGCGTCAGGCCGCGGATCTCGGTCTCGAACGCCAATGTCACACCGGGCAGACCGGCCGCGTGCGATCGAAGGACTTCCTCGAGCGTGTACTGGGGAACCCACTGCGCCTCCTCAGAGTACAGATCATTGCGCTCGCGACAGCCATTGAAGGCGTTCTCGAAACGCGCGAGCAGAGGTCCGTTCATGCGGGTCGCGAACACGACATTCGGCGGGAAATCAGCCGGTATGGGCGAAGCGTTTCGCAGCACGTCGGCGATGCCCCAGCGCCGGAGATGCTCGCGGGTCCGCACGTTCGTCGTCTTGGCGCGCGGGCTGAGCCCGACGCGGTCGTTACGTTCGACGACTAGGCAGCCAATGCCACGGCTCCCCAGTTCGATCGCCAGCGACAGGCCGACCGGCCCCGCGCCGACGATCAGCACGTCGCAGTTCTCTCGACTCGTCGTGGACAAGGCCGCTCCGTTCCCGCTCAAAGACGCCGACCGCCTCAGCTACTGATCTCGTGATTGAAGGCGAAGTCATCCGGGGGGTTCGGGCCCCAGAGATAGAAGGCGTCATGCCCTTCGTGGTCGGCGCTCGGCCAGTCGCAGTCGACTGGTACGTAATCGATATCGGAGGAATATTCGCTGTAGCTGCCCCACGGGTCGCGAACGTAGTGGAAGTAGTTCGATCCGAGCACGTGCCGGCCCAAGCCCCAACCGGCGGTGAAGCCGCGTTCGGCCATCTGCATGGCGCCAAGCCCCACCTCGTTGATCGAGCTGACGTCCCAACTCAGGTGATGGAGGCCTGGCCCTTCGGACTTGGCGAAGGCGATCATGTGGTGATCGCTGCCGTGGATGCCGTGCATGAAGGCGACGCCGTCGCCCGAGCGATCCGAAAGCCGCAGACCGACGACGTTCTCGTAGAAGGTGATCGAGCGGCTCACGTCCTTCGTAAAGACCAAGATATGCGCCAAGCGGCGCGGCTGGATGACGGGGGCTTTGGATCGGCCGATGGATCCCATGACGCCGGGCGGCGACGACGGATTCAGCGAGCCCGCCTTCTCGTTGGGCGACGACTTCTCCGCGACACGGATCTCCAGGAAGGTCCCGTCGGGGTCGCGGAACCAGATCCCGTTCGACTCGAAACCGGTGGGCGCGTCGATCTGTGCCACGCCGAACCGGGTCATCCGTTCACGCAAACGCTCGACGTCCTCCGCGTAGGCCCCGAACGAGAGATAGTTCATCTTCTTCGACGATCCCTCGCCGACGCGACCCCACCGATGCTGATGCCCGAACGTGTAAAGACCCAGCCCGCCTTCCTCCTCGCGCACGTCCAACCCGAAATCAGAATAGAACTTCTCGGCTTTCTGCAGATCCGGCACGATCATGTTGAAATGGTCCACGGAGTGGATGCCGAGACCACCCTGCCTGCGTGGTTGGGGTGCCAAGCTCCTGATCGTCGTCATCCAAGCCTCCTTTATCGAGCTAAAGTGTGCTTCACTCGTCGCCGACCCGTTGGGACGACGTATCCGTTTCAAGGAGGTCGTCAGCTTCGAAGCCGGACCTCGCGTATTATGGAGTGCGATATGGCCGCGCGGAAGACCACGCCGTCAATTAGCGCATCGGGCGCGACCCCTCAACTGGACCTTCGTTATCGATCCGGTGCGAGCCGTTGGACGATCGGCAACGACGTCCGGTCTGACATGTTCGCGGCGGAACGTCCGAGCGCCGCCGGCAAGGCCAACGGCTCGGATCCGCTCCACGCTGACGCGTCGGCACCATTCCCGTCGGAGCTGCGAATTTTACCGATCAGCACAGTCATCAGTGCGGCCTGCGTAATCGATGACCCGAGCCCGGGTGCGTGCCGGTCGGCGTCGGGAGCAGCAATGCGGGTTGAAGTCGGTAGCGGTCGAGCTGGGCTGCACGGGCCTGTCCCCGCCGAACATTACCGCGCCGTGTGCGGCAGTGGCTTGGCATACCGCGAAGCGCATGCCTCTTCCCCCTTTGGCCGTTCTTTCGCTGTCGTATGAGCCGTTAATACCATCGCCGGAAGATGTCACGTTGGTCGAAGTGATCCAATCTTGGCATCAATCACGGCGCTTGAGTCCTAAAGCTCATCACCCCTGCGATGTCGTAACGATCATCGAATGCGGCGAACTGCGCGTCGCATCGCGTCACCGCAACATAGAGCAGACGACCCTGGCGCCAGGTCTAGAGCTTCGGATCTTTAATCTGACGCGTAGCCTGCGGCGCAGAAGTAGTTTC
>CAXTIU010000029.1:0-30072 GCA_964244495.1 uncultured Beijerinckiaceae bacterium
GTTCCGCTCGAAGCGGGCGTCGTGCGCCCGCGCCAAGCCGTCGCCTGACGGCGGCCTCGGCGTCCACGTGCCGGAGGAGACCCCGCGCTCGGCGCTCGAGGAGCAAACCCACGAGGCGACGCGCGTGCCGACAGGCGGCCTCGTCGCGACGGCACCCACGAAGGGCGCCGACGAAGAGGTCATCGTCAAGACGTAGGCACCTATCCCTTCGGCGGATCCGCTTCCGGGTGGATCAGCTCGTACCCACCTCACCGAGGTCACCACCGATGTTTCTACGATCGATGCTCATCGCCGGTCTCTCGATCGGCGTCCCGACCTTGGCCGCCGCGGAGGACAGCATCCATGTCACCGAGGCGGAGAAGGCGGCCTGCAAGCCGGACGTTGAACAGTTCTGCGCCTCCTCCACGGACGAGCAGCAACTGCTGCTCTGCATGAAAACGAACAGGGCGTCGCTGAGCCCGACCTGCCTGCCGGTGTTCGACGCCGGCTTGAAGCGTCGCGGCTTGTGATGCCGCCCCGGTGATCCCGCCGATGATCCGCCGATCCCCGGACCGGGTGTTCGAGCTCCAAACGTCCCCTCGCGCGCTGCGTAAGGGCGTCCTTCAAAAGGCGTTCACGACAGTCGAGCACGCCCACAGGGAGGCCGCCAAGCACCACGAGGCGGCCGCCCGAGCCCATCACGCCGCCGCCGAGCACCATGCGAAGGGTGACGCGGCGAGCGGAAGGAAGCACTTGGAAGAGGCTCACGCGCGCACCACCAAGGCTCACGAGTCATCCAAGGACGCGCACGGCAAGAGCGCCGCGAAGAAGTAGTTACCGGCCGGTTCGCCCATTGGGGCAAGCTGGCATCCAACCCGTTTCAAGAAGGAGAATGCTATGTCCATCATCGCGTGGCTGGTGCTGGGTGCGATCGCCGGGTTCATCGCCAGCAAGATCATCGACAGCAGCGGGCAGGGCCTGCTGATCGACATCGTGCTCGGCATCGTCGGCGCCATCGTGGGCGGCTACGTGTTCTCGCTGCTGGGCGCGGCGCCGGTCACCGGCTTCAACCTTTACAGCATGTTCGTGGCGATCGTCGGCGCCATCATCGTGCTCGTCATCTACCACGCGGTAACCGGGCGCAGTCGCACGCTTTGAGCTCGTGCGTCCCGACGGATCCCGGCGGCGCTCGGCGTCGCCTCCACTGGAAGGTGTTCGAACATGGGTCTTCTTCAAACGGTCATCGGCGGCCTGATGGGCGGCTCGAACGCCAATGCCTCGCCGGGCGGCGGCGGCATGGGCGGCGGCATGAGTGGTGGCCTCGGCGGGATCGTCTCGCAGTTCGAGAGCGCCGGCCTCGGCCACATCGTCCAGTCCTGGGTCGGCAACGGTTCCAACCAGGCGGTCTCACCGCAGCAGCTGCAGACCGTCTTCGGCCAGGACCAGGTGCAGGGCATGGCCAACCAGGCCGGCATGCAGCCCGGCGACTTCCTCTCGCAGCTCAGCCAGCATCTGCCGAACGCGGTGCACGGCATGACGCCGAACGGCCAGGTCCCCGACAACGGCTCGATGGACGTCTGAACCGCCAGGCGGGCGGCCGATGCTTGGACGCGTGAAGACGGGCGAGCACCGGCGTGGTGATCACGGTGGTCCTGCCGCCCGCATCGCCGGCGGGAGGAGGACGGACGATGCCGTGGCCCCGCACCGCCGCCCGCGATGCGGGATCTCCGCCGGGCGCGCCCCCCGGTCGACTTGGCCGTGGGCGGTGAGGCCGGCCCGATCCGGTCAAGGACGCCGAAGCCCTTCCGATCGACCTCGATGAAGCGTCTCCCGATGCTCCAAGCTGTTGTGTCGCATCGGGTTTTCGATAACCGCTGCGTAAGTTTCGCTCCGGTGCCCTAGACGACTACGCTATGCTTCGCCGACAACAGCGCGAACGAATATAACAAAATTTACTATTAAACGAGGCGCGGCATTTCGTCCAACAAATGATGGGAAGTTGACAGTCTTTCTGTAAGGGCCAATAGATTGTCGTAGTTCTGGAGCTTGATTTGCGTCATGTTCAGCAGGCCCCGGCCTTTTGGCCATCCTATGCTCTTCAATCACGCATCTCTCGACCGCTCCTTTCAAAGTATAGTCCTAGCCAGCTTCGATCTTCACGCCGATCCCATCTTCGTCATGTACGGGGGCGTGATCATCGTCGCGAACGCGGCCTGTCACCGCGTCTTCAACAATGGAACGGACAAGAGCGTCGTCGGCGAGAACATCAAGGACAGGTTGAGCGCGGTCCAGCCGGACGGGCTCGCCTTGCGCCAGTCGCTCGACCATTTCAATTCCATCTTCAAGAAAAGTCATCCGGTCCGGCGGCTGTGGGCCTTCAGGCGTTTCGACGGAAGCGAGTTCATCGTCCGCTCGACCATCACCCTGCTGAACTCCGACGAGAAGCGCTGCAGCCTGGCGATCCTCGAGGACATCACCGTCGCGCAAGCCCTGATCAAGGAGAAGGGCGAACAACTCGGCTACGTGTCCGGCATCGTACGAAAGAACATGCTGGACGTGTCGACCGAGATCGCCTCGACGGCGGCGTCCCTCAACGAGAAATCGCAGCTCGCCGGCAACCTGATCCGCCTCGGCAAGCAAAGGACAAGCACCGAGGCGTCCCACATCAAGACAGCGTCGAAGGAGATCGCGGATGTCATCGCGATGACCAAGACCATTCTGGACTCGCTGGATGCCATCAAGGTCTCGATGGGCAAGTCCATGGTGTTCGCGAAGACGACGCGCACCGTCAGCGAGGCCGCCCAGCACAAGATCGGCGAGTTGTACAAGGCGACCGAGTTGATCAGCCAGATCGCGGATCAGATCGAAGTCATCGCGAGGCAGACCGACCTCATCGCCATCAACGCCACGATCGAGGCGGCGCGGGCGGGCAGCGCCGGCAGCGGCTTCGGCGTCGTGGCAGGCGAGGTCAAGGAACTCGCCGCGTCGAGCGCCGGTCTCGCTCAAACCATCAAGGCCAAGCTGACCGGCATCGACGGCCGGGGCAAGGAGGCGGTGCTGGCGCTGCGCTCGATCGTCGTGTCGGCGGAAGACACCGCGGAGGCGATCCTGAACGTCGAGGGGGTCGTTGCCAAGCAGACCAGCGGCCTGAACGCCATATCGCAGGCGGCCGACGACGTTTACCGGAGCTTCGGCATCATCGAGAACGGGATCGACGCGTCCCTCGGCGACGTCACGCACGTCACCGCCGTGATCGAATCCTCCTCGGACCAGGCGCGGCGCCTGCTCGATCGCTGCTCCGGCCTCAGCCAGGCCCTCGAGACGCTCTTCGCGCATCTCGGCTGAGGCTCGCGCGAGGTGAAAACGCCGCGCCCGGGGCGGGAGGCGACCGGCCCGGCTCGAACGTTGGGACCGTGTCGAGGTGGAGCGGACCCTCGAACACGACATCCGACGACGAGGCGCACACCATGAACGAAGACGGCAAGGGCGCGGTGAACACCTCGAACAGGGCGGGCGTCGCCTCGACGGACGCCTTCACCGTGCGGATCGACCACCTTCCCGAGGAACCGATCGAGGCGAGCGGCCCCAACCACGCCGCCCGGGTCGTCGCCGCCATCATCGAAGGCCGCGACAGCCTCCAGCGGCTCGACGACACCGAGCCCGTCCAGATCAAGCGGCCGAACCGGATGCCCTGGGGCCGCAACCTGACGATCGAGGACTTCAGGCGGGCGACGCCGCCCACCGCCGACGACGAAGGCCCCGACGGCGAAGGGCCGGTCCGGCCGCCGAGCGTGTAGATCCGCCTCGGCGCCGATGGCGTCGGCGCGTCCGACACCCACCGCGCGCTTTTCCGGCCGACGCTCCAGGAACCGCACCCGCCGTCGGGCGATTTGGTCATGCAGGACGTTTCTCGAACGAGCGGATGCGCCATGAGCGACAAGGGTAAGATCAAGACGGCCCAGCCGTTCTCGGACGAGTTGAAGGACACCTCGTCGCCGGGTACGGACACCAAGCCCAAGCCGAGGCCCGACGCGCTCGGCGATCCCAAGAAGAAGGCCGAGTCGCCCAAGACCACCCAGCGGTCGGAGTGAACGGCCGGCACGGCGGAAGGCGTCCGCGCCCCATGACCGTGCCCCATCATGACGATCACGCGCCGCTGCCCCGCGCGATCGTTTGATGTCAGAACGCAATCCGCGCGTATAAGGTCGGGGGGCGCTGGGACCGGTCGCTGCGTCACCCCGTCCGGCCACACGGAGAGAACGAATGGACGCCCGCGTCGAAGACCGCCTCGATCGAGCAGCTGGGAAGCGGACAGCCGACGATCAGGCGGTCATGGCGATCCTCGTCGGCTTGAGCTTCTCGCACCTCCTCAACGACACGATCCAGTCGCTGGTGCCGTCCGTTTACCCGATCCTTAAAACGTCGTTCCGGCTCGACTTCGGGCAGATCGGCCTGATCACGCTCGCCTTCCAGCTCACCGCCTCGTTCCTGCAGCCGGTCGTCGGCTTCTTCACCGACAAGCGGCCGAGCCCCTTCTCGCTCGCGGTCGGCATGGCGTTCTCGCTCTGCGGCCTCGTCATGCTGTCGCGCGCCGGCAGCTACCACGTCATCCTCGCCTCGGCGGCGATGATCGGCGTCGGCTCGTCGATCTTCCATCCCGAAGCCTCGCGCATCGCCCGTGCCGCCTCGGGCGGACGTCACGGCTTCGCGCAGAGCCTGTTCCAGGTCGGCGGCTACTGGGGCGGCGCCATCGGGCCGTTGCTCGCCGCGTTCGTCGTCGTGCCGCACGGCCAACGCTCGATCGAGTGGTTCGCCGGCATCGCGTTCATCGGCATCGTCACCTTGAGCCTGATCGGGCGTTGGTACGCCAGTCACCTGTCGCGCAAGACCGCCGCGGCCCGCGAGCCCCTGGCGTCGGCGACCCTGCCGCGCCGGACGGTCGTCGGCGCGGTCGCCATCCTGCTCGCCCTGATCTTCTCCAAGTTCGTCTACATGGCCAGCCTGTCGTCCTACTTCACCTTCTACCTCATCCATAAGTTCGGCGTGCAGGTGCAGACGGCGCAGTTCTTCCTGTTCGCCTTCCTGATGGCGACAGCGGTCGGCACCTTCTTCGGCGGGCCGATCGGCGACCGTTTCGGGCGGCGCGCGGTGATCTGGGGCTCGATCCTGGGCGTGTTGCCCCTCACCCTCGTGATGCCCTACCTCAACCTCCCGCTCACCGGCGTGTTCGCGGTGCTGATCGGGCTCGTCCTGTCCTCCGCCTTCCCGGCCATCATCGTCTTCGCGCAGGACCTGATGCCGGGACGCATCGGCACGGTGACGGGCTTGTTCTTCGGCTTCGCCTTCGGCATGGGCGGCCTCGGCGCGGCGGCGCTCGGCGAACTCGCCGACCACACCAGCATAACCACCGTGTACCGCCTGACCGCGTTCCTTCCGGTGATCGGCCTGCTCGCCTGGTTCCTGCCGCGTCCGGAGCGGACGCGGCGCTGACGCCGGCGGGTATGGCGGCCGGTCGTCCCGGGTTCGCCTGCGGCGCCCCGGGATGACGAGGGGGACGCCTCAGTTCGAGGCGGTCGACTGCCGCAGCTCGGAGGTCACCTCGGAATTGTCCGAGCCGAGCAGCGACATCTTCACCAATCCGTCCTCGTCGAACCACAGGTCGCGCGGGAAGGCGCCGGATAGTTTGACGTGGTCGAGCCGGCGCGGCACGCCGTTCATCGCCACCGTCTCCTCCCCGAGGTCCTTGGCGGCCACCGCCATGCGCTTGCCGCTGGCCGGGTCGAACACCTGGGGCTGCTTGGCGATGTCGGCGCTCCACAGGCTGGCCGGCACGATCCCCCTGGGTGCGTTGGAGGCGGCGCCGTCGACGGTCAAGGCCATCGCGTTGCCGGAAGGCGCGGCGCTGATCTCGTGCGGCTTGCCGTTGTCGTCGGTCGTCGAGGAGAAGGCGACGAGCTGCTTGCTGCGCCACGTCTCCGTCTCGGTATGGTCGTAGCGGTAGGCCTCGATGAAGGCGATCTTGACCAGGATGTGCGTGGTGATCGCGACCTTGGTCGCGTCACCCTGGCGGCTCACGTCGAACACGTCGGTGCCGATCTTCGATCCCTTCCGCATGATGTCGAAGACGCGGTGGACGTGCTTCGGGGCGGCGGGGGCGCCGGCGAGGACGGGCGTGAGCACCGCCGACGCGACCAGAGCACCGAGGAGCGAACCGACATGAGCCTTCATCGATGAACCTTCACGATTGTTGTCGAGCGTTGCCGTATCACAACGAAAAGCGTCGCTTTTGTGGGTCGGCTCCGTCGGGGACAGCCCCGGACCGGGGCGCGGGAGCGACCTTGGTGCCGGCATGGTTAACTGCGCCTTTCGCCCCCGCGCGGCGATACGTGCCGTTTCGGGACGCGCTCGACCCTACGGCAGCGGCGCGCATCGTGGACGCGGTCCGGCGCTGCGACCTCGCTCAAAGCATCGGCCCGAGAACCGCCGCGCGCTTCTCGGGCCGATGCTTTAGCGTCCGCCCGACACGGTCAGCGTCGTGCCGGTGACGTAGCTCGCCGCGTCCGACAACAGCCAGGCGACGGAGGCGGCGACCTCGTCGGGCTCGCCGCAGCGGCCCATCGGGATGCTCGGCCCGACCTGGGCGGCGAAACCCCTGGTGAGGTCGGTGACGATCATGCCGGGCGCCACCGCGTTGACCCGGACGCCCTCGCGCGCGACCTCCTTGGCCAGCGCGATCGTGAAGGCGTCGACCGCGCCCTTGCTCGCGGCATAGGCGGCCATGCCGGGGATGCCGCCGGTCGTCGCGGCGATGGAGCCGATCGTGACGATCGCGCCGCCGGCCCCGCCGTGCTTGGTCGAGAGCCGGCGCACGGCCTCGCCGGCGCACAGCATGGCGCCGACGACGTTGACGGCGAACACGGCCGTCAGGCTGGCCGCGTCGTGCTCGTCGACCCGCTTCATCGCGCCGATGATCCCGGCGTCGTTGACGAGCCCGGCGAGCGGGCCGAGGTCGCGGTCGGCGGCGGCGAACATCGCGGCGACCTCGTCGGCCTTCGCCACGTCCGCGCGGCAGGCCATCGCCCGGCCGCCCGTCGCCGCGATGGCCCGCACCACCTCGTCGGCGGCGGCCGCGTCGCTGGCGTAGTTCACCAGCACGGGGTGGCCCGCGCCGGCCAGGTGCCGGCTGATCGCCGCGCCGATGCCCCGGCTGCCGCCGGTGACGATGATGGTTCCCGCCATGTGTCCGAGCCTCGAAGGCCTGCGTCGCCCAGCCGGCACCTTACAGGGAAAGACGATGGCCCGACATCGGCATCCCGCCTTCGCAGGCTCTTGTTGAAAGCCGTCAGCGAACCCCGTGCCTCGTCGGAGGCACCGCCACGGACCGCTCCGTCACGCCGCCCGCCGCCCCGTCGCGAGGGCGTCGCGCGCGGCGGCGACGAGGGCGTAGGAGCAGCGCCGCGCCGCCTGGTCATGGATCATCGCGGTGACCATCAGCTCGTCGGCCCGCGTTTCCGCCAGCAGGGCGGCGATGCCGCGCGCGACCGTGTCCGCAGCGCCGACGATCGCCGCGCGCAGCGCGTGGGAAACGTTGGCCCGCTCGTGCGGCTCCGCCATGGTGGCGAGGTCGTCGACGGGGGGCTGGAGCCGCGCCGGCGTGCCGCGCCGCAGCAACACGAAGGCCTGTTGCTGGGTGGTGAACAGCCGGGCGGCCTCGGCATCCGTGTCGGCGGCGACGATCGTCACGCAGACGATCGCGTGCGGCCGGGCCAGCGCGGCCGAAGGCCGGAACGAGGCGCGGTACAGGGCCAGCGCCGCGCCGAGCGCGTCGGGCGCGAAATGCGCGGCGAAGGCGAACGGCAGGCCGAGCAGCCCGGCGAGCTCGGCGGAGAAGGTCGAGGAGCCCAGCAGGTAGAGCGGCACGTCGAGCCCGGCGCCCGGCACCGCGCGGATCGGCTGGTCCGCCGTCGTCGGCCCGAACAGGTATTGCAACTCCTGCACGTCGCGCGGAAAACGGTCGCCGGCCTCCGGCGAGCGGCGCAGCGCCCGCAGCACGTGGCCGTCGCCGCCCGGCGCGCGCCCCAGGCCGAGGTCGATGCGGCCGGGGTACAGCGAGGCCAGCGTGCCGAACTGCTCGGCGACCGCGAGCGGCGAATGGTTGGGCAGCATCACCCCGCCCGAGCCGACGCGGATGGTGCTCGTCGCGCCGGCGACGTGGCCGATCACCACCGCCGTCGCCGCGCTGGCGATGCCCGGCATGTTGTGGTGCTCGGCCAGCCAATAGCGGTGGTACCCGAGTGCCTCCGCGTGGCGGGCGAGCGCGACGGCGTGCCCGAACGCCTCGCGCGGCGTCTCGCCGGCGAGCACGGGGGCGAGGTCGAGGACGGAGAAGGGGATGGAATGGGTCATGGGGCAAGGTAGGACGGCACCGGTGCGTTTGCCATCCCGTCGCGCTCAACCTTTTCACGCGGGCGTTCCAGATTTCCGAGCGGCGCCGTCACCGGGCTTGACGGCGCCGCTCGATGGCCGATGGCCGGTTGGCCTTAGACGCCGACCGGGAACGCATGCTGGTGCTGCTGTCGATCGCGACGGGGAAGGCGATCCCGCCCGCCGTACCGGCGGCGATCGAGGGGGCGGCGACATATTGGCAGCGTGGCGACAAAGCCTTGGCCAACCTGCGGCTGATCTTCGCCGGCCTGCCCCAACTCGACGGTCCCAGCGACGCGCACCGCTTGCGGGAGGCGGCGGCGTTGCTCGATGGCGGCATGACACCCCGCGCCCTGCTGAAGGCACTCGATCACGCCGCGACGGACTTCGTGCGGGGACGGTACGACCCCGACCAGCCACGCGTGCCCGCCGGCAATGGCCGGGCGAGTGGGCGGTGGGGCGATGGGTCTGGCGGCGGCACGAACGACGCGGGATGGAGCGATGAAGCGGATGGCGGGACGCCGACCGCGCGCCCCAAGCCAAACGTCCCCGCGCCTCAGGCCAGGATCGTGCCGGTTGTTGCCGACGGTCCCTTCAAGCCAGCCGGCATGGCGGTCGTCCCGCTCGCGGGGAAAGACCCGCTCGATCCACACGGGTTGAGGACTCGCCTGAGCCCACAAGAACAGCAGGATATCAGCGACACGGTTGATGCCATCATAGCCGGGAAACCGGAAGATCTCCGACGCTTGAATCCGCATCCTTACAAGAACCAGCCTAGCATAAACACAGGCGCTCAGCTGCCGCAGGACCCCGGCGGATATATAACTTACTACATCCGCTCGCCGGGTTCGCGCGGAGGCGACCGAAGGCTTCTCCGAAGCAGCGGAGGCTTGCTCTATTACACAAACGATCATTACGACAGTTACTATCCCGTCGACCTCGTCATAAGAACAAAATGAGAAGAGAGATAGAAAATGAAGGCGATAAACGTAGACACTTCCAAATGCAAGACAGTCTCTGACTTGAACGATGCAATCCTGTCCGCCCTTAACGCACCGCGGTCCTACACGAGGGGTAGTCTCGATGCCGTTCTCGAACTCATGGTCTTCGGCGAGGTCGGCTCGATCGAACCGCCCTATACCCTGCGGCTCTCGTCGACGCATGGACTTCCCGCCGACGCCGCGGAGTGGCTGGGTTGGATCGTCGATGGCTTGGCGCATTACCGCGCGGATCAGGTGGCCCGCTGGGGTAAGGACATCGAGGCCAACCTTGAAATCGTCAGTTGACAGGTTCCCCCCTCACACCGGCAGCCGCACGCTCGCCCTGAGCCCACCCATCGGGCTCTCCCCCAGCGTGATGTCGCCGCCGTGCGAGCGGGCGATGTCGCGGGCGATCGACAGGCCGAGGCCGGTGCCGCCGGCGTCCTGGTTGCGCGCCTCGTCGAGCCGCACGAAGGGGCGGAACACGTCGTCGCGGTTGGCGGCGGGGATGCCCGGCCCGTCGTCGTCGACGTGGATCGCCAGGAAGCGCCCGTCGCGGCTGCCCTCCAGCGCCACCGCCTCGGCGTGGCGCTGGGCGTTGGCGACGAGGTTGCCGATGCAGCGCTTGAAGGCGTCGGGGCGCACCCGCACCACGGCGTCGCCGGCGAACTCGACCCGCAGGGGGCGGCCGGCGCGGTCGGCGTCGGCCTTCATGTCGTCGAGGAAGGCGCGCATGTCGACCGGCACGGCCGGCTCGCCCGCGTCGCCGCGCGCGAAGGCGAGGTAGCCCTCCAGCATGCGCTGCATCTCCTCCACGTCCTTCTTCATCTCGTCGGAGTCCTCGCTGCCGTCCATCAGCGCGAGCGACAGCTTGAAGCGGGTGATCACCGTGCGCAGGTCGTGGCTGACCCCGTTCAGCATCGCCGTGCGCTGGTCGATGGCGCGCTCGATGCGCCGCTTCATCGCGATGAAGGCGTAGCCGGCCTCCCGCACCTCGCGGGCGCCGCGCGGCCGGAAGTCGACGTCGCGCCCCTTGCCGAAGGCCTCCGCCGCCCGCGACAGGCGCAGGATCGGCCGGATCTGCGTGCGCAGGAAGGCCACCGCCACCACGATCAGCACGAGGGAGGTGCCCACCATCCACACGATGAAGATGTAGGAGTTCGAGGCGTAGGCGGCCGACCGGTAGGCGACCGCGCGGAGAATGGCGTTGGGCAGCTGGATGCGGATCTCGATGAGGTTGGAGCGCCCGACCGTGTCGAGCCAGTAGGGGCGGCCGATCTGCTTGCGGATTTGGTTGCCGAGCGCCGCGTCGACGATGGAGAAGAAGGGCTTGGGCAGCGCCGGCGGCAGCGGACCGGGGGGCAGGAACTCGACGTCGATCTTCATGCGGTCCTGGGCGATGCGCGTCAGGGTCTCGAGGTCCTTGTCCTGAGGGTAGGACCCGTAGATGTCGATGATCGCCGCGAGGTCCTGGGTGAGCACCAGCGACAGCTGGCTCGTCACCAGCGCCCAGTGCCGCTCCAGGAAGATGAAGGTGAGCACGCTCTGCAGGATCACCATCGGCAGGATGACGATGAGGATCGAGCGGGCGTAGAGGCCCTTGGGCAGCACGGAGAACAGGCGCCGGCCGGCGTCCCGCCAAGTGAGCGTCGGGGCGGTGAGCGTCGGGGCGGTGAGCGTCGGGGCGGTGAGCGTCGGGGCGGCGAGCGATGGCGCGGCCGGCGACGAGGACGGTGACGAGAGGCTCATGAGGACTTCATCGGCTGCTTCCGTGGCCGAACGGACCCGTGAAACCGGGACGGTGTGGCGCGGGCGCCGTTGCGCCCCGGTGAGGCGATCGGTATCACGATCGCCGATGAAAATCTGCCGCTATGTCGGGGGCGAAGGGCACCCGGGACCGTTGGCGCGCGGGCGGGGCGAAGGCATGGTCGCCGCCGCGTCGACGGGCGGACGCACGGCCGGCGCGCGTCGCTACCACCCCGACGTGGACGGCCTGCGCGCCGTGGCGGTCGTGGCGGTCATCCTCACCCATCTGCACCTGCCCGGCTTCAGCGGCGGGTTCGTCGGGGTCGACGTGTTCTTCGTGATCTCGGGGTTCCTGATCGTCCGGGAGCTGTTGCGGGCGCGCGAGGATGGGCTTTCCATACGCGGCTTCTACGCCCGTCGCGCGCGCCGCACGCTGCCGGCCCTGTTCTTCGTGTCGGCGGTGTCGCTGGGCGTCGCGACGCTCACGCTGATGCCGGGCGACCTCGACGACATGGCGCGCAGCCTGCTCGGCACGGTGCTGCTCGCGCCCAACATCCTTTTCGCGACGCAATTCGGCTATTTCGACCAGGCCGCCGCCGCCAAGCCGCTCCTCCATACCTGGAGCCTCGGGGTGGAGGCGCAATTCTACCTCGCCGCGCCGTTGCTGACCCTGGCGATCGACCGCCGGGGCGTGGCCGGTCGCCGCCTGGGCCTCCTCCTGCTCGCCGGCGCCTCGCTGGGCGGGTGCGTCCTCACCCGCGCGTGGTCGCCCGACGCGGCGTTCTTCCTCATGCCGACGCGCTTGTTCGAGTTCCTCGTCGGCGGCCTGCTCGCGGACGGATCGATCGCGCCGATCGCCCGGCGATGGGTCGCGGAAGCGACGACGGGCGCGGCGGCCGCGACGCTCGCCCTGTGCGTCGCCGTCTTCTCGAAGACGACGCCCGTTCCGGGGCCGGCGAGCCTCGTCCCGTGCCTCGCGGCGGCGGCCATCATCCACGCCGGGAGCGGGCGGACCCTCGTCGGCGCGGCGCTGGGCTCGCGCGCGCTCGCCTTCATCGGCACGATCTCCTACTCGCTCTACCTGTGGCACTGGCCGATGATCGTGCTGGCGCGCGACGCCGGGCTGCCTATGACGTTGTCGGGACTGGCGGCCGGCGCCGTCGTCCTCCTCGCGGCGTCGATCCTCACGTGGCGCTTCGTGGAGCAGCCGTTCCGCCGCCCGTCCTCGCCGCTGCGCCGGCACGCCGGCCGCCTGCTTCCCGTCGGCGGCCTGCTGCTGGGCGGCGGCGGCGGCCTGGTGCTGGCCGGCAACGGCCTGCCGGACCGGTTCCCGCCGAGCGTGGCGGCGGTGGCCTCGACCTACTCCACCGGAAGCCGCTTCCCTTATCGCGAGGGACGATGCTTCATCACCTCGAAGGAGGCCCCCGGCGCCTTCGATCGCGGCGCCTGCCTCGCGATCCGCCCCGACGCGGCCAACGTCCTGCTGCTGGGCGATAGCCACGCCGCGCACCTCCAGCCGGGCTTCCGCGACGTGTGGCCGTCGCTCAACCTCCTCCAGGCGACGGCTTCCGGCTGCAAGCCGCTCCTCGGGGCGACCGGCGCGGCGCGCTGCACCACCCTGATGCGCGCCATGCTGGAGGACTTCATCCCGGCGCACCACCTCGACGCGATCGTGATCGCCGCGCTGTGGGACGAGGCCGACATCCCGGCGCTGCGCGCGACGATCGCCGCCGTGCGCCCCTACGCCGCCCGCGTGGTCGTGTTCGGCCCGGTGCCGCGCTACGACCAGCCGGCCTCGACGCTGATCGCGCGGGCGATGCTGCGCGACGAGCTCGCGCGGGTGCCATCGCACCTCCTCCCCGGCGTCAAGCCGCTCGACGCGCTCATGGAGGCGGCGGTGGCACCGCTCGCCGCCTACGTCTCGCCTTATCGGGTCCTCTGCCCGCGCGATCGGTGCCGGCTGCTCGCGGCGCCCGGCGTCCCCATGCAGTTCGACTACCACCACCTCACCCGGGAAGGCTCCGACTGGCTGGTGGCGACGCTGCGGCGGGACGACCCCGCCCTGCTGGGGGCCGCCTTGGCGGGGCCTGCCCTATCGATCGACGAGAAGGCGGTAGCCGGCGCCGCGCACCGTCTGCAGGAACAGCGGGTTGGCAGGATCCGCCTCGATCTTCCGTCGCAGCCGGTTGACCTGCACGTCGATCGTCCGCTCGTTGCCGGCGCCGCCCGAACCGCTCAGGGCCTCCCGTGAGACGGTGCCACCGGCGTTGGCGGCGAGCAGCCTGAGCATTTCCCGCTCGCGCTCGGTGATGCGCAGCGCCTCGCCGCCCTCGCGCAGCTCGCCGCGCTCCAGGTCGAACGCGTAGGGACCGAACTGCACCTGCGTCGGCACGCCGGAGTCCGCCGGCGGCTTGGCCCGGCGCAGGATGGAGGCGATGCGCAGGCTCAGCTCGCGCGGCTCGAAGGGCTTGCCGAGGTAGTCGTCGACGCCGATCTCGAAGCCGAGCACGCGCTCCTCGAACTCCGTCTTGGCGGTCAGCATCAGGATCGGCACGTGGGCGATCGCCCCGCTGTCGCCGCGCACGCGGGTGGCGAAGGTGAACCCGTCCTCGCCCGGCATCATGACGTCGAGCACGATCAGGTCGAAGCTGATGTTCCGCAAGGCGACCGTCGCCTCGGCGGCGGTGCTGGCGGTGGTCACGCGGTAGCCCTCGGCGACGAGGTAGCGGCGCAGCAGCTCGCGGATGCGCCGGTCGTCGTCGACGATCAGCAGGTGGGCGGCGTCGTCGGCCGGGGCGTCCGGCGCGGGGGGCGAGGCGGCGTCGCTCAAGACGGGCCGACCGTCGCGGGACCGGCCACCACCCGGAAGGCGCCCGCCGTCCAGGGCATCGCACGCGCCATATCCTTGCCTCCCGCGTCGGCCGACACCTCCGTGCATCCTACCACAGGCGGTGCCGCGCGGCACCCACGCGTCCAAGGGTCGGCCAGCGCCGACATCGGCCGCGCGGGGGTGTCGCCGTTCATCGACGCCGGGGCGGGCCAGGGTCCGCGTCCGGCGACACCGGGGTGGTCCGAGGACGGCGTCCGGCGACATCGGTGCGGACGACGACCGGACCAGGCCGAGCCGTGAAACGCATCCGTCGCGGGCGGGAACGATCCTGGCCCGGTCGCGGGCCCGGCGCAAGCCCCGCCGGGACCCTGGTTCCGCGCCCTCGCACCGGCGCGGGACCGGCGGCCGGTCCGGTTGCCGGGCGCCCGACGGGGATCGGCGCGTGGACACGCGTGGACAGCCGCCGACGGCTTTTGATAGCTGCAACGGGATTTCGGGAGGCCGGGACCTTGCGCGAGGACGTCGAGATCAGGTTGGGACGGTTGGCGGACGTGCCGGCCATCCATCGCCTCACCCGCGACGCCTACGCCAAATGGGTGCCGGTGATCGGCCGCGAACCCCTGCCGATGGCGGCGGATTACGAGGCGGCGCTGCGAAACCACCGCTTCGACCTTCTCTTGGCCGAAGGTGCGCTGGCCGCGCTGATCGAGACGGTCCGGGAGCCCGACCACCTCTTCATCGTCAACGTGGCGGTCGCGCCCGCCCGGCAGGGGCGCGGCCACGGCCGCACGCTGCTGGCCCACGCCGAAACCATCGCCGCCTCGCACGGCACCGCCGTCGTCAGGCTCTTCACCAACAAGAGGTTCGCCGCCAACATCCGGCTCTACGGCCGCCTCGGCTACGGCGTCGATCGGGAAGAGCCATTCCTCAACGGCATGGCTGTCCACATGAGTAAGCGCCTGCGCTGACTCAGCGCCGCGCGCACGCGTGACGGCATCGGAGAAAAAGACGCTTCCGATCAAGGGTTTAAGGCGTAGCGTCGCGTCGTTCTCCGGTTCGATGCCGATGCGGACCGCGACCGTTGCCCTCGTCGCCCACGCGCCGGCGGGGAACGATTTGGGTGCCCCACGCCTGTCATGTCACCATGCTCGGTTCACTCGCACCCGGATGTCCCATGAAGATCCTCACAAGCCTCGCGATCCTCGGCGTCCTCGGCTTCGGCGCCGCCGCACAGGCCCGCGCGCACGATCCCGAAGCGGCCTACGCCGCGTCGCGACCGCTCGTCGTCTACGCGATACCCCCCTTCTACGGTGATCCCTATGTTCAGATCCTCCCGCCCGGACCTTACCAGTTGTCGTCGCCCTACCACACGCTTTGCGGGCTGACCTTGGTCACCGACTGCGCCCAGGAGTCGAGCTACGGACCCTAGGCCGACGACCCTTCGAGGATGGGTCGGTGGCCGCTCCGGCCGATCGATCGCGTCCTCGGGACCGGCTGGCGCAGGGCTCCCGAAACGCCGCCGGATCGCGTGGTCCGGCCTCCCATCCCGTTCGGCGGGGGCGTTCGCCGGCCCGCTCACGCCTTCACCCTGTGCGTGACCTCCACCGTGAGGTGCGACACGAGGCCGGCCAGCCTGTCGCGGTAGTGCTTCGCCTCCCTCGGCCTCGCCGTCTCGACGGACACGATCGCGCCGAGGTGTCCCGGCCCGAGCCGCCACAGGTGCAGGTCAGACACCCTGTCGCCGTCGCCCTCGATCGTCCGGCGAAACGTCTCGGCGAGGGACGGCTCGGGGTTCATGTCGAGCATGATCGCGCCGGTGTCGCGGATCAGCGCCCACGACCAGCTCGCGATGACGAGGGCGCCGACGAAGCCGGCGAGCGGGTCCATCCACGTCCAGCCGAACGCCTTGGCGAGGAGGAGGCCGCCGATCACCAGGACGGACACGGCCGCGTCGGCCATCACGTGGACCAGCGCCGCGCGTATGTTGTTGTCGCGGTGCGCGGCGACGCCATGTTCGGCGAAGGCGACCTCGTGCGTCGCCGCGCCGAGCCGCACGACGGCGGCGAACGCGTGCGGCTCAGGGATCGCCTCGGCCGCTTCGAGGTGGCCGCCGCGCGCCGCCATGGCGAAGGTTTGGCGGGTGCCGTCGGGCCGCACGGTCTCGATGCTCGCCTCCCTCAGGCCGGCGACACCCGCCCCACGCAGCCGGAAGCGCGGCGGGACGCCGTCCTCGAAGATCTCGAGCGTGACGGGGCCGGCCGCCGTCGCGACGTGGCGGATCTCGTCGTCGCCGTGCGCGCCGTGATGGTGCGGGCCGTGCCCATGCCCATGCCCGTGCCCATGTTCGTGGCCGTGGCCGCCGCTCAGGAGCCACGCGCTCGCGACGTTGACGGCGAGGCCGAGGACGGCGATCGGGATCGCCTCGGCGAAACGGATCGGCACCGGGGCGAGGACGCGCGTGACCGCCTCATAGCCGATGAGGATCGCGATCATCGCCAGGACCACGGCGCTGGTGAAGCCGGCGAGGTCGCCCAGCTTGCCGGTGCCGAAGGTGAAGCGGGGATCGTCGGCGTGCCGGCGCGCGTAGGTGTAGGCGAGCGCCGCCAGCAACAGGGCGCCGGCGTGCGTGCTCATGTGGATGCCGTCGGCGACGAGCGCGATGGACCCGAAGGCGACCCCGCCGGCGATCTCCCCGACCATCATGGCGCCGCACAACCAGATCACCGCCCAGGTCCCGCGCTCGCCGGCCTCGTGCGCCTCGCCGAGGAAGACGTGGCCGTGCCCGATCCCGGGCGTCCTTTCTTGAACGTCCTCCATGGGCGTCCTCACGTCACGTAGGTGCGGATGGTCTGGACGAGGTCCTCGACGGCGTCGTGATCGGGATCGCGGCCGACGAGGTGCGAGCGCACGTGGTCCTCGACCACCTCGGCCATCAGGCCGCCGATCGCGCCGCGCGTCCCGGCGATGAGGTGCATCACGCGTTCGCAGCCGCCCTCGTCCTCGAGCGCGCGCTCCACCGCCTCGACCTGCCCCTTGATGCGCCGGATGCGCGCCAGGAGCTTCTGCTTGTCGCGGACCATGTGGCTCATGGACGGTAGGATAGGATAGCCCCCTATCCTACGCAAGCCGCGACGCCGTCTGTGACGGGTCCGGCCCGCGGGCCGCACGGGCGCGGTCAGGTGCCCTTGTGCGCCTTGGCCGACCAGTAGGCCATCGGACGGATCCGCCACGTCGCGAACACGCCGGCCGCCGTGTACGGGTCGTCCCGCAGCAAGGCTTCCGCCGCCTCGCGCGTCTCCGCCTCGTAGACCCACAAGGCTCCGGCATCGTCGGCGAACGGTCCCGCGGCGACGAGCCGGCCGGACGCGAGCAGGCCGCGCAGATAGGTGCGGTGCGCCGGCCCGAAGGCCTCGATGCTTTCCTTGTCCTCGCCGTACTCGATGATCGCCGCGAACTTCATCCGACCTCCGGCATCTTGATGGGGACGACCGGCGTCCACCCTACGCGTGGGCGCCGGGTTCGCCGCGCACCCAGTAGCCGGACGCGCGCGTCCATTCCTCCGGGTGGCGCCAAACCTCGGCCAAGTGGGCGCGGACCGCGCGCGCCACCCTCGCCTCGGCGGCGATCCACAGGTAGCCGTCGCCGGACGGCGGGGCATGGGCGGCGAGCGCGCGGAGCAGCAGCGCGGCGTCGTCGTGCCCGCCGGTCCCATCCCGTCCGCCGGCGCGGTCGACCCAGACCGGCGTCCAAGCCGCCTTCGTGTCGAACACCTGCCGCTCGGCCGCGCCGTCGACCACCACCATCGTGGTGACGGGGACGCCGGGGCGCAGCGCTTCCACCCGCCGCCCGATCGCCGGCAGCGCGGTCTCGTCGCCGACCAGCAGCACCCAGTCGAAGTCGTCGGGCACGATCGTCGAGCCGCGCGGGCCGCCGACCTCCAGCCGGTCGCCGGCGCGCGCGCGCAGCGCCCACGCCGTCGCCGGGCCGATGGCGGAACCGGCCCCGTGCAGGGCGAAGTCGAGCACGAGCGTGCCGGCCCGCGCGTCGAAGCGGCGGGGCGTGTAGTCGCGCATGGCCGTGTCCCCGTCGGGGATGGGGAAGAACAGCTTGACGTGGTCGTCCGGCGACGGGCTGGCGAAGTCGTGCAGGTCGGGCGAGGCGAAATGAACGCGCGTCATCCCCGGCGTGAGGCGCTCCACGCCCGTGACGGTGAGCAGGCGGCGGCGGGTGTCGCGTCGGACGCGGGTGATGGCGTGGCGGGCCGTGTCGGTGGGCAAGGCGGCGGGCTTGGCGATGGGCATGGCGGTCTCGGATGGGAGGGGGGCGGCGGAAGGTCGGCTCACGGCTCGGTGCCGCCGCCGATCTCCGCCGTGGCGCGGTCGAGGATGGCGGCGACGCGGCGCGCCTCCGCCGGCGAGCAGCCCCGCGTGCGCATCAGCGCGTGCTTGAGGGCGTGGCGCGCCCGGTGCAGCTCGTCCGCCGCTTGCGGGTCCAGCGCGTCGAGGCCGGCGAAGGCTTCCCGTACCCCGTCCATGCGGCCGCCGATGCGGCCGAGCGCGTCGAGCATCGCGGCGGCGGCGGCGCGGTGGGCGTCGAGGTGGGCGCGCCCCTCGTCGGTCAGCCTGTACCGCTTGCGGTTGCCATCCGGCTCGGCGGCGACGCGGCCGATCTCGTCGAGGTAGGTGAGCGCGGGATAGATGACGCCGGGGCTCGGCGTGTAGAAGCCGCCGGATCGCTCCTCCAGGGTGCGGATCAGCTCGTAGCCATGCGCCGGCCGCTCTTCCAGCAGGGCCAGGATCACCAGCTGGAGGTCGGCGGCGGAGAACCGGCGCCCGCCCGGCAGGCCGCCTCCGCCCATGAAGCCGCCTCCGCCCATGAAGCCGCCGCCCCGGACGCCGTGGCCCTTCAAGCCGGGACCGCCGCGATGCGGGGGGAAGCCCCGGCCGATGGCGTGGAAGAAGGCGGCGCGCCACGCACGGGACGCCAACGGATGACGATAGCTATCTTTGAACATGTCTTACGATATGTCTGGCGATGATGTTCCGTCAAGGGGAATCGCGCGCGGCGTCGATCGGCGTTGGCCGGCGCGGCGTCGATCGCGGCGCCACGAAGCTGTGACTGTCCCGCGCGACCGCCATCGTCTAGTCACGCGGGCGCCGTTCCCGTCCGGTTCCCACAGGAGGCACCATCCATGAGGCTCCCCACCAGGCTTTCGCTCCGTCCCGCCATCCTCCGCACCGTTGCGCGCGCCGGCCTCGCCCGGACCGGCCCGGCCTCGGCCGGCCTGGCCATCGTCGGCGCGACCGTCATCGGCCTAGCCTTTGTCGGCTTGGCGACCCCGGTCCGCGCCGAAGCCCTCAGGACGGCGGCGGTGGGGTGCCGGAGCGCGGACGACGCGGCCAGGCTCGCCGCGCCGGCCCGCGACAAGGCGCAAGCCCGCGCGCTGGTGGCGTCCGGCGCCTGCATCGACTTCGCCAAGGGGATCACGATCGACGTCGACGAGCGCCGCCCGCCGCTCCTCTGCGTCCGTTTGACCGGCGACCTGTCCTGCTACTGGATGGCGGCGGCGCTCGTCGACGACCATCCCAGCGAGAAGGGCGGCGGCGCCAAGCGGCAGGGCGGCGGCAAGCGGCACTGACCGGCCGGCCCATCACTCCATCGTGAGCGTAGGAGGGCGTGGGCCGGCGCGTTCCACCCTCCGTCAACGGCGCGCCGCAGGCCCGCCGATCCGACAGGAGTCCGCGATGAACCATCGTCACCCATCCCTCGCGATCCGGCTGCTCGGTTCCGCGACGCTGCTGCTCGCGCTGCCGGCCAGCGCGCTGCCCGCCGCCACGCCGGCCCCCGTCCAGATGGCGCAGGCGCAGCCTCCCGCGTCGCAGCCCGCGCCCCTCACGGTGCCGGTCCAGCAGGCGCCGGCCAAGCCCGACGCCGCCCCGGACGAGTCGCAGCGGCGCGGCGACGACCGGCGCGCCTACGTCGAGGCGGGCATCGCCGCCCTGCACGCCGGGCTGCTGCTGACGCCGGCCCAGCAGACCCTGTGGCCGCCGGTCGAGACGGCGCTCCGCGACCTCGCCGCCACGCGCGGCGGGATGCGCCACCACCGCGAGGACGGGCGCCGCGAGGACGAGGGCCGCCGCGAGCAGGGCGACCCGCTGGCGCGCCTGAAGCAGCGCGGCGCCCGGCTCGTCGCCAGGGGCCAGGCGATGGGCAAGCTCGCCGACGCGGCGGGGCCGTTGCTGGCCGCGCTGACGCCCGAGCAGAAGGAAAGGGTGCCCCGGCTCCTCCACCGCATCATGGCCCGGCCGACGATGGACGGTCGCGGCATGCACGGCGGCCGCCGCGGCATGGAAACGGACGGCATGGGCGACCGGGGCATGGGCGACCGGGGCATGGGCGAGCGCGACATGGGCGAGCGGGGCATGGGCGAGCGGGGCAGGGAAGGCGCCCGTCGCGGCGACGGCGAGCGCTTCGGACGCGGCGAGGACCGCCCGTAACGGCGGTCACCGGCCCGTTGTCCGCGAAGGGTGACGCGTGGCCGGGCGCGCCGGAACTCCGACGATCGCGATCCGTTACAAGGCGAAGCTGTGCCGTACCCGGTCGGTTCGATCCATCACGAGGATTATCGATGACAAGATCCAAGCTCGCCCTGCTCCTCGCCTCGGGCTGCCTTCTTCTCGGCGGCGCGCCGGCCATGGCCGCGTCGGCGCAGACGGACGCGTTCGTCACCAACGTGAGGCCGAACGTGGAGTTTCTCGACATCTCGAGCCGCCTCGCGCTCGGCAAGGCCGCCAACCCGCGCCTCCGCGCCTTCGCCCACGAGGAGGCCGAGGAGCAGACGATCGCCGGCAACTCGCTCGTCGCCTGGGCCGAGACGCACACGCCGCGCGGCGAGGCGGTGGCGCTCAGCGGCGGCGGCGCGGCCGTGGTCACCGCGCCGGTCGTGGGCGTGGTGAACGGCGTCGGCGACGGGGTCAACCAGGTGCTCTCTCCGCTCGGCTCGGTCGGTGCCGTCGCGGCGGTTCCGCTCGATGTCGCCGGCGGCGTGACCAATGGGGTCGGCACCGTTCTGGGCGCCCCGGTCGTGGCCGTGGTCCCGGGCGCCGCGGTGGTCGCCCCGCAAGGCCCGCTGATCGGGGCCGGCCTGTTGCCCGCCAACCGCGAGGACATGGACCGCCTGAAGTCGCTCGACGGCCGCCAGTTCGACGCGCTGTATCGCTCGACGCAGCAGGATTCGCTGCGCCAGCTCGCCACCCTCTACCGCGACTACGCGGCCAACGGCGACGATCCGGCGCTTCGCGCCATCGCGACCGGCGAACTGCCCAAGGTGAACCGCCGCCTCGAACAGATCGGCCGCCTCTGAGGCACGTCGGTGGGACGCCGCGCGATCACGCGAGGCGTCTCATCGGTCCATGACTCGTCGGCGCCGTGCTCTATCTGTCGAGGAAGTCGAGCACCGCCGCGTTGAACAGCGCCGGGTCCTGCAGGAAGGCGAAGTGGCTGGTGCCGGGCAGGATGAGCAGGCCGGCGCCGGGAATGGTCGCCGCCAGGTACTCTGTGTGCGCGCGGAAAATGGCCTCGTCGTGGTCGCCGTCGGCGATCACCACGGGCGCGGCGATTTGGGCCAGGTCCGCGTCGCTCCAGGTGGGCTGGCTGTCCCACATGTGGCCGATCTGCGCGAGGAAGGCGTCGTACTGCTTCGGCGTCGGCGACAGGCGGGCGTATTCGCCGCCGGCGCGCGCGATGAAGCGGGCGAACGTCGGGTTGCGCTCGACATCGGATTTCACCCCCGCCGTGACGCTGTTGGCGGCGAAGGCGAACACCCGGCGCACGCGGGCGGGATGGCGCATCGCCAAGTCGAGGCCGAGGATGCCGCCGTCGCTCCAGCCGACGATATCGGCGCGGGGCACGCGTAGCGCGTCGAGCAGAGCCACCACGTCGTCGGCCATCAGGTCGTAGCCGAAGGGTCGCGCGTCGCGGGTGGAGCGCCCGTGGCCCCGGCTGTCGACGAGGATAACCCGGTGATGCGCCTTTAACGCCTCGACCTGATTGCCCCAATAGTCCGAGTCGGCGAGCCCGCCGTGCAGCAGCACGACAGGGGGAGCGTCGCCCTCGCTCGCGCCGATCGTGGCGTAGTAGAGTTCGATGCCGTCCACGGCGGCGACGCCGGTGGTTTCGCCGGCGACCGGCGGCGGGGTCGGCGGCAGGGTTTCCCAGCGCGGGACCACGCCGGCCTGCGGCGCCGTCCCGGCGCCCACGGCCGTCAGCGCCAAGAATGCCGCGACCACCCCCGCGACGTGGCGCCCGGCCCTCGCCACCTACGCCACCTTGGGGCGGTTCTGTGGGAACAGGTGGTGGCGGGACTCCTCGTCGATGGCGGTCTTGAAGTCGTGGCGCGCGGCGAGCGCCACCGCCGCCTGGGCGGCCGGCCGGGCGCCGATCTCGTCGACCAGGCGCTTGACGTTGGGATAGCCCTCCCAGGCCGGCAGCCCGAGCACGAAGGGCAGCCGCTTCGCCCAGCCCCACACCGCCATGTCGACGATGGTGTAGCCCTCGCCGAGCACGTAGCGGTGGCGGCCCAGGCGTTCGTCGAGGATGGCGTAATGGCGGTCGACCTCGCGCTGGTAGCGGTTGATCGCGTAGGGCGGCTTCTCCGGCGCCATGTGGGTGAAGTGGACGGACTGGCCCGAGTACGGCCCGATGCCGGTCGCCACGAACATCAGCCACGACAGCATGGCGCCGCGCGCCGCCGGCGTCTCGACGCTTTGGAAGCGGCCGGTCTTTTCGGCGAGGTAGAGCAGGATGGCGTTGCTGTCGAACACGGCCGCGCCGTCGTCGACGATCGCCGGCAGCTTGCCGTTCGGGTTGACCGCGAGGAAGGCGGGATGGAACTGCTCGCCGCGCCGGGTGTCGACCGGCTTGAACGCGTAGGGGAGGCCCGCCTCCTCCAGGAACAGCGCGACCTTGTCGGGGTTGGGTCCCGGCCCGTAGTAGAAATCGATCATGGCGGTGCTCCTGGTTTCGCGGCGAGTGTAAAGGGTGGCGCGGCGCGGCGCGAGGGGCGTTCGATTGATCCGCCTCCAACGACATGCTGTTCGCCGGCGTCCAAACGGAGGTCGAGGATGAGCGCGGCTGAAGATTGACGCACAGCACCGGGTGACGTCATGATCGCCTCGTCGGTCATGGATTTCAGGCTAATTCTCGCGCTCTCCAATACGCGGCGAGCAAAGCGCCGTGGCCGCGACGTGAGGACATCACCGACAAGCTTCCGACCAATCACCTTCTTCGAAGCAATACCTTTGATGGGAGACGCGCTCAATGCTTCGGAGCAGCTGCGCGTCGACGAGGAAACGTCCCAAAGGCTTCTCATTCTTATGGAATTTTGATGTCCATCGACACAGACATCAGGGCGGCAGGGGGTGAACGTTCGATCGTTACTCAGGCCGGATCACCGGCCAAGCCGGATGCAACGTCGTCAACGTTCGGGGCGCGCACCGCCTTTGTCATGGCGGTCGGTGGATTGTTGACGGGTAGCCTCGTCCTCGCCGCGCTCAGCGCCGGCACGCGCGGGGGCGCGGATTACGAGTTGCAGCCGGTTGCGAAGAGCGAGATTGCCGCAGCCTCCCAATCTCTCCTTCCCGCCCAGGCGGCCATGCTGACCGAACAAGCCGAGGCCTGCCGGGCACCGCTCGCGTCCCTGATGGTGCGCGCGACAGGATCGTTTAACGGATCCGTCCGCATCCGATCCGGTGCCTACGTGTCACCCAACGTTCGGCTCGGTCCACAGCCGGACCGGATCGCCCTACCTTATCCCGCGCCCTACGTGACAGGCCACGGCCAAATCGCCGTTGAAAGCAATGCGGACGGAATGGATGTGTTTCTTTCACCTGGCATTCATATCGGCGCCAGCCAAAGCCCAACTTTGATCAACGTTCGCTGGAACCCCGACGCCCCATGCTGAACACGAGCGTTTCCACGTGAGCCGAACATTCGTTCGTTGGCAGCTTCTTGGCTTCTTCGCGATCGCGGTCACCGCCCCCATCGTTACGGCCGCGCTCCTCAGCCCTCATGGGGTTGCAGGCTGGTTCTCGGGATCGAGCGGCGCCATCGCGCTTCGCGCCGCCGGGGCCGTGGCGATCGTTCTCGCCGGGCTCGCGGTCACATACATCGCTGCCCGCTTGGCCGTGAAAGGCCAGGATCAGGCGATCGCCTCACGCAATGCCGCCGCGCTCCGCTCCCTCACGCTTCTGAAGGTGGCGCCCCCTGCCGCAGTCCGGCCGATCGATGTCGCGATGGCCGATCTCGATGGGATGATCGGCCTCGCCAACGTCAAGGACGAGGTGAATAAGCTCGTTTCGCGCCTCCGCATCGAGAAGCGGCGGCGGGAACAGGGCCAGGTCGTGACGCCGGTGGGCCTGCACATGGTCTTCACCGGGCCACCAGGCGTCGGAAAGACCCAGGTGGCCCGGGCGCTCGGCGAGATCTTTCGCGGCCTCGGCGTTCTTCGCAAAGGACACATGGTCGAGACGGACCGGGCCGGGCTGGTCGCGGGCTATGTCGGGCAGACCGCGATCAAGACCCTAGAGCGCTGTAAGGACGCGCTCGACGGCATCCTCTTCATCGACGAAGCCTACACCCTCGCCGCGAAGACCGGGAACGTCGATTTCGGCCGGGAAGCCATCGATACCCTGCTGAAGTTCATGGAGGACAACCGCAGCCGCATCATCGTGATCGTGGCCGGCTATCCCAGCGAGATGCGCGGCTTCATCGAGTCCAATCCGGGCCTCGCCAGCCGTTTTGGAAAGACGATCGCCTTCCCCTCGTACGACGCGGACGAACTCTCCGCCATTCTCTATCGCATGGCGCGCGACCAAGGTTTCATCGTGCCCGACGACGTGGAAACGGTCGTCCGGCCCTGGGTCGCCGAGAACGCGCGCTACGACAGCTGGGGCAACGCGCGCGAGATCAGGACCCTGATCGAGAAGGCGCGAGACGCGCAGGCGATGCGCGTGGACACAGAGCCTGAAGCCGACTTGAACCGCCTCGAACTCGTCGACATCGAACGGGCGATCGGAACACGATGATGGGCGACGCGACATCACTCTTCGGTCAACACGGCGCGGCATGGATGAGCGATGCCTGGTATCGACGCGCGTGGTTCGTCGGGCCGCAGGCCGCCGGTCTCTTCCTCATGGCGGTCATGGCCGGCGTGAGCGCGCCGCCGCCGATGCCGCCGATGTCCGTCGGTTGGGCACATAGGCCTGATGGAAAAGCCCGCTTCGAGGCGATGAGGACCCTCTCGACCCAAGCGAAGACGAGTCCGGCGGCCGAGGCGCTCCTTAAAGAGAAGGCAGTCGCCGGCGATCCGATGGCAGCTTTCTTCATGGGCGTCCTGAGCGACCCGACGATCGAGCGTGCGACAGCAACTGCCGAGCGGACCAAAACGGCGGAGGACTGGTATCGCAAAGCCGCGGAGCAGAACCTATCGATGGCTCAAGCCAATCTTGGCAACCTCCTCGCCTACGAGCGTTTCGGCGTGCCGCCCGACTACGCGGAAGCTTATCGCTGGCTCCAGAGCGCGACGCCCAACGTCCCGATGGCGCAACGCGAACTGGGTGTACTCTATCGCTACGGGCGCGGCATTCCAGCGGACTCGAACAAGGCTATGGAACTGATCCGTGCGGCGGCCGAGCGCGGCGACGCCGGGGCGCAGACGATCCTGGCCCAGGCCCTCGATCACGGCAGCGACGGCTTGTTGGTCGATCGTCACGAGGCGACGCTCCTGTTCCAGAAGGCGGCGATGGCAAACAACGTTTATGCGCAAAGGCAACTGGCCATCCACCTTCGCGCCGGCGACGGCATCGCTTCCGATCCGGATAAGGCCCATTATTGGTTCACGCGTGCGGCTGCGAACGGCGACAGCTACGCGAAGGCGCAATTAGGTGGCGCGAGTGTGCCTCCTGCGACGAGTGGTCCGCGCGCGGTCACGCCATTCTCGTTCACTCCCATTGGAAAGTAATCCACAAGCCGCCGACCAGTTCAGCGCCAATCCTCAAAGGTCTTCTCGTGGTAGATGCTAGAAAAACAGGCCTTCCGCAAGCCCGCAAGCTAACCTATGCGGACGATCCGCACGCCCCGTTTATTTTCTTCGACGGCGTGCCAAACAGCGGTGCCATGGAGGGCGTCGTCACGATCACGCTCTCAGCACAAGCAATGCTGCCGGCCGATAATCAGACGCACGTCAATGTTCGACATCTGGCGGTCGCATACCTGAGGTGCAATCGAAAAGCAGCTTTGGCCTTGAAAAAAGCGATCGATACCGCTCTCTTCATCGGCACACGAACCGAAAGCAGCTCAAAACTCCTGTGAGCATTCGTGGAATTAGAAAATCAAGATAGATATCAGGATCAATCAGTTACATTTACTGAGGCTTGTGCTGGCTAAGCTTATCCTTCGAACTACCTTACGACCTGATCCTGTCCCTGCTATGACCCCCGCCATGACACGCAAGCACGTCCCATGACACGCAAGCACTTCGGCACCGACGGCATCCGGGGCAAGGCCAACGGCACCATCACCCCCGACCTCGCGATGAAGGTCGCCCAGGCCACTGGCGTCCTGTTCATGCGCGGCGACCACCGCCACCGCGCCGTGATCGGCAAGGACACCCGGCTGTCCGGCTACATGATCGAATCCGCCATGCAGGCCGGCTTCACCTCGGTGGGCATGGACGTGCTGCTGCTCGGCCCCATGCCGACGCCGGCCGTCGCCATGCTGACGCGATCCATGCGCGCCGACGTGGGCATCATGATCTCGGCCTCCCACAACCCCTTCGAGGACAACGGCATCAAGCTGTTCGGGCCGGACGGCTACAAGCTGTCGGACGAGATCGAGGGGAAGATCGAGCGCCTGATCGACGGCGAGCCGCCGATCAAGCTGTCGGTCCCGCACCTGCTGGGCCGCGCCAAGCGCGTCGACGACGCGGTGTCGCGCTACATCGAATTCGCCAAGATGACCCTGCCGCGCCACCTGTCGCTCGACGGCCTGCGCATCGTGATCGACTGCGCCAACGGCGCCGCCTACCGCGTCGCGCCCGAGGCGCTGTGGGAACTCGGCGCCGAGGTGTTCTCGATCGGCGTCGAGCCGGACGGGTTCAACATCAACCGCCGCGTCGGCTCCACCGCGCCGGACGCGCTGGTGCGCAAGGTTCGCGAGATGCGCGCCGACATCGGCATCGCCCTCGACGGCGACGCCGACCGCGTGCTGATCGTCGACGAGACCGGCCGCGTCGTCGACGGCGACCAGCTGATGGCGGCGGTCGCCGAGTACTGGCAGGAGGACGGCAAGCTCAGCCAGCCCGGCATCGTGGCGACGCTGATGTCCAACCTCGGGCTGGAGCGCTACCTCGCCACCATCGGCCTGTCGCTGGCCCGCACCGCCGTCGGCGACCGCTACGTGCTGGAGCACATGCGCCAGCACGGCTACAACCTCGGCGGCGAGCAGTCCGGCCACATCATCCTGTCGGACTACGTGACGACCGGCGACGGGCTGGTGGCGGCGCTGCAGGTGATGGCGCTGGTGAAGCGGCGCGGCCGGCCGGTGTCGGACGTGTGCCGGCGCTTCGAGCCGGTGCCGCAGATCCTGAAGAACGTGCGTTTCGAGGCCGGCCGCAAGCTGCCCGAGGACAGGATCGCCGGCGCGGTGGAGGCCGGCAAGCTGAAGCTCGGCGCCAACGGCCGGCTGGTGATCCGGGCGTCCGGCACCGAGCCGGTGGTGCGGGTGATGGGCGAGGGCGACGACCGCGACCTGGTGGAACAGGTGGTCGACGACGTGTGCGCGGCGCTGAACGCGGCGGCGTGACGCCCGCGCCGGGCGGCGCGTCAGGGCCTGCCGGTCAGGACCTGCCGGTCGGGTCCTTGCTGGTCGGCTCCAGGACGGACGGCAGCGGGATCCAGCGCGGCGCGGCCGTCGGCTTCCTGGCCGCCGCCTTCTGGGCCGCCCCCTTGTCGGACGCCACCTCGACGAGCGGGCGCGGACGGTGCGGCGGGCCGGCGGCGGGCCTCGGGGCCGGACCTGCGCCTTTCAACACCCGCAACGGCCTCCGCGCCCCGCTGGTCGGCGCCCCGTCCGCCGGTCGCAGGCTCGCCGCCCGGGTCGGGGCCGCCGACGTCGCGTGCCCGCCCGGCCGCCCGTCGCCGGCGCGGTCACGGCTCGCGGGCTCCCGTGTCGAGAGCGTCTGGCTCGGGGGGGCGGGGCTCGGGTCATCGCGGCTCGGCGACGCCCGCGCGGCCGCCTCGGGCGGGCCGGGCACCGGCGTCACGGCGTCCCCGCCGCCTTTGGCGGGCGTGAACGTCGACCATGCGCCCGGCGGCTGGGCGGTCGAGACGATCGAGGTGTCCACGGTCGCCCAGTTCGTCGGCGGCGGACCGACTTGGGGGAAGACGCGCTCCAGGTCGCCGAACGCCTTCGAGGGGCTCGCGTCCCGGTCGGGCGGTGCTTGCGCGGCAGAGCCATGCTCGTCGACCGTGCGGTGAATGGGAACTTGGCCGGCGGGACCGGCGGATGTTTGATGGTCCCCGTCTTGGGCGGCGGCTGCGTTGACGATCATCAGCAGCAGCAACGTCGCCGCCAGCGCGCGGGGGAGTCGACCGTTCGCAAGGCGGAACGGCTCGCACATGGTCGACGCGACACGGGCCATGACACCCACCTTACTCGGGACCAGTCAGGCGTACTCTTTACCTAATATATTGATTGCAAAGAAAGTTGCCAGCACGCAATCGCATAAGGCCCCTTGTGCACAGCCCAGATCAAACGATAGGCTTGCGTCGTGGTCACGAGTGGGTTGGGAGCGTCGGCATGAAACGGGAAACCGCGGTCAAGGTCGCGATCGGGGCAAGTCTTCTCAGTATCGGCCTCGGCGGATGCGTGTTGGACGATGCGTTCGGCCAGGCGCAACCAAGTGTCGCCGCACCGCAACCCGCGGCGCTCGTCGAGCCCGCCAGCCTCGCCGGTCCCAACGCCATACCTTGGCAGCTGACACCCGCCTCGGCCGCGTCCAGGGCGCAGGGCGAGACGACGGTGGTCGCCGACAAGCCCGGCGTCGGGCGCATCCGCGGCACCGAGAAGGCGCTCGCCCAGCTCAACGAGCGCATCGTGCCCTTCGCCAAGCCGGGCAAGGTGGTCACCGCCTGCAAGCAGGCCTTCGATGCCCAGGCCCGGCACGCCGGCGCCTACTCGATCGAGGCGGAAGCGGCGGGGCCGGAGCGCAAGTCGGCGAAGGGCCGGCGCCAGCAGGTGTTCTTCCGCATCTTCTACGCGGACCCGCAGGACGGCGGGGCCGAGGTGCGGCAGGCGTCCGTCGCCTGCACGATGGGGGCGGGTGGCCGTCTCGTGGAAGCCTCGGCGCTCTGAGGCGGCCGGGCCCGTCCGCACGCGGCGGCCCCGTAGGCGTGCGCTCGCGTCTTGCCGGGTCCTCGCGTCTTGCTCGGCCCCTCGGCGCCGGCCGCCCATCGGGTGTTTCCCGATGCCCGCATGGCCTCGTGGCCGGTCTCGAGGCGACTCGTCTTCGACCGGCTGGCCGTCCGCGCGCCGGAACCTTTGCCGGAGCGGCTTGATTGGGAAGGTCCGGCAAAGGCCACGGAGACGACGTTCTGATCTGAACCCATCATCGGCGCCTTCGCCGTACCCGTCGGCCGACCGTGGCCAGACCGCCACCCGGTGGCGCGGCGACCCCCGACCTCGACCTGCCGCCCACTCGGGACCGACCGGACGTCGCAAGGCGGTTTCACCCGCCGCTCACGGCCGGTCGCCTTCCTTGAGCGCCGTTCCCGCGACGCAGCGCCGCCGCCGTGCTCCCATCGACCTTACCTCCCCGGCCTCCTGGCGCCCTCCAAAGGACCCTCATGATCCGTCTGAAATCCATTCTGCTCACCGGCACGCTGGTGCCGGCGCTGGCCCTCACGCCGCTCGCCGCCGCCGTCGCGCAGACGCCCGATCAGGAGCGCCACGCGCCGGGCGAGAAGCCCGAGGGCGCTCCGAAGGGTGCCGCGCCGCCCGCCCGCCAAGCCCCGCCCGCCGCCCGCCAAGTCCCGCCCGCCGTGCGCGAGGCTCCGC
>CAXTIU010000030.1:0-28100 GCA_964244495.1 uncultured Beijerinckiaceae bacterium
CTTGGCGACGATCGCCTCCGGTTTGTGCCTCTTCCTCGTCATGCAATCCGTCCTCATCCTGGCTCGTAAGCCATACCTCAGCGCGGACCACTTCAAAGGGGGAGGATCACGCGTGGCCGCAGTTAGCGACATGATCCCGCTATCGGACTCGATCACGCGGCACCCCGCGATGGTCGCCATGGCGTCGAAACGCCTGAACGTGATCGGGTCGTCGATCGACATGTAGTGGATGAAGAGCGCAAAACCCGCTTTTGATGTGAAATCTTCGCTCTTGGGCGAAGACGCGTCCCCTTCAGGAAGGCCGCCCTAACGATGTGCGTTCGTCTCACGACAGGAGCGCGCTGATCCGCTCCGCCAGGGCTTCCACCGCGAACGGCTTGGTCATCACGTGCATGCCCGGCCCGAGGTGGCCATGGCTGAGCGCGGCGTTCTCGGCGTAGCCGGTGATGAACAGCACCTTCAAGCCGGCACGGCTCGTCTTGCCCGCTTCCGCCATCTGGCGCCCGTTCATGCCGCCGGGCAGGCCGACGTCGGTGACGAGCAGGTCGATGCGCGCGTCCGATTGCAGCACCTTGAGGCCGGTGGCGCTGTCGGCTGCCTCGATCGCGGTGTAGCCCAGGTCCTCCAGAACCTCCTTGACCAGCATGCGCACGGTCGGCTCGTCGTCGACGACGAGCACCGTTTCGCCCTGTTCGGCACGGGGCGCCACCTGCGCTGCCGCCGGCTCGCAGTCGGCCGTCGTCTCGCCCTCGTGCCGGGGCAGGTCGATGGTGACGAGCGTGCCGGTGCCGGGCTCCGACTCGATGCGGACCTGCCCGCCCGACTGGCGGGCGAAACCGTAGATCATTGACAGCCCCAACCCCGTACCTTCGCCGAGCGGCTTGGTGGTGAAGAATGGGTCGAAGGCCTTGGCGATCACGTCGGGCGGCATGCCGGTGCCGACATCCCTGACGCTCAAGCTGACGTAGGGTCCCGGCGGCATACCCTGTGCGCGGGCAGCGTGCTCATCGAGCCGCGTGTTGCGGGTCTCGATCGTGAGCCGACCGCCGTCCGGCATCGCGTCGCGGGCGTTGATGCAGAGGTTCAGCAACGCGTTCTCGAGCTGGGGCGGATCGACCAGCGTGAGCCAGAGCCCTGGCGCGCCGACGACGACGATGGCGACCGCCGGCCCGACGGTGCGACGGATCATGTCCTCCATGCCGCCGACGAGGCGGTTCACGTCCGTCGGCTTCGGTTCGAGCGTTTGGCGCCGCGAGAAGGCGAGCAGGCGATGCGTCAGCGCGGCCGCGCGCTTGGCCGCGCCCTGCGCCGCGCCGACGTAGCGGTCGACGTCGGTGAACCGGCCTTGGCCGATGCGGAGCTGCATCAGCTCCAGGCTGCCGGAGATGCCGGCGAGGAGATTGTTGAAGTCGTGCGCCAAGCCGCCGGTGAGTTGGCCGACCGCCTCCATCTTCTGCGCCTGCCGGAGCTGCTCCTCGATCCTGCTCTGCTCCGTCATGTCGCGCCCGCTGAACAGGACGAGGCTGTCCGGCTCGCCGCGCGTAAGGAGGGCCACGACCGAGTCGACGACGGTGGGGAGACCGTCCGTGAAGCGTCGAACCGCCGTGTAGGTCTGCATCTGCCCGGTGCCCACGCAGGCGCGGGCATAGCACTCGACATCGCGCGTGCTCTCGGGCGACAGGATCTCACCGATCGCCCTGCCTGCGAGTTCGCCGCGCCTGCGCCCGAACACCGCCTCGGCGGCGGGATTGATGTCCTCGAACAGGATCGCGCCGTCGTCCTTGACGCGCACCAGCATGAGGTACTCCGGCGACAGATCGAAGTAGGCGCTCGCACGCGCCTGGCTCCGCGTCAGTTCGCGCGTGCGCTCGGCGACGCGCTTCTCCAGGGTCTCGTTGGCGGTGAGGAGGGCGTCCTCGGCCCGCTTGCGGTCCGTCACGTCGGCGAACACGCCGAACATCCCGGCCGCTTGGCCGTCGGCGTCCAGGACAGGATCGCCGATGCTGACGATCTCCCGCCTGGTGCCGTCCGTGTGGATGAGCGGATAGGCGACCTCCGCGCGCACCTTCCGTCGCAGCGCCGTCCGGCCGTCTTCCATCACTCGCGCCAGCGCGCCCGGATCGATCCGGGCGAACACGTCATCCTGGCGGATGATGCCGTTTCGCGGCAGATCGAAGATGTCGCGGCTGCGGGCATCCATCTCGACGAGGCCGGCGGACACGTCCCAGTGGAAGGTGCCGAGCTGCGCGATGTCGTACGCCGCCCTGAGGCGGGCCTCGCCTTCGCGCCTCGCGTCCTCGGCGAGGCGTTGCTCCGTGCGGTCGCGCAGCACCTTGACGAAGCCGACGGTCACCCCCTCTTCCCCCTGAAGCGCGGTCATCTCACCGGACGCCCAGAAGCGCTCGCCGGTGCGGCGCCGATGCCACCGCTCGTCGTTCCCGCGTTGCGTCCGCAGCGCCAGCCGCATCTCCGTCTCGGGGCGGCCGTTCGCGACGTCCTCGGGCGTGAAGATGCGATCGGCCGGCTGGCCCAGCAGCTCCTCCTCACTCCACCCGAAGATGCGGCGGGCGCCCTCGTTCCACCGCGTGACGCGACCCTGCAGGTCGGTGGCGATGATGGCGTAGTCGGTCGCGCTGTCGAGGATCTGTCGGCCGCGGGCTTCGGCCGCGCGCTCGCGTTTCAAGGCGGAGCGCAGCTCCAGATGCGTCATGACCTGGCGGGCAAGGGCTTCGAGCGTGGCGAGCAGATCATCGCCGACGTTGCGCGGCACGCGGTCGAGGACGGAGATCGTTCCGAACGCCTCGCCATCGCGAACGACGAGCGGCACGCCGGCGTAGAAGCGGATGCCCGCCTTCGTGGCCGGGTTCGCGGCATGTTCGGGGGCCGCGGCGGTGTCGGGGATCACCAGCGGCCGGCCGAGCCTGACGACCTCCGGACAGAAGCCGACATCGAGCGGGCTCTCGTCGGCCTCGAAGCCAACTCTCGCCCTGAAGGACTGCCGGTGCTCGTCGAGAACCGTGATCAGCGCGATCGGTGTCGCACAGAGCCGGGCCGCGATGCGCACCACATCGTCCAACTCGGTGCCGACCGACGCATCGTGCAGCCCATACTGCTTCAGCGCGACGATGCGGGACGCGTCACGCGGGAGTGGCTTGTCGGGGCTCTTCGTCATCGCGGGCTTCTATAGAGCCTGCGCACGGAGCGATCAAAGGCGGCCTGAAGCATCCAGGGCAATCGGGTGAACGGCCTTGCGACGATGGATTGCCCAGCACCCCCTCGTGGTGAGAAGATCCGCAGGATCGTCTTGGACCATGAGGGCTCCAGAAGGCGTGATCGCGGGACCACCCAGCTCTTGGTTCAAGAAAGCTGGTTCGAGACGGCCTTTCAGGCCTCCTCACCATGCGGCTAACGGCAAAGTACCCGCAAGGGACCTTCACCCGACCGCTTGGCGCGGCGTCGGCGCGTCCGAGAACCATCTCGCCCGCGTCAAATGGATGCCCTAACAGGCGTAGCCCTGCGCCGCCATCGCCGGAAAATGCCCGACGAGGTCCTCGACCGCTTCGAGTAGGGTGAGTGGCAGATCGTTGCCCCCGACGGCGACGGGCAAGGGCCTCGCGCGCCAATCCCGCCCGGCGGCGAGGAGATGGTCGGCGGCTTTGTTGGCGTTCGAGAACGGGTTGCCGAACGGCACGGCGCTCGCTTCGCGGAACAGGGCGTCGATCATCGTCGTCATCATCGCCGACAGCGCGCCGGCCCGCTCGCGGTGCCCGTGCGCATGCAGGTCCAGCATCCGGCGCAGGACCGGGCCGAACACGTTGCCGGTGCTGAGGAGCCAACCGTCGTAGCCACCGGTCGGGCGCAGCGCGTCGACGTAGCCGCCCTCGGCGCCCCGTACCATGACGACGCCGGAGACGAGCCCGCTGCGCGTGACCGCATCTTCCCCGCTCGTGTCCTTGAACATCGTGACGCGCGGCTCCCGCGCCAGGACCCGCATCGTTTCCGGCTCGATCGCGCAGCCCGTGACCTGCGGCAGCTGGTAGACGGCCAGGTCGCTGGTGGTCGCCGCGAGGACAGCGCGGTAGTGCGCCAGGATGGTGTCTTGCGACGCGCCGGGGTCGATAGGCGGGCAGACCGCAAGGCCGACGTGCTCGCCCGCCGGCATGCCGTCCCGCTCCAGGCTGCGCTCGACATGGCGGGCCCAGGCGACGACGGTGTCGGTGTCGGGCCGCAGCACGCCGATGAGCAGACGGCACCCGGCGAAGGCATCGGCGCGGCGCGCCAAGCGGATGATGTCGCTGAAATGGTCTTGGCTGAGTTCCCACCCGTCGCCGGTGGAGCCGGCCAGGAGAAATTGGCGCACGTGAGGCCGGAGCGCGCGAAGGTGCGCCACCGTGCGCTCCCCGTCCACTTCCGTCCCGCCGCCACCGCGACGAAAGTGGGTTAGCAGGGGAACCCAGAGCCGATCCGCCTTGCCGCCCGGTCCTGACTGCGATGCCATCACGCTATCCTGAGCGACGTCCGAGCGTCCAATGAGGCCACTTGACCCGGGCGAGTCAATGATACGGACGACCGATGCCACGCCACTCTCAGCCGGCGCGCCGTACGCGTGCCGGCCCCCGTCCCCGCTTCCAATCATCGGGCTCGATGCGGGACCGAGCCCGACGCCGATCGGGGGATCAGATCCCGCGACCGCCGCGACCGAAGAAGAAGTAAAGGATCAGGATCAGGATGATCAGGCCGCCGATGCCGCCGAAGCCGCCAGCGCCGAGGCCGCCGCCATAATAGCCGTAGCCGCCGCCACCCAGCAGGAGCACGAGGACAATGATGAGGAGAATGAGAGGCATGCCGACTCCTTGAGACAACCATCCATGAAGACAAGCACTTGTATAGCATCCAGCGTGCCTGTCCTATTCTTCCGGCGATCATCCACAGCGCCGAGCACTCGGTCGATCGGCGAGGAGAACTTTCTCAACGGAATCGTTCCACCCCGGTCTTGGCGCGCTCAGTCCTCACCCGACGGTACCATCGGCCCCAGGATGAAGCTGACGAGCAGGTCGTCGACGGCGACGCTGTCGCCGGCCTCGACGTGGATGGCGGACACCGTCGCGTCCCGCTCCGCCCGCAACGTGTTCTCCATCTTCATGGCTTCCACCACCGCGACCGGATCGCCGCGCCGCACGACCGCGCCGTCCTTCACCAGGACCGCGCGGAGGATGCCCGGCATCGCCGACCGCAATTCATCAAGGGTGTCGGTCGCCGCCGGTTCCGGCATCCGGTCGGCGAGCGTCGCGACGGTCGGCGCGAACACCCGGAGCGACAGCGACCGGCCCTCGTGATCGAGCGTCATGCGTCCGTTGCGGGCGTAGGCGACGCGCGCGACGGTCGGCGCGCCGTCGACGGTGCCGATCCACACCGGGCTCCCCGCGACGGACGTCGTGACGATGGCGTAGGCGGGACCCTCGGCCGCCTCCACCCGCGCGCCGCCATCGGCGGCGAGCCGGACGCGGACCCGGCGGTCGGTCCCGCCGCCGCGCACCACGCGCTCGCGGACGATGGCGGCCGAGGCGCCGCACCGCGCGCGCTCGCGGGCCTCGGCCGCGACGTCGAGCGCGGCGGCGAGCGCCACCATCCGGGAAGCGTCATCCGGAGCGCGGGGCTTGAACCCGTCGGGGAATTCGTCGGCGATGAAGCGAGTCGAGAGCCGCGCCTCGCGCCACCGGGGATGGGCCATCAGGGCAGCCAGGAACGGGATGTTGTTGCCGACCCCCTCGACCACGAAGGCGTCGAGCGCGCGCGACTGCGCGGCGATCGCGCCCGCCCGGTCGTCGGCGTGGGTGATCAGCTTGGCGACCATCGGGTCGTAATAGACCTGCACCTCGTCGCCCTGGCGGATGCCGGTGTCGACGCGGACCGTGGCGCCGCCGGCGACGTCGGACGCCGGCGGGGGCAGGAAGGTCGACACGCGGCCGACCGCCGGCACGAAGTCGTTCGCAGGGTCCTCGGCGTAGATCCGGCTCTCGACCGCCCAGCCGCGCAGGGCGACGTCCGCCTGGGCGAGCGGCAGGGGTTCACCTGCCGCGACGCGGATCATCAGCTCGACGATGTCCTGCCCGGTCACCAGCTCCGTCACGGGATGCTCGACCTGAAGCCGGGTGTTCATCTCGAGGAAGAAGAAGCTCTTGTCTTGCCCGACCACGAACTCGACGGTGCCGGCGGAGTCGTAGCCGACGGCTCGGGCGAGCGCGACCGCCTGCGCCCCCATTTTTTCGCGCGTGACCTCATCCAAGAGCGGGCTGGGCGCCTCCTCGAGCACCTTCTGGTTGCGGCGCTGGATCGAGCATTCCCGCTCGCCGAGATGGATCACGGTGCCGTGCTTGTCGCCGAGCACCTGGATCTCGATGTGGCGCGGGTCGACGATGAACTTCTCGATGAAGATCCGGTCGTCGCCGAAGGCCGACGCCGCCTCCGAGCGCGCCCGCTCGAAGCCCTCGGCCGCCGCCGCCGGATCCCAAGCGACGCGCATGCCCTTGCCGCCGCCGCCGGCCGACGCCTTGAGCATGACGGGGTAGCCGATGTCGGCCGCGACGCGGACGGCGTGGGCGGCCGAGTCGATCACGCCGGGGAAGCCCGGCACGGTGCTGACCCCGGCGGCGGCGGCGGCGCGCTTCGACTCGATCTTGTCGCCCATCGCCGCGATCGCCGCCGGGTTGGGTCCGACGAAGGTGATGCCGGCGTCGCTGAGTGCCTCCGCGAAGGCGGCCCGCTCCGACAGGAACCCGTAGCCGGGATGCACCGCGTCGGCGCCGGTGCGCCGGCAGGCCTCCAAAATCGCCGGGATCGACAGGTAGGAGCCCGACGCCTCCGCCGGGCCGATCGGCACCGCCTCGTCGGCCATCGCGACATGCATCGCCCCCGCGTCGGCGGCGGAGTGGACCGCCACCGTGCGCAGGCCCATGCGGCGGGCCGTGCGGATGATGCGGCAGGCGATCTCCCCGCGGTTGGCGACGAGGAGCTTCGTTATCGGGCGAGGTGGTCTCACGGCGTCATTCCGTCGAGGGCCTCGATGAGGAAGGACCGGGTCGCCTCCGGGCGGATCACCCGGTCGACCAAGCCGGCCGCGAGGGGATCGGCGTCGGCGGCGGACGCCCGCGTCGGCCCGAGGCGCGCGCCGGTCCAGCAGGCTCGCGTCCGACCACTCAGGATCGCGAGCGCCGGGCCGAGCCCTCGCCGCACGACGACCGAGGCGGCGACGTCCATGGCGGCGGCGAGTTCACCGGCCTCGAAGGCCAGCCCCCCATGCTCCTGCGCGACGCCCGGCAGGAAACCCGGCACGTCGACGAGGGTGACGAGCGGCAGCCCCAAGGACCGGCAGATGCGAGCGAACACGCGCAGCTTGCGGCACGCCGCGAGGTCGAGCGCGCCACCCCCCACGGCGGGACGGTTCGCGGCGACGCCCACGCCGTGGCCGCCGATCCTGGCAAGACCTGTCAGGACGTTGCCGGCCGCGCCGCCGCCGAGTTCGATGAGGTTGCCCTCGTCGACCACGGCGGCGACGAGTTGGTCCATGGCGTAGGGGCGCGCGTCGTCGCGCGGCGGCAGCGTGCCGAGCCCCTCGACGTCACCTTCCATCGGCCGATCGGACGGTCGACGGCCGGGACACGCGAGCTGGACGAGGCGGCGGGCACCGAGCAGCGCTTCCACCTCGTCCGCCGCGCTCACGCGCGCTGGTCCGGCGATGAGCACGCCCGCCCCGCCCAGCGTCTCGCCCGACACCCACTCGTTGGTCACCGCCCCCGTGAGCGCGGGACCGGTGACAGCCATTTGCGCCCCGCCCTCCGCCAGCACCGCGACGTGGTGCATGGAGGCCAGGATCGCGTCGAAGCCGGTCGCTTGGCCGAGCACGACGGCGATCCGGGGCTCCCCGCCGCCGGCCACGCGGAGCATCACCTGGCGCTGGGCGGCGAGCACGGCGGGATCGTTCCGCGCGCCGGGCGAGTCGAACACGCCGATCACCGGGGCGCCAGCGGCGACCTCCAACATCCGCGCGAGGCGCCGGTGATCCTCGGCCGTCAGCGGTGCGTCGGCCGAGCGCGCGTGGACGAAGACGCGGCGTCCCGTAACGGCGCCCTCGCCCAGCAACAGCGCGCCTCCGGCCGGCTCATAGGGCGCGAAGCTACCCTCGTCGAGCAACACGGCGAGCCGCTCCTGGCCGGACAGGCGGGCAGAGGGCGTCGGGTCAGCCGACATAGCCATCCACGAGGTTGGCCCGCAGCAGGTCGGCGCTCCGCATGATCCTGCGCGCGATAGGTGTCAGCGCAGGGGGGTGGAGGAACGCCTCCGCCTGCCGGCGCCGTGCGGCGACCGCCACCGCCGCCGAGACAGGGGCGAAGCCGATCGCCACACCGGCCCTCGCCTGCGCCAGACGGCCGAGGTCTGCGCCGATCACGGTGGCGATCTTCGGGTAGCCGCCGGTGGACTGGCGGTCGGCCATCAGGACGATCGGCTGGCCCTCGCCCGGCACCTGGATGGCTCCCATCGCCACCCCGTCGGAAACGATATTGAAGCCCTTGTCATGCGACAAGCGCGGCCCCTGGAGGAAGCAGGCCATGCGGTCGCTGCGAGCGCCGACGACCCAGGGCCCGGCGAAGAACGCCGCGATCGCCTCGGGGCTGAAGTAATCATCCTGCGGTCCCAGCATCACCCGGATCAACTCGGCGGGGCGCTCGAGCCAGGGGACCTCGGCCGTCGCGATCACCGGGCCGCCGTCCCTCGTGCGCACCGGCAGGCGGTCGCCGGCCGCCAGCGCGCGCCCGTCAACGCCGCCGAAGCCGGAGCGCGTGTGGGTGGCGGTCGACCCCAGGAAAGGCTCGATGGCGAGCGCGCCGGCCGGGGCGAGGTAGCACCAGGCGCCGGCCGCGCCGGCTCGGACCGAGAGCCGCGAACCCGCCGCCACGGTGACGAAGCCGTGAGGAGGCAACAACTCGTCGTCGAGGGCGAGGGCGAAGCGGCCGCCAGCGTAGCCGAGCCCGATGGGACCGTCGTCGGCGACGAGGTCGATGCCGGCGAGCGACACCTCGATCGTGGTACCGCCGGCCGCGTTGCCGGCGAGCCAATGCGCGGTCGCGAAGGCGAGCGGGTCCATCGGGCCGGCCGGCGTGACCCCGAACCTGAGGTAGCCCCACCGCCCACCGTCCTGTAATGTTACGCCGGGGCCGGCCTTCGCGACCCGCAGCAGGGCGTCGCCGCTCACGAGGACGTCTCCCGCGCCACGATCTCACCGGTCTCGACCCGTCGCTCCAAGGCCGCGTAGGCGTGCGCATCGATCCGCTCGAAGCGGACCGTGTCCCCCGCCGCGAGGAAGAACGGGCTCGAGCGGTCCCGCGAATACAGCCGCTCCGGCGTGCGCCCGACGACGTACCAGCCGGTCGGCATCGAGAGCGTGGCAATTCCCGCCAGGCCGCCGCCGAGCAGCAGGGCGTTGGAGAGATGCGGCGGGCGCGGCGTGGTGCGACGCGAGATGCGCAGCGCCTCCGGCGTACCGCCGAGGTAGGCATAGCCGGGCGCGAACCCGTACATGGTGACGCGGAACGTCGCCGCCGCGTGCGCGGTTACGACCGCTTCGGCCGACAAGCCGAGGCACGTGCCGAGTTCGGCTACGTCCTCCCCGCAGGAACCGTCGTAGCAGGCCGGCAGCGTCCACGCCCGCGCGGCCGGGCGCGCAGCGGCCGCGCCACGCATTTCCAGCACATGCGCCACCAGGGCGGCGCGGTCGAGCCGAAGCGGATCGTAGTGGATCATCAGCGAGCGATAGGTCGGCACTGTCTCGACGAGGCCCGGCAGCGGCGCGTCGGCCAGGGCCGTGTCAAGGGCAAGCACCCGATCGCTGATGGCGGGGTCCTCGGTGGTGCCGAACTCCACGACGAGCGCCGCCTCGCCGGCGTCGAGGAAGCGAGGACCTCCGCCGACGGCGTCCATCACCCGACCTCGACAGGGATGGGCGCAGAAGGAGCCGGCGCGAAGGGCGCCAGGGTGAGCGTGCCGGTGTCGACGAGCGCGGCCTTGACGCGCTTCGCCATCCCCACCGCGTGCGGCGAATCACCGTGAATGCAGACGGAGTGGATCACGGTCGGCAGGCGTTTGCCCGAGGCGCAGACGATGACGCCGTCGCGCACCATGGTCACGACGCGCCGTGCCGCCTTGCCGGCGTCGGTGAGCATCGCCCCTTCGAGGTTGCGGGCGATCAGCTGGCCGGCGTCGTCGTAGCCGCGATCGGCGAAGACCTCCTGGTACACGTCGAGTCCGGCCCGTTCGCCGGCCTCGACCTGCGGCGTCAGGGCGATCGCCAGCAGGGCGAGGCGCCGGTCGACCGCCTTGACCGCGCTCGCGATCGCGGTGGCGATGCTCGCGTCGGCGCCGGCCATGTTGGACAGGGCGCCGTGCGCCTTCACGTAGGTGATCCTGTGCCCCGCGTAGGCGGCGAGCGCGGCGGCGGCGCCTACCTGGTAGGCGACGAGGCGCTCGATCTCGCCGGGGTTGAAGGGCATGCGCCGGCGGCCGAAGCCCCACACGTCGGGGAAACCCGGATGCGCCCCGACGGCGACGCCGCGGGCCCGCGCAAGGCCGAAGGTCCGCGCCATGATCTCGGGGTCGCCGGCGTGGGCGCCGCACGCGACGTTGGCGCTGGTGACGATGTCGAGCATGCCCGCGTCGTCGCCGATGCGGTAGTCCCCGAAACCCTCACCCATGTCAGCGTTCAAATCGACGGTGCGCAATCCCACCCTCCCGCTCGCGTCGGCGGGGCAGCGCTCATGACCGCCCGTGCCCGCCAGAGACTCCCCGTGTACGCCAAGTCCGCCCTCACATGCCCAGCCTCACATGCCCAGCCTCACATGCCCAGCCTCACATGCCCAGCCTCACATGCCCAGGTAGGCGGAGCGCACCGCCGGGTCCGAGCGAACATCGGCGGCTTTCCCCGAGATCACGACGCGCCCGGTCTGCAGCACGTAGGCCCGATCGGCGAGGTCGAGCGCCTCGGCGAGCCGCTGCTCCACCAGCAGCACCGTGACCCCGAGGTCCCTGATCTTGCCGACCGCGACGAAGATATCGTCGACGAGCCGCGGCGCGATCCCCTGGCTCGGCTCGTCCAGCATCAGCAGGCGGGGCTGGGTCATCAGGGCGCGCCCGATCGCCAGCATCTGCTGCTCGCCGCCTGACAGCGTCTCGGCGCGTTGCGGCAGGCGCTCGTGGAGCCGGGGGAACAGCTCGAACACGAGATCGAGCGGCTTGAAGCGGTCGGGCGTGCCGCGCTTGGCGTAGGCGCCCAGCCGCAGGTTGTCCTCGACGGAGAGCCGTGGGAATAGGCGACGCCCCTCCGGCACGAGGCCGACGCCGCGTCGCGCGATCAGGTGCGGCGGGACGCGGACCAGGCTTTGGCCGTCGAAGGCGATCCTGCCCTCCGTCGCCACTTGGCCGGCGATGGAGCGCAACAGCGTGGTCTTGCCGGCGCCGTTGGCGCCAATGATCGCGACGATCTCGCCGGCGCGGACGCCGACGTCGACGTGCTGCAGCGCCTTGAGGCCGCGATAGGAGGCGCTGACGTCCTCGAGGCGCAGCAGGTCGGGAGCCAAGGCGGGGACGGCGTCAGGCGGCATAGCGCTCGCCGAGGTAGGCCTTGATGACCTCGGGATGACGGACGACCTCGGCGGGCGTGCCCTGCATCAGGACGCGGCCGAGGTTCAGCACCACCGCCCGATCGATCAGCGGCAGCAGCACCTCCATGACGTGCTCGACCATGATGATCGAGATGCCCTGGTCCCGGATCGCCCGGATGAGGGCGACGCCGGACGACGCTTCCGTGGGCGTCAGCCCAGTCAGCATCTCGTCGAGCAGGAGCAGGCGCGGCTTCGTCGCCAGGGCGCGGGCGATCTCCAGGCGACGCTTCTCCGGCGGGTTGAGCCGGTGGGCGGCGGTGTCGGCCTTCGCCGCGAGACCGGTGAAACCGAGCACGCGGGCGGCCTCGGTGCGGGCGGCCTTGGCCCGGGCGAAGCGGCCGAAGGCAGCGACCATGACGTTCTCCAGCACGCTCATGCTGTCGAAGCTGCGCACCACCTGGAACGTGCGCGCGACGCCGGCCTCTGCGCAAGCCACTGGGCCGAGGCCAGAGATTCGACGCCCGTCGAGGCAGATCTCGCCGCTGTCGGGTGTCACCTCGCCGGAGATGGCGTTGAACATGCTGGTTTTGCCGGCGCCGTTGGGACCGATCAGCCCGAGGATCTCGCCTTCCCGCACGTCGAAGGAGACGTCGGCGTTCGCCATCACGCCACCGAACGTTTTGGTGACGCCGCGTACGTCGAGGAGCGGCGGCGGCGTGGGGGGACGCGCGTCGCTCACGAGGCGCCCTCGCGGTGGCCGGGGAAGAGGCTGATCAGGCCGGTCGGTTTGGCGAGCGCCACCACCACGATGAGGCCGCCGTAGATCATCAGGTCGACGCCGCGGCCGCCACCGCCGATGTAGCTGCGCGTCAGTTCGCTGACGGGGATGAGCACGGCGGCGCCCACCAGCGGGCCCCACAAGGTGCCGACGCCACCGAGCACGGCCGGCAGCGCGATCAGGATGGAGAAGGCGGAGGCGAACACGCTGTCGGGATCGATGTAGCCGACATATTGCGCGTAGATCGCGCCACCGATGCCGGTCAGGCCGCCGCTGATCGTGGCGGCGGCCATCTTGGAGGGGAACACGCGCACCGCGAGGCTTCGCGCGGCGACTGAATCGTCCTTGACGGCGCGCCAGTAGTAGCCCCAGCGGCTCCCCTCGATGATCCAGGCCGACAGCCAGCAGACGGCGGCGTAGACGACCGCGAGGATGTAGAAGGGTATCTTCGTCGTGCGGAACTGGAGATAAAGCCAGCTTCGGCTCTCGATGGGGATGTAGACACCGGTGGCGGCGCCGACGAAGTCCCAGTTGAGGAACAGGAGGTAGCCGATCTCGGCGACGACGATGGTGGCTATGGCGTAGTAATGGCCGGCCAGACGGAAACAGGGCCAGCCGACGAGGAGCGCGCAGGCGGCGCCGGCCGTGCCGCCCACGAACATGCCGAGCGTCGGCGGCACGCCCGCCTTCACGTAGAGCAGCGTGCTGACGTAGGCGCCGAGGCCGAAGTACAGGGCGTGGCCGAGCGAGATCTGCCCGCAGTATCCGCCCAGCACGTTCCAGGCTTGCGATAGGCCGGCGTAGAGGATGGTGATGATGAGGAGGTTCTGGATGTAAACGTCGTGAACGGCGAGCGGCACGGCGGCGAGGACGAGGAGCAGGACCAGTCCGACGACGAGCTGACGACGCCGCGTCCGCACGATCGGCGCGCCGAGGTCGGCCACGCCGGCGGCGTTGGTCGTCGCGGGGTCCGTCGTGGCGACATCGGCCATCACAGCTTTCCGAACAGGCCGCGCGGCCGCACCATCAGCACGGCGAGGTAGAGGACGAAGATGCCGACCTGCTTCAGGGATGGCTCGAAGAACAGGGCGGTGAGCGCCTCGACCTCGCCGACGATCACGCCGGCCAGCAGGGCGCCCAGCACGCTGCCGAAGCCGCCCAGCGCCACGGTGACGTAGGCGATGAGGGCGAAGTTCGCGCCGACGTCCGGCGACACGTAGTAGAAGGTGATGAGCATCGCGCCGGCGATGCCCACAGTCGCCGCGCCGAGCCCCCAGCCCAGGCCGAAGATCAGGTTGCGGTCGATGCCGATGAGTGCGACCGCGTCGCGGTCCTCGCGGGTCGCCTCCAGAGCCTTGCCGAACTCGGTGCGCCCGATCGCCAGCAGGGCGCCGAAGGCGGCGAGGCACACGACGCTAGCGGCGAGCTGGGGCAGCGGCACGTAGATGCCGAGAAGGTGCGCCGTGCGGTTGCCGAGCAGCGTTCCATTCACGCTGCGGAAATCGCCGCCGAAGACGAACTGGGCGGCGCCGCGGATGAAGATCGCGAGGCCGAAGGTCACGAAGATCTGCACCATGCCGCGGTTGAACGGCACGCCGAGCGCGCGGACGATCAGGCCGCGGTAGATGACCACGCCGACGGCGAAGAGCATCAGGGCGATCAGCGGCACCTGATAAAGCGGATCGAGCCCGCTGGCCTGGAACATGGTGAAGGTGGCGTACATGGCGAGCATCAGCAGCTCGCCATGGGCGAAGTTGACCACGTCCATGAGCCCGAAGATCAGGGACAGGCCGGCGGCAACGAGCGCGTAGATCAAACCGACGAGCAGACCGCTCACCAAAACCTGCGCGATGAGGCTTGGCGTCACTTACCCACGTTCCAGATCACGTCCTGGACCGCGACATCGGCGGGGTAGACGGTGTGGTACGCGCCGCCCGTGAGCTGCTGGATGACAGGCGTCGCCTGGTCGTTCTGGCCGGTCGCATCGAAGTGCACGCCCTTCCAGGGCATGATCGTCTCGACGCCCGGAACGTTGGTCGCGACCAGGGCGGCTCGGATGTCCTCCGGTTTGGTGGAGCCGGCGCGGTTGATGGCGTCGACCAGGATCTGCAGCGCCACCACGTCGCGTGAGGTGTTGTCGTTCAGGTCCTTGCCGGCGCGGGCCTTGAAGAGGGCGTCGACCGGCGCGATGGCGGGCCGGCTCTTCGTCGCGTCGAGCGCGAAGGACGAGCGCGTCATCACGCCCTCGGCGAGCGACCCGGCCCCGGTGATGAAGGTCTGCTCCTGGAAGCCGGCCGACTGAGCCAGGATGGCCGGCGGCTTGTAGCCGATCTCGGCCATGCTGCGCATGATGAGGATCGCGTCCGACGTGTAGGACGACGGCATCAACACGTCGGCACCCGCTGCGCGGACGCTTTGGGCCTCGGACGACAGCGAGGGCGAGTTCGCGCGATACTTGATGTCGGCCGCGACCTTGATGCCCGCCTCCTTGGCCAGCCTGCGCTGGGCGGCGCTGCTGTCGGCGCCGAAGATGCTGTCCTCGAAGAACAGGGTCACGGTCTTCACGGGGCGCCCGGTCTTCTGCCCTTCGTACTTGTAGAAGTCGAACATCGCCTGCGTGAACATCTCGTCGTGCGGGGTCGTCCGGAAGAACCACTTCAGGCCGCGCCGGTTGAGGCTCGGCGAGGAATTGTCGGCGGACATGAACGGGACCTGGTATCGCTCTGCGACTTGGCTGACCGTTGCCGCCGTGGCGCTCTGATAGGTCCCGATCAAGGCCGCGACGTGTTCCTGGGTGATGAGGCGCTCGGCCTCCGCGCGCGCCTTCTGCGGGTCGCCCTGGTGGTCGGCGAAGATGATGCGGACATGGGCGCCCTTGAGCCGGTCGAGCCCGCCGCCCTTGCCGAGCAGCATGGGGATCGGCGCATGGGTGCCGTTGACGATCTCCTGCACCACTTCGAGTGCCACGCGAGCGTCGGTGCCGACCTGCGACGAGTTCCCCGTGAGCGGATAGATGGCCCCGATGACGACGTCGTCGGCGGCCAGGGCGCTTCCAGCCCCGACGCCGATCCCGCCGCCGGCCCCGAACGCGAACAGGGCGACGAGGGATACCCATGAGGCGCCCCGGAAAAACCTGTTCATGCACTCAAACTCCTTGCTGCTTCCACCGATCCGAAACCGCCGTGCTCGGCGGCGTACCTGTCCCACGCCGCCCGCGGCCCGATCGTCCGGCTCAGACCGGCCGCCTCGGCGATCATCCCTCAGCGTAGCCCCATCGACCGAGGCATCTCGCGAAGCGACTTCAAAGCAGCCCCCAACCCGGTCTGGACGTTCACGCCTCGCCCCGTGCGCGCTGTGTTGGAGCACGACATGCAAGAGTTCGTCCATCCCCGTCGCCGATCAATCGCGATAAGCATGGATCATCGGACGGGTGACATGCCGGTTCCTTATCCGTTTGCCCGAACTGGATCGACGGTCACTTGCGCCACGATTGGACACGGGGATTCTCATCTCGCCTGCCGACGACGCACCCCGCCGCGTGGCCTATCCCACCGGCGGCAGCCACCGGGCGGTGTAACGGTGCGTGATCGCGCGGTCCATGACGGCGTCGCGCAGCTCCATGGCGAAGGTTTGGCACGGGCGGATGCCGCCGATCACCGGCAGCGTCCCCCCGAACATGACCGTGCCGGGTCGCAGTTCGTGACCTCGCTCACGGTAGACGGCGACCGTGTCGCGCGGGTCGAGCATCGCGGCGATGCCGCCGTCCTGGTAGGGCACGTCGGTGCCCTGCTCTTCGACCCATGATCGGATGTGCAGCGCGTCCCAATGGTCCGCGACCTCGCTGAACCGCCACACCAGCGGCGCTACGGGTTTCGGGCACATCTGCTTCGACACCGGGATGGAGGTGCTCTCGACCTCGCGGTCGGTATGGTCGGACCCCAGGCCGATCCACCACTCGCCGTCGGCATCGATCACGAGGATGTATTCCGCCTCGCCGCTCGATTCACCGCCGAGGCAGTCGATCGCGGCCGCCGTCGTCAGCATCTCCACGCCGGCACGATAGAAGCAGGGAATGGCGGCTGGCCGGGGGACGCCGAGCAGGGCAAGCTCCTCGACGTGCTCCAGCACCTTGCGCGGGTCGCGCCCGGTCCAACCGGCGATGACGAGGTCCCGCACGACGAGCGAGCGAGGCTCCGGCCCGCCGTGTTCCAGGAAGCTGAAGGTCAGGTTCGTCACGCGAAGGCTCCATCCGGTCGGCGCGTCGACATAGAGCATCAGCCCGGAAAGAGCGCGGCGGTTCTCGGGGACGCTGTGCGATGAGGAAGACGTAACGCGCGAGCCGTCGGTGGCGAGCGGGCGGCCGTCAAGGCCGGGGTTTCACTGAAGCGGCCGTTGCGCGGTTGGCGCCGCCGAGTTGCGGTACCGTATGGCACGGTAAGTGGATGGGGTGCCAGTCGCCCGACCGGGCGGCCGCTCAAAGACAAGGATCGCGATGTTCCGTCCGCTCGCCGCTCATTTCCTCGCGGCCGTTCTCCTCGCCGCATCGGCCGTGACGCCGCTGCACGCGCGAACGCTGCGGTTCGGCCTGATGGAGGACCCCGACGCGCTCGACCCCACGCTGGCGCGTTCCTTCACGAGCCGGATGGTGTTCGCCGCCCTTTGCGACAAGCTGGTCGACCTCGGACCGGACCTGACGATCGTGCCCCAGCTCGCGACCAAGTGGGAGGTATCGGCCGATGGCAAGACGGTAACGATGGGGCTGCGGCCGAGCGTCCTGTTCCAGGACGGCACGGCGTTCGACGCGGAAGCGGTGAAATACAACATCGAGCGGCACCTGACGCTGCCGGGCTCGCAACGGCGCGCGGAGATCGCGCCGGTCGAGAGCGTCGAGGTGGTCGACGGCCTCACCGTCAAGATCCACCTCAAGCAGCCCTTCGCGCCGCTGCTCGCCCAATTCACCGATCGCGCCGGTATGATGGTCTCGCCCAAGGCGGCGGAGGCGCTCGGCTCGAAGTTCGCCAGCGCGCCGGTGTGCGCCGGCCCCTACAAGTTCGTCGAACGGGTGCCGCAATCGCGCATCGTGGTCGAGCGCTTCGCCGACTACTGGAACAAGGACCAGGTCCACATCGACCGCATCGAGTTCCTGCCGCTCCCGGACGCGACGGTGCGGTTCACCAACTTGCGCGCCGGCCAGCTCGACCTGATCGAGCGCGTGGCGCCGACCGACCTGCCGCAGATCGCCCGCGACCCGCGCCTGAAGGTCGGCAGCACGGTGGCGCTCGGCTTCGAGGACATCCAGTTCAACGCCAAGTCCGGCACGCCGCTGGCCGATCCAAAAGTGCGCGAGGCCTTCGATCTCTCGATCGACCGGGTCGCCTTGAACCAAGTGGTGTTCGCCGGCCAGTTCGTGCCCGGCAACCAGTGGGTCGCCCCAACGAACCCGAACTACGTCCGCGATTATCCCGTGCCCAAGCGCGACATCAAGCGGGCGAAGGCGTTGCTCGCCGAGGCCCACACCCCCAAGCCCGCGCTCACCCTCATGGTCTACGCCGACAGCATCAGCGCGCAGGTCGGCCAAGTGGTGCAAGCGATGGTCAAGGAGGCGGGCTTCGACGTCAAGCTCCAGTCGGTGGACTTCACCACCGCCCTCGACACAGCGGCCAGAGGCCAGTTCGAGGCCTATCTCGCCGCCTGGAGCGGGCGGCCCGACCCGGACGGCAACACGTACATCTTCCTGTCGTGCCACGGGCCTTTGAACAATCCGCGCTATTGCAACGCCGACGCCGACGCGGCCCTGGAGGCCGAGCGCGCCACCAACGATCCGGTCGGGCGCGTGGCGGCGTGGCACCGGCTCGCCGACAGGGTCCTCAACGATCGACCCTTCATCTACATCTACCACAACAGGCTGCTGTGGGCCTACACCTCCAAGCTGACCGGGTTCGGCGCGTACCCCGATGGGCTGGTACGCTTCACCGGGCTCGACCTGCACTGAGGCGGCGGTCATGATCCGCTTCATCGGCCGGCGCCTCGCGCTCGCCATCCCGACGCTGGTGATCGCCTCGATGATCATCTTCGCGCTGCAGCAGCTACTGCCGGGCGACACCGCCACCGCCCTGTCCGGCGAAGGGGCCGACTCCCAGACGATCGCCCTCATGCGTGCCACCTACCACCTCGACCAGCCGCTGCCCGTCCGCTACGCGTATTGGGCCGCCGCCGTGTTGCGCGGCGACCTCGGCGACTCGATCCGGCTGCAGCAGCCGGTCTTCGGCCTGCTGCGGGCGAAGCTGCCGGTGACGCTCGAACTCGCGTGCCTCGCGATGCTGGTGGCGGTCGCCATTGGCGTGCCGATGGGGATCGTCTCCGCCGTCCGGCGCGGCGGCTGGGCGGACGCGCTCGCCAACGGCGTGGCGCTGTGGGGCCTGTCCGTGCCGAACTTCTGGCTCGGCATCCTCCTGATCCTCCTGTTCTCGGTGGAACTCGGCTGGCTGCCGGCGTCGGGCTACGTGTCGCCCTTCGACAGCCTGGCCGACAACCTCAAGTCCATGGCGATGCCGGCCTTCGTGCTCGGCAACGCCATCGCCGCCATCCTGATGCGGCACACGCGGGCGGCGATGCTCGGCGTGCTCGGCAGCGACTACGTGCGCACGGCGCGCGCGAAAGGGGTGTCGGAGTTGGGCGTCATCCTGAACCACGGCCTGCGCAACGCCGCCACGCCGATCATCACGTTGGCCGCGCTGGAGTTCGGCCAGCTCCTGTCGGGCGCGGTGCTGACCGAGCAGGTGTTCTCCGTGCCGGGCTTCGGCAAGCTGATGGTGGATGCCGTGTTCAACCGCGATTACGCGACGGTGCAGGGCATCGTGCTGTGCACGGCGACCGCCTACATCGCGCTCAATCTCGCCGCCGACGTGCTCGCCGTGCTGCTCAACCCAAAGCTGCGGCGCGCATGAGCGACCTCGCCGAGGACGCGTTCTTCCCGGCGTCCGCCGAAGCGATCATCGTCGAGCCGGTTCCGGCCGCGCGCGAGCCCGGCCCGCTCCGCGCCCTGTGGTGGCGGCTGCGCGCCCGCCCGGCGGCGATGGCCGGCCTCGTGGTCGTCGTCGCCCTGCTGCTGATGGCGGGCTTGGCCGACTGGATCGCGCCCTGCGACCCGACCGCGACCGACTGGGGCGCGGTGCGCGCGGCGCCCAGCCGCGTCCACCCCTTCGGCACCGACGAGGTCGGGCACGACGTGCTCTCGCGCATCATCTTCGGCGCCCGCGCCTCACTCGGCGCCGGCCTCGTCTCGGTGGCGCTGGCGGTCGGGCTCGGCCTACCGCTCGGGCTGCTGGCCGGCACAGCAGGCGGCCTGACCGACACGCTCGTCATGCGCCTCACCGACGCGCTGCTGGCGATCCCCTTCCTGATCCTCGCCATCGCGCTCGCCGCCTTCCTCGGGCCGAGCCTCGCCAACGCGATGATCGCGATCGGCTTGTCCGCCACCTCGACCTTCGTGCGCCTCACGCGGGCGCAGGTGCGCGGCGTGGCGGCGGAGGAGTTCATCGAGGCGGCGCGCGCGCTCGGCAACCCGCCATGGCGCATCGCGCTGCGCCACATCCTTCCCAACATCGTGCCGGCGATCCTGGTGCAGGCGACGCTCACGATCGCGGCGGCGATCATCGCCGAGGCCAGCCTTTCCTTCCTCGGGCTCGGCCAGCAGCCGCCGGAACCGTCCTGGGGCTCGATGCTCAACACCGCCAAGAACTTCCTCGACGACGCGCCGTGGATGGCGATCTGGCCGGGCGCCGCGATCTTCGTCACCGTGCTCGCCTTCAACCTCCTCGGCGACGGTCTGCGCGACGCGCTCGACCCTCGGCAGAGGGGCTGAGGATGACGGGCACCCAGGCCGAACCGAGCTATGCCAAGCCGCTGCTCGAGGTGCGCGACCTGCGCGTGGCCTTCGCCGTCGACGGTGGCACGGTGCACGCGGTCAACGGCGTGTCCTACGCGCTGCGCGAGGGCGAGACGCTCGGCATCGTCGGCGAGTCCGGCTCGGGCAAGAGCGTGCACGTGCTGGCCATGCTGGGCCTGGTTCCCTGCCCGCCCGGCCGGATCACCGGCGGCGGCGTGCTGTTCGAGGGCCGCGACCTCCTCACCCTGCCGGCGCGCCAGCTCCGCCAAGTGCGCGGCGGACGCATCGGTTTCGTGTTCCAGGATCCGATGAGCTCGCTCAACCCGGCGATGAGCGTGGCGGCGCAGATCGTCGAGCCGCTGCGCATCCACCTCGGCCTGGACGCCCGCGCCGCCCGCGCGCGAGCGCGCGAGATGCTCGACCTCGTGCGCCTTCCCAACGCCGCCGCCCGTCTCGACGATTACCCCCACGAGTTCTCCGGCGGGCAGCGCCAGCGCGTGATGATCGCCGTCGCGCTCGCCTGCCGGCCCCGCCTGCTGATCGCCGACGAGGCGACCACCGCCCTAGACGTCACCGTCCAGGCGGAGATCGTCGCGCTGGTGCGGGAGCTGAAGCGCGAATTCGGCATGGCGGTGATCTGGATCACCCATGACCTCGGCGTGGTGGCCGGCATCGCCGACACCGTGCAGGTCATGTACGCCGGGCGCATCATGGAGCGCGGCCCGGTCGACGCCCTGTTCGCCGACCCGCGCAGTGCCTATACGCTGGGGCTGCTGCGTTCGCTGCCCCCGTTCGGCGCGCACGCCGGGCGCACACGGCTGCGGCAGATCCCCGGCGCGCCGCCAGACATGCGCCGTCCGCCACCGGGCGACCCGTTCGCGCCGCGCAACTGCTACGCGACGCCGCGCTGCCACGCCGAGCCGCCAGCGCTCGCGCAAGCGGCCGGCGGCGCGCCGGGCCACCTCGTCGCCGCCTGGTACGACCTGCCGGCTCTGCTGGCAGCCGAGGCGGCGAGGCCGTGACGGGATCATCCATGCCTGTTCCCTCCGTGCCCATCCTCTCCGTGCGCGACCTGTGCAAGCACTACCCGCTCGGCGACGGCTGGGGCGGGGGCGTGTTCAAGGCGGTGGAGGACGTGAGCTTCGACGTCCGCGCCGGCGAGACGCTTGGCCTCGTCGGCGAGTCCGGCTCCGGCAAGTCGACGATCGGTCGCGCGGTGACCATGCTGAAGCCACCGACGTCCGGTACGGTCGAATTCGAGGGCGTCGACCTCGCCACCCTGTCTCCCCGTGCCATGCGGCGTGTCCGGCGCCGCATCCAGATGGTGTTCCAGGACCCCTATGCCGCCCTCAACCCGCGCATGAGCGCCGGCGCCACCGTGACCGAGCCCTTCAAGCTGCACCGGCCCGAGCTGGGGCGCGGCGAGGTGAGGGATAGAGTCGCGGCCTTGTTCGAGCGCGTCGGGCTCGACCCGCGTTTGGCGGGGCGCTTCCCGCACCAGTTCTCCGGCGGCCAGCGCCAGCGCCTGTGCATCGCCCGCGCGATCGCGCTCGATCCGAGCTTCCTCGTGGCCGACGAGCCGATCGCCGCGCTCGACGTGTCGATCCAGGCGCAGATCGTCAACCTGCTGCAGGATCTGGGGCAAGCGCTCGGCCTCTCCACGCTGTTCATCTCGCACGACCTGCGAATGGTGCGCCACCTGTGCGACCGCGTCGCGGTGCTGTGGCGCGGCCGCATCGTCGAGTTGGCCGACCGCGACGCCCTGTTCGCCGACCCGCGCCACTCCTACACCCGCCGCCTGCTCGCCGCCGTGCCGATCCCCGACCCGGTACGGGAGCGGGCGCGGCTCGCGGCGGCGCGAGCCGAGGCGGCGCTGGCGATGTCGGAGGCGCACGCGCTGGCGGAGGTTGTGCCGGGGCACTGGGTGGCGGGGGAAGGTGGGTGATGGCACCGGCCAGAGCGGCGGACGGATAAGCGGCCGTGTGTGGAAGAACTCCCTGACGTGATCGTGGACCATCAAGACGATCACCAGGCCGGGCAGCTTGTCGATCACCGCGAGACGACGCTGCCTCGCCGCTCGTGCCGGGCTTCACCGATGCATCCGATCGTGTTGGATCAGCAGCAACGATGTCGGTGATGGACAGCGGCTCATCCCCTTTTCGTATCAGGATCGCAAGGCAACGAAGCAACCGTCAGGCCGTCTCGCGTTCACCGCCCGCTGACATCGCTGACCAAACCGCCGCCGGGCTGCCGCCACCGGTCGATCTCGTCAGCCCGCCACGGCGATGGTACCGGCAGCCTAGCTTTCGCCCGAGCGCAGCACCGCTCAGGCGATGGACGCCAGCTTGCCGGCCAGCGCCACCACGACTTTACTCTTGTGCGTCCGCGCGCTCAGCCCGCACAGCCAAGCGCTCCTCGCCGTCGCGGCTGTCGACAACGACGGCAGCGCCGCCCGTGCGCCGTGGATCGGCAGCGTGCGCAGGTATCCGTTGCCTCGATTGGTGATGCCGAGCAGTCGCGGCTTGTCGCCGGTGGTGGCCTGCCGCGGCACGAGGCCGAGCCGGGCCGCAGAGTTACGCGCACGCTGGAACGTCTCGCCCGTGCCGACCGCCGCCGGCAGGGCGGTGGCGTTCAGGGCACCGAAGCCGGGGATCGTGGTCAGCCGATGCGCCGCCCGGTCCTCGCGGACCCGCGTCAGGAACTCGGCGGTGAGCGCCCCGATGCGGTGGTCAAGCTCGCGCCATTCGGCGCGCATGTCGGCGATCGGCAGGAGCGTCCGCCGGCTCTGCGTGCCAGGGCTCAACTACTTGGCGCCTCGGCGGCGCTGTCGAGCATCAGGGCGAAATGCTTGGCAAGACCTTCACCACGGGCCATGTCGTTGGCGGTAGCCGTCCTGCGGCGGCAGCGTGTGACGGCGGAACGCGCTCCTGCACATGATCCGGCATGACGACTTCGTCCTCACCTAAGAGGATCGTCGATTTCGCCTCCTTCGGCCCGGTCGGGCGATCGGCGACCTTGTCCGGCCCTTCCACATCGCCGGACGGACCACCGCCGCCGTCGTGGCGCTCCCGTGGATGCCCTCGGTCTTCGTGCATCGTCCTTTCCACGAAACGGGATCGCACCATCAAGTCCGGGACCGAACAGAATTGGCTTTCCCGGTCCCGTGTTGCGAATTCCCGGCGGCCGCATGAAACCCTTTTCAGGCGCGCTCGCGTTCAAGGGCGTCCGCTCCCAATGAGGTCGACGAGCCGCCTTGCATACGATCGCGTTGGCGGGCGTAGCTCGCTCGGTCGGCTTGCCCCTGGCGACTGCGATCCAGCATCGATACGGCAACGCAGGTCAAGAAGGCCAAAGGCAGCGTCACGAGTGTCGGCGGATCGAGCGGGAAAATCGGCGCAGCATGGCCGAGGACCTTCACCCATACGGGCGGTCCCAGAACGGTCGAGGCAAGCGCGCCGACGAGACCGGCCCCGCCACCGGCGACGGCGCCGCGCGTCGTGAGCCCGGGCCAGTAGAGGGCCAGGATCAGCACGGGGAAGTTCGAGCTCGCGCTGATGGAATAGGCGAGACCGACCATGTAGGCGATATTCTGCCGCTCGAAGGCGATGCCCAGCAGGATGGCGACCAGCCCGATCATCAGGGTGGCGATCTTGGCGGCGCGCAGTTCCTGCCGATCGCTCACCTTTCCGCCCTTGATCACGTTCGCGTAGAGGTCGTGCGAGATCGCGGACGCGGCCGCCAGCGTGAGGCCGGCGACGACGGCAAGGATCGTCGCGAAGCCGATGGCGGCGTTCAATCCGAGCAGGAGGTTGCCGCCGAGCGCGTGCGACAGGTGGATCGCGACCATGTTGCCGCCGCCGATCGGCGCTCCTATGGCCGTGAGGTACTGCGGTGAGGAACCGACCAGGGCGAGACCGCCGAAGCCGATGATGAAGATCAGCGAGAAGAAGTAGGCCACCATCGTGCAGCCCCAGAACACCGAGACGCGGGCTGCCCGGGCATCCGGCACGGTGAACACCCGCATCAGGAGGTGGGGCAGGCCCGCCGCTCCGAAGAACAGCGCCACGCCGAGCGACAGGGTCGAGATCGGCGCCGACGCGAAGGTTTGCGGCTGCAGGATAGCCCTGTGCCTGGCGTTGACCTCGACCGCTTTGGCGATGATGCGATCATAGCTGAACCCGAACGCCGCCAGGACGAGAACGGCCGTGAAGGTCGCCGTGACGAGCAGCAGGGTGGCCTTGATGATCTGCACCCAGGTCGTCGCGACCATCCCGCCGAACATGACGTAGCAGATCATCAGGAGGCCGACGGTCAGGACAGCGTAGATGTAGGGCAGACCGAACAGGAGCTGGATGAGCTGGCCGGCCCCGACCAGTTGCGCGATCAGGTAGAAGGCGACGATCGACAGGGACGAGAACGCCGCGAAGGTGCGCACCGGGCGCTGCGCGAGCCGGAACGCCAGCACGTCCGAGAACGTGTACTTGCCGAGCCGTCGCAGCTGATCGGCGAGGAAAAACACGATCAGCGGGTAACCCATGGTGTAGCCGACGGCGTAGATGAGGCCGTCGAAACCGGTCGCGAAGATCAGGCCGGACAGGCCGAGGAAGGCGCCGGCCGAGATCAGGTCGCCGGCCAGCGCGAGCCCGTTCTGGAAGCTTGTGACCTGACCGTTCGCCGCATAGTAATCAGCGGCGGACCGCGTCCGCCCGGCCGCCCAGTAGGTAATCCCGAGCGTGATCGCCACGAAGAAGACGAAGAGCACGATCGCGGTGACGTTGATCGTGCTTTCCGTTCCGGAAGCCGCCTGGGCGAAGGCCGGCGACGTGCCGAGCAGGAGCGCCGCCAGCACGTGAACGCGCCTGCGCATCATCGCTCGCCGTCCTCCGCCGCGTTGACGGCGAGGACGTAGAGCCCGGTGGTCAGCACCACCAGCCAGATCAGGCAGATCCCGTACAGGAACCAGAACGAGGTCAGCCCACCCGCCGTCACCGGTCCCGCGAAGAGACCCGGCGCGAACGCCGCGACGATCATGAAGACGGCGTAGAGCAGGCCTAGCAGGATAAGCATCAAGAGCCGAAGCTGCCGCGCCATGGCGCGCGATACGATCATCGTCGACTCCGGCAAGGTGCCCCAACACGAAGCGAGACTAGGGTGGCAATTGAGGAGCCGGCAAGTCACTTCGGCAGGCAGGCTGCGGAAGATTTGCCCATCGAGGTGATTATGCCTGCCGTAGGACTGGTTTTTCGCGCGAGGGGAATGATCTCGTGCGCTGACGCAACAGACCGGCCGGGGTCACCTCCCGGTCGGCGCAGGAGGGAGGCCAGCCATGTACCGTCTCATCAGCGCGACCCCGAGCCCCTACGCCCGGAAGGTCCGCATCCAGCTCGCCGAGAAGGACATCCCGTTCGAGTTGATCACCGAGGTGCCGTGGAACACGGACACGCAGCTGCCGGAGCACAACCCGCTGGAGAAGCTGCCCGTCCTGATCTGCGACGACGGTGAGACGGTCTACGAGTCGCGCTTCATCAACGAGTGGGTGGAAATGCAGCACCCGGATCCCGCGCTGATGCCGGCCGACAAGGACGGCATCCTCCTGGCCAAGCGGTTCGAGATCCTGAGCGACGGCGTTTGCGACGCCTGCGTGCTGATGTTCTGGGAACGGGCGCGTGACGAGGCGGCGCGCAGCGCGGAATGGACCGCGCGCCAGATGCGCAAGGCGGAGGGCGGGATGCGGGAAATTTCCAGGCTCCTCGGCGATCACGCGTTCTGCGTGGGGAACACGTTCTCGTTGGCCGACGTCGCGGCCGGGAGCTTGCTGGGCTGGCTCAACGTGCGCTTCGCCGAATTGCCCTGGCGCGAACGGCATCCCAATCTGGCGCGGTTGCAGGACCGTCTGGAAGAGCGGCCGTCGTTCAGGGGATCCGTTCCCTATGCGCAGGTCATTCGTGACAAGGTCGTTTGACTACGACCGTTCGACGGGGTCACGGCATCGGTGTCGATCGACAAACGTCCGGAGCATACGATCCCAAGAGGGCGAGCGTAGGGTTCGTAGAAGCACGGCATCTCAGGCGCGCCTCGTCTGATGCATCATGTCAACTTGCTCATTTTCATGGAACGGCATCCTGGATGCTCCTGCCGCTCATCGCGGCATGCCCTTCATACCTGAAGCTCCGCGACCGAGGCTGGCGCGCCGCTGTCGCCGAGCAGCACGAGGGCGCGCTGCGGCTGCCAGCGGCGCGCCAGCAAGGCGGGTTGCCGTCCGACATCCAGCGGGGGCTTGTGCCTGCGACCTCGCTCGCGTCAGGCGCGCCCGGAAGGAACCAGCGCGGCGAGGAAGGGCAGCGCCCGGACCTGTCCGGTGGGGAGACCGGCAGCATCCGGCTCATCCAGCGTGACCCGCTCACCGTGACGAGGTGGCTGAACGCCGCCACCGTACCCGCGTCCCGAGTGGGATGGCGGGAGCGGGCGCCGACGTGGATGAAGCCGAGCACCTTGCCCACGGTGCGCTCGTGATAGGTGACGCCGAAGCGCTCGCCGATGACCCGTTGCAGGTCGACCCGCCGCCAGCGCACCACGCCATCGACCGCCCGGTCGGGGCCGCTCTCGACCAGCCGGGCGAACTCGCCCTGCTCGTCGGCGGACAGGCGGGGCGCATGGCCCCTCGACCAGCTGTCCCTCAGCCCGTCCGGACCGTGCGCGTTGAAGCGGTGCACCCAGTCGCGCAGGGTCTGAACCGCCGCGAGCGATAGGAAACGGCGGCTCTGGTTGGCGTGCCTCGTGACGGCAGTCAGCCGCCGCAGGTCAACGGCAGAAAAGTCCGTCCGCAAGCTCACCGCTGATGCCATGCGCCGATCCTCGTCGCACCAAGGCATCAGGTCAGCCGCCAGAACGGAAGCCCCAAGAGCCAGAGATCATGGCCGTTGGCACAAGTGGTCAGCACCCAAAGGGCGGATGAACGAATTTCGCAGGCTGATTGACGTTGGTATGGCGAGAATGAATCGATGGTCCGCTGAAAGATGTGCTGTCGCGGCCTTGGAGCCTTCGGACCGGATCCATAATCCGGTCGGAAGGCTCTCGCGACGCGAAGGCCGGCGCGCACCCTGATCGACGGCGCTTAACCTTCAACGAGCTCGGATCGCACCGCAGCCAGCAGATCGCTCAACGTTCTGTTGATTGAGTAGTGGGGTTGCCACCCTGTTGTCGCGCGCAACAGCGCGGGCGACCCGGCCGCGATCGGTAGATCGTTCGCTCGCAAGCGCGACGGATCGGGGACCGCGTCGAAGGAGGTATGCGACAGGGCGCGCAACTGGTCGAGCAGATCGCGCAGGCGATGCGTCGAACCCGACGCGACGTTCACCGTGAAGCGCGGCGGCAGACGCGGCGCGGCCTCGATCAGGGCCACGTAGGCGGCGACGACGTCACGAACGTCCAGGAAGTCCCGACGGACATCGAGATTGCCGACGGCGATGGTCGGCGGTTGCAGCCCGGCTTCGATGCGCGCCACCTGCCCGGCGAACGAGGGCAGGACGTAGTCGTCCCGCTGCCCCGGACCCGTGTGGTTGAAGGATCGCGCGATGATCATCCTCGTCGAGGCGGGCAGGCGCTGGCTGAAGATGGTTTCCGCCAGCGCCTTCGACTTGCCGTAGGGGCTGACCGGCACGATCGGGCTGGTTTCGCCGACGACGCCGGCCAGGAAGCTCGCGCCGTACACTTCCGATGAACTGGCGAAGAGCAGCGTTGACGCTGGCGCATGCTCGGCGATGGCACCTGCGAGGATCAACGA
>CAXTIU010000031.1:0-27722 GCA_964244495.1 uncultured Beijerinckiaceae bacterium
GATCAGCCGCCAGAACGGAAGCCCCGCGAGTCAGAGCCGATGGCCTTTGGTATTACCAGTTTCCCGAGGCAGCCTCTTTCAAGATCAGCTTGTCCAACGTGAGATCCGCCACCGCCCTGCGCAGCCGCAGGTTCTCCGTCTCCAGGTCCTTCAGCCGCTTCACCTGGTCCGACTTCAAGCCGCCGAACTCCTGCCGCCAGCGGTAGTACGTGACTTCCGTCACGCCGATCGAGCGGATCGCGTCGGCGACGCTCCGACCTTGCGACACCAGCACGTCCACCTGGCGCAGCTTGGCGACGATCTCTTCCGGTTTGTGCCTCTTCCTCATCATGGGATCCGTCCTCATCCTGGCTCGAAAGCCATACTTCAGGGCGGACCACTTCAAAGGGGGACGATCAGGACACCATGCCCTCCATCAACAAGTGGGCAACGGAGGCGCGCGCAGCTTCGGCCAATCGCGCCCGCGTCGCCGGTTCGCAAGCGCGCCCGAGCTTATCGGCGAAATCCTCCACGCTGCCGGGTTTGAACAGGTACCTGTCGCACTACACGCACCGCGTCGCCATCGCGAACCGTCGGCTGATCTCGCTTGACGAGACCGGCGTCACCTTCCGCACCAAGGACTACCGCCGCGAGGGCGCCGAGCGCCACCGCACCATGACGCTTCGCACCGACGAGTTCATCCGCCGCTTCCTGCTGCACTTGCTGCCCAAGGGCTTCCACCGCATCCGCCACACCGGCCTGCTCGCCAGCGCCGGCCGCAAGGCCAACGTCGCGCGCGCCAGGGTGCTGCTCGCCGTTCCGGCCCCCGCCGTGTCATCACAGACCGACGCGCCGAACACCGCGCCAGCGCCCGATCCACGGCCATCATGACCATGCTGCGGCGGCCGCATGGTCGTCATCGAGGTCTTGCGCGGTCTCGCCCGGGCCCGCGCACCACCGGCCTCGCCCACGCCCTGCCGGACCACCGCGTCGTGACCTGGCGCGACCACCCGCGATCTCGCGTCGGAGCCATGCCGCTTCGGCCATCGGGCGCCCGCACGCCCGGCTCAACCGCGAACGCCATGACCAGGCGGATGGCGCGTCCATCGGTCCGTCTTCAGCGACGGAGGCGCACAACGAGCGCCCTCGCCCTCGATTCCCGCCCTTCATCGCAAGTCGTCATCGGCTCGCTTTCGCCGCCGAGCCTATCCAAGCGCGACACTGGACGCCTCAAACCCCCATAAACCCGGCCGCAACGACCGCGGGTTCGTGCTTGGGCGGTTTTCGGACGCCGGCCCTCATCAGGGACGCTCGATCAAGGTGGCCGGCATCCGAAAACCTTCACCATGTGAGATATCTTTGATGTTCTATGTAGCTCCCAGAACGGGACGTTCACTGCACAGTGCGATTGAACTGCCCCCGCTGCATTCGCCCAGTGGTTCCTTGTCGCTGACCATGGCTCAGCACGCAGCGTGTGCATTGAGTTCGATCGAAGTCAAAACCAGCTTCAACGGGCTCCGGCCAGAGACGTCAAACCCGACGATGAAGCGGCGCGCTATGCCGCTCCAGACCTGTGGGAAGACAAACCAGTTGCAGGTTCTTGCTCTTGGCTGAACTCTACAGTTCGCGACTTAGCGCCAAGCAGGGCATCGATCGCCATCACCAGAATGGGTGTCATCAGGGCAATGTAGATGTCATCGATGCCGAACGGATCGCCGAGGAGATACCATCCCGTGGTAGTAAGCGCGGAGGCGATCAGCCCGGCCGTAGCGCCGCGATTGCTGCTGAAGCCTGGGGCATAGAACGCGAAGATCGCCACGACCGAGATTGATAGCCGCAGCGCCCGCGTGAAGAACGATAGGTGCAGGACACCGGGCACGAAGAAGACCAGGAGGAGGGGCAGCAGCGTGATGGGTATGACGAGGAGGCGCGACATGCGAAGTTCCGCCGCCGCACTCGGCTTGCACAGCGGCACGTAGAAGTCTCGCACGATCAGGGCGGAACTCGCTAAAGCGACGCTGCTGACGCTGACGAGGATGGATGCGACGATCGAGGTAATCACCAGCCCGGCGAGCCAGGGCGACATATGACCGAGGAAGACGGGCAGCGCGTAAATGCTCTTCATGTCCGGGAACAGGAATTTCGCCGCCACTCCGATCAGGGCAAGCGCGAAGCTGACCGGCAGGCAGATCAACCCGGCGATGTAGCACGACGTGCGGACGTCCTGCGGTCCCCTCAAGGACGAGATCGCCTGCATGATGAACTGGGTCGAGAAGATCGAGCCAATGCTAGCAATCGTCCAGGCCACGATGGTGGTGAACCCGATTTTGCCGTCCCATGTGAAATACATCGGTGGCAGCTTGGCGGCCATCGGCGCGATGCCATGCGTCATAACGAGAGCGACGCCGAGCACGATCAGGATGCCGACGATCTTCGCCAATGTGTGCACGACCGAGACGTAGGCAGCGCTTTTCTGCCCGCCGATGACGCAGTACAGCGTGCTGAAGCCAGCCATGAGGATCGCCGCCATCGGCAGCGAGAGATGGAAGGCTTGCGCCAGGACGGCGGCGCCCCCGACGTACTGGGCAACGATGACGAGAAGAAGCGCGTAGATCATGATAATCGACACGGTGAGCTGCGTCGAGCGACCGTAATGCTTCGCGATGGCCGCGGAGATCGTGTACTCGCCTGACTCGTACAATCGCTTGGCGAGGATCCAGCCGAACAGCGGGAAGCCGATCGCGACGCTGAGCACCGCCCAGGCCGCTGCCATGCCCGAACCGAAGGCTTCCTGGGCGACGCCGATGGTCGACTTAGGCGCGATGAACTCCGACATCATGAGGATGGCGATGACTACGGCAGGCACGGAACGCGCTGCCACCATGAAGTCGGACGAGGATTTCGCCCGGAAATAATAGGTCAGCCAGCCGGTGAGGATGAGGTAGGTCACCACCATCACCGCTGTTATGACGATGTTCTCAGCTGCGATTGCCGGCACGTTTCCCTCCCTACGTAGTCTTGCTTGTCAGAAGTGCGGCGGAGGCGGTTGGTCCGTCACGCTCCGTAGTCTGCCGGGGCAGTCATTCGCAGGAAGTCGAGCAGACGCGCGCAGACGAGGTCGGGCTGCTCCTGCTGAACCCAATGACCTGCGCCTTCGATGAAGACGATGTCGCGCATGTCGGAGAAAACGTCCTTGCGCATGCGCTGAAGGCCGCCGGGGATCTGGAAGGCACCCCAATCGCTGCGCCCGGCGATGAACAGCGCCGGGCAGTCGATGGTGCGGCCGGCGAACAGGGCGAGATCGCGGGCGAGCGCGCCATCCATCCGGCCGCGGTACCATTGCAGGCCGCCCTGGAAGCCGGTGCGCTGATATTCGGCGGCGTAGAAGCCAAGCTCCTCGTCGGAAAGCCAAGAGCAGGCGGCGCCGGCGATGGGCCGCTCCGGCGCGACTGAGGTGGGCATGTCGAGCGCGAAAGGCATGACGTAGTAGCTCGGCATGCGCGCCAACTCCCGCGCCGACCAGGCGGCCAGCTCGAAGGGTTGGTTGGGCGACCAATCGGCGCTCTTCATGTGGAAATAGGCGCGTAGGAAGGCAGCCACGCCCCCGCGGCAATTGCGCATGTCGGCATCGGCAGAGCGCGTCGCGAAGTAGGCGTGGTAGTGCTTGCGCGGGGGAATGAGCGCGGCGAGCGCGATATGGATGGGATCATCCGCTGGCGCCTTGGCCAATGGCCAGCGCGGAGCGCCCGTGAAAGGCGCACTCATGATCACCAGTGCGCCGAACAGGTCCGGGCGCACGAGAGCGCAGGCGGCGGCGATCGATGCGCCAAAGTCGTGACCGATCACCGCCTTGACACTTGCGACCTGCAGCTCGCCGACAAGCGCCACCATGTCGCGTACGAGGTTGAGGATCCCGAAGGGGGCGAGGTCATCGTCGTAGCCGGTCGGTGCACCTCCGGTGCGCCCGTAGCCACGCTGGTCGGGGGCGACGACGTGATAGCCGGCCGCAGCCAGCATCGGCATCAGCTTGCGCCAGGAGTAGGCCAGCTCGGGAAAGCCGTGCAGAAGCAGAAGGACGGGTCGGCGAGCCTCCTCGTATCCGGCGTCAAGCACGTGCATGGGGATGCCATTGACATCGGCCAGCACGCGGGCGCGCACGCCCGGCGGCAGAACGTCGGTCGGAGCAGGGTCAATCATGATACGCGCCCCGAGTGGCTTGAAATGCACGGACCTTTGTGTCGATACCCCTGCCCACGCTCACCGCCGAACCGGGATGTCGCTCGTCGGGCTGCTGCCGAGGAAGAGGTGGTCACGACATGTCTCGCCAAGACTCTCGCGAAGAGGAACCGGAGCAGGCCCGCTACGTCGTGTCCGCGTTGCGTCGCGGCTTGGCCGTTCTGAACATGTTCAGGCGAGACCGCCGCATCGTCAGCGTGCCGGAGATCGCCGCCGAACTTGACCTCTCGCGCGCGACCGCCTTTCGCATGGCCTACACGCTGGAACGCGACGGCTACCTCGTCCGCGTGCCGAACTCCTTCGCTTTCCGGCTCGGCCCCAAGGTTCTGCTGCTCGGCTTCGATTACCTCCACACCACGGAGGTGGTGCAATGCGGGCGGGAGCCGCTGAACGCGTTGCGTGATCGAACCGGCTTTTCCACCCACATGGGCGTGCGTGACGGCACGGACGTGGTCTACGTCTTGAAGGCCTCTTCGCACCATCGGTTGCGCGGCGACATTCCCGTCGGTACCCGCTACCCCTGCCATGCGGTCGCGACCGGCTGGGCCCTGCTCATTGACATCGGTGCCGGTGAACTCGCCGACCTGTACCGCGACGTCGCCATGACCCGCTTCACCGAGCAGACGCCGACCAGCGTCGACGCGCTTGCCGCTCGCCTCGGTGAGGCACGCGAGCTGGGCTACGTTACGTTTCTCTCCGGCTTCGTGAATGGCATCGCCAGCGTCTCTGCGCCGATCCGTGACGGCAACGGCGCGGTCGTCGCCGCGATCAACATCTCCGACTCGGACACGGTGGTTACGGAGCTCGATCGCGCGACGCGGGAAGTGCTCCGGGCGGCCGCCGAAGTATCGCGGCAGCTTGGCTGGCGCGGCTAAGCCCACCGACGGGCGCTCACTGCAGGTCGGCCGCGTGCAGCGGCATGCCAACCGCGCGCAGGCGGGCCTGCACGGCCTCGATCGAGACGTGGCGGACTGTGGTGTTCCCCTCCAGCGCGACGGCGGCGGCGATGCCGGCGGCCTGACCCGTCGCCATGCAGGCCGGAACGTTTCGGCTGCGTCCGTGCGCGACGTGATCGGCCGAGATGCAGCGTCCGGCGACGAGCAACTGTTCGACCCCGACCGGCACCATGCAGCGGTAGGGCAGCTCGTAGGGCACGAGACCTTGGAAATCGACGTCACCACCCTTCACGTCGTGAATGTCGAAGGCGGACACATCGGCCCCGATGCTGTCGGGGAACACCGTGCCATTGCGCACGTCATCGGCCGTCAGCGTGTACTCGCCCCGGATGTGACGCGTTTCCCGGACGCCCAGAACAGGGGCAATCTGGGCTATCTGCGCCTTGGCGAAGCCGGGAACCTTGGCGATGAGGAAACGAGCGTATTCGTCAATCTGGCGGTAGCACTCGACGATCGCGGCGCTGAACTCGGTCGGTGAGAAAACATCGACGCCCAGCACACGTGTGGCATTGACGTACATGAGGCCATTCGCCGTCTTCAACGTGATGTTCTCGCGGGGGAGATGGATGCCGGTCTCGTCGCGGTAGGCTCGGATCGTGTTGTTGAAGCCGGTCAGCCAAAGCCCATAGTCGAGCTTGTCATCCGTGTCGGGGATGGCCTGTGCCGGGATGTCGTCGGTCTGGCGTGCCCAACGTGCGAGTTCCGGCAGGTCGACGCCCGACATGGTGAAATACATGCCGACAGGCTGCATCTGGGTCTCGCCATGCGCTTCGCCAGTTCCCATCACGAACGGCACACCGGCGGCGGCCGCCATGTCGCCATCGGCCGAGCAGTCGATCACGACCCTACTGCCGATGAAGGTGCGACCAGCCTTGTTCTCAATAACGACGCCGGTCATCGTCCCGTTCTCGACAACGGGACGGCTCACCAGCGTTTCAAACAGGATTTGCACGCCGGCTTCGGCGCACATCCGTGTGAGCAGCATCTTCATGATCTCGGGATCGCAGGGCGATGCAATCTTGACCTTGCCGGTCTTAGTACCGGCGAAGTAGTCGCCACCGGCCGCACCCGTGGTCCGCGCCAGGTTCCACAATTCGAGTGGCAGGCCGCCAACGAGAGCGCCAGACGGCTTGGTGTTGAGGCCGAGCGTGAGGTTGCCCCCGAGCGAGCCGAAGCGCTCGATCAGGATAACCTTCTTGCCCTGACGCGCGGCTGCGGTCGCGGCGAGCGGCCCTGTTGTTCCGCCCCCGACGACGACCACGTCGACGTTGGTCAAGGTCGGGATCTCGCGTTCGGGTTCACGCAACATCAACAGTGCTCCACCAGAGTGATGCTGCTTCATATACGAAGCGTCGTTTCAATTTCTAGCTAAAAGTGATCTGGCTATCGTCGAGGCTGCGATCTTTTAGCGTTGCAATTTGAATTTGAGGTGAAGGTCCTTCACTGTTGTTTTGGCGAGCGCGCTAGAATGGCAGGCTTCCTAACCCCGGCTCGGATCAGCTGTCGTTTTTGCGCCAGGAGCGGAAGTTGGCTCGCCGCCCGTAAGCTGATGTTGAGCTTCGCGCCCACGCGAGCGGTTTCCGGCTTCTAGCGCCACTGCCGGAAGCAGCCATTCGAAAACCGTGGTTTACCTCGCGCTTACACGTCTGCTGACTGCCTTGCAGGGACGTCTGTCACTTCTCACGAAAAGCGCGTCTCATCTGATCGACCAGCGGCTTCATGAGGTAGGACAGCATCGTCCGGTCGCCGGTCTTGATATAGGCATCGACCGGCATGCCGGGTCGCAGCGTTTCGCCCGCGACCGGCACCGAGGGAGGTAAGCTGATCTGGACGGTGTAGTACGGGGCACCGCCGCGCACGTCCTCTGTCGTGTCGGCGGCGATCCGTGTGACGGTCGTATCGATCTCCGGCGTCGTCCGCTGATTGAAGCTCGGGAAGCGCAGGATCGCGACCTGCGACGGTCCGACCTTGTCGATGTCCTGCGGCGCGACGCGGACCTCTGCCACGAGCCGGTCCTGATCGGGGACGACGACGAGGATCGCCTCGCCGGGCGTGACGAGCGCACCCGGCGCGTGGACGGCGAGTTCGTGCACGGTGCCCGACTGGGGCGCCCGTATGTCGAGGTGCTGCAACTGGTCCGAGGCAACCACGCGCCGCTCGCTCACGTCCGACATCTTGACGCGAAGGTCGGAGAGCTGCTTTCCGACATCGCTACGCAGATCCTCGTCGACCTGGATGATCTGTAAGCGCGTTTCCGCGATCTTCCCTTCCGTTTGCGCGATCTCGGCGGTCAGGGCGCCCCGCTCGCCGGTGACGCGGGCGACGTCGCGCTCCAGCCCGTCGAGCCGGGTGACCTGGATGAGGTTGCGCTCGAACAGGTCCCTCACGCCGACAAGTTCCTTGGCCAGGATAGCGAGTTCGCTGTCCTTCGCCCGCCTCTGCTCGTCGAGCCCCGCGATCTGCTGGCCCAGTTCGCCGATGCGCTGCTCCAGCTGCTTCTTCTGTCCCGCGTGCGCTGTGCGACGAAGGGCGAAGAGGTTGGTTTCGCCGCTGAGGATGCGCACCACGTCGGGGTCGTGGGCCGCGTCCGTGAGGTCGTGAGGAAACGCGAGGGCGTCGAGGCCGTCGCGCTCCGCCTCCAGCCGCGCTTGTTGCGCCCGCAGTCCATAGAGGTCGCGCGTCAGGGCGCTGAGCCCCGCCTGGGCCACCGTCGCATCGAGGTGGATCATGACCATGCCGGCGGTGACGTGGCTGCCTTCGTCAACGAACAGGGCGTCGACGAGACCGCCGGTCTGATGGCTCACCTTCTTGACGCTCGATTGGACGACGATCGATCCCGTGGCCATCACCGCGCCGGCCAGCCTGGTCGTCGCGCCCAAGGCACCGAAGCCGAAGACGAGGGCGGCCGCGCTCGCGCCGATCGCGAGGCAATGGTTGCGGATCGAGCGGCGGGTGGGCCGGTGCGCCACCCTCGCGACGTTACTCGGCAGCGTCGACATAGGTCTTCGTCCTTCGGGTTCTCGCCTTCGGGGTCTTCGTTCCCTCGACGCGTGGCTCTCGCGCCGGTGTCGGGGCTGGCACGGGAGCAACGGTTGGGGTGACGGGTGGCGCGGCGAGCTGAGGCAGGACGGCATCGCGCGCGCCGAAGGCCTGCACCCGGCCCTCGTTGACGATCATTACCTTGTCGACGGCGGTGAGCGCGCTCGGACGATGGGCCACCACGACCACCACGCCGCCGCGCGCCCGCACGAACTGGATGGCACGTGTCAAGGCGGACTCGCCCTCCGCGTCGAGGTTCGAGTTCGGCTCGTCCAGAACGAGCAGGAACGGGTCACCGTAGAGCGCGCGCGCCAGGGCGATCCGCTGGCGTTGGCCACCCGACAGCAGGGCACCGCCTTCGCCGACCTGCGTCTCGTAGCCGTTCGGCAAGCGCAGGATCATCTCGTGCACGCCGGCCTTATCGGCTGCGGCCAGCAACTGCCCGGGATCTCCCGCGCGGAAGCGGGCGATGTTCTGCGCCACCGTGCCGGGCAGCAGTTCCACGTCCTGCGGCAGGTAGCCGATCGAGGCCCCGAGCGCATCGACGCTCCACTGGTTGATCTCCGCGCCGTCCAAGCGGATGAGGCCACGGGCCGGCGGCCAGAGGCCGACGAGGGCGCGGGCGAGCGACGACTTGCCCGATCCGCTCGGCCCGATGATGCCGAGCGCGCTTCCCGCCTCGAGCGCGAAGGTCACGTCGTAGACGATCGGGGCATCTCGACCGGCGGCGAGGAGGGCGAGCGAGGTGACGCGCAGGTTCCGCGTCGGCGCCGGCAGCGGTGTGCGCTCCGCCTCGCCCGGCAGGGCCGCGAGGGCGACGCCGAGCCTTTGCAAGGACTGGCGGGCGCCGATCAGCGTCTTCCAGTTGGCGATGAGCAGCTCGACCGGCGAGAGCGCGCGCACGGTGAGGATGGTCGCCGCCAGCATGACGCCGGCGGTCGCCTCGCGGTTGATCACGAGGTAGGCGCCGAGCCCAAGCAGTGCGGATTGCAGCAACATGCGGAACGAGCGCAGCACGCTCGCGAAGGCGCACGCGATGTCGGCGCTGCGCAACTGCTCGCGCCGCACGCCGCCGTTGGCACCTTCCCAGCGCTCCACCATCACGGCGTGCATGCCGAGGGCTTGGAGCAGGCCGGCGTTGCGCTTCATCGTGTCGGCGAAGGCGCGGCGCGAGTTGGCGGCGTCGAAGGCCCGTTCGGTCGGAGCCCGCAGCGCCGCCTCCGTGATGAACGCGAGGAGGCAGAGCCCGACGACACCGGCGAGCACCGCCCACCCCATCATCGGGTGGAACAGGAAGCAGACGGCGACGTAGATGCCCATCCAGGGCAGGTCGAACAGCGCGGACAGCGCGTTGCCCGACGCGAAGCCGCGCAGGGTGTCGAGGTCGCGCACGCATTGGCTGGCGTCGCCGCGCGGACCGGACCTCTGCTCGCGTTGCAGGAGAAGGGCGAAGACGCGAGGGCTGAGTTCCTCGTCGACGTACAACCCGACGCGCGAGAGGACGCGCGCCCGCAGGATCTCGAGAAGACCCAGGAACGCAATCATCACGCCGGCCAGCACGAACAGGCCGACGAGGGTCGGCATGCTGCGCGACGGCAGCACGCGATCGTAGACCTGCAGCATGAAGAGCGGGCTCGTCAGCATCAGGACGTTGATGAGGGCGCTGGTCAGCACGAGCATGGCGAGAACCGGACGCAGCGCCGTGACGATCGGGCCGAAGTCGCTGTGGGCCCAGAAACGAGACAAGCGGAAAGGCTGGACTTGCATGAGGGTCCCGCGCGGCTGAAGGATCGATGGACGAGGAGACGGCCGCCTCGCTCACGGGGGCGGCCGTCCTGTTCGTCAGTGGTGGACGGCGTGGGCCAGGGTGGCCAGCGGGTCGGCATGCGCCGCGGCGACCGGCACGTCGACGTGAACCGCCGTCAGGTCGACGCCGGTGTGGGCGGCCGTCGCGGGCATCGCCGAGCTGGCGACCGACGACAGGGCCCCCGAGAGCGCGTCACCGCCGCCGCCCGACGCCGCGGGGAAGTGCAGAGTGTCGGGAAGCAGACTCACGCTGGCGACCGTCGGCGTCGGTGCCCCCACCGTGCTGGCATGGCTGTCGACGAGATGGGTGCCACCGCCGTTGGAGTTCAGCACGTCGAGCGACGTACCGCCGGCCGCGCTCTGCGGACCGACGGAGACGGTCGCTACGTCGTGCGAGCCGGCCGAAGCACTACCGGCGGACGGAAGAGCGTCCGTCGCGCCGGGAACGAGATGTGCGGCCGTGTTCGTCGCGCTCGTCGAAGCCGACACGATCGCGGCCGGAGCCGTCGAGGTATCTGACGCGGCTGTCGCAGCCGTGGAGCTCAGAGCCGATGCCGCGCCTGTGCTCGCCCCCGCATGCGCGAGGGTGTCGGCCGCGGAGGCGGCGGTCGTCGCGACGTCCGCCGCCGTCCCGCCCGCATCCGTCGCGGCGCTCGGCACAAGGGTATCAGCCGCCCCCGCCCCATCGTGCGTCGCCGTCGCGGCGGTCGCCGCCACGCCGGAGACTAGGTCGGACGCGGTGCCGCCGACGTCGCTGGCGGCGCTCGAAGACAGACCGTCGCCGGCGCTCACGATGTCATGCGACACGCTCTCGGCGCCGCTCGTCGCGACCGGCTCCAGTCCCGATATGATGCCGCCCGCGATGGCGCCGGCGGCCGCGACCGGCGCCAACTCGCCCCCGATCCCCAGGCTCCCGCTGTCGTGCGCGACGGTGTCGGTCGCGGCAGCGACGACCGTGCCGGCTGAGGCGAGGCTCGCCCCCGCATCGCCGGGCAACGGGGCGACGCCGTCAGTGGTGCCGGCGACCACGTCACCCGGCCCATGCAGCACGCTGTCGACGAGACCCGCGCTGGCGGTTCCGAGCGTGGCCGTGGCCGCCTGCGTGACGCTCCCGGTGCCGGTGATGACGCCCCCGGTATCGATCGCGTCGGTGGCCTGCGAGGCGACGCCGTCGACGATGCCTTGCCCGGGTAGATCGCCGGCGAGCAGGCCACTCCCCGTCGTCGGATGGGTCGCCGCGTCGACGAGGCCGCTCTGCGCGAGGTCGCCGCCCGCACCCGCGAGGGCCGCGCTCGCCGCCGAACCGATCGTGCCGACATCGCCCGGCAGGTTGGTGAGGGGCGTGGTGTCGCCGGCGAGCAAGGCGCCGGGCGCGTCCGTGGCGTCGGTCAGGGCGTTGGCGCCACCGATCTCACCAAGGCCCACCGCGTTGCCGAGCCCGATCACGCCATGGATCGTCCCCGGTGCCGACGGGTCGGCTCCCGCCTCCAGCGATGCGTGCACCGTATCGATGGCCGCGTTGGCCAAGCCCGCCGTCGGGAAAGTGGAGAGCGCCTGCGCCATGTTGACGGCGTTGCCGGCCGGGTTCGCCAGGAACGTCCCGCTCGCCGCATCACTCTCAACGCCGCTCGCCAATCCACCGGCTGCGCCGGCGACGTTCACGGCGTCGGTCGGCAGGTCGCCCAGCGTGCTGGTGTTCCCCGCCAGAAGATCCGAGGGCGTGTCGGCGACATCGGTGAGGAGATTGTCGCCGGCGCCGAGATGGCCGAGACCGATCGTCTCGCCGAGGTTGGTGACGCCGTGGACAGACCCCGACATGCCGCCCACGTCGGAGGCGCCCTCGATGGTGTCATGGAAAGCGATGACACCGCTGTTGGCCAGCGTCTCCGCCGGCGTGGCGCTCGCGAGCTGTGTCGCCGGAACGATCCCCGCCGCGGGTGCGACGAGCCCCGGGTTCGCGCCCGCGTCGGTCGCCGCGCCGCTCAAGAGCTGGTTGGCCGCCGCGTCGACCGATGTCGCGTCGGGCACGACATGACCCAGCGCCGAAGGATCGCCGGAGGCGAGTGCGGCTGGGGCCGTCAAGCCGTCGGTGACGAGATTGCTGCCGCCGATATGGCCGAGACCCACTGTCTCGCCGAGGTTGGTGACACCATGGACCGTTCCGACCAAGCCGTTCGCATCGGCGGTGCTTTCCAGGGACGCATGGGTTTGAAGGACGGCTTGGTTGGCGAGAGCGCTTAACGCCGATGCCGGAGCAGCTTGCGAGGTCGTGTTCCCGTCCTCGTGGGCCGGGGCAAGAGCGGAGGGGTTCAGCACTGATGCGGGGTCATTGAGTCCGCTCGGGTGCAGGACGGGCGTGGAGCGGGCGGACAAGAGGGTATCAGCTCCGGCCAGGATTTGATTGAAGCGAGGGTTCGACGCGTTGTCGGAAGCAAGGTCATCGAGGATCACTGTAGCACCTCCCGAGTAAACTATGATGCTGACTCGGTAACTCGACACCTTCAAGCTGAGTTCTTGCTTCTTGCTTATCGTGGCTACGGCTCGGTAAGCAGTTCATCTCAACAGAGAGATAAATTGGGTGTACGACGCACCACCTGTGACCGACCGACGCGGACAGTGGTCAGTTCCCGCTCGTTTTCCGCGACCCGCACGATTGGCACCAGCCTGTCGGGGAACATGGCCGCCGGCCGGGGCAAGCTTCCGATAAAGCCACGTGCGATAGCAAAATGCCAGCGTGTCGCCTCGGCCACGCGCGATCGGCTAAAGGCTGCACATCACCGATGCAAGAGCAGCCAGCGAAGTACGACAAGTCGGCCTAGCCACCCCCATTGTCGTCATCCTTCGACGTGCTCGTGCTTCCCGAAAGCGGAGACGTAAGGCACCCTGACCCAACCGTTCATGTGAGGACAAAGGGCGGCATTCTCGCACTCTACGACTGAAAGCGGCCGTTCTGTTTTCGTGAAGAGTTTCGGGCGCCGGCAGGCGTACGAAAGTCCCGAGGAACGAACCCGCGTGCCGCCGGTGGAGGTCCATGGGGTTTTGAGGAACGGCTCGTGCCAGCGTGGGCGAGGACGGCCTCGATCGGTGTCGCTGACGGCGGCATGGAAGCGGTCCGACGGAGCTGTTGGACGGTCGCTTCGAGGCAGATGAAGGTTCGATCTCAGAGGACCGGAGCGCATCCGCAGATACAATCGCGAGAGTGGGCGCACGAAGACGCGTGGGAGCGACCGGCGGGGCTGTCGGGCCAAGACGTGAGGGAGGTGTGGGTCATGCCGGGTCACAACGTCACCGTCCCGGTGGGAGTGACAGGGTCCGGTGGCGCGCGCGGTTGCCTACCGCGTTCGAAGGTCTCGATGATCGTCATGCGACCGCCGCAGCATGGACAGGATGGCAGCGGATCGGGTGTCTTGACCGGCTCGGCCGGCGGCGATGGCGGAGCCAGCAGCTCCCTAACGCGCGCGAGGTTGGCCTTGCGGCCGGCGCTGGCGAGCAGGCCGTAGTGCCGGATGCGGTGGAAGCCCTTGGGCAGGATATGCAGCAGGAAGCGACGGACGAATTCGTCGGCGGCGAGCGTCATGGTGCGGTGGCGTTCGGTGCCTTCGCGGCGGTAGTCCTTGGTGCGGAAGGTGACGCCAGTGTCGCCGAGCGTGATCAGCCGGCGGTTCGCGATGGCGACCCGGTGCGTGTAGCGCGAGAGGTAGGCGAGCACGGCCTTGGGCCCGGCGAAAGGCGGCTTGGCGTAGATGTAGACCAGCGCCACCTTCGTGCGGCGCAGGCTGTGAGTGCCGTAGGCAGCGGCATCAAGGCCGGCGAGGGAGACCCAGTCGTCGACGAGCCGGCTGTACTGCCGCGTCGTGACATGGTCGCCGACGTGGCTCCGGCTCGGGAACAGCCAATCCCCCCGAGCGCAGACCGCGCTTCCTCAACCACGCCGTGAGCGCCTCGCGGGTGGGGTCGGTCAGCTCGAAGGGCACAGGTCGGCCGGTCTTCTGCTGCATGACGGTCGTGCGCAACCGCACGCTGTCGCCCAGATGGATGTCGGCGACGCGCAGCTTGACGAGGTCGCAGCCGCGCAGCTTGCTGTCGATCGCGGTGTTGAACATGACGGGGTCGCGGATGCGGCGGTCGTGCTGGAGGCGGGTGCGGATGGCCCAGCTGTGCTTGGGCTTGAGCGGCGGCTTCGGCCCGACGATCCGGCCTTGGTTCCACGAGATCCGGGTGACTGATTGAGCTGTTGTCATGGTGCGCTCCTTTCGAAGCACACCACGCTCTTGCCCTTCGCACCCGGACACAATCACCACCTCGCGCCATGTTTTGGCACCAGTCTCTTACCTGAAAGCAGACCCGAGTGGATTAGCCTGTCGGGACCGGTGCCAACCAGGAGCTTTCATTCATGTGGGTTGTGTCGAAGGTGACGGCCGTGCTCGGGCGGCGACTGGCCGCTGTGCAGTCACTATTGGCGTGAGCCATGCTTCGCGGTCTGCCATGAGACGCTTGTCGTTCCTCTTCCTTCCGACGCTGCTGCTGGCGTTCGCGGTCCACGGCGAGGCGTTGCCGGTCCTCAGCGACGACGGCCCCGACGCTCAAGTGTACGGGCAGGCCGCTGGCTATCGCCCGGCGTCGCCGCGCGGCAACATCAATTCTCAGCCAGTCATGGTCGGCAGCTACAGCCACTACGACCAAGTGTTCCCAGCGGTCACGATCGCAGCCGCCGCGACCGCGTCGCCGTCGCGGCGTGCACCGGAGGAACTCGGCCTTGCCTACAGCTTCCGTGGCCGGACCCGGACCCTGGCCGACTACCTCGCGGAGAATCCTGCCACTGGATTGCTGATCGCGCGCGGCGACACGATCCTGTTCGAGCACTACCAGTACGCCCGGACCCCGGCCGATCGGTTCACCTCGCAGTCCATGGCGAAGACCGTGGTCGGGCTGCTGGTCGGCACCGCGGTGGCGGATGGCTCCATCCGGTCGGTAGACGACCCGGCCGAGGCCTATGTTCCCGATTGGACGGGCACCGAGCTCGGCCGTACGCCGATCCGCGCCCTTCTGCGCATGAGCTCGGGTCTCGCTTTCACCGAGACCTACGACGGGACCGACGACAATGCCGCGCTCGGCCGCGGGCTGTTCGCACGCACGGGAGCCGGGCCCGAGGCCGTCGTGTCGCGGTTCGGCTCACGTGTCGCGCCGCCCGGCACCGTGTTCCATTACGCGGGCCGGGACACCGAGGCGCTCGGCCTCGTCCTGGCGCACGTCACCGGGCAGAGCCTGGCGACCCTGCTGGAAACGAGGCTGTGGCAGCCGATGGGCGCCGAGGCGGCGGCGACGTGGGCAACGGACCACACCGGTCATCAGATCGCCTACTGCTGCCTGTCCGCGACGTTGCGCGATTGGGCTCGCCTCGGTCTCCTAGTCGCCGACGGCGGCAAGGTCGGCGGTCGCCAGCTGGTGCCGGCCGACTGGATCAGGGACGCGACGGCGTATGAGCCGGGTTCGCCGTTCGCCCCGACCGTGGACGGGCGGCATTGGGGTTACGGCTACCAGGTTTGGCTCATGGCCGGGGACAGGCACGACGTCGCCTTCGTGGGCATCCATGGCCAGCGGCTTTTTGTCGATCCCGTTTCCAAGCTGGTGCTCGTCCAAACGGCTGTGCGCATCAACCCGACCGGTAACCCAGGCAACGTCGAACTCGCGGCCCTATGGCGCGCCCTGGTGGCACAATACGGGTCGAGCCATCTTCTCCCATGATTGAGGATGCTTCGTATGATCGCTGGAAGGAGCGCTCGACTCTCTGCGTCCAGCAAGCTTTCGTGGCTCCGCGCCAGCAGCGGAAGTTGGCTGGACGCCACCTTTCGGACATTCAGCAGATCAATGTCGATCCGGCACTGAGCGACCCGGATCGGACATCGCTGTTCGATTTGCCGGCGGACGCCTTGTCCAACCATCCGTGTACGCCTAAGGATTTGGCAGCATCAAGAGTTGGGCGGACGCCCGGCGCCAACCTGCTTCCCGAGCAAGGTGGCTCACTCCATGAGGTCTTGGCGCGCAGCGGTCAGGGCTTCACCCGGAGCCCGGCGGCAGGCAGCTTGCTCGACGCAGCGGAGCTCGCGCTTCCCAGCGGGTGCCGCGCCGGCCAGTGCGAGAGCTGCAGTGTGCCCGTGCCGTCCGGATCCGTGGCGCACCTGTCCCTACGACGGCCCCGCCGACCGCTGCCTGACCTACCGTGCGGTGCCACTCAGCGCGCTCGTGCTCAATGCCTGAAGACGCAAGGAGAGACCCATGAGCGACACAGCTACCCGAAGTCCGGCTCCTCCCACCCGGGAACTGGCTGTAGCCACTTAGGATGCGGCCCTGCGCCGATCGGCGTCGAACCTAAATGCCGGTCTACACGCCGGCGACCTCGTCGACGGGGACATGAGGGCGGGCGACTTCGCCGACGCCAAGGGCGAGGAATACGCCTATTTGCTGACGTTGCCGTTCGCAAAAAGCATCATGGACCAGCTCGTCGATGTGACGACGAGGCACTGGCGCGCTGCCCAGGCGCGCGGGGCGAGGCTCAAGGTGTACCTCGCCGAGCAGGACGTGATCGGCCAGGTGCGCAAGGAATTTGACAGCAAAGGTCTCAAGGATGTCGCCGTCGGCTTCCTTCCGCCGAGCAGGCCGAAACCGAGGAGGCGCCCGCGATGACCGACCGGATCGTCCGAAGACCAGTGGCGGACAAGGACGTCTACAGCGCCACCGCGACCTGGGGCGAGCGCGCGGAAAGCGCGGAGGCGCTGGCGGCGCGCTGGCTCGCGCTGATCGCGCGGTTGCAGACCATCGACCTTGCCTTCACCGGCTGGATGCACCGGGACGAGCGCTTAGCTCGCGTGCCCTTCGATCCCAGGCTCGACGCCCAGGTCGCGCGCGTGCTGGCCGGCACGGACCGCCACGTCACCGGTCGGCTGGCGCCGGAGGCCGGATCGCGGCTGGGCAACCTCACCGACCCCGACCAGCCGTCACGATACCTTGATGTTGACATGTGCGCGGGCGCCTATGGGCCCTATAGCAACAACTACGTTGGCGCCGGCACCAACTCCTACGCCGTGCCGGAACCGCGGCTCGTCACCTACCGGGTGTTCCGGGGCGTGCTGCTGGCGCTGGCGGAGACGTTCGAGGTGACGCAAGCCTACGCCTGGTCCTCGGACCTGGCCAAGCTTTGGCGGAGGGACGAGGGGGACTTCAGAGCGGTCTCCCTCGCCTGGATCGTCTACATTGCCCCGCGCTTCGCGCACCTTGTCACGCCGCCGCCGGCCGCCGTCGTCGAGCGCCGGCCGGACGGCGGGCTGCTGATGGCGGCCACGAACGAGGTCTTCACCATCACCAACCCCGCCCATCTCCAAGCTGCCCGCGCCATGGAGGCGGCGCTGGAGCCTTTCAACGCCGTGCCTTGGACGCCCGAGTCGGGGAAATGATTGCGACCTCAACGACGTAGGTGTTCTCGGTTTTGTTCGGGCTGGCGCGCCAAACCGATATGAGTCGGGATAAAACCACGAACCTCGTCGAGTAGGTACCAAATCGATCGCTCGGTTTAGGCCTGCTATTTCCAGACTTGCCACATATGAGCTGCTGCCGGGTCGATGGACGCGAGGTTAAGCTACCTGCGCTTGCCGCTCGAAGTCCTTGGAGCTGACGTAGCCCAGGGTCGAGTGGCAGCGCGTCGGATTGTCGGAGCGTTCAATGAAGTCGAACACGTCTGTCTTTGCGTGATTGCGCGTGCGGTAAGTTTTACGCCCGATCCGCTCGCTCTTCAGCGAGGAGAAGCTCTCCATCGCAGCGCTGTCCGACCGGCTCATCGAGCAGGCCACGCCATTGTCGGCCATCAGCCGCTGGAACTTCTCGCTCGTGCATTGGCTGCCCAGGTCCAAGTGGTGCAGCAGGGCGTCGAGCTTCCCACGCCGCCAGATCGCCATCATCAGCGCGTCGCTCACGAGCTGAGCGGTCATGGTGGCGCTCATCGACCAGCCGACCACCCGGCGCGAGAACAGGTCGATGACGACGGCGACGTACAACCATCCTCGGCGGTTCAGATGTAGGTGAAGTCGGCGATCCACCTCTAGTTGGGCGCCTCGGCCGTGAACTGGCGATCAAGAACGTTGTCGGCGAAGACCGATCGCAGGCCGTCGTCCTTTGGCAGCCCGCGGCGCCGGGGACGAGCCTTGAGGCCGTGAACACGCATCAGCCGCTCGCTACGATGCAGACCGCATGAGAGATCTTCGGCCAGAAGGTCGTGCCAGACGCGGCGCGCACCGTAGGTGCGATAGCTGGAGATGAAGCTGGCGCGGACCCTGGCGCCGAACTCCTCGTTGCTCCGCGCGCGGGCACTGGGTGCCCGAACCAGCCAAGCATGAAAGCCGCTGCGCGAAACGCCGAGCGCTTCGCAGATCCACGATACCGGCCAGATCCCTTGGTGCAGCCGACCGCACGATCAGGCTGATCCGATCGGCGCTGATGTCGAAGTGATCGACGAGGAAGCGGTCAGGCACGAGCTGCGAAGGCTTGAGGCTGCGGCGCATGGCACGGCTCCGTCGAGGTACTCCGTACCGGCAACGCCGCCATCAGCAGAATCGCGCCAGAGCCAAAGTTGCACGCCGATCTACAGCGCCGGATCACGACGTCACCGTTCGGGTTGGCATGACGATGTCGGGCGGCGCCCACTGTTGCCTTCGGCGCTCAAAGGTTTCGATGACCGTCATGCGTCCGCGCAGTAAGGGCATGGTGGTCGATGGTCCAGCGGCGCGGCGGGCTCCTCCGTCGCGTGCGGCGCGAGAATGGCGAGCACGTCCCTGGCCTTCGGCAATGTTGGCCTTGCGGCCGGCGCTGGCGAGCAGGCCGGTGTGGCGGATGCGGTGGAAGCCTTTGGGCAGGACGTGCAGCAGGAAGGGGCGGATGCTCCAAGCGTTCGCTCCCGCCGAATGCCAGAACTACATTACCAACTCAGGGTATGAGTTCGTGGAAGTCAAAAAGGCTCTAAACAGAGAGGTTGCCAGCCGGCCCGAGCCGACCGCATAAGATCAAGTGGGACAGCTACCGCGTATCCGCCTACCTCCATGGTGGCAAGGTGGCGATCTACACGCGTAACGGTCATGACTGGACACGCCGCTTCACCACCACGGCCACGTCCGTTACAGTCCTGCCGCTCCACAGCGCTATGATCGACGGCGAGGCGGTCGTACTCGGCGACAAAAGGCCGGTCGTCGTTCTCCGCGCTTCAGGCAGCGCTTGGCACCAGCGATCGCGGTGCGGGACGGCGCCGTGCGTCGGCGATGATCCAAAGATCGGCGAGAACAAGAAGGTCCATGCGCCTCTGCCCGAGAATATATTTTGTTCCAAACTTTTAGATGGTCTGGACCGTAGAGGCCGGGATCAGGTTCTTGATCCGCCGCGGTGCCGTCTCGGTGAGGAGCAGCGAGTTGAGGAAACCGATGGCCATGGCGATCACCGCCAAGTCCAGGATGTGCTGGATGCCGAAGCGCTCGGCGACGTAGCCGGCCATCACCGGCGCGATGCCACCTCCGAACAATTCCCCGACCGCGATTGCTACCCCGGTCGCCGTCGCCATCAGCTTGACCGGCACGGACTCGGCGCTGAGCGGACCGACCGTCAGGGTCAGGCAGGCGAAGTTGAAGAAGTGGGCCGCGAACAGCGCCGCGAACAGGAGGCCGGGCCGGCTACCGATCATCATGAAGACGACGAGCGAGACGAAGGCGGACGCGGTCGAGATCAACATGACGGGCTTGCGGCCGATCCGGTCGGATACCCATGGCATCAGGACCGTGCCGAGGCACGCGCCGAACCCGATACCCGACAGGACGAAGCCCATGCTCTTGAAATCGAGGTGGAGGTACTCGGTCAGGTAGCTCGGCAGGAGCGCGCTGGTCACGATCAGGCAGGTCAGCCAGCAGAGCTGTCCGACCATGTTGAGCCAGACGTTGCGGTAGGCGAACACGTCGGTCCACTTGTGCGCCGAAGCATCGTGGGTCGCGGTGTGCGCGACGGCTTCGGCGGTCGTCGGATCGCGCAGCACGCGGTACAGCAGGAACGCGATGATCAGCCCGGGCGGCGTCACCAGCACGAAGATCCAGTGCCAATCGACGACTTGGAGGAGTTGCGTCACGATGATCGGCGCGAGGGCCAACCCGAACAAGGGCAGCATGGCCTGCTGGATGCCGAGATTCAGGCCGTGCCGCTTGGGGTCGGACGCTTCCAGCGTCGCGACAATGCTCGGGGGCGTATAGGCGCCGTCGGCCAGGCCCATCAGCGCGCGGACGACCAAGAGGGCGGCGAGACTGCCCGCGAGCCCGCTGATGCCGACCAGGAGCGAGAAGGCCAGGATGGCGCCGACCACCACGCGGCGACGGCCGATGACGTCGGAGAGTCGTCCGGTCAGGAAGCCAGATATGCCCCACGCGATCGACAGCACGCCCGCGATGTGGCCCAGCTCCTGGTAGCCGAGATGGAGGTCCTTCATGATCACCGGGAACATCGGAAGGATCATGAACCGATCGAGGCCGACCAGGCCGAAGCCGAGCGACAGCAGAGTCACCGCCTTCCACTCGTACCCGTCGCCACGATCCTCACCGGCCATCATGCCGTTCCTTTATCATTACAGGCGCGAGCCGAAGCATGCGACACGGACATGCATGGTCGTTGGCGCTCCCGATTAGGGGTTGATGACTGCTTCGGCTGCGGAGGCGCTTTGAACTGGCTGTGGAAGCCACAAAGGTTTGTACATCCGGAGGTTAATTGAAACGCTGATGACAGCGACACGTCAAGCTATCCGATGAGCGTCGCCGATCCCCTCGTCCCCAAGATCGACCGGGCCATCGACACCCTGGCGTGCCCCGTCATCGAAGCGGAAGGTTCGCAGCCCGGCACGGCAGGCACCCACTTGTCGCTCATTGCCATTGAGATCGAGGAGGGCGCGGTCACGGCCAGAGAATCTGGACGAGATCATCGCGAACCCGGTCGGCACCGCTGGACGCAGCGAGGTCGCGGCGCTCGGTAGCCTGCTGTTCGACACGGTGGGGAACGCCCGACACGGTCGCCGATGCGGCGCGGCGCATCGCGGGCGATGGCCCAGACGGCGAGCGCCGGACCGCCATCCTCGACGAGGTCTGGCGGTAGGTCGGCAGCGCGGGCGACGCTGCTTGGCGATGAGGATGAAACGCCCGCCAACCTGGTCCGATCGCTGTATGATACGAACGCGGGACCGTTGTCGGAGCGGCTGCCCGCGTCGCCGCCAGGACGATCCGCGCGGTGACGAGCCCGATCGAGAAGCTCGGGCTCTTGATGGAGGGCGAGCGCTCCGGCGGCTGCGCCGCGGTGCGCGCCGGGATCGAGGTCGCCGACGTCTTCCGCCGTCACGGACCGGCCTGGCGGGCGGCGCACGCCGGTCACCTGCGCCTGCACCAGCTTCAGGTCATGTCGGCCATCGAGACCTGCCGCACAGCGGCGCGCGGCGGCCACGTCGAGGGCTGCCGGGACTGCGGCCACACCCGCGTCGCCTACAACAGCTGCCGCAACCGGCACTGCCCCAAATGCCAGGGCGCGGCGGCGCGAACCTGGCTCGCCAAGCGCCAAGCCGACCTGCTGCCAGTAGGGTTTTTCCACGTGGTCTTCACGCTGCCGGCCGCCGTCGCCGCCATCGCCTTCCACAACAAGGCGGTGGTCCACGACCTGCTCTTCAAGGCGGCGTCGGAGACGATGATGACCATTGCCGCCGACCGACGCCATTGGGTGCCCGCATCGGCATCACCGCCGTGCTCCACACCTGGGTTCGGCGCTGACCCACCATCCCCACATCCACATGATCGTGCCCGGCGGCGGCCTCTCGCTCGACGGCCAGCGCTGGGTCTCGTCGCGGCCCGCCTTCCTGTTACCGGTGCGAATCCTGTCGAAGCTGATCCGCCGGCTGTTCCTGACGCGCCTGTGCGAGCTGCACGAGAGCCATCGGCTCCAGTTCTTCGACGGCCAGCTCGGTCTCCGGCGACGGGCGCGCGTTCCTGCGCCACTTGGTACCTGTCCGCAGGAAGAGCTGGGTGGTCTACGCCAAGCCGCCGTCCGCCGGGCCCGAGGCGGTGCTCGCCTACCTGTCGCACTACACGCACCGCGTCGCCATCGCGAACCGTCGGCTGATCTCGCTTGACGAGACCGGCGTCACCTTCCGCACCAAGGACTACCGCCGCGAGGGCGCCGAGCGCCACCGCACCATGACGCTTCGCACCGACGAGTTCATCCGCCGCTTCCTGCTGCACTTGCTGCCCAAGGGCTTCCACCGCATCCGCCACACCGGCCTGCTCGCCAGCGCCGGCCGCAAGGCCAACGTCGCGCGCGCCAGGGTGCTGCTCGCCGTTCCGGCCCCCGCCGTGTCATCACAGACCGACGCGCCGAACACCGCGCCAGCGCCCGATCCACGGCCATCATGACCATGCTGCGGCGGCCGCATGGTCGTCATCGAGGTCTTGCGCGGTCTCGCCCGGGCCCGCGCACCACCGGCCTCGCCCACGCCCTGCCGGACCACCGCGTCGTGACCTGGCGCGACCACCCGCGATCTCGCGTCGGAGCCATGCCGCTTCGGCCATCGGGCGCCCGCACGCCCGGCTCAACCGCGAACGCCATGACCAGGCGGATGGCGCGTCCATCGGTCCGTCTTCAGCGACGGAGGCGCACAACGAGCGCCCTCGCCCTCGATTCCCGCCCTTCATCGCAAGTCGTCATCGGCTCGCTTTCGCCGCCGAGCCTATCCAAGCGCGACACTGGACGCCTCAAACCCCCATAAACCCGGCCGCAACGACCGCGGGTTCGTGCTTGGGCGGTTTTCGGACGCCGGCCCTCATCAGGGACGCTCGATCAAGGTTGGCCGGCATCCGAAAACCTTCACCATCCTTGCCGTCTCATCGTTGACTGGCAAAGCTCCGAAGCGACCATTCACTAAAAATACCAGAGACTGAGCTCGACCGCAGAAATCTGGACACCTCCAAGAACCCTGCTCGGTGTGGCCGACGAGGTGATCGGGCTGATCATCCGGGTTTGAAGAGGCGTCTTCCTTGGTGCTTTGATGTTCCGTCCTTGATCAGCAGCGGGTTCGAGCCTCCTCTTCAGGTCGCCTGCGCCCTGATGCGGGTGAGCCAGACAACCCGGTGCATGTTGTAGGCGAGGTTGGCCAGTCCGATCTTCACCGTGGCACGGGCAAGCCCAATCCTGCGCACCACCAGCGCCATCGGCCCCTTCTGGCGGGCGAACACGTGCTCAACCGCCGCTCGCACCTTTGATCGACGGTTGTTGGCGCGCGCGATGTGCGCCGGCATCGGCCGTCCCTGCGGTTTCCTGCGATGGATCTGCGAGCGCAGCCCGTTGTCGGCGAGGTGCCGTTCGTTGGCCTGGGTGCGGTAGGCCGTGTCGGCCCACACGTCGCTCGCGGTGTTGGCCTTGGAGACCAGGTTCAACAGCTGCGCCCCGTCGTGCCGAGCGGCATCGGTGGCCGCTCATGTTCGGATCAGGCCATGGCGAGGGTCGATGCCGAGGTGGTTCTTGTACCCGAACGCCGGCACCGCGATGTCGATGCGCTTTGACCCGTCGGCGGCCGGCTTGGCTTTGGATAACTTCACCGTCCAGCGGGTGTCGGGGTGGAGCGCTTTAGCCCCATAGTCGATCTACGAAGGCTGGGAGGCAGGACCGGAGGCCCCGCCATCGAACGCAACACTCGCGGCCATGATGTAGCTTGCGTCGTCGAATGTAAGGACTGCGATCGGCACGGCGGCTCAGCATGCTCGAGGCTCGGCGTTTTTCGCTTTTTATGGAGATCAGCGATGCGAATAAGCTTCCGAGCCAGACGGGCCGGCACGGACGAGGTGCAGCATACGCGTGTCCAGTTACGCCTCGCCCCTCAGCGCCATGACGCGCATAGCGGGAGCATTAGTACCTCCCCCCAAATGCACTTCTTGACAAACGCGCGGGCAAGCCAAGGAGTCTCATCAGCTATGCGATTGTTACAGCGTAGATGGAGTGCCGATGGCGCGGCATGATGTAAGCTTGAACCGCTGGTGGATCGTTGTTGGCGCCGTTCTCGGATTGACGGTCGGCAACGGACCTATCATGCAGTTCACGTTCGGCGTGTTCCTCAAGCCAATTGCCGCCGATTTCCATACGGACCGAGGAACCTTGTCGGTCGCCATACTCGTCGGCCTCGGCTTGACTGGTGCCGCGACCCCGATCGTCGGCGCACTCGTCGATCGCTATGGCATTCGTCGCGTTGCGCTGCCTTGCATCGCGTTGTTCGCCCTGTCCCTTGCCGTCCTAGGCTGGCTGGCCTCGTCGGCGGCGAGCTTCATCGCGATCTACGGGATCATGGGCGTGTTCGCGGCCGGACAAACGCCGCTGCCCTACGCGAAATCTCTGGCCGCCGCGTTCGACCGCGACCGCGGCCTTGCGCTCGGCATCGCAATGGCGGGCGTCGGACTTGGAACCATCATCATGCCGCAGATCGCTCAAGCGGTCATCACACACGTTGGATGGCGCGCTGCCTATGTCGTCCTTGGCGCCGTTCTGCTCATCGTCGCTATGCCGTGCATGGCATTCCTGATCAAGGACTTCAATCGCTCAAATCGAGGGCTGGACGTTTCGGCACCCACCGTCCTCGAGGGCTGGACCGGGCGTCACGCACTCGGTTCTGCCGCATTCTGGATCATCGCCTTCGCCTTCTTCGTGCTGGCCTTCACCTGCTCGGGCATCATTGCTCACGTCGCCGCTCTTCTGACCGACCGTGGTGTTACGCCGCAAGTCGCTGCTGTTGCGCTCGGTGTGGCCGGCATATCCTTGATCGCGGGGCGCCTCGTGGCTGGCTACATGCTCGATCGGATCTTCGCGCCCTATGTTGCGGCATTCTTCATCGGCCTGCCGCTCATCGGGATCGGTCTCATCATGGGGCACTCGTCCACCTTCGCGTTCACGGGCACGATGCTGGTCGGGCTGGGTCTGGGGGCGGAGATCGACATGATCGCCTTCCTGATTTCCCGGTATTTCGGCATGAAGGCGTTCGGACAGATATACGGCTACCTGTTCGCGATCTTCATGCTCGCGAATGGCCTTGGTCCTTTCATCATGGGTGCCACGTTCACGAGGGCTGGTTCCTATTCGCCCGCGCTGATCGGCATGGCTATCGGCCTCTTGGTGGCGGCAGGCCTCATCCTTCGGCTAAAATCTTACAACTTCGCCGGCCATGGTGCCGAGGCCGAGGATACGGGCACTGCCCCCAGTATGCGAACCGCATCCCTATGAAGATTTGATGAGCACGCTCGAACCTCGTGTCGTCACGACACAGGCCCGCGACGGTACCGCCCTCGCTCTCGCGCTCTATCTGCCGAAGGGTGACGGACCGTTCCCAACGTTGTTCGCGGCGTCTCCCTACAGGTTTGACAACAACGTCCTGCCGCACGGGCCGCAATTTCTATGGCGTGAAACCGGACCGATCGAGTTCTATCTCGAGCAGGGCTATGCCTACATCCATATGGATGCGCGTGGTTGCGGCCGCACGGGCGGGCATTTCGAGTTTCTCGGTCCGAACGAGCAGAGTGATCTTTACGACGCGATCGCGTGGGTATCGCAGCAGGGATGGTGCAACGGGCGCATCGGCAGTATAGGGCAGTCCTACTATTGCATGCTGCAATGGTTCATGGCGATCCAGGCGCCGCCCGGGCTCGCCTGCGTCGGTGCGCACGATGGCTTGACCGACCCCTACCGTGCAGCAGCCTATCACGGCGGCATCTCCTGCGACTTCTTCGCCGGTTACTGGTGGAATCAGAATCGTATCATCAACGCCTTCCCGGCCAACAACGGCCCGTCTCGCGTCCAGGAAACGGACCTTAACCGGCTCCTGGCCGAACATCCGACGCTTGATGGTTTCTGGCGCATCCGCAGCGCGTCCGAACGCCTCGGTCAAATCACGCTTCCACTCTACTCAAGCGGAGTGTGGGCCAAGATGCAGTTGCATACCCGCGGCAACATTGACGGCTTCCGCAAGGCTCGAGGACCGAAGAAGCTGCGCATGTCGGGCGTGCCGAACGCGTTCGCAGCCGCAGATGAGTTCAACGATATCGGCTTTCACCAGCGCGTCATGCTCCCCTTCTACGATCACTATTTGAAAAGACGACATACGGATTTCGTGGAGAGGCCACCGATCGAATACGCCGTCCGTGGATCGACGATCATGCGAAGCGCCGAGAGTTGGCCGCCGGCTGGGACGCGCTACGAACGGTGGTATCTCGCCTCCGGCCCTAGCGGCAGCGTCACTTCGCTCAACGACGGGCGCCTTCTGCGCGATCGAACCGATGCGTCACCGACGACAAGCTACGAGTACCCGCAACGCGGTTGGGTCAGCGGGACAGTCGGCTTCGGGCCGAATGGTCCCGCCGGCGGTTTCGACCCGGCCCGACGCATCTTGACGTTCACGAGCGACCCGTTGCCGACTGACACGGAAATCTGCGGGCCGATCAAGCTCGAACTTTTTGCTAGTTCGAGTCGGACCGATACGGATTTCTTTGTCAAGGTGATGGATCAGGCGCCCCAATCATCCGAGGCCCGCAATGCCAACATCAATCCAATGGCGGAAACCGTCAGCCGGGGATGGCTCAGAGCTTCCCACCGGGCTCTTGATCCCGAGCGTAGCACGGAGATGGAACCTGTTCACACCCACAGCACGCCGCAACCGCTCGTGCCGGAAGACATCACGCGCTTCGACATGTCGATTGAACCGACAGCCTACCTTTTCAAGGCCGGCCACCGGATCCGCCTCGATATCGCGAATGGCGACTCCGCTGTCACGGAAGTCTTGTGGTCGCATTTCTATGCGCCCAACAAGATCGGTCGTGACACGATCTATCATACCGCGATTCAACCGTCGTGCTTAATTTTGCCCGTCTCGGAAATACAGTAGCTGAGCGTTTTTTTTATATGATGTTCTAGCAATTTTATACGTACTGGAGCATTTGGAGCGGATCGTAGATCCAATCCGATGCTTCAAGTTGTTGTGCCTCATCGGACTTACCTTAGGACAGCTTCGTACTTTTTTGTCCGATGATCTGACGTCAAGTTTGATCTTGATTGTCGTCGAGTCCGGTTGCCGGCTTTTAAAGCTATATGTTTGATCCCGGACTTTGATGGTGCAATCTCATCCTGTGAATGGAAAGGATGCGCTATGGGCCAGGTTCTCCATGGAAGCGCCACAACGACGGCGGCGGTCCGTCGAGCGATACAGCATAATCAAGCGAGCCTGGAGGGTTCTGGCGAAACGCTACGGGATCAACCAGAAGACGGTTGCCAAGTGGAAGCGGCGGAACTCGGTGGCCGACGTGCCGACCGGCCCGAGGGAGCCTCGATCCACGGTTCTCACCGTTGAGGACGAGGCGATCGTTGTGGCGTTCCGCCGTCACACGCTGCTGCCGCTTGACGACTGCCTGTACGCTCTGCAGCCAACGCTGCCGCACCTGACCCGCTCGTCGCTGCACCGCTGCCTGCAGCGCCACGGCATCTCGCGGCTGGACACCTCCAAGAACCTCGCCTCTTATCGCCTGATGTGATTCCATCTTGTTGTGGGTGGGAGCTGGGTCGATGCGAGGTGACCTGCCCCCGAACTCTCATCCAATCGCGATTAGAGCCTGTCCTGGTGATACG
>CAXTIU010000032.1:0-25766 GCA_964244495.1 uncultured Beijerinckiaceae bacterium
AGCGCCGCCGATGACAAGGATATAGAAGGTCACCCACCATAGTGTCAACATGGGATCGGCGAAAATCGACCGGGCGTCGTCGCCGGTGGTGTTCTCGGCCCTTCGATGCGAGTTCGCCGCGCGTCGTCGACGTGCCCGCCCCTCATCCACCGCAGACCGGCGAGAGCACGATGGCCGGGCATCCGCGACGCTGCTAGGGAGGTGACATCGAGAGGGCAGTCCTATGGTCGTCACCGACATCCCGCGCCTCAGCCGACGTACCAGGCGACGCCAGTGGACGCTGGTCGCCCTTCTCGTCCTGGCCGGCTGCGTGAACTACGTCGACCGCTCGACACTCGCGATCGCCAACCACGACATCGCATCCGATCTCCATCTCTCGCCGACGCAGATGGGCGCCCTCCTCTCGGCCTTCGCCTGGACCTACGCGCTGTTCCAGCTCCCGGCCGGCATCCTCACGGATCGACTTGGCCCGCATCTGATGCTGAGCGTCGGCATGGTCCTTTGGTCATTGGCGCAACTCGTATCCGGCGCGGTCCAGAGCTTCGGTCAGTTCGTCGCCGCCCGCGCGGCGCTGGGCTTCGGTGAATCCCCGATGTTCACCGCCGGTGCGCGATCGTGCGTCGACTGGTTCCCCGTCCGGGACCGTGGCCTGCCGCTCGGGCTCTTCAACGCCGCCTCCTCGCTCGGCCCGGCGGTCGCGCCGCCTCTGCTGACGGCGCTGATGCTGGCCTTCGGCTGGCGGGTCATGTTCATGGCGATGGGGGTGATCGGGCTGCTCGTGGCACTGGCCTGGGCGCTCGTCTACCGTCCACCGGACACCGCCAGCGTACCGGACGAGGACATGGCGGCGATCCGCGCGGGGAACCTCGAGACCGTCGACGCGGCCGGCCCCGCGCTGTGGGGCAGGCTCTTCACCGTGCCCACCACCTGGGCGCTGGTCGGCGGCCTGTTCGGCATCGTCTACGTCACGTGGCTCATCGTCGCGTGGCTGCCGGATTACCTGGAAAGCGTGCGCCACGTCAGCGTCGCGCGCACCGGCCTGCTCGCCGCGATCCCGCAATTCGCCGGCTTCGTCGGCGGTTGCCTCGGCGGCTTCATCTCCGACGCCCTCGCCCACCGCGACATCGAAGCCGTCCTGGCGCGCAAGATCCCGACGGTCGCCGGGCTCGCGCTGGCCGGCGTGCTCACGGCGGGCGCCCCCTTCGTCGCCGATACCGGCGGGATGCTGGCCGTCCTGTCGCTCGCGATGTTCTGTGCCTACGGCGCGGGGTCGTGCTCGTGGGCGCTCGGCGCCAGTCTCACCCCGCCGGCGATGGTGGCGACGCTCGAGTCCGTGCAGAACATCGGGGGCTCGATCGGCGGCGCGCTCGCCCCGCTCGTGACGGGGCTGGTGGTGCAACACACCGGCGGCTTCACGCCGGCCTTCCTCATCGCCGGCGCCGCCGCGCTGCTCTCGGCGGCGAGCTACGCCTTCGTGCGGGCCGGCGCCTATGGCGCGCTGGGTCGAGAGACCACGTGAGCGCGGGGGCGCGCACGATCATGGCGGGAGCGGCGCGAGGTCCGGCGGACGAGTCCGGCTGGCCCCCGCCGCGCCACGCGGTGATCCGCGTCGATCCACAGGCCTGGCCGCTGGTCCTGCCGGGGGACACACGGGACGACCCGCTCGTGGCGGACTGGGCGGCGCGCGGCTGGCCGGTGGTCGCGCGGCGGCGCGGGGTGGGCGACCCGGCGCGGCACGTGCCCGTGGGGCTGCCCCTGCCGCCGACGCGCGGCGGGCGACGCCTTGCCTTGGCCCTGCCCCACGCGGCGGTGCGGGCGGTGGAACCGCCGGTGACCTTGCGCGCCGTTCGCGCCACCGCCCCGCCCCGCTGGGCGGCCTCGATCGCCGCGATCGAGGCGCTCGGGGCGCGCCACGGCCTGACACCCCGCGTGTTCGGCAGCTTCGCTTGGGCAGCGCTCACCGGCCTCGACTATCTCACGCCGACTTCCGACCTCGACCTGCTGTGGCCGCTCTCCCCCGACACGCCGCGCCTGCTGACGGCGCTCGACGGCCTCGCCGCGCCGGGACGCATCGACGGCGAGGTCGTCCATCGTGGCGCGGCGGTGCAATGGCGCGAGTTGCACGGCGCGCTCGCGGGCGGAAGGGAACGAGGCGACGTGCTGGTGAAGACGCTCGACGGCGTCCTGCTGCGCCCCGCGCGCGCGTTTCTGGGGATGGCGACGTGACCCACGCGATCAACGGCAGCGATCCCGCCTCGTCGCCGCGCCCCACCGCGATCGGCGCGCTGGCGCGGCGCTGCCTCGATCTCGAACTCGACACCTGGCCGAAGCCGGGGCTGGTCAGCCCGCACGACAACGGCAGCCACGACGACATGGACGCGGCCTTGCTCCGGCGCAGCGCGGCGACGCTCGAACCGTTCTTCACGGCGCTGGCGGCGGCCGGGCGCGACGGAGCCACCATGGACGGGTTGCGCGCGATCGGGCGCGAGGCCGAAGCGGCGATGCTGGCGGAGACCGGCGGGGTGAACACCCATCGCGGCGCGATCTTCGGACTCGGCCTCCTGTGCGCCGCCGCCGGGCGGGGCGAGGGCGGCACGCTCGGCGCCGTCGTGCGGAGCGCGTGGGGCGAGGCGATCGCCGGCGCCGCCCCGCCGCCGCACAGCCATGGAACAATCGTCGCCCGCGCGCACGACGTAGCCGGCGCGCGCGGCGAGGCGGCGGGCGGCTTCCGCACGCTCACGGAGGTCGGCCTGCCGGGACTGGCGGCGGGGCACCGCTTGGCGCCCGCCGATGCCGCCGCCGCCCGCGCGCACGCCTTCTTCGCGCTGCTCGCCAGCGTCGCCGACACCAATCTCCTCCATCGCGGCGGGGCCGAGGGTCTCGCCTTCGCGCGGGCCCATGCGCGCGACTTCCTCGCGCGGGGCGGGGTCGGCGCGCCGGACTGGCGCGAGGCGGCGAGCGCCATCCACCGCGCCTTCGTCGCGCGCCGTCTCAGCCCCGGCGGCTGCGCCGACCTGCTGGCGATGACCCTTTTCGTCGCGGCATGGCAGGCACGGGCAACCCGTTCATGATGTCGAACGCGTCGCCTCCCACGGGAATCATCGAGTGTTGCCCAGTCTTCTACCGGAGTTTCTCCACGAGCATTTCCTCGCGGTCCTCCCGTCGGGGTGGAGGCACGACCTTGGGACAACATCGACCGTCTCGAACGCATCGACGAGCGGAACGGTCACATCCTGCTCGATCTAGGGAACGGGTGGTGCTTGAGCCTGCGGAAAGGAGCCAAAGCCTTCCCATTCAAGGACAGCTTGTTTCTCCTCGCCAAGGAGACCGAGCTGCGGATCGGCGGGGTCGGCAAGCGGTACGATGCGGGCGTGGTGGTCTTCATCAGGGAGAATCAGCAAGACGGCCGGCTGATCTACGATCTGTACGAGAAGCTCAACGCCGCGTTGATCCAGCCGTGAGCGATCATGAACCGGGCGCCGTGCGGATCGCAGGCACGTCGCCCGTCATCTCCGGGAAACATCCATGACGCTCGCCCTCCTCTGCTCCGGCCAGGGCCATCAGCATCCCGACATGTTCGCCCTCACGGCGGACGCGACGGAGGCGGCGCCGGTGTTCGCCGCCGCGACGAGGGCGCTCGGCGGACGCGATCCGCGCGGGCTGGTGCGCGACCCCGGTGCGGACCTCCACGCCAACGCCGTCGGGCAGGTGCTGTGCTGCACACAGGCGCTCGCCGCCCACGCGGCGCTGCGCGTCACCTTCGGGGACGGACTGGTGATCGCCGGCTACAGCGTCGGGGAGCTGGCCGCCTGGGGCTGCGCCGGGCTGATCGAGCCCGCCGCGGCCATCGACTTGGCGCGCGCGCGCGCGGCGGCGATGGACGCGGCTGGCGGCCCCGATGACGGCCTCGCCTACGTGCGCGGCCTCGCGCGCACGCTCGTCGAGGCGCTTTGCACGGCGCACGGGGTCGCGGTGGCGATCATCAACCCCGCCGACACCTGCGTGCTGGGCGGTGGCCGGAAGGCTCTCGCGGCCGCCTGTGCGGCGGCCACGGACGCCGGGGCGACGCGGACGGGCGTGCTCAAGGTCGCGGTCGCCTCGCACACGCCGAGACTGGCCCGGGCGAGCGAGACCTTTGCCACGGTTCTCGCGAGGCAGGACATCCGTGCCGCCGCCGGAGCGGACGTGCGCCTGCTCAGCGGCGTCGACGGTACGGCGGTCGGCGGCATGGCCGACGGTCTCGCGAAGCTGGCGCGGCAGGTGTCCCGAACGATCAACTGGGCCGCCTGCTTGGAAGCCTGCCGTGAGGCCGGCGCGACGGCGGCGCTGGAACTCGGACCGGGCAACGCGCTGGCCCAAATGACGACCAACGCCTACCCCGACATCCCCGCCCGCTCGCTGGACGACTTCCGCACGCTCGCCGGCGTCCGCTCCTGGCTCGCGCGTGCCCTCGAGCGATAAGGCCGGGATCGTGGAGGATCCCGGCCATCGTCCCATCCGCTTCAGTCCAGCAGGTCTTCCGCCAGGATCGGCGTCTTCCGCACCCTGATGCCGGTGGCGTTGTAGACGGCGTTGGCGATCGCCGCCGGCATGCCGACAATGCCGACCTCGCCCACCGCCTTGGCACCGATGGCGTTCACCAGCTTGTCCTCCTCGTCGATCGTCTCGCAGACGACCTCGCCGATGTCGGCGCAGGAGGAGACGTGGTAGCCGGCGAGATCCTTGTTGGCGAACATCGCCTGCGGCCGGTCGATCCGGCTTTCTTCCAGCAGCGCGAAGCTCGCCCCCCAGATCATGCCCCCCACGAGGTTGCTGCGGGCGGTGCGGGGATTGATGATGCGGCCGCACGCGAACACGCCGACCATGCGGGGCACGCGGACGGTGCGCAGCAGCGGATCGACGTGGACCTCGGCGAATTGCGCCCCGAAGGAGAAGCTCGTGCAATCCTCGGTGACCGGTCCGGCGAAGGCCATGCCGCCGTCGAGGCCGTACCGCATCTTCTTGTCCTCCATCGAAGATGGCTTCCACACCGCCTCCTCGGCGAGGTCGCCCGACCCCAGGCCTTTCAAGATGTCGATGAGCGGCACGGACTTTCCGTCCGGGCCGACCAAGTGGCCTTCGTCGAAGCGGAGGCTTGTGGCGTCGACGCCTAGGAACGGCCCTTGATCGCTGGTCGCCGCCTTGAGTAGGCGGGCGCGCAGGATGAGCGCGGCCTTCTGGATCGCCGATCCGGCCGAGCCGGTGGTGATCGACCCGCCCGCCATCGGGCCAGAGGGCAGCGTCGTGTCGCCGAGACGCACGGTGATCCGGTCGTCGGGCGTGCCGAGCGCGTCGCCGGCCACCTGGCCCAGCACCGTGTAGGCGCCGGTGCCGAGGTCGTGGGCGGAGCACTCGACCAGCAGCGAGCCGTCGGAGCGCAGCGTGACGCGGGCCGCCGCCGGCGCCATGGCCGACGGATAGGTCGCCGTCGCGCAGCCGTAGCCGACCAGGATGCCGTCGGCCGTCTTGGTCATGCCCGGCGTCTTGACCCGCTTGTCCCAGCCGAACAGCTCGGCGCCGCGATGGAAGCACTGGACCAGCGAGCGGCTGCTCCACGGCACGCCCTTGATGGGGTCGACCACCGGCTCGTTCTTGAGCCGCAGGGCGATCGGGTCCATGTCGAGCGCCTCGGCCAGTTCGTCCATCGCGCTCTCGAAGCCGAAGAACGACGAGGCTTCCGCCGGCGCCCGCACGAAGCCGGGCGTGTTGACATCGGTCGCCACCGTCGACTGCTTGGTGCGAAGCGTTTCGCTGTCGTACATCCGGATGATCGCCGACGTGCCGGGGAAGGCGACGTGGTCGATCTCGGAGCTCTGGCCCGCCTCCTCGAAGATGATCGACTTCAGCGTGCCGTCGCGCTCCGCGCCGAGCGCGACGCGGGCGCGGGTCGCCGGGCGGAACGAGCCCACCGTCCACATCGCCTCGCGCGGTACCACCAGCTTGACCGGCCGTCCCAGCCGCTTGGCGGCCGCCGCCACCAGCACGGTCGTCGGCAGGATCGTCGCCTTGGAGCCGAAGCCGCCGCCGACGTAGGGGCTCTCGATGCGGACGTCGTCCATCGGGATGCCGAAGATGGTGGCGAGCCCAGCCTGCGTGCCCATCACCCACTGGCTCGGCATGTGGACGACGAGCTTGTCGCCGGTCCACGCGGCGGTGGTGGCGTAGAGCTCGATCGGATTGTGGTGCTGGGCCGGCGTGACGTAGGTCGAGTCGATCTTCACCGGCGCGGCGGCAAGGGCGGCGTCGGCGTCCCCCTTCGTCACGCCGGCCTTGTCGTCGGTCTCCGTCTTGCGGTCGGGATCATCCATCGCCGCGGAAGCGTGAACGCTCGCGTAGCTGACGTTGAGCTTGCGGGCGGCTTCCTCGGCGGCCTCAAGCGTGTCGGCGATCGCGAGGCCGACGATCTGGCCGGCGTGATGCACCTCGTCCGACTGGAGCGGCATGAAGGAGGACTGCATGTGCCCCCCTTTCATGACAAAGGTTTCCCCGCCCAGCCCCTGGTTGAAGCTCCGGTGCGTCAGCACCGCCCGTACACCCGGCACCGCGTCGGCGGCGCTGGTGTCGATGGCGGTGATCCGGCCCTTGGCGACGCTGCTGAGCGTCAGGGCGGCGTAGGCGGCGCGCTCATGGGCGACGTCGGCGGCGTAGCTCGCCGTCCCCCTGGCCTTGGCTGCCGCGTCACGCCGCACGATCGGGGCGCCGATCCCATGTCTCGCGTCCATGTCAGGTCCTCTTGCTCGCGACGAGGATCGCCTTGGCGACCGCTCGGCGTCCCAGTTCGATCTTGAAGGCATTCTGTCCGCGCGGTTGCGCCGCGGCGAAGGCGGCGGCGCCAGCCTTCAGGGCGAGCCCTTCGCTCAACGCCTGCCCCTTCAGCACGGCGGCCGCCTCGTTCGAGCGCCACGGCTTGGTCGCGACACCGCCAAGCGAGACCCTGGCCTCGCGCACGGTGTCGCCGTCCATGTCGAGGGCCACAGCCGCGCTGACCACGGCGTAGGCGTAACTTTGCCGATCACGAACCTTCACGTAGGTCGAGCGACGCCCCATCGGCGTCGCCTTCACGGTGATCGCGGTGATGATCTCGCCCGGCCGGAGGCTCGTTTCCTTCGCCGGGTCGTCACCGTAAGGCACGTGCAGTTCGCCGAAGGGGATGGTTCGCGTGCCGCCCGCGCTGGCGATCTCCACGTCGGTGTCGAAGGCGGCGAGCGCGGTGCCCCAATCGCCGGGGTAAGTCGCGATGCAACGCTCCGAGCCGCCGAACAGCGCCATCTCGCGCGTCTCGCCCGCGATCGCCGAACACCCGCTTCCCGGCGCGAGCTTGTTGCAGGCTGGGGCCGCGTGCCGGAAGTACGGGCAGCGGGTTCGTTGCAGGACGTTGCCGCCGATGGTGGCCGCGTTGCGCAGCTGCTGGGAGGCGGCGAGCTGGAGGCTCTCGGCAAGCGCGGGGTAGGCGGCGAGCAGCGTCGCGTCCTCCGCCACGTCGGCCATGCGGGCGAGCGCGCCGAAGCGCAGCACGCCGCCGCTCGTGTCGAAAGCGGCGAGGTCGCCGAGGTGGCCGATGTCGACGATGCGCGACGGCGCGCTCAGCCCGCCGCGCATCAGGTCGACCATGCTCGTGCCACCGGCGAGGATCGCCGCGCCGGGGATCGCCGCCTCGTGCAGAGCCTCGCCGAGCGAGGCGGCGCGGTGATAGGTGAAGGGCTGCATCGACTAACCCCCCGAACCGGCCGACCGGCCAGCGCCCTGGCTGCCGGCGACCTCGCGGATCGCCGCGACGATGTTGGGATAGGCGCCGCAGCGGCACAGGTTGCCGCTCATGTACTCGCGGATCTGGTTGTCGTTGTCGGCGTGGCCCTCGGCGACGCAGGCGACAGCCGACATGATCTGGCCCGGCGTGCAGTAGCCGCACTGCATGGCGTCGTGCGCGACGAAGGCGGCCTGCATCGGGTGCAACGCGTCGCCGCCGAGCCCCTCGATGGTGGTGATGGCGCGCCCGGCGGCGGCGGCGGCGAGGACGAGGCAGGCGAGTTGCCGGCGCCCGTCGACGTGGACCGTGCAGGCGCCGCAGGTGCCGTGATTGCAGCCGACCTTGGTGCCGGTGAGGCCGATGTGCTCTCGCAGCGCGTCGAGCAGCGTCGTGCGGGGATCGAGGTGGAGGTCACGGCTCTCGCCGTTGACGGTCAACGTGATCGGCATCGTCGGGGCGATGTCGCGCGCGCCGTCGCGGGTCATAAACCCTGCGTCTTCGCTCATGAACTTCTCCGGATCAGGGTGGCCCACGACGGGCGGGCGGGTGCACGGCGACCATCTGTCGGCCGTGCGCGGCGCACTTATTCAGCATGAGTCCAAACAAGCCGAGCCGGCGGGGAGTTCCGGTCGGAACGACCTGATCGGCGCGACGCAATCGCCAGGCTCGGTACTCCCGTCGGTCTTCCGCTCACCGCCATGATGTGGAGGCGAGCCACGCCCGGCGCGGGACGCGCGACCGGGCCGACGCGCGTCACCGGCCGCGGGCGAAAGAAACCTGCACGCCGGACCAGAGACGCTCAAGGCCGCCTTCTCGCTCGCCGGGCGCTTCGGCCTCGGCGGCGAGCATGGTGTAAGTCGCGAGCGTAGGGTGGCGAACCGGCACGCGGCCCGCACGTCGCCCGCGACTTCGGTGCGAGGGCCGAGACGGACACGTTCACCACCCGCGGCTTCCGGCTGGCGGAAGCCCATGCGCCGCCCGGCGACAAGATGGCCGCACCGAGCCGCATGGTGCCTCCACGACCGCGCGTCGATCTCTGCCGTTCAGGCGATGGTGATGACGCGGACGTTCCGCCTACCTTCGCCGCGAGACGAGATCGCGGAGACTGCACCATGGATGACGTTCTGACCACGCGGATCGAGGGTGCGGTGGCCTTGCTGACGCTCAACCGGCCGGACAAACTCAACGCCCTCAGCAACGAGATGCTGGCGGCCATCTTGGCGGCGCTCGATCGCATCGAGCTTGATGCGGCCCTTCGAGCCGTCGTCATCACCGGTCAAGGACGAGCCTTCAGCGCCGGCGCGGACATCGCCGCCTTCCAGCGGCATGTCGAGGCTGGCCCGGCGGAGGCGGTGGTGCACTTCATGCGACCCGCACACGTCATGACCCGTCGCGTCGAGACGTTCGGCAAACCCATCGTCGCGGCGGTGAACGGGCTGGCGTTCGGGGGCGGCTGCGAGCTCGTGGAGTCGACGCATATCGCGCTGGCCGCCGAAACGGCCATGTTCTCCAAGGCGGAGATCAACATCGGCATCATCCCGACGTTCGGGGGCACGCAGCGCCTGCCCCGCAACATCGGCCGCAAAGCGGCAACCGAGTTGATCCTGACGGGTCGGCGCTTCGACGCGAGGGAAGCCGCCGCCCTCGGGCTCGTGAACCGCGTGGTCCCGAGCAGCGAACTCCTGCATGCCAGCCTCGCCTTGGCGGCGGAACTCGCGGCGAAGCCGCCGCTGACGGTGGCGGCGGCATTGACGGCGATCCATCGCGGCATGGACGCCTCGATCGATGACGGTCTGGCGATCGAGGAGGCGGCTTTCGCCCGGATCGTCCCGACCCGGGACGCGCGGGAAGGTATCGCGGCCTTCGTGGAGAAGCGTTCCCCGTCGTACAACGGCACGTGAAGCTTCCGGTCCGCCTGCTGGACGGGTCCATTCGGCGCTTCACGAGCTTACCCCGAGAAGGCAGCGTCGCGAGCACGGACGCGAACCGACGCCGAGCGGACAGCAGCGTGGGCACCAGACCTCTAGATCAGCTTCAACCCCCGGAAGCTGGCGTGGCCGTGGCGGCCGATCACCAGGTGGTCGTGGACCACCACGTTAAGCGCCTTGCCCAGCGTGACGATCTGCATGGTCATGGCGATGTCCGCCGTCGAGGGGCTGGGATCGCCGGAGGGGTGATTGTGGACGAGGATCAGCGCGGTGGCGTTGAGTTCGAGCGCGCGTCGCATCACCTCGCGGGGGTAGACCGGCGCGTGGTCGATCGTGCCCACCCCCTGCACCTCGTCGGCGAGCAGTTGGTTGCGCTTGTCGAGGAACAGGACGCGGAACTCCTCGCGGTCGAGGTAGGCCATCGCGGTGCGGCAATAGTCGAGCACCGCCGACGAGGAGCCGAGGTTGCGCCGCGCCTCGATCGTGGATTGCGCGAGCCGCCGCGCCGCCGCCTCGACGATCTTGATCTCGGTGATGGCGGCCTCGCCCAGGCCCGCCACCTCGGCGAGGCGCTCCGGCCGGGCGGCCAGCGCCTCCGCGAAGGAGCCGAAACGGGCCAGCATGGCCTTGGCGACCGGCTTCACGTCACGGCGCGGCATGGCGCGAAAGAGGATCAGCTCGAGGAACTCGTAGTCGTTCAGCGCGCCGCCGCCGCCGCGCCTGAAACGCTCGCGCAGGCGTTCGCGGTGGCCAAGGAAGTGCGGGACGGCCTCCTCCGACCTTTCCAGCCCGGCCCCCTCTTCCGCGCTCATCTCGCCGTCACGCGCCGGCGGCCGTGCCTTCTCCGGGTGGCACGACGTACGGCGGCTGATGCAACCCGGCCGGCGAGAAGGTGAACACCTCGCAGCCCTCCGCCGTCACGCCGAGCGTGTGCTCGAACTGCGCCGACAGCGAGCGGTCGCGCGTCACCGCCGTCCAGCCGTCGCCGAGGATCTTCACGTGCGGACGACCCAGGTTGATCATCGGCTCCACGGTGAAGAACATGCCGGCGCGCAGCGTCACGCCCTCCCCTTTGCGGCCGTAGTGCAGGATGTTGGGCTCATCGTGGAACAGCCGGCCGAGGCCGTGGCCGCAGAAGTCGCGCACCACGGAGCAGCGCTCGCCCTCGGCGAAGGCCTGGATGGCGGCGCCGATGTCGCCGGTCGTCGCGCCCTCGCGCACCACCGCGATGCCGCGCATCAGCGCCTCGTGCGTCACCTCGACGAGGCGCTGGGCGCGCCGGGGCACCTCGCCGACGAGGTACATGCGCGAGGAGTCACCGTGCCAGCCGTCCACGATCAGGGTGACGTCGATGTTGAGGACGTCACCGTCCCTGAGCGGCTTGCGGTCGGGCAGGCCGTGGCAGACGACGTGGTTGAGCGAGGTGCAGATCGAGCGGCGGTAGCCTCGGTAGTCGAGCGGCGCCGGGTAGGCCCCGTGCGCCATCGCGAAGTCGAACACGAGCCGGTCGAGATCCTCGGTCAGGGCGCCGGGCTGGACGTGCGGGGTCAGCATGTCGAGGGCTTCGGCAGTGAGCCGGCCGGCCCGGCGCATGCCGGCGAAGGCCGCCTCGCCGTGCAGCTTGATCTGGCCTGTCTTGCGGCCGGGCGCTTCCTGCGCATCGACGAAGGTCATGGGGAAGTCCGGCGCCTCGGAGTTGCTACCCGCGCAATCTAAGTCGTTCCGCCGCCGCCGCAAGCGACGCCTCGCGTTGACCTCACAGATCAGTGATGACACGCTCCGGCCGGGTTGGGGTATCGCTCGCGTGATGACGCGAGCGGCTTCTGACCGTCGCGCCTCGCGCGAACACGCATCTATGGAGTGAGGGATGGCACAAAGGTGGACGCTGAGCACGACGGTGCTGGCCTTGAGCGCGGCATGTGCCCTGTCCGTGAGCGCGACCCGGGCGCAGGATGCGGGCGGCGCGCACCACAGGATCGGCATCATCGGCTCCGGCAAGGTCGGCGGCACGCTCGGCACCCTGTGGGCCAAGGCCGGCGACGACGTCATGTTCGCCTCGCGCCATCCCGAGACGCTGAAGGACCTGGTCGCTCAGGCCGGTCCGCACGCCAAGGCCGGCACGCCGGCGGAAGCGGCGGCGTTCGGCGACGTGGTGGTGATCTCCGTGCCTTACACCGCCGTGCCCGAAGTGGCGAAGGAGGACGGCGCGGCGTTGAAGGGCAAGGTGGTGTTCGACACCTCCAACGCCGTGGCGCCGCGCGATGGCGCGATGGTCGCGGAGGTCGAGGCCAAGGGCATCGGCGCCATGTCCGCCTCGCTGTTCCCGGACACGCACCTCCTGCGCGCCTTCAACGCCATCAACTACAAGAACATGGCGTCGGACTCGAACCGCAAGGGCGATCCGGTCGGCATCCCGCTCGCCTCCGACGACGCGGAGGCGATCAAGGTCGGTTCCGACCTCGTCAAGCAGGCCGGCTTCGTGCCGGTGCCGGTGCCGCTCGCCCGCGCCGGCGAGTTCGGTCCACAGCGCAAGCTGGGCACCGGCGTCTTCACCGTCGCCGAGTGGAAGCAGAAGCTCGGCCTCAAGTAGCCGTGCCAAGCCCTTGATGGATCTGGCGCTCAATGGACCAGCCGATGATGGACCCGCGGCGATGGACGTGAAGGCGGAGGAGCCGCGCGAAGGCGCGCTGACGCGGCTGGTGCGTCGCGCCATCGCCGTCGAGCCCAACGAGGTCGAGGCACTCGCCTGGGCCTGGCTCTACATCTTCTCCGTGCTGATGTCGTACTACATCATGCGCCCGATCCGCGACGAGATGGGGGTCGCCGGCGGCTTCGAGAACCTGCCCTGGCTGTTCACCGGCACGTTGATCGCCATGGTGGTGCTCAACGTGCCCTTCTCCGCGCTGGTGCGCGCCCTGCCCCGCGTCCGCTTCATCTCGGTGACCTACCGCTTCTTCGCGCTCAACATCCTCATGTTCGCGCTGGCGCTGTGGCTCGCCGACAGGGTCCAGACGATCTGGGTCGGCCGCGTCTTCTTCGTCTGGATCTCGGTGTTCAACCTGTACGTCGTGTCCGTGTTCTGGGCGATGATCGTCGACGTGTTCGATTCCGAGCAGGGCAAGCGGCTGTTCGGCTTCATCGCGGCCGGCGCCACGCTGGGCGCCATCGTCGGCTCGGCGGTGGTGGTGGGACTCGCCCGCCACGTGCCGCAGACCGCGCTGCTCGTCACCGCCGCCGTGATGCTGGAGGTGGCGGTGTTCGGCGTCAGGCACCTGTCGGCCTACGCCAAGACGATGCGGGTGGAGGAAAAAGTGGTCGCCGACGAGCGGGTTGGCGGTTCCATCTTCGCCGGCTTCACCAAGACCTTCTCCTCGCCCTACCTCATCAACACCGCGCTGTTTCTGCTGCTGTTCGCCCTGACCTCGACGTTCCTGTACTTCGAGCAAGCCGGCGTCGCCGCAACCGCCTTCAAGGATAAGGCGGCGCGCACCAATTTCTTCGCCATCGTCGACCTCCTGGTGAACATCCTGACACTGGGCATCCAGCTGTTCTTCACCGGGCGCATCCTGCGGGTGCTCGGCGTCACGCTCACGCTCGCCCTGCTACCGGCCGTCAGCGTGATCGGTTTCGGCGTGCTGGCCGCCGTCCCGACGTCGATCGCCGCCATCGTCGTGTTCCAGGTGATCCGCCGCGCCGGCAACTTCGCCATCGCCCGGCCGACCCGCGAACTGCTGTTCACCGTCGTCCCCCGCGAAGACCGCTACAAGGCGAAGAGCTTCATCGACACGGTGATCTACCGGCTCGGCGACCAGTTCGGCGCCTGGGGTAGCGGGCTCATAGGGGGTCACGGGATCGGCAACGCGCAGATCGCGCTCGTCGCCATCCCGCTGACGATCCTCTGGCTCATCGACGGCCTGTGGCTCGGACGGCGCCAAGAGAGACTCGCGGGAGACGCGAAACGCGCCGAGGAGGGTCGGCTGGCCGTCCGGGCGGCGGGCCAGCCCGCCGGGTAGGGCGAGGACGCGTCGTGCGCCTCTGCCGAAAAGGTTTCGCATCTTCGATATAGGAGCTTGGCAGCCGCGCGGCCGCCGGGCAGATGTAGGATGCGCGCATGACCATCGTCGGGTATCGCGCGCGCCGCTGCAGGAGACCGAGTGAATGATGAAGGTGCTTCATTCCATGGAAGTGCTCAAGGATGTCGAGGCGCGCACGCTGACGTTCAACATCAACCTGCTCGCGCCCAGCGCCATCGATCAGGTGAAATTCGTCGTCCTCCTGGAAACGATGTTCGGCGGCGAACGCATCGGGATCGGCCGCTTCTCGCACTTGATGGACAAGCCGTTCGGCGTGGTCGGGCTCAAGTTCCCGAGCGTGGCCCGCTGCCAGGAGGCCGAGGCGTTCTGCGACGCCAAGCTCACGAGATCGGGGATGATGATCGCCGGCGACAGGGGCATGCTTGACAAGGCCGATCCCGGAACGCGCGTCGCGGCGTCGATCATGCGGGACATCTACGCTCAACCCTTCTCCGACCCACCGCGCGTGTCGGAGCCGCCGCGCCGCGCCGTGATCGGCGGAGCGGCGCCAGTCCACTAGCATCGGCCCGACAGGACGTGGCGGTCTTGGACACTTGGTGCGGCTACGCGATCCTGCGGCGCCGCGAGCGCTGACGGCACGGAGACCAGCCACGCCCTACTTGCAGCTCGACATGCCCTTCGCCCACGGCATCGCCGTCAAGCGGCGGCTGGCCGAGCGCCTCGGCGCGACTTACGCGGCGATGATGGACGCCGACATCCGCCGTGTGTCGGTGGCGATCCGGGAACTCGGCGACGGCGGCCTGTGGCGCTGCACCGCCGACGCGCCGTACCCGGCCGCGCTGCTGATGCTGGACATCCGGCGCGGGCGGCCGGCCGAGCAACGCGCCCGCCTGGCCGAAGCGCTCGTCGCGATCTGCCTGGAGGAACTGGGGCTCCGCCCCGACCAGCTCAACGTCGAATTCACCCAGCATGCCGGCGACGAGATGTTCCATCCCCTGCTGGGTGGCCTCAGCGACGATTGGCGGGAGGGCGAGAGCGACCCCGCTACTCGCCGCGCGGAATGACGTCGACCTTCACGTCCACGTCCTGCTCCTTGGAGCCGAGGATGATTCCGGCGACCGGCGAGATGTCGGCGTAGTCCCGCCCCTTGGCGAGGATGATGTGGTCGTCGCCAATCATGATGTCGTTGGTCGGGTCGAGCCCGACCCAGCCGACCTCGTGCCCGCACCAGATCGACACCCAGGCGTGGGTCGCGTCGGCGCCCTCCAGCCGCTTCTTGCCGGGCGGCGGGATGGTGCGGATGTAGCCCGACACGTAGGCGGCCGGCAGTCCCAGGCCGCGCAGGCCCGAGATCATGATGTGGGCGAAGTCCTGGCAAACGCCGTGGCGGTGGTCGAAGGCCTCCGAGAGCGGCGTCGAGACCACCGTCGCCTTGGGATCGTAGCGGAACTGGGTGCGCACCCGGTGCATCAGGTCCTTGGCCGCCTCCAGCACCGGGCGACCCGGCGAGAAGCTCTCGCGGGCGTAGGCGGTCGCCGGGGCGTAGTGCGGCACGAAGCGGCTGGGATGGAGGAAATGCGCCGGCGCGTCGCGAAGGAGCGAGCGGGACGCGAACGCCGCCTCGCGGACCCGCTCCCAAGGCTCCGTCTCCCCACCCGGTGGCGGCGCCTCGCGGAGGATCTCGACCGACGTGCGCGTCGCCACGCTCAGCGTCCGGTGCGCGGTGCTGACGATCATGGAGGTGACCCGGTTGCCGAAGAAGCAGACGCGCTCGTCCGTCCGGTCGGGAGTCGGTGTCACGTCGAGATGGCTCGCGTAGACGATCTGCCCCTGCTCCTCGCGCGGCAGCAGGCGCAAGGCGCAGGTCGAGTAGGTGACGGTGGAACCGTACTCGTAGGTGGTCAGGTGCTTGATGTCGTAGATCACGCCCGCACCATCCTCGAACAGCGGGCCTTCAAGCGAGCCCCATGGTCTTGTCGGCCTTCACGGCGTTGGGTCCCTGGAGGAAGTAGCGGGCGCCGATGGCGTCGGCGGAGGCGAGCAGGCGCTGCTCGAAGGCGAAGATCGCGGCGTTGTCGATGTCGATGGCGAGCGAACTGGCGAGGTCGGCCTGCAGCTTGAGCACCATGCGGCGGGGCACCTCCAGCATGCCGTCCTCGCTGAGGCGCGGCAGGTTGGCGAGGTGCTGCCCGAGCTGCTCCACCTGGAAGGCGACGGAGCGCGGGTTGTAGGTGTCGAGCATCGCCATGTCGCGCACCAGCGGCAGCGACAGTCCGACGAGGTAGCGCGAGCGGTAGGTGATCTGCGAGTCGATCAGCTCCAGCAGCGTGCTGAGCCCGTCAGCCACGCCGTCCTCGCAGGCGAGCAGGCGGGCGAACCGGCAGGTGTTGATCGCCCGCTCCACGCGCCGCCCCATGTCGAGCATGTGCCAGCCGGCGCCGCGGTTCATGTTCTCCTGTGCGAGGCCGGCGATGGCGCCGAGCACGCGGAGCGAGGCGTCGACGCGCTCGGTCACGTCCGCCTCGGTCAGTTCGGCGTTCCCGTCCCGGTCGAGACCCTCGTGGACGTCCTCGATGAGCCGCCAAGTGTCGGCCGAGAGGCGCTCGCGGATGAAGGAGGCCGCGCGCCGCGCGCTCCGCACGAGCGAGAAGCCGGAGCCGAACTCCTCCTTGCCGAACAGCGCGATGGCGGCGAGCTCGGTGCCCTTGAGACCCGTCCGCTCGTCCGGGATGGCGCCGGCCCGGTCGAGCAGCGTCACGAGGCGCTTCACGGTCCATTCCGCCTCTGCGGCCGGCGTGGCGAGTTCGATCAATCGCCCGGCGAAGGCGCGCACCACGCGCAGCACCGCCTCCGCCCGCTCCAGGTAACGGCCGAACCAGAACAGGTTGTCGGCGGCGCGGCTCGGCAGGTTGCCCATCACGCGCCGGATCCGGGTCGACCCCTCGGCCGGCAGCAGGGTGCTGTGGGCGACCGGTGCGTCGCCAAGCACCCAAACGTCGGCCGATGCCGCCTCGGCGCCCATCGTCACCGCGCGGACATCGAGACGGTGCGAGATGCGGCAGAAGCCGCCGGCCATCACGCTCCACCCTTGCGGCGTTCGCGCCGCGTAGACGCGCAGGGTGAAGGGGCGCGGCATGAGTTGCCGATCGGTCCAGGTCGGGGTGGTGGACAGCTTCACGACCTCCTGGCCCACGAAGTCGATGCCGCGCGCGCCGATGGCGGCGCGTAGTTCATCCTTCTGGGCGGCGCTCATGTCCGCGCCGAGCACCGACTGGTGGCGCCGGCCGCCAGGAACGGCGTTGCCGAAGGCGCCGGCCAGCGCCATCTCGTCCATGCGGGCGAGGACGGCGTCGCGCTCGCGCCCCTGCCCGCACCACCAGGTGGCGATGTTGGGCAGGCGAAGCTCCTCGCCGAGGATCGTGCGGCAGAGCTTGGGCATGAAGCTCATCATCACCGGCGATTCGACGACGCCGGAGCCGAGCGCGTTGGCGAGCGCCACGCCGTTCTGGCGCAAGGCGTCGACGAGGCCCGGCACGCCCAGCTGGGAGCGGGCGTTGAGTTCGAGCGGGTCGGCGAAGTCGGAGTCGATGCGCCGCAGGATCACGTCGGCCCGCTTCAACCCGGCGATGGTGCGGACGTGCACGAGGCCATCCCGCATCGTGAGGTCGCCGCCCTCGACCAATTGCAGCCCGAGGTAGCGGGCGAGGTAGGCCTGCTCGAAGTAGGTCTCGTTGTAGGGTCCGGGCGTCAGCAGGCAGATGCGCGGATCGGTGCGGCTGGCGCAAGCGGTGAGCCCGGCGCGGAAGGCGTCGAAGAACGGAGCGAGGCGCTGCACGTTCATGTCGCGGTACAGCTTGGGGAAGGTGCGCGACAGCACCAAGCGGTTGGCGAGCGCGTAGCCGGAGCCGGACGGCGCCTGCGTGCGGTCGCCGAGCACCCACCAGCGGCCGTCCGGGCCGCGCCCGAGGTCGGCGGCGTAGAGGTGGAGGTAGTGCCGGTCGCGCCCGAGCACGCCGGCGAGTGGCTGCAGGTAGTCCGGGCAGCCGGCGATCGCGGCAGCCGGCAGCGACCCGTCCTCGATGAGCCGTCCGTCGCCGTAGACGTCCTTCAGGATGGCTTCGAGTAGCTCGGCGCGCTGCGCGACACCGGCGCTGATCGTCCGCCAGTCGTGTGCCCCGATCAGCAGCGGCAGGTGCGCGATCGGCCAGCTCTTCTCGCTGGTGTCGCCGTAGGCGCGGTAGGACACGCCGCTGTCGCGGATGTGCCGGTCCGCGTCCGTGAACCGGCGCTCCGTCTCGGCCGGCCCCAATTCGAGCAAGCGCGCGATGAACGTCATCCAAGCCGGCGCGGGCGCGCCGTCCGTTCCCATGAACTCGTCGGGGATGCCCGGCAACGGCCGGTATCCCGCGACGACCTCATCGAGTTCGGAGAAGCCCGGCAGCGGCACCCGGCTGGCCTGTCCCGTAGCGGTCATGGTTGCCCTAGCTGTCCCATCGCCGGCGCAGGTCGAGGGTCAGCGGGAAGTCGGGGTTGGGCGGCTCGGGCGCGACGTCGTGGGTGCCGTGCGTGTGGCCCATGGCCTCGAACCGTGCCAAGCGGCGCGCCTCCGCCTCGAAGGCGTTGACGGGGAACGTGTCGTAGGAGCGGCCGCCGGGATGGGTCACGTGGTAGGTGCAGCCGCCCAGTGACCGCCTCGACCAGATGTCGTAGAGTTCGATCGTCAGCGGCGCGTGGACCGGGATCGTCGGATGCAGGCTCTCGGCCGGCTTCCACGCCTTGAAACGGACGGCGGCGACCGCCTGCTCGCTGACGCCGGTTGGCGTCATGGGCATCGCGCGGCCGTTGCAGGTGACGAGGTGGCGCCCGGCGATGAAGCCGTCGACCTTGACCTGCAACCGTTCCATCGAGGAATCGGTGTAGCGGATGGTGCCCCCCAAGGCGCCGGTTTCCCCCAGAACGTGCCAGGGTTCGAGGGCCTGGCGGACCTCCAGGCGCGTCCCGCCGAGGTTCACCACCCCGCAGCGCGGGAAACGGAACTCGCGCTGCGCCTCGAACCAAGCGGGGTCGAATGGGTAGCCGGCCCGACGAAGGTCGGCAAGGACCTGCGCGAAGTCCTCCCAGACGTAGTGCTCGGTCATGAAGCGGTCGTGCAACGCGGTTCCCCAGCGGACGAAGCCGCCTTCCTGCGGCTCCCGCCAGAACCAGGCGACGAAAGCGCGCAGCAGCAGCTGCTGCGCCAAGCTCATCCGCGCGTCCGGCGGCATCTCGAAGGCGCGGAACTCGATGAGGCCCAGCCGGCCGGTCGGTCCGTCGGGCGAGTACAGCTTGTCGATGCAGATCTCGGCGCGGTGAGTGTTGCCGGTGACGTCGACCAGGATGTTGCGGAACAGGCGGTCGACGAGCCAGAGCGGGAAGTCGGCGCCCGGCTTCGGAACGTGGCCAAGCGCGATCTCCAGCTCGTACAGGCCGTCGTGGCGAGCCTCGTCGACGCGCGGCGACTGGCTGGTCGGCCCGATGAACAGGCCGGAGAACAGGTAGGACAGCGAGGGATGGCGCTGCCAGTACAGCACGAAGCTCTTCAGGAGGTCCGGCCGCCGCAGGATCGGCGAGTCGGCTGGCGTCGGGCCGCCGAGCACGACGTGGTTCCCGCCGCCGGTGCCGGTGGTGCGCCCGTCGGTCATGAACTTGTCGGCGGCGAGCCGCACTTGGCGGGCGTCCTCGTAGAGCCCGCGCGTCGTGGCGACCGCCTCGCGCCACGTCGCCGCCGGATGAACGTTGACCTCGACGACGCCGGGGTCGGGGGTCACCTTGATGACGTTGAGGCGGGGATCAACCGGCGGTGGATAGCCCTCGATGTGGACGGGCGTGCCGGTCGCCTCCGCCGTCGCCTCCACGGCGGCGAGCAGGTCGAGGTAGTCCTCCAGCCGCTCGGTCGGCGGGATGAACACGCAGATCGCCCCGTCGCGCGGCTCAACCGAGATCGCGGTGCGCACCGCGCCCTCGACGACGTGCTGCTCCACGCGGTCTCCGGTCGTTCGCTGGACGCCAGGAGCGCCGGAGTCGACCCGCCGCGCCGGCTGCAGCGTCGCCGCCGGCCCCGGCAGCGGTCCGCGCGGCTCCGTCGGGTCCTGCTCGACGACGAACGGGTAGGACGCCGGCGGGACGTGCGGCAGCGAGGCCAGCGGCAGTCGGTAGCCGACCGGTGAATCGCCCGGCACCAGGAACAGCGCGCCGCGCCGAAGGCGCCAGCGCTCGCTGGCCCAGCGAGGCGCCCGCTCCGCCTTGGTCTGCCAGCGCTGCACCGGCAGCACGAAGCCGGCCGGGACCGTGAGCCCGTGCGCGAAGGTCCGGATCATCCGGTCACGCTCCTCGGGGTCGTCGATCTTGGGGTCGAGCGGGCTGACGTTGGCGGGGAGGTTGCCCTCCTTGCCAATCCACGTCGCGGCATCCTCGTAGGCCGGCACGATGTTCTCGGCGGCGATGCCGAGATGGCTGGCGATCCCGGCGGCGAAGACCTCCGCCTTGCGGCGCGAGGCCTCCACCGCGGCGGGCGGCGTCGGCTCGGCGAGCTTCTGCGCGGCCGTACGGGTCAGGGCGACCGGCGCGATCAGGTCGGGGTTGCGCCAGATCGGGTGGCCGTCGCGGCGCCAGTACAAGGCGAAGGCCCAGCGCGGCAGCGTCTCACCGGGATACCACTTGCCCTGCCCGTAATGCAGCATCCCGCCCGGCGCGAAGCGCGCGCGCAGCCGACGGATCAGCCGGTCGGCGAAGCCACGCTTGGTCTCACCCACGGCGGCGGTGCACCATTCCGCCGATTCGAAGTCGTCGATCGATACGAAGGTCGGCTCGCCGCCCATGGTCAGGCGGACATCCTGAGCCGTGAGGTCGGCGTCGACCTGCTCGCCGAGCGCATCGAGCGCTTGCCACGCGTCGTCGGAGAACGGCAGAGAGATACGCGGCGCCTCGTTGATCCGGCTCACCTTCATGTCGAAGGCGAAGGTGACGTCCGCCGGCTCGACGAGCCCCGAGATCGGTGCGGCGGAGCGGTAATGCGGCGTGGCGCAGACCGGCAGGTGACCCTCGCCGCAGAGCAGGCCGGACGTGGCGTCGAGGCCGATCCAGCCGGCACCGGGCACGTAGGCTTCCGCCCACGCGTGGAGGTCGGTGAAGTCGGTGCGCGTGCCCTGCGGCCCATCGATGGGGTCGATGTCCGCCTTGAGCTGGACAAGGTAGCCCGACACGAAACGGGCGGCGAGACCGAGGTGGCGCAGGATGTGGACGAGCAGCCAGGCCGAGTCGCGGCACGAGCCGGAGCGAAGCGCCAGCGTCTCCTCCGGCGTTTGCACGCCCGCCTCCATGCGGATGAGGTAGGCGATCGCCCGCGACAGCCGGATGTTGAGGTCGACGAGGAAGTTCGCCGTGCCGGCCGGCTCCTTCGGCAGCGCGTCGAGGAAGGCCCGCAGCGCCGGTCCGGCCGGCTCGACCTCGAGGTAGGGCGCGAGTTCCTTGGCAAGCTCCGGTTCGTAGGCGAAGGGCACGGAGGCCGCGTAATCCTCCACGAAGAAGTCGAACGGGTTGTACACCTCCAAGTCCACCAGGAGGTCCACTTCAATCTTCAACTCACGGGCGGGATTGGGGAAGACGAGGCGCGCCACCCAGTTGCCGAACGGGTCCTGCTGCCAGTTGATGAAATGGTCCGTCGGCCGCACCTTTAGGGAATACGCCATCACCGGTGTCCGGCAGTGCGGCGCCGGCCGCAGGCGGATCGTCTGCGGCCCGATCGCGATCGGCCGGTCGTAGGTGTAATGCGTCAGGTGGGTGATGGCGGCGGAAATGGCCAAGGAACGTCGACTCGGGTTGCGGGGAGGGCCAAGGTGTAGGCCTATGCGAGGGGGCAGGCAACGTTCATGCCTGATCCCGCCGATGGCGGACATCGTCCTACGCGGGCTTGACGATCTCTTTGGGCCTGAACGCCGTCATCACGGCGGGATCGGTCTCGAGCCGGGCGGCGCCGATGAGGTCGAGGCAGTACGGTACCGCCGCGAAGACCGCGTCAAGGCAGACGGCGATCGAGGCCGGCTTGCCCGGCAGGTTGATCACCAGGCAACGCCCGCGCTGCGCCGCGACCTGCCGCGACAGGATGGCGGTTGGCACCTCGCGCAGGCTGACCTGCCGCATGAGCTCGCCAAACCCGGGATAAAGGCGCGGTGCCGCCGCCATCGTCGCCTCCGGCGTCAGGTCGCGGTCGGATGGGCCGGTGCCGCCGGTCGTGAGGACGAGGTCGCAGCCCTCGTCGTCGGCCAGCGTGATCAGCGTGTCGCGCACGCTGTCGAAGCCGTCGGGTATGATCCGCCGCAGGATCGTGAAGGGAGAGGTCAGCACTTGGTCGAGATAGGCCTCGATCGCCGGGCCGCTCTCGTCGCGGTAGAGACCGGCGCTGGCGCGGTCGGACGCGGTGACGACCCCGATGCGGGCCGGACCGGGTCTTGTCGGGACCCTGGCCGACGCCTCGCTCGGGACCGGCGCCGTCACACCCCCTCCACGATCACGATCTCGCCGGTGCCGGCGCCGCGCCGGTGCTTGCTCGCGCGCTGGTAAACGTCGGACTTGTAGCAGGCGACGGCCTCTTCGACGCTCGGGAACTCGATCAGCACGTTGCGCGCGCGGGCGCGACCCTCCAGAACCTGGTAGGGGCCGCCGCGCGCGAGGAAGACGGCGCGGTGCGCCGCGAAGGCGGCCGTGCTTTCCTCGACGTAGGGCTGATAGCCGGCCTCGTCGTGGACGTCGACGCGGGCGATCCAATAGCCCTTCGTGGAGGTCAAGGCCGGTTCGCTGCGGACCACGCCTTCCACGGCGACCATGTCACCCTCGCTCACCGCCCGGCGATGCTTCGCCGCCGCCTGGTAGATGTCGGAGGCGTGCCAGGCACGGGCCGCGTCGAGGCTGGGGAACTCGATGACGACGTTGCGCGCGCGGGATGGCCCTTCAGAGGCGTGGATGGCGCCGCCCCGGACCAGGAAGCGGGCTTCGTGCTTCGCGTAGGCGGGTGCGCCCTCCTCGCGGTATCGGTCATAGGAAGCCGTCGCTGCCCCGGGGTCGGTGATGTCGATGCGGGCGATCATGTAGGCGCGCATGGGTGTCGGTCTCCGTGGCTCGGCCCTGGCCGGCCGGTGGTGTCGAAAAGAGGGACGTCACGATGTCCGGGCGGCGAAGGCGGCGAAAGCCTCCTTGTAGTCCTCATGCCAGCGGGACAAGGGCGGACGGTTCTCGACGATGTCCCCGGCCGCCCAGAGGATGCGGCGCTCGTCGGTGGCGCGGGTCACGTCGTTGTCGGGACATAGGATGTAGAAGTCGCCGCGTTGGAGGCCAGCGATCATGAAGTCCACCGTCTGCTCCGGCGTCCAGGCGGCGTCGGGCTTCTCTTTTCGGCCCTTGGCGGTCAAGCCGGTGTAGACGAAGCCGGGGATCAGCAGGTGCGCGCTGACTTGGCTGCCCTCGACGTTGCGCAGGTGATGTTGCAGTGCTTCCGTGAAGGCCTTCACCCCCGCCTTCGCGACATTGTACGCGGGATCGCCGGGCGGCGTCGTGATGCCCTGCTTCGAGCCGGTGTTGATCACCAGCCCCGGCGTGCCGCGCGCGAGCATGCCCGGCACGATGACCTGAGCGCCGTGCACGATGCCGAGCAGGTTGGTCTCGATGACCCGCGTCCAGTTTCCCGCCGGTCCGAAGATGTCGCTGCCGGGCTGCACGCCGGCATTGTTCATCAGCAGGTCGATGGACCCGAAGGCGTCGAGAACCGCTTCCTCGAGGTGCTTCAGCGCGCCCGGGTCGCGAACGTCGGTCGGTATCGCCAGAGCGACGCCCTTGGCGCCCAGCTCGCGCTCCGCCGCGCTCAAGGCCTCACCGGCGAGGTCGGCGATCGCGACCCGCATGCCGAGGTTGAGGAACGTCCGGGCAGCCGCGAGGCCGATGCCGGCGGCACCACCGGTCACCACCGCCACCTTGCGTGATGCGAGGACGTCGCGCGCAGGCGTTGGGCTGGCGGACATGGGACCCTCCACGATCTAACGCTTCAACGGCCGAAGCTCGGAAAGGTTGAGGCGCGTGAACGCCGGCGCTGGGGCTCCGCGCGGACGGCACGCGCCGATACGCGCGTCTGGATCAGGCGGCGGCCTTCTCCAGCTGCGTGGCGAGATGGCTCGCGAATTCGTCGGCCTGGTAGATGTTGGAAACGATTTCCTTGAGTTTCGTCACATCGTCCGTCATGCCGAGCGCCTTGGCGTAGGCGGCGGCCGAGCCGAAGCCGGCGATGCCGTAGTGCGACATGCGCTGGTACTGGGCGATGATCTCGATGTCCTTCAGCGCGGCGACGGCCGGCGCCTCCTTGATCCCGTGCTTGAGGGCTTCGGCCACCAGCCCCTCCATGCCCTTGCAGTGCTCGGCCTTGGCCTCGCCGCCGGCCGCCGTGATGAGCTGCTTGATCGTACCGGTATGCTTGGTGATCCCGTCGATCGAGTGGCTCAGCATCTGTTTCAGCTTAGGGTCGCTGACGGCGCCGCCCAGCTCCTTGACGGCCTTGGCCATCTGCTCGTTGGCCGACCAAAGGTCCTTCATTTCCTCGACGTAGAGTTCCTTGAGGGTGCTGGGGGACGACATGGGCGATCTCTCTTTCGGGGGTGGAGCTCGCACAATGGCGGCGGGGCTGAAAAGTTCTGGGTCATGGCACGCCCGCGCGAGGGGGCGGCGATCGGCCCCGGCGATGCTCGCGCCCGCCTTGCCGCCGACGCAAACGTGGCCTGTCCTCCCCCGCGATGCCGAACCACGTCCCGCCGCGACACGCCCTGCTCCTCCTGTCGTCGATCTTGCTGGCACCGCGCGTGGCGGCCGACGAAACGCCGAAGGCCGCCCCCCCGACCGCCGCCGCCCCGATAGCCGTCACCCTGTGCGCCGCGTTGGAGGCGGCCTCGACCCGTAACGGCCTACCCCAGCCTTTCTTCACTCGGCTGATCTGGCAGGAGAGCCGGTTCGATCCGGCCGCTCGCAGCCCGGCCGGCGCGCAGGGCGTCGCGCAGTTCATGCCGGCGACGGCGGCGGAGCGCGGGCTCGTCGACCCGTTCGAGCCGGCCCGCGCGCTCGACGAATCCGCCGCCTACCTCAAGGAGCTGCGCGCACGCTTCGGCAATTTCGGCCTCGCCGCCGCCGCCTACAACGCCGGTCCCGGCCGGCTCGGTCGCTGGCTCGCCGGCAACGCGACCTTGCCGCAGGAGACGATCGACTACGTGGCCATCGTCACCGCCCACGCCGTGACCGAGTGGCGTGGCGCGCGCCCGCCCGATCTCGACCCCGAGCCGGGCTTCTCCTGCCTCGCCTTCGCGGGGGGTGCCGGGCGCCGGCTCGCCCCGGCGTCCGGCACCGACGATCGCGACGGACCGCCGCCGAAAGCGTGGGCAACCATCCTGTTCGCGAGCTTCAACAAGGCGGCGGTGCTGGCGGAATGGCAGATCGCCCGCGCCAAATTCGCGGACACGCTGGGCCCCCTCACGCCCTCCCTCCGCCGCCGGCGCTTCGGCGTTCCGGTGAAGAAGTACGTCGTGCAAATCGAAGCCGACGACCGCGCCGCCAGCGATCGCCTGTGCAAGAGGCTGGAGGCGGCCGGCGGCCTTTGCGCCGTGCTGCGCAACGTCCTGCGGTGAGGGCGGCGGGGCCTGAGGGATGCGCCTGCGACTAAGGTAGCGGTGAAAACACCGGATCGAACCTGCCTCCGGCCCGTTGTGCGCCCGTCAAAGGCGAAGGAACAAACATGACGGTTGGATTCAGGAAGTTGGTCGTGGTCGGGGCCGCCGCGATGGCGTTGTCGGCGTTCGGCACGACGACGACGCTCACCGTGGCCCATGCGGCCGGTCCCGGCGAGGAAGCGGGTGCAGCCGGTCATGGCGGAGCCGCCCGCGGCGGCGGGACTGGCGGCGCTCGCGGCGCCGCCGCCCCTGCCGGCCGGGCTCCCGCGGCGGCTCCGGCGGG
>CAXTIU010000033.1:0-25021 GCA_964244495.1 uncultured Beijerinckiaceae bacterium
GCCGCCGCCAGCGGCCGGCCGCGCGGGGCTGGCGGCGGCGAGGCCGAGTTCGGCGAGGAGCCCGGCGGGGATCGCGGCGCGTGTCGCGGCGATGACGCGATCGGCCATCGCCGCGCCCGTGCCCGGCGCCGGCCGGGTCTCGGACGGCTCGGTCCCCGAGGCTCCTTCCTCGGGCTCGGAAGGAGCCTCGGGCGAAGGCTCGACTTCATCGGAGGCAGGGTCCGCCCCCTCAAGGCCGGGCAGGCGGGTCGCGCGTGGCGCGATCACCAGGGCGGCGGCGAGTTCCACGTCCTCCGGGGAAACCGCGCGACGCCCGTCCAGCGCCGCCGCCGCCCTCGCCGCGCGCAGCGCGAAACGCGCGACCCGCAGCGAGGGCACGCCGAAGGCGAGTCCGGCAAGGCACAGGGGCTCGATCGCTTCGTCGCCGTCGACGTCCGGCAGCAATCGTCGCGCGCGCGCGATGGTGGCGGGATCGGGTGGGTCGCCGCGCGACGGCGCGTCCGGGCGCAGGCCGTCGAGGTCGACCCGGAACGCGACGCGCTCGACGAGGGCCGCCGGCGCGCCCTCCTCGCCAACGCCCTCGTCGAGCAGGACGGCGGTGACGCGCGCCGGCGCGCGGAGGGTCAGGCCTTCGCGCTCCACCGCGACTTCGCCGGTGTCGAGCGCCGCCGCGAGCGGGCCGACGACGTCCGCGCCGAGGCGTTCGGCCATCGGCGCGAGGAGGACGCCGCCGTGCGCCGCGGCGAGCAGCCCGCGTTCCGCGATCGGGCGACCGGCGGCGAGGGTGGCGGCGAGGTCGAGGCCGCCGAGGAGGCGCCCCTCGGCGATGCCCGGCGGCACCTTTCGCTCAGCCATGTCGGGAGCGGCCCGGCGCAGCGCGTCGAGCCACGCGTCGCGGGCCGGACCGGCACCGCCGCGCAGGACGACGCCTCCCAGGCCCGCCGGGTCGACGGCGAGCAGCGCCGCCGCGTGCGACGCGAGCGACCAGCCGAACCCGTCTTCGTTCGCCTCCTGGCTTCCCCCTTGGTTCCCCCGTTGGGTCAAGCGGCGACGGGGATCGGCCCGAACAGGTCGTCGAGCGCCCGCTCGATGCGCGCGGTCGAACCGGAATCGTCCAGCGGGTTGCGGCGCAGGCGATGGCGCAACGCGAGCGGCGCGACCCGCCGGAGGTCGTCGAGGTCGGCGCGCGGCTTGCCGGCGAGGCTCGCCGCCGCGCGGGCGGCGCGCATCAGGGTGAGTTCGCCGCGCAGGCCGTCGGTGCCGAGCGCGAGGCAGAGCCGGGCCGCCCGCTCCAGCACGGCGTCCGGCACTTCGGTCGCGGCGAAGCGCCGCTGGGCGGCGACGATCGTCGAGCGCACCTCGGCCTCGGCCTCGCGCCAGCGCTCGACGAAGGCGGCGGGATCGCGGTCGAACGCGTCGCGACGGCGCACCACCTCGACGCGGTCCGGCACGTTCGTGGGCGTGCGCACCTCGACCGACAGGCCGAAGCGGTCGAGCAGCTGCGGGCGCAGCTCGCCCTCCTCCGGGTTACCGGTGCCGACCAGCACGAAGCGGGCGGGATGACGGACCGACAAGCCTTCCCGCTCCACGACGTTCTCGCCGGATTGCGCGACGTCGAGGAGCAGGTCGACGAGGTGGTCCTCCAGCAGGTTGACCTCGTCGATGTAGAGAAAGCCGCGATTGGCGCGGGCGAGCAGGCCGGCCTCGAACGCCTTCACCCCCCGCGTCAGCGCCTGCTCCAGGTCGAGCGCGCCGACCACCCTGTCCTCGGTCGCGCCGAGCGGCAGGTCGACCACCGGCACCGGCACCTGGTGGGACGCGAGCGTGGCGCCGGCGACCGCGCGCGCCTGGCACTCGGCGCAGAAAGCCGGCACGTTGCCGGGATCGCAGGCGTAGCGGCAGCCCTCGACCGCCGCCATCGCCGGCAGCAGCGCGGCGAGCGCGCGGATGGCGGTGGACTTCCCGCTGCCGCGGTCGCCCAGGATCAGCACGCCGCCGATCGCCGGATCGACCGCCGCGATGAGGATGCCGAGCTTCATCTCGGCCTGGCCGGTGATGGCGGAGAAAGGGAACGCTGGGGCCATGAACGCCGGGGTCTCGTCGGGCACGTGTCGACCGTGAGCGACATTGCGCCAAGACAGGGACGCGGACAACCCTGAGCGGCCGGGCGCGTTACAGCCCGATGGACACAGCAGAACACACCAGCGGCCGCTTCGACCTCATGGCTTTGGCGGCGACCCTGCCCGAAACGGCGACGACGATGCTCGCCGACGTGTACCTCAGCGACCATGAGGCGGCGAGCGCGCGGATCTTCCGCGTCTACAAGCCGGTTCCCCCGCACTACCACGAGACGTGCCACGAGCACCTCTACGTGCTGTCGGGGCGCGGCAGCTTCTGGATCGGCGACGAGGTGGCCAAGGCGGAGATCGGAGCCGGTCAACTGGTGGTCTTCGAGCGCAACACCGTGCACGCGATCCCCGACATCCTGGAGGGGCCGCTGGTGTTCCTCGCCATCGACGCGCCGCGCCGCGCGCCGACCGACATCGTGTTCGTCGATCCCGCCGACGGCTCGGCGGCCACCTTCATGGCCCGCAACGCCGAAAGCTGACGCTCGGAGGGGTTTTTATCGCGGCAGCACCGTCTGGCCCATCAGCGCCTTGTCGACGGCGTGCGCCGTCTGGCGCCCCTCGCGGATCGCCCAGACCACCAGCGATTGCCCGCGCCGCATGTCGCCGCAGGCGTAAACCTTGTCGACCGACGACAGGTAGCTCTTCTGATCGGCGACGACGTTGCCGCGCTTGTCGAGGCTGACGCCGAGGCTCTGCAGCATGCCCTCGTGGACCGGCGACACGAAGCCCATCGCCAGCAGCACGAGGTCGGCGCGCAGGTCGAAGGCACCGCCCTCGATCGGCTGCATCTTGCCGTCGACGCGCACCGCCTTGATCTTCTTGACGTTGCCCTCGCCGTCGCCCTCGAAGGCCTTGGTCAGCACGGCGAAGTCGCGCGCGGCACCCTCCTGATGGGAGGACGATGTCCGCATCTTGAGCGGCCAGTCCGGCCAAGTCAGCAGCTTGTTCTCCTTGGCCGGGGGCTCGGGCATGATCTCGAGCTGCGTCACCGAAAGGGCGCCCTGGCGGATCGACGTGCCGATGCAGTCGGAGCCCGTGTCGCCGCCGCCGATCACCACCACGTGCTTGCCGGTCGCCAAGATCGGGTCGTTGGACTTGACCGCCTCGTGGCCGACGCGGCGGTTCTGCTGGGGCAGGAAGTCCATCGCGAAGTGCACGCCGTGCAGGTCGCGGCCGGGGATCGGCAGGTCGCGCGGCTTCTCGGCGCCGCCCGACAGCACCACGGCATCGTACCTGGCGACGAGTTCGCTCACCTGCACGTCGACGCCGACGTTGACCTTGTAATGGAACTTGACGCCTTCCGCCTCCATCTGGCGGATGCGTCGGTCGATCAGCACCTTCTCCATCTTGAAGTCGGGGATGCCGTAGCGCAACAGGCCGCCGGCCTTGCCGTTCTTCTCGTAAACGTGGACCTCGTGGCCGGCGCGGGCGAGCTGCTGGGCGCAGGCGAGGCCGGCCGGACCCGACCCGATGATCGCCACCGTCTTGTCGGTCGGCCTGCCGAACACTTCCGGCTTGACCCAGCCGTTGGCGAAGGCCTTGTCGACGATCGCGCACTCGATCGTCTTGATCGTCACCGGCTGGTCGGTGAGGTTCAGCGTGCAGGATTCCTGACAGGGCGCCGGACAGATACGGCCGGTGAACTCGGGGAAGTTGTTGGTCGAGTGGAGGTTGCGGGCCGCCGCCTCCCAGTTGTCGTGGTAGACGAGGTCGTTCCAGTCCGGGATCTGGTTGTTGACCGGACAGCCGTTGTGGCAGAACGGGATGCCGCAATCCATGCAGCGCGCGGCCTGATCGCGCGTCGCCTCCTCGGACAGCGGAAGAATGAACTCCTTGTAGTTGCGGATGCGCTCCGCCGCCGGCGCGTAGCCCCGGTCGCGCCGCTCGATCTCAAGGAAACCCGTGCTCTTGCCCATCTCGTCCCCAAATTCGTCCGGTTCGTGTAACTTCGTCCGGTTCGTCGACGCGCCGGCGCCTAGGCGCCGGCAGTCTCCAGGATCTGGTCTTCCGTCACGGCGAGCTTCTCCATCGCCTGACGATACTCGACCGGGATCACCTTGCGGAAGCGTCCGCGCGCGTTGGCCCAGTCGTCCAGGAGGGCCCGACCCCGCGCCGACCCGGTGAAGGCGACATGGCGTTCGACGAGGTAGCGCAGCCGCGCCGCGTCGAACTTGGTCAGGTCGCCCACCACCTTGACCTTGCCCTTCCTCAGGTAGTCGAGCGCCTGGCGGTAGCTCGCCTCGTCCGCCTCGGGCGCGATCGCCTCGAGGTCGACCATCGCCGTGTTGCAGCGCTGCTCGAACGTCCCGTCCCCGTCGTAGACGTAGGCGACGCCGCCGGACATCCCGGCGGCGAAGTTGCGCCCCGTCATGCCCAGCACCACCACGACGCCGCCGGTCATGTACTCGCAGCCGTGGTCGCCCGTGCCCTCGACGACCGACACCGCGCCGGAGTTGCGCACGCCGAAGCGCTCGCCGGCCACGCCGCAGAAGTAGCTCTCGCCATCGGTGGCGCCGTAGAGCGCGGTGTTGCCGACGATGATCGACTCGCACGGCACGATCGTCGTGTTGGCCGGCGGCTTCACCACGATGCGGCCGCCCGACAGCCCCTTGCCGACGTAATCGTTGGCTTGGCCCTCGAGCTCGAGCGTGACGCCCTTGGCGAGGAAGCCGCCGAAGCTCTGGCCCGCCGTGCCGGTCAGCCTGACGGTGATCGTGTCGTGGGGCAGTCCGGCCTCGCCGTAGCGCTTGGCGATCCGGCCGGACAGCATGGCGCCGGTGGTGCGGTTCGTGTTGTTGATCGGCTCGGCGATGACGACCTTCTCGCCCGTCTCCAGCGCCTTGGCGGACTGGGCGATCAAGCGGCGGTCCAACACCTCGTCGAGCTGATGGTCCTGGTACTCGGTGTGGTAGATCGTGTCCCCCTCGCGGGCGGTCGGCTTATAGAACAGCCGGGTGAAGTCGAGCCCCTTCGCCTTCCAGTGCTCGATCACCCGCGCCTTGTCGAGCATCTGCATCTGCCCGATCATGTCCTCGAAGCGACGGTAACCCATCGCCGCCATCAGCTCGCGCACCTCCTCGGCGACGAAGAAGAAGAAGTTGATGACGTGCTCGGGCGTGCCGACGAAGCGCTTGCGCAGCATCGGGTCCTGCGTCGCCACGCCGACCGGGCAGGTGTTGAGGTGGCACTTGCGCATCATGATGCAGCCGGCCGCGATCAGCGGCGCGGTGGCGAAGCCGAACTCGTCGGCGCCGAGAAGCGCGCCGACGATGACGTCGCGCCCGGTCCGCAGGCCGCCGTCGACCTGCACCGAGATGCGCGAGCGCAGCCGGTTGAGGACCAGCGTCTGGTGCGTCTCCGCCAGCCCGATCTCCCACGGGCTGCCGGCGTGCTTGATGGAGGTCAAGGGCGAAGCCCCGGTGCCGCCCTCGAAGCCGGAGATCGTGACATGGTCGGCCCGGCCCTTCGAGACGCCGGCGGCGACCGTGCCGACGCCGACCTCCGAGACGAGCTTCACCGACACCGCCGCCTCGGGGTTGACGTTCTTCAGGTCGTAGATGAGCTGCGCCAGATCCTCGATCGAGTAGATGTCGTGATGCGGCGGCGGCGAGATCAGGCCAACGCCGGCCGTGGAATGCCGCACCTTGGCGATCACCGCGTCGACCTTGTGGCCGGGCAACTGGCCGCCCTCGCCGGGCTTGGCCCCCTGCGCCATCTTGATCTGCATCATGTCGGAATTGACGAGGTACTCCGCCGTGACGCCGAAGCGGCCGGAGGCGACCTGCTTGATCGCCGAGCGCAGCGAGTCGCCGTTGGGCAGCGGCACGTAGCGGTCCGACTCCTCGCCGCCCTCGCCGGTGTTCGACTTGCCGCCGATCCGGTTCATCGCGATGGCGAGGGTGGTGTGGGCCTCGCGCGAGATCGAGCCGTAGCTCATCGCGCCGGTGGCGAAGCGCCTGACGATCTCGGCCGCGCTCACGACCTCGTCGAGCGGGACGGGCTCGCGGCCCTCCTCCTCCGCCGTCTTGATGCGGAACAGGCCGCGGATCGTCAGCAGGCTGTCGTCCTGGTCGTTCAGCAGGCGGGCGTATTCCCGGTAACGCTCCTGCGCGTCCTTGCCCTCGCCGCGCACCGCGTGCTGGAGCAGCGACACGGATTGCGGCGACCACGAATGGACCTCGCCCCGGATGCGGTACTGGTAGTTGCCGCCGACATCGAGCGCCGAGCGGTACACCGGCGAGTCGCCGAAGGCGTCACGATGGCGCGCGGCGCTCTCCTGCGCGATCTCCGGCAGGCCGACGCCGCCGATCCGCGACGCGGTGCCGGTGAAATACTGGGCGACGAAGGGGTCCGCCAAGCCGACCGCGTCGAAGATCTGGGCGCCGCAGTACGACTGATAGGTCGAGATGCCCATCTTCGACATGACCTTCAGCAGGCCCTTGCCGATCGACTTGATGTACCGCTTGACGGCCTCGCCCGGCGTGACGCCCAGCGTTTCGGGAAACGTTTTGGCCATGCCGGCCAGCGTCTCGAAGGCGAGATAAGGGTTGATCGCCTCCGCGCCGTAGCCGGCGAGCAGCGCGAAATGGTGGACCTCGCGCGCTTCGCCGGTTTCCACGACCAGGCCCACGGAGGTGCGCAGCCCCGTGCGGATCAGGTGGTGGTGCACGGCGGCTGTGGCGAGCAGGGCCGGGATGGGGATGCGGTCGGCGCCCACCAGCCGGTCCGACAGGACGATGATGTTGTAGCCGCCCTGCACCGCCTGGTCGGCGCGCGTGCACAGCCGGTCGAGCGCCGCCGCCATGCCTTCCGCGCCGCCCTGCGAGGCGTAGGTCATGTCCAGCGTCTTGGTGTCGAAGGAATCCTCGAACGAGCCGATCGAGCGGATCTTCTCCAGGTCGCCGTTGGTCAGGATCGGCTGGCGCACCTCGAGGCGCTTGCGCTCAGAGTTGCCATCGTGGTCGAGGATGTTGGGACGCGGCCCGATGAACGACACGAGGCTCATGACGAGCTCCTCGCGGATCGGGTCGATCGGCGGGTTCGTCACCTGCGCGAAGTTCTGCTGGAAGTAGGTGTAGAGCAGCTTCGACTTGGAGGACAGCGCCGAGATCGGCGTGTCGGTCCCCATCGAGCCGGTCGCCTCCTGGCCGGTCAGCGCCATCGGCGACATCAGGATGCCGATGTCCTCCTGGGTGTAGCCGAAGGCCTGCTGACGATCGAGCAGGCTGACGTCGCCGCGCGTCGCGCGGGGCTCGACGTCGCCGAGGTCCTCCAGCACGATCTGGGTGCGCTCCACCCACTCGCCGTAGGGATGCAGGCCGCTGAGATGATCCTTCATCTCGTCGTCGGAGATGATGCGGCCCTCCACGAGGTCGACGAGCAGCATCTTGCCCGGCTGCAGGCGCCACTTGCGCACGATCCTTTCTTCGGGGATCGGCAGCACGCCGGCCTCCGAGGCCATGATCACCAGGCCGTCGTCGGTGACGATGTAGCGGGCGGGGCGCAGGCCGTTGCGGTCGAGCGTCGCGCCGATCTGGCGGCCGTCGGTGAAGGCGACGGCGGCGGGGCCGTCCCACGGCTCCATCATGGCGGCATGGTACTCGTAGAAGGAGCGGCGGCCCTCGTCCATCAGCGGGTTGCCGGCCCAGGCCTCGGGGATGAGGATCATCATCGCGTGGGCCAGCGAGTAGCCGCCCTGCACGAGGAATTCCAACGCGTTGTCGAAGCAGGCGGTGTCGGACTGGCCCTCGTAGGAGATCGGCCACAGCTTGCTGATGTCGTCGCCGAACAGGTCGGAGGACACGGACGCCTGGCGCGCCGCCATCCAGTTGACGTTGCCGCGCAGCGTGTTGATCTCGCCGTTGTGGGCGACGTAGCGGTAGGGGTGGGCGAGCTGCCAGGACGGGAACGTGTTGGTCGAGAAGCGCTGGTGGACGAGGGCGAGCGCCGTCGTCAGGGTCGGGTCGCGCAGGTCGTCGAAATAGTCACCGAGCTGGCCGGCGAGCAGCAGGCCCTTGTAGACGATCGTGCGCGACGACATCGACACCACGTAGAAGCCGGCGAAGCGCTTGTCCCGGCGGGTGAAGATGGCGTTGGAGATCGACTTGCGCAGCACGTAGAGCCGACGCTCGAAGGTGTCGTCGTCGGTGTCGGCCTCGCCGCGGCCGACGAACAGCTGCCGGGTCGCCGGCTCGCTGCCCAGCACGCTCTCGCCGAGCACGGCGGGGTTCACCGGCACGTCGCGCCAGCCGAGCAGCGGGAAGCCCTGCTCCGCGCAGAGATCGGCGACGATGGCCTCGATCTCGGCACGCGCGGCCCGATCCTTGGGCAGGAACATGACGCCGATCGCGTAGCGGCCGCGCTCGGGCAGCGCGAAGCCATGTTCCGCCGCCTCGGCGACGAAGAATTCGTGCGGGATCTGCAGGAGCATGCCGCAGCCGTCGCCAGCCTTGGGATCGGCACCGGTGGCGCCGCGATGATCCAGGTTGAGGAGGATCTCCAATCCCATCCGCACCAGGTCGTGCGACTTGCGGTTGTGCATGTTGGCGACGAAGCCGACGCCGCAAGCGTCATGCTCCTTCGCCGGGTCGTAGAGGCCCTGGGCGTCCGGCAGTCCCGTCGCGCGCGAGACCTCGCGGCGCACGCTCGGGTCGAGCGGCGACTTGGCGACCGGGGACGGCATGACCCTGCCGCGCGACTCGTCGGAGTCCTGTCGATCCGCGTTCCAGTCGTGAGCCGTCATGGAAAACCTCGATTGAGAACAGCCGACCCGGCGGCATGGATCCGGCACGGGCGCATCGCGCCGGCCGGCCCCGCGAACCGTCATTGCAAGCCCACCTTGCAAGCAAAGTGCCGGGCGGAGTCGATCTGAGGGTCGCGGGCTCCTTAGTCAATATACTTGCGCCCCGTCGCGCCCACGCACGCCCTCGCGCGACCGCGCAACGTTGTCACGCCACCCTCGAACCGGCCGGCTCGAGGTTCTCGCGCGGAGCTGACGCCGGCTTGACCATATCGCCGGCAGGCCGCCCACGCCGGCGTCGCGGCGCGGCCGGAAGTGAGGCAGCCCGGCAACAGCCCTCGACTCGCTGCGACATGGGCCGCCCTCCACCAAGGTTTCGCCCCAATTGGTCACGAGGTTCGCCCGCGTCGGCAGGGGGCTGTCGGGGGAGTGAAGATGAAGGATGCTTATCCGGCCGGAGCTTGGAGCGCCGGTCACCTCGTGCGCATCGCCCTGGTGGCGGCCGCCGCCGCGGTCACCGTACCCGATCTCGCGTCCGCGCAGGTCTTCGATCCGTTGCGCGGTTACGGCTTCGACGGCAACCCGGTCGGCGGACAGCAGCCGCAGCCCCAGCGGGGCGCTCAGCGCGTCCGCGAGCCGGTGGTCCGCGAGCAGGCCCCGCCCCGGCCGTCCTTCGTGTCGCTCAGCCGCCTTCGTCGAACGGCGGACCAGAACGGCTTCAGCCTGACCAGCGTCCCCCACCGCAGGGCTCGCGGCTACGTCGCCTCCGCCGAGAATAACGGCCATCGCTTCGAACTGACGTTCAACCCCTACAACGGCGGCATCGTGGGCGCGCGCGACCTCGGGCCGGTGGCCAAGCCGGCGCCGGCCGCCCCGGTCGTCGCCGCGGCGCCCGTCGCCGCACCCGCCCCCAAAGCGCCTCCGGTCGCCGTCGCCGACTCGCCCGACGTGGCGGCGGCCAAGGCGGAAGCGGCGCAGGCGGCCCAGGCGGAAGCCGAAGCCCGCCGGGTGGCGGACGAGAAGAGCGCCGCGGCGCGCCAAGCCAAGGTCAAGCTCGCCGCCGCCGAAGCCGCCGCCCGCCGCTCGGCCGAAGCGAAGGCCGAGGAGGAGAGGCGCCAGCAGGCCGCCCTCGCCGAGGCGCACCGTGCCGAGATCCGCGCCGCCGAAGCCAAGCGGCAGGCCCTCGCCGCCGCCGAGGCCAAGCTCGCGGCCGCCAAGGCCAGTCAAGCCAAGGCGCAGGACGCGTTGAAGGAAGCGGAGGCCCAGGCGTCCGCGGCACGCGCCGCCGCCGCACCCGCCGAGATGAACGCCGCCACCTCCCAGCCGGCCGAGATGAAGCCGGTCGTCAAGGCGGTCGAGCCGGTCGCCCCCGTCGCCAAGGCGATGGATGGCGAGCCCAAACCCGAGGCGAACGCCACACCGCCCGCCACCGGCGACGCCGCCAAGGCGCCTGACCCCGCCGGGGCCAAACCCGCTGGGACCGATACGTCCGATAGGGGCGTCGACGAAGCCAAGCCGGCCGACGGGTCGGCCGGACGGGCTCCGGCGGATTCTGCCCCCAAGGCCAAGAGCGCGGCGGTCGACGAGTCCCATGACGCCGACGACCGTGCCGGCGCCGCGACCGACGCGACCCCGACCGGTAGCACGCCGCCCGCCGGCGCGGTTCCGGTTCCCGAGGCGCCGCCCTCCGCCGGGACCGACGCCCCCGCGACCAAGGACAAGCCTTGATCGCGTCCAACCACGGCCATCGACGCGTCGCGTCGGTGGCGCGAACCCTCCTGTGCGGGCTCGCGCTCGCCACGGTCTGCGGCGCGACCCTGACCACATCGGCAGGGGCCGACGAACCCGCCCATTCCGCCGAACTCGACGCGATGATCCTGCGGCAGGCCAAGCGCCATGGCGTGCCTGAAAGCCTGGTGCGGCGCATCGTGATGCGGGAAAGCAGGTACAATGCCCGCGCCCGCAACCACAGCTTCTGGGGCCTGATGCAGATCAGCTACCCAACCGCGCGCAGCATGGGGTTCAAGGGCAGCCCGAGCGAGCTGCTCAACCCCGTGGTCAACCTGACCTACGCCGTGCCCTACCTGGCCAATGCCTTCATCGTCGCCGGCAAACGGGAGGACGCCGCCGTGCGCCTCTACGCCCACGGCTATTACGAGGCGGCGCGCAGCCGCGGGTTGCTCGGCGCCTTGCGTACCGCCGAGTCCAAGCCGCTCGCCGGCGACCCCAACGTCGTGCTGGCCTCCGCCGAAGCCGCGTCGCCCCAACAAGACTATGGGCCGTTCGGCGCGCTGTTCGGTGGCGCGCCGACACCCTCGCCCGCCCTCGCCGAGACCGCATCGGCGCCGTCGGCCAGCGCGCTCCCCGAGGGCAAGCCGTCAGCCGGCGAGAGCGCCGATCTGGTCCTCGACAAGCGCGGCCAAGCGGCGCCACCCCGAAAATGGGCGCACGACGGCGGGGTATCCGTCGTGGCGCGCGGCGAGCAACAGGTCGAGCAGGTCGCGTCCTACGGGCACGCGGGCAGTACCGAAGGGCCGGACGGCCGGCGTCACGCCCGCTCGCGCAAGAACACGGCCTTCGCGTCGCTCGAACTTCCCGGCAGCAGCCAAGCCTACGCCGCCGCACCCGACGCCCGCAGCTCGGCGCTGGCGCAAACGGCTCCGCAAGCCGCGATCACCCAGGCGACATCGGGTTCGGCGGAGGGCCAGCAGGCGGCTGGCGGCGATCTCGTCGCGCAGCCGCAGGACGGCGCGCCGGACAGCAAGATGGCCACGCCCGGCAAGAAGGAGCGCTCCAAGCGGCATGCCGCGAAGGCGGCGCGAAGCAGGCCCGCGCGAACGGCAACGGTGCAAAAATCCGATGGCGTGGCGGGCGAGGCACCCCAACAAGCCCCCGCCGCCCCCGCGCAGCCGTAGGACGGCCGCGCCGTTCGCCTCGAAGGCAGTCCCGTGGAAAAGAAAGAGCGCCTTCAAGGCGCTCTTTCCAGTTGGTACCCCAGGGATCGTCCGGGCCGCGAGGGATCAGGCCGCCTTCTGGGCCTCGACGACCTTCGGCTCACCGGCCTTGGGTTCGACAGCCCTCGGGCCGGCGGCACCGATTGGGATGCGGCGCGGCTTCTGCGCCTCCGGGATCTCGCGAACGAGGTCGACGTGGAGCAGCCCGTTCTCCAGGCTCGCACCGACGACCTGCACGTGGTCGGCGAGCTGGAAGCGACGCTCGAAGGCGCGGGCGGCGATACCCTGGTGGAGAACCTGCCGCTTGCCGTCCTCGGAAGCCGCCGGAGCCTCCTTCGCACCACGGATGGTGAGCGTGTTCTCGCGCGACTCGATCGAGAGGTCGCGCTCGGCGAAGCCGGCGACGGCGACGCTGATCCGGTAGTCGAGTTCGCCGGTCCGCTCGATGTTGTAGGGCGGATACCCGGTCGTGGGATCGGCGCTGGCGGCCTGATCGAGCATGGTGAAGAGCCGGTCGAAGCCGACCGTCGAGCGATAAAGGGGCGAAAGATCATACTGACGCATGGACACATCCTCCAGATGAAGCGACATGGTGCGAAACCGCCCTTCGGGCCAGTTTCATCGTTTTCGCGGGTCACGGTGGACCCCGCGCTTGATTAGGTAGGAGGGAAAAACGCGGTCGCAAGATCCATCCGGCACAAGATCGTCCGGAGGGGCGCGGGCGCCCGGCGCCGTCCCGATCGTAGCCCGCCCAAGGACAGACCGCCCGAGAGCAGACCGCCCGAGAGCAGACCGCCGCGCATGAAGCTTTACCAGACGCCCGACAATCCCGTCCCCGCGAACCCGATCGTGTCCCCGATCCGCACACGCGATGGCCTGACCCTGCGCGTGGCGCGCTGGGCGCCGCGCGGGGCGCGAGGCACGGTCGCGATCGTGACGGGACGCAGCGAGTTCGCCGAACTCTATTTCGGCATCGTTCACGCGCTGCTGGATCGGGGTTTCGACGTCGTCGTCATGGACTGGCGCGGCCAGGGCCAGTCGGATCGCGAGATCGCGCAGGAGCGGCGCGGCTACGTTTCCGACTTCGCCAGCTACAGGCTGGACCTCGAGGCGCTGGAAACGCAGGTCCTCGGCCCGTACGCGACGAAACCCTGGTTCGCCTTCGGCCACTCCATGGGTGCCGCCATCCTGCTCGATCAGGCCCACGACGGCAAGACACCGTTCGAGCGCCTGTTCCTGACCGCGCCGATGATCGACCTGCCCCTGCGCCACAAGGCGCTCGTCAGGCTGTTCGCCAAGGTCGCCGACCGCCTGGGGTTCGGCAGCCGCATCGTGCCGGGAGGCAGCGAGGAGTCGATCTTCGTCAAGCGGTTCGAAGGCAACATCCTGACGAGCGACAGGCGCCAGTACGCGCGCCTCGCCGCGGCGATCAAGCACCTGCCCCGCCTGGCGGTCGGCGCCCCCACGATCCGCTGGCTGGCCGGGGCCTTCGACCTGATGGGTCGCTTCGCCGCCGACCCGCGCTACGCCGTGGAGATCCTGACGCCGGTGCTGATCGTCGCCGCCGGAGCGGACCGCGTCGTGGACACGACCGCGACGGAGCGCTTCGCCCTGCGCCTCAAGGTCGGGCGCTGCATCACGCTTCCAGGGGCGCGCCACCAGGTCTTCGTGGAGCGCCCGGCGATCGACGCGCAGCTATGGGCGGCCTTCGATGCCTTCATCCCCGGTGTGGCCGTGCCCGACGCGACGGCGGGTCCCGCCGGCGACAGGACCGGATCGGACGAACCGGCGGCGGCAGGGGGCGGGAACCGCCTGTCGACCGCCTGAGCGCGCCGGCGGAGGCTCGATCGAGGCTTAAAGCGCCGCCTGCGGGTGTGGGTTCGTGGCGACCTGCGGCTTCCTGATCGTGGCGGCACGATCCGCGACGGCCGGATCGTCCTTGGTCGCCTTGTCCTCCTTGGTCGCTTTGGCGACGGCGGTGGACGCCTTCTTCGCCGCCACCTTGACGACCGGCGATGTCTTCTTCTTGTCAGCCGGCTCGACGATCCAGTCGGTCGGGGCGGCGGCGAGCGCCTCCGGGCGGCTCACGTCGGCCAGGTTGGCCCTGGCGAACTCCGGGTTCTGGCCACCGTCGGCGTAGAGGGTGCGCACGGCGGGCGTGCCGGACGCCGCCAGCTTCTCGATCCTGGCGTCGTCCTCGGCCTCGCGCGCCGCGACCTCGTTCTGGATGCCGTCGTGCTGGAGCGCGGGACAGGCGCCGGTGGGATCGAGGTTGCGCGCCGTCACGTTGAAAACGTAGTGCTTGGCGCAGACGCCGACGTTCACGTCCTGCTTGGCGACCTCGAAATTGTCGGCGCCCTCCTTCAGCTGGCGCCAGAAGGCGATGTTCGGGTCGGCCCGGTACTTCGCCATGTTCTCGGGCGTCATGCGGAAGGGGTAGGACTGCATCTGGATGGCCTGCTGGCCGCCGGCGAAGGCTTCCCGCGCCACGGCGTAGATCTGGTCGATCTGCGCGTCCGTCATGGAGAAGCAGCCGGCCGACGAGCAGGCGCCGTGCACGAAGATCGAGCCGCCGCCGCGTCCCCAGGCGCGGTCGTAGGCGTTGGGGTAGCCGACGTTGAAGGACAGGTAGTAGGCCGAGGTCGGGTTCATCTGCCCGGGCGTGATCTTGTAGAAGCCTTCCGGCACCTGGCGGTCGCCCTCGCGCAGCTTGGGCCCGAGCTGGCCGGACCAGCGGCACATCGGGAACGTCTTCAGCAGGACGTAGCGGCCGTCCGGCTTCATCTTCCAGACCTCGAACTCTGCCTCCTTCTTGTAGGTGCGGATCAGGACGGGCGCGTTCTGCGCGAGGCCGTCCTTCTGCATGAGCGCCACCATCTCGGGCGACAGCGGGTGCGAGGCGCGCTCCGAGCCGGCGATGCCGAGACCGCTCGCCCCCCCTTCGTCGCAGCCGGCGAGGAGCGCCGACCCCGAGACGAGGAGGGCGGCGGCGGCCAAGCGGCGAAGAACATGGCGGCGGAGGCCATGGCGGCGAAGGACGATCCGAGTGGAACTCATGGGGTGCCGGACTCTTCTTGCCGGAAGCGGCGCGTCCACCGTTCCGGTCCGCTACGATGTACCCCGGCCCAACCGGGGCCGCAACGCGGACCATGCTCCCGCCGGGGTAAACGAAGACTGAACGGCAGCTTAGCGACATTTTGGAGACAGGCGGCGAACTTCCGCGCGTCGCGGGAACCTGCGAGGCGATGGCGGGCGGCGAACCCGAGGCCGCGCGCTCAGGACGTGCGGGCGGCCTTCTTCGGACGAGGCCGGACGATCCATGCCGCCACGACGAGCACCGAGCCGGTCAGGGCGGCGCCGTAGGTCGGGACGCCGCCGTGCCACGGCAGGGCCGAGGCGACGACGATGTAGAAGACCAGCACGCTGGGGATGCCCCGCAGCGATCCCCGCACGATGGCGAGGGCTTCGGGCGGTCCGCCCTGGTAGCGGCCGAAGACGAGGAGCGGCCACGTCACGGCCGGGATGGGCGACAACAGGCCGCTCAAATCCGGACCGATCAGGCGCGCGCTTCCCGTCACCAGGAGCACCACGGTCGTGGAGGCCACCATCCGCGCGGGCAGGTCCCATCGCGCGGGCACGATGGACGCCCTTTCCTCTTCGATCCCCTTGCAGACGACCAGGGACAGGCCGAGCAGCGCCACGCACAGGGCCGCCGCGTTCCACAGCGACGGATGCCATCGCCGCAACAGCAGGATCGCGAGCAGGAAGGCGGCGAACGATGCCGCGAAGGTCGAAGCGGCCGAGAGCCGGCGGCCGGTCGCCGCGCAGACGATGTAGAAGACGATCGTCGCGGCCACGCCGGCGGTCGCGGCGACGGCGGCCCGCGCCGCGAAGCCGGCGCCCTGCTCGATCGCGAGATAAATCGAGATCGGGCCGGAGGTGAGCGGCAATCCCGCGATCAGGCCGGCCAGCGCACCGCCCCATCGTCGGGACGCCCGCGACACGCCCCCCATGATGAGCGGGGTCAGCGTGAGCTTGATGAGCAGGTCGACGGCCATGCACCGCGCCGCGGGGTCAGATCTTGCGGCCCATCGCCAGGAACTTGTCCGTGCGGGCCGCCTTGATCGCCTCGCGGTCGAGGGGCGCGAGGTCGCGCAAGGCGCCCTCGATCGCGTCCGAGAGGGCCGCCATGGCGTGGCCGTGGTCGCGGTGCGCGCCGCCGAGCGGCTCGGCGACGACCGTATCGATGATGCCGAAGCGCAGCAGATCCTGGGCCGTGATCTTCATGCTGGTCGCGGCGTCCTCGGCGCGGCCGGCCTCGCGCCACAGGATCGAGGCCGAGGCCTCCGGCGAGGCGACGGTGTAGATGGCGTGCTCCAGCATCAGCACCCTGTTGCAGGAGGCGATGGCGATGGCGCCCCCCGAGCCGCCCTCCCCGACGATGACCGCGACGTTGGGAACGCCGAGGCCGAGGCAGACGTCGATGGAGCGGGCGATGGCTTCCGCCTGGCCGCGCTCCTCGGCGTCGATGCCGGGAAACGCGCCGGCCGTGTCGACGAGCGAGAGCACGGGGATGTCGAAGCGGTCGGCCATCTGCATCAGCCGCACCGCCTTGCGGTAGCCTTCCGGCCGCGCCATGCCGAAATTGTGCTTGATCCGGCTGTCGGTGTCGGACCCCTTCTCCTGGCCGATCACGCAGATCGAGCGCCCCTTGAAACGACCGAAGCCGCCGACGATCGCCTGGTCCTCGCCGAACAGCCGGTCGCCGGACAGCGGCGTGAAATCGGTGACGAGGTGATCGACGTAGTCGCGGAAATGCGGGCGCTGCGGGTGGCGCGCGACCTGCGTCTTCTGCCAGGGGGTGAGGCCGGCGTAGAGGTCGGACAGCGTCTTCGCCGACTTCGCCTCCAGCCGCGCCATCTCCTCGCCGATGGCGACAGCCTCGCCATCGAGGTTCAGGGCGCGGAGTTCCTCGATCTTGGCCTGGAGGTCGGCGACGGGCTTTTCGAAGTCGAGGTAGGTTCGCATGGCCTGGGGCGTTTCGGCCGATGCTCGAACCGCGACGAGCCGATGGCCTGGGTACTTGGACGAACGGTGCCACTCGAACGAACGGATGATCGGGCGTTCGGAGCGCGGCGGACACTCGCCAGTTTGCCGAAAACTGTCAATCGGCGAACGCCGCCGACCCCGCGCGAGGCCTACGCCACCTTGTCCTGCTTCAGGTCCTTGCCGATGCGGCGGCTGAGCAGGCCGAGCAGCGCCGCCTCCTCCGGCTTCAGCTGGTCGGCGTCCTCGCTCAGCTCGTCCTCGACCTTGCGCTTGATGCCCTCCAGCAGGCCGCCGTCGAGGTAGCTGTCGACGACGTGGGGATGGACGTAGCACTTGCGGCAGATGGTCGGCGTGTTGCCGAGCTTGGCGGCCACGCTCTCGATGGCCGCCTTGACGTTCTTCTTCTTCAAGGCGTCGCTGTCCACCGTCTCGAACTCGCTCAGCGCCATCGCCGCCAGCACGGTGCCGGCCCAGGTACGGAAGTCCTTGGCGGTGACGTCCTCGCCGGTGATCTCGCGCAGGTACGCGTTGACGTCGGCCGAGTCGACCGGCTGGCGGTGGCCGTCCCCGTCGAGGTACTGGAACAGGTGCTGGCCCGGCAGCTCCTGGATCGAGCGCACGACCTTGGCGACGCGCTTGTCCCGCAGGTCGAGGTTCCACATCTTGCCGCTCTTGCCCTTGAAGTCGAAGCGCAGCGTCGAGCCGTCCACGTCGAGGTGGCGGTTGCGCAGCGTCGTCAGGCCGAAGCTCTTGTTGTCCTTGACGTAATCCTCGTTGCCGACGCGGATCAGCGTTTTCTCCAGCAGCGCGACGAGGGTCGCCAGCACCTTCTCGCGCGGCAGGCCGCGCTTGCCCATGTCGGCGGCGACGCGCTTGCGCAACGCCGGCAGCAGCCGGCCGAAGGCCTCCATCCGCTCGTACTTCGCGTCGTCGCGGGCGGCGGTCCATTTGGGATGGTAGCGGTACTGCTTGCGGCCCTTGGCGTCGCGTCCGGTCGCCTGGATGTGGCCGTTCGCCTTCGCGCAGATCCACACGTCGGTGTAGGCCGGCGGCACGCCGAGCTTGGTGACGCGCTCGCGCACCGCCTTGTCCGTGATCGTCCGGCCGCGCCCGTCGAGGAAGCGCCACCCTTTGCCGGATTTCCGGCGCGTGATGCCTGGCTCCTCGTCGGACACGTAGACGAGGCCGGCCGCCTCCGCCACCTCGCGGCCCTCGGCCGCCGCCTCGCTCTCGGCCGCCGCGCCGCCTCCGGCGACGGCGTCCACCTCGCAGGCCGCCCGCTTGCCCGGGCTTTCCCCGACGGGAGGGCGGTGGGAGCGTCGGGACGAGGATGCGGCGGCTTGGTCCATCCCGGCCTAATGGCAGCGCTTGACCCTTCGTTCCGGCACCACCGCGTCGCAGCCACCGGTACGATGTCGGCTGGTTAAGGAGAACGCCGCGCGCCAACCGGGCGCGGCTTGACGTGGCCGCCGCGCGATCCCACACTTAACGTCATCGAGCCGAGGGGATCCCCGCCAGGGGGCTGAGAGGCCGGCAGCGTCGCACGTCGCGACGGCCCGGCGACCCTTATGACCTGATCCAGTTCGTACTGGCGTAGGGATGGCACCGGGCGCGCGCCCTCCCATTCCGCTCCGGTCCAGACGCCCGTTGAAAGGCCTATCGTGCGTCATCCGCGCATCCGTGTCCTCGGCGCCGGCGTCGCCGGGCTGGCCGCCGCCTTCGAGTTCGCGCGGGCCGGCTGCCCCGTGACGATCGTCGAGCGCGCGCCGGAAGCGGGGCGCGGCTGCTCCTTCTACGCCGGCGGCATGATCGCGCCCTGGTACGAGGCGGAAGCCTCCGAGCCGGTCATCGCCGAACTCGGGCTGGAGGCCCTGCGCTTCTGGCGCGAGGACGTGCCGGTGGCCCTCACCAACGGCAACCTGCTGCTGGCGGCGGCGCGCGACCTGCCCGAGCTCGCCCGCTTCGGCCGCCGCGCCAGCCACTTCACCACGCTCGACGCCGACGGCATCGCCGCCCTGGAGCCGGACCTCGCCGGCCGCTTCGGGCGCGCGCTCTACTTCCCCGACGAGGGGCACCTCGACCCGCGCGCGGCGGTGGGCGCGCTGCTGCAACGGCTGGAGGCCGACCCGCTCGTCACCTTCCGCTTCGGCACGGACGCACCGGACCAAGATGGCGCCGGTCCGGACGCCGACTGGATCATCGACTGCCGAGGGCTGGCCGCGCGCGACCACCTGTCCGACCTGCGCGGCGTCAAGGGCGAGATGCTGGTGCTCCACACGCATGACATCGCCTTCGCGCGCCCGGTGCAGCTCCTCCACCCGCGCAACCCCGTCTACATCGTGCCGCGCGGCGACGGGCGCTTCATGATCGGCGCGACGATGATCGAGAACGAGGAGCGCGGCCGGGTGCGGGCGCGGGCCATGCTCGACCTCCTCGGCGCCGCCTACACCGTGCACCCCGCCTTCGGCGAGGCGGAGGTCGTCGAGATCGGCTGCGACCTGCGCCCTGCCTTCCCCGACAACCTGCCGCGCATCCGCCGGGACGGCCGGCGGCTCTTCATCAACGGCCTGTTCCGGCACGGCTTCCTGCTCGCGCCGGCGCTGGCCAGCCGCGCCCGCCGCATGGTGCTGGAGGGCGCGCATTTCCCGGAGGTGAGCGATGCGGATCATCGTCAACGGCAATTCGCGTGAGGTCGAGGCGGCGACGCTCGCCGCCCTGCTGGCCGAGCTCGACTACGGCGGGGCGACCGTGGGCACGGCCGTGAACCAGAGCTTCGTCCGCGCCGCCGACCGGCCGGCGACGACGCTGAAGGACGGTGACGCCGTGGAGATCCTCGTGCCCCGGCAGGGCGGCTGATGAACGCTCCCCTGCCCCCCGCCGCCGATCTCCTCACCTTCTACGACACGCCGGTCGCCTCCCGGCTGCTCTGCGGCACCGGCCTGTTCTCGGCGCCGTCCGTGCTGGCGGCGAGCGTCCGCGCGTCGGGGGCGGCGATCGTCACCGTGTCGCTGCGCCGCGAGTCCGGCGCGGGGCGGGCCGGCGAGGGCTTCTGGTCGCTGATCCGCGACATCGGGGTGCGCGTGCTTCCCAACACCGCCGGGTGCCGCACGGTGAAGGAGGCGGTCACCACCGCGCAGATGGCGCGCGACGTGTTCGGCACGCCGTGGATCAAGCTGGAGGTGATCGGCGAGGACGACACGCTGCAGCCCGACGTGTTCGGCCTCGTCGAGGCGGCGACGATCCTCGCCCGCGACGGCTTCCAGGTGTTCCCCTACACCACGGAGGACCTCCTGGTGGCCGAACGCCTGCTCGGCGCCGGCTGCGAGGTGCTGATGCCGTGGGGCGCGCCGATCGGCTCCGGGCGCGGGCTCAACAACCGCTATGGCCTGCGGGCGCTGCGGGCGCATTTCCCCGGCGTGCCGCTGGTGGTGGACGCCGGCATCGGCGCGCCCTCGCACGCGGCGGAGGCGATGGAGATGGGCTACGACGCGGTGCTGCTCAACACGGCCATCGCCAAGGCGATCGACCCCGTCGCGATGGCCCGCGCCTTCGCCGGCGCGGTCGAGGCCGGGCGGCTCGCGTATCTCGCCGGCGTGATGGAGCCGCGCGACATGGCCTCGCCCTCGACGCCGGTGATCGGCCGCGCGTTCGCGGACGTTCCTCGCGCGGACACGCACCGTGCTTGACCCCTTCTACCTCATCGTCGACGCCGCCGATTGGATCGAGCGGCTGCTGCCATGCGGCGTCAGGCTGGTGCAACTGAGGGTCAAGGACAGGCCGGACGCCTTCGTCCGCGGCGAGATCGCGCGCGCCAAGCGCCTCTGCGACGCCGTCGGGGCGCAACTCGTCGTCAACGACCACTGGCGCGCGGCGATCGACGAGGGCTGCGATCACGTCCACCTCGGCCAGGAGGACCTGGACACGGCCGACTTGCCCGCGCTGCGGGCGGCGGGCGTCAGGATCGGCATCTCGACCCACGACGAGGCGGAGCTGGAGCGGGCGCTCGGCGCCGCGCCGGACTACGTGGCTCTGGGCCCGATCTACTTCACGCGGCTGAAGGCGATGCGCTTCGACCCGCAGGGCCTCGACAGGCTGGCGCGGTGGAAAACGCGCGTGGGCGCGATCCCGCTGGTGGGCATCGGCGGCGTGACGCTGGAGCGCGCGCCGGGCGTGCTGGAGGCCGGCGCCGACGTCGCCGCGGTGGTCACGGACATCACCCTCGCCGCCGACCCGGAGGACCGCACCCGCGCCTGGGTCGCGCGCACGCGCCGCTTCCCGCGACCATGAGGGACGTCGGGCGACCGATCGCCAGGAAAGGCGCCGACGACCTGAACGAGCGTCCCGTCGTGGACCCACCGACCTGCCTGCGGACCGGCGATGATCGGCGCCGAGCCGCTGGACCGGCGCTCCTCAGCTCCCCTCCCCGTTCGGGCTTCGCCAGGCCCGCTCGAACGGCAAGCGCCAGGCGTGCGGGGCCACCAGCTGGTGGATCGACTTCGGCCCCCACGAGCCCGGCTCGTAGAGGCGCACCGGCGGCGGGGCGTCGAGCAGCGGGGTGGACACCTCCCACAGCCGCTCGATGCCGCGCGCCATGGTGAACAGCGTGTGGTCGCCGCGCATCGCGTCGAGGATCAGCCGCTCATAAGCCTCCAGCACGTCGGACACGAGGCCGGTGTCGTTCATCGCGAACTGCATCGACTGCTTGTCGAGGCGCATGCCCGGGCCGGGCCGCTTGCCGTAGAAGGACAGCGACACCTTGGACGCGTCGGCGAGGTCGAAGGTCAGGTGGTCCGGACCCTGCGCCCCGACGCCGGAGCCTGGCGGGAACATGCTCTTCGGCGGCTCGCGGAACGCGATGGAGATGATCCGCTGCCCCGCCGCCAGCCGCTTGCCGGTGCGCAGGAAGAACGGCACGCCGGCCCAGCGCCAGTTGTCGATCAGGACCTTGAGGGCGATGAAGGTTTCCGTGTCGGATTCGGGGTCGATGCCGTCCTCGGAGCGGTAGCCGATGTACTGCCCGCGCACGACGTCCTTGGGATCGATCGGCACCATGGAGCGGAACACCTTGTTCTTCTCCTCGCTGATCGAGGCCGGCTCCAGCGCGGTCGGCGGCTCCATCGCCATGAAGCCGAGGATCTGGAACAGGTGGGTCACCACCATGTCGCGGTAGGCGCCGGTCGCCTCGTAGAAGCCGGCCCGCTTGCCGAGCCCGAGCGTTTCCGGCACGTCGATCTGCACGTGGTCGATGAAGTTGCGGTTCCAGATCGGCTCGAACAGCCCGTTGGCGAAGCGGAACGCCAGGATGTTCTGCGCCGGCTCCTTGCCCAGGAAATGATCGATACGGTAGATCTGCTCCTCGGCGAACACCTCGTGCAGCTTCGTGTTCAGCGACACGGCGGTGGCGAGGTCGGTGCCGAAGGGCTTCTCCATGACGATGCGCGAGCGCTCGACGAGCCCCGCCTCGCCGAGCAGGCGCACCGCCGAGAGCGCGGCGTTGGGCGGCACGCTGACGTAATGCATCAGGTCGGTTCCGCCGCCCAGCGCCGCCTCCGCCCGCTCCACCGCCGCCCGCAGCGCCGCCGCGCCGGCCGACAAGGGCACGTAGTCGAGGCTGTCGGCGAAGGTGGCCCAGCGCTCCTCGTCGAGCGCGCGGCTGGAGAAGGTTTCCAGCGCCCGGCGCGCGAGGGCGCGGAACCCGTCGGCGTCCATGGCGTCGAGCGAGACGCCGATGATCCGGCTGCCCGGGATGAAGCCGGCGGTCGCCAGGTGGAACAGCCCCGGCAGCAGCTTGCGCTGCGACAGGTCGCCGGTCGCGCCGACCAGCACCACCACCTGCGGGTGCTTGGGGCCGACGCCAGGTGCGATTCTCTTCATCCGACTTGATCCCCCTGAGCGGCGCGGCGGCAACGAATCCCCGCGCACCATAGCAGCTTCGCGGGCCGCACGCGGCGGACCCTCATGCGACGTCACCGGCCAGCAGCCGCTCGACGAAGTCCGGCACCGTCTCGCTCGCGCGGCCGTAGAATGCCCGGTCGAACAGCCGGGCGTTGTCGGCCGGCTCGAGGTTCAGCTCGCAGGTCGGGATGCCGAGCGAGCGGGCGGCGGCGACGTAGCCGGCGGCGGGGTAGACCGCCCCCGAGGTGCCGATGGCGACGAACAAGTCGGCCGCCTTGAGCGCGGCGGCGATCGCGCGCCCATGCATGGGCGTTTCGCCGAACCACACGATGTTGGGCCGCATCGCGCCGACCTGCCCGCATGCGGGGCAGGACGTTTCGGTCGACATCTCCCCCTCCCACGGGTGGACCGCGCCGCAAGCGGTGCAGCGCGCCTCCCGGTGCTTGCCGTGCATCGCGATGACCGTGGAACCAGCCCGCTCGTGGAGGTCGTCGACGTTCTGCGACACCAGGGTGAGCCTGTCGCCCCTGGCCGCGAGGTCGCGCCCCAGCCGCGCCAGCGCGTGGTGGGCGGGATTGGGCTGCGCGGCCCGGCAGACGCCGCGCCGCCAGTTGTAGAAGCGGTGCACCAGGGCCGGGTCGCGGGCGAAGGCTTGCGGCGTGGCGAGCGCGCGGGGATCATGCGTCTCCCACAGCCCGCCGGGATCGCGGAAGGTGCCAATGCCGCTCTCCGCCGAAACGCCGGCGCCGGTGAGGATGAACAGGTTCATGGCATGTGGCCGTCCCACGCGCCCGCGCGCCACGGTGTGCGGAGCGCCAGCCTAGACGATGCGACGGGGGTGCGAAACCGCGGGGTCGCCGGACGGGACGCCGGCACCGCCGGGGCGCGAACCCCGGCGTTCGTCGCTCGGATGGGACTCAGCGCGGCGGCGGCCCGCCGGCGGCGAGCAGCGGCGTGATGTTCTGCACCACCACGCGGCGGTTGGCGGCGGAGGGGCCGCTGGTGTTCTCCTTCGGGTTCTGCTGCCCGTAGCCCTGCGTCGTCAGGTTCTCCGGCGGCACGCCGAAGTCCTTGGACAGGATCGCCGCCACCGACTGCGCCCGATGGTCCGACAGCGACAGGTTGTCGGTCGGGTTGCCGGTGGCGTCCGTGTAGCCCTCCACCAGGAACACGCTGTTGGGGTCGCGGCCGACGGTCCGCTTGATGGCGTCCGCCAAGGCCCGCAGCTTGCCCGTCGCGGCGCCGGGGACGACCCACGACCCGCTGTCGAAGTTGATCGTGTTGATGTCGACGGAGCGGACGTAGCGGCGCACGTCCGGGCTGTAGCGGATCTGGTCAAGCGTGTAGCGGCGCGGCGGGACCCGTAGCGGCGGCGCGGCGAAGGTGTCGTAGATCAACCCCTCGTCGGCGTCCTGGTAGGCGACGGCGTAGCGGTCGCGCGGGATGTCGATGGGCGGCGGTGGCAGGTCGACGATGTCGTCCTGCACAGGGCGTACGCCGCCCTGGTAGGAATTGTCGATCAGCACGATCTCGCGGCCGTCGGGCAGGCGGCGCACCCGCCGCAGCATGCGCCCGTCCGGCGTGGTGTAGGTCAGGATGCGCGTGCCGTCGGGGCGGACGATGGTGTCGACGAAGTCGTCGCCCCGCCGCTCGCGGCGAACGTCGTAGCCGAGCTCGCGGAAGCGGTCGTTCTCGTCGTGGACGATGTAGGACTGGTCGCCGTCCTCGACGATGGTGCGGCCCGGCTCCCTGATGTAGGTCCGCCCGTCCTCGACCACCTCGCGGCGGTCGCGGCGCACATCGTCGAGGCGCTGCGCGCCGGTCGCGGCGAGGAAGCCGCCGGCGAAGCCCGCCGCCGCCCCGATCGCCGCCGCGCCGCCGACGCCGATGCCGCCGCGCCGCTGGTTGCCGTTCTCCTGACCATTCTGGCCGTTGAATTGACCATTGCCCTGGACGATCGGCGGATGCTGCGCGGCCGACGTGCCGGCGGGGGCTCCGGCCGGAGCCCCGGCAACGCCGGGAGGTGCGCCGCGCGGCGCGGTTTCCGCGCGGTTGGGTTCACCCGGCCGGCCGGTGGGGGCGCGGTTCGGTTCGGCTGCCCGCGTCGCCGGCGGGACGGCGTTGGGCGCGGGAACGCGGTTGGGCTCGGCCGCCCTTGTCGCCGGCGGGGCGGCACCGGGCGCGGGGGCGCGGTTCGGCTCGGCCGCCCGCGTCGCCGGCGGGACGGCGTTGGGCGCGGGGGCGCGGTTCGGCTC
>CAXTIU010000034.1:0-22987 GCA_964244495.1 uncultured Beijerinckiaceae bacterium
TGATCAACCTCGCCGCCGCCGTCATCGCAACACGATGAATCCCAACAGGCCCTAGAACGGACGCGTAGTAAATCCGCCATTCAGGCCTGTTTCAAATTCGTACGTCTTCTCCCATCGAAGTGATTGAAGGCCGCTCTGTCACAAGCTTCGACTTCGGCCCATGACGGACGCCGTCACGGACGCTCCGAAGCGTCAAGGAGACGCCGGTCCGGAAACGCGCGCGTACGGCAACGCATGCGCCGACGCGTCTGTATCACCGGCGTCGGCGCTAGCGACAGCAGGGGTCATGGCGGCTTCATCTACGACCAATTGTTCAACCCGCCTCTCCTGCGCCACGTCTGCGCGGACAAAGACCGGCAGGAAGCGGCCATCCGCGCCAGCGGCCTGGACTGGGTGATCGTGCGCCCGGTCATGCTGACGAACGGCAAGGCGATGGGCCGAGTCCAGGCGACGACCGACCTCAAACGTCGGTCCAATGGGACCTGTGCACGAATATTGGATGTGGCAGGCTATGACAATTCACGGGCCGTTGTGAAGCCATCGGCATGTTGCCGCTTGGTTGCCGATGGCTGATCCATTGCGATCCGGTCGGCGTCACCTGCACCAGGCGGAGTCTCGCCGGCGCGACGTGTGGTACACCACCTCGCAGGACGGCGGCAGTGCGGTCCTTATCAGGACGACGTACCTACCCGCCGCCGGCTGGCGAGCCGGCCCGTGTGTTTTCAAGACGCGGCCCCAGGACGAAGCCGAAAACCGGTCCTGGCAGGCCGAACGTCGACCGTCCCTGGGTATTGGACCTCTCCGCAACCTCTTGAACACAGTCCGCAAGCTCGATGAGCGAGATCCCGATAGCACAGGCAAGGGACGGCGCTTGCCCCCCGATAGCCCGGAACAGGGACGCTGCTCGGCTCGCGTGGCGCGCGGTCGCTCTTGGCTTGCGTTCATGGACCTTCACGCCCGCGGCTGCTAGCAGGATCAATCCCTTCAGCAGGAGGCGCCGAGGATCATCCTGGCTGGTCGCGCGCCAAAGAGGCTCCCAGGCCTCGTGCGCTTCCCAGTAAAAACCATTGTTGAAAAGGTCGAGGCCCCACAGGAACTCATCCGACCCAAGCATAGGCTCGACCACCGACGCGGCCTTCTGCCGATAGCTGTGGCCGCCCGCGTCACGAACGGGATGAGGCATCCTGCCCGGTAGGTAAGCGTAGGACGGGAACCGTCGATGGGGCAGCAGTCTCGCTTGCGTCATTTGGTGCTCTGACCTATGGGAGCCTGCCATCCAGTACCTCAGCGTTAGGCACTTACGCGATTTGCGCCGCGACTTTAGCGGTTCACACGCGGGCTTGTATCGGCGAGGTCCTCGCGCGCCGATCAGCGCCAGGATTACGCCCTTGGCCATAGTTTCGCGAGAGATGCCTTCAGGGCCCCGATACTCTGCCGAGTCATGGGCTGAGCCGTTTCAGTTCCATCATCAGGCCTTCAGGTCGCGTGTTGCGCCATCGGCTACAAGGGCGGCGACGAGATCGCTCGGCGTGACGATGCCGACAAGCTTGTCGTCGTCGTCCACGACTGGGACGTAGTGTAGACCGGCCTCCAAAACGAGCAGCGCGAGATCGATGACCGGCGTCCCCGGCCGGACGGTGCGTACGTGACGCGTCATGACGTCCTCGACGCTGCCGTGGGGCGCGCGGCCGCGTTCGAGCGTCAGATGGACCCGCTGGGCCAGCGCGAGCCGCGGAGCGAACCGGTTCCAGGCCGCCTTGTCGAGCAGGTCGCCTTGCGTGACGATACCGAGCACGTGCGCCTGCTCGTCCGTCACTGGGAGCGCCTTGATGTGATGGCGCCTGAGCAGCGCGACCGCCTCGCGCAAGGGCACATGCGGCGCGACGGCGACGACGTGGCGGGACATGATCGCGCCGCAGTCCGTATGCCCGCACTGACGCCGATAGGATAGGAACTGCGCCTGCCGCAGGATGGCCATGAGGTCGCCCCGGCTCACGTCTAGGACTTGGTCGAAGCCTTTCACCACGGCGTCGATGTCCGCGGCCGTGATGCCAACCCGCTCCATGGGCGCGGGATGGGCCGTCGCGTGGTCCGGAGCCGGGTGCGGCGGGACGTGCGGGTAGGCGCGCCCGGTCAGGTTGTTGAAGACGAGCGCCGCCAGCAGCAACAGGAGGGTGTCGACGCCGATGGGCCAGATAATGAACGTCTAGCCGAGATGGGCGACGGCAGGTCCGCCGAGCACCGCCGTGAGGGCGGCTGCGCCGCTCGGCGGATGGAGGCAGCGCAACACCATCATGAGCGCGACCAAACAGCTCACCGCGAGCGCCGCCGCTACAGACGCGTTCGGCACGCTGGCGGCGACGGTAACGCCGACGGCGGACGCCACCATGTTGCCGCAAAGGATCGACCAGGGCTGCGCGAGGGGACTCGCGGGGACCGCGAACAGCAGGACCGCCGACGCGCCCATCGGGGCGACAAGCGCCGGCAAGGCGGAACTGGTGCCGAGGCAAAGTTGCCCGATATATCCGGTCGCCAAGATGCCGAGCAGCGCGCCGCACGCGGATCGGGCGCGTTCGCGCAGCCTTACCGGGCTGGTCGCGGAAAGGAAGGAGCGGGCTCGCATTGAGACGTCCTTGGCCGACGCCCGTTCACGCGGTACGAGGACGGGCCATCACCGCGGCCGTGAGGTCGATGGCCAAAGCAAGGACCAGAAAGGCAGCCCCGATGACGAACAGCAGGTGATAATTGCCGCTCTTCGCGAACACGTAGGAGAGCGCGTAGGCCGCGGACGCCTGGAACAGCGCGAAGGCGATGGTCGCCGAACTCCAGGCCGCCTTCCGCCGCGCCGGGCTGTGTGGGATTAACTCGTGGATACGGCCGAGAACGAGCGGAACGGTGCCGGTCACGAAACCCCCGACCACGACGCTAGACGCGATCAACCACGGTTCGCCTAGCCCGAGCGCCGGAACCGCAACCGCTGCCGCCTCGAGCATGAACGCTAGCCGCAAGGCGGCGGCAAATCCGGCGCGATCGGCGAGATGACCGGCCAGCAGCGGCCCCGCCGTCGCGCCGATGCCGAACACGACCCAGTAGTCCGCCCCGACCTGGACGCCCTCCTTCAGGCCACGCGCGACGAAGTCGACGAGAAAGATCATGTGCGGGACCCAGCCTGCGGCGTTCAGCGCGTACTCCACGTATAGCGCGCGCAGGACGCCCTGCCGCGGAGCGTGCTCGTGCGGACCGCGTGATGTCACGGTTTGCTCATCCTCGGGCCACCCGGTCCACGCGACGCCCGTGAGCAGGACGCACAGGATGCCCAAGCCGAGCCAAGCCTGTCGTAGACCTTCCTGGAGAAGCAGCGGGACGAGCGTGCCCGAAGCGGCTATGCCGGCGCCGATGCCCATGAAGATCACCCCGCCCGCGAGACCACGTCGCGAGGCCGGCACGTGAGGGAGGATGGCCGGCGCGGCGAGCACCATGATGGTGCCTCCGGCAAGGCCCGAGGCGAAACGCCAAGAGAAGAACCAAGCGAAGCCCAACGGGTAAGCGCAGCCGAAGAAAGCCGCCGTCGCCAAGATCATCATGGCCCTGATCGTACCCGCCAGGGAGGTGCGTGCGGCGATGGATCGTCCAAGAAGCGCACCGACGAGGTAGCCCGCCAGGTTCGCGGCGCCGAGATAGGCGGCCGTCGATTGCTGGAACCAGTGATTCCCGATGATCGCCGGCAACAGCGGCGTGTAGGCGAAACGGGCAAGCCCGACCCCGACCAAGCTCGCGCAGAACGCCGAGAGGACGCCCCGCCAAGTCAGCGACTGCGGCGCGAGGGGGTGCATCGTCGGCGCCTGGACGCTTAGCTCGCGCATCGGAAGGTCTCGTTGGTTGACGCGTGACGTCATAGGACTCTCCAAGGCTCATGAAAAACGAGTATTCGTGATGCTTTCCATCTCTCGAAGAGATGGAATGGATGGTGGCATAACCGCAACGGTGAGCTCCTCGGGATCATCTCCTGGTCGATCCGAGACGGCGAGTAATCGCTGCCGATCGGAGCTGGTGCCAGGAGCCGCCCCTTGGCCCTACGCTCCACGCACGGCGCGCGTCACGCTGGCACGCACCAGGATATCCATGGTAGAATGTGATCCCCCCTAGTGGGATGTATCTGAAATGGGGATAAAGGCGTGGACAGCACCGATTTGACCTTCTTCTCCGCCGTGGTGAGCGCGGGCGCGATCGGGCGCGCGGCGCTGTCGCTCAACACGGTGCAGTCCAACGTCACCCAGCACATCCAAGCGCTGGAGCTGAAGCTTGGCGCGCCGCTGTTCCACCGTTCGAAGAAGGGCGTGACGCTGACGAGCGTGGGCGAGCGCCTGCTCCCCTACGCCGACCAGATCGCGACCCTTCTGCGCGAGGCCGAGCGCGTCGCCAAGGACCAGACAACGCCGCAGGGTGTGCTCCGCGTCGGCTCGCTCGAGACTACGGCGGCGCTGCGGCTCCCCGCCATCCTCAGCGCCTTCGCGAGCGCCCATCCGCAGGTCGACTTGCAGGTGGAGACTGGCCCGACCGGCGTGCTGCTCGAGGAGGTGTTGGGACGCAGGCTCGACGGCGCCTTCGTTTCGGGCCCGGTGAACCACAACGATCTAGTCGCGATCCCGATGGTCGAGGAGGAGCTCGTCGTCGTCACGGCAACGGCGGTCGAGACCCTCGACGACCTCGGCGCCGGTGCCAAAATCCTGGCCTTCCGCGCCGGCTGCTCCTACCGCCAGCGTGCGGACGAGTTCCTCGCACGCCACGGGCTGGTCGGCCTGCGGCGCATGGAGATGGGTACGCTCGACGGGATCATCGGTTGCGTATCGGCCGGCGTCGGCTTCACGCTGTTGCCGAGGGCTGTGGTGGAGGTCGCTGCCACCGCCGGGCAGGTGCGCCTGCACGAGCTCCCGCCCGTAGCGCGCTGGTCGACGACCATGTTCGTGCGGCGCGGCGACGCTTTCCTATCGGCGGCGCTGCGCCGCTTCATCGAATGCGCCGCGGAGAGTACCGCCGAGTTGCGCGGCCGTGGCGAGACGAAAGCGCGTATGAGCGCCGCCTAAGCCATGACCGGCGTGGCGAAGCCCGACGCGTGTGCCGTGCCCTTCGGCCAGCGGGTGTTGACGGCTTTGCGGCACGCGCCCTCCGCCAAAGACGTGTAACTCGCCGGAAAGCGACGCCTTGCAGCCACCGAAGAGCACGGTGTCATCTTGCAAAGAGATGGTAACGATCTTTATTGATCATTTTCTCTGAGCAAAAGAATGACTTAGAACCTCATCAGGTTGGGCGACGCGCATCGGGCGCCGCGCCGATTGCCGGAGGTACTCTGATGTCCGAGGCTTATGAGATCATCGATCACGACCATGACGTCTTGATCGTCGGTGCCGGCGGCGCCGGCATGCGGGCCGCGCTCGGCATGGCGGCCTCGGGCCTGCGCACCGCGTGCGTGACGAAGGTCTTCCCGACCCGCAGCCACACGGTCGCCGCTCAGGGCGGCATGGCGGCGGCGCTCGGCAACATGGGCGACGGCGACAACTGGCGCTTCCACATGTACGACACGGTGAAGGGATCTGACTGGCTCGGCGACCAGGACGCCATCGAGTACATGTGCCGCGAGGCCGCTCCGGCCGTCCTCGAGCTCGAGCACTACGGCGTGCCCTTCTCCCGCATCGAGGATGGGCGCATCTACCAGCGGCCGTTCGGCGGCCAGACGATCCAGTACGGGAAGTCGATGGCGCAGCGGACCTGCGCGGCGGCGGATCGCACCGGCCATGCCATCCTTCACGCGCTCTACCAGAAGTGCCTAGAGCACCGCACCGAGTTCTTCGTCGAATACTTCGCCCTCGACCTGCTCATGGATGAGGATGGCCGATGCGGCGGCCTGCTCGCCTGGAACTTCGCGGAGGGCACCTTGCACCGCTTCCGGGCGCAGACCACGGTGCTCGCGACCGGTGGCTACGGCCGCGTGTACTTCTCCTGCACCGCCGCCCACACCTGCACGGGCGACGGCAACGCGATGGCGCTGCGGGCGGGGCTGCCGCTCGAGGACATGGAGTTCACGCAGTTCCATCCGACCGGCGTCTACGGCGCCGGGTGCCTAATCACCGAGGGCTCAAGGGGCGAGGGCGGGTACCTCACCAACGCCGAGGGCGAGCGTTTCATGGAGCGCTACGCGCCGAGCGCCAAGGACCTCGCCGGACGCGACGTGGTCTGCCGCTCGATGACGATCGAAATCAACGAGGGCCGCGGCTGCGGGCCTCACAAGGATCACATCCTCCTCCACCTGGAGCACTTGGACTCCGAGGTGCTCCGCGAGCGCCTGCCGGGCATCAGCGAGACGGCGCGGATCTTCGCCGGCGTCGACGTGAACAGGGAGCCGATCCCGGTCATCCCCACCGTCCACTACAACATGGGCGGCGTGCCGACGAATATCCACGGCGAGGTGACGACCATCAGGGGCGACGACGCCGAGGCGGTCGTGCCCGGACTGATGGCGATCGGGGAGGCCGCCTGCGTCTCGGTTCACGGCGCCAACCGGCTCGGCTCCAACTCGCTCCTCGACATCGTCGTCTTCGGCCGCGCCGCGGCGCATCGAGCGAGCCGGACGCTCACGCGGGGCGAACGACACGCTCCGCTCGCCAAGGAGTCGATGGATCGCGCCCTCGCGCGCTTCGATGGCTTCCGCTGGGCGAAGGGCGCGACGACGGCCGCCGAGATCCGCCTGTCCATGCAGCGGACGATGCAGAAGCATTGCGCCGTCTTCCGGGACGGCCCGCTGCTCGACCAGGGCGTCGTCAGACTCGACGAAGCGCTTGCCGCGATCCGCACCGACATCGGCCTGTCGGATCATTCCCTCATGTTCAACACGGAACTCGCCGAGACGCTGGAGCTCGACAACATGTTGGCGCAGGCGAGCGTCAGCCTCCGTTCCGCGATCGGCCGCAAGGAAAGCCGCGGGGCGCATGCGCGCGAGGACTACCCCAAGCGCGACGACGTGAACTGGCTCAAGCACACGCTGGCATGGCTCGCCGACGACGGCGAGGTCCGCCTCGCCTACCGCGACGTGCACATGCAACCGCTCTCGAATGAGGTGATGTCGATCCCCCCCAAAGAACGGGTGTACTGAGGGTGCTCGTCGCGCCGTCCGTCCGACAGCGCGGAGAGGCGGACGGGTCGTGACGGTCGATGAAGTGGCGTTCTCGCAGGGCGGCATCTCGCCGGGCCGACGACGCTCCATCAATCGTTCGGCTCCTCGGTCCGACGTCCTGGCGGCGAGCTCGCGATGCCTGGACGGCAGGGCGGGACGCCACCGTGGCACTCGCAGGGTCGGGGCGGGGTTCACGTGCGTATTTCCCGGGGTTGGCCAACGTCCTGCGCGAAGCGCAGGACTGCCGCGATGCATCGATGAAGCCGCCCATGTCGACAGTCATTCCGAACGCGCTCGTCCCGGTTCGTCTCGGTCAGCCGCTGGCCTCAAGCATCGGCCCGACGCGGGCGAGGCGATCGTCCCGGCGCGCGGACGGCTCCCGTGATGCTGGACCGCGCGGGATCCTGCGCAGTGTGAGGACCGGCCGCCGTCCGGCCGATGCCGCTGACCCAAGCAGCGGACGAGGATAGGTGCCACTCGCAACATCTTACTTTAAGATGGATTACATCTAAATTAATCATTATTTTTAATAATTTGGTCAGGGTACAGCTATCTCACGGCGGTCGGGTGGCGCGCCACGGCATTCGAGAGCGGGGAACCATGGCACTGCGAACCCGACTGACCGATGATTTCGCGATCAAGCATCCGATCGTGTTGGCGCCGATGGATCCGGCCTCAGGGGGCGCCCTGGCTGCGGCGGTGAGCGCCGCTGGCGGGCTCGGCCTGATCGGCTGCGGCTACGGTCACCGGGATGTCCTGGAGGCCGAGTTCGCCAAGGCCGGCAACCAGCGTATCGGCTGCGGCTTCATCACTTGGTCGATGGCGCGTGATCCGGCGCTGCTAGACTTGGCACTCGCGCACAAGCCAGCCGCGATGATGCTGTCGTTCGCCGACCCCGCGCCGTTCGCTAAGACGATCCACGCGGCTGGCGTCTCCCTCATCAGTCAGGTGCATAACTTGGAGCATGCCCGCCGTGCGTTGGCCGCAGGCGCCGCCGTCCTCGTCGCGCAGGGGGGTGAGGCGGGCGGGCACGGTCTCGGCACCCGCGGCACCCTTTCCATCGTGCCCGACGTCGTTGATCTCGTCGCCCGCGAGCGCCCGGAGGTGCTGGTCCTGGCGGCCGGCGGCATCGCCGATGGTCGCGGCATCGCCGCCGCCCTGATGCTCGGCGCCGACGGCGTCCTGATCGGGACCCGGTTCTGGGCGACGCAGGAGGCCCTCATACACCCGGCCGCCAAGGCGCGCGTGGTCGCCGCCAGCGGCGACGCGACGGTGCGAACCTCCGTCTACGACATCGTCCGCAACCGTAATTGGCCGCCGGGGTACAATGGCCGGCTGATGCGCAACGCCTTCATCGACACCTGGCACGGCCGCGAGGACGAGCTACGCACGCTGGCCGGTGAGGAACGCAAGGCGGTCGAGGCGGCCGACCGCAGCGGCGACTACGACGTCTCCAACGTGACCGTGGGCGAGGCCATCGGCCTCATCAAGGATGTGCCACCGGCCGGCGCGCTGGTGGAGCGCCTCGCGGCGGAGGCCGAGGCGCAGCTCACCGGCATCACGCGATCTGTCGTCACCCAAAGTGTCGCCGCCGCCTGACTCCACAAACCCGAGAGGACATCATGCCCCTACTTCGTTTCGATCTTGTCGAAGGCCGCAGCCCGAGCGAGCTGCGGACGCTCCTCGATGCCACCCACGACGCCATGCTGGAGGCGTTCCAGGTGCCGGCCGGCGACCGCTATCAGATCGTGCACGAGCATCCGGCCACGCACATGGTGGTGGAGGACACCGAGCTCGGCATCCCCCGGACCGACAAGCAGGTTTTGCTGCAGGTGACCACCCGTTCCCGCACTCGCGCGATGAAGGAAGCTTTCTACCGGCTGCTCTGCGAGCAACTGCAGAAGCGATGCGGGATCGCGCCCTCCGACGTCGTCGTTTCACTCGTCACCAACACCGACGACGATTGGTCGTTCGGGCACGGGCGCGCCCAGTTCCTAACTGGTGAGCTATAGTTAAATAGTAGACCTGCTTTTGCATCACCACTTATTCGACAGTGCGCGCAACTTGGTGCGTCTCGTCACCGAAGCCGCGTTTTGATGCCATGTAAGATCCGTAAGAAAGGAAGCTACAAGACTTCGACGACCATAGCGATGCCGACATCAAGTCGATGCTCGACCGAGCGCACACAGCCTACACCAGACACTGGCCCACGCGCAGCGTATAAGACCGCAAGACGATCGTGAAGAAGGTGGCCGCGCTCCTGCGCGACCGTCGCGAGGAGATGGCGCAATCGGTGACGCTCGACATGGGCAAGCTGATCGCGGAGGCCCGCGCTGAGGTCGATCCGGGCGCGGACATCCTCGACTATTATGCCGACAGCGCAGCTTCGTTCCTGGCAAATCAGACGCTGAAGATCGCGACGGGCGACGCCTTCGTGGAAAGCGCCCCCATGGGCGTCCTCTTCTGCATCGAACCCTGGAATTTCCCGTACTACCAGCTCGCCCGCGTCGCCGGACCGAACGTGATGGCCGGCAATATCCTGATCGTGAAGCACGCGCCGAACGTGCCCCGATGCGCCCTCGCCTTCGCGCGGCTCTTCACCGGCGCTGGCGCGCCGGAATGCGTGTACGAGAACGTCTTCGCCACCAACGAGCAGGCGGCCCGTATCATCGAGGATCCGCGCATCATCGGCGTCGCCCTGACCGGCGGCGTACGCGCCGGGACGACGGTCGCCTCCGAAGTCGGCCGCGCGATGAAGAAGTCGACGATGGAGCTTGGTGGCAGCGACGCGTTCATCGTGCTCGAGGACGCCGACCTCGATCTCGCCGTCAGGGAAGGCGTCTGGGCGAAGATGAACAACACGGGCGAGTGTTGCATCGCGGCGAAGCGCTACATCCTCCATGAGAAGGTGGCCGACGAGTACATCACGCGCTTCAAGGCGGAGCTGGAGAAGCTCGCGCCCGGCGATCCGATGGAGGACGGGACCACGCTCGGCCCGCTCTGCACCGACCGCGCGCTCTCCGACGCGCTCGCGCAGATCAAGACCGCAGTCGATGGCGGGGCGAAGCTCCTGCTCGGCGGCGGGCGCATCGACCGGCCGGGTTACTATCTGGAACCGACGATGATCACCGACATGCGGCCCGAGAACCCGGCCTACCACGAGGAAATCTTCGCCCCCGTCGCCATCATCTTCCGCGTGCCGGATGAGGACCGTGCGATCGAACTCGCGAACGACACGCCCTACAGCCTCGGGGGAACCATCATGACTTATACCAATGGCCATCAGCTCTGACTCACGAGGCTTCCATTCTGGCGGCTGATCTGATTCCCTGGTGTCGGGAGGATGGGCACCATGGCAGTGGCGGTGAGCTTGCGGACGGACGTCTCGGCGGTTGACCTTCGTCGATTGGCAGTCACCACGAAGCACGTAAACCAGAGCCGTCGCCTGCTGTTGCTGGCCGCTGTGTTGGACGGGATGGACCGGACCCAGGCGGCCCGCATCGGTGGCATGGACCGGCAGACCTTGCGCGACTGGGTGCACCGCTTCAACGCACATGGCCCGGACGGGCTGAAAGATAGCTGGTCGAAGGGCAATCCGGCCCGCCTGTCCGCCGATCAGCAAGCCGAACTCACCCGGCTCGTCGAGCGCGGTCCGGACCGCGCGGTCGACGGCGTGGTGCGCTGGCGGCGGGTCGACCTGCAACGGGTCATCAGCGAGCGCTTCAGCGTCACCTATCACGAGCGGACCGTGGGCAAGGTCATCAAGGCGCTCGGCTTTGCCCACGTCGGCGCCCGTCCGCGCCATCCCGCTCAAGACGCGGACACGGTGACGGCCTTCAAGCAAACTTCCCGGCCGCGTTGAGGGCGCACGTGGCCCATATCGCGGAAAGCAAGCCGGTCGAGGCCTTGTTCCAGGATGAAATGCGGCTTGGCCAGAAGAACGGCCTCGTCCGCCAATGGGCAAGGCGTGGGTCGCGGCCGCGCCAGCCTGCCGACCAGCGCTATGAGGGCGCCTACCTGTTCGGCGCCATCTGCCCGGCTCGCGGCACCGGCGCAGCGCTGGCCATGCCGCACGCCGACACCGAGGCCATGCAGCACCACCTCGACGAGATCGCCCGCACCGTGAAGCGAAGGAGCCATGCCGTGCTGCTGCTCGACCGCGCCGCGTGGCACACCACCGGCAACCTCGTCGTGCCCAGGAACATAACGCTGATTTTCCTGCCCTCGAGGGCGCCCGAGCTAAACCCGGTCGAGAACGTCTGGCAGTACATGCGCGCCAACTGGCTCTCGAACCGGGTCTTCGACGGCTACGAGGCCATCGTCGACGCCGCCTTCGAGGCCTGGAACAGGCTCGTCGCCCAGCCCCAAACCATCACATCAATCGGCATGCGGGCGTGGGCACATACAGGTCAAACCTAAAGGCCGTTGGTAGAAGGACGTCGAACGCGGGAAGCGGATGGCGCGCCGGATCGAGTCCGGCATGGTGTTCATCAACAAGGCGACCTGGACGGCGCCGAACCTGCCGTTCGGCGGCATCAAGAACTCTGGTTACGGCCGCGAACTCGCCGAGGCCGGCATGGGCGAGTTCGTCAACAAGAAGCTCGTTCGGGTTGCCTGATCAACGGGGTCTCACACCAAGTCGCTTTGAGGCGGACTCATACGAGGGTTTCAAGGCGGTTCTCGATTAAGGCAGCGCAATGGAGTAACGACGCGCTTCACGAAGTCGAGGCATGATCGTTCGATGGAGACCAGCTAAGCGAAGGTCTGCTTTGAAGTACTGTCTCAAGGTCAAGGAACGACGAACATGGGTGCGAAGCCGATTGCGCAGCCTTTGACTGGCGAGGGCTGCGCGAGTGCTCAAATCTCTGTTCGTTCAGCCAGGGTCAACGCGTCCTCGACGTCAATGCCGAGGTAGCGCACGGTGCTCTCGATCTTCGTGTGACCGAGCAGGATCTGCACGGCACGCAGGTTGCCGGTCTGCTTGTAGATGATGGCCGCCTTGGTGCGACGAAGCGAATGTGTGCCGTAGTCCTCCTGACGCAGGCCGATGGCGGTGACCCACTCATCCACCAGCCGCGCGTACTGGCGGGTGCTGATGTGACGGGCATGGTCGATCCGGCTGGGGAAGATAAAGTCGTCGAGCGAGCCGCCACGACGCTCCAGCCAAGCCAAGATGCTACCTGGTGCTGGGTCGAGGAGCTCGAACTGCACGGGCCGGCCGGTCTTCTGCTGGACAACGATCGCCCGCGAGCGAACGCGATCGCCGATCACGAGGTCGCCGATCTTCATCTTGACGATGTCGCAGCCCCGCAGCTTGCTGTCGATCGCTAGGTCGAACATGGCCCGGTCGCGCAACCGGCGGTCCTAATCGAGCCGGAAGCGCACCGCCCAGACTTGCTAAGGCTTGAGCGGGCGCTTGGCCCCGAGCTTCCGGCCGGCGTTCCAAGGCTGCCGCTTGGCACCTGGATCAAACTCTGACTGTCCCACCGTTGCTCTCCCACGGCCGACATGGCCGGAGGAAGAACAGGCTCCATGTTGGACGAGCGAGCTTGGCCGTGAGCGGAATGACGGCTTTCGGGTAAGTATGACGTGCAGCAGACATAAGCCACACGCACTACCAGCGACAATAACAAGACAGAATTCTATGTATTGGCATGGAAGCTATCCTACCGGCCCGTCACGGACGGAGGCTGTCGAAGAAGGCCAGCATCCTCGCCGCGAGCACCTCCGGTTGCTCTTCGGGAATGTAGTGCCCGCAGTCGGGGATCTCGCCGCCGCGAATGTTCGTCCCTAGCGGCTTCATCGCCTCGTAGATGTCCGGCACGCTGCCGACGTCGCCGCCGAGCGCCAGGATCGGGGTCGCGATCGGACGGCCGGCCAAGTCCTTGTTCTGCTCAATGTCTTCGAGGACAGCCCGGTAATAGCCGAGCATGCCGCGCGTGCCGCCGAGCGCGCGGTACACCCGCTCGTACTCGTCGATGTCGGCGGCGGTGAACGTCGCGCTCGGGTTGGCGGTTTTCCGGCCGAAGAACCATTCGATGAGGATGCGCTCACGGCCCGCGAACAGGGCTTCGGGCAGGTCCGGCACCGCGTTGAACAGGAAGTGCCAGCTGCGCCAGTTGTCGGGCGCGAGCGTCAAGGTCGGGCGAAGGGTGACGCCGGGGATGTTGGCGTCGAGGAGCACAAGACCCACGACCTCGTCGGGATACGCGGCTGCGTAGAGCTAGCCGACCCAGGAGCCGATATCGTGGCCGGCCACGAAGTATCGCGGGTGTCCGAGTGCCGTCATCAGCGCGTGCACGCGTTCTGCCGCCGTTCGCGTGTCGTAGCCGCTGGCCGGCTTCTCCGAGTCGCCCTGGCCGGGCAGGTCGATGGCGATCATGTGGTGTCGTTCCGCGAGTAACGGCATCACGCGCCGCCACGCGTACCAGCTCTGCGGAAAGCCGGCCATCAGCAGCACTACGGGTCCCTCGCCGCCCTCGACGAGGTGGAAGCGGATCGCGCCGGCTTCCACGAAGCGATGCTGGAACCATGCCGCCATCGGTCCCGCGCCGTAGGATGCTGCGACGATCGCCATCATCGTCTCCCTTCGAGGATCTTATATACGTTTCGTATATTATCACAAGTTCCTTATTCGCGCTGACGAGGGGATTCATCATCCAGCAGTCGCGCCTAGGTCCAGCGCGAACGGCTCGACCGTCGAACGCCGCAGGATGCCGATGAGACGGTCTTGCGTCGCTCGGGCATGAGCGGGCAGCAACGCGACCAAGGCGGCGCGGTCCTTGCCCGCCACAGCCGCGATGATTGCGTCGTGTTCGGCCAGGTTGGAGACGAACGCGTCGTCCTGCGTCGCCGGCTCCGAAGCCTCCAGCCTGTACAGGTGCATCAGCAATCGACGGAGATGACGATGGGTGGTCTGGGCGTATTCGTGGATGAAGCTGTTACCCAGCGTGCGACTCATCCGCATGTGGAAGCGCTCGTTCAGGGCCGTGATGTCCAGGTATCGTCGCTCCCGGACTTTCTCCCGGTAGATCGTTTGGATCGCTTCGAGGTCGGGCGCCATGGCCTCGTCGTCGAGCCGACAGAGCTGGCCGAGGATGGTCTCGAAGACTTGATGGGCCACGAGGATCTCGTCGATCTCGGCCATGTCGAGCTTGCGGACGAACGTGCCGCCGCGGTTGGGGACGATGTTGACGAAGCCTTCCGCCACAAGCCGACTGGTGGCTTCCCGCGCCGGCGTCCGACCGAGCTGGAAGGCGTTGAGCAGCAGGTTCTCGTCGATTCGACTGCCCGGCTCCAGCGCCAGGTCGATGATGCTGGAGCGGATGCGATCGAGCGCGATGTCGGTCTGGGAGCCGGTCGGCCGGTCCGCTTCACCCAAGCGGTTCGAACCGCGCGGCTTCGTTCGCTTCGGTCGTCGCGCGCTTCCGCGATCTGGCGCCGGGTCCTGATCCTTAACTGATGGCATCAGTGGTCTCACACGGCACCGAAGATCGCTCTCAACCCGTCACCACTTGCCTTAGCTTTGCTTCCCGCGACACTATCATGGCGCTCCGGCCTAGTATTGAAGGACCGAAGCCTCCGCGAGTCGCGTTCTGAGTGGCTTCCGGTAATGGTCCAATTTGGCCGGTCGTCTAACCTGCCGCACCAGTGTCCTACCCAAGAGGTACGACATGATCGGACCGAGCGAGATCGCGTTTTCCGAGGACCAAATTGCAAGAGCGGAGGTCCGCGTCAGCCATGCGTCGGCACGCCGGCAGAGATCTCCTCATACCAAGTCCGCAAGAATGGAAGTGCACTCCAAGAAGCTTCTTGTCCCTGAGGTCGTCCGTAAATCGTGAAGATCCATCGTAACTCCACCAAAACCCGATCCTCACGTATCGATGAGCGAGGCACTTCCTACCCAGACGGCGTCGAAGACCATTTTCGGGAATATGAGCCCCGCAACCATTGCCAAGATCACGACCAAGGCTGTAGCGCCGTCGCCGACGATGGGCATCAAAGACGCGGGATCCGCCTTGGCCCCGAGATCGACCGCAGCCAGCGTCGCTGACGCGGCGTCGAACATGAACACGCCAGGCATCAGGGAAACCACGGACGCGAAGGCAGAGGCGCCAAATGGTAGCCGAAAGAAATGGGCGAGAGGCGCGACGGTGACGCCGACGAGCAGCGTGGCCCCGAACGCGCCGAGCTGCAGGCTGGCACCATGCTGCAACAGCTGCCAGCGAAGTGCGTGTGCGGCCATTCCGACGATGATTGGAACCGGTATGAGCCGCCATGGCATGTTGAAGAATGAACCATAGGCGGCGACTGCGACGCCGGCAGCCAGAACGTCATAGCAGAGTGGTACTTTGGCCGATGCGCCCGCCAACGGGAACGCCGCCCCGGTCAGCGCGAGGCCGACGAACAATCCCCCGCAGATCGCCAGCACGATGATGGATGCCAGGCCGATGCGTCCGGCGCCGATCGGAATGCGGGCACGCACCAGATCCATACTGCCGTTGAGGAAATGCGGACCGGGGACCAGCACCATGCAGGGACACACGACGACGAGGCGGTCCGCCACGGGAAAGTCGAGCCGCGCCACTAGGCCGCCTACCAACCCGGCCAGAATCGATGCGACAAGCGGTTGCAGGAAGGGATTATCGTCGGCGCGCGACACGGCGCGCCTCAACAGGGCCCCGCACGCGGCGCTGACCGCGATCAGGCCGATCGTCAACCAATCGGTCGCGCCGAAGATGATGCCGAGGGCGGCCGCGCCAGCCGCCGCCATCGGCACGAACCGGGCCAGTGCGACCGGGTCGCTATGCTCGATCGCTTCGAGCCGGGCCAAGGCCTCGCCGATCGCGATCGCGTCGGCGCCGACGGCGTCCACGACCGCCTCCGTCGCCGCGACTCGGCCGATGTCGACGCCCGTCGGCGCCACCTCCCCAACCACTGTGCATTCCGGTGCCTGCAGCACGTACTCGCCCCAGCGGGCGGTGAACTTGACCGGACGACCCTGGCCCCGTGCCAGCCGCTCGATCGCGAGGCGCGTCCCTTCCGTGGTCTGCCCATTGGCGAGCAACAGGGCGGACGTCCTAGTCATAAGAGCCGTCATCCCATCGTCCAAGCGGACACCTTCGATGTCCAGGCTGTTCGGTTCTTCAAGCTTACCGATGCTCAACACGTCAACGTGGCCCCATGTCTAGATCGCTTGTCACAACTGGGATCGGCATTCCCGGACGCGGGTCGGCGGATTTATCTGGGCATCCCCGCGGCAGCAAAGCTTTCCCGTAGGGGGACGGTGTCCTTGAACTCCTCCTCGTAGGTGTGGGGTAACGGCATCAGCGCCCAAGGCAGGGCGCTCCGGGTGAAGATCTGGGCGACGGGGCGGAACCAGGAATGGTCGTCCAGGGTGGACGGCCGGACGATCACCAGCCCTGCGGCGGTCTGCGTGGTGGTGTGGGTCCAGCCGGTGCAGACGGGGCACGTGAACTGGCGGCTCCAGCCGCCGCTGTCGGCGATCTTCTCCCACTGATGCGTCGACCCTGTCTGCTCGAAACCGGAGGCAGGCATGGCCAAGCCGAGGGAGAACGCCCCGGAGGTCAACTGCTGGCAATCCGTACAGTGGCAGGCGAACGAGAACAGCGGCGTTTCGGTGATCTGATAGCGAACCGCACGACATCGGCATCCCCCTGCGAGGGGAAGCGGGAGTTCGTCCATCATAGCTTACCCTTTCGGCCGAACAACCATGCGGCGCGTGTCAGTACTAGCATTGACGTTCGGTGGAGCGATACGCGCCGAACCCGGATGGGGATTTTCACTCGGCGTGAGGTTCGACTGGTCGGAGTGGAACCATCAACTCTCTGGATTGCCGTTCGACGCCGGAGCGAACATGTCTCTAAGTTCTCCGAAGCCGAGCCCAAGGAAATCGCCGATCGTTTCAGCCACTTCGGGTGCCACCCTTATCGTTGCTTCTCGACCTATCTACCCGGTCCACAGCGACGTAACAGGCTTGTCGTGAACCTATGACCCCGACTCACGGTCAGCCGGCCGCGAGAGGTAGGCCGTGAGCGTCAGATCCAGCCGCCCTTGCGGCGCCAGGGCGACGTAGGTCAGGTCGACGCGGCCCATGGTTGGATGCCGCAAGCGCTTTCTTCCCTCTTCGAAGCCCTTCACGTCGACGTCCGGCCACCACTCGCGAAATTCAGGGCTCGCGGCGCTGAGCTCTTCGACCAGACGATCGAACGGCGTCTTGTCCCGCGCCTTCGCCCGAGCGGCGCGGAAGGTCGCGAGCATGCCGCGGGTCATCTGTTCCCAATCGAGGAGCAGGGTCCGGTATGGCCGGTACAGGAACATCAGGCGCAACGTGTTTCGTTCATGAGGCGCCAAGGAGGCGTAATCGACGAGCAGCTCCGCCACCGCCGCGTTCCAGGCGAGGATGTCGAGGCGGCTGTTGCGGATGTAGGCGGGGATCGGGTTCATGTGCTCCAAAAGCGTGGTCAACGCCTCGGTCAGCTGCTCGTCCGTCGCTGAGCAAGGCTGCTCTCGGGAGGAAAGCGCGAACAGGTAAGCGGACTCGACACGGTCGAGCCGCAGCACGTCCGCCACGCGCCTGAGCGTGTCGGCGGAGGCCTGGATGTCACGTCCCTGTTCGAGCCACGTGTACCAGCTGACGCTCACACCGGCCAGGACCGCTACCTCCTCGCGACGGAGGCCGGGCGTGCGGCGCGAGCCGCGGGACAAGCCGAGTTCGTCGGGTTTGAGGCGTCCCCGATGGTTGGCGAGGAACGTTCCGAGCGTCTTGCGCTGTTCGGTCGAGGGTTTCATCAGCTCACTTCCTTTGCTGTCGCTCGGGGGAATGACGCCAAGCCGTCACTTGCCGGGACATATGGCGCCGACGCCGGCGGGAACGTTGTTTGCCTAAATCAGTATACAGCCGCTCGAGCCGACTGGATGCGCGACGCCTATGTTCCGGGTGACACGGCAAGCCTGGCCGCGAGTGGTCAGCAGGCCGAACGCTCATTAAAAACACCTTAGCGTCAGCATCGCCGAAATCCGGCAGGAAACGCGGGTTTCCAGCCTCGACGGAAACCCTGATCAGCACGGAGGTCGACTCGCCGGTCTCGAAGTCTAATTGCGCCAGATGCGACGCGCGCGGCATAAACGAAACCTCTCGGCCCCCGGAAACATACTGGTAGTCCACGTCGAACCTGCGTAGGCCGTTCGCATTCTCGGCCATGGCAGGGTGACCTCGGGCCACCGCGATGACGGTCGGTGTGACCAGGGACGAGATCGTCTTGATCATGGAATGCGCCCCGCTCCGCACGCTCGGTAAGCGGCTCGTTGGCGAACGCCTCGTCGCGTCAAGCATAACGGGTGACCCGCCGGCGAGGGTGTGAGGTATGGCAACCCCCTTTGTCTACTAAGGCGATCGCTGGGTCGCTATGCGACGTGCCGGCAGATATGTTTTCATGTCCTAGACTGACGGCGCTCTTCCGGAACCGACCAGCGTCTGGAGTTCGCGCCAACACGCGGTACGCCGCCTTTCGCTTGGCCCGAACTGTCGATCCGGCACCGCCGTGGCGCCTCCAAGCGTAAGGCGGCGTCGTGGTGACGATTCCAAAGGGCGTCGGCAGGCAGCAGCTCGACGGCAGAGAACTTGAGTTCGCCGGTTGGCGTGCCCGTGCCCTTGGAGCCGCTATTGGCCAGTGCGAGACTAGGGCCGCTAGTTGAGACGCTTCTGATGCAGATGCACCGAGCGGCATCTCGGCCGTGCCTTCAGTAATCAGCGAGGCTCGCCGGCGAATGGAAAACATGCAGATTCATCCATCCTCCCACAATCGTACACCGCAGACGTTACGTCGTCCCACCCAAGCTCGAACTGCTTACCTCGCAGCAACGACTTAGGTCGCGTGAGATATGAAATGATCGTCATCATCGTCCGATTTCCGACATGGTCGTCCGCTTGTAGCGGAACTTATTCGCAACGAACCTCAACACAATCGCATAACGACTATAAGAAAACCCTTCGTGACCTTTTTTGCGTCCTACTCGCTTACTGATGTCGTGACTTGCTGTGCGGGACTCGTCAGCTATGCGGATTAGTTGAGAATCGGTCTCGTACTGCAAACGAGGAACATCTGCCATGAAGGTTCCGACCTCGTTGCGGGCTGATCAACTGCTATCGCTCAAGCGGCGGTCGGCGGTGGAAACCAGCCATGCCATCCAAAACCGTTACCTCCTCGCCTCCTTGGAGATCCATGGGAACGACCGGCGCGGAGCGGCAGTGCTGGGTGGCGAGGTCGGGCTCCAGGACGTTCGTGAATGACTGCCTGCATTCCACGGCGAGGATTCGCCGAGCCAGGCGCCGGCAACGCTCGCAAGCTTAACGAGTCGCGACGAGAGCGTCCCTCAAGTCTTAAAGGTAGAGGGGCAGAGCCGTGAACGTCGCTTCGTCCGCCGAGGGGCAGGCCACGCGCGAATCCTTGTTGAGGGTTCCAAGGATCCCATGGCCCGCCGGCACGACGGCTTTCGCCTTCCGGACTTGGGTCGCGCTCGCCATCGCCTACTACGTCGCTTTCTTCCTGGAGCTCGACGGCGCGTCGAGCGCGGGGGTATGCGTCCTCATCCTGGCGCAGCCAACCGTCGGCATGGTGCTATCGAAGGCAATCTATCGCCTCCTCGCGACAGTCGTCGGGGTCGCCGCGGCTATCGCGGTGACGGCGCTGTTCCCCCAGGATCGGACCATGCTGCTCGCGTCGTTCGCCGTCATTATGGCGGCGCAGACCGCGCTCGGCAGCGTACTCCGCGATTTCCGCTCCTACGCCTGCATCCTCGGCGGTTACACGATCGCGATCATCTCGATCGCGAGCATCGATACGCCGAACCTAGTGTTCACGGCGTCGGTGAACCGTGTCGCCGCCATCGTCGTGGGCATCGCCGCCGTCGCGCTCACCAACTCCGTGCTGGCCAGCGCGGAGGCGTCGCGCTCGCTGACGACCAAGCTGCGCGAGGCGATCCGCGACAGCGTCGCGATGGCGTTCGCGGCGATCGACCGACGCGAGCCCCCGAGCGCCTTGGCCTGCATCGAGATGAGTGCCCGGCTGATGCCGCTACGTAGTGAGATCAGCTTCGCGACGCCGGAGAAGTCGCGAGGGCGGATGCGGGCGAAAGGCGGCCGGAGCACGTTGCTCGGCCTCTTCGAGATGATCTCCGCCAGCCAGGCCGTAGGCACAGGGCTTTCCCGTCTCCACCAGCCATCCGCTATCGTCGACGAGGCCCTCGCCATCCTCCGCAAGGCGCTGCGGCTTCAGACCCCCGAAAGGTGTCTGCCGGAGCTCGATGAGGTGATCTTACCGGCCACCGCGACTGGGACCCTGTCGATCGCGGAGGCTTTCGTGATCGAGCGTGTTCGATACACCATCCAGACCATGGGCAGCGTGCGCGACGGCATGCGCTCGCTGCGGCTCGGCCGGCGACCGCACCGCGACGTCGCGCTGCCGATCCACCACGACTTGCCGGCGGTGACGATCAATGCCGTCCGCGTGCTGGTCGCTGTCGGCATCATCTCGCTCGTCTCGGTCTGGTCCGGCATCCCCGACACCGCCACGGCGGTCCTGTTCACGGCGGAGTTCGTGTCGCTGGGCGCGGTGCAGCCCGAACCCAGTGTCATGGGCAAGTCGGCGCTGCTCGGCATGCCGGCGGTCGGCGTCGCCGGTGCCGTCTATGCCTTCTTCATCTTCCCGAACATCAATGGCTACCCGCTTTTCATCCTCTCGCTGGCGCCGATGGTGCTCGCCATGTGCTGGTTCATCAAGATCGGTCGCGGCGCGGCAGGACTCATCTTCGGCGTTCAGACGATCGTGCTCATCGCGCCGGCCAACATCCAGACGCTCGATCCGACCGCTTTCGTGAATACGGCGACGCAGCTGACCTTCTCGGGCCTGGCGATCTTCCTGACCTTCCTTCTCGTCCTGCCCATCGATCCGGCGCAACGTCGATTACGGATCGCGCTCGCGACCGAAGACGCGCTTCGTAGGGCCCTAGTCGACACGAAGCACCGGGAGCAGCCCCGTGCCAGCTTGCACTATGATCGGCTGGCGCAGTTCAGGACGTGGCAGCGCAAGGAGGTCGTCACGCCCCCGCGGCACCGGACGCTCAAACGCCTCCTCGATCTGGGCGCCCTCTCGCTCGCGGTGCGGCGGGCCTGGCGCGGGCTCGATGCCGCTCGTCCCTTCATCGCACCAGCGCTCGACGCGCGGGCGCGCGCAGCCCTGCCGAGGCTGTTCCCACACGAGACCTTCGCGCTCGCCGACGCGTATCTTTCCGCGGCGAAGGGAGCGACCGGCCAGCCCGCCCTCGCGCTGGTGCGCGCCGCCGCGGCCCTGCACGGCACGGCGCTCCTCACGACCGCCGAACTGACGTTCCTGCAGCACCTCGGACTGAGCCCGGAGCAGGACGACAACACCGCCCCCGTCGAAACCCAGCTCGAGCGGCCGAAACCATGAGGGAACTCGTCGTCAACGGGCTGCTTCTCTCGCCGTTCGTGAAATACGCCCTGATCGCCGCCCTGGTGTTCGTGCCGGTGCGCCTGATCCTCGTCGCCCTCAACCTCCAAACGTGGTTCTGGCATCCCCTTCTCGCGCAGACCGCGATCTACGTCTGCATCCTCGCCGCCCTCAACATCCTCGTGTGAGACAAAGTCATGTTCAATCGCGCGCGCCGCGCCATCCGGGTGTTCCTAACCGGCCTCGTCCTCGTGGCGGCGCTCATCGCCGTCGTCGGACTATGGAAGCACTACATGGTCGCGCCCTGGACGCGGGACGGGCAGGTGCGCGTCCAAGTCGCCAACATCGCGCCGCAGGTCGAGGGACAGATCGTTGGGCTTGAGGCCCGCGATAACGCCTTCGTCCACAAGGGCGATCCCCTCTACATGATCGACAAGGTGAACTTTCAGGTTGCCCTCGACATAGCCAACGCCGACGTCGTTGCCAAGAAAGCCGACATGGATGTCAAGCAGAACATGAACGCTCGGCGACAGACGCTGACCACGCTGTCGACCTCGATCGAGGAGAAGCAGCAGTTCTCCGGCAGCTTGTCGGTCGCGCAGGGCGCCTACCAGACCGCGCTCGCCAACCAGGAGCAGGCCAAGGTCAACCTCCAGCGCACCGACGTCCGCTCGACGGTGAACGGCTACGTCACCAACCTGCAGCTGCGCGTCGGCAACTACGCCAACACCGGCACCGCGAACATCTCCATCGTCGACAGTGACTCCTTCTGGGTTACCGGCTACTTCGAGGAGACCAAGCTCGGGAGCTTCAGGGTCGGCGACCCCGCCAAGATCTACCTGATGGGGTACGATCAGCCCATCACCGGCCACGTCGAGAGCATCACGCGCGGCATCTCGGACCAGAACGCGACGGTCAGCACGCAGGGATTGCCATCGGTGCAGGCGGTCTACACCTGGGTGCGGCTAGCCCAACGCATCCCCGTGCGCATAAGGATCGACACGGTGCCGGCACCCATCACGCTCGCCGCTGGACTGACGGCAACCGTCGTTGTGACACCGACGGCGTCGGACACCAATCCCAAGTGGTACGACGTGCGCCAGCGCCTCGCGGCACTGCTTGCGGTCCGGTGACGCGAGGGTCAGGTGCGACACGTACTTGCCCACGTCGTTGGTCGAACGCTTCGGGTGATGTTACCTGATTATAAATCGCGGGCTCGGACGCTCCAGCATGGCCACCGCAGTGATGGAGAAAGGCGCCGATCGCAGGGTTCTATGTGTTTGGTCCCGGGGCGTCGTGAGGCTACCTTGACGCGAGAAGCGGAGGA
>CAXTIU010000035.1:0-22527 GCA_964244495.1 uncultured Beijerinckiaceae bacterium
GCTCACGGCAGACCTTACCTCGCTCACGAAGACCTTCTTCAGCAGCCTGCTAGGCCTTGGCGTTCGACGGTTCCTCCCGTGAGGCGCGGCGTTGCCCATGGGATCGGCCTTGCATCAGTCTATGTCGCGGTCGGGCGATGTTCGCCGGGAGAGGTTTCATACGGACACTTGACCGACGATCCCCAGACCAATCTTTCTACTCGACATCGTCGATGGTAGGAGAGGGTCGATACTGCTATGACTTACGCCCTCATGCCCGGGTGACACGACGAGTGGAAACGGGCTTTTCGAGCCACACGTCGGCGATCGGAGCGGGCAAGCACTCGATCGTTCGCGAGTCGGGTCATCCTGGACATGGAGGAGGAGAAGCTGATGCATTTAGTTGCCATCACCCGCATCAAGAACGAAGCCGACATCATAGAACCATTCGTAAGACACACCTGCAGACACTTCGATGAGATCATCATACAAGATCACGATAGCACAGACGAAACATTGTCGATCGTCAACGCGTTGCGGGACGAGGGCCTTAGAATACACATCAAGGGAACCACGTCTCGGAATACGCAAGGCTTCGACATGACAGCCATGATGCAAGACGCCTTTGGTAGGGGTGCGCAATGGGTCATGCCTCTCGATGCCGATGAGTTCGTCGAAACGCCCGGCGGCACAACGCTTCGGGACATGCTTAAACTACGCGACAATGAACCATTGAATGTATTCTGGAACAACTTCGCCGCATGTTCAGGCGCACGCATCGAGTTCCACAACCCGGTCGTGGCCATGCGATCGCGCAACACGCGCCAGAGTCAGTTCGCGAAGGTTTGCGTACCGCGCAGCTTCGGCATGGACGTCAGAACAAAGATTTACGAAGGCAGCCATTTCCTGACAAGGAGGGGCAAGTTTCTACCTGCGCATGATGTCCTTGACGTCGTCCTGTGTCACTACCCCATTCGTTCAATCGAGCAATTCGCCTACAAGGTCGCCATCGGAACCTTTCGGTACATAGCGAATCCATCGGAAGACGAACACAGTTGGGGCTGGCACTATGAGAAGGCATTCAAATACCTGATCGACGGAAACATTGAAGGCTTGAAGAATGTGATGCAGGAAACCGCTCTATCCTACTCGGAGGAAAGTCCGCGGCAACCGCGGGTCATCGACAGTCCGCTGCGGTATCTTGGCGGCGATCTGTCCCATCAACCTCGTATCATGACGGACGGCGACGTTCTAAGAGGCGTTCTAGCCTATACGAAAGGGATAGCGCTCGACTTACATAAGGCTAAGAAGAAGAGCTCAATTTTCAGAAAACTCTTTAATAATCGAAGAGGTTAAGCTACTTCGGGGCAATTGCTTTCGAAAGCTTTTGCAGGATCGACCTCGATCTTTTGGGACGGATGGCGTTCTTCAGGAATTGCGTGTTAGCCCATTTGCCCTTGCTTATCACGAATTTTCCTTCTTCCGCTTGCAGGGTGAAACCCTTTTGTCCTGCAAAATCCTGTGCCGCCTGCGTGACGCCGGGCCAATGCCCGTAATCATCACCGATGAGCACACCATCCTCGGCCAAAAGCAGCCAGTAGGCCTCCAGGTCCCGCATCACCGATGCGTATTCGTGTGCGGCGTCTATGTAGCACACGTCCGCTCTGATATTGAGCTGACCGAGGATCAAGGCCGCATTGTCTGACGTGGAAGGAAACGGCGTTATGGTCTTGTCTCGACGTTGCCCGATTACGTTCGCGAGAAATGTATAGTACAGCCGTGGAAATCCATTCGATATCTGCAACGACGTGTACCATTCCCGCTGCGTCTTGAGCCAATGCTCCGGCGAACCAAGCCAAGTATCCACGCAGACTATCTCGGCATCAACACGATAACGATCGAGGATTTCCGCCATCGTCAACGCCGACCGCCCCTTCCAAGAGCCAACCTCGATGATGATTTTCGGTCTCAGGCTCGAGATGACCTTCTCAAAGACGGCATGATCCGAACCCCACCCTTGAAGGTCAGGCTCGACCGCGCTGACATCTAGATCAAGGTAGGGAGAGGTCTCGAATAACAGGTCTATGACGCGCGCCATCCCTCGAACATCCTATCAGCAGTCCCCGCACCGGTCCCGCGACACGTACGGACATGGTTGGCCCGACTGTGCACGCTGCCGCTTCATAAGCAAGGCTCGGCCGGCCACCACGGAACTCGCTCGGTTTCGCATGCGGCCGTGATGTTCTGTCGATGGCTCGACGCTTGTCGCGCAGATGTCACACGTCATCGCGGCCGGGCGACGCCGTGCGGGCGCCGTCGGTTCGGGGGACGGCATGCGCGCGGTCCACCACGGCGGCTCGCGGCCCATGTCGTCGCCGACGACGACGCGGGACAACCGCGCGCTTCAGTGATCCATCGCCGAGGAGGTGGGCGCACTGGCAACTACGCATCCTGCAAACACGACCAGCCTGAGGTCGGTTGCCAGCATCGGAGATCGATGCGGCCAGGAAGGCGGCGAGCACGGCGGGCGAGATCTCCGCCAACTCGAGAAGGTGGTCGCCGCGCGGCTCCCAGCGAACCAATGCTTGACGGTCCGCTCGTTCGCCACCGTCCGTCCGGCCACGATCTTGATCGAGGAAACCTGACCGCGCAGCGACGCCTTCAGCGCGGTCGAGACCAGCCTCGCGAAAGTCCGCGTCTCCGGCGAGTGCCGGCGCCGACTCGAGAAAAGTTTGCCCGGTTTCGGAACGGACATTCCACCATCTCCGCGCCATGTCGGCGCGGCGATCTTGCGCGCGGCCAACGTCGCCTTGATCTCGGCAAGGGTGATGCCGGGTGTGGCGCTCGTCACCTCCCGCACAACGTCCTCGTGCCCGCCCAGGAGCGGCTGCTGGTCACCGCCGATCCGGGCCGGCGCCGTGCTGCCGGTCGCGCGCACCCGCCCCATCAGCTTGATGGCCGCCGACGCGCTCACCGCGATGCGCGCCGCCGCTTGATGGATCGAGCTCCCGCCCGACACAGCCCGCACAAAGCGCAGCCGAAAATCCTGTGACAAGGGTTCCGTCATGGCCAAAGCCCCCCACCCCGCTTCAGCCAAGGAGCCAGCCACGACGAGCCTGAGCAACAGCAAAAGGCTCTAATTTGCTCACTTTACCGGGATGCCTTATATGCGATTGAAGCGGAATATGAGCAGAGCGTCGTAGCACGCTTCGATTGCCGCACGAGCCATGGAAAGAGGCATGTCGAGAACTCGATTCGTATCGCCGATCGACAAGTTTGCGACGCTGCCGATAAGACTAGATCATAGGTCATCGCCGAAGGATTTAAGTTCGCAACGGACGCGGCTTGCTCGGCAAACGGCTTTGCTTTTGAACTGCGAGGATGCAAGCGACCAACAATGGATAGAGAGGATAACGGCAGCTTTCTATCTGCAAGACTCCGAGCTTTGCTCAATGTTAATTGATTCACGCTATAAGCTGAAAGTCATCATTCGGTTTTCATCAGATATAAGTACACTGAACCTGGCTTGCATCTGGTATCACGATAGCGCGAATAGGCCTGTTTTTATTTTCAGACCGGATTTCGCAGGCTACGCTTTGAACGCGCTCGTAGGGAGATGGCTGGCGACGATACCTCTGTTTAAGAGCTCGGCTAGAGAGTCGCCCTTTAGAAGCCAAGTCCTATTTAATTTTGAAGATAAAGGAGGCATCACAGGTCTTTCTTATTGCAACAACCACGAAGAGGCACTCCTTGTTCCGGACAATTATTATCTTGGTACAGAGGGTTACGCTGTCGCGAAAAGCAACTTCGCTAGACGTGCGATCTCATGGGAGAGTCGATCGAGCACGGTTTTCTGGCGTGGATCATCGACCGGCCTCAGAACAGGACCGATAGAACAACTTCCGAGGGCCCGCCTTTGTCACGCTACGAAAATGTACCCGAACCATCGCGAGTACGATTGTAAAATCACCAGTGTCGTTCAAGCCACTGAGCAAGAACAATTAGAACTCGCAAGTTTGGGTATCCTCAGTGAGCATGTTCCGGCGGAAGATTTCGATCAGTACAGGTACCACATCGATATCGACGGCAACACGAACTCATGGCCCGGTTTCATGCTAAAGTTATTATCCGGCGGACTGGTCTTCAAGGTACGCTCCCCTGGCGACTACAAGCAATGGTACTACGAACGCCTCGTAGAGGGCGAGCATTTCGTCGAGATCCAGTCAGACCTAAGCGATTTAGATGAAAAGATACAACACTATAAAGCTAATGATCACTTAGCAAGATGCATAGCAAGTCAAGGTCAGAATTTCGCGATGCAAATGGACGTGAAGCACGAGATCAGTCTTGCGGCAGCACGGATCACGAACTACGCTGAGTTAAATAGAGATTTAAGGTACTCTATCAGATCAGACGGCCTCTTCGAAGAACTTTACCTTGATGTAGAACAGGACTTTGTAGACTCAGATCATTCCATAGCCTTGAGCCAATCCCTATCAATATTATACTCTAAAAATAAGACAGAAGACCACCATGATTATAGATTATCAAACAACACTGGCTGGGCATACTATTATTATATCAATAGCATCATGCGTCATGTTCCGCAAGCTGTTGTTCTAGAATATGGTACTGCGTCAGCGGCGGCCTGTATAATTGGAACCTCCTGTTTATATCATTCGGCGACCACAGACGTGGAATTTGAAAGATTAGCTGCCCAGTTACCGTCCTATGAAGCAAGGCTAAAGCATCTTTTCTCAAAGCATCAAAGGTTTAACGCGTTGATAATTACTGGCATTTCTGATCCAATTGACATTCGCAGTGCCTTAGAAGAATCAAGACTCTTAATGGAGCCAAATTTCATATTCGTATGCACCAATTGGAATTGGGACTACCTTCGGGTCCCCGTACTGCAGTACTTTGATCAGAATAGCTTGCAATGCGAATTCAGCGTTTCGGCTCGCACGTCAATTGACGGTACGCACCCGCTTGTCAATGGACGTCTAAGTCGACTCCACAACGGCTTGTTCGTTGCGGCTGTTGCGAGAGGCACGAACTAACGGCCGAAGACTATTTCGATCTCGCGGAAGGCCGTTTCTGACGCCGACATTAAGAACTTGAGTCATGGATGGAAGACCGTTATGTTAGTCGGCGCGTTGCACCAAGCGGGATATTTATAATGGTAGATCGGTTGTCCATCGATAGCAACGGGGAGAGTCAAGCTAGTACGTGTACATGGCTCGTACGGCACGCTTTCAACCGTGCATTAGCGCTTGATACTAAGCTTTCCATTGAGTGTCTTGAGCTTCAGGGCATGTCGGGTCGCAACTATCGGATTTTCATCAATAATTTGATAGCGTCTATGAAGAAGCCTTCATATCTTGAAGTTGGATCTTGGATGGGCTCCACTGTGTGCGCGGCTATTTATGGAAACGCCGTGTCTGCTACCTGTATAGACAACTGGTCTGAGTTCGATGGTCCGAAGGACGTTTTTATCAGTAATACAAACAAATTCATGTCGCCTGTCGCAACGATGGACTTGATCGAGGCTGATTTTCGAAAGGTGGACTATGCGGCTCTTTCGAAGCATAACGTTTTCCTGTTCGACGGACCTCATCACGAACAAGACCAATATGATGGCTTAGCCTTGGCATTAGAGGCTCTCGCAGATGAGTTCGTGTTCATTGTCGATGATTGGAACTTCGCGCATGTACGGAGGGGGACCATGCGCGCCATGCTGGCTTGCAATCTTCAGGAAATATACTCCCTCGAGGTTAGGACCACTCAGGATAATACTCACGCTGAGCTATGTCAGCGTTACAGCGATTGGCATAACGGTTACTACATCGGGGTTATCCGCCAAAAAGGAATAGACCGACGGGTCGGGTCGGAGTGAAATCCGTGACGAGTGGCATTGTTGATAGCCCCGCGCTCGTTCTTCATAACGTATCGGTCTGCGCGGATCCTGCAGGGCTACCTCTTCTTCCCGTCGATAGGATAGTCCTAGCTCGGTCGCTGAGAGCCTCTAGCGGAAAGCTTCTACAAGACAACTCTCCTTGTCGTTTGGATGTTGTACTCCGATTTCCCATGATCTCGCACTACTTCCATTTTATGGAATTCACAGTGCTCCTCTTTGCCCTTAAGAATGAACTTTTCCCATACGGTCGCATGTCAAATGTCTATATAGGTTTGTTGACAACCCAGCCGTACATGTTCAACATCTTTGAAATCTTGTTTCCAGGTGCTGAACTCGTAGCTGTCTTGGGTGATGAACCTCATATTTGCCCTGAGTATGTCTTATACCTCGACTACCAAGATACACGAAGCTCGATCAACAAATTCATCGATACCATGCTTCCCTGGGTGATCAAATGGGCGAGTTCCATGCGCAGTCAGATGTTCACTGCCATGGGTCTGCAGCCCCGAAGTGCGCCAAGTGGAGTACGTCGGCTCTCTTGCATGTATGCTCGACGCAAGCCTCCTCGAACGTTTTCTCCGGAGATCGAAAGATGGCTCCTCGAAGAGCTGTCATTTATGGATATAAATGTGGCGGAATTCTTCGATAGTAGTTGGCCTCAGCAGATAATAGCCGTTTCTCAATGTGATGTCTTGATTGGAATTCACGGCAATGCGTTGACTAGCGCATTGTGGTTGCCGCCGCATGGTGTCGTCATCGAGTTCTTCCCCGAAGAGACTCATCACTACGACATACAGATATTCTGCGAAGCGATGAGGACCCGGTACATAGGCCTAGCGGGAGAGACCGTCTTTTCAAATCATTCCCGCTTTGGACCTGCGTATGGCCATGGTGATGCGATCAATAAGCCAGTAACGGATATCCATCGTGGAGGTCTACTTTTCGCTTTAGAGCATTTGCGTCTGCTCGAAGGCGCAACTTACTAGCTCTACCATCACAAGGAGGTTTGTAGCAGAAGTCGCATTGGTAGATTGTTCGGATCCGTTCTGTCGAACGACTGACCTGCTCCCGGAAAATTCATCCGCGGTGATTTAGGGCCTGTTGGGATTCATCGTGTTGCGATGACGGCGGCGGCGAGGTTGATCATGGCGGCGAAGCTTTTGTCGGTTTTGTCGGCGCGCATGGCGATCCGCTTGAACTCCTTCAGCTTGCGGAAGAAGTTCTCGATCAGGTGACGCCATTTGTCCATCTCCGCGTCGATGATGAGTGGCGTGGCACGGCGGGGATGCTGGGCGATGACGGCCGTGGCGGCGCGTGCCTCAAGGTCGGCGAGGATGGCGTCGCTGTCGAAGGCTTTGTCGGCGATCAGCGCGCCAAAGCTCACGCCGTCCAGCAGGGGCGCGACGCCGACCGTGTCGAAGCGCTGTCCCGGCAGCAGCACGAAGCGCACGAGGTTGCCGAGCGTGTCGGTCAAGGCCAGGATCTTGGTGGTCATGCCGCCTTTGGAGCGGCCGATGGCCTGGCGCGAAGTCCCCCTCCGCCTTGGCCGTGCCGGTGGACCTTGACGATGGTGGCATCCACCATCGCGTATTCCATGTCCGGCTCCGCCGAGACCGCCGCAAACAGCCGGGCGAAGACGTCGGCGGCCGTCCAATCCTGGAAGCGCGTGTAGATCGAACTCCATTCGCCGAACGAAGGCGGGATGTCCCGCCAGGGGCTTCCCGTTCGCACAACCCAGGGGATCGCCTCGACGAACCGCCTGTTGTCCTCCCCGCTGCGCCCGGGATCGCCCGGCTTGCCAAGACAATGGGGTTCCATCTTCGCCCACTGGGCGTCCGTCAAAACAAATCTGTTCATCCAAAGCTCGAGTCACGGACACAACAGCTCGGGAAGCCGATCCCAACAGGCCCTAGAGTGCGCATTTCGCGACCCCTGCCTATGAGTCGGGGTCATAGGTTCACAACACGCCTGTTACGCCGCCATAGACCGGTTCACTACTTCGATTGGCAAAAACAACGGAAACTAGGCAGCAGGTATAATCGGCAGCCTGGATGGACTTGGCCTCAAGGCCTCTGGAGCCCTGCATAGGAGAACGAGACGCGTCTTCGGCCACGAGGCGAGTCAGGGCTCTTAGGAGTCGATAGACGGCGAACGCACGCCCAAGCAAGCGGCGCCGTGGCATTGGGTCGTCAGCGATAGGCAGGTCGAAGAAGTGTTGATCCTCGCAAAATGGTCGGCGACGGGCTTACCAGGGCTTGAGGCGGCCGAAAAGGCCTTGTCGAGCAAAGGTGGTCGGTCGCTTCGCCACCGATTGCCGCCCGCACAGCATCCGCGCGTTAATCGAGACTAGGCTTAGGCGCCGAACTCATGAGCCACGCGTTCGACAAGTTCATGGCCCCAGGCCTGAAGTCTGAAGGAAAACAATGATGGAAGAACCTCATGATGCGGGAGAGAGCGGCATCACCTTGAGCCGACGTCTTGCTTTGGGTGGCGCAGCGTTCGTGGCCACCGCCCTCGTGGTCGACCCACTCGACGCGCACAGCCTGGGCGTGGCGTCGATCTTGCCGGGTACGGCGGTTGGGATCGCGCTAACGGTCAACGGTCGACCGATCACCGTGGAGATCGACTCGCGAACCTCGCTGCTGGACCTGCTGCGCGAGCAGCTGCAGCTCACCGGTGCCAAGAAGGGCTGCGACCATGGCCAGTGCGGCGCGTGCACGGTCCACATCGACGGACGCCGCGTCGTCTCGTGCCTGACGCTGGCCGCCAAGACCGACGGCCGTCAGGTCACCACGATCGAAGGATTGATGAACGGCGACCGGCTCCACCCCATGCAGCAGGCCTTCATAGATCACGATGCCCTGCAGTGCGGGTATTGCACGCCGGGACAGATCATGTCGGCGGTCGCCTGCATCAACGAGGGCAACGCGACGAGCCGCGCGGACATCAGAGAGTACATGAGCGGCAACATCTGCCGCTGTGGCGCCTACGTCGGGATCGTCGCCGCCATCGAGGACGTCGCCGCTCAGGTGGAAAGAGGCTGATGCGTCCCTTCAGCTACACCCGTCCGGGCACCGCGCCGGCGGCGGTGGAAGCCTTCACGGCGGCGGGCGCCGGTGCGCGCTACATCGCAGGGGGCACCTCGCTCTACGACCTAATGAAGCTCGATATAGAGCGGCCGCAGCATCTGATCGATGTCACTGCCATACGGGATCTCGACCGGATCGACACCGCGGGCGGGCAGCTGCGCTTTGAGGCCCTGGCGCCCATGAGCGCGGTGGCGACCGACAAGGTCGTCCTCAACGAATACCCTGTCCTGGCAGAATCCCTGAGCAAGGCCGCTTCGCAGCAACTTCGGAACATGGCGACGGTCGGCGGCAACTTGCTCCAGCGAACACGCTGCATCTACTTCCGCAACGGCGCAGGGGGCACATCGGTGGGGAACACCTATCCCTGCAACAAGCGCGAGCCGGGCTCGGGCTGCGCGGCGATCGGGGGGGACGATCGAGGTCAGGCGGTGCTCGGGCAGAGCAGTGCCTGCACGGCGGTGTCACCTGGCGACTGGCCGGTCGCGCTTGCGGCGTTAGACGCCCACGTCGAGGTGCTCGGCGCATCGGGCACGCGGTCGATCCCGGTCGCCGAGCTCTACCGTTTACCGGGGAGTACGCCGCAACTTGAGTTCACGCTGCAGCCCGGCGAGATGATCACCGCCATCGTCGTGCCGAAGACACCAGCGGGCAGGCTCTCCACCTACCTCAAGGTCCGCGACCGCGAGAGCTACGCCTACGCGCTCGCCTCGGCGGCCGTGGCGCTGGAGATGGACGGCGACACCGTCACACGCGCTCGGATCGTCCTGGGCGGGGTCGCCACCAAGCCGTGGCGGGCGTCGGCCGCTGAGGCCGCGCTTTCGGGAAAACCTTTGACGCCCGAGACCGCGCTCGCCGCGGGTCGGGCCGCCTTCTCGGACGCGAAGGCGGGTCGCCACAATGGCTTCAAGATCGAACTCGGCGCACGAACCCTCGCCAGCGCGCTGACCATCGCCGCAGCGAGGAACAGGACATGACCACAGCAGCCTTTCCGAACCGTCCGCGTGTCGATGCCCGCGAGAAGGTGATGGGTGCCACACTCTACGGGGCCGACGAACCGTTGCCGGGGATGCTGTTCGCGATGACCGTGCCCGCGACGATCGCCAAGGGACGGATCACCGCGCTGTTGGTTGAGGCGGCGCTGCGCGTCCAAGGCGTGGTGCGCGTGCTGACCGCGACCGACTTCCCGCCGCCGCCGCCTTCCATTCCTGGCTCGCCGCCGCCTCCCGAGATGATCACAACGGAGATCGCCTATCGTGGCCAGCCGGTGGCGCTCGTCGTCGCCCGGACGCTGGAAGCGGCGATCGAGGGTGCCGAGGCGATCCGTCCCGTCTACGCCGAAGCCACCTTCGTGCCGCTGATCGACAGCCCCGGGGCGGTGCGCGAACCGGCGAAGGAGAGCCTGGACACGGCGGTGAACGCGGGCGACGCGGATCGCGCAATGGCGCGCGCCGTGACCCGACACGAGGCCGAGTACGTCAGCCCCGCGCAGCATCACAACCCCATCGAGATGCTGTCGACCACCGCGGTCTGGGCGAACAACCACCTCACCATCTACGAGGGCACCCAGGGCAGCAACCTGGTTAAGGTCGCGGTGGTGCGCAACCTGCGGCTTGCCTTCGACCAGGTCACGGTGAAGAGCCCGCAGGTCGGCGGCGCCTTCGGTCAAAAGGGCATGCCGCAGCGGCAGACGTCGATCGTCGCGCGGGCGGCGATGCTGATCGGCCAGCCGGTCAAGCTCGTCATGCCGCGCGGGCAGGTTTTCCATAACGCCTCGTTCCGCTCGAAGAGCCGGCACCGCGTCGAACTCGGGGCCGATGCCTCGGGCACCATGATCGCGGTGCGCTACGACGCCGACCACCAGCAGTCGCGAGTGGGCGTGTGGGCGCCGGGGTACCATGAGCATGCGCCACAAATGTACGGGATCGCCGATTATCTCGGCACCGCCGCGAACGTCCGCCTCGACACGCAGAACCCGGGTTTCATGCGCGCGCCCTACACGCACCCGTCGGCGTTCGCGTTGGAGAGCGCCGTCGACGAGCTGGCGGAGAAGGTCGGCGCGGATCCGGTCGCCTTTCGCTTGAGGCACGACACCATGGTCGACCCGGTCAACGGCCGCCCGCTATCATCGCGTTTCCTCAAGGAATGCATCGTCGAGGGCGCGCGCCGCTTCGGCTGGGACAGGCGGAACCCCGCTCCCGCCGCGACGGTGTTGGCGGACGGCACCCAGGTCGGCTGGGGCATGGCGTGCGGCGCCTATCCCAGCAAGACTTCGCCCGCGATCGCGACGCTGCGCGTCGGGGCCGATGGTACGACGCGCTTCGCCGTCGCCGGCCACGAGATGGGGCAAGGCCTCCGCTCGGCGCTCGAACAGGTCCTGCTTCGCGACCTTGCCATCGATGCGACGAAGCTGGCGATCCTGGTCGGCGACACATCGGTCGCGCCGCAACACTCCACGGCCGGTTCGTGGGGCACCGCGAGCGCCGCCCCCGCCGCCGCGGAAGCGGCGACGAAGCTGAACGCCGCGATGGCCGAACTGCTGGCCGGTCGGGTCGTTAACGGCAACATCCACCGACAATTGGCGGCGGTGCGCCGCCCCTTCATCCAGGTCGAAATCGAACGTGTCGGACAGGGGCAGGACGCCGAGGCCCTCGCGAAGCTGCGGCAGGGTGGGAGGGCGCTCGCAGGCCCCGAGTACCCCGAGTTCACGAGCTTCAGCTACGTTGCCCACTTCGTCGAGGTGAGGATCGAGCCTGGCATCCGCCGCGTGCGGGTGCCGCGCGTCGTCAGCGTCGCCGATTGCGGGCGCGTGGTCAGCCCGCGCACCGCCGAGAGCCAGATGCGCGGCGGCGTGGTCTGGGGGATCAGCGCCGCGTTGCGCGAGGAGACCGGAGTTGACCCGCGTTACGGCGGTTGGCTCAACAACGACTTGGCCGACTACGTCGTCGCGGTGAACGCCGACATCGGCGACATTGACGTCGGCTTCGTCGACCGACCCGATCCGCTGCTCAACACGATCGGCGCCAAGGGTCTGGGCGAGGTCGCGATGACCGGCGTGTCGGGCGCGATCGCCAACGCCATCTTCCATGCCACCGGCAAACGGCTTCGCAAGATGCCGTTCCTGATCGAGGACCTGCTCTGATGGGCAATAAAATCCGTCGTGCGTGTTCCCCGGTTGCTTGCCTCGAACCGGCCGCGTTTGATCGCGGCGCCTTGACGGAGGTGGCGCGGGCGAGGAAGCGTCCGCCGTGGTGAGGGGCGCGCCAGGCCTCGAGGCCATCAAGGTCGTTCATCCGAAGTTCGGATTGCGAGTGGTGGTTGCGAAGGCGAACAGTCCTGACCAAAGCGCCCGGGATGCGCATGGATGAGAATGTCCGACTGACCCTACCGCGAGGAGGCCGGCTTGTACCTCGGGTTTGGTAGTTTGCCTGAGCCTCGGACCGCATCGAAGACGTGGTCCAATACCGTGGTGCGGGCGCCGCGCAAATCCTGTCGCAGGTCGTTAAGACTCACGCAAACTTGCGTCAGCCGCGTAGCCTCAGGATCTCGGAGGCAATTATGGCAGCCTGGGCCGGCGACGGTCGAGGTTCATAGGGCAAATACCTTCGCCGGCCTCGGTCCGGCCGCAAGCCCGCAGCCGAGTCGGCATCTTAAAGACGCCAGCGCGCCGCGTCCTTGATCCGGTCGAATGCTAGATCCAAGGACGGAGGAAAGCAGGCAGCCGCGGCGGGGAATGTCCTTTCTTAGTTCGGGCTTCCAAGGCCCGAAGCGCGGCTTCGGCTCAGTCGCACGTCGTCCATGGTTCCCGCAAGACCTCAATCCGGTTCGACGGTCGGGTTCACGCAGCCCGAGTATGCGCACTCTAACTGAACGGACGCGAGTTACTGAGCGCGCTGTCGGCGCCGAGACCGGAGTGGTTCCCGAACGTTTGGCCCGACCGATGAAACGCCGGTTCCCATCGAAATGGCTCGTGGTGCCCGATTTTTTGGGGCGTCGGTTGCTGCTTCGATGATCCCTTCATGAACGCGCCCGAGCCGGCGCGGGCCGGACCAGGTGGCGCAAATGTTTTTTCTCGGATATCGCTGCGCCGACGACGGAGGCGAGGACCCGCCCGGCCTTTCTGCCCGCGACGAGCGCGTCGGGCTTGATCGGATGCCCCGGGCTTGAAGGGCGATCGAGCGATCCGGCGAGCGAGCGCCGGCGTCGCGGAAATATAAGGAAGCGAGCCGTGCGGAACGTCGTCATCGCGGGTTATGCCCGCTCCCGTTTCACGCTGGCGAGGAAGGGCGCCTGGCGAGGGTGCGGCCCGACGATCTCATCGCCGACGTCGTGCGTGCGCTCGTGGCGCGCACGGGCATCAAGCCCGACGACATCGAGGACCTGATCCTGGGATGCGCCTTTCCGTAGGGCGAGCAGGGCTTCAACCTGGCTGGGATCGTCGCCCTGAACGCGGACCTGCCCTTGACCGTCGGCGGCGCCACGGTCAATCGCTTCTGTGGGTCGTCCATGCACAGCGTCCATCTCGCGGCCGGACAGATCCAACTCGGCGCCGGCGAGGCCTTCGTCTGCGCCGGTGTCGAGAGCATGACGCGCGTGCCCATGGGCGGCTACAATTTCCTGCCCAACCCGAAGCTCGACGCCAAGCGGCCCGGCACCTACATGAACATGGGCAACACGGCGGAGAACGTCGCCCGCAAATGGCAGATCACGCGCGCGGCACAGGAGGCACTGGCGGTGCGCAGCCGTGCGCGGGCGGAACGCGCCAGGGGCCGGGGTCGCTTCGCCGACAAGATCGTGGCGATTGAGACGAAGGCAGGCGTCGTCGATCAGGACGGGTGCATTCGTCCCGAAACCACGCCCGAGGGCCTCGCGAACTTGAAACCGGCCTTCGATCAGGACGGGTCCGTGACCGCCGGAACCTCGTCGCCGCTCACGGACGGCGCCGCCGCGGTGATCGTGTGCAGCGAGGACTACGCCCGCCGCGTCGGTCTTGAACCCTTGGCCCGCCTCAAGAGCGTCGCCATCTCGGGGTGCGCGCCGGATATCATGGGCATCGGCCCGGTCGCCTCGACTCGGAAGGCCCTTCAGCGCGCCAACATCACCATGGCCGATGTCGATGTCGTCGAACTCAACGAAGCCTTCGCCGCGCAGGCGCTGGCCTGCGTCGCTGAACTCGGGATCCGGGACGAGATGCTCAACATCGATGGCGGTGCGCTGGCGATCGGCCATCCCCTCGGCGCGACGGGCGCGCGCATCGTCGGGAAGGCCGCGAGCCTCCTGATGCGGCAAGGCGGTCGATTCGCCCTGGCGACGCGGTGCATCGGCGGCGGCCAAGGCATCGCCACCATCCTGGAGCGCGTTTAATGGACGCCATCCGCAAGGTAGCGGTCATCGGGTCGGGCGTCATGGGCGCGACCATCGCGGCCCACGTCGCCAACGGCGGGGTGCCCGTCCTGCTCCTTGACATCATGCCGAAGGGCGACGGCGACCGCGACGCGCTGGCCGCCGGCGCGCTTGCCCGCATGAGGAAGAGCGAGCCCGCGCCCTCCATGTCGGACGAGGCCGCCAAGCTGGTCAGCATCGGCAACATCGAGGATCACCTCGACCAGATTGCCGCCTGCGACTGGATCATCGAGGTCGTCGTCGAGAACCTGGATGTCAAGCGAGCCTTGTACCGCCGGCTCGACGCCGTGCGACGTCCCGGTACGGCGGTGTCCTCCAACACATCGACGATCCCGCTCGCGCAACTCGTCGAGGGCATGCCCGAAGCGTTCGCGCGCGAGTTCCTCATCACGCATTTCTTCAACCCGCCGCGCTACATGCGACTCCTCGAGATCGTCGCGGGCCCGAAATCAAGCCCGGCGCTGGTCGAGCGCGTGGTCCGTTTCGCCGATATCGTCCTGGGTAAGAGCATCGTCCGCTGCAAGGACAGCCCGGGCTTCATCGCCAACCGCCTCGGCGTGTATTGGCTGCAACTCGGCGTCCAGGCGGCGCTGGCCGACGGCCTCGGCGTGGAGGAGGCCAACGCCATCATGGGGCGGCCCTTCGGCATTCCCGAGACCGGCGTGTTCGGCTTGATCGATCTCGTCGGCCTCGACCTGATGCCCCATATCGCGGCGAGCCTCGGGACCACCTTGAAGCCCGACGATCCGTTCCATTCGACCGTGCGCGACGTCCCTTTGATCACGCGGATGATCGCGGAAGGCTTCACTGGCCGAAAGGGCAAAGGCGGCTTCTACCGCCTCGACCGCGAGGGCGTGCGCAAGGAAAAGCAGGTGATGGACCTCGCGAGCGGGTCCTACCGCGCTGAGCGCCCCGCGCGACTGCCTGAACTCGACGGCGCGGAGAAGAACCTCCGCAAGCTCCTCTCGTCCGGAACGGCGGCCGGGCTCTACGCCCGACGCGTCATCGGCCGCGTGCTCGCCTACGCCGCGCGTTTGGTGCCCGAGGCGGCGGATGACGTCGTCGCGATCGATGAAGCCATGCGGCTCGGCTACAACTGGAAGTCGGGACCCTTCGAACTGATCGATCGCATCGGCGGCGCCTGGCTCGTCGAAACGCTCGAGGCGGACGGCATCGCTGTCCCGGCATTGTTGTCCGAGGCGGCCGGCAAGCCTTTTTACCGCGTGGAGGACGGTCGGCGGCAATATCCCTCTCAGGGACACTATCGCGATATCGTCAGACCCGCCGGCGTCATCCTGCTCGACGACGTCAAGCTCGGCTCCGCACCGGTTCTGAAATCCGCTTCGGCGGCCTTGTGGGACATCGGCGACGGCGTCGCCTGCTTCGAGCTCACCGGGAAAGGCAATGTGGTCGATCAGCCCGCCCTATCGCTGTTGGCTGAAGCGATCGAGACGGTCAAGGCACGGTTCAAGGCGCTCGTCGTCTACAGCGATGCGACGCAGTTCTCGCTCGGCGCCAACCTCGGCGTCCTGCTGTTCACGGCCAACATCGCCGCATGGAGCCAAGTCGACGCGTTCATCGCGGCGGGGGAGGCGACCTTCCTGGCATTGAAGCACGCGCCGTTCCCGGTGGTGGCCGCGCCAGCCGGCATGGCGCTCGGCGGGGGCTGCGAGATCCTGCTGCATGCCGATGCCGTGCAAGCGCACGCCGAAACCTACGCCGGCCTCGTGGAATGCGGCTTGGGCCTCGTTCCGGCCTGGGGCGGCTGCAAGGAGATGCTGATGCGTTCGGCGGACCAGGGCCGTCTTCCCGGGGGCCTGATGCCGGTGCCGACCAGACTGTTCGAAGTGATCGGCACGGCGACGGTCTCCAAATCGGCCGCCCAAGCCAAGGCCATGACGATCCCGCGTGCCGACGACGGAATCACCATGAACCGCGGTCGCCTCCTCGCCGATGCCAAGGATAAGGCGCTCGCGCTCGTCGAGGGCTACGTCCCGCCGGCGCGCCCCGCTCCGATCCGTCTGTCCGGCGTCGCCGGCAGGCTCGCTATGGACATGGCCGTCGCCAGCTTCCGCGAGCGCGGCCTTGCCACAAGGCACGACGCGACCGTCTCCGGCGCACTCGCCGAGGTGTTGTCGGGCGGCGATGCCGATCCGGTCGATGTCGTGAGCGAGGACGATCTCCCGACGCTTGAAAGAAACGCCTTCATGAGGCTGGTCAGGACACCCGAGACCCTGGCTCGGATCGAGGCCATGCTGGACATCGGCAAGCCGCTTCGCAACTGATCACGGCAACAAGGCTCGGTTCGCCCGGGAGGAGAAACACCATGCAAACCTACAAAGCCCCCTTGCGCGACATGCGCTTCGTCATCCACGAGCTGATGGGGAGCGAGGAACTCACGGGACCCCTCGGGTTCGAGGACGTGTCGGACGACCTCATCGACACGGTTCTCGAGGAAGCCGCCAAGCTCGTGGAGGGCGTCCTGCTCCCGATCAACGCTTCGGGCGATCTCGAGGGCTGCACGTACGAGAACGGGGTGGTCCGGACGCCGAAGGGCTTCCCCGAAGCCTATGCGGCGTTTCGCGAGGGCGGCTGGACCTCCGTCTGTTCCGCGCCCGAGTACGGTGGACAGGGCCTGCCGGAAAGCCTCGCGAAGCCCATCGAAGAGATGATCTGCGCCGCGAACGTGTCGTTCAGCCTTTATCCCGGCCTGACCCACGGCGCCTACGTCGCGCTCGAGGCTTACGCCACGCAGGAGTTGAAGGAGCGTTACCTTCCCAAGATGGTCGACGGCACCTGGGGCGGCACGATGTGCCTGACGGAGGCGCATTGCGGCACCGATCTCGGCCTGCTTCGGACCCGCGCGGAGCCGCGCGCCGATGGAAGCTACACGCTGAACGGATCCAAGATCTTCATCACGGCCGGCGAGCACGATCTCACGGAGAACATCATCCATCTCGTGCTCGCCCGCCTGCCGGACGCTCCCAAAGGGGTCAAGGGCATCAGCCTTTTCCTGGTACCCAAGCGGCTGGTGACGGAGGACGGCCGGGTCGGCGCGCGCAACGGCGTCGGATGCGTCGGCATCGAGCACAAGATGGGCATCAAGGCGTCCGCCACGTGCCAGATCAACTTCAACGATGCCCAGGGCTGGCTCGTCGGCAAACCCAACAAGGGCATGCAGGCCATGTTCTCGATGATGAACAGCGAGCGCCTGTCCGTCGGCATCCAGGGCCTGGGGATCGCCGAAGCCGCTTATCAGAGCGCCGTCGCCTACGCCAAGGACCGTGTCCAGGGCCGCTCCCTGTCCGGCGTCAAACATTCGGAGAAGGTCGCCCATTCCATCATCGTGCATCCCGACGTGCGGAGGATGCTGATGTCGATGCGCGCCGACATCGAGGGATGCCGGGCCCTATCGGGCTGGGTGGCGCGCGCGCTCGACCGAGCGGCGAAGTCCCGGGATCCCGACGTGCGGCAGGAGGCGGACGACCTCTGCCAGTTGATGACGCCGGTCGTGAAGGCGCTGTTCACCGACTTGGCCTTCCAGATCGCGAGCTCGGGGGTGCAAGTCCACGGCGGACACGGTTTCGTGCGCGACCACGGCGTCGAGCAGTACGTCCGCGACGCTCGGATCACGATGATCTACGAAGGCACGAACGGCATCCAGGCCCTCGACCTCGTCGGCCGGAAGTTGCCGGCTCACGCGGGGCGCTATCTCAGGTCCTTCTTCCATCCCGTCAGCGCGTTCGTCGAAGAAAGCAAGGACGACGAGGCGATCGGGCCGATGGTGAAGAGCCTTGAGCGTGCCCTCGGCGCTCTGCAGTCGGCGACGAGACAGATCGCGCAAGCCGGTCTCCGCGACCCGGAGGAGCCGGCGGCAGCGGCCAGTGACTACCTCCGCCTGTTCGGTCGCGTCGCGCTCGGCTTCATGTGGGCGCGCATGGCGAAGATCGCCGCGCTGAAGCTGCCGCAAGCCAACGGTGACGCCGACTTCTACAGGGCCAAGCTCGCGACGGCTCGTTTCTACTTCGACCGGGTCCTGCCGGAGACCGGGTTCCTGCTCGCCGCCATCGAGTCCGGCAAGGCTTCGATGATGGCGCTCGACGAGGCGGCTTTCTGACCCCAACGGGTCGAGCTTGGCCAGCTTCGCGAGACTGGCGATCGCGAGCTTCGGATCTTCCGTGGCGATGGGCAGCTTGAAGCCCCGGCGATTGACGCAGGCGTCCGCCGTGAAGAGCACGCCCCCGTGCCGTTGCCAGAGGAACGCGATCTGCCCCGCGCTATGACCGGGTACGTGGATCGCCCGCAGATCAGGAGCGAACAAGGGACGATCCCCGTCTTCGAGCAACCTGTCCACCTTGGTGGGCTCGACCTGCCGGACGCGACCGGCGAGCAGCTTGGCCACGATCCGGTTGCGCAACCCCGGCGATGGATGCATGGGCGGCCGCACGGTCGATCCCGCCTCGATCAACGGCGCGTCGACCGGATGCGCCCAGACGGTTGCCTCGGTCTTGCTTTTCAGGGCCGCGGCGCTGCCGACGTGATCGGGATGGCAGTGAGTGAGGATGATGTGCCGCACACCGTCGGCGGGCTTCCGTCCCAACGAACGGATGTCGTCGAGGATCTTCTTGGCGCTTCCTGAGAATCCGGTGTCGAGGAGCACGAGGCCGTCGTTCGTTCCAAGAACGTACACATTCACCAATCCTGGAATGATGTACAAGTCACCGGCGAGTTGCTTGGCGGCCATGCTGTCGTTGTTCCCCAACCTCAACGGTGACCGCGACGGATCCGCGATCGTAACCCTGCCATCGATCGAGGCAGTCAGCATCGTCGCCATTGCGTTCCACGATCGATGCGGGCACCCACTGCCCCGCCGGCGCCGGGCGCTCGCTCCACGACGGCAGATCGCGTGTCGACGTACATCGACCTGCCGATCAGCGGACCTGCTTCAACGCAGACTGGTTCTAATACCAAAGTGCGCTGAGCGGGACTTGTGGGCTTTTCAGGTGAGCTGCGAGGTGATTCCATAGGGTGGATGAGGAGCATCCGCCATGAGTGTGCCGATCCCGCTACGCGAGGATTTCGATGCTGCCGCCGTGAGGCTGGCGGCGAAGGCCAGCAAGGACGCGGCCCCGACCCGCCGCCTGCTGGCCTTGGCGGCGATCTATGATGGCGGTACGCGCAGCGACGCGGCGCGGGTTGGCGGTGTCGGGCTGCAAACGGTGCGCGACTGGGTGTTGGCCTTCAACGCCGAAGGTTTAGCCGGGCTGATCGATGGCAAGGCGCCAGGTCAGCCCTCCAAGCTCAACGAGGCGCAGCGTCAAGCGCTGGTGCGCCTGGTGGAGAGCGGACCGATGCCTGCCATCCATGGCGTGGTGCGCTGGCGGCTGCGCGACCTCGCCTGGTGGGTGTTTGAGGAGTTCCGCATCAGCCTGGACGACACCACGGTCGGGCGCGAGTTGCGCAAGCTGGGCTACCGCAAGCTGTCGGCGCGGCCGCAGCACCGTGCCCAGGATGAGGAGGCGATCGAAGCTTTTAAAAAGCCTTCCGGCCCAACCGCAAGCGATCGAGGCACAACTCCCGGACGGCATCGCCATAGAGCTGTGGTGGCAGGACGAGGCGAGGATCGGCCAGAAGAACAGCATCACCCGCCGCTGGGCCAAGCGCGGCACCCGGCCCGTGCACCGCACGACCAGCGCACGACCAGCGCACCAAGTCGGCCTACATCTTCGGGGCGGTCTGCCCGGCCAAGGGCAAGGGCGCTGGCCTCGTCACGCCCTGGTGCGACACCGACGCCATGATCGCGCACCTGGCGGAGATCAGCCTGACGGTCGATGCCGGCTGCCATGCCGTGGTGCTGCTCGACCAGGCCGGATGGCACGGATCGGCCAAGCTCGACGTGCCTGCCAACATCACCCCGCTGCCGCTGCCGCCCCGCTCGCCGGAGCTGAACCCGGTTGAGAACGTCTGGCAGTTCATGCGCGAGAACTGGCTGTCGAACCGCGTCTTCGCCTCCTACACCGACATCGTCGACCACTGCTGCTACGCTTGGCGCAACCTTGTCGACAAGCCCTGGCGCATCATGAGCCTCGGGCTGCGCACATGGGCTCATAAGTGCTGATCAACGCAGGTTGGTATGAGCTCTCAAGTAAGCCTAAAAAGCCAAATCAATGCAGACTGCCGGCTGTCTCTATCATATTACGACCAACCGTGTGGTTGTTGGTCGGTCGAAGCAGTTGACCGGTCGACGACGGCGTAACAGGCGTGTTGTGAACCTATGACCCCGACTCACCGTCAGCCGGCCGTGGGATATAGGCCGTGATTGAGACGTCCGGCTGCCCTTGCGGCGCCAGGGCGACGTAGGTCAGATCGAGGCGGCCCATGGTTGGGTGCCGCAAGCGCTTTCTTCCCTCTTCGAAGCCCTTCACGTCGACGTCCGGCCACCACTCGCGAAATTCAGGGCTCGCGGCGCTGAGCTCTTCGACCAGACGATCGAACGGCGTCTTGTCCCGCGCCTTCGCCCGAGCGGCGCGGAAGGTCGCGAGCATGCCGCGGGTCATCTGTTCCCAATCGAGGAGCAGGGTCCGGTATGGCCGGTACAGGAACATCAGGCGCAACGTGTTTCGTTCATGAGGCGCCAAGGAGGCGTAATCGACGAGCAGCTCCGCCACCGCCGCGTTCCAGGCGAGGATGTCGAGGCGGCTGTTGCGGATGTAGGCGGGGATCGGGTTCATGTGCTCCAAAAGCGTGGTCAACGCCTCGGTCAGCTGCTCGTCCGTCGCTGAGCAAGGCTGCTCTCGGGAGGAAAGCGCGAACAGGTAAGCGGACTCGACACGGTCGAGCCGCAGCACGTCCGCCACGCGCCTGAGCGTGTCGGCGGAGGCCTGGATGTCACGTCCCTGTTCGAGCCACGTGTACCAGCTGACGCTCACACCGGCCAGGACCGCTACCTCCTCGCGACGGAGGCCGGGCGTGCGGCGCGAGCCGCGGGACAAGCCGAGTTCGTCGGGTTTGAGGCGTCCCCGATGGTTGGCGAGGAACGTTCCGAGCGTCTTGCGCTGTTCGGTCGAGGGTTTATCGGCGTATCGCCTTCCCATCGCCAGCGTCGAACACGCGATCGATTAAAGGCTTGCGCCCGATCATTTTCGCAGCGTTGACAAGAACCTTAAGGTTCGGACGAACGCCCGCGTTGACCGCGCACGCTCGCAATGCTGCCGAACAGGCGGAAGTAGTCGAGGTCGACCTTGTTCTGGCTGACGAACATGACAGGCACGACCTCGCTGCCAGCCGCGATCGTTCGTAGCGAAAAGCCGAGGCAAAATTCTGGAAACCGCAGCCATGCCACCGCATCAAGAATGTTCGCAGTCGTGGCGAGGCCGGTCGGACGCGGGCAGGAACCGCGGCTCGCACCATTTTCGCCGGATCCAAACCGCCCTCTCTTGTCAAGGAACTCACCAACTTAGTCTTCGTCCGGCAGCGATGCGAATACGGGCACGCGCGAGCGCTGGCAATCGTAGAGGCTGTTGATGAGGCGGAGGGCGCCTGGGCCGCACGGGCCCGGCGCACACCGCCAGCTCGCCGGTCAGGTGCGCCTCCGCCGGCGGCGAAGGCGGCGACCTCCTCGTGACGCGTGTGGACCCACGCCATATCGTCGCGCTTGCGCTGCGGCTCGGTCAAGGCATTCAAGCCATCCCCGGCGATGCCGTAGATGCACTTGACGCCGGCTTGCGCGAGCATGGCGATCAGAAGGTCGGAGACGTTGGTCTTGCTCATGCCCGCGTATCCTCGTCTTTTCAGCCGGCAACGGTGTAACCCTGCCCAACTTTGCTACCTCGGCGCCACCGGCTTCGATCAAGGGCGGAACGCCGCCGCGCCGGCCCGGGCGCAGTCGACGTCCTGAGGGGCGGTTCCCCCGCAAACGCCGACACCTCCCAAGGTCTGCTCATCAACGACCAGCGGGATGCCGCCCGGCGTAAAAGAGGTGCCGAAGCCCTCGCCGGAGGCGGACTGCGCACCGTTGGGTTGATCGGTCGCCCCGTTGCTCGGCAGCCCCGTTCCCGCCGACGTGCTGGCCCGCGAGCGCGGTTGTTCCGTCCATCTTGAAGAAGACGGTGAGCCGGCCCTGTCCGTCGCAGACGGCGACGT
>CAXTIU010000036.1:0-20790 GCA_964244495.1 uncultured Beijerinckiaceae bacterium
CTGGATCGCCAGCGCGAGAACCACACCCCCGAAAATCGCGCCCCAGGAAATGCGCCGATGCGTGTGATTGAAGTTGGAGACGGTGCCAAAACCGGACGTTTGCTCCACGACGGGCATCACTTGCCTGTCATATACATTGCTCATCAGAAAAACCCTTCGACGTGCCGGGTACCAGCACGGCCATTAGATGGCGCACGGTAACTTTGTTGGTATGACCTGAAGTGACTAGCGTGGTGACGTGAAGTGACTACCTTCGCTCGAAAACATGATTGAGGATGCCCCGCTGCCGGCCCCAGACCACCGCTTCCCCGCGCTTGCAGACGCCCGTCTTGCGATAGATGCTGCGAACGTGGTTCTTGACGGTGTTGGTCGAGAGCTTGAGCGTGCACGCGATCGCCTTGTCGGCGGCGCCCTGAGCGATCAGCGCCAGGACCTGACGTTCGCGCTTGGACAGGCTGGCGGCATCCTCGCTCAAGGTCCCGTCGGGTTCGGCGTAGCTGTTGATCTTGGCGACGATCTTCTGACCGAGCCAGGACGTGTCCTGCATCACCGCTTCCACCGCCTGCTGCAGGCGGGCGTCCGAGCGGCGCTGCGCGGTGATGTTCTGGATGACGGTGAGGACGCATCGTTCGCCCAGGATGGTCACGCCCTCGGATGTCAGCAGGCAGTCGATCGCCTCGCCCGTGTTCTTGTGGAGCCGGACCTCCGTCGTCCGCACGCGACCGGTCTCGTATAACTGCCGCTCGACGGCGGCGCGCGTCTCGGCGTCGCCCCAGAGCTTGAGGTCCGCCTTGGTGCGTCCGACCACGCCCGACCGCTCGTGGCCGAATTCGGCGAAGAAAGCCTGATTAACGTCGAGGATACGGCGCTCGGCGAGCGTGGTGACGAGGAGGGGAACCGGCGACAGCTGGAACGCCTGCGCGAATCGCTCCTCGCTCTGCCGCAGCGCGATCTCGGACTTCCGGCGATGTTCGAGATCGATGAAGGTGAACAGCATGCATGACTGCTTGCCCACTTCGATGGGATGGCCGGCGACGATGACCAGCTTCGAGCCGCCGCCCGGCAGCGAGAGTTCGGCCTCCATCTGCCCGATCGTCGTGCCGGCCTTGAGGTGGTGGATGGCCTTCTCCCGGCGCTCCGCGCGCTCGAGCACGTCGACCTCGTAGATCGAGTGGCCGATCACGCCTTCGCGATGGTAGCCGGTCATTTCCAGGAACCCGCGATTGACCTTGACGAAGCGGTAATCCTCCAGCCGGCAGATGACAGCCGGGGCCGGGTTGGCCGCGAACATCTGCTCGAAGCGTTCCTCCGCCTCGAACGCCTCGGTCAAGTCGTCGAGGATCAGGACGAGGAAGTCGGGCTTGCCATCCTTGTCGACGAGCTGGAGACTGTCGATCTTGTGGACCCAGTACGGCGCTTCGCCCCTCCTGGCGACCTCGACCACGAGGTTCTTCAACACCTCGCCGCGCAGGGCCCGGCTGGCCGGGTAGTCGTCTGGCGGCAGCAGGTGGCCGTTGCGGTAGCGCACCTCGTAGCGCTCCGCATAGGCGGCGAGCCTATCGCCCAGCGCGTCCAGAGACGCCTCGCCATGCATGGTCAGCGCCTTCCTGTTCGCCCAGGAGAGCGCGCCATCCATCTCGTAGATCATGATGCCGTCACTGAGTTCGGCGATGATCTTTCGCAATTGCGTGCGGTCGGCGACCGCTTGCTCCACGGGACGAGGCATCATGACCTTCAATCAGTGACCGCCGGACGGCGGACAAGGAAACCACCGACGCACGGCGAAGTTCTCGCCGCGCTCGGGCCTTTGTCATGCCTCGGCGGTTCGGACGCACCTTGTCGCTCGCGCCAGTCACACCATCGGAGAATTTTCGCTTGAGAACGACGAAAGGTCAGGACGTTCGCTTGGCGAGCCGCCGCTTCTGACGCCTGATGAAGTCTTCCAGCGCTTCCAGCATGTCGGCGTCGATGTCGCCGCTGGCGATCAGCTTGAGATAGCAAGCCTCATCCGCTTCCTCGGTGAAGACGACGCGCTCGCCGCCGGGCCTCGAGCCGCGCGCCGTCGCGGCCGGCTCCCGTTGAGGTGGCGACGCTGGTTCCGGGTCGCCATCGCCGTCGTGCGAGCGGTCCGAACCCCCATCGTTCCGGCCGGAGCCTTCGCGCGAACGCGGCTTGTCCACCGAGCCATCCAGCACCTCGAGCTCGTCGAGCCGCACCGGGCCGTCCTGACTCGCGAAGGTCAGCGAACGTTGGTGGCCGCCCTGCTGCGAAACGCCGCTGATGCGGTGCTGGCCGCTGTCGTAGGTCGTGAGCTTGCCGTTGCTCTCGATCAGCAGGCGTCGCTTGTCGGGAAAGAACGCGTAGCGCATGTCGTTCTGGGCGCCCGAGGACGAGGGTTGCCCGAGGTCGTCCGGCCACCACGGTGCTCCGAACGACATCGGTTCCATGGGCTTCATCGGTTCCATGGGCTTCATCGGCTTCATCGGTTCCATGTCGGCTTGATTTCCTCCGCGTCGAGGTCCAGTCGCGAGAACGAGCGCACGGCCCGAGGGTTCGGTCACGTCGCGCGCCGAGCCTGGAAACTTGTCGGTTCGCGACGCTTCTGAGAAGCTGTGGGGGATTTCGACCACGCCCGATGTGGCCGAAGGCAAGAAGGGGTGACTGATGCGACGCTCTATTCTCTTGATCGGTCTCGCTCTCGCTGCGAGTTCCTCGGCTTACGCCGACGACGTTCAAACGATCGACACGGCTCAGCTCCACTGTTCGGATTGGAAGAAGGTCGCTCCGCACGTCTGGACGCAGACGGGTGTGATCACCGACAACGGCCAAAGGTTCGAAGGCAACACCCTGGACAATACGGATCAGAGTCGGATGCTGGACATGCTCTGCACGAGTTGAGCGGTCCGAGGACAAGCTCGGCATCGCGGGGCATGCCGCCGCCTGACGCACCGATGCTGGAAAGACAGTGGGGCAGGTCACGCTCCCTGCGCCGACCGAACCCGCCGGACCACGTCGGGAGCGCGACAACGCGCGGGTCGGCGCCGCCGCCGACCAACGATCGGGTCAAGGGATCGCGCCGGCCGACGCGGGGTCTCGTCCGGCCGGGGGGCGTCGAAGTGCCCGCCTTGACCGGCATGGCTCTCCGCGTCGGCGTGCACGTCGGTTTCGCCGAGCTGGTCGGGGCTTTCGGTGGACCAGGCGCAGGAGGTGATCCACGGCATTCGACCGCATCGCGGAGGCGGCGCGTCTTCACTGGCGAGATGTCGATCCCGGCCGAGTCAAGACCGTGACGAGCTTGCGGCCATGCGGGGCTCCGTGTAAGGTATCATTACCTTGTGTGTTCCGGCCGATGTCGACGGGGGCAACTCCCTCCCGAAACCTGACGCATGACGCAGCTGACGCGAGAATGTGTGGGTCCGCGAACGTTCACCGAGCCGGTGCGACGATCGGATGGCGCCCTTCAAGCATCGGTCGCGTCAATTGGCACGCTTCGGCGCGAGGTCGACCGCCTGGCGCAGAGCCTCCACCATGCTCCCTTCGTCGGCGATGCCCTTGCCGGCGATGTCGAAGGCCGTTCCGTGATCGACCGAGGTGCGGATCACCGGCAGTCCCACCGTGATGTTCACGCCGGCTTCCAGGCCGAGCACCTTGATGGGGCCGTGGCCCTGGTCGTGATACATGGCGACGACGATGTCGTAGTCGCCCCGCGCCGCCAGGTAGAACAGCGTGTCGGCCGGCAGCGGGCCCTTCACGTTCCAGCCGCGCGCTCGGCAGACGGCGACGGCGGGGGCGATCTTCTCCTCCTCCTCGCCGTGGCCGAACAGGCCGTTCTCACCGGCGTGGGGATTGATGCCGCAGACCCCGATGCGCGGCTCGGGGATGCCGGATTTCACCAGGGTGTCATGCGCGCGGGCGATCACGCGCTCGACGAGGCCGGGCTCGATCCGGGCGATGGCGTCGACGAGGCCGATGTGGGTCGTCACGTGGATCACCCGCAGCTTCGGCGACACCAGCATCATCGAGACCTCGGGCGTCCCGGTCAGCGCGGCGAGCAGCTCGGTATGGCCGGGATATTTGTGGCCTGCGGCGTGCAGCGCCTCCTTGCTGAGGGGCGCCGTGCAGATCCCATCCGCCTGCCCGGCCTGCACCACCCGCACCGCCCGCTCGATGAAGCGGAACGCCCCTTCGCCGGACGTCGTCGAGATTTGCCCAAAGGGGTGATCCTTCGGGATGATCGCGAGGTCCAGGCACTCGACCGCGTCGGGCGCGAACCGGGCCTCGGCGGCATCGCTCAAGGCATGAACCGTCAGCGAGCTGCCCACGATGCGGCCGGCGGTCCGCAGCCGCTCGGCGTCGCCGACGACGAGCGGCTTGCACATCGCCTGGACGTCCGGCCTGGACAGGGCCTTCATGATGACCTCGGGGCCGATGCCGGACGCGTCGCCCATGGTGATCGCGATCGTCGGACGGGTCCTCGTGCCACCAGTCGTCGTGCCACCGGTCGTTGCATCACGGGTCATGGCGTCGATCCTCGTTGTCTGATCTGGCGCAGGCGCGCCGCGATCCGTGTCAGGCTGCCCTCGTCGCCGAAGGCACCGGCCTTGGTGACGACCGGGATCGACACGGCACCCAGGGTAAGCCCCAGGCAGACGCCGGGTTCGATTTCCTCGTGGAGATGGATGCCGTCGACGCCGAAGCGGGTGAGCAGGGCGGCGGCCGTCTCCCCGCCCGTCGCGGCGAGCGCGCCCACGAGGGGAAGGGTCGGCCGCAGGAGCCGCCCAAGCGCCTCGACCAGGCGCGGACCGATCGAGAGGTCGGGCGCGTCGCCGAGCGTGATCTCCACCATGACGTCCTCGCCGGCGCTCAAGGCTTCGCTCAGGATCGTCGCGACGGAATTCCACGCGGCCTCGCGACCCAGCAGCAGCGCGGGTGGAACCGGCAGGTGGCGGACGGCACCGGTGGTGACGATCTGTCGGGCGGCGGCGCGCGACACCGCGGCGCGCGTGCCGACGACGAGGAGCGTTCCCCCTCGTCCGGGCTTCAGGGCGCCGGGTGGCGCGTCGGCGGGAAACGGCGCCACCACCGCCCCGCAGGCGACCTCGGCCAGGGCTTGGGCGAGCCCGGCGCTGCCGACGTACAGCGTCGAGGGGGCGGACGGGCGACTCGCGCGGGCGACGCGCTCCAGGTCGTCCTGCGCCTCGGCGTCGCAGATCGCCACGACGTCGCCCCGCGCGATCAAGGTCGCGAAGGCGGCGCGAAGGGGCGCCAACCCGCTGCGGATCACGGACAAGGGTACCACCTCGCCGCGCAGGCCGGCACTCGCCAGCACCTTCACGAGGTCGGCGGACGCGTAGCTGTGGTCGCGGCGCCAGAGCTCGGCGTGTTCCAGCCGCCGGCCATCGACGTGCACGTGCCCGCCGACCACCGTACGGCGGGTCGCGGGATAAGCGGGCGCCACGATCGCGAAGGCCCGCCCGCAGCGCGCGCGCAGGCCCTCGACGCAGGCGGCGATCTCGGCTGCGGGCTGTCCGCGCAGGGTGCTGTCGATCTTCTTGAACAGGAGGGCGTCGGAACCGAGCAGGCGACGGAGGGCGTGACGGTGCCGCTCGGCCGCCGCCTCGGGCGGCAGGCCGCGCGTGTCGGCGTCGTAGGAGAGGACGCCCGGGTGCGGACCGCGGTCGCGGCGATGGTCGCCCCAGCCAACGATCGCGGTCGCGCCGCGATGCGCGTAGGCGATGGCGCAGTCCGCCGCCCCGGTCAGGTCATCGGCCAGGATCAGCCAGTCGCCGTCCATCCTAGTGGACCCAGTCGGGTGCGTCCGCCGCGACGGGATCGGACGCCGGCTCGCGTGCCGGCGCGTCGCCGAAGCGTGCCGCCGTCCAGGCCGTCACGACCGGCACCAGGATCGAGGTCACCACCACCGCCGCGGCGACCAGGATCGTCGCCGACGGGGCCGAGGCGCCGTAGGCCGGGTTGGCGGCGGCGACGATCGCCGGCACCGCCGCCGCGTTGCCGGCGGTGGAAGCGGCGGCGACCCCGGCGACCCCCGTGCCCCCCGTCGCCCGGTCGGCGAAGAAGAGCGGGATGCCCGTGATCACCACGACGGCGACGCCGAGACCGAGACCGAGCAGCCCGGCCTGCCAGACCTTCGCCAGGTTGAGCCCGGCGCCGAGCGCGAAGGCGAAGAACGGGATCATCACGGGTATCGCGCGGCCGAGGAACGCCCTCATGTCCCGGTCGAGGTTGCCCAGCACCATGCCGACGAGGAGCGGGAGCACGCTGCCGACCAGCGTTTGCCACGGGAAAGCGGAAAGTCCCGCGACCCCCAGGGTCACCATGGTCAGGAACGGGCCGGATTCCAGCGACATGATCGTGTAGGCGCCGACATCGCGCGGCCGGCCATATTGGCCCATCAGGGCCATGTACAGGCCGCCGTTGGTGTCGTTGAGGGCGGCCACGACCGCCAGCGTCGAGACGCCGGCGAACACGCCCGAGGGCACCGGCGCCTCGCCCAGCAGATGGCCGAAGATCACGCCGAGGAGGATCGCGACGGCGATCTTCACCGCGAACAGGGTGCCGCCCTTCTTCAGGATGTAGGGCGTCGCCCGAAACTCGATGCTGGCGCCCATGCAGACGTAGAACACGGCCAGGATCGTCAAGGCGCCGCTGAACAGGGCGGCGGTGAACGAGCCGAAGAATGCCGGCGTGCCGGGGAAGAACGTCGCGATCAGGGCGCCGGCGAGGAGCGGCACGACCATCATGCCGCCGGGCAGGCGATCGATGGACCTCTTGATTGGCACCTGCATGGTCGCTTCCATCCGCCGCGCGAAACGTCATCCTTTCGCGTCATGGGGCGGTCGCCCGCTGCTTATGCGCACCGACCCGGTCCGGGCAAGGTGTCGTTCGTCGCCGCGCTCGTCCACGGGCGCGAGAACGGGCGTCGATCGTCCGCCCGCCTGGATTTGAGGCCGTGCCATTCGGACGGGTCGGGCCGGGTTGAATTGCGGCCATCCCGATGCTGCTATGGGTCGCGGCCCCGAAGCCTCGGCTTGATGGCCGCGAACAAGAAACAGCCGGGAGGACCACACCGATGGACGACGTTTTCGCGAACCGACGCGACTTCCTGACCGCTTCGCTGGTCGCGCTCGCCACCGCCTCGCTCGCCCCAGGCGAGGCGCTCGCGGCCGGCGTCGATCCGACGATGACGATGATCACGCCGCCGAACGAGATCCCCTGGAAGCCGCTCTATAACTTTCCCGCCGGCATGGCCGAGCAGGCCAACATGGTGGGCGCCATCGGTGAACCGGGCCAGTACTTCGTCCTGATCCGCTGGCACCAGGGCTACATGAGCGCGCCGCACTCCTACCAGACGGACCGGCTCTGCGTGGTGCTCTCCGGGACGTGGTACTGCGCCAGCGGCGCCGACTTCGCGCCGGACAAGACGGTGCCGGTGCCGGCCGGCTCCTTCGTCCGGCGCGTCGCCAACACGCCGCACTACGACGGCGTGATCAAGGGCGCGCCGGAGCCCGCCATCATCGCGATCTCCGGACAGGGACCGATCCACTACCAGCTGACCGATGCGAGCAAGCCCGGCTGGCGAGCGGTCTGAGGCAGGCTCCGGAAGGCTCTCCCGCAATCGGCACAGAAAAGGCTGTGCCGATCCTCGGCCGTTCGCGAACCAAAGCGACGTCCCGATCGCCTCCTCGGCCTGGCCGCCGCCTCCGCCGGAACGCCGCGCGTTTCCCGCCGAACCGTTGACGCTCCCGGTCGTGATCGCCTCCGGCAAGCGTTTTGGAGCCGTCGCCTTGATCGTGTCACGGCCGACGATGAAGCAAGCCGGGTTTCACTCCGTGCTGCCCCTTCCACGCGACCCTGGCCTTGCGCCGCTTGGCAACGATGGCGGCTTCGCGTGCCGCGCCTCGTTTCGCCTCGTCTGCCGCCTCACGCGACCCCGACGAGGCGGATGAGGCCGAGGCTGATGAGGCCGAGGACGACGAGGGAGAGGGTCACCGCGCTGGTCACGCGCAGGCCGGCCTTGGCGACCACCCGCACGTCGACGCCGAGGCCCAGCGCCGCCATCGAGACCGTGGTCAGCACGTTCGCCAGCCTCGTGATGGGGGCGAGGGCCTGTGGCGGGACGAGGCCGAGGTTGCGGGCGGCGGCGACGAGGAGGAAGCCGACGATGAACCAGGGGACGAGCTGGTGGAGGGCGACGCCGCCCCGTTGCGGCCGCTCGCCGGCGGTGACGTGGGGCGCCGGCTCGTCGATTTCCTCTCGCAGGCGGCTGGTGACGAGTGACATGCCGAGCACCACGGGACCGAGCATGAGGACGCGGACCAGCTTGATCACGGTGCCAATCTGGTTGCTCAGAGCGCCGATGGGCAGGGTCGCGGCGAGCACCTGCGGCACCGCGTAGACGGTGAGGCCGGCCAGCACGCCGTACTGGGTCAGCGACAGGGTCAGCAGCGGCACGAGCAGCGGCAGGCCGAGCACCACCACGACGCCCAGCACGGCGGTGAAGGCGATGGAGGAGGCGATGTCGTCGCCGTCCGCGCCGATCACCGGCGCCACCGCCGCGATGGCGGAGTTGCCGCAGATTGAGTTGCCGCAGGCCACCAGGATGGCCATGCGCTGCCCCAGGCCGAGCGCCCGGCAGATCCCGTAGCTCGACGCGATGGCGACCAGAACCACCATGGCGATGCCCACGATGAGGAAAGGCCCAAGCGTCACCACCTCGCGCACGCTGATGGCGGCGCCGAGCAGGGTCACCGCGACCTCCAGCAGGATCTTGGCGCTGAAGCGGATGCCGACCTCCCAAACCTCGGCCGGCGTCCAAAGCGTGCGGACCGCGACGCCGATGAGGATCGCGAGGACGAGGGCTTCGAGGTAGGGCTGGCCGGCGTACCAAGTCTCGATGACCTGGAGGACGGTGGCGACCGCCGTCACGGCGAGGCACAGGCCGACGCCCGGCAGCAGGCGTCGCAGGTCGTTCAGAACAGGCACGTCCACCTCCAAGTCGAAGGGGACGCTACGCGTCCTGGCGCCAGCGTCTAAGACGCGTTTCCGTTCGGATCGATCCGCTCGCGCGATCGACGCGGCGGACCTGCGCCCGAACGGTCGTCAGGCCGACTTGCCCGCCCGGCGGCGGACCTCCTCGACGAGCTTGCCGGCCCGCAAAAGCATGGTGTAGCGCACCTTGATCTCGGATTCGCGATCTCGGACGTGCTGGTGAACACGACATTGACGGTCATGGTCGACTTGGCCGGGTTTCCGGGCTCCCTCATGTCGGTGATCACGGTCTTGAGCGGTCCGACGCCCTTGCCGAACCCGCCCCAGGTTTCGGCGACGGCGGCATCGCCATAGGTCCCGTTCAGTGGTCCGCCGACCGGACGCGGGATGCTTGCCGTGGGGTGCAGTGATCCTCGCGCCGATGAAGCGGCGATATCCCGCGTGGCGAGGTCGGCGGTCGGACCGGCGAGACACGAAGCGCGACACGGCCGTCGACCGTTGCGCCGGCACGTCTTCGTCGCGTCGCAGGCGAGCGGAGCCGCCTTCCATCTCGCCTCCGCCGTTCACGCCCGCGCTCGCCGCTCTCGTTCGAGCGGAGCGGCTTGTTCCAGGCTCGAGCGCCTCGCACGCCAACGCCGATCAGCTCGGAGGCGCCAAGATCGTGCTTCCGAGAAGATCCCCGATGGTCTCGACGACGATGTCGGGCCTCGGCGACCGGGCGAGAGCCTGGGCATCCCTGGCGTATTGCCCCTGCCGAGGCAGCACCGTGGTGACGCGCTCGCCCCAAGCCCGCTTGAACGCCGTCAGCAGCTTGATCTTGTCGTCCACCAGCACGTAGCGCCGTGCGGGATAGCGGCGCTCGATGTCGACGAGGGCCGCTTCCTTGTGGGTGTAGATGAGCGCATGCCCCTCCGCGGCGTCGGCAAGGCCGGATCGCTTCATCTTGAGCGGCTGGAAGACCGCGTCCCCATCCGTCAGCAGGACGGTGCGAGCCGACCCGCGCATCCGAGCCAGAACGGCGAGCGCGCCGGGGTAGAGCAGCGCGGCGAAGGGGTATTCGAGCACGAACGACGCCTGCCAGATGACGTCCATGTCGTCTGGCCATTCGAGTCGGTAGCGCTGGAACGCGCCGAGATAATCGCGATAGCCGCCGGAGCGGAACATGTCCTCCTGGATCGCCCAGTAGCGATCCCTGCGGGCGGCACCGGCCGTTTGCTCCAGATGACGTCTGAGGTCGTCTTGGAAACGGTCGTTGTCGAGGAGCGTATCGTCGACATCGACCAGGAACACCAGCTTGTCTTCCATCGCGCTTGCACTCCAGGGCGACGCTGATCCTGCCACGCCGGTCGCCCAACGTCTGGCGGGCACAAGGCGTAACGTGCCTGGCAAGCACCATCCTGCAACGTCGGTGATACGAGAAGAGCTTCGTCGGCGCGGATGAGGACGATCGCGCATGCTCTCGCCTCGCGCGCGATCCGACCGATCGGCGGGATCGCCTCACGTCCAGATCGATTGGGCCGGGAATTCAGGATCAATGGCTCGACATCGCCGAGGAGCGGCCCAGTCCTCGAGCAGGGGGATGGGGGCCCTTGTGACCGCCTTCGGCCGATGTTCCCCGCTTCTCCCGTCGACGACCTTGCAGCGGTCGTCTGAAAGCCGGCCCGATGCGCGGCGAACTCACGGGACCACTCTTCGCAGCTCAAAGAGCGACGCCAGTGCTGGCCTGTATGCGAGCCTATTCTTTCCCAGGCCGATCTTCGACTTCGGTCGGCCTCCGACGCTTCTCGGGAAAGCCTCGGCCGGTCGCGGCATGTCGCATCAGCCGCGGCGGCACCACGACCTTCTCGTCGTTCAGCCCGCCGATGCCCGCCCCGGCGCGGGAGAGCGATGCGCGCCGCGCCTCGGCCAACGTCGTCGGCTTGGCCGCCGTGCGCCTCGTCGGCGTCTACCCGGGTCGCTCGACGGCGCCGCCACCACCACCTGAAAGGGCAACGATCATGTCACTTCAAGGACAAGCCTCACTGATGCGGCTCTACACCGACGAGCGCGCCAAGGGCGACGACGGCCCGCTCCACGACGCGATCGTCAACCGTGCGCGAGAGGCCAAGATCGCCGGCGCCACGGTGCTGCGCGGCGTGGTCGGGTTCGGCGTCGGCGGCCACATCCAGCGTGCCAGCATCCTGGATCTCTCGGGCAGCCTGCCCCCGGTCGTGGAACTCGTCGACCAGGAGGGAAAGCTCCGTGAGTTCTTCCGATCCCTGCGAGGGATCGAGGACGTCGACCTGGTGACGTTGCAACCGCTCGAGGTCCTTCATCACGACGGGGGTAAGGTGATCGGAGCCGACGTCGAAGATGGCCGGGCCCCATAGCCGCTGACCCTTTCGATGCCGACGACGGTCGGTCTGTGGGCGACAGGGCCGGTCCTCGGCATCGTGCGATGGCGCCAGCCGTTCCCGCACGGGGATGGGAGACGTGCTGCGTGGCGCCGCGCTCTCGCGGTTCGCTCGCGCGAGACACGGAGGCATGTGTCGCGTTGAAGCGGCTCCTACCGTGGACGTTTGTCGCGGCGCTGCGCCCTCCCGAGGACGGCTCGTCGGGATGTGCGTGGGTCAGGAGGCACGGCGCCCCGTTGCCGCCGACCAGCGTGTCGATCGTCGCACCCGAGGCTCGCGACCTCGCCGAACCGCGTGCCGGGCGCTCCGCGCGCCGAACGCCGCCGGCGGGCGCTTCGTCGGGGCTGGCCCGTTCACCTGAGCGATCGACCCGGTCACGCGCGACCACCTGTTCAAGCTCGATGAGAGGCAGCCGGTTTCCGGTCCATCCCGTAGCGCTTCACTGGAGGGCTCGGGGGCGCCCAGCTGACGCGCCGCAGTCTCGTTGATGGCTCGGCGATCGCTCACGATGCGTCAGTGCGCGACCCGCCACAACAGCACGACGGCCGCCAAGATCCAACCCGCGACGGTGACGAACGCCATCGGTGAAAGCTGGTGCACGATCCGGATCTCCCCCACCTCGATCCGCAGCGTTCCGGGCAGGGACGCGGGCGTCTGACAAGGCGCGAGGGTGGCCTGTGACGCGACCTCGGCGGCCCCACTCGCTTCACTCGTCGATGCCTCGCCGCCGCCGAGGCGCGCGACGAAGGCGTCGAAGAATTGATCGGCGGTCTTTCGCGCCGCCGCCTCGAGCAGGCGGCCGCCGACGCTGGCGAGTTTGCCGCCGATCTCGGCCTCGGCCTTGTAGGCGAGACGCGTTCCCGCCTCGCCGTCGTCGGCCAGCGTCACGCGGGCGCCGCCCTTGGCGAAGCCGGCGACGCCGCCCTGCCCATGGCCGGAGATCGTGTAGGCTTCCCCCGGCAGGATGTCGCTCAGCGCCACCGTGCCCGAGAACGCCGCCGATACCGGCCCGATCTTGGAGGTGACTCGGGCGGCGAAGGATGTCTCGGATGTCTTCTCCAGGCTCCTGCACCCGGGAATGCAGGCACGTAGCACGTCGGGATCGTTGAGGGCCGCCCACACCTGCGATCGCGACAAAGGGATCCTGCGCTCGCCTTCGAGTTCCATCGTATCTCCTAAACCGAGCAGTAGCGATCGCGGATGGCCGGATCGGCGAGCAGCTCGGCGCTGGCGCCTTCGTGCACGAGCCGGCCCTGGTCGAGCACGTAGGCGCGATCCGAGATCTCCAGCGCCAGCTCGACGTTCTGCTCGATGAGGAGGAGGCCGGTGCCCTCCCGTTTCATCGTGAGGAACAGCTCGGCCATCTCGTCGACCAACGCCGGCATGATCCCTTCGCTCGGCTCGTCGAGCAGGATCATCCTGGGGCGCGACAGCATAGCCCGGGCGATGGCCAGCATCTGCTGCTCGCCGCCTGACATGGTCAAAGCCACCTGGTTTAGCCGCTCGCGGAGCCGTGGAAAGCGCTCGGCCACCCGGGCGATCGCGTCCGCCTCGCTTTCATTGGCACGGCGCAGGCTTAGAAGCCCGAGCCGCAGGTTCTCGCGCACGGTGAGGTCCGCCACGATGCGGCGATCTTCGGGCACGTAGGCGAGACCGCGCGCGAAGCGCTCGTGAGCCGGACGCCGACCGAGGTCGATGCCGTCGAAGCGCACGGTGCCGGCGCGTTTGGCGATGAGCCCCATGATCGCGCGCACGGCGGTGGTCTTGCCGGCTCCGTTGCGACCGACCAGCGCGACGATCTCACCGGCACCGACATCGAGGCCGATCCCCCGCAAAGCGTGGGCGGCGCCGTACCAGGCGTTGAGGTCACGAACGGTGAGGAGCGCGTCAGCCACGGCCCGGGCGCCCTTCACCGAGGTAGACGCGCCGCACCGTGGCGTCGGCCCTGATCTCCGCCGGCGTGCCCTGAGCGAGCAGTCGGCCCTGGTGCAGCACGACGATATGGTCGGCGAGCCCCATGATCATCTTCATCTTGTGCTCAACGAGCAGCACGGTACGCTCGCTGGCGAGCCGCGCGATCAGATCCATCATCTCGCGCGTTTCCTCCGGGCTCATCCCAGCGGTCGGCTCGTCGAGCAGCAGCCGCGGTTTGGCGGCGAGCGCCACGGCGATCTCCAGCGCCCGCTGCTCGCCATGGGCGAGGTTCGCGGCGGCGCGGTCGCGGCGCGCGGAGAGGCCAACGCTGGCGAGCAGCGCGTCGGCCTCTTCGGCCAGCTGCCGATAACGCGTGCGGCTCCGCCAGAGTCCGCGTCGCGCACGGGGGCGGATCGCCTGGGCGGCGACGCGGACGTTCTCGCGGGCGGAGAGCTGCGGGAACAGGTTGGTGATCTGGTAGGACCGCGCGATACCCAGGCGGCCGAAACGGTGTTGCGGCGTTCGGGTCAGCTCGGCCCCCGCGAAGGTGAGGCGGCCGCTCGTCGGCGCCGTCGCACCGGACAGGATGGAGAAGAAGGTGCTCTTGCCGGCGCCGTTCGGGCCGATGACGGCGGCGAGCTTGCCGCGCACGAAATCGACGTCGATGCCGTCGAGCGCGATGAAGGCACCGTAGCGCTTGCCGATGCCCCTCGCGGCGAGGATCGTCGCCCCGGTCATCGCCGCACCCCGGAGCGGGCCGTCAGCGTGCCCCACACGCCGCGCGGGAGGAACAGCACGGCCCCGATGAAGGCGGCGCCGACGACGAGCCGCCAGTGCGGCGTCCAGATCGACACCACGTCGGCGATCAGGAGGTACACGGCGGCACCGACGAAGGGGCCGAGGAAGGTGCCGGTGCCGCCGAGCAGCACCATCATGACGACGAGGCCAGACGTCTGGTAGAACAGGAGGTCGATTGGCACGATCGAGAGGTGCAATGCGTCGAGTGAGCCGGCGAGGCCGCAGAGCAGGCCCGAAATCACGAAGGCGACGAGCTTCAGCGCCTTGACATCGTAGCCGCAGGCCAGGGCGCGACCCTCGTTCTCGCGCACCGCCTCGATCGCCGCGCCGAACGGCGAGTCGAGCAGGCGCGACATCAGCCAGAGCGCCGCGACCACGAAAATGAAGATGACGTAGTACTTCGTCCACGGATCGAGGAAGTTCAGTGTCCAGGGGCCGACGTGCAGTGTCGCGATGGCGAAGCCGCGTAACCCGTTCTCGCCGCCGGTCCAGTCGGACGCCTGAAAGGCGACGTAATACACGAGCTGGGCCAGTGCCAGCGTGACCATGCTGAAGTAGATGCCGCGCGAGCGGATCGACAGCGCGCCGATCAGCAGCGCCAGCACCCCGACGCGGCGACGCCGACGAGGATCGCCGGGAACCACCCGAAGCCGAGGTGCGCCAGCGCGATGCCGGTGCCGTAAGCCCCGGCACCGAGAAAGGCGGCGTGGCCGAAGGACAGCAGGCCAGTGTATCCGAACAGCAGGTTGAAGCCGGTGGCGTACAGCCCGTAGACGAGGATGTTCACGGCCAGCGCTTGCGAGGGTATGATCCAGGGGAGAACCGCCAGCAAGGCCGCGACCGCTGGCACGCGCCAGGCGCGCGCGCGGGGCAGGCCCATCCGCCCGTGAAGCGGTTCGGCTGTCGCGGGGCTCGCGGCGATGGCGATTTCTGGCGCGCTCAACGCGTCGTCATCCCGCGCCCGAACAGCCCACGCGGTCGCACGAGCAGCACCAGGGCCATCAGCGCGAACATCGATATCGTCGCCATCTCCGGACGCCACAGCGCAGTCAAGCTCGACACGATGCCGACGAGCAGCCCGGCGACCACGCTGCCCGTCAGCGAGCCCATGCCACCGACCACCGTGACCACGAAATCCTCGATGAGGACGGCGTCGCCCATCTCGGGATTGACGCTGCGCATCGGCGCCGCGAGAAGGCCGGCCAGCGCCGCCAGGGCCGTGCCGATGCCGAAGACGACCAGGAAGACGCGGTTCACGTCGATGCCGAGCACGGCCATGATCTCGGGGTCTCGCGACGCGGCCCGGATGACGAGGCCGAAGCGCGTGTGCTCGATCAGCAACCACAACGCCGACATCAGCGCGACCGTGATACCGATAACGAAGAGGCGGTACGCCGGGAAGTAGCCGAGACCATCGATGTCGATGCCGCCGGACAGCAGCGCCGGCGTCTCGAACGACTGCCCGTCCGAGCCGTAGAGGATGCGCACCGCCTCGACGAGCACGTAGCCGATGCCGAAGGTCAGCAGCAGCGGCTCGTCCGGCCCGCGGCCGTAGAGTGGGCGCACGAGCACGCGCTCCACCGCCATGCCGAGAAGGCCGACGAGCACCGGCGCGGCGACGAGCGCCAGCCAGAAGTTGCCGGACAACCCCAGCACGAAGACCCCTGCGTAGGCACCCACCATGTAGAAGGCGCCGTGCGCGAAGTTGACCACGCCGAGCATGCCGAAGATCACCGACAGCCCTGTCGAGAGCAGCACGAAGACCGTGCCGAGCGCCAACCCGGTGAAAAGCTGCGCGACGACGAGGTCGAGGCTCATTTGCCGGCCGCGTGGCCGAGGTCGACGCAGGAGCGTAGGTCTGCCTCGTTGCCGGGATCGACGGCGAGGATGTCGAACACGTCCGCCGGACCCTTCATCGCTCCGCGCGCCTTGGACCGCAGGGTGAGGATCGACTGCACGGCTTGGTGGTCGCAGGCGCGCATCGTCTCCGGCCCCTTGTAGGTGTCGTACTTCGATCCTTCGAGCGCACGAGCGACGTCCTCCGCCTTGGTCCCGCCGGCGCGGCGCATGGCGTCGAGCACGAGGCGCACGCCGCCGTAGCCGTAGGCGCCGTAGTCGGAGGGCACGCCGCCGCCGGTGCCGGCGCGGTAAAGGTCGTTGAAGGCCTTCGCCTCCGGCAAGGTGCTTTCCAGCTCCCAGTAGTAATTGGAGCCGCCCACCACGCCCTCGAAGGCCTCCGCGCTGCCGGCGAGCCGATGGTTGTAGAGCAGCACCGGCAGATCGTCGGTGAAGCGGCCGGCGCCCTCCGTCAGCCGGCGGGCATTGGGGCGCGGCACGCTGCGGCCGATGTAGCTGTTCGGCCGGTCCACCGGCGACAGGGCCTAGCCGGTGCAGCGGCAGTAGTTGCCGGAGATCCTGTCCCGGATGGTCTCGCGCGAGGGACGCCCGTCCTCGCGCAGGAGTTCCAGCGCGTTCATCAGCATGCCCGGCGTACAGAAACCGCATTGCAGCGCGTTGCGCTCGCAGAAGGCGTCGTGCAGAGCCCGCAGCACCGGGTCGGCCGCCTCGCTCAAGGCCTCGACCGTCTCGACGAACGTGCCCTCCGCCTGCACCGCGAGCACGAGGCAGGAGCGCACCGCCGCGTCGTCGAGCATCACCGTGCAGGCGCCGCAGACACCGTGCTCGCAACCAAGATGCGTGCCGGTGAGGCCGAGCCGGCCCCGCAGCACGTCGGCGAGGTGGGTGCGCGGCTCGACCGCCAGCACCGTGTCCATGCCGTTGACGCTGAAGGTGACGGTGTCAGTGGGCAACGGCCGACTCCCGATCATCGAGGCCGACGACTTCCGCGACGACGCGGCCGAGCAGCACGCGGGCGAGGTGCAGGCAGGCCGCCGCCGAGACGGCGGGGGACGAGGACGGCCGCAGGTCGCGGCCCAGCGCCTCCTGCGCCAGCCGCACGCGCTTCCCATCGGCCATGCCCTCGTCGGTGAGCACACGCGCCGCCTCGCGCCCCAGGACTGGGCGGTCGTCGACGGAGAAGAAGGCCGGCGAGACCGCCTCGAACAGGCTGCGGCCGGGGCGCGGACGGCCCTGCAGCGCCAGGCCGGCCATGGCGTAGTCGCCACTGCGCCGGGCCAGTTCGGCGAAGCCGGCGCGCCAACCGGCGGGGATCGCGTCGACCTCGACGTCGGTGAGGATCTCGCCCGGCCGCACCGCCGTCTCGTGCAGACCCTTGAAGAAGTCGCTTGCCGCCACCGTGCGGCTGCCGTCGCGCCCGGCGATCGTCATGCGCGCGCCGATCGCCAGCGCGCAGGCCGGGAACTCGGAGGCGGGATCCGCGTGAGCGATGCTGCCGCCGAAGGTGCCGCGATTGCGGATCGCGGAATGAGCCACGTGCTTCACCGCTTTCGCGAGCAGCGGCGCGCAACGCGCCACCTCCGGCGAGCGCTCGATCTCGACGTGCCGCGCCAGCGCGCCGATCCGCAGCCGCTCGCGGCCGCGCTCGCCGCTCACGCTGATGCCGCGCAACGCCTCGATGCCACCGATGTCGATCAGGTGGCTCGGCGCGGCGAGGCGCAAGTTCAACGCCGGCACCAGGCTTTGGCCGCCGGCGATCACCCGCGCCTCGCCGCCGTGGCGCCGCAGCAGGTCGAGGGCCTGCTCCAGCGTCGTCGCCCGCTCGTACCCGACCTCGCGCGCCTTCAGCCGATGCTGACCCTTCGATCCCGCGACGGCTCGTTGACCAATCGGTCGCAAGACTGGGTTGAGGATCGCGGACGGTCAAGTAAGCCGAACGGATGGTCGAGGAAGACGAGCCCGCCGGACGTGCGCGGCGCCGGCGGGTGGCGGCCCGCGAGCGCGAAGCGATGATCGTCGCCGGCGCAATCCGCATCGTGGCGATGGACGGGTTCGACATCAGCGTCCGCGACTTGGCGCGTCGCCTCGCCGTGCCGCATTCTGTGCTGTTTCGCCATTTCCCGACAAAGGCAGCGCTGTTGAAGCGCGTCTACGACGAAGTCTTCGTGTCGCGGCTGCGACCGGAATGGTCGGGACTGCTTACAGATAATGCCGTGCCGCTCGCCGAGCGGCTGCTCGCCTTCTATCGCGCCTACACGACGGCGATTTTCGACGACCAGTGGGTGCGCATCTTCCTCTTCGCCGGACTCAAGGGTACGTCGCTCAACAAGGATTACTTCAGTTTGCTTCAGGCGCAGGTTCTCGAGCCGATCTGCATCGCGACGCGACGCGGGGGCGGTCGTCGGCGACGGGCCACCATCAGCGGAGGAGATGGAGAAGGCCTGGGGTCTGCACGGGCGTATCTTCCATGTCGCGATCCGCCGGCACGTCTATCGCCGGGCGGCGCCCGACCCGATCGACGACGTGCTGACCGACGCCATCGGAGCCTTTCTCGGCGACACCGGATGTCCGCGGACGGCATCCGCGATCGACCGGGCTTCGCCCGCGCCGATCCCCATCGCGTTCCCGCCGACCTCGCGCCGAATGGACCCGGCCGCGCGAGCGCGCAGCATCCTCAAGGGTGCCGTCGTCTTCTTCGCCCGGCACGGGACGAGCGGACAGATGCGCGAACTCGCGCGCCATCTGGGCATCGCGCATTCGCTTCTGTTCCATTACTTCCCGTCCAAGCAGGACCTGCTCGATCAGGTCTACGCCGAGGTGTTCGACCGTCCTTGGCACGCGGTCGATCAGACTCTGCTCCGCGACCGGCGGCGCCCGCTCGGCGAGCGGCTCGTGATCTTCTACCGGGCTTACCTCGCGGTCGTCGACCGAGACGAATGGATCCGCATCTTCATATCCACCGGCCTCCACGACGCCGGTCTTTGCGGACGCTATCTCGACCGCCTTGAGGCCCACGTGATCGACGTCGTCGTCGAGGAGTCAGGATGTGCCATCGAGGGGGTCGATGGCCGCGACCTCCGCGAGGCCGCGTGGGGACTGCACGGACAAATCGTCTACAGGGCGATCCGGCACCACATCTACGCCATGCCTGCCACTGTTCCATCACAGATCGCGATCGAGACCGCTGCTTCGTGTTTCCTCGTTGGTCTTGAACGAAGAAATGGGCGTACGCGGAAGGCAGAAGGTGGGCCGCCGCAGTGAAGCCTTCCGTGACCTCCAAGCTCACCGTTGCCGAACGCCCAAGCGACGCCTGTGCGAGCTCCCGCAACTCGAAGACACGATCACGCCCGAATGCGCGTCCTTTTCGTCAGCCTTCTACAATCAACAAACAATACACTATCGAGACTTTTATCGAAAACATGTAAGAAACTTGTTAGTAATAGGGCGCAGATCTCGACAATTTCGACATAAAGTACCCATTATGCCAGTCTCCGTTTTGCCCATGAACAGCTGCATGTTCATTATTGAGCGTGGTACGCACCTCGATCGAAAAATCGATGCGAAGGCCAGTATCTCGTATCGCTTTCAAAGTACCTGCTCTTACGTAATCCCAATTCCAATCATCAACAATGAAGATCAGATTATTCTCCAACGCTGTTTCATAAAGCTTGAGGCCATCGTATTGATCACGTTCCTCGTGAGGGCCGTCGAAGAGGTACACATTGAACCGCTCGAACGCGCTGAGGTTTGCAGCCCTAAAATCTTCTTCGATGAAGTCGAATCTTGTCTCATTTGACTTAAATCGCTTAACGTTTTCAAAGAATTCGATCTTGGGACCACCGAATAGAGACCAGTTGTCGATGCAAAGCAGATCTAAGATGTTGCGATCCATTGCTGCACAGGCAGTCGATCCTGCCCAGGTTCCAACCTCCAAATATCTAGGCTTGATCAATAAGCGAATAAGGTTGTTAATAAACATGCGGTATCTCACTCCCGACATGCCGTTGATCTGGAGGCATTCGGGAGTAATCAAGCTCTCAGCTCTCATCGCCCTTTCGAAAGCGAGCTTCAACACAAGCGTCATTTCGTCAGAGAAGCTATTGCCGTGATAGGTTACACACAAGGTGTCGGACATAAAAGCTTCCCAACCTAAGTGACTCGATCGATGATCCGGGTATCTAACCGCCCGCGACGTCGTCCGCAATTTTATTTGTCAACACCTATGCGGATGCAACCCCGTCGTCGCATCCGAACCCAGCTCTTCGACGTAGCCTACAGATTTTTCATTTACCCCGGTTCATAGCCTGCGGCTGTGACGTCGTTCGCGCACCCGTGCGGCGAGAAGGCGTCGATGCTCTCGCCGGTGACGCGCCAATGATCGGTGATTGTGCGGCCGGCGGCCTCTCGCAGCAGCACCTTGAGCTTGGCGAATGCGTTCTCGTTGAGGTCGAAGTCGGGCGCGTACGGCGGCAGGAACAACCGGCGCGCGCCCGTGGGGTCCACCGGCGGCGTACAGCAGGACCCTTGCGGGAGGGCAGGTCGTCGAGAATGACGATGTCGCCCGGCGCCAGCGTCGCGGCGCCCGACGACACCCGCGTGCTGAGCGCCCGCGATGTGCGACGCGCGCACGTCTGTCTGGTCATGCTGCGGAGCGCCATCGACATCTACAAGGCCTTCGTCGGCGCGATGATCCATGGAGCCGTACCGGCGATCATGCCCTCCTGCACACCCGAGTAGGATCCCGTCCTCGACCTATGTGTATGATCCCGGGGCGTCGTGAGGCTACCTTGACGCGAGAAGCGGAGGAAGCGCTATGGCG
>CAXTIU010000037.1:0-19191 GCA_964244495.1 uncultured Beijerinckiaceae bacterium
ATGCTCACGGTGGCGTCCAGACCGACCATGAACTAACATTCATCCCGGACCACCCAGTGGGGGCTTATCAGCATTCCTGAAGGCCCAATCGAGGCACGCCGTTAAGCGCAGTTGAGCCTGAGGGTACAGGGTGGTTGCAAGAGAGAACCTTAACAGTCGGGAACGGCCGGAGAATCTGGTTACCCGGAGCTGAACCTGGAACACGCCTTGACGGCGATAGGTGTAGGGAAGGTGGGCCATCGAAGCGGTCTCGCGACGTGTGAGCGGACCGTGAGACGAGCACCGGCTGGTCTCACGGACGCCCGCCGGGGTGCGGTGGTCGCTTCGATTGATTGTTCAGGCACTTAGCCGTCGACCACCTTGGGATGGTCGGGGGGTAGCGGAGGAGGGACTCGAACCCCCGACACGGGGATTATGATTCCCCTGCTCTAGCCGGCTGAGCTACTCCGCCGTTACCAAGACGGTCAAGCGGCAGCGAGAACTAGACTGGCTGACGCTGGTGTGTCAAGGCGCTGACAGAGTTCAGCACGCTTGAGACGCGGCAGGTCCGCTGCTGATTGTTCTGACGTACTCGGCGGGCGTTCGATCGCCAAGGGCTTGATGTGGCCGATGGATGTTGAAGCGATGGGCAAAGGCGGCGACGAAGGTTTGCAGCTTGTCGATGCGGTACGGCAGGTCGAAACAGGCGTAGAACTCGTAGCGCCGGGCGCCTTGATTGCGCTCGACGGCCCCGTTGAGCTTCGGGCTTTTGGGCGGCAGCCCGTAGTCGGCGCCCCTGCCGCAGATCGCTTCGGCGATGGCGCGCTGGCAAGCCCTTGGGCTTGACCCGGGGATGGCGTCGATGGTGACGAGAGCACCGGCGAGTTCGAGGCGCTCCGGCAAGCGCGAGGTGGCGGTGATCTCGTTGCTTTTGCCGTTCACCGTCTCCTGCCCCAGGACGAGCCGCTGGCGCGAGGCCCAGGCCGACACGAGGTGCAGCGGCGCGCGACGTGAGGTCTCGCCGTCGGATGATGACGGTGTCGGGTTCGCTCTCGCGCAAAGCCTCGGTCCAACTGGTGAAGCACGCGGCAAACAACGCCGCCGGCAGGGCGTTGACGACAGCCGACGCAGGACATCGAGCTTGCGCCGCCCCCAGCGCTCCACCTCGACGAAATCCCCCGCCCCGGCCATCGTCGCGCACGGCACCAACACCAGGATCTCGGGCAGCGGGCAGATCACCTTGCACGCTTGGCGAGGATTCTCCGGTCCGCGGACCTCGCCGTCGCGAGATCCTTCCGGGGTTGCGGTCGCCGTGCCACCGCCCTCCCATCCGAAGCGATCGCAGGGGCGCGCCGTGGCCCGATCCCGACGCACCCGCACCGGCCTGCGACAGCGGACCTATCCCCTGTTTCCCAATCCGGCGCTATGTCGTACCGACGTCGCCGCCACCCGGTCGAGAATTCGCTTCCGCGACGCCGATCACCCGAGAAGGCCGAAGCATGAAGAACTGCATGAACAACCGCGCGAACCGCCGCACCAGCAAGCTCCTCCCCTTCCTGGCCGCCGGCCTGCTGAGCGTGCTGGCGACCGACCCGTCCTTCGCGACCATCAACATCCTCAACACGGTGCCGATGTCCGGCGCCACGGTATTAACCGCGCCCCACACGATCACGCTCGAGTTCACCGGGGACATCGTGCCGGGGTCTCCCAACCTCAGCGTCAGCGACGCCGCCGGCAAGCCGGTGGCGATCGGCCCCGTGGCCCCCGGCACGGCCAAGAACTCGATCACCGTGCCGATCACCGCGCCGCTTCCCGGCGGCACGTTCGAGGTCACTTGGCGCGTAACGGCGCCCGACAACACCGCCAGCTCCGGCAGCTTCAGCTTCACTTACAAACCCTGATCGCCAGCCCGGTCGACCGCCGCCAGGCGACGCATATGGCCGCTTAACCTTCCGCCGCTAGGCTGGTGCCCACCTCGCCGGACTCCACGCCTTGCGCCCGATCGTTTCCCTCCAGTACCTCCGCGCCTTCGCCGCGCTGCTCGTCGTCGTCGGCCATTGCCAGACGGAGGCGGCGGTCGCCGCCTCTAGGCAGGGGATACCCTTCGCGCCGCTGTCGACCCTACCCTGGGGCGCCGGCGTCGACCTGTTCTTCGTCATCTCCGGCTTCATCATGGTGGTCGCCTCGCGGCCACTGTTCGCGGCGCCGGGCGCGGCCGCCACCTTCGCCGGGCGACGCCTGAAGCGTATCGTGCCGCTCTACTGGCTGTGCACCACGCTCTACGTCCTGATCCAGGCCGCCACCCATAAGGCGATGCCCGGCGTCGGCGCCTCGTACCTGTTCTGGCCGGTCGACACGTTCGGCGACGGCGTCCCGCGGCCGATCTTCACGCTGGGCTGGACGCTCAACTACGAGATGGCCTTCTACGCCCTGTTCGCGCTCGCGCTTCGGCTGCCGCGTCGCAGGGCGGTGGCGCTGGCCGCGACCCTCCTCGTGGTCGCCGTCACCGTCGGGCAGACCTGCGACCTACCGGCCGGGCCGCTGTGGTTCTGGACGCGGCCGATCGTGCTCGAGTTCGCCGCCGGCATGGCGATCGGCTCGGCGCTGTGCGAAGGGTGGCGGCTGCCCGATGCGGTGCGCTTGGCGCTGGCTCCGGCCGCGCTGGCGATCTGGGTGGTCGATCCGATGGGATCGGCGCACCAACCCCTGACGTGGATCACGCCGACCGACGGCTGGCGCCTCGCCGCTTGGGGCGGCCCCGCCGCCGCGCTCCTCGCCGCCGTGGTTCTCGCCCGCGCGCCCGACCGCGCCTCCGCCGGACGGGGCACGGTGGCGCTCGCCATGCTCGGTGACGCTTCCTACGCGCTCTATCTCGTCCACCCCTTCGTGGTCAGCACCCTGATGCGCGCCTGGACGCTGACGGGGTGGGCGCACCGGGTCGGCTACGCCCCGTTCATCGTCGCGAGCCTCGTCGGGTCGGTGGCGGCGGCCTTCGCCGTCCATCGCTGGGTCGAGCGGCCGATCGCCGATGCCCTCGTGAGACGGCCGGCTCAACGCCGTTCAGTCCAGGGCTCGGACGTCTCCTTCGTTCCCCAGTTCGACCAGCCGCGCGCGCCATGACTGGCGGGCTCAGGCGTCTGGCGCGTCAACTGGACTCCCGGCTTCGCTCGGGCTCCTGGCTCACGCCCGAGCGCGCCCGCGTCTATCCCGCGCTCGTCGGCGGCTTGCTCGCCATCGCGCTGGTCGTGCTGGTCACGACGGCACGCGGCTGCCATGACGCGTTCGGCCACGTGCTGGGCACCGACTTCGCCGGCGTCTGGGTCGCCGGCCGCGCGGTACTCGCCGGCCATGCCGCCGCTCCCTACGACAACGCCTCGCATGCCGCCGCGCAGATCACCGCCTTCGGACCGTCCGATGGGTTCCTGCCCTGGCCCTACCCGCCGTACTTCCTGGCGCTCGCCGCGCTCGCCGCCACGATGCCCTACCTTCTCGCGCTGGCGCTCTGGCAAGCCGGCACGCTGGCCCTCTATCTCCGGACGGTCTTCGCGGCGGCGCGCGGAACACGCGCGCCCGCGCGCGGCCTCGTGATCGCGGCGCTGGCGTACCCGGCGGTCGCGATCAACCTCGTCCATGGTCACAACGGGTTCCTGACCGGCGCCCTGGTCGCCGGCGGCGCCCTGCAGATCGAGCGCCGGCCGGTGCTCGCCGGCGTGCTGCTCGGCCTGCTGGCCTACAAGCCCCAGTTCGCCCTCATGGTCCCCTTCGCACTACTCGCCGGACGCCATTGGCGAGCGGGCGCCACGACCGTCGCGACGGTCGTGGCGGCGAGCGCGCTGACGATCGCTGCCTTCGGCGTCGCGCCGTGGCTGGCCTTCTTCGACGGCCTCGCCTTCACCCGCCACGTCGTGCTGGAGGAGGGTGGCCTCGAATCCTACAAGCTGCAAAGCGTCTTCGCGGCGGTCCGCCTGCTCGGCGGCCCGGTCCGGCTCGCCTACGCGGCGCAGGGTTGCGTGGCGCTGCTCGTCGCCATCGCGCTGTGCCGGCTGTGGCGCGGCGACGGACGCGCGCCTGTCGACATACGCTTGCGGATGGCCGGCCTGACCCTAGCGAGCCTGCTCGCGACGCCCTACGTCGTGGACTACGACTTGGTGATGCTCGGGCTGGCGCTGGCGGCGCTCCTCCCGATCGTCGAAGGTCCCGCCGCCGCCCCTTACGGCCGCACCCTGCTGGCGTTCGCCTGGATCATTCCGCTCGGCGCGCGGGTCCTAGCCAAGGTCGCTTTGCTGCCGGTCGGCGCCGTCGCGGTGGTGGCACTCTTCGTGTGGGTCGTCGCGAGCGCGCATCGACCAGCCCCCGAGGCTTTAGTCGAAAGCGGGCGACACGGCCTCGTGACCGTGCCACAGGCGTAGACGCCATTCGGACGGCCTGCCGCGAGCAGATGTCAATATATTTCTCGTGGGAATGGCTGGTGGCTTGCAACCGTTCCCGCCCTCGTCGCGTTGCCACGTAACAGGATGTGTCTGTCGGATGTTAACCAAGTCGATGAACCCGTTCTTGGTCTTTGCGTGACACTTATTCGCAATTGAATGAGTGAGGATCCAAAATGTCGATCGCTGACCATTTTGAGCATGTGCCCGAGACTGGGCTCAACAAGGGCTACGACATGGCGAGCGCGAGGCGCCAGTTCCACGCGTCCTTGATGCTTGTAACCCTGGTGGCGGTCGTCGCGACGGCGCTTGGCTTTCTCGTCCGTTTCGACGGACCCTCCCAAACAGAGGCGTCTTTGCCGTCACCTCCGGCATTCGCCGGACAACTCGGGCGCTGACCGACGTTTCGATACGTTGTCCTCGAAAGAGGATTACGGCGCCGCGTAGGCGGTTCTCTTGTGCGCTGCGGCCTGAGACGCGTGCACCCTGACGACAAAAGCGCTCTCCTCCTCTAAGACACGCGGATCGTGACCGCCGAGGAGGGCTTCTTGTCAGCCCACGAACCGCAACAAGCGACCAAACCTCTGGTTTCCGAACCATACATCACCTCGGACCTCGTCGCCGCGCACGGCCTGAAGCCTGACGAGTACGGGCGCGTTCTCGCCCTGATCGGCCGGACGCCGACTTTCACCGAACTCGGCATCTTCTCGGCGATGTGGAACGAGCACTGCTCGTACAAGTCCTCGCGCCTGCACCTGCGCACGCTGCCGACCAGCGCGCCCTGGGTCATCCAGGGTCCGGGCGAGAACGCCGGGGTGATCGACATCGGCGACGGCGACGCCTGCGTCTTCAAGATGGAGAGCCACAACCATCCCTCCTTCATCGAGCCCTATCAGGGCGCGGCGACAGGGGTCGGCGGCATCCTGCGAGACGTGTTCACGATGGGCGCACGGCCGATCGCCTGCCTCGACCTGCTGCGTTTCGGCGATCCGTCCCATCCCCGCACCCGGCACCTCGTCGCCGGCGTGGTGGCCGGGATCGGCGGCTACGGCAACAGCTTCGGCGTGCCGACGGTGGGCGGCTCGACCGCGTTCCACACCCGCTACGACGGCAACATCCTCGTCAACGCCATGGCGGTCGGCCTCGCGCGCGCCGACGCGATCTTCACGGCGGTGGCCACCGGCGTCGGCAACCCGATCGTCTACCTCGGCTCGAAAACCGGGCGCGACGGCATCCACGGCGCCACCATGGCATCGGCGAGCTTCGAGGCGGACTCGGCCGAGAAGCGTCCCACCGTCCAGGTCGGCGACCCTTTCGCGGAGAAGCTGTTGCTGGAGGCCTGCCTCGAACTGATGGCGACCGGCGCGGTCGTCGCCATCCAGGACATGGGGGCGGCCGGCCTCACGTCGTCGGCGGTCGAGATGGGTGCGAAGGGGGGGCTGGGCATCGACCTCGATCTCGACCACGTCCCCTGCCGCGAGCCGGGCATGAGCGCCTACGAGATGATGCTGTCGGAAAGCCAGGAGCGCATGCTGATGGTGCTCCACCCTCATAAGCGCGAGGTGGCCGAGGCGGTGTTCCGCAAGTGGGGCCTCGACTTCGCGGTGATCGGGCGCACCACCGACACCCTCCGCTTCGTGGTCAGGCACGGCGGCGCGGTGAAGGTCGACCTGCCGATCAAGCAGCTCGGTGACGAGGCGCCGCTCTACGACCGGCCGCATGTCGCCTCACCGAAGCGACCGGTGATCGAGGCGTCCAGCGTGCCGGCGCCGATGGCCGACGCCGATGCGCTCGTCGCGCTGATGGGGACGCCGGACCTCGCCTCCAAGCGCTGGATTTGGGAGCAGTACGACCACCTCATCGGCGGCAACAGCGTCGGCCGGCCGGGCGGCGACGCGGCGATCGTGCGCGTCGGCGACGGGCCGAAAGGGCTGGCGCTGACGACCGACGTGACGCCGCGCTACTGCGAGGCGGACCCGTTCGAGGGCGGCAAGCAGGCGGTGGCTGAGGCTTGGCGCAACATCACCGCGACCGGGGCGCTACCCCGCGCGGTGACCGACAACCTCAACTTCGGCAATCCGGAGAAGCCCGATGTCATGGGGCAGCTCGTCGGCTGCGTGCGCGGCATCGGCGAGGCCTGCCGGGCACTCGACTTCCCGGTCGTCTCCGGCAACGTATCGCTCTACAACGAGAGCGCCGGACGCGGCATCCTGCCGACCCCGTCGATCGGCGGCGTAGGGGTGATCGCCGACGTCGCCGCCGCCGCCGCCCCGGCCTTCGCCGAAGTCGGCCACGCCATCCTGCTGGTGGGCGATACGCTGGGCTGGCTCGGCCAGTCCCTCTACCTACGCGAGATCTGCCGACGGGAAGAGGGCGCGCCGCCCCCCGTCGACCTGGCTGCGGAGCGGGCCAACGGCGACTTCGTGCGCACCCTGATCGCGGAGCGTCGGGTCACCGCGTGTCACGACCTGTCCGACGGCGGGCTTGCCGTCGCGCTCGCCGAGATGGCGCTAGCCGGCGCGGTCGGCGCGACGGTTGACCTGCCCGAGGATGCGCCGTCGCACGCCTGGCTGTTCGGCGAGGACCAGGCCCGCTACCTCGTCGCCGTATCGCCGTCAGGCGTTGACGCGGTGCTGGCACGGGCGGGCGGGGCTGGCGTGTCCTGTCGGCGCATCGGGACGACCGGCGGCGATGCCCTGGTGCTGGGCGCCGTCGCCATATCGCTCGCAGCGCTGCGCGGCGCCCACGAGGACTGGCTGCCCCGCTTCATGGCGTGACTTCCCGCGCTCCGGAAGCGGGAAGGATTTCGTGCCGTCACGCCGCGTTGGCGAGCTTCACCGCGATGCCGGTGGCGCAGACGCGCTCCAGCCCGATGCCGTGCTCGTCGCGGCCCTCGACCGGCTCGATCACGTAATCGACGCCCACGATGGCGTCGGCGTCGATGTCCTCGGCGCGCCGGATCAGGTCCTGGAGGACGCGCTCACGCCAGTTATCCGACACCGGAACGTAGCCGGTGCCATGCCAGGCGGTCGCCGCCTTGATCTTGCCGAGGCGCTGGAGAACGCGCGCGCCTTCGATGACGTCTTTCTCACTCACTAACATAAGCTGACTGGCTCCGTGGCAACGGGAGGTTTCATCATTGTGCCGACGGAGCGAATTTAGGCGGCGAAACCGAACAGAAGATGACCGGGAGAGGGCGCGAGACCTTTTTCGGGTTTTCGTGAACGAAACATGTTCATTTGGGGCGGTCAGTGGCGGAAATGCCGCGTGCCGGTGAAGACCATGGCCAGTCCCGCAGCGTCAGCCGCGGCGATGATGGCCTCGTCGCGGATCGAGCCGCCCGGCTGGATCACCGCCGTCGCGCCCGCTTCCGCCGCCGTCAGCATCCCGTCGGCGAACGGGAAGAAGGCGTCCGACGCGACGACCGAGCCCCGCGCCAGCGACGTCGCCGCGCCCGCCGCCGTGGCGGCGTCCTGGGCCTTCAGGGCGGCGATGCGGGCCGAGTCCACCCGGCTCATCTGGCCGGCGCCGATGCCGACCGTGGCGCCGTCGCGAGCGTAGACGATCGCGTTCGACTTCACGTGCTTGGCCACCGTGAAGGCGAAGCGCAGGTCCGCCCATTCCGCGTCCGTCGGCGCACGCCGCGTGACCACCCGCAGGTCGAGGTCGTCCACCACCGCATCGTCGCGGCCCTGCACGAGGAAGCCGCCGCCGACCGGCTTCACCAGGAGGCCGCCGGCGCGGGGGTCCGGCAGCGCGCCGGTCAGCATCAGGCGCAGGTTGCGCTTGGCGGCGACGATCGCCAGCGCCTCGTCGTCGGCGTCGGGCGCGACGATCACCTCGGTGAACACGTCGACGATGGCGCGCGCCGCGTCGGCCTCCAGCCGCCCGTTGAGCGCCACGATGCCGCCGAAGGCGGAGACCGGATCGCAACGCAGCGCCGCCTTGTACGCATCGAGCAGGGTCGCGCCGCGCGCGACGCCGCAGGGGTTAGCGTGCTTGATGATGGCGACCGCCGCGCCTGTTCCGAACGCGGCCGACCCGAATTCGCAAACCAGTTCGAGCGCCGCGTCGGTATCGGCGACGTTGTTGTAGGACAGCGGCTTGCCCTGCACCTGCCGTGCGCTGGCGATCCCAGGCCGAGCGCCACTCGTCGCGTAGAAGGCGGCGGCTTGGTGCGGGTTCTCACCGTAACGCAGGCTCTGCTGCAAGGTGCCGCCGAAGGCGCGATACGTCGGCGCCTCGCCGCCCAGCGATGAGGCCATCCAGTTGGAGATCGCAGCGTCGTACACGGCGGTGCGGGCGAAGGCTTTCTGAGCCAGCCGCCGGCGAAGGGCGCCGTCGGTGCCGCCGCGCCCGTCCAGCGCGGCGAGGATCGTGGAGTAATCGGCCGGGTCCACCACCACCGCGACGTCGGCGTGGTTCTTGGCGGCGCCGCGGATCATCGCGGGGCCGCCGACATCGATGGCCTCGATGATCGCTTCCGTGGTGCCGCCGGCCGCCACGGTCGCCTCGAATGGGTATAGGTTCACCACCAGCAGGTCGATCGGCTCGATGCTGTGGGCGAGCATCGCCGCCTCGTGCTCGGGATTCTCGCGGATCGCCAACAGGCCACCGTGGACTTTGGGGTGCAACGTCTTGATGCGCCCGTCCATCATCTCGGGGAAGCCGGTCACGTCGGCGACCTCGCTCACCACGAGGCCCGCGGCGGCGAGCGCCCTGTGCGTGCCCCCCGTCGAGACCAGCGCGACACCGTGCGCCGCCAGCCCGCGCGCGAAATCGACGAGGCCGGTCTTGTCGGACACGGAAAGCAGGGCGCGGGCGACGCGGCGGACATCAGTGGGCATGCGTCACGTCTTCCATGGATCTCTGGCCGTACAGCTTACGCCCGTCATGGCCGGCGATCATCAGCGGCACGATCGTGCCCGGCTGGGCGTCGCCGACCGCCACCGGGGTGAAGTCGGGTGCGCGCCCGAGGCCGCCGCGCTCGGCGAGCACCGGAAGCCGGCGGCCGACCTGCGCCCGCAGGTGCCGGCGCAGCGCGCGGTCGCCCATCTCGCGCAGGCGGCGCGCCCGTTCCTTGGCCAAGCCGGCGGCGACCGGCGGCATCCGCGCCGCCGGCGTGCCGGGCCGCGCCGAGAACGGGAACACGTGGAGGAACGCCAGGCCGCAATCCTCGATCAGGGCGCGCGTGGCCGTAGCCATCGCCTCCGTCTCGGTCGGGAAGCCGGCGATGAGGTCGGCGCCGAAGGCCATGTCGGGGCGCAGCCGCCGGAGCGCCGCGCAGGTTTCGACGGCATCGCGCCGCGAGTGCCGGCGGCGCATGCGCTTCAGGATCATGTCGTCGCCGCTCTGCAGCGATAGGTGGAGATAGGGCATCAGGCGCTCCTCCTCGGCGAAGGCGGCCCGCAGCTCGGCGTCCGCCTCCACGCAGTCGATCGAGGACAGACGCAGCCGTTCCAGCGCCGGGACGCCGCGCAGGATCAGGCGCACCAGCCGGCCGAGCGTTGGGGCGTCGGGGAGGTCGCCGCCGTAGGAGGTGAGGTCGACGCCGGTCAGCACCACCTCGCGGAAGCCCCTCGCGGCTAGCCGTCGAGCCTCGTCCACGATCGCGTCCGGCGGGGCCGAGCGCGACGCGCCACGACCCAGCGGAATCGCGCAGAACGTGCAGGCATGGTCGCAGCCGTTCTGCACGGCGAGGACGGCGCGGGTGTGCTCGGCGGTGCCGGCGAGCGGTGCCATCGTGTGAGGACGGACGGGCTCGGGCGGATGATCGCAGCGCCACGTCGCGATGGCAACCTTGGCGTCGTTGCCGACCACAGCGTCGACGTCCGGCATCGCGGCGAAGGCGGCCGGGTCCATCGCGCTGGCGCAGCCGGTGACGACGACCGCGCGGTCCGGCTCGGCGCGCTTGAGGCGCCGGATCGCCTGCCGCGCCTGCCGCGCCGCCTCGCCGGTGACGCCGCAGGAGTTGACGATCGCGATGTCGCGCCGGCCGGCCGCCTCCGCCGCGCGGCGCACAGCCTCCCCCTCGACGAGGTTGAGCCGGCAACCGAAGCTGACGACGGCGACGCTCACGCGGCGCGCCCGCGATTGCGGGCCGCGCCTAAAAGCCCCTCGAACTCCCACGCGACGCCGCCAGTCATGATCACGTGGCCATCGGCGCGCCAGGCGATCGCGAGGCGGCCGCCCGGCAGGTCCACGGTGGCCTCGCGCCCCGTGCGCCCGCTCAGCGCGCCGGCGACGAGCGTGGCGCAGGCGCCGCTGCCGCATGCGAGCGTCGCGCCGGCCCCGCGCTCCCATACCCGCAGCCTGATCGCGCCGGCGTCGACGACCTGCGCGAAGGACACGTTGACCCGGTGGGGAAAGGCCGGCGCGCGCTCGATCGGCGGCCCGACGGTGGCGAGATCGAGCGCGTCCAAGTCGAGCGCGTGAGCATCGGGCACGAAGAACACGACGTGCGGGTTGCCCATGCCGACCGCCACGCCGCGCCCCCACGGCGGAAACTCGAGCGAGGCGGGGTCGTCGTCGCGCAGGGGCACGCGGTCGAAGCGCAGCTCCGGCGCGCCCATGTCGACGGAGACGGTCGCCTCGTCGACGCGGCGGCAGTCGAGCCGGGCGTCCCCGACGGTCAACGCGAGGTTATCGCGATCGGTGCCGCGCCCCAGGAAGGCGGCGACGCAGCGCGTGCCGTTGCCGCACGCGGCCGAGCGCGAGCCGTCCACGTTGTAGATGCGCATGTGGGCGTCGGTGCCGGGCGCGCGGGGGTCGTGGATCGCCATCAGTTGGTCGAACCGCAGGCCGGGCAGGGCCGCGATCGCGCGCGCCTCGGCGGCGGTGACGATCAGGTCGCTGCCGCGCAGGTCGAGCACGACGATGGCATTGCCGATCCCATTCATGCGGGCGAACGAGCGGCCGGCGAGACGGGAAGGGGAAAGGGGCTCGCTCATCCAGTGTTTGGGACACCAAATGATCGGAGCGGTCAAGCGGCCTCCGCCGGGTGGTGCCGGCCCCATGCGAACCCTGACCCGCGACGGCTCCGCTCGGCGCGCGATGCTTTGCGTGGCAGCCAGGGACAGGGTATCGGAAATTCCCGATGCCCGATTCGCGGTGTCGACGAAGGAGCGTCTGGTGAAGGATATCATGAACCGGCGTGTGGTGCGGCCTCTGCTGATCGCCTGTCTCGCGACCGCTTTGAGCTTCGGCGGCGGCAGCTTGCGCCTCGGCGGAACCAGCTTGGGCCTCGTCGGCGGCCTGGCCGTCGCTCGGGCGCAGACCAACGCGCCGGCGCCGTCCGCGCCGACGCAGCCGAGCGGAGCCAGCCAAACGCCGCCCGCCGCCGGCGGCACGACCACGCCACCCGCGTCCGGCGCCGCGAAGACGCCGGACCAGGCGCCCGCCGGCGCGCCGCAGCCGCCCCCCGGCCCGTCGCTCGCCCCTGGTGGTACGCCCGACAACACCGAGATCGAGCGCAACGGGTCGCCCGGCGTTCCCGGCAACGCGACCACCGAGGACGTGGAGGTGCCGGCTCGCCCCGTCGCGATGCTCAAGGGGCAGTCCTCCTACGACGACGCGTTCAAGTCGATCAAGGCGTCGATCGACACGGTCAAGGCGGCGATGGACAAGGCGGGGCTGAAGCCGTCCGGCCACCCGATCACCGTGTTCAGCGAACCCGACGACAAGGGCTTTAAGTTCCAGGCGGCGATCCCGATGGCGGCGGCGCCGGCCGGCAAGACCGATCTCGGTAACGGCGTGGCGATCGGCGCCTCGCCGGCCGGCAAGGCGATCAAGTTCCAGCATCGCGGCGCCTACGACGACATTGACTCGACCTACGACGTCATCACCGCCTACCTCGACGCCAAGGGCATGCAGGTCGACAATCCCTACATCGAGGAGTACCTCACCGACTTGACCACCGCCGACGACCCCAACCTGCAGATCGACATCTACGTCTTCGTCAAGAAGTAGGCGGACCGCCCGATGATCGAGAGCCACTTCTTCGATCATGCCGCCGTCGCGGCGCCGCACGCGGCGGCGGCGGAGACCGGTCGCGGCATCCTCGCCGCCGGCGGCAACGCCATCGAGGCGATGGTCGGCATGGCCGCCACGATCGCCGTTGTCTACCCTCATATGAACGCGATCGGCGGCGACGGCTTCTGGCTGATCCGCGAGCCGGGCGGCCGCGTCCGTTACGTGGAAGCCTGCGGACCGGCCGGCACCCGCGCCACGCCCGAGCGCTACCGCCGGCTCGGGCACGACACGATTCCCGCGCGCGGCCCGCTCGGTGCCGTGACGATCCCCGGCACGGTCGGCGGCTGGGCGCTGGCTCACGACCTAGCCCGGCACCTCGGAGGCGCCCTGCCGCTGCCAGACCTGCTCGGCGACGCGGTCAGACTCGGACGCGAGGGCTATCCGCAGTCGCCGTCCGCCGCGCGCACCGTGCCGCTGGAGTTCGACGCCATCAAGGAGGCGCCCGGCTTCAGCGAAGCCTTTCTCGTCGACGGCAAGATCCCGGCGGCCGGCACGCCCCGCCGCGCGGCGCAACTCGCCGCGACGCTGGAGCATCTCGGGCGCGCCGGACTCGACGACTTCTATCGCGGCGATATCGGCCGCGAACTCGCCGCCGACATGGATCGTATCGAGGCGGGCGGCACGCGCGCCGACCTCGAAGCCTACCGCGCGCATTGGCGCGAGCCGCTCTCGCTGCGCCTGTCCGGCCATACGCTCCACAACGCCCCGCCGCCCACCCAGGGCCTTGCCAGCCTGATCCTGCTCGGCGTGTTCGAGCGGCTCGGCGTGACGCGGGCGGAGGGTTTCGAGCACATCCACGGGCTGGTGGAAGCCACCAAGCGCGCACTCGCCATCCGCGACGCCGTGTGTACCGACTTCGACGCGCTGCGCCACGTGCCGGGGGATTTCCTGACGCCGCGCGCACTCGGGCGCGAGGCGGACATGATCAGCACCACGCGTGCCGCCGCGACGCCGGTGCGGCCAGCTAAGGGCGACACGGTGTGGATGGGCGCGATCGATGCATCGGGCCTCGCCGTCTCGTTCATCCAGTCGATCTACTGGGAGTACGGCTCCGGCTGCGTGCTGCCGCGCACCGGCGTGCTGCTGCAGAACCGCGGCGCCTCGTTCTCGCTCGATCCCGCGTCTTTGAACCCGCTGACGCCGGGACGCCGGCCGCCGCACACGCTGAACCCGCCGCTCGCCGTCCTCGACGACGGGCGCGTGGTGGCCTACGGGTCGATGGGCGGCGACGGGCAGCCGCAATTCCAGGCGCAGGTGTTGACCCGCATGCTGTTCGGCGACGGTGTGGCGACCGCGATCGACAGGCCGCGCTTCTTGTTCGGCAAAACGTGGGGCGCGGCCAACACGGCGCTCAAGCTCGAAGCGCGCTTCGACGACGGCGTTGTGGCGGCGCTGCGCCGCGCCGGCCACGAGGTCGAGTTGGCGGGCGAACCCTACGCCGACACGTTCGGGCACGCCGGCGCCCTCGTCCGCCGTCGCGACGGGCGTATCGAGGCCGGACACGACCCGCGCTCCGACGGTGGCGCCGCCGGGATCTGACGGCGCGAAACTCGATGCGGCAAGCCGGCGCCCATCCAGCATCGCACCGGGAAGGCGATGCGATAGTGTCGGTGCGAGCCGACCGCCGTGAGCTTGGGGCGGTGATGGATCGGGTCTACGGTGTGACGACCTCGAGTGCCCTGACCGAGGTGGCCGTGATCCTTCCACCCTGACGCGAATAACGCTAGGTTGTGGTGACCTATCTCATGTCAGTCGGAGCATGATGCTGGCACGTATGACGAAGCCGGAGAAGTTGGCAGCGGGCTTGTCGTGGCGGGTGGCGATGCGCCGCCATTCTTGAGGCGAGCGAAGGTCTCGATGCCCCAGCGCTGCCGGCCTTGTCGAAGACCTCGACGAAGGTGAATTTTGAGACGCGATCGATGACTAGGAACGTGTAAACCTTGCCATCAGCGTGGCGCAGCGCGCAGCTGTCGATGTGGATGTAGCCGATCATCGTCTCGGCGAAGCGACCGCGCTTCGTCATCGTCTCGCTGGCCGGTAGGCGTGAGATGCCCTGGCGTTCGAGGCAGCGGTGGAGGCGCAATCGCGTCAGCTTCGGAATGCTGTCACGCAAGCACCCCATGACATCGTCGAACGGCAGCAGCGTGCGCTGTCGGAAAGCGACAATCATCGCTTCCTCAACCGGCGTCAGAACCGTGCTGCGTGGCTCACGCGGTCCCATCGGCGCATCTGCCGTTCTGGATGGTGAGCGCCGTTTGTTGACGGTCGTTCGGCTCAGCCCGTAACGCCTGGCGAGAATGCCCGTCGTCTCTTCCGACGCTTGGAGTTCGGCTCGAACTCGCGGCGTTGTCTGGGCGCTGCCGTGAAGGATGCTGGCCATGACGCTCTCTCAGCCTCGCGGCTCAGCTTAGCGTCACGACTTCCCAGGCAAAATACCTAGTTGACGATTGCTCATGCATCTATGGGCTTGTGATTAGGTGTCTGATGCGGCTTGCCAGCGCCTCCATCGCGAAGGGCTTGGCCATCACGTGCATGCCAGGGCCAAGGTGGCCGTGGCTGAGGACGGCGTTCTCGGCGTAACCGGTGATGAACAACACCTTCAGCTTGGGCCGCACCACCCGCGCCGCATCGGCCACCTGTCGTCCGTTCATGCCGCCGGGCAGTCCGACGTCGGTCACCAGCAGATCGATGCGCACCTTGGACTGCAACACCTTCAAGCCAGCCGCACCATCGCCCGCCTCGATGGCGGTGTAGCCGAGATCCTCAAGGACCTCGGTCACGAGCATCCGCACAGTGGGTTCATCATCCACCACCAGCACCGTCTCGCCTCGCTCCGCACGAGGCGCATCCGACAGCTCGGGCTGGACCTCCGCCTCATCGGCATGGCCGATGTGCCGGGGCAGGTAGAGGCAGACCATCGTACCCTGGCCCACCTCGGAGTCGATGCGCACCTGCCCGCCCGACTGGCGGGCGAAGCCGTAGATCATCGAGAGACCGAGCCCGGTCCCCTGCCCGATCGGCTTGGTGGTATAGAAGGGATCGAACGCGCGGGCGATCACGTCAGGGGGCATGCCGGTCCCGGTGTCGCTGACGCGAAGGGTGACGTACTGACCAGCCGGCACCTCGCGCTCACGGGCGGCATGGGCATCGAGCAGCTTGTTGCCGGTCTCGATGGTGATCTTGCCGCCATCCGGCATCGCGTCGCGCGCGTTGATGCACAGGTTGAGCAGCGCGTTCTCGAGTTGGCTCGGGTCGATCAGCGTCGTCCACAACCCGCCGGCAGCAATGTTTTCCACGGCGATCGTCGGACCGACGGTGCGCTGGATCAGCTCCTGCAGGCCGCTCACCAGGCGGTTGGCGTCGGTCGCCTTGGGATCGAGCGTCTGTTGTCGCGAGAAGGCGAGCAGGCGATGGGTCAGCGCCGTTGCACGCTGAGCCGCGCCCTGGGCCGCGATGACGTAACGATCGACGTCGTTCAGCCGACCCTGCCGCAGGCGGCTCTGCAGCAGATCGAGGCTGCCGGTGATGCCGGTGAGCAGGTTGTTGAAGTCGTGCGCGAGCCCGCCTGTGAGCTGGCCGACGGCTTCCATCTTCTGCGACTGGCGAAGGGCGATTTGCGTCTGCTCCAATTCCGCCCGCCTGCCCTTCTCCTCCGTGATGTCGCGACCGACGCCGAGGATGAGATCGCTGTCCGGCTCCGGGGAAAGGGTCCACGCGGTCCAGCGGATCGTTCCGTCCGCCGCGATGAGGCGGTCCTCGAACATGGCGGGCTTGCCGGTGGCTCGCATGGTTTGGAGGATGTCGGCGACGGATTGGAAATCGTCCGGGTGGATGATCTCGGCGTAGGGACGGGAGAGCAGCCGATCCTCGGAATAGTCGAGCAGCCGCGTCCACGAATTGCTGACGCGCAGCAGCCGACCCTCGTAGTTGGCGACGACGAGCAGGTTCTCGCTCACGTCCCAGAGCCGGTCGCGCTCGCGGGTGCGCTCGGCAACCTCAGCCTCCAACGTTTCGTTGAAGCGCACCAAGTCAGCCTCGGCCCGGGATCGCTCGATGGCCGCCCAGGTTCGGTCCGCCGCGTTGCGCAGGAAGGCGACCTCATCGTCCGTCCAGGCGCGTAGCCCAGACGAGTTCAAGAAGACCATCGCGACGAGACAGCCATTCACCAGCAGCGGCACCTGCACGAGGGCGGCGATCTGCAATTCCCTGAAGTGATCCTCGCTTGCTGACGTCCGATGGTCTTTGGCCACGTCGGCGATCGAGACCGTTCGGCCGTCCAACAGATCGGCGATGAAGGTGCCGTAGTCATCGAAGCGATGGACGCCAACGAGGCTTTGGACGCCTTCACCGGCCGTCCAGTCGCGCTTGATGGCGATCGTCCTCGCTCCCGCGTCGACGGTGCCGAAACCGGCGCGATCGACCCCAGCAGCGGCGCCGACGATCCTTGCCGCGACGAAGGCGATCTCGACCGGATCGCGGAGGTCCCTGAGCCTGTCACCGAGTTCCGCCAGCGCTAGGTGCCACCCTTCCTGCCGCTTGCGGCGATCGATGTCGATCAAGGCTCCCGGGAAGCGGACGGGCTGCCCGGCGTCGTCTAAATCGCAATGCCCGGTGGCCTCGATCCAAGCCCAAGAGCCATCACGCTGGCGGACCCGGTACTCGGCTGAATATCGGCCTCCCTGCGCCAGAGCCCCGTCGATCAACTTACCGACCTGGGGCGCGTCGTCAGGGTGGATCGACGTGACGACCGCGCTCAGCGGCACACCGGTGGCAAGCTCCGCGGCATCGAGGGAGAAGGTGCGTGCGAACCGGCTGTCGGCGGTGAAGCGATCATTGGGAACGTCCCACACCCACGTGCCGAGCACAGCGCCGGCGTTGAGCGCCACCTCGATGCGCTCCGCCGCCTCGCGGGCATCGGTCACGTCGCGGGAGATCGCGAGCAATCGTTCGGGTCGGCCGTCCCTGCCCAGGATGGGCGTGACCCGCACATCCCAGCAGCGAGACCGGCCCTTGAAGGTGTCGGCGTAGCCGCCGAACTGGCCTACGCCGCCGACCCGTGCCGTGTCGACCGCCGACTGGGCCTGGCTGCCGTCCGGCCAGAACGTCGGCCACGAGCGATCCTTGACGGTCAAGAAGTCGTCGATCTCCATGGCGCACAGCGCGCCCTCGCTCATGAAGAGGAGCCGACCCTCGAGGTCGAGGACCTTGATGCAGTCAGGCGAACTCTCAAGGACGCTTCGATTGAACTGCTCGCTCGCCTTCAGCTTGGCGATGGCTTCCTGTTCTTCCCTCAGGGCCGCTGCTTCAGCGACATCAGCGAGGCCGCCGCTGACCGTGCCGGCAAGGACGCGTACGGCCTGCACGTCACGCGCCGTGAAGGCCTCCGTCTTGCTGGATTTCACCATGAGCATGCCGGCGGCTTCGCCGTGGCGCAGGAGCGGGGCGATGATCACCGATCCGATCGCGAAACGCTTGGCCAGCGACGGATCGATCCGCGCATCCTTCGTCGCATCCGTCGTCATCTGCGCTTCGCCGGTCAAGACTGCCAGGCCACTGCCAAGATGGGCGGAAAGCAAGAGCCTGGAATCGACGAACGGCGCCATGCTACCCGACGCGGCTCGATAGACGAGCTCGCCGGCATCGCGGAGCGCCACCACCGCACCATCACAGTTCTCCACCGCGCGCGGCACGCCGTCGACGACGGTCCGCAGCATGGTGTTGAGGTCGCCCTTGGCCTCGGCGATTATCGCCTGCATGGCGAGCAGCGCCTCATTCTGCGCGGCGAAGGTGGCGGCGAGCGCATCGGCACGGACCTTGTCGCTGTCGGCTCGATCGCGCTGCGCGATCGCCCTGCGCAGCTCGAAGTTGCTGACCACCTGACGCGCGAGCGTCTGGAGGCTCAAGGCCTGGATAGGCGAAAGCCCGTCTGGCCTCGCCACCGTGTCGAGGACGCAAAGCGTACCAAGCGTGACGCCCTCGCGCGTTCGTAGCTGAGCGCCGGCGTAGAAGCGGACGAACGGCTCACCGGTAACGAGCGGGTTGCCGCACGTTCGCGCGTCAAGCGTCAGGTCGGGTATGACGAGCATCTCTCGCTGACGCAGCGCATGAGCGTACAGGGAGTGGTCAAGTGATGTCTGGCGATCGGGCAAGCCGACGCCGGCCTTGTACCATTGCCGGTCCTTGTCGATCAGCGAGATCAGCCCGATGGGCGTGTTGCAGACATGCGTGGCGACGAGCACGAGATCGTCGAAGTCGGGCTCGGGTGGCATGTCGAGGATGGCAAGTTCGGCGAGCACGCCGAGCCGATCGTCCTTGGACGAAGGGGTATGGTGAAAGGGCGAGGACACGTCAGCACTCGGAAGTTCGGCGGCGACATCTTCGCGACGCAGGCCCGTGATAGCGAGTTATGAAGGCACTTGTAAGGTGGCGAAGCTGCGGGTTCCCATAACGGCTGCGCGGGACTTACGCCGCAAGCATGACGGGCCTGGCTCGTTCCCACCTCGCAGTCGCCGAGCCAGCGGCGCCTGAACGTCCGGTTCAACGCATGGCGAACGGCGTCCGGACTAACCAAGCTCGGCGCAAAATTGAGCGAGGCCTCGCGAGAAACCCAATAGACCTGCATGCGCGATCAGCGCGATCAAAGGACCTTTGCCGGCCATGATCACGACTGCGACCTGGCTATCCGGCACGTGCGACGACTTAGCAGGCTGCTGAAGAACGCCGTTGTAGTCGAGGCGGAGTGGATGGTGAGGAT
>CAXTIU010000038.1:0-19087 GCA_964244495.1 uncultured Beijerinckiaceae bacterium
CCGACCCTGACCAGGGGCGACGTCGTCATCCTCGACAACTTGCCCGTCCATAAGATGTTTAGTCCCGCGATGTGGTGGTACGGTTGATCACCATGCTGCGAGGGATGCGCTATGGGCCAAGTTCTTCACGGAAGCGCCACCACGACGGAGGCGGTCCGTCGCGCGATCCAGCACCACCAAGAGAGCGTGAGGGCACTGGCCAAGCGCTACGGTGTCAGTCCGACGACCGTGCAGAAGTGGCGCGGGCGCGAGACCACCACGGATGCCCGCATGGGACCCAAGGAGGCGCGCTCGACCGTTCTGAGCCGCGAGGACGAGGCGATCATTGTTGCCTTTCGTCGGCATACGCTGCTGCCACTCGATGACTGCCTCTACGGCCTGCAGCCGACGCTGCCGCACCTGACCCGGTCATCCCTGCACCGCTGCCTGGAACGGCACGGCATCAGCCGGTTGCCCGAGCTTGAGGGCGACAAGCCCAAGACGCAGCGCTTCGCGAGCTACCCGATCGGCTACGTTCACATCGATATTGCTGAGGTCAGCACGGCGGAGGGGAAGCTGCGCTTGTTCGTGGCCATCGACCGCACGACCAAGTTCGCGTTCGTTCGCCTCGTTGAGAGCGCCGGCAAGATGGAAGCGGCTCAGTTGCCTCGCGCGACTTCATCAAGGCCGCACCCCACCGCATCCATACGGTGCTCACCGACTTGCGCCTCCAGTTCACGTCGCGCAAGCAGGATGTCTGGGATAGCCAGCACATCTTCGACCGCGTCTGCGACGAGCATGACATCGAGCATCGGCTGACGAAGGTGAACCATCCTTGGACCAACGGTCAGGTCGAGCGGATGAACCGCACGATCAAGGACGCCACGGTCAAGCGCTTCCACTATGACACGCACGACCAGCTCCGGGCGCACCTGCAACCGTTCGTGGACGCCTACAACCATGCCCGGCGGCTCAAGACCTTACGCGGTCTCACGCCCTACGAGTTCATCTGCCAGGCCTGGACCAAAGAGCCCGATCGGTTCAGGCTCAATCCGTCACACCTCATTCCGGGACCATACACCTAGAACGCCACCAGCTAGCTGATCGAGGTCAACAGCCAGAGCAACTACCATTTGCTCCCGCTCGGTCGCCTCGCCGGCGAGTCCGCCACCGAGGTCGGATCGATCATCCGCTTAGTGGAGAGCCTTTCCGGGCTGACCCCAGGTCAGATCACGGACCCCGCCCTCATCAGCGCATCGCAGTCGACGGTGGAGCTCGATGAGGTACTCTTCCCGATGAACAAGAAAAGCAGGCAGAAAGAGCCCTATCTCTGGCCCAACGAACTGCGCCAGCAAGGCGTGGCGCAGCGCATCCTCTCCGCCTTCCAGCGCGTCGCGGTTGATAGCCACCAAGTGACGCTCCGGGCGAAGAAGGCCGTCGCCTGCCTGCTCTACATCTCCGGCCGTCCGATGCAGGAAGTCGAGCAGACCATGACGCAACTCGGCGGCGCCTTCGATGGTGCCGCCGGGCCTATCAGAAGCGCCGCAGCGCGGACCGCCGATGTGTTACCCACTGGCGCTCGGGTCTCCGAGATTTTGTATCCCGGCCTCGACCTCGGCGACCGTGTCTCACGGCTCACCTTGCGCCTCACCTATGGGATTCCGAGTGCTGCCGTAGATCTCGCGCACGAGGCTGGGAACAATCTGCTCCGGGGCGACTACACGCGCCTTGCACAACAAAAGCTATGCGAGCCCGCCGCCATTCAAGCAGCGACCGACGCGGCCCTTCTCGCGTGCGTCGACAGCGATGTAAGAAAGCTTCGGGTCATCCGTGATGCCGCTGAAAAGGTCCACGATCGGCGTGAACGAACCGCTCTGGCGGCCATGCCGGTATTGGAGCCCTATGCTGCCTGAGACGCTCAGCTGTCGCCTCCACGTCCCCCAGAGGTCGCCACGAGTGCCCTCCGGCTGGGCGAGACGGTGGCCGAAGTCATCGGGCTCGAGACCGGGCCTCGCGCCGAGTTCGCGACGCCTAATACCAACGTACGCTGATGACGACCGATGTGCCCAGTCGCGCAGGCCGATGGACATGATCTCCCATGGCTGGTCGGTGAGCCTGTTCCAAGCCTCGCAGCAGCGGTCCACGATGTCGTCGTAGGAGGTGAACACGCGGTTGCCGAGCCAGTTGTCGCGTAGGAACTGCCACATGTTCTCGACGGGGTTGAGCTCCGGGGCACGCGGCGGCGGCGGCGGCAACGTGATGTTGTCGGCAACGACGAGGTCGCCGGCGAGGTGCCAGTCGGCGCCATCCAGCATCAGCACGGCGTGGGCGCGACGGGCGACGGCGAGGCTGGTCTCTTGGGAGATGCGCGTTCATCGCCTGCGTGGTGCAGCGGGGCAAGACAAGGCCGGCGCCCTTGCCCTTTGCCGGGCAGATCGCCCCGAAGATGGTGGCCGACTGGCTGCGCTGGTCGTGGGGCAGGCGCGGGCGGGTGCCGCGGCGCGCCTACAGCCGGGTCAGGCTGTTCTTCTGGCCGACGCGGGCCTCGTCGGCCCACCACAGCTCGATGGCCGTGCCGGGCTTCAGCTTGGCGCGAACGGCGTCCACCGCAGCGGGCAGCTCCTTTCTTGAACGCCGCTAGCGCCGCCGGGCCTGGGCATGGTGCCGGGGCCGCGCCGACATCTTGGCGGAGCCGAGCCTCCGCTGCTCGCGTCCCACCGTGGTCTCGCCCAGGCTGACGCGGAACCGAGTGTGGAGCCAAGCCGCCAAGTCCTTGCGCCGCCAAGTCCTTGCGCCGCCAGCGCACCACGCCGTCCCGCTCCGAGTCGGGGCCTTGCTCCACCGCAGCGGCGAGCGCTTGGCGCTGCGCGTCGCTGAGCTTGGCCGGCTGGCCCGGCGCCTTGCCGTCGACCAGCCCCGCCGGTCCCTCGGCGTTGAAGGCCGGCACCCAGTCGCGCACCGTCCGCAGCCCACCGCACCGACCCGCGCCGCCTCCGTACGGCGGCCGCCGTCATGGATCACGGCCAGCGCCAGCCGCCGCCGGCTCTGGCCGGCGTCGCGGCCGGCCCTCGCCAGGCGGCGCAGGTCGTCGGCGCTGAAGTCGGGGCAAAGCGGCACGGCGGCGGACATGGCAAACCCTCCGGTTCGCCGCATCGAACCAGATCCGCCGTCAACGCGAAAACCCATGAGCCCCGCTCAGCACTCGCTGGTATTAGATAGACTTCAAGCTGTGATAATGCAGTCCTTTTCCCACGCGTAGCCCCGCGCCGATGTTAGAAATCGAGGTGGCAAGCGGTCGGACAAGTATCAACACCTTTGTATGATGGCTGGCTGTCGTGCCGGGTGCCGCTTGACACAAGGGTCATCACGTCCGGCATGTATCAACACGGGAGCTGGTACATCTGGCATCGATCTTGTTCAGGCGGGCTCGCGTCGAACGAGGGAGCGGAGTTTGAAGATTGCAAGCATGACACGCCGCGACGTGCGCGCCGCCGATGCGGCAATGGTCGCCTCGCCTGTGCGCACGCAGGCCCCCACGTCGGTTGAGATCAGCCAAGCGCTCCTCACTGCGAACTATACGCCGTTCTCCTCGCGCGACAGCGTGGCTTAACAGCCGTGGTACCGCCGCAGCGCGTGGCCTTGAGGAACTCGAGAGCCGAGAAGCCGCTGTCACTTACCGGCATACGGTCGCGCTTCGTGAGCCAGCGGCCTGCCTGAAGGACGAGCTGACGCCTGACGTCGAGCAGCGGCTTCTAACTGCGCTTCCGCTGGCGGCAGGCGCGCTTGGAAAGGACCAGGGCGGTGAGGATCGCGGTCGTTCCGACTGAGTTCACCAGGGCAAACAGGGTCGCCTCGGCGAACTGCTCTGCGGGCGTCATGCGGTGAGCATCTTGCCGAAGGTGCGCGCATGGTAAGTGGCACCGTAAAGCTCGCTGATGACCCGTTGCAGGTCGTCTGTCGGCATCGCGCCATGCCGACCACCGCCCAGTCCAGATGCTTCCCGACGAGCCTGGCGAGTACGGCCTGCTGATCGGTGTACAGACGGGGCGGGTTGCCTTGTGACGCCTTCGAGCTTGCCGTCGCGGATCATGCCGGCCTTCATCAGCTCGGCGCGGAACAAGCCGGACGGCGGCCTGGCGGACTGGATGGTGATGAAGGCGAGGAAGCCGTCGGAATTGGGTACCATGCCGCCTCGGATCTGGCCGATGACGCGCTCGGCGTCGGCGAGGCCGGAGATCTCGTGCAGCTCGTCGAGCAGGACGCCGACCGGCTTGACGCCGGTGAGAACGGACGTGTCGAACGTCTTGATCTTGAGCTGCGCCTTCGTGCGGCGATCGGTGATGGTCTTCAGATGATCCTGAATGTGCATGCGGTCGGGGAGGCAGCCCTCCGGGTTCGCCTCGATCATCCCGATGGCCTGGTTGAAGGCGGGGCTGGCGACCTCCTTGGTCGGACCGACAAGAAGGAATTCGCCGCGCGGCCGCTCGTTCATGAGGAGCGCGGTGAGCATGGCGGCCGCGCCATTGGTCGTCTTCGAGTGCTTCTCGGGCACGAGGAGGAAGGGCTCGCGCACCATGCGGTCGTTGGTGCCGGGCATCAGCGAGCCGAAGGACCGCGCTCTAGGATACTGCGTCCCTCACGCGTGACCGACCGGAGAACAGGGCCGCCGCGTTGCGGTGTTCAATCGCTTCGTGCTCGGCCGGGGTCAGGACGGTGCTCGCCTCGAGCATCGATGTAAACTGTTCCTGGACGCCGCCCGGCACGTAGGGAAAATCGGTGCCGAACACGATGTGGGACGGATCAGCGAACGCTTTGAGGCTAGGGATAGTCGTTGGACTGGATGACAGTGCCGTGTCGAGATAGAAGCGCCGGAACGCTTGCATCATCGTGTCGGCGTCGGCGGCACCGGGCAACGTCCCGGCGCAGGCGATGAAGCGCTGGACGACGTAGGGCAGGAATCCGCCAGCATGCGACAAGACCATACGAAGCTTGGGATGGCGGTCGAGAACTCCCTTCAGCACCATCTCGCAGACGGATCGAGTTGTTGCGAAGGGGAAGTCGATGAACGGCGCCGGTATACCATCGAGCTCAAGGAGAGACGTCCGGGTCGGATGGATGAAGACGACAGCCTCGCGCTGGTTGAGTTCCACCCACAGCGGCTCGAAGGTCCGATGGCCCAGGAAGTGGTTGTTGTAATTCGACATGAGCACCACACCATCGGCATTGAGCGTGTCGAGAGCATAGGACGCTTCGAGCAGCGCGCTTTCAACGTCGGGAAGCGGAAGCGTCGCAAAGTTGCCGAAACGTCCCGGCCATCTTGTCACGAGTTCCGCGGTGTATTCGTTGACACGTCGGGCGAGAGCGCGTCGTTCGTCCGGCATCCAGGCAGAAAGGCTCGGCGCAGTCAACGAAAGGAAACCTCTCGCGATGCCGCGCGAGTCCATGAAAGCGAGTGCTGCTTCAGGTGACCAGGGGGGCGGTCGATGACCTGATCTCCGCTCCTTGAGGCCCTCGACCCAGAACGGCGGCAGGACGTGTTGATGGAAATCAAACTTATCGGCCGTCGGCATGGTTTGGGTCTCCGCCGGCCTTTTCGCGCCGGCGCGGTTCACGGGGTTCGCTAAACGGACCGCGCCTTGGCTCAGTCCCGGCGTCGTATAACGTTGTACGGCGCGGCAATCGGATTGTGTGATCGAAGAGGAGGTCTCACGGCGAGAGCCTTGCGTAAGATTTCCCGTCAATGCCGGCAGAGGGCTCATCGCGTTGCTCCCGCCTTCGGCCGAGTCCTTGCTGGCTTCCACCTCCCACGGGCTCAAGCATCATGGCCCACAATACCTGTCCTCGTGCGTGGGCGAGTTCGGTCAGCACCCATCGCGCACTCGATGCCTAGTCGGCGAGGTCATCGAGCGCCGTTCATTCTGCTGCCACGGCCGTCTTGGCCCCCTTCGACCCGGTTCTCGGCGCGTCCTGTGAGAAGGTGCGAAGCTTCTTATCGATCGGTCGATGCCAGTGCATCAGTGGACGGCCCTCCTTCAAAGCCTGCATCTCACGCGACCAGATCTTGCGCAGTAGTGCGATAGCCCGGTCGGAGGCGCCGAGGTGCTCGGCCTTTCGGTCGGCGACGATGCCCTGGCCCGCCATGCAGACCGTGTCCTGGATCACCGGCAGCAACGGGTGCAGGGGATCGACCTCGTCGAGCGACATTTCGCAGGCCATGACGCGCATCGCGAGTTCGTTGGGGTCGATCATGTTCTTCAGCTTGGCGTGCATGTCCTTGTCGGGATTTCCGACGCGGTCGATCATCACGCTGAGCGTACTCTTGTCGTCGATCGGCACTCGCCAAGCCACATGCATCGTCAATTGGGTCCGGTCCTGCTGGATCACCACCTCCCGGAGCATGGTGTTGGGCATGAGCGCATGCGTGTAGAGGCTGGTGCCGTCCGCACGAGTGGCGATGGCGACCATTCCGTAGTCGGTCTCCTTCGCCGAGATGCGCGGAAGCTCGACGATCCCGAAACTCCCAGCGAATTCGCCATGCGTGTAATGGACGTGCACCTCGTCGACGTCGTTCTCTACACGCTGAAAATAGTTGTAGGGGAGGACGACCGCGAGCGACAGCAGTTCGCCGGCGCTCTCGTCCTCTAGCTCCGGGAAGCGCGGCAGGGCTGGGGGCTCATCCCCGCCGAAATAGCCGAAAATCACGCCGAGGTACTCCTGAACGGGATATGTGTCGATGCACAGGCTACGGGCGTAGGTTGCGGTCTCGGCCGGGAAATCCACGCCCTGCCCTTCACCGGAGAACATCCAGCCGTGGTAGCGGCAACGGATGGAATCTCCTTCGACCCAACCATAAGCGAAGCTGGTCCCACGGTGTGGACACCGGTCCTGCACCATGTGCATCGTCCCCTTACCGCCACGGTAAAGCGTGTAGAACTTGCCGAGGATCTTGATGCGCTTGACGGTACTAGGTTTGAAGTCCCTCGAAATGGCGATGGGCTGCCAGAATCTCGCGAGATAGCGTCCTGCGATGGCGCCGTTTTCGATGACCGAGAACTCGTCGATCGGATTATGTTCCTGCTGCAGCGCGGCGGCGGTTGCCATGGATTTCTCCTCCTACACTCGCTCTTTGCTAGTCGGAGGCGGGCCAAGCCACCAATTGATTCCATTTTCCGGCGATAAGACAATCTAATCACGTTACGTTTCGATCGGCGTGGCATCGGGGCAGATTTGTGCTATAACTTCACCATGACTGTTGCGAAGACAGATTTTCCTTACATTGAGACCGCGCGGTTCGCGATGCGTCCTTTGTCCGGCGACGACATACAAGCTGTGCAGGAAGTCACCGACGATCCGCAGATTACGCGCGCCATTCCCGTGCTATCGACGCCGTTCGACATATCGGATGCCGAGAAGCTCGTTCTTAAACGTCAGGATCCGCGCAATCTCTACATCGGTGCTTGGGATCATTCGAGTTCCCGTTTGTTCGGGGTCGTCGGCGTTCACCTCGTCGGCACGGACGAGATCGATATCGACTGCTGGGTAAAGTGCGACCTCAGCGGACGCGGTATCGCCACCGAGGCTGCCGGTGCCATTCTGGCGGCGCTGCAGATCGAATACCCGCATCGGCGGATCACGGCCGAATGTCCAACACAGGACGCCGCTCCGCGGCGGGTGCTCGATAAGCTCGGCTTCCGCGTGACCGGTGAGAATGGTCAGCGTATCGCCGGGCGCCAGCGCCTGACCGTCTGATCACTCCGAGCCGCTGTTTCCGAGACAGGGACTTCGTCGTGAAATTCGGCGATGCTTCCGGTTTGTCCCTGCCCTCGCTGCACTGGGACCGTGTCCTTGTCGCGGGATAGGCGGTCGAAATATCGGAGCGCTGACTTTGGTTAAAGGCGCGTCGCAACCCTCTTGTTTGCGGAGGCCCACGGAGCGGTGCGCACCGGGCCGTTAAGCCGTGGCGACGATCTCAGCGGCCGTCAGCGCCGCGCGTGGCTCAACTTCGCGATGTCAGCGTGGACTGGAACTTCCAAGTGCCCGCAAACCGCCAACGCCTCCGCGACGAAGGCCCTCATCAAGTCGGTGGGGGTCTGCTCGCACCGCACGACGAGCTGCAGCCAATAACGCGTTTGAATGTCGAGCTCGACGACATTCATCAGGCCGAGCCGGCGTTCCTGGATCACCGACAGGTCCGAAAATAGGCCGAACGAGTCGGAGTTCATCACGATGTCCTTAGCGATGTGGACCGAATTCGAGACCAGGACCTCGGGCAGATCGCGACCGATCGTCGAGAAGATCTGCCGGAAATCCATCAGCAGCCCAACGTTCTCCTGCGGACAGACGAAAGGATAGAGCGCAAGCTCCTTGAGCTTGATGTTCTCCCTCAACGGGTGCCCGCGACGGACGCAGGCCACGCGTCGCGCCTGGAACATCGACAAGGTCCGCGCGCCCTTCAGGTCCGCCTCGGGCGGGCGCTGGCAGATCAGCATGTCCAGGGTACGATCCTGCAACTGCGCCATGAGCGACTTGAACGAAGCTTCCTCGACGATGCGCATGTCGATGCCGGCCCGCGACTCCTGGAGCCGACAGATCCCGAGCGCCACGAGTGATGCCGCGCCGCCTGAGCTGACCCCGATCGTCAGCGTGCCCTTGTGCCCGAAGGCGAGTTCCTGGATCTGCTGAGCCGCGACAGCCAACTCACGATCAATCGCCTTGGCGCTCTCGCAGAGTACCTTTCCGTAGAGCGTCGGCTCGATTCCGTGCGGCGTGCGGTCGATCAGCTTGATCCCGACCTCCTGCTCCAATTGCGCGATGCTTTGAGACAGTGCGGGCTGGGTAAGACCGAGCCGGTCGGCGGCGCGGCGAAAGTTGCCGGCCTCGACGAGCACCGCCAGGCGGACGAGGCGGTTGGGATCGATCCTCATGCGATACTCGTGCGCATGGCACGCGCGCGTCGCGGTTCGATCCGGCGCGTCGGACGCTGGGCGTTGCCCATGAAACGGGTCTCCCTACCGTCCTCCGGTTCTCCCGGCGGGACGATCCACCTGTTCAACGATTGCTATAAAGTAGCGAGAATCCCGCCGTTGTAGGAATTCATCCGTTCGGCTCCGGAGGCGGTAATAAGGTAGGTGTCCGCCCTCATGAGCGAACGCAGTTCCGGATCGGCGAGGATCGGATGGAAGATTAGGGTCATGCTCTCGTCCAGGAAGAAGGGCATGGTCGGGTCGTGACGCGGTTCCTCGAGCGCCATCCCGCAGAAGTGCCCGAGAGAAAGCGATGCCAGCTCGCGGCCTTTCTTAGCGAGGACGCCTGAGACGAGGGTCGCGATCTCGGATAAATCGGCGCCGGGCCGCATGTGCGGCAAGGCCGCTTCCTTCGCCTCGACGATGTCCGCGTAGGCCCGGGCTGCGACTTGGTCGTCGGCACGGGTGGTGACCGGGATGGTGATCTGCGAGTAGTAGCCTTCGTAGCGCGGCGAGACCTCCAGGAGATAACGCGCGCCGGCCTCGATCCAATCGGGATTGGCTATCGCCTGCATCGAACGCCCGGAGAACGGCAACGGCAGGACCAGGTTGAAGCCGCCCTCCGCCCGCTTCAGCCGCATCAGGTAGTCGACGTCGGCAACGATCTCGTACATGCGCCGACCGACCCTGAAGATCTCTGGCGCGTGCTCCCAGACTTCGTCGGCGATTTCGCAGCTTTTGCGGATGAGCGCGAGTTCGTGCGCGCTCTTGCGGAGTCGAAGGCGTTGCATCGGTTCGGAAAGGTCGATTAGCCGGCAGGCCGGCAGGCGCTCGCGCAAGGCGGCGGCGACCGACCACGGCAACGATACAGGATCGGCGATCCCGATCCCTCTAGGCTGATGCGCCGCGACGAGCTCGGCGAGCAACGGCGGCGTGAAGCCGTTCACCATTTCGACCGGTAACCCGTTGGCTTTGTAGTAGGACGACGCCGGCTTGCCAATCCGGTCGGAGACGAGCACGATCGGACCGGCGCGCCCGATCAGCGCTGCCGCAGGTCCGCCGATCGGCACGTACCCCGTCAGCCATCGCTGATGTCCGAGCAGGATCTCGTCTCGCGAGAGGTCTACGGCGATGAGAAGGTCGACGTCGAACGTTTCCATCATCTTTCTCACGCGCGCCCAACGCGTCGTGGCTTCGTCCAAATCGAGCACCGGGAAGCTCCTGTCAGCTTTCGCCCCGCGCGTTCGGCGCCTGAGCATAGGTCGTCGTTACGTCGACCTTTCGGGAAGAGCTGGAGGCTTGATCCGCCTCTGGCGGAAGAGCGCTTGAGACTATTTCTTGACAGCAGGGATCAGCCGCACGGCCAGCGGTTTGCGTCTACCATCATCGCTGGGGCTGATGCGGGGGCTGTGCCGCTGAATGACGAAGATGGCGCCGAACGCCGCAGCCGCCAGTATCGTGATCAATGCGAAGAAACCGTCCACGTGCGCGATCGAAAGAATGGTACCTCCCGCGAAGCTGCTGCTTATCGCTCCGATACGGCCCATCATGGAGACGACACCCACACCGCTGGTGCGGATCGACGTGTCATAAGCGCCAGCGGCGGCGACGTAGAAAGCCGCCTGCAGAGCGCCGATGCCGAAACCACTGACGGCCAGTCCGGTGAATAGCGTCGCGAATAGCTGTGGACCGGGCACCAACGCTGAGGAAGCGAAACTCATAGCTGCCGCGCTTACGAGAACGAGGACGGATAAAACGAGCATTGTTGCGCGAGACCCGAGCCGAAGCAGGATCCAACCGACGACGAGCGCGCCGACGATGGCCGGCGTGCTGAAGGCGAGAGGCCCGCGCAAGGCGGTCCCGAGCGGCAGCCGCAGGCCGGAGAGGATCACGGTGATCCACCCCGAAATGCCGTAGGTCATCGCGCCGGTACAAAAGACGCCGAGCCAGAGGCCGACGTTCACCCTGGCGTTGCTCCTCATGAGCAATCCGCGCCCGCTCTCGCGTGCCGGCTCGAGCCGGAAGAGGTCCGGGCCGCCCGCGACCGGCCGTTTCCAGGCCCGCGACAGCTGCGCGTAGGCCTCCTCGTACCTGCGCCTGAGGATCAGGAAGCTCGGCGACTCGTGGAGTCGCCAGAGCAGGAACGCCGCGAAGAGCATGCAGAGGGCGCCATTGCTGGCGAAGAAGATCCGCCAGCCGAACAGCGGCAGCAACCACGACGCCGCGAGGGCCCCCGTCATCACGCCGACCGGGATCCCGAGCGTCATGATGCTGATCGCCCGACCGGCGGCACGCGGCGGCATCCACTCGCTCATCAGCGTCACCGCGATCGGAAAGGCGGCGCCAAACCCCAAGCCGCCGAGGAAGCGGTAAAGCACGAACACCCTGGGTCCTGTCGCGCCGGCGCAGACCGCCGTCATCGCGCCGAAGAACGCCACACTCGCGACCAGCGTCGGCTTGCGACCATACCGGTCGCCCGCCCAGCTGCCGATCAGGCTCCCGGTCGCCATGCCGATCAACGCCGCGGTGAGGAGCGGCGCGAATTGCGGTTTGCTGAGGTGCCAGTCGGCCATCAGCAGGGGGGCGGAGAAGGACGCGAGCTGGAGATCGAGGCCGTCGAGGACCATCACGACGCCCAGCAGGACAGCCATCGTCCACTGCAGCCCGCCGATCCGCGCCCCATCCATCGCTTCTCTCAGGCTCTCGGACATGATCTTTCCCTTCAGGACAGGCGGAGCGGTCCGACCAAACCATCCTCCCGCCGTACGATGATGCGTCGGCGTCACATCGCGGCGAGCGCGATCGAGGTGTCGCGCAACGTTCCCGGGTCGACGGCGCGGCCGTCGTTCACGAGCCGCTTGCCTTGAACGAAGTCTTTCGTCGCGTTGACGCAGTCGAGGGCGATCACCCGTCCTTGCTTGAGGTAGATGATCGAGAAACTGCGGCTGGCGACCTCGCCCCGCGTGACCGCCGCATCGTGCCCGGTCGACAACCCGGCGGTCTGGAGGCGCAGATCGTATTGGTTGGACCAGAACCACGGCAGCGCGTGATTGGCTCGGACGTCGCCCGTGATCGCGCCGGCGACGGTCGTCGCCATGTCGTTGGCGTTCTGAACCGACTCGAGGCGGATCGGCAGGCCGTCGGCGAACGGATTGGCATGCAGGGCGCAGTCCCCAATCGCCCAGACGTCGGGCGACGAGGTCCGGCAGTGGTGATCCACGGCGACTCCATTGCTTGTTCTGGCGCCGGCGAGCCGCAGGGGCTCGACCGCCGGCACGATGCCGATCCCGAGGATGATCATGTCGGCGGGGATGACCTCGCCGTCGGCAAGCCGGACGCCGTTGGCGCGGCCGCCACCTGCCTCGGTGCGATCGACCGCCACGTTCGTCCGCACGTCGACCCCGTGGGCGCGATGCTCCGCCTCGAAGAAACGCGACAGCTCCTCGCCGGCGACGCGGGCGAGGACGCGATCGGGCGCTTCGAGCAGGGTCACCGTCTTGCCGAATTTGACGAGAACCGCGGCGGCCTCGAGGCCGATGTAGCCGCCACCGATGACCACGACGCGCTTTGTCGTGGCCAATTCGACGATCATGCGGTCGACGTCGGCGCGATTGCGCACCGAATGCACGCCCGCGAGCTCGTGACCCGAGCAGGTGAGCCGGCGCACGTCGCCGCCCGTCGCCCAGACAAGCTGACCGTAACCGAGCGTTTCGCCGGCCGCGGTGGCAACCCTGTGCGCCTCGGGATCAAGCTCGACGACGCGGCGACCGGTCATCAAGGCGACGTCACGCTCTTCCCAGAAGGACGCCGGACGGATCAGTATCCGCTCGAACGTCTTCCCGCCGGCGGGGTAGTCCTTGGAGAGGGGCGGCCGTTCGTAGGGGAGTTCGGGTTCCTCGCCCACGATGGCGAGCGAGCCGGCGAACCTCCTCTGGCGCAGCGCGGTCGCCGCCTGGGCGCCGGCGTGTCCGGCCCCCACGATCAGGACGTCGTATCGGGCGCTCAAACGCGCCACCGGCTGTCTCCGGGCACCATGGGTCAGTCCTCGGGGGCGATGGTGACCCGCAGGCCGTCGAGCGCGGGACTGAACGGGATCTGGCAGGACAGGCGCGACTCGGGTCGCCTGTGGTCGGAACCGTCGAGCAGGTCGTTCTCGTCTTCGCCCATCGCCGGCAGGTTCCCGACGACGTCAGGGTCGACGTAGACGTGACAGGTCGCGCAGGAGCAACAGCCGCTGCATTGCGCGAGCATCTCGTCGAAACCGTTGTCCCTGATGACCTCCATGACTGAGTGGCCGGCCACGCCCGCCACCGTCTTCTCGAAGCCCTCGCGGCTTGTCACGATCAGCTTAGGCATGTGTCGAGTGTTCCGTCCTTCGTTGCGGATGTTCGCCGGGGTACCTGATGTCCGCGACGCTGCCTCATCGTCCGGCTCAGTACCGGACGACGACGGCGGCCGGCGCCGGCGGCGCGACCCGGTATGTGAGGCCGATCAACACGCGGTTGTCGGTCTCTTGGTGAAGCACCTGACCGACCCCGGCGGTCTGGGCTGGAATGAAATCGTGGTAGTGTTCAAAATCCGTGTAGCGATATTCGGCGCGCACCGTGAAGTCGTTGAGAAATGCATACTCCACGCCGCCGCCGAAGGTATAACCGACGAGTCCATGATTGGCTTGAAACTCCGCTCCAAAAAAATTGGTATACTCGTTACGACGGTATTCGGCGGCGAGGCCGCCGGTTCCGTATATGAAAACATTATCTAATGCGACACCTGCCCGGCCGCGAAACGATCCCAGAGCTGGAGCATTTGTTGTATTATTGACGTTGCCGAAGACGTAGCTCGTTTTTGCGGAGGTGCCGTCGAAATCGCCTTCAAACCCGAGTACCAGATTGGCGAGGCCGCCTCCAAAGTAGCGGCCGAGTGCTGGCGGCAGGGCCGAAGCCGTCGTGAGATAGCCGATGTGGACGCCGCCGATGATGCCGTTCTCGTTACCGCCTCCCGAGCCGATGCCCGCGCCCGTGACGGTGTTGTTAAGGAAGGCATTCGATTTCCCGAACTCGTAGCCGCCCTGGACGCCGAAGAAGAGGCCGGTCCAAGCAAAGACGGGAGGCGGTATCACGACCGGCGCGATGCGGGCCAATGGAAGGTCGGCGGCAAAGGTTGTGGACGAAACTGAAGTGAGGACGAGCGCGAGGGACGCGATTTTAAGGGACATGGTCGGCATTCCTACGAAGCTGGATTGTCAGGGATCGAACAGCGATTGATCGCCGTCGCGGGATGAGGCAGTGCCTGCTTCGATCCTAGTTGGGGACCACCGGGTCGCGTAGCGCGCCGAAATCCAACGGCTGACCGAGCGCCCCGATGCCGGGGAGCTTGAAGCTGACCGTGCTGAAAATGCCGAACCCGCGGAACGTGTTCGCCGAGTCGCCCGGCACGCGCGCCGAGGGCGTGCCGCCCGACGCGGTCGCGATGATCTGCTGATAGCCATGGATCGTAAGCGCCGCCTGCCCTAAATCGTAGCCGGCGAGCCCGCCGACGCCGACGGTGCTGTACCGCTCCGTATTGATGGCGAAGTTGTAGAACTTGCTTGAGGTGTCATTGGTAACCTGACCGAGATAGAAGATGCCCGGCCCAAACGTCAGGCGGCCGAACGTCCGCGTTAGAGTAGCTTCATCCCGTAGGATTATACCGGTCTGATAGCCGGTATGTGGATTGACCGTGTTATACTCAGCCGCCAAGTTGTTGTTGAATGTCCAACCTCGGCTTTGATAGGCGACGGTGAGCCGGGGGAATATCGTGTACCAGGGAACGCCGGCTTCACTCAGCCCGGCCGTGCCTGAAATTGCGCCGTCCGGCGGAAAGAATGTGGCAGTCGTCCGCACGTAGAAGCCGCTTTCGCCAAGCTTCCAAGAGAGCGAGATGGGGGTGAGGCCGGTGTTATGGAAGCTGACCTTCGACGTGTTGATGGGATTGGTGCCTGCGACCAATATGGCCTCCTGACCAAATCCCGCAGAGTAAACGGCACCGAATATATTGAAGCCCGGTACGTAAACAATGTTTGCGACAAGGGGGGCGTCGTTCAGCTGCGTCGCAATCCCGCCAATCGCCGGAGCGCCGGGTCCCGCAATCTTATTTTGGCTGAGCTGGCCGTAAATGTTGCCATATAGGCCGGGAGCGGGCGCCGTCGCTGGTGCGGTCCAAAAGGAAGCGGGGCCGATGACGAAGCCGGAGTAGCCCGCTTCGTAGGCCATTGCCTGCTGTGCCGCCAACGGCGTCGAAGCCAAGGCCGTGGCCACGGCTAACTTGGAAAAGGTCCGTCGTTGCATGTCGTCCTCCCATGTAGCCGCCGATGTTTCGGCTGACGTGTAAGCCGCCTTCAGGCGGTTAAGAACATTCGTTAATTCCTAACAAGTTCAGCGTACATAATAAATTTTTTTGCAGCGATTAGTTTTTCTTATCTGTAAAGCCGCAAACTTACAGTTGCTGTTCTACCAACGCGATAATCCCTCGTTCCAGAAGGCTGTTTGTGGTGGCGACATAAGGGATGGCCTGACTGTCGCCCGGTGTGCTAGCAACCCACATCACTCGTCTCGCATCCAGCCTTTCCTGGTGCTGGACGAACAGCGCGTGATAGATGCGGCGCAGCATGCCGTTGTAGTTTCACGGGTCGAAACAGCTGTGGACTGGCAGGTCCTGGACGGCGCCCGCCCTTGGCATCCTGGATCGAGTTCTGACACCAGGGCACCCGCCACCGCCCGGATCTCCACCGGTCGCCTGGTCCCGCCCCACTTGTCCGGCGGGGATCAAGGGAGCGGTGATCTGCCATCCTTGGCCATCAGGTCACTTGCGTAACGCAGTCCGCTCCGGTGGTGGCGACCGCCGGCTCCACTCGTCGCAATCGGCCTGGTCCCCGTCGGTAAGGGCTCCATCCAAACTTCGCTGGAAGCACAACCCCTAATTTTTCTTCGACTTGTTCCCAAACAAATATTTAGGAGGGGACATCGATAAACATGGTTTCATGCGTATAGGAAAGCTATACTAACGAGCGGGAGCCGCGCGATTTAGGTGGCAACCATCGATGCGACATCACGTTCAATCATCGGTTTTTCCGGGAGACTGTCGTGAACGCATTGCTCATCGCCGCGCTTACCCTGACTGCGGTTCTACAAGCGCCCGTTTCCGCTCTCGCACAATCCGATGATGGTGCTTCTACTGGAAATAAGAACACGACCGATTCTATCAACGGCATCAACAGCACTGGCTCGCCGCAGTCGACATTGCCGAGGCAGCTTGGCCCGGCTTCCGGCGCCTCGACAGGAAACACGAATACCACTGACTCGATTAGTGGCATCGGCACCCGTCCCCTGCCAGGTGGTCGCGCCCCAAACTAGCGCCTACCTCGAAAGGTCCGGTTTTATGTCACGGTGTGCGTCCGTGGATAACTGGCAGCGTGTCGCGCGGGCGGTAACGGGCGCACCAGGGCCACGCGGGCGGCAGAGAGACGATCATTTGTTCGGGCAAGATGCCGCGATGGTTATGCCGCACAGACTGCCGTAGGCGGTTTGGCGTTCAGCGCTCCACACGTCCGTGTTCGCCTCCCGGTGTGTTCCACCGGCGTAAGCTTGGTAATCACGCGCGGATGAGGGTGCGGCACGTCGAGGATAGGCTTGCTGAGCCTGCGCGATGGTCGAGAACGCGAGCATGGCGAGCGCACCCTTGATGAAGAACCTGCTGACGATTTTCATTGGAAGGTCTCCTTATCTCAAACGGAGCGGGCCGAAACCTGTTTCAGGTCGATGGGCTGGCTGCGGTCACGCTGGATAAGATGATGCGAAACATTCGTTCCGTTAATATCGAGAATGTGAGAAACATCTTTCAACTTGATGAGATAATCATCCACCGTTCGAGGGATGGCTTCGATGGATCGTTTCACGAGCTTAAAGGTGTTTGGACGCGTCGTTGACTGCGGCGGGTTTTCCGCGGCCGCGCGGCAGCTCAACATGTCGGTGGCAATGGTAAGCCACCACGTCCAGTCGCTTGAAAACAGGCTCGGATCCCGCCTTCTGGAGCGTACGACTCGGAAGGTGAGCCTGACGGAGATCGGCCGGGACTATTATCAACGCTCGAGTCAGATCCTTGCGGACCTTGAGGAGGCGGACTGCGTCGCTGGGGCATCTCAGGCGACGCCGCGCGGAACCTTGCGATTGCACGCCAGTATGAACCTCTCTCGCTTCCTCTCACCGGTTGTTAACGACTATCTCCGTGCCTATACTGGCATGACTGTCGACCTCACTGTCGGCGAGCAGATGGTCGATGTTATTGAAGATGGCTACGATCTGGTGATCCGCACGTCGCGGCCGCCCGACTCTCAAATGATCGTGCGCCGGCTCGCCTCGTGGCGAAGCGTGCTCTGCTGCGCTCCGTCTTATCTTGAAGGCAAGGAACTGCCACGCAGCTTGTCCGATCTCGAGAACCACAACTGCCTGCGCTTTGCCTTCTATCCCTTTGGCGAGAACTGGCACTTCCAAGGCGCGGACGGCAAATCGGTATCGGTCCGCTCTCGCGGTAATCTCGTGACCGGCAGCACGGAGTTATTGCGCAACCTTGCCGTCGCAGGGCTCGGTATCATCTTCGCGCCAACGTTCTTCGTCGCCGACGAACTGTCGACAGGGGTTCTCGTGAGATTGCTGCCCGAGGTGCAACCGCTCGATATGGCGGTGAGCGCAATCTATCCGTCACGCCACAACCTGGCGGTGAAGGTCCGCAGTTTCCTCGATCTCCTCGTCAGCAAGTTCTCGCATGAGATCGGGATAATCGAACGTCAATCGCCCTTTTAGAATCTTTTATCAGAATTTATCGCGTCCAAGAACTGGATTATGCTGGCCCAACTACCGCAGGAGTGTGCTCCGTCTGACGACGGTCGCGTGGCCCCTCATCACCTTGATCCGGTCTTCTTGGAACGGCGGTCACGTCGGGCGTTCGCTGATGGTTTGGTGAGCAACCAAAAGCATCCTACGAAGGTGAACCTCAGCTCGCGATCCATGGCGAGGATTACGTGGTGTGAGGAAATCGTTGTGGGCCGTCATCATGAGGTTCCGGTCAACTGGAGCGGAACAGTCTGACCCAGGTGCCCCGCGCCGTCGATCCGGGATCGCTTGGAAGCGAAGACGCCGCTTCCCACGCGGATGGGCGATCGGTGGATGAACCCTCCCGTCGAGGCGTGCCTTGTCAAGCTGGTGGGACAGATCGAGGCGATGGTCGAGGAGTCGGGCAACCCAGACCGTTTCGACGCGCCGGAATGGCTGTCGCGCTGGCTGCGGGAGCCGCTACCTGCGCTCGGCGGCGACAAGCCGATCAACCTCCTCGACACGATGGAAGGGCAAGCGCTCGTATCGCGGGCGCTCGCGCAGATGCAGACCTGCGCCTACGCGTGAGTCGCTTGGCCTGGCGTATCGCAACAGACGCGAGAGCCTACGCCGCGGATGACGTGACCGGAACCGGTGCGAAGCTATCAGGAGGCCGCTGGAACGACGTCGGCATACCCATGATCTACGCCGCGTGCAGCCGCGCCCTCGCCTGTTTGGAAACGGTCGTCCACGTCAATGCTGGCGGTCTGCCGTTTAACCGCTTCCTCGTGGAGGTGGAGGTGTCGGACGACCTCTGGGCGGCCGCCGAGGTCGCAGACCCCGCGACACTGGCCGTCGGGTGGGACGCCGAACCCGCCGGGCACGTCAGCGTCGAGTTCGGGTCCACCTGGGTAGTCGATCGGCGTTCCGCTCTCCTGCTCGTTCCGTCCGTGATGGTCCCCGAGGAGCAGAACCTGCTGGTCAACCCAGCGCATTTAGATGCTGCGCAACTTCGCGCACGGAAGGTGAGGCGTTGGCTATATGACCCGCGTCTAGGTCATTGAGGGAGCGGCAGCCTCCTATTGAACGGGTGTTCGCCTCCCCAATCTCGTCAGATCACAAGTGCGAAATCATTCACTACGCTGCCAAGAAGTTCCTCACTCGACTACTCAATCGGACGACCTTGGATCCCTTCGTGGGCTCCGACACCGCCACGCCAATAGTCCCACCGGGGAGTGATCCTCCCCCTTTGAAGTGGTTCATCGCCGAGTTTAGTGGATCAGGCAGCGTGAGGGTCGA
>CAXTIU010000039.1:0-18939 GCA_964244495.1 uncultured Beijerinckiaceae bacterium
GCTCACGGCAGACCTTACCTCGCTCACGAAGACCTTCTTCAGCAGCCTGCTAGGCGCTGGCCGTCACACAAGTGTAAATCGGCGAAGAACACGTGTCTCGCTCGTAGCGGGCACATGCCATTGAGATATATTATAAAGCTGTCGAACTGGTGGGGTCAAGACCGGCGCCGATCGTGACCCTGTACTTGCGCAGCGATGACGTATCACCGCCAGCGACGATCGACAGGACAAGCCCGTCCGCGGCGGTCGTCTCGGCAATAGTGGGCAGCAAGGTCGCGCAGGACTGGGGTTTGACAGCCAAGATCGTCATCCTGGCTGTCATGCTCGCCAACGGCTGCAGAGTCTCAGAGAAGATCGCTTTGACTTCCGGTGGGAGCAGAGACTTGGCGCGGTCCACGTCGGGGTCAACTACCAGGAAAGTACTATCATGCGTATTTGCGGCGTAGCCAGCAATAAGGGCCGCGCCCATGTTGCCGCAACCAATTATTGCAATATCCACACCGCTTTCCATACATATGACCTTCCATTTTTCAATACCAACCTACGCCGTCGAACGCTAATGGTTCGAGTCTGCACCCCGGTTCTGGCATTAATATTCTAGACACAGCTATGTGCGAGCGCATAACTCAACGCGTCGCTCCGACATTACCACCGCTCGGTTATCGGACAGCTCGGGGCTGCGCTCTGCATGCGGCACGTCACCTTCGCGCAAGACCATGATCTCCCGTGATGAAACTGAACGGTGATGTCGCTAGTAGGTGCGCCACATCGACGATGCCGCGAAGAAGCGCCGTCCAATCAGCCGATCGTTCGGGTTGTAGACTCAAATATCCGCCCGAGCGCGTCGACGACCGCGCTGTTGCTCGTGATCACTGTGACGCCGAAGGCGGTTTCCAGCGCCGGCTTGGCTTCGAGCGCGCGAAAGTTGGTGCAGGACACGAACAACGTGTCGAAGGCGACACCGGCGAGCCGCTCGCGCGCGAACCCGACGATGGCGTCGGGATCGGGATCCGCGAGTTCGACATTGACGGTGATGCCCATGCCGTGCGCCGCGACGATCTCGCGACCATGCGTGGCAACGGCGGCGGCGACCGATTGGGTGAGGTCCTCGTTGTAGGGCGTGATCACCGCGATGCGCCGGGCGTTCGCCGCGCCGAGCGCGTCCGAGACCGAGTTGATCACGCCGAGCGCCGGACATCCCGCGAGGGCGCCGAGCTCTCGGCAGGTCTTCGCGTCGTAGTCGAGACCGAAGAGGGACCCGGCCGACGTGCAGCCGAACACCAGGACGTCCGGCTTTGTCGTGCCAACGTCCTTGGCGGCCGGCTTCGCATGCTCCTCGATCATCGCGATCTCGGCCTCGCGGGTCGTCTCGACCAGGTACATGCGGTCCGTGTGGACGGTGAACCGATCCGGGGCGAGGGCGCGGTGCAGATCGTTCTCCATCACGGTATTCGACGAGGGCACGAGGAGCGCCACACGTATCCGCCGCACGACGTCGGCTGACGTGGTTCGGTTCATTCTCATTTCAAGGTTCATCGCCTCTACTCCTTCCCCCAGCCGCCACCGCCGGCGGTCGTCATTTCGAGGCGTTCGCCTCGCGCGAACTTGTGCGGCCCGCTCTTGGCCGCGAGCACGACCTCGGATCCGTCGACCCTGCGGTGCAGAAATCGGGCAACACGTCCGGGCGCGCCGCCGGCGACGCCTGGCGCGGCGGTGAGCGTCCGCTCGCCCAGGATGGAGGCTTCCACGCCGTCGACCAGCATCTCGACTTCCTTGCGCACGCCCAGGCCGCCTCGAAAGCGGCCATCGCCGCCGCTGCCGGCTACGAGCTCGTAGGCGATGAAGCGAACCGGCATGCTGGCTTCCATAGCCTCCACCGGCAGGTTCATGGTGTTGCCCATGTGGACCCTGACCCCGCTGGCGCCGGCGGCCGTCGCGGTGCCGCCGGCGCCCCCGCCCACGGTCTCATAGTGCACGAAGCCAAAACCCGTGCGCGGATCGATGCCGCCGAAGGTATAGACGCAGGCCGACCCGTAGCTTCCGGCGGACACCCGGTCGGGGTAGGCCTTGGCCAACGCCGCCATTAAGATGTCGACGGTACGATTCGACGTTTCGGTGTTGGCCGCGACCACAGCCGCTGGATAGGCCGCGTTCACCACCGTTCCCTCCGGCGCGGTGACGCGGGCAAGGGTGTAGACGCCTTCGTTGGGCGGGATATCGCCGCCGGCAAGGGCTAGCAGCGTGTAGTACACGGCCGAAGCAGTGACGGCGAGCGGGGCGTTGACCGGACCCTTGACGCAGGCAGAGGATCCCGTGAAGTCGACGGCGAAAGTGTCGCCCATCTTCTCGATCCGCACGCGTATGAGGGGGCGCGCATCCGGATCGACGCCGTCGCCGTCCAAGCGCTCCTCGTGCTCGACCACGGCGTCGGGCAGGTCGGCCAAACGTCGGCGCAGGATCCGCTGCGAGTAGGTCTGCGCGTCCGCCATCACGGCGGCGAGGGTCTCGACACTGTAGCGCACCGCCAGTTCGCCGATCCTCAGCTCGACCCGCCTCGCGCCGGCGATCTGCGCCCTGAAGTCGCCGTGCCGGTCGCTGGGCACGCGCACGTTGGCGAGCACCAGCGCGAGGATGTCGGACCGGGGCTCGCCCCCCTCGATGATCCGCAGCGGTGGGATGCGCAGACCCTCCTTGAAGATCTCGTCGCCGACGCTGGAACTGCCGGCGGCGATGCCGCCGATGTCGGGCCAGTGGACCCGACTGAGCGAGAAGGCGCAGAGGACGTCCCCGTGGAAGATCGGCATGACGAGCGAGACGTCCGGCAGGTGGGTGCCGCCGGCGTAGGGATCGTTAACGATGACCCCGTCGCCAGCCCTCCAGGTCGCTAGCGGGAACGCCGCCAGCACGGCACGCATCGTGAAAGGCGCGGCCCCGAGATGGACCGGGATGTCCTTGCCTTGCCCGACCACTCTGCCCCGCGCATCGAGCAGGGCGCACGATAGATCGGCCGACAAGCTGAGCAGGGGCGAGAACGAGGTTCTCATGATGACGGACTTCATCTCGGCGCAGATCGCAGACAGCGCGCTACGAACGACCTCAAAGGTCACGGGATCGCGGTCGATGATGCCGGGCGCCACATTCATCGATGCGGCCTCGCCAGCGTGACCGTGACCTTCCCGCTCGAGTGCAGGCGCACGGATTGGCCGAGATGGACCCAGACCGTCGCGCCGGAATGCTCGATGATGGCGGGACCGTCGGCGATACCACCGCCGATGCCGATGGCATCCGCCACGCGGTAGATCGGCACCGGGGCTTCGATCCCAGCGCGTTGCAGCATCATCGCCATCCGATGCGGCTTCATCCAGGGCGATCTTCGCCTTGGCGCGACGGCGTCGCCTTCGGCGAAGATCGCGTCGGCCCGGTGGCCGAGTTCGACGCTCGCCACAAGCTGAACGGTGACGACCTGCACCTTCGCCTCAGGGAGGTCGATGCCGTACTCGGACCTATAGCGGTCGCGGAACGCTCGGTCGATCTCTGCCAGGGAGGGGAGAGGATCGCCGAGTTGCCCGAGCGGCAGCCGCAGTTCAAAGAGCTGCCCGGCGAAACGAGCGTCCAGAACGCGCTCGAGAATGGGTGCGGCGACGCCGGCCGGCTCGGCCGCGAGGATCGCCTCCGCGCGGCGCGACAGGTCCGAGAAGGCGCTCGCCAGGAGGCCGTCCCCGCACGCGTGCAGGTGGCGCAGGAGGGTTTGGCTCACCTCGTGGCGGATGGAGCCGAGCGTCGCGCCGAGCGCGCTGAACATCCCGGGGAAAGGCGGCACGATCACCTCGGCTGCGCCGATCTCGGCACCCACCGCGCTGGCATGGAGCGGCCCGGCACCGCCCGACGCGAGCAACGCGAAGTCACGCGGATCCAATCCCCTCTGCGTCGTCGCGAGGCGGACCATCCCGGCCATGTTAGCGACGGCGACGTCGATGATAGCGTAGGCCGCCCTTGCGAGCGTCCAGCCGAACGGCGCGGCGACATGGCGGTTCACCGCCTCGCAGGCCGCCTCGCGATCGAGCCTGACACCGGTTCCGGCGAAGGCCTCGGCGCTCAACGTGCCGATTACCGCATGGGCGTCGGTGACGGTGGCGAGCGTCCCGCCCCGGCCGTAGCAGGCGGGACCCGGCACGGCTCCCGCGCTCGCCGGGCCGACCTTGAGCACGTTCGCCTCGTTGACGGTTGCGATCGATCCGCCGCCTGCGCCGATCTCGACGAGATCCAGCACGGCACTACGGATCGCGTAGCCACCGACGTCGCGCCCGTCGACCAACCGGTCGGCGTAGAACTCCGCAGCGACCGTCGGCTGTCCGTCGCGCACGACGCCGGCCTTCGCCGTGGTACCCCCCATGTCGAAGGCGACCAGGTTGGGGCGCGACCGTGCCTGGCCAAAGGCGGCGGACGCGGTCAGTTGCGCGGCCGGCCCGGACTCGATGAGGTGGACGGGGTAGAGCGAGGCGTTGCCCGGCGAAGTCAAGCCGCCGTTCGATTTCACGATCATCAGGCGCTCGACCCCCCTGGCTCGTAGAGCGTCGTCGAGCCGCGAGACGTAGCGGCCGACGGAGGGTCCGATGTAGGCGTTGACTACGGTGGTGCTGCTACGCTCGTACTCTCGGAACTCGGGGCACACGTCGCTCGACCGGGTAACGAAGACGCCGGGCAGCGCCGCCGCGATGGCGTCGGCAAGGGCCATCTCGTGCGCCGCGTTGGCATAAGCATGGAGGAAGCAAACCGCGACCGCGCCGACGCCCGAGGCGCGGAGCCTTTCCACCACGTCGCCGGGGTCGAGCGGCGTCACCACCGAACCGTCGGAGGCCATCCGCTCCCGCACGCCGTGACGGTCGACCCGGTCGACCAGCGGCGCGGACCGTTCGATGCGCAGGGCGTAGAGGTCCGGGCGCTCCTGCCGGCGCAGCTCGATGACGTCGGAAAAGCCGCTGGTGGCCAGCAGCGCGGTGCGGGCGCCCTTGCGCTGGATCAACGTGTTCGTCCCAACCGTCGTGCCATGACAGACGATCGATCCTCGTACATCGTGGGCATGGGCGATCCTGTCGATCGCCTCGATCACCGCCTGTCCCGGATCATCGGGGCTGGATGGCACCTTGAAGGCATCCAGCAAGGTTCCCGCGTCGCGATCGAAGACGACGGCGTCGGTGAAGGTGCCGCCGACGTCGATGCCGATGAGGAGGTCGCGTTTCGCCACGGCGCGGGATCCGTCCGCGTCAATGGCCGGCATCGATCTCCCGCAGCGCCCAGAGAAGACGGTCCATGTGCTTCTTGAGGCTGATGTCGCTGCGGAGATAGCGCTTGCCGAGACCTCGAAACGACACCGAGCCGTCCTTGACGATGACGCCACGGGTGAGGAGCTGCTCGAAGACCTTCGTCGAGTCGAGCCCCGCGTCGAGGACCTCGATCATGAAGAAGTTGCTTCGCGATCCCGTCACCATCCGGAAGCGGTTCAGGCCCACCATCTGCTCACGGACGTAGTCGCGCATCTCAGCCACCGCCGCCACGGTGCGCTCGACATGCTCGTCGTCGCCGACCGCGGCGATCCCGCCCGCCGTCTGCATGGCGCCGAGGTTCCAGGTCGGCTTCAGGTTGAGGAGAGGCGTGATGAGGTCCTTGTTCGCGGCGATGCCGAAGCCGAGCCGCAAGCCCGCCAGCCCGAATGCCTTCGAGAAGGTGCGCAGCACGATGAGGTTGGAGTACTCGCGCGTGAGATGCATCGAGCCGGACGTCTGCGTGAAATGGATGTACGCCTCGTCGAGGACGACCAGCGTGCCGGCGCCCGCCCCCTCGCAGATCGCCCGGATGTCAGCCTCGCCCATGAAGCGCCCGCTCGGGCTGTGCGGGTTGGTGATGAAGGCGATCTTGGGCGCGAGCGTCCTCAGCGCCTCGACGTACTTGTCGACGACGAGTTCAAAGTCCTCGCCCATGGGCACGTAGACCGGCACGCGGCCCTCGTTTTCGGCGAACATGTGATAGATCGGGAAGCAGGGCTCGTACATCAGGATCGGGTCGCCCGCCTTGGCGAAGGTGCGGATGATGAAGGAGATGACCTCCGTCTCGCCCGAGCCACAGACCACGCAATCGGCGTCGAAGCCGTATTTGTCGCCGATCGCCTGCCGCAACGCTCGCGACGTCCATTCGGGGTAGAGGTCGATCCGCAAGCGGGCCTTGTCGACAGCGGCCAGCGCCTTGGGCGATGGACCGAAGGGATTTTCCGCGGATCCGAGCTTTGCCACTTCGCTGAGCGCGATGCCGAACGTTTGCGCGACATACTCCGTCGAAAGGCCGGGGGTGTAAGGTTCGTTCTTGACGAGCGCTGCGTTGGCCACCGAAACCATGGCGACATCTCCTGCTGCAATCCGCGACACGCGGACGAATTTCGCAGATCGGTTTAACCTCCAGCTCGTCATCCATCAAGAAAATTCTCGCATTACAATGTGAGATAAGCCAAGAATTGTACCCCTTAACCGTCACATCAGGCTCATTTTGGCCCATTGGCCTGTGATCAGGAGCGTGATCGGCGGCTAGCAACGGGTCTGTCGTGAGCCAAAGGCATGGCCTTCGGAGATCGCATATACCAAGAGGCTTGGCATAATTGTCGCATTACATTAAAATACGTAATGCGGATGCCTACGGTCCCACAGATGGCCGAAGACGACAGTTCGATCGCTGGGAGTGGTGCCCACCCGGCCTGATTGAGGGAGAGGGACTTGAACGCATCATTCCTGGCGATCCAAGGGCTCAATGGACTTACGTCGGCGTCAATCCTCTTCATCACGGCGTGTGGCCTGACGTTGGTCTTTGGAGTGACCCGGATCGTGAACTTCGCGCACGGTTCCTTCTACATGCTGGGTGCCTATCTCGCCGCGACGATGATCCCGCACCTGGTAGGTGCGCTCGCCCCAGCCGCTGGGTTCTGGGCGGGCATCTTCCTGTCGGCGCTAGGGGTGGGCGTGATCGGCGTTCTCTTCGAGGTCCTGGTGCTTCGTCGCGTTTATCCGATGGCGGAACTTTACCAGCTGATCGCCACCTTCGCCGCAGTTCTGATCATGTCCGACGTGGTCGTGATTGCGTTCGGCCGCGAGGACATCTTCGGAACCAGGGCGCCCGGACTACGCACGCCGGTGGAAATCCTGCAACGCCGTTATCCATCCTACGACCTCTTCCTGATCCTCGTAGGTCCTTTGGTTCTGCTGGCCTTGACGGCATTGCTCAAGCTGACACGATTTGGCGCACTGGTACGTGCGGCCACGCAGGACCGCGAGATGGTCGGCGCCCTCGGTATCAACCAAAGCGTGCTCTTCACGGGTGTATTGTTCCTCGGATCGTTCCTCGCGGGGCTCGGGGGCGCCCTACAGACCCCGCGGCTGCCCGCCAATCCGCAGATGGACATTTCCGTCATCACGGACTGCTTCGTCGTCACCGTGATCGGCGGTATGGGGAGCATCCCCGGTGCCTTCGTCGCGGCCTTGCTAATCGGCGAACTGCAAGCTTTCGGGATCCTGGTCCTGCCCAAGATCACGTTGGCTCTGGTGTTCGTTCTGATGGCGTTGGTCCTGGTGATCCGACCGTGGGGCTTCTTTGGCCGGCCGGAGGCGCCTGCGGCCGTTCATGCGAGCGAGGCATTCGTTCCTCGCCGGGGAGCCGCGCGGTGGATGATGGTCGGCGGACTGGTCTTGGCACTCGCCGTACTCCCGGGACTTTCCGACGCCTACTTCCTCCGCGTGGTGACGGAGATCATGATCATGAGCCTGTTCGCGGCGAGCCTTCACCTCCTCGTCGTCACAGGCGGCCTAGTGAGCTTCGGCCACGCCGCCTACTTCGGTCTCGGCGCCTACGGGGCGGCTTTGGTGGTCAAGCACTTGGGGGCACCCATGGAGCTGGCCCTCCTCGCGGCGCCGTCCCTAGCCTTCGTGGGAGCGTTGCTCTTCGGGTTCTTCATCGTGCGGCTGGAGGGAACCTACCTCGCGATGCTCTCGCTCGCCGCCGCACAGATCGTGTATGCGGTGGCGTTCCAGTGGACCGACTTCACGGGCGGCGACAATGGGATGATCGGCATTTGGCCGTCGCGTTGGGCTTCGAGCCAGACGGCCTACTACTACTTTGTCCTCGCCGTCGTGACCCTAGCCATCATCGCGCTACGGTATCTCTCCGAGGCGCCGTTCGGTCACACGCTACGCGCGGCTCGCGATAGCGCGGTTCGCGCGGATGCGGTCGGCATCGATGTCCGGACGCATCGGTGGATTGCGTTCACGATATCGGGCGCTTCGGCAGGGCTCGCCGGCGGTTTGCTTACCTTCATGAACGGGTCGGTCGACCCGACGGTCCTATCGGTCCAGACGTCGGTTGATGGGTTGATGATGCTGCTCCTCGGCGGCCTCCAGACGATGGCGGGGGCAGTCGTCGGCGCGGCGACGCTCCACGCGCTGAAGAGCGAGTTCATCACCCTGACGGATTATTGGCGGCTGTTGACCGGCTTGGCGATCCTCGCCCTGGTCCTGCTCTTTCCCCAAGGCATCACAGGTGCGGTCCAACAGGTCACCCGTCGCCTCCGCCGAGAGCGGCAGGCGAAGCCCTTGCTCGGCAGGTCCGAACTGACAACCTCCGAGCTGACGACGTCCGAGCTGGAAACGTCCGAATGACGCTCCTCCAGGTTTCGGGCATGACGAAGAGCTATGGCGGCATCCACGCCGTCCGGGACGTGAGCTTCGACCTCGGGCGCGGCGAGATCTTGGCCTTGATCGGTCCCAATGGCGCCGGCAAGTCGACGACTTTCGCGATGGTCGGTGGCCAGCACGCCCCCGATGCCGGTACCGTCCTGCTCAATGGCGTAGACGTGACGGGGTTGACGCCACGTGTATTGTCCGGCAGGGGCGTCGGTCGGACGTTCCAGGTCGCGGCCACGTTCGCCTCGATGACGGTGGCCGAGAACGTACAGGTCGCGATCGCCGCTCATCGACGGCGTAGCCGGAGCCCTTGGGTCCCGGCCGCCAGGCTGTTCCGCAAGGAGGCTATGGCGGTGCTCGCTTTGGTCGACATGGCGGATTATGCCGACAAAGCGTCCTCGTTGCTGTCGTACGGCGACATCAAGCGCTCGGAGCTCGCGATCGCGCTCGCCGGCGATCCGAGACTGCTGCTGATGGATGAGCCTACGGCCGGCATGGCACCGCGCGAGCGGGTCGAACTCATGGAGTTGACCGCGCGCCTGACTCGGGAGCGCGGCATTGGCGTCCTCTTCACCGAGCACGATATGGACGCCGTCTTTTCCTACGCGCACAGGATCCTCGTCCTCGTGCGCGGCAAGATCGTCGCGCAGGGCACGCCCGCCGTCGTGTGCCAGGACCCCTACGTCAAGCAGGTGTACCTCGGCGAGAGCGGGGCGGCGGCCGCGCGGAAGGCGTTTGCATCATGACGGCGCAGGAGACTGCCTCGAGGTCTCAAGCGCTCCTGGTCTTGCGCGATGTCCGCTCCGGGTACGGTCGCGCGACGGTCCTGTTCGACGTGTCCCTGACGCTGCAGGTCGGCGAGGTCGTGGCCCTGCTTGGACGCAATGGTGCGGGCAAGTCCACCACGCTGAAGACGATCATGGGTCTAGTGCCGGCGACCAGCGGCACCGTCACCTTCGCTGGGCGACCAATAGCCGGGCTTCCGCCCTACCGTATAGCCCGGAGCGGCCTCGGCTACGTGCCGGAGACGCGCCGGATCTTCACGGACCTGACCGTATCCGAGAACTTGGACATAGGCCGGCGGAAGCCATCGCATGGCCGCGCCCCTTGGACCCCCGAGACACTCTACGAGGTCTTCCCCAACCTGGCCGAAATGCGCGGGCGCAGGGCGGGGTACATGTCGGGCGGCGAGCAGCAGATGCTCACGATCGCGCGCACGCTGATGGGCAACCCGCGCGCGGTGCTCCTCGATGAACCCTCGGAGGGGATCGCGCCGGTGATCGTCGATTTGATGGCACGGGCGGTCCTGCGCATGAAGGCGGAAGGCATCGCGGTTTTATTGTCGGAGCAGAACGTCGGGTTTGCCGCCGCCATCAGTGACCGCGCCTACTTCATCGATCGGGGTCAGGTCGGACCGGGTGGTTCGGAACAGGCGCTGCTCAACGACGACGTTCTGCGCGAGGCACGTCATTCGGTCCTCTGACTGGTGCGAGGAGACAACGGCCATGGAGCAGCGAATCGCAGGCTACTGCACGCTCTGTCGATCGCGCTGCGGTTCGATCACCGTCGTCGAGGACGGGCGGATGACCGGGGTCGAGCCCCTTCCTGGACATCCGACCGGAGGCGCCCTTTGCGCTAAGGGACGCGCGGCCCCCGAGATGGTCGACAGCCCCAAACGTCTCAAGCAGCCGATGCGGCGGACATCGCCGAAGGAGGTTAGCCCCGCCACTTGGGCAGAGATCACCTGGAACGAGGCTCTGGATGAGGTGGCCGGGCGGCTCGGTGCCATACGTCAAGGGTCGGGTGCGGAAGCCGTCGCCTTCGCGGTAACGACCCCGAGCGGCACCCCCATGGTCGATAGCTTCGAGTGGGTAGAGCGCTTCATCCGGTGCTTCGGAAGCCCCAACCTGATCTACGCGACCGAAATCTGCGGCTGGCACAAGGACCACATGCATGCGCTCACCTTCGGGCGCGGCGTCGGTTCCCCGGACTACGAGCGCGCCGAGGTGATCGTGCTCTGGGGGCACAATCCGGCGCGGACTTGGTTGGCGCAGGCGACACGCGTTGCAGACGCGCGCCGGCGCGGCGCTCGCGTCGCCGTCGTCGATCCAAAACCCGAGGGATCGGGCCAACAGGCCGATCTCTGGCTCCGCATCCGTCCCGGTGCCGACGCGGCGCTGGCCATGGGGGCAATCCGCCACCTCCTCACGACGGGCACCTACGACAAATCCTTCGTCACGCGCTGGACCAACGCTTCGATGCTCGTCGATGTCGACACCGGTCTTTTCGTCCGCCTCCGTGATGTCGAGACCATGGCCAGCGAGGGCGCGGATCATCCCCTGGCGTTGGACGCTGTTCGCGACGTTGTCCCTTGCGACACGGCCCAGTCGCCAACCACGTTCGACAGGCATCAACTCGACGCTGAGGTGACGATTATCGCCAGCGACGGGCGTGCGATCCACGCGAAAACCGCCTTCCGACTGCTGCGGGAAGCGGCCGAGGCCTACACGCCCACGCGTGTCGCCGAGTTGACGTGGCTCGACGCGGCGGCGCTCGAGGCTTTCTTCATGCTCTTCGAGAACAGTCCCCGCCTCGCGTACCATTCCTGGACGGGGGTCGGGCAGCACACAAATGCCACAATGACCGAGCGCGCGATCGCTTCGCTTTACGCGCTTACCGGTGCCTGCGACCGGTCCGGCGGCAACCTGTGGCCGGTACCGCCGCCGACCCGCGCGATCAATGACCTGTCCCTCCTGCCGCCGGGCCAAAGAGAGAAGGCATTGGGGCTCGCCAGCCTTCCGCTCGGGCCGCCCACGAAAGGATGGATCACGGCGCGCGATTTCCGCGACGCCGTGCTTGATGGAAAGCCCTATCGGGTCCGCGCCCTGATGAGCTTCGGCACGAATTTCGCCGTGTCTCAGGCAGACACGACCCGCAACCTCGCGGCGCTTCGGGCGCTGGACTTCCACGTTCATGCCGACATGTTCATGAATCCAACCGCCGAATGCGCCGACATCATATTGCCGGTCGGCATGCCGTGGGAGCGCGACGCGCTGCGGATCGGCTTCGAGATCACCCAGGAGGCTGTTGAAACCATACAGTTCCGCCCGCGCATGCTGCCCCGCTATCACCAGAGCCGGTCCGACATCGAGATCGTCTGTGACCTGGCGCGGCGGCTCGGCTTCGACAGCCGAATGTTCGGCGGCGACGTGGTCGCCGGCTGGAACCATCAACTTGAGCCGCTCGGCCTCACGCTTGAGGAAGTGAAGCGGCACCCGGCGGGCCTGCGGGTTCCCCAGCCGTTCGGTTACGATAAGTACACGGTGCAAACGCCCAACGGCTCTCTCGGCTTCGCCACTCCGACGCGCCGCGTAGAACTCTACTCCGAGCGGATGCTGCAACATGGCTACGAGCCGTTGCCCGGTTTCGTCGAGCCGGTCGACAGTCCATTCGGTGAGAATGGCGGGTACCCGTTCGTTCTGACGACGGCGAAAAGCGGATGGTTCGTCCACAGCTCTCATCGTGCCGTCGCCACCTTGCGGAGGAAGTCGCCCGATCCCGCCGTGGAGGTTAGCCCACGTTTGGCGGCGAAACGTGGTTTAGCCGAAGGTGACTGGGCGATCCTCGAGACGCTCGGCGGTAAGGTAACTTTGCGGGTCCGGTTTAATCACGGGCTTGATGATCGGGTCGTCGTCGCCGAGTTTGGCTGGTGGGAGGGTTGCGAGGCGCTTAGCAGGGAGGGGACCGACGCGGTCGGATCGCTGTCTTCGAGCATCAACGCGGTGCTGAGCGACGCCCACCGCGACCCCGTGAGCGGCTCCGTACCGCTCCGCGCCGTTCTCTGCGAGCTCCGCTCGCACGCGCTCGCGAACCGGGGTCGCTGGTCGGGCGAGCGTCGGTTCGTCGTCACCTCCGCGCGAGCGGAGGGACCTGAAGTGATGGTGTTGGAACTCGCGCCCGGCGATGGCGGGCATTTGCCTTCGTTCCGGCCGGGGCAGCACGTCGTCCTTCGGGTGCCGGACGGCTTGATGAAGCGTTCCTACTCCCTGATCGGCTGCGGCGCGGCGTCCGACGTCCTCCCAATCGCCGTTCGTCGTCAGGGGTCGTTGGGGAAGGGCGGCGCGGGCCGGTCGCTATCGCGCAGGCTGCACGGCGCGAGGGCGGGCGACGAGGTCCTGCTGGAACAACCCTGCGGCATCTTCACGCCGCCGACCGAGGTCGACCGTCCCCTGGTGTTCTTGGCCGCGGGCATCGGCGTCACGCCATTCCTTAGCCACCTCGAAGCCTTAGCCGCGCAAACGGCTAACGTGTCGTCGCCTGAGGTTCTCCTGTTCCACGGTTGCCGTAGCGGGGCAGAGCATCCCTTCGCCAGTCGGCTCGCCGAACTCGACGCCCGCCTCCCGCGACTGCGTCGCGTCACGGCCTATTCGGCCCCGCTCGCGTCGGATCGGCCCGGCCAGGATTTCGACCATCCCGGCCGGATCGACGTCACTTCGGTCGCCGCGCTCGTCGACCGACGTCCGCTCGTCTACCTCTGTGGCTCACCCGGCTTCGTGTCGTCCCTGACCGCGCGCGTGAGGCAACTCGGCGTGCCGGCTTTCGACATCCTAGCCGAGGCCTTCGCCTCGCCAGCGCCCGTACCGTCCGACCTGACGCCGCGGTTCATCCGGTTCGCGGGATCGGACAAGAGCTTCCTGTGGTCGCGCGATGCGGGATCGGTGCTGGACGCGGCGCAGGCCGCCGGCCTTGCCCTACCCAGCGGCTGCCGCGTCGGACAGTGCGGCAGCTGCAGCCTCAGGATTGTGCGAGGCCAAGTCGCCCATCTCGGCGGCATCGAGTCCCAACCGGACCATTGCCTAACGTGTCAGGCCGTGCCGCTGTCGGAACTCACGCTTGCCCTCTGAAACCGACCACCGCAGATCGGAGAACGCTTTAAGCTACTCTTTGCGCACCGCTTTCACCTCGGCCGGCGGAATCATGTAGTCGGCGCCGTTCTTGTAGGTCCAATCGACGAAGGCGCCATTGCCGTTCTTGACGGTGAGGTGGCCGAGCCAAGTTCCCATCTCAACCTTGTTGTCGACCGCGCGGATCTTCAGCGGACCGATGATGGAGGGAAAGTCCATGCCCTTCATCGCCATGACGAGCGCATCCGGATCGGTGGAATGCGCCTTCTCGATCGCCGTCTTGATCATCATCAGGGTCACGTAACCCATCATCGAGAAGGCGCGCGGCGTCTCGTTGAAGCGCTTCATGTAGGTGGAGACGAAGGCCTTGTGTTCGGGCGTGGTGATCTCGGCCCAAGGATAGCCCTGCGTGATCCAGCCCTCCGGTACCTGGTCTTTCATCGGCAGGAGGTACTCGGGATAGCCCGACGCGATACTGAGCACGGTGCGCTTGTCGAAGAGCCCGCGCGAGAGCCCGTCGCGCGCGAACAGCGCCATGTCCGCCCCGAACAGGACGTTGAAGATCCCGTCCGGCTTGGCCTCCTCTATGGCGTTGGCGACGGCGCCGACATCCATCTTACCCAGCGTCGGGTATTGCTCGGCGACGATCGTGGCGTCCGGTATCCGTCGCTTGAGGATCTCCTTGAAGGCGGCGGCGGCGGACTGGCCGAACTCGTAGTTCGGCGCGACGATTGCCCAGCGCTTGATGCCGAGCTTGGCAGCCTGCTCGGCGAGTTCGTTCGTATACATGTATACGTTGCTGCGAAGGTGGAAGGTGTACTTGTTGCCTCCCGCGAGCGACAGCGCGTCGCTAGCCGAGGTCACCGGCACGAAGATGACGTGCCGCTGCTTGGCGAAGTCGGCCACGGCGAGGGAGACGTTCGAAAGGAAGGTTCCCATCAGGATCGTGACGCCGTCCCGCGAGACCAGTTCATCCGCCGCCCTGATCGCGTCGGTCGGCGTCCCTCCGTCGTCGCGGGAGACCACCACAAGCTTCTTGCCGAGGACACCGCCGTGCGCGTTGATTTCGTCGAGCGCGAGCTGCCAGCCGTTGCGGTAGGGCACTGCGAAGGCCGCCCACCTGTTGTAGGAGTCGAGATCGCCGATCTTGATGTCATCCTGCGCCGCCGCAGGATGCGGGGTCAGGATGGACGCCGCGACGAGGAGCAACGTGCCCGCCAGCCTGACGGCCTCCTTCACATTCTTGATCATTCCCACCGAGCCTCCGACATCAATTGACTTCCGACAATAGCCCAGCCACATATGATCGCGATACAATATTTTTTCGTACTAGGATTTTTCTCGACGAACACGTCCGGGAGGGCTGGTGGCTCAGCGGGGTCGGCATGCTTGGCGACGATGATTGACCCGTCAAATGTAACGCGACGCTATGGCCGCAGCGGGCATTGTACAGGCACGCAAGGCTGCATTATAGCCCGATACGCACCGAGTCGCTTCTCGCGGTGCAGGAGGGGGAGACACAGCACGGAATGACATGGCGCCCGACCATCGCCGACTCTACGAAGCCAAAGTACCTTGCCCTCGTCGACGTTCTCGAGAACGACATTGCGGCCGGGGTCCTGCGCCATGGGGATCGACTTCCGCCACAGCGCGAGATCGCCGAGCAGCTCGACATCACGATCGCCACCATCACCAAGGCGATCCGGGAGGCAAGCCGGCGCGGGATCGTCACGGCCAGGACGGGCAGCGGCACGTTCATCCGCGTGGGTAGCGAAGACGGACCATCGAATGAGCGTGCTAGTCTTGACCTTAGCCTCAACACGGTGCCCGCCGGTCCCACGAAGTCCTTCCTCGACGCCGCCCTCGAAGAACTCGGCGGACGGCACGCCGCGGAAACGTTGTGCGCCTACGAGCCCACGACCGGCTCAGAGCAGCATCGTGCGACCATGTCGAAATGGCTACGCCGGCGAGGGCTCGTGACGTCCCCCGGCGACCTCATGCTGACGCACGGGGGTCAGCACGCACTCGCAGCCTGCTTCCAGGCCCTGACCCGGCCAGGCGACACGATACTTTGCGAGGAGTGGACTTACACGGGGATACGACGCCTAGCCGACCTCGCGCACGTCAAGCTCCAGGGCGTGGCCATGGACGGTGAAGGGCTCGAGCCCGGCGCCCTGACGAACAAGTTGAAGGAGACCGGCGCTGGACTGGTGATCTGCACGGCATCCGTCCAGAATCCCACGACCGCGACCATGTCGCTGCCGCGCCGCAAGGCGATCGTCGCCGCCTGCGCGTCGGCCGGCGCGCACCTGATCGAGGACGACATCTACGGGATCCTGTCGGGGGAAGACGAGCCGCCGCTCGCAGCGCTCGATCCGGGTCGGATCGTGCACATCAGCAGCGTGTCCAAGTGCATCGCCCCCGGCATGCGCCTGGGAAGCCTCGTGGCGCCCGAGCGATTGCTTGCCCCGCTCTCCAACGCCCTCGTCGCGATGCAGTGGACGGCACCCGCTCTCTGGGCGGAGATGTTCGAATACATGCTTGGGAGCGGTCTCGCCGAGCGCTGCGTCATCGCCCATCGCAGGGAGGCTCACCGGCGCCTCGAGCTCTTCCGCGAGGTCGTGGGCGTGACGACCTCGACCACCCTACCCAGCTATCACGTCTGGCAGGCCGTTCCAGCGCCGTGGCGATGCGACGACTTCGTGTCCGAACTGTCGGCCGTCGGCGTCCGGGTGTCCCCGGCCCAGCATTTCTCCGCCGATCCCCGCGCTTCGGGCGCGCAGGACCACGTGCGCGTCTGCCTCGGTGGCAGCGACGACCTCGACCAGCTCCGGGAGCAGTTGGCAAGGTTCCGAAGCGTGATGCTGGCGCGTCCAAGGTCCAGTGCCACGATCACGTGACAATCGGGAAACCCAGCAATGCAAGCGAACGAAGACCGGATCGTGAGAGCAAGCATAGGCCAATCGGTCATCCGTCGCGACGCCCTCGTGAAGGCGTCCGGTTTCGCGACCTACGCGGCCGACGTGCGCCATGCCGACGTCGCCTACGCGACCCTAGTCCTCGGCACGGTCGCCAAAGGTCGTGTCGTCACGATCGACGCGAGCGAGGCCGAAGCCACGCCGGGCGTCCGGCTCGTGCTGACGCACCGCAGCCTTAACCAGGGCATGGGAGACGAAACCTTCATCATGAAGGGCGGACACATGCAGTCCTCCTTCATGCCTTTGTCGAGCGATGTCATCCACTACGCCGGGCAGATCGTGGGTCTCGTCGTCGCCGACACGACCGAGATCGCCGAGGAGGCGGGCCGTCTGGTCAGGGTCACCGTCCTCGCCGAGGATGCCTCCGCATCCATGGACGACCCCGGCCGGATGGAGAGGACGGCGCCGGCCAAGGCCATCGTGAAAGGGAACGCAGACGCGGCGCTCGCGGTCGCGCCTGTCAGCGTCGACCACCGTTACCGGACGCCCGCGCAGCACCATGACCCCATCGAACTCTACGCCACGACCGCCGCCTGGCATGGCGACACCCTCTCCGTTGATGTCCCGAGTCAATGGGTGATCGGAACGCGGGTCGGCCTCGCTGCCATCTTCGGGATCCCGCCCGAGGACGTGCACGTCGAGAGCCAATACGTCGGCGGCGGCTTCGGCAGCAAGGCGACGATCCTCCCGTTCACGGTCCTCGCCGCCACCGCGGCCAAGAGGCTCGGACGACCGGTCAAGCTGGTGGTGCCGCGCGAGGCGATGTTCTCCGTCGGCTCATTCCGTCCCGCCACCCGGACGCGCGTCGCGCTCGGAGCCGAGCGCGACGGGACACTGACATCCATCATCTTCGAGGAGGCCGCGCAGAGCGCCGAGATCGACGACGTCGCCTTTCCCGGATCGCCGGTCGTCGCGCGGATGTACGAGAGCGCTACGTTGCGCACCGGGCAGTCGACCGTGGCGACGGACGTCAACACGCCGGGGTTCCAACGGGCACCGGCGGAGGCCTCGTCCTTCTTCGGCTTCGAGAGCGCCGTCGACGAACTCGCCGTCGCGCTCAACATGGATCCCATCGCGTTGCGCCTCATGAACGAGCCGGCGGTCGATCCCGTGACCGGCGTGCAATGGAGTAGCCGCTCGCTCGTCCGGTGCTATCGGCGCGGTGCGGAGATCTTCGGCTGGGACGAACGCAACCTGACGCCAGGCTCGGCGCGCACGCCAGATGGGCTCCTGAAGGGACTCGGTTGCGCGACGGCATCGTATCCATCCTTCATGAGGCCAGCCTCAGCCCGCGTAACCCTCCATGCTGACGGGATGCTCCTTGTCGCCTCAGCGGCGCACGAGCTCGGACAGGGCGCCTATACGGTGCTCGGTCAAATCGCCGCCGACGTCCTGGGTGTCGCCAACGAGCGCGTCAGGGTCAACCTCGGGGCTAGCGACCTGCCGGCGGGACCGATGGCAGGCGGCTCGCTGACGACCGGCGCGGTCGGCTCGGCCGTTCACTTAGCCAGCCGCGCAGTACGCGACCGCTTGCTTGCCGGCGCGGTCACGCCCGGTGCCCCGTTCGCCGGCGTCGAACCCACGAGCCTCATGCTCGCGGGTGGTTGCGTGATCGATCCAGAAGGACGAAGCCGCGAGATCGCTACCGTCCTGGACCACTTGGGCCAGGACATCGAGGAGACGGTCGAGTGGAAGCCGGATGGCATGGATATCAAGGCCATGCGGTTTGGCCTCGCCGGTGGCATGGCCACGAACGGGCCGGTGACGGCCACCCACGCAAGCTACAGCTTCGGTGCCCAATTCGCGGAGGTTCACGTCGACCCCCTTGTCCGCACGATCAGGGTCGCGCGCATGGTCGGCGTTTTCGCCTGTGGCAAGATCATCAATCCCCGGACGGCGCACAGTAACCTCGCTGGAGGCATGATCTGGGGCGCGAGCTTCGCCCTGTTGGAGGAAAGCCGGATCGACAGGCAGAGGGCGTCCTTCACCAACACGGACCTCGCCGGCTACCATTTCGCGAGCAACGCTGACATCGGGGAGGTCCTTGTCGAGACGATCGACGAGGAGGATCTCGCGATCAACGCGGTGGGCGCGAAGTCCGTGGGCGAGGTTGGAATTGTGGGCATGCCGGCCGCGATCGCCAATGCAGTCTACAACGCGACGGGCATTCGAGTACGCAAGACGCCGATCCTCATGGAAGACTTGCTCTGAGGCGGCGGGAACGACCTCAAGGTATCGAGGTATAACGCTGCGTTGGCTCACCGGTCTTGGCATGAGGATCAGCTTAGGGTCTGAACCCAACCAGGGTGTTGTGGTGGCGTTGTTTTCGTGGTTCGCCTT
>CAXTIU010000040.1:0-18895 GCA_964244495.1 uncultured Beijerinckiaceae bacterium
TGATCCACGGCGCCCAAGGCGTCCGCTCGCTCTCGGTCCTGGCCGTGGCGCGGCGATGACGCGGGACCCGGAAGCTGTCCCGGTCGCCCAGCTGTTTGATCCCGGCATTCGCGATAAGGGTAACAGCCAGCGCCGCTGCGACAGGCCTACCGGAACGATCTGCTGACAAAGATGCCGCTTTACCATTCGGCCATGTAGCGATCGATGCAGGAGGCCGATTTCCTAGCCTCTCAGAAGAAGCGAAAGACACGTCCCGTGGTGTGATGCTGAGTGCCATACGGACGATCATGACGTGAGGCGGCGCGTTATCGACTAGCTCTTGGGTTCACGTGGATTGCTTGAGGAGATGCCCCGTCGATGCCGTGCGAACTTCTTGAGCGTGGTGCCGAACGTCCCTTCTTGTTCGTCCAGGCCAAGCTCGCGAGCCTTGGCCGTGAGGCGCTCGGAGTCAGCAAGGTTGACCTCGCCTTGGGCTTGTGACGAGCTTCCGCGAACGACGACGGGGTAGCGAACCATGTCGCGCGGAACCTTCACCATGCCCGATGGCACCGGGCGCGCGCTCGCCCTGATCTGGGCCGCCCTCGGCGGCGCCCCGGACCGGCTGAACCTGTTGGCGGTGAACGGGGAGGGGCAGTTGCCGTCGGCGTTCCCCGTCACCGACCTCGCCGGCGCGTCGATCGGGGCGGCCGCCCTCGCGGTGGCGGAACTGATCGGCGCGCACCATGGCGTCGCGCCGGACGTCACCGTCGACCGCCGGCTCGCCTCGTTCTGGTTCGCCCGCTCGATCCGGCCGCAGGGCTGGGCGATGGCGGCACCCTGGGACGCGATCGCGGGGGACTACGAGGCAGCCGACGGCTGGATCAAGCTGCACACCAACGCGCCGCACCATCGCGCCGCCGCGCTGGCGGTGCTCGGTGCGCCGGAGCGGCGGGACAGCGTCGCGCGGGCGGTGGGTGCGTGGGCGGCGGACGCTCTCGAGACCGCGATCGTCGAACGCGGCGGCGCCGCCGCCGCGATGCGGAGCATGGCCGCCTGGGCGAACCACCCGCAGGGGCGGGCGGTCGCCGCCGAGCCGCTGGTGATCGGCGAGCACGGTGGCGAAGGCCCGACTCGGGACTGGCGCGTGCCGCCCGCGCGCCCCCTGCGGGGCGTGCGCGTCCTCGACATGACCCGCGTGCTGGCCGGCCCGGTCGCGACGCGCTTCCTCGCCGGCTACGGCGCCGACGTGCTCAGGATCGATCCGCCGGATTGGGACGAGCCGGGCGTGGTGCCGGACGTCGTTCTCGGCAAGCGCTGCGCGCGCCTCGACCTCCGCCGCCCCGACGACCGGGCGCTCTGGGAAGCGCTGCTGGCCCGGGCGGACGTGCTGGTCCACGGCTACCGTCCCGGCGCGCTGGCCGGCCTGGGCCTCGACGCGGCGCGGCGCGCCGCCGTGTGCCCCGGCCTGATCGACGTCTCGCTCGACGCCTACGGCTGGTCCGGACCCTGGGCGGGGCGTCGCGGCTTCGACAGCCTGCTGCAGATGAGCGGCGGCATCGCGGAGGCCGGCATGCGGGTCTTCGCCCGCGATCGACCGACGCCGTTGCCGGTCCAGGCGCTCGACCACGCGACCGGCTACCTCATGGCCGCCGTCGCGATCCGGGGGCTGACCGCTCGCTCGACGCAGCATCGGGGGACGGTGGCACGCATGTCCCTCGCCCGCACGGCGGCGTTGCTGACCGGGCTCGCCTTGGACGGATCGGGCGACCTCGCGCCGGAGTCTGCGGACGATGTGGCCGACGCGGTCGAGCCCACCGCCTGGGGTCCCGCGCGCAGGCTCCGGCCGCCCTGCGCGATCGCGGGGGCGCCGATGGCCTGGGACCGGCCAGCCGCGGCGCTGGGATCGGCGCCGGCTCGCTGGGTCGCGTGACCGCGCGAGAAAGCCGAGTGAAGGGCGTCAGTCCCCGCGGGTGCCGACCAGCGGCACCCGGCCCTCGATCGGGTACTCCGGATCGCTGTAGCCCGGCGTCGAGGGATGGCCGGTCGGGACCAGGCGGTTGACCAGGGCCTCGTCGTCGGCCGTGAACCGGTACGCCATCGCGCCGAGGTAGTCCTCGAGGTGCTCGGCCGTGCGGGGGCCGGCGATCGTCGCCGTGACCAGATCGTTGTTGAGCACCCAGTTGAGCGCGAACTGCCCCGGCGTGATGCCGGCCGCCCGCGCGTGGGCGGCGATCGCCTGCGCGATGACCAGGGACTCGCGGCGCCACTCGGATTCCATCATCCGCTTGTCCTGGCGGCCGGCGCGACTGTCGGGCGGGGGCAGGTCGTCCGGCTTGTACTTGCCGGTCAGCACGCCGCGCCCGAGCGGGCTGTAGGGTACGGAGCCCAGGCCGAAATGGGCGGCGGCCGGCAGCAGCTCGACCTCGGGCATGCGGTTCATGGCGTTGTAGTAGGGCTGGCTGGCGACCGGCCGGTCGACGCCCATCGCGTCGCACAGGCCGCACATCGCCGCGATCCGCCACGCCCGGAAGTTCGAGACCCCGAACGTCCGGACCTTGCCGGCCCGGATGAGGTCGCCGATCGCCGAGACGGTGACCTCCATCGGCGTGCCGTGGTCCTCGCGGTGGAGGTAGAGGAGGTCGATCGCCTCCACCTTGAGGCGGCGGAGGCTCGCGTCGACCGCGTCATGGATCCAGCGCCGGGACAGCCCCCGTCGGTTGCCCCCCTCCCCCATCGCGTTCGCGAGCTTGGTCGCGAGGATCCAATGGTCGCGCCGCCCGGCGATCGCGTCCCCGACCACCTCTTCCGACCGGCCTGCGTTGTAGACATCGGCGGTGTCGATGAAGTTGACGCCGCCTTCCGCGGCGCGATCGATCAGCCTGCGGCTCGTCGCGGCGTCCGCCTGACCCCCGAACATCATGGTGCCGAGGCAGAGCCTGCTGACGTGCATGCCGCTGCGGCCGAGAGTGCGATAATGCAAGGCGTCCTCCTCGACATCGCCGTTCCGCACCCGCGCGCCAGGTTCGATGCCGGTGCGGCCGGGGGCGCGGCGCAAGCCCCGATCCATGGGCTGTCTGGCCGGAAAGTCCAGGCCGTATCCATCACGGAGCATGGGCAAACGACGCGATGTCGATGGGACCACCGTTTCCGCCCGGCGGCCACCCGCGCCGCGCGGGGCGATATGCCCCGAGCGACCCGAGTTGTGGCCAGGACCGCGAAGGACCTGTATCGTTTTCCGGCGCGCCACGCCCGACGAACGCGGGCGCGCGTCGGGTTGCAAAGACGGGGATCGGCGATCGCTTCTCACATTCTCAGCAAGGTCACCCGCGTCCTCACCATGCCCGAGGACGGCATCGGTCCCGTGCTTGAACTCTTCGAGACCGCGCAGCGGTCCCTCCACATCAAGCTGTTCACGTTCGACGAGCCCGCGCTGGTCGATGCGACGATCGCCGCCCGGCGTAGGGGCATCGCCGTCTCCGTTCTGCTCAACCCCGCCAAGTTCAGCGGATTGCGCATGAACGACGCGACCTACGCCGCCTTCCAAGACAACGGCATCGACGTCGGTTGGACCAGCCCGAGATTCTCCGTCAGCCACGAGAAATCGGTGGTGGTCGATCAAAGGCTCGCGCTCATCAGCACGTTCAACTTGTCCCCCAAGTATTTCGAGAAGACCCGCGATTACGGCGTGCTGCTGGACGAACCGGAGGCGGTCGCCGCCATCCTGGCCTGCTTCGAGGCCGACCGGCGAGGCTTGCCCTACGAGACCTCCGATGAAGGGCCTCTCGCCTGGGGGAACCTCAACGCGCGGCGCGTCGTCGCCGGTGTGATCGACGGTGCGCGCAAGCACCTCCTGATCCAGCACCCGAAGTTCAACGACGACGCCATCCTCGACCGCGTCCTGGCCGCCGTGGCCCGTGGCGTGCGCGTGCGTTTCCTGTGCGGCGGTCAGCAGGGCATCGAGGACTGGGACCTGTTGGCGAACCTGAGCAGCCAGCGCATCCTGGCGCGCGCCGGCGTGCGCCTGCGCAAACAGCATCACCTGAGGCAGCACGCCAAGCTCCTGCTGGCCGACGGCGAACGCGCCATGCTCGGCTCGATGAACATCGACAGCCAAGCCTACGACCAGAGGCGGGAACTGGGCGTGGTCTTCGACGATCCGGCGGCGGTCAAGCAGCTGAAGAAGCGGTTCGCGTCCGATTGGCGCGAGGCGAAGCCGTACGCGCCGGACGACCCGCTGGACCGGGACCTTCCCGCCCTGCTGTCGATGAGGCCGAGCGACGCGTGCGGGCGCGATCCGGCGGTCACCCATGACTGAGGGGGACGGGCCTGGGGCGGGTCAGGCCACGGCCTGGGAGCTGGCGACGTCGTTCAATCGCGTGGCGCTGGAAAGCTTCGGCGGCGGCCTGGGAGCCTGGATGCTTCGCCTCATCGTCGCGGAGAAGCGCTGGCTCAGCGAGGCGGAGTACCTCAGCGCCTCCACCCTTTGCCAGGTTCTGCCGGGCGCCAACCAGATCAACATGGCGGTCTTCGTCGGCGCGCGGCACCGCGGCGTCCTGGGCGCGCTCGCGGCGGTCGCCGGTCTGGTCGTGCTCCCGGCGATCGTGGCGCTGCTGGCCGGCGCGGCGCTGATCAGGATGAGGGATGACGTGCTGGCCCGGCACATCCTGTCGGGCATGAGCTCGGCGTCGGCCGGGCTCGCGGTGGCGACCGCGCTGCGCCAGGGCTCGAAGGTCCTGGTCTCTGCCGTCCCCGTCGCCCTCGCCGCCGCGACGCTGCTGCTGGTGTTCGTGGTCCGCGCGCCGCTCTGGCTCACCCTGCCGTTGTGCGGGCTGCCGGGCGTCACCTGGGCGTGGTGGCACCTGCGGGGCGCGCCGGCGTGAGCCGCCTTTGGACGATCGCCGGCGTGTTCGGCTTCACCTCCGTGCTCTCGTTCGGGGGGACCAACGCGGTCCTGCCCCACCTGCGGAGCGAGACCGTGCACGCCCACGGCTGGATGAGCGACCGGGACTTCGTCGAGAGCTTCGCGATCGCGCAGGTGACGCCCGGCCCGAGCACCACGGTCGTCACGCTGCTCGGCTACCAGGTGGACGGGGTGGCCGGCGCGGTCGTCGCCACCCTGGCGATGCTCGTGCCGTCCTGCGTGCTGGTCTTCGTGGTCGCACGGATCTGGCAAAGGTCGGGCGACGCCCTCTGGCACAGGGTGCTGGAGAAAGGCCTCGGCCCGGTCGGCCTCGGGTTGATCGCCGCCGCCGGCCTCGTCCTCAGCCGTGCCATCAACCACGACGGGCTGGGTTGGGCGATCACCGCCGCGTCCTGCGCGCTGCTCGCCACCACCCGGGTGAACCCGCTGCTCGTCATCGCCCTCGGCGGGATCGCCGGCCTGCTGCGGGCGTAGCGTTCACGGCGTCGCGTCGGCGGCTCGGGAGCCGCCGCGCACTTGCCGGGCGGATGCTTCACAGCACCTGCGACAGGAACCGCCGCGTCCGCTCGTCGCGCGCCGAAGCGAAGAACTCGGCCGGCGGGCCGTGCTCCACGATGACGCCGCGATCGGTGAAGTACACGTGGTCGGCGACCTCGCGGGCGAAGTTCATCTCGTGCGTCACCAGCAGGCAGGTCATGCCGTCCTCCGCCAGCTCGCGAACGGTGACGAGCACCTCCTTCACCGTCTCGGGATCGAGCGCCGCCGTCACCTCGTCGAACAGCATCACGTCGGGGCGCATGGCGAGCGAGCGGGCGATGGCGACGCGCTGCTGCTGGCCCCCCGACAACTGGCCGGGGTAGCTCGCCTCCTTGCCCGACAGGCGGACCTTGTCGATCAGGGCGCGCGCGCGCGCCTCGACCTCGCGGCGATCCTGCTTCAGCACGTGGATGGGCGCCATCATCACGTTCTGCAGCACGCTCTTGTGCGGGAACAGGTTGTACTGCTGGAACACCATCCCGACCTTGCGGCGCAGCGCGAGCTTGTCGAGCCCGGGGTCGTTGACCTCGATCCCCTCGACCCGGATCGTGCCGGACGTGACCGGGATGAGGGCGTTCACGCAACGGATCAGCGTCGACTTGCCCGATCCCGACGGGCCGATGATGCAGATCACCTCGCCCTTGTTGACGCTGAGGCTGACGCCCTTGAGCACCTCGTTCGCGCCGAAGCTCTTGTGCACGTCGAAGAGCTGGACGATCGGCTGATCGGGGGTCCACTGGTTGGCCATGCGTCGGGCCCTTACTGCACTTGAAACCGGCGCTCGAGACGGGCCGTCCAAAGGTCGATGGGGTAGCAGTACAGGAAGAAGCAGAGCAGGGCGAAGCCGTAGAGCGGCGCGAACAGCTCCGGCCGCCCGCCCTCGGCGGCGTGGACCTGGCCGGTCAGCGTCAGCATCTCCGACACGCCGACGATGGACGCCAGCACGGTGGACATGGTCACGATCTCGTAGATGCTCATCCATGGCGGCAGCATGCGCTTGAGGCACTGCGGCAGGATGATCCGCCACATCGTCTGCCGGGGCGAGAAGGCCAGGGCCTCCGCCGCCTCCCACTGCGTCGAGGGGATCGAGCGCACCGCGCCGCGCACCACCTCCGACACGTTGGCCATGACGGGCAGCGCGAAGCCGACCGCCGCCTTGCCCCAGTCCGGCAGCGGGATCGCGAGGGGGCCGATCGTCACCTGGTAGGGCACCAGGAACATCACGAAGAAGAGCAGCACCAGCCAGGGCGCGTTGCGGAAGAACTGGGTGAGGCCCCAGGCCACGCCGCGCACCGTCCCGTTCTCCGACAGGGTGAGGAGCCCGAGCGCCAGCCCGGCGACCGTGCCGAGCCCCATCGCGCCGGCCGAGATGGCGATGTTGAAGGCGAAGCCCTTCAGCAGGAGCGGCGCCCACTTGAGGATGACGGCCAAAGGCGAAAGGGGCGCGGGCGCCGCCTGCGCCCAGGCGAAGGTCGAGGACAGGATCACCGCGCCGCAGAGGAGCGCGCCGTGGGCCGCTCGAAGCCGCGGCATCGGCGCCCGCTCCGGCAAACGGAACGGCAGGAGCACCGGGAGGTCGCCGCCAGGCTCGGGCGAGGGTTCGGTCACGCGGACGCTCATCGGCCGTAGCCGGGGATGCGGAGCGCCCGCTCCCACCTGTGCATGATCCAGACGAGGGCGCCGACGAGGACGCCGTAGGTGACGAGCAGCACGATCATCATCTCCGTGACGTTCTGCGACTCCGACCAGATCTGCGAGGCCACGTAGAGCGTTTCCGGCACCGCGATCGCGTAGGCCAGCGTCGTCGTCTTCAGGAGGTTGACGAGGTTGTTGTTGAGGGCGGGCAGGCACACGCGGAGCGCGAGCGGCAGGACGATGTAGAGGTAGGCCTTGGCGCGTGAGTAGCCGAGCGCCTCCGCCGCCTCCAGGGTCGTCCTCGGCACCGCCTCGATGCCGGATCGGAAGATCTCGACGTTGAAGGCGCCGGCGAACAGCGCGAGCGAGATGATCGCCCATTGCACGTTGCTGACGGGCGGCTCGCGCAGGCCGCCGACGGTGCCGAGCGAGGGGAGGAGCACGCCGATGCCGAAGTAGAAGAAGAAGATCTGCACCAGCGGCGGCGTGTTGCGGAACACCGTCACGAACGCGTTGACCGGCCGCTTGACGGCGGTCAGCTCGGAGCCCTGCAGCCAGGCGCCGAGCGCCCCGATGGCCAGGCTGACCAGGATCGACACGACGGCGAGGTAGATCGTCATCCCCAGGCCGTGGACGTAGCGGCCGAAATCATAAGGATCGTAGAAAACCGTGAAGTTGTAGCCGGTCGTCTCGTAGAGGCGTTTGAACCAATCGGCGACGGATGACATGCGCACCTTGGAGGCGATCGGGGTGACGGGCTCAGGCGACGGCCGCGGGACCGGCGACCGTCAGCTTGGCCGGACGGCCTGCGGCGCCGGACAGGGATCCCTCAGGCATGTTCCGGGCCAACGTCCCCGTTTGGGCGATGCCCGCGCCGCGCGACTACTGCCCGGCGGCGTACTTGTCGTGCATGCGCTTGGCGTAGTCGGTGGGGGTGATGCCCCATTTCTTCTCCTCGTTGACGATCGTCCCCGCCTTCATCCAGCCGAGCGTCGCCTTCTCGGCCGCTTGCTGCAGGGTGGCGTTGCCGGTGGCCACCGCCATGATCCAGGGCGTCTCCATGATGCCCTTCAGCGGCATCGCGTAGTCGGTCTTCCACTCGGGATCGAGCAGCTTACCCTGGATGAAGGTTTGGTCGTAGAGGTAGCCCACGCAATTGCCCTGCTGGAGCGCGAACAGCGGCTTCTCCGATCCGTCGAAGGCCACGATGTTGGCGCCGTAGGTGCGGGCCACGTCCTTGTTGTAGAACGAGCCGGAGGTCCCGCACACGGGCTTGCCCTTCAGCTGGTCCCAGTCGGTGATCCCCGACTTCTTGGACAGGAGGACGTTGACCGAGTCGGAGTAGTATTGCGGGTCGATCGCCTGCATGACCTTGCGGCGCTCGGGCTTGTCCGACACGGTCGCGATCAACAGGTCGACCTTGCCCTGCTGCAGGAATTCGATGCGGTTCGCGCTGTTGACCGGCACCAGGTTCAGCTTGACGCCGAGCTGCTTGGCGAAATCGGCGGCGAGATCGGGCTCGATGCCGACGATGGCCCCGCTGGGATCGCGGAAGCCGAACGGCTTGTAGTCGGCCTTGACCCCGACGTTGAGCGTGCCGCGCTGCTTGATGGCATCGACGCCGTCCGCCGCCCAGGCACTGGAGACCGCCGCCAGGATCGCGGCGGCGGCAACCGAGGAGATGAGGTTCGTTTTCGTCATGCGCGTCCGCCGATCCATCCGAAAGAGGGTGTCGAAAGGTTCCGTAATCGATCGCGATGCTTTACGCCACAGCCACTTTCCGCCGAGCCTGGCCAAACCTCGCCAAGGTGAAAGGCGCGAGATCCACCTGGGCGCGCCCTTCGACGAGATGCTGCGCCACCGCCTCGCCGATCCCGGCCGAATGCTTGAAGCCGTGGCCGGAGCAGGCGGAAACGACCGTGATCCTGTTTTGGGTCGGGTGCCGGTCGATGATGAAGCCGCGATCGGGCGTGACGGTGTAGAAGCACGCCGCCGCCTGGGCGACCCGCGCCGTCGCCCCCGCCAGACGGCCGGCGACGTGGGTGGTGAACATGGCGGCGGACTCTTCGAGGCTGACGGTGCGGTCCATCGCGTCGGCGGTGGTGCTCGCCGCGTATTGCTCGGTCGCCACTTTCATGCGCGCCTCGCCCGGTAGGGGCGGGAAGCCGTAGAGGTAGTCGGTGTCTCCCGGCCCGTGCATGACGATGAAGGCGGGCGCGCGGGGGCCGTAGGCGCTCAGGTCGTCCAGCGCGTACCAGTGCAGGAGCTGGCGCTTCACCGCCAGCAAGCGGTCGAACGGGGCGCCCAGCAGCGGCGCGGTCCAGCCGCCGGCCGCCACCACCGCCCGTTCGGCGCGCACGACGCCGTCGCTCGTCTCGACCACGACGCCGGCACCGTCCTGCCCGATGGACAGCACGGCCGTGCCCGTGCGGATCGTGGCGCCGAGCGCGCTCGCACGAGAGAGCTGGGCGGCGATGCAGCGCTCCGGCAGGACGTAGCCGCCGCCCGGCTCGTAATAGGCCCGCTCGTCGCCGTTCAGCCCCGTGAACTGGGGGAAGCGGCGCGCCACCTCGTCGCCGCGCAGCACCTCGTGGACGATGCCGAATTCACGCGCCCCGGCGATCGAGCGCCCGACGAAGTCCGGCTTGCCGTGGTGCGACGTGGCGCCGGACCCCGGCCCCATCACGAGGACGCCGCACGCGACCAGCAGCGTGTCGCCGGTCTCCGCCTCCAGCTCGCGCCAGATCCGGTGCGAGTTCAGCACCAGGGGGATGGAGTCGCGCCCCTCGCCGACCGCCTGACGGGTGATGCGGGTCTCGCCGTGGCTCGACCCCCGCGCGTGGGGCGGCGCGTGGCGGTCGAGGCCGAGCACCGCCACGCCGCGCTTGGCGAGTTGGTAGAGGACGGCGCTGCCCATGGCGCCGAGCCCGACGACGGCGACTTGGGTTCGTTCCTCCCGCGGCATGGGGCTGACCTCATCGATGGGATGAGGGGCCTGTTTGCCCCCATTCGGCTGGGACGCGCAAGTCGGGGAGCGGATCGACCTGTGTGCCCGAGCCGGTTGACGCCGCGCCGGGCCGGCCCATACTCAAGGAAAGTCGCCAAAGTCTTTCAAGAGGCGTGAAACGTACAAGAAGGAAAGGGCGTGCCATGGTGGAGCAGGCTGGAGCGCAGGAGAACGCCAAGAAGATACTCGACATTTATAAGTATTTTAACGCAAAAGAAGGCGACATACTGCGGGCTAACAACTTCATGGCCGTTGGATCAAGCAAGGGCTGGAATATGAAAGACCTTCAGCAAGGGCTTGACTTTGCCGTGGAGCAACATTGGCTGAAGATGGAACCTACTGGGTGGTTGAAATTAACTGAGAGCGGCTTTAAAGAGATGTAACGAGGATTGGTCCACTGATGCCGATAGCTAAAGTAGATGACCGTAGCGAAGGGCATTTGACATGGTTGGTGCAAAGCCGGTCGCAAAATCAGAGTTCTTCGCTTGACCTTTATCTACTTCTTGGGTCCAACCCGATCATCAATGCGAGCATCGATTTGCAGCAGATCGCCCAGTCGCTCACGTCCATAGCGTTTTCACTTTGGCGTGCGGTGTTCCTGAGCGATCTGAAGAGTGCGGCAGACGACCAGATGGCTGACCTCAACGCCTTCCTCGGTAATTTGATATCAAACAACACGATCGCGTATCAGCAGGATAAGAACGCGCGTGAATTCACATACAGGTATTATCTGACCGATGCGCAGTTACGCCTTTCAGAGCTCGTGACGAAGACCCCAGCCATCCTGAGTTCGCGAGAGTTCACCGTTGCGAACGCCGACGTGAAATCAGAATGGACCGCGGCTCAATCGGCCCTCGACACAGCCATCGGACACTTCGGTGAGTTGCTCGCACTGATGTGATCTTCGCACCGAGACCCGATGAGCGAGGGCAGCCCCGGCCTCGTCCGAACGTGGACCTATGCCGCCCGCGCCCCGCCGCGCTAGCCTCTCGCGCCCGCCGCCGCGCGAGGCTTTCGGGGAGGGTGACCCGTGGACGCGTTGAGCGAGGGGGGCGAGCGCCCCGCGACGATCGGCAGGATCACGAGGCGCTTGCTGCCGTTCGTCGGCATCCTCTACCTGATCGCCTACATCGATCGGCAGAACGTCAGCTTCGCCAAGCTGCAGATGGTCGGCGACTTGGGGCTCAGCGAGTCCGCCTACGGGCTCGGCGCGTCCCTGTTCTTCGTCGGCTACTTTCTGTTCGAGGTGCCGAGCAACGTCCTCATGGAACGCGTCGGCGCGCGCCGCTGGTTCGCCCGCATCATGGTCAGCTGGGGCGCCGTCACCATCGCGCTGGCCTTCACCCGCGACGCCGCGATGTTCTACACCTTGCGTTTCCTGCTCGGCGTCTGCGAGGCGGGCTTCTTCCCCGGCGTCCTGTACCTGCTGACGATCTGGTTCCCGTTCCGCTACCGGGCGCGGATGGTCGGCGCCTTCATGCTCTACAGCGCGCTCGCCAACGCGGTCGGCGCCCCCATCGGCGGCGCGCTGCTGGACCTGAACGGCACGCTGGGGCTGCGGGGCTGGCAATGGGTGTTCCTGTGCACCGGCGTGCCAGCCGTGATCGCCGGCGTCGTGACGCTGGTCGCCCTTCCGGACGATCCGGAACGGGCCGCCTTCCTCGACGCGGACGAGAAGCGATGGCTTCGCGCCACGCTGGCCGAGGAAACCCGCGGGAGCGGCAAGACCGTCCATCGCAATCCGTTCGCCGCCCTGCTCGACAAGCGGGTGGTGGCGCTCGCGCTCTGGTACGTGTTCCTGCCGCTCGGCGCCTACGGGATCAGCTACTGGCTGCCGACGATCGTGAAGGGGTTCGGGGTGTCCAACACGCTCAACGGGCTGATCAACGTCATCCCCTGGCTCGGCGTGGCCGCCGCCCTGTGGATCGTCCCCCGGCTCGCCGCCCGCTCCCGCCACGTCACGGCCTTCATCGCCGGACCCGCCCTGCTGGCGGCCCTGTGCCTGATCGGCAGCGTCACCCTGCCGGGCAACACTGCGAAGTTCGCCTGCATCTGCGTCGCCGCCGCCGGCATCTTCGCCGCCCAGCCGGTGTTCTGGTCGCTCCCGTCGCGCTTCCTGACCGGCGCGTCGGCGGCGGCGGGGCTGGCCGCGATCAACTCGGTCGGCAACCTCGGCGGCTTCGCGGCGCAGAACGTGGTGCCGTTGATCCATGACCGGGCCGGGAGCAACCAGGCCCCGATGCTGTTCCTGGCCGCGTGCGTCTTCGTCGCCGGGGCCACCATCGTCCCCGTGCTCGCCATCGTGGCGCGCCACAGCGACGGGCGGGCGGTCGGGGCCGGCGAGGCCGGGTTGCGCGCGGTCTGAGCCGCCGTCAGCGGAACAGCGCCTTCGGGGCGGGCTCGTCGCGCGCGTAGTCGATCGCGCAGTAGCCGCCGCCCTGGTAGCGCTCGGCCACCGGGTTGCCGCTGGTCCTGCCGTCGAGCGCGTCGGTGTAGCCGTCCACGCTGTCCTGCGGCGTCCAGCCGATGATGTCCCGGCCATCGCGGCGCCACCACGTCATCCGGCTGTTCCTCGAGGCGCCCCACACGACGAGGCAGCCGGTCGGCCCCGTGGTCGGCGCCAGGGTGCTGCGCTCGACCAGGCGCGTCAGGTCGCCGTAGGACAGCCAGGTGCTGAGCATCCGGTCGTCGATCGGCGCGGGGATGCACGACCCGATGCGCAGGAACACGCTCTCGACGCCGTACTTGTCCCAGTAGAGACGCCCCATCAGCTCGCCGTAGGCCTTGGACAGGCCGTAGTAGCCGTCGACGCGGAACGGGCTGCTGTCGTCCAGCACCTCGTCGCGCTCGTGGAAGCCGATCAGGTGGTTGGAGGAGGCGAAGACCATGCGCGCCCCTTCCCGCCGCGCCGCCTCATAGGCGTGGTAGAGCCCGCGGATGTTGGGCTCCAGCACCGTCTCGAAGGGCTGTTCGACCGAGATGCCGCCGAAGTGCAGGATCGTGCCGCAGCCCTCCGCCATGCGCAGGACGGCGGCCCCGTCGGCGAGGTCGGCCAGGACGAAGCGGCAACCGGCCGGGACGGGGCCGGGGAAGGGCACGCGGTCGGTGAGGCGGAGCGTCCAGCCCTGCGCCGCCAGCGCTTCGGTCAACACCCGCCCGAGCGCGCCCGAGGCGCCGGTCAGGAGCACCGGCTTGTCCGGCGCGGTCGTGTCTTGATCGCTCATGGTGAATGTCCTCGACCTGCGGCGCTCACGCGACGGCGGCGGGGACCGCCACGGTCCGCACCGGGCTGTCCGCGTCGGGCTTGACGAACACCGCCATCGCGACCACGCCGGCCCCGGCGATGACCGCCGCGACGATGAAAGCGCTCGAATAGCCGCCGAGGTGCTGGACGGCGAGCCCGGTCGCCGTCGGCCCGATGATCCCCGAGATGTTGCTGAGGAGGTGGATGAAGCCGCTCACGCCGCCGACCCGCGTCTCGGGCACGAGCTCGTGGATCGTCGCCCAGCACGATTGCACCGAGCTGGTCAGCATCATCACGGCGAAGGCGATCAGCGCGACGGCGGTGCCGGTGCCCGGTGCCACCGGCACGGCGATCAGCGCGACGCCGGCGAGCGCGAGCGGGAGGATGGTGGTCAGCTTGCGCGCGGCGAACGGGTCGGCCATGTGCCGGTAGCACCAGTCCGCGACGATGCCGCCGCCGACGTAGCCGACGAAGCCGCAGGCCCACGGGATGGCCGCGACGAAGGCCATCTGCTTGACCGGCATGTGCAGCGCGTCGGTGAGGTAGCTCGGCAGCCACGAGAGGAAGATGTAGAGCGTGTAGTTGACGGCGAACATGCCCAACCCGAGGGCCAGCGTGCTCGGCAGAGCCAAGTAGGCGCGCAGCGGCCTGGCCTGGACGGCGGCCGAGACCATCGACGTCGCGCGGCTCGCGGCGACGAGCGCGACCTCCGCGCCGTCGACGCGGGCGTTGTCGCGCGGCAGGTCGGTCATCAGCAGGCGCCAGGCCACCACCCAGACGAGGCCGGCGACGCCGATGGCGATGAAGGCCGGCCGCCAGCCGAACGCGATGGCCATGAGGCCGACGACGGGCGCGGCGATCGCGCTGCCGATCGTTTGGCCGGAAAAGGTGAAGCCGATCGCGCGCGCCGTCTCCGCGCGCGGGAACCACGTCGTGATCGTGCGGTTCGTGGTCGAGTTCATCGGCCCCTCCGCGAAACCGAACAGGGCGCGCACCGCGAAGAGCGTGACGAAGCCGGTGACGACGCCGGTCAGCGCGCAGAGGATCGACCAGGCGGCCGCCGCCCAGCTGTACACGCTGCGCGGGCCGTAGCGGTCCGCCAGCTGGCCGCCGACGAAGGCGAAGATCGCGTAGCCGAAGAAGAACGTGCTGAAGATCACGCCGAGCTGCGAGGCCGACAGGTGCAGGTCGGCCTTCACGAAGGGCGCCGCGACGCCCAGCGCCGCGCGATCCATGTAGTTGATGACGCCGGCCACGAAGAGCAGGATCGCGATGACCGTCCTGTATCTCGTCCTCAACATGCGTCCGCTCCCGTCCGTGTTCCGCCCGGTGGCTTGCCCGAGCGACCGGCTCGCTGCCGTCGGCCTGTCAAAGGAAGGCGACCGTACACGGGCTGAGGCTGTCCCGCCTCCCCGTCGAACGGAGGTCGCCGCAGTCCCCGTCGATGGCAAAGGTGACGAGGCTGTCGCCCTGCTCGTTGGCGACGAGGAGGTGCCCGCCGGCCGGATCAAGCGTCATGAAGCGCGGATCGCGACCGCCCGAGTCGGTCCAGCCGATGGGCACGAGCCGTTCGGCGGCCTCGTCGAAGGCGAAGCGCGCGATGCCGTCCTGTCCCCGGTTCGACGCGAACACGAAGCGGCCGTCCGGCGTGACGGCGATCGCGGCGGCTGTGCTCGCCCCGAAGAAGTCGGCGGGCAGGGTCGAGGCGAGGTGCGCGGGCGTCAGGGTCCCGTTCTCCTCGTCCCACCGGAGCGTGGCGAGCGTGGAGTCGAGTTCGTTGAGGAGGAAGACGAGCGGCCGCGTCGGATGGAAGGCGAGGTGGCGCGGGCCGGCCCCCGGCCGCATCGCGAGCGCGCCGGCGATCGCGAGACGGCCGTCGGTGAAGGCGAGCACGAAGACGCGGTCGAGCCCCTTGTCCGGCACGAGGACGAAGGCGCCGTCCGGGGAAAAGACGATCTGGTGGGGGTGCGATCCCGCCTGCTCGCTCCGGTGCGGCCCGACCGGCCCCGGCATGTCGAGGACTTGGCGCGCCGGGGCCAGCGCGCCGTTCCCGTCCACCGGCAGCACCGCGACGGAGCCGGTCGCGTAGTTGGCGACGACGAGGAAGCGCCCGGATGGGTCGAGCGCCTGATGCACGACGTTGGTGCCGCCGGTCGACGCGCCGCCGAGCGACCGCAACCGGCCGTCCGGTTCGACGGCGAAGGCGCTGGCGTGCTCCCCGTCGCCGTGCACCGCGTAGAGCACGCCCCTGACCGGATCGCTCAGGAGGAAGGAGGGGTTGGCCAGGCCGGCGACGCGCTCGATCGCGGACCAGCCGTCGCAAGCCGGCGACGCGCCGGTGCGGTAAACATCGATGCCGAGCCCCCGCGCGCGCCGCTTCTCCGTCGTGAAGCAGCCGACGAAGGCGAGCGACCGTCGACGGCGGGTCGTCACCTCCGGCATCCCGCGCCCTTTCCCATCTGCGGCGACACCCTCAGTCGCGACGAGGCACGCGGCGCACGAGGTCCGCCGTGATCGCGTCCAGGCGGTTCAGGCCGGCGAGCGCCATGTCGCGGTTGATCTCCTCCTTGAGGATGCGGATCGCGTGCGCCACTCCCGGCACGCCGCCGATCGCCGCCGCGAAGATGAAGGGACGCCCCAGCATCACGAAGTCCGCCCCGAGCGCCAGCGCCTTCAGCACGTCGGTGCCGCGACGGATGCCGCTGTCGACGATGACCTTCATGTCGCCCTTCGTCGCCGCGATCTCCGGCAGCACGTCGAGGGGCGCGATGGCGTGGTCGAGCTGGCGGCCGCCGTGGGTCGACAGGATGACGCCGTCGGCGCCGCAGGAGCGGGCGATGGCGACGTCGGCCGGCGTCAGCAGCCCCTTGACCAGCAGGTGACCCCGCCAGCTGCGGCGGATCGCCTCCAGGTTGCGCCACGACAGCTTGTCCCGCGCCGTCGTGTTGCGCAGCGAATTCTGCGACATCATCGGCGGCCCGCGCTCGGCCTCCATGTTCTCGAAGTGCGGCGCCCCGTGCAGCCAGAAGGTCTTCGCCACCACGCCGAGCAGCCAGCGCGGGTGCGTCGCGCTCTGCCAAGCGACCTTGGGCGTCACCTTCATCGGCATGGAGAAGCCGCTGCGGACGTTGTGCTCGCGGTTGCCGAGGATGGGCGTGTCGGCGGTCACCACGAAGGTGCGGTAGCCGGTCGCGGCGACGCGGTCGAGCAGGCGGTCGATGCGGGACTGGTCGCCCGGCAGGTAGCCCTGGAACCAGGCGTCCTTGTTCTGCGCGAACACGTCCTCCAGCTTGATCAGCGAGGAGGCGCTGAGGCACATCGGGATGTTGGCCTGGCGCGCGGCTTCCGCCAGGACGAGGTCGCCGCGATAGGCGATGAAGGCGGAGCCGCCGAGCGGGCCGATGCCGAAAGGCGCGTCGTAGGTGCGGCCGAACAGCTCGGTCGCCGTGGTGCGCGCCGACGTGTCGACCATCGCTCGCGGGAGGAACGCGTAGTCGCCGTAGGCGGCGCGGCTCTGGCGCAGCGCGCTGCCGGTCTCCACGCTGCCGGACACGTACTGGTAGACCATGCGCGGCAGGAACCGCTTGGCGTGCCGCTCGAAGTCGTCGAGGGCGAGCAGGTCGCGGAAGCGGTAGGGCGTGGCCGCCGCGCTGCGCTTCACGCTCGTCGCCACGGCCTGCGGCCCCTCGATGCCCGCCGCGCCGGCGTCGGCGCCCCCGACGGTGGCGCCGCCGTCACGCGCCTGCGGGCCGATCGCGTCGTCGGACGCGGCCCCATCGAGCGGGCGACGCTCCAGCGTCGTCGTCTGCGGGTCGGACGCTGTCATCGAACCTCCCTGGACTTCGTTCGGGCGATGCCCTCCGGCCCGTCGCCTTCGACGCCGCCACGTCTTTCAAGGGTCGCCACGTCAAGCTTCAGGAGGGCCACGCACGGAATCGGTTGTCAACGCCGATCGATGTCGCCCCACGAACGCCGCCCAGGCGCTTCAGCCTCGCGGGCGACGACCCGTCATCCCCAGCGGGCCAGATGCGAGGTGGGCCAAGTGCGAGGTGGGCCAGGTGCGGGGTCGCTCTCCAGGGCGATCGGGTGAAGGGGCGTCGGGCGATCCATCGCGGCAAGGCGTGTCACCCGATGGCCCCGCGCCGATCTCGCCTGGACTTGCGGCCGCGACCGGCCGAGCGTAAGGTATCGCTACCGGGATAGCCTCGTCCGGCCTCGACCGAGGCCGCCGCGACCCTCCGGAACCCTGACGCATGACGCAGCTGACGCAAGAATGTGTGCGCCGAACAAAAATTCGACGGCCAGACGGCGGTCGCCGGGACGACACGTGCGCGGCGCATCCGATCACGCCGACGCGATGCGGTCCCGCGCCCTAGCTTTCGCCCGAAGGCCGGTGGACAACAGCAGCGGGCAATCCGATCGGCTGCTCGGACGTTTTTGAAGGATCGTCGCCGTGAAACTGATCTACTCCGCCGGGTCGCCGTTCGCCCGCAAGCTCCGCATCGCGGCGATCGAACTCGGCCTCATCGACCGCATCGAACTCGTGCCGGCCAGCGTGGCGCCCGGCCAACCGAACGACGCCTACATGCGCGACGTCAATCCGCTGAAGAAGCTGCCGGCGCTCATCCTCGACGACGGGAGCGTCCTCATCGACTCCTTCGTGATCGCCGAGTACCTCGACGACCTCGGCGGCGGCCGGCTCATCCCGTCATCGGGCATCGCGCGCTGGCACGCCAGGAGCGACCATTCCTGCCTGCAGGGCATGCTCGACGCGATGCTGCTGTGCCGCTACGAGACGATGGTGCGGCCCGAGGCGCTGCGCTGGGAGGCGTGGCGGAGCGACCATTGGAGCCGCGCCTGGGCGGGGATGGGGCGCTTCGAGGCGCGCGCGGACGTGCTGTCGCCACCGCTCGACCAGGGGTGCCCGGACATGGTCCAGATCGCGCTCGTCTGCGTCACCGGCTACGCGGACTTCCGCTTCGCCGGCAGCGGGTGGCGGACGAGCTTCCCCAAGCTCGCCGCGTTCCACGAGACGATGTCGACGCGCCCGTCCGTCAGCGTCTCCGCGCCGCCCCCGGCGTGAGGCCGCGAACCACGCGTCACGCGGCGAAGCGCCGGTGGCTGTGCGGGCCGAGGTCGAAGCCCGGCAGGTGCCAGGGCGGGAAACCGGGGACTTGCCCAGGACTTGCCCTCGTCGGCCTCCATGTTGAACACGGGGACGCGCCGGGGGCTGACGACCCCAGGGTCCTGCGGCCGGGACCGGCCCGGCACCCGCCACCGCGACGCCGCGCAAGCCCGGCACGACGACCGTGCTTCGGGTGCGGGCGCTATGCCTCGGCGTCCGTGGCGGGACGCACGTCGGCGAGCACGCGGCGGGCGCGCTCGTAGACCGGCCGGTCGATCATCGCCCCGTCGAGCGCCGCCACGCCGCTCCCCCCGCGCATCGCCGCCTCAAAGGCGGCGACCACGGCGCGGGCGCGGCCGGCCGCCTCGGCGGTGGGCTGGTATCCGGCGTTAAGCACCGGCACTTGGGCAGGATGCACGCAGAAGGCGCCGCGCGCGCCCAGCCGGT
>CAXTIU010000041.1:0-17445 GCA_964244495.1 uncultured Beijerinckiaceae bacterium
AGGCGTCGACGTAGCAGGGCACGAACAATCCAACGCGCATGACGGTAATCCTCCAATTTGATGCGGTGACGTCAGCGCGTCAGGTTTGTTCGGGCGAGGTCGAGAACCTGCGTGCCGCGCCCGTCGATCACCGCTTTGAGCAGCCACATGCTGAAGCCGGTCGCCTGCTCGACGCCGATGTGCGGCGGCATCGAGAGCTCCTGGCGCGCCGACACTACGTCGAGCAGCGCTGGGCCGGGATGGGCGAGGACTTCCTGCATCGCCTCGGCCAAGTCGGCCGGATCGGTGACGCGCTTGGCGAACAGGCCCGCGCCCCGTGCCATGACCGAGAAGTCCGGGTTGACCAGCTCGACGGCGTTGTCGAGGAAGCCGGCTGCCTTCATCTCCATCTCGACGAAGCCGAGCGTGCCGTTGTTGAGCACCAGGATCTTCACCGGCAGCTTCTCCTGCACCAGGGTCAGCATGTCCCCCATCAGCATGGTGAAGCCGCCGTCCCCGGAGAAGGAGATCACCTGGCGCCCGGGATGGCTCGCCTGCGCCCCGATCGCCTGCGGTAGGGCGTTGGCCATCGATCCGTGGTTGAGCGACCCTATAAGCCGGCGGCGACCGTTGGTCATGACATAGCGGGCGACCCATATCGCCGGCGTGCCGACGTCGAAGGTGATCACCGCGTCGGCGCTGGCGACCTCGTTCAGCGTGCGGGCCACGAACTGCGGGTGCATCGTGTGCCCGCGATGGCCGACGGCGAGCTCGTCGAGGCCCTTCCGCGCGGCACGGTAGTGCTCCAGGCTGTTGTCGAGGTGGGCCCGATCGGTCTTCGGCTTGAGGCGCGGCAGCAACGCTTCGATCGTATTGATGACGTCGCCGACCAAGCCGAGGTCGAGGCGGCAGCGCCGCCCGAGGTTGGCCGCGCGGAGGTCGACCTGCGCGATCTTCGCCGTGGTGGGATAAAACTGCCGGTACGGGAAGTCGGTGCCCAGCATCAGCAACGTGTCGCAGGCGAGCATGGCCTCGTAGCCGGACGAGAAGCCGATCAGCCCGGTCATGCCGACGTCGTAGGGGTTGTCCCACTCGACCCCCTCCTTGCCGCCGAGCGCGTGGACGATGGGGCTATTGAGCGCCTCGGCCAGCCGCATCAGCGGTTCGTGGGCGCCGAAGCAACCCCGGCCGCACAGCAGGGTGGTCTGCTCGGACGCGTTCAACATGGCGGCGAGGGCATCGAGGTCGCCGTCGGTCGGCCTGACGACAGGCGCCGGCGGCAGCAGGGACGGCGAGATCTTCTGCGCCGACGTGACCTCCGCCATGCCGATATCACCCGGCAGCACAATCACGGCCACGCCCCGCTCGGCCATGGCGATGCGGATCGCCGACTCGAAGACGCCCGGCAGCTGTTCGGGGGTCGACACCAACTCGCAGTAGTGGCTGCACTCCTGGAACAGGTTCTGCGGGTGCGTCTCCTGGAAGTAGTTCCGGCCGACCTCGGCCGACGGGATCTGGGCTGCGATGGCCAGCACCGGGACGCGCGAGCGCTGGCAATCGTAGAGGCCGTTGATGAGGTGGAGGTTGCCCGGGCCGGAAGAGCCGGCGCACACCGCCAGCTCGCCGGTCACATGCGCCTCGCCGCCGGCGGCGAACGCCGCGACCTCCTCGTGACGGGTGTGAACCCAGGCCATGTCGTCGCGCTTTCGCACCGCTTCCGTCACGGCGTTCAAGCTGTCCCCGGCGATGCCATAGATGCGCTTGACGCCGGCTTGCGCGAGCATTTCGATCAGGAGGTCGGCGACGTTGGTCTTGCTCATGTCCACGTTTCCTTGTGCTGGCGCCTGGGGCCGCGGTCTCGGTGCTTGCGCCTGGCGGCGCGGTATCGTCGACACCGTCCCGACGACCCTTGTCCCGCTCCGGCTTCTTCAGTTTCACTGGGCGGTGTCACGTGCGGTGCGCCACGGCACCGGCGCGTGGATGTGTTTCATCCCAGTCTGACGCGATGCTCCGATCAGCAGCTCGACGACGGTCAGTTCGCTTTTGGGCTCGTTCCGACCCGGTGTTTCGACGACGCGCTCGGGGACCGATGAGGCCGGTTTGTTCGTCTCAGGCCCCGGCAAGCCCGTCGCCGACCATCTTGCGAGGGTCGACCACCTCGTCGAACTGCTTCTCGCTGACGGCGCCCGACTGCATTGCCGCCTGCTTGAGTGTGAGGTCGTCATCCATCGCCTTGTGGGCGATCTGGCTCGCCTTGTCGTAGCCGATGACCGGACTGAGCGCGGTCACCAGCATCACCGAGTCGTCGACGTACTGGTTGATCCGGTGCTTGTTTAGCTGGGTTCCCTCGACCGAGAAGAGCCTGAACTTCTCACTGCCGTCGGCGAGGATGCGGGCCGAGTGCAGGAAGTTGTTGATGATGATCGGTCGCATGGCGTTCAGTTCGAAGTTCCCCTGGCTCCCGGCGAACGCGACCGCGCTGTCGTCACCGAGCACCTGGATCGAGATCATGACGATCGCCTCGCACTGGGTCGGGTTGACTTTCCCCGGCATGATCGAGCTGCCGGGTTCGTTCTCCGGGAGTATCAGCTCGCCGAGGCCGCAGCGCGGACCCGAGGCAAGCCAGCGCATGTCGTTGGCGATCTTCATCAGCGCCACCGCGACGCCGCGCAGGGCGGCGTTCGCCCGAACCATGGCATCCAGCGACCCCTGGGCCGCGAACTTGTTGGGGGCGGTGACGTAGGCCTGCCCCGTCAAGGCGGCGATCTTCGCCGCCACCTTCAAGCTGAAGCCCGGCGGCGCGTTCAGCCCGGTGCCGACGGCGGTGCCGCCGACCGCCAGCTGCATCAGCCCCGCGCGGGCATGCGCCACCTCGGCCATGGCGTCGCGGATCTGGTGGGCGTAGCCCGACCACTCCTGCCCGACCGTGAGCGGCACCGCGTCCTCCAGGTGGGTACGGCCGATCTTGATCATGTCGTGCCAGTCCGTGGCCTTGACCTCGATCGCCTTCGCCAGCGCGTCGAGCTGGGGCAACAGGTGCTCGTCCAGCTCCTTGACCGCGGCGACGTGCATTGCCGTTGGGAAGGAGTCGTTGGACGACATGCCCATGTTCACGTCGTCGTTGGGGTGGATGGGCGCCTTGCTGCCCAGCTCTCCGCCAAGGAGCTGGATGGCTCGGTTTGAGATCACCTCGTTGAGGTTCATGTTGCTCTGGGTGCCGGATCCGGTCTGCCAGACGTACAAGGGGAAGTGCTCGTCCAGCTTGCCGGCGATGACCTCGTCCGCCACGCGGGCGATCGCCGTCGCCTTCCAGTCGTCGAGGCGCCCGTCAGCCTGGTTCACCAGGGCGCCCGCCTTCTTGACCACGCCGTAGGCGTGATAAACCTCCTTCGGCATGCGATCGTTGCCGATCGAGAAGTGGATGAGGCTTCGCTGCGTCTGGGCGCCCCAGTATCGGTTCGCCGGTACCTTGATGCTGCCCATCGAATCCGTTTCGGTCCGCTCGCCTTCTGCGTCGATCCCGATGGGCACGTCCTTCATCGCGTGCTTGCTCCCTTGACCGAACATCCTCAGACCTCCTGTCCGTACTCGGGCTTGTAGAGCATGGCCTCGATCCAGGTCCGGATCTCGCGGGGCCGTTCCGCCGTGGCCAAGCCTTGGTCGAACATGTACTCGGCGACCCGAGTCGCCGTCGCGACCTCGGTCTCCAGGATGTTGGCTTGGCTGGGGAACAGCGCGCCCTTGTCGCGCAGGTCCTGGCCGACCTGCTCGGCGCTCGCCTCGGCGGCGACGATGAAGCACTCGTCGGTGAGGCGGGTCGGACGGGCGGCATAGGTGGCCAGGCCGATCGCCGGGAAGATGTAGAAGTTGTTCGCCTGTCCGGGATGGTACGTCTTGCCCTCGACCGTCACGTCCGGGAACTGCACCCCGGCGGCGTAGAGCGCCTTCCCCTTGGTCCAGGTATAGGCCTGTTCCGGGGTGCACTCCGCCTTCTCGGTCGGGTTTGATAGCGCGAAGATGATGGGGCGCTCGTTGAGCTTTGCCATCGCCTCCACCACCCTTTGGTCGAAGGCGCCGCCCTTGGTGCTGACCCCGACCAGGATCGTCGGCTTGAACGCCTCAATCGCCTTGACGAGGTCCTTGGTGGGCTCGGCCTTGTGCGCGTAGGCCCGCTGCGCCGGGGACAAGTCCCGACGCGATGGCTCGATCAGTCCTTCTACGTCGAAGAGCGTCATGCGGGCCGCCGCGTCGTCCTCGGGAAGGCCCTTGTTCCGCATCGCGACAGCGATCAAGTTGGCTATCCCGATGGCGGCCGAGCCGGCGCCAAGGAAGAGAACGCGCTGGTCCGTCAGCTTGGCGTCTAGGATTTGCAGCGCCGTGGTCAAGCCGGCCAGCGTCACGCTGGCCGTTCCCTGGATGTCGTCGTTGTAGCAAAGTATCTTGTCGGCGTACTTGGCCAGCAGCCTGATCGCGTCAGTCCCCTTCCAATCCTCGAAATGTATGCAGCAACCTGGGAAGACCTCCTGCACCGCCTGCACGAATTCATCCACGAACTCGTCCAGCGCTTCGGTCGGCGGCGGCGACTGTCGCAGGCCGAGGTAGAGCGGATCCGCGCGCAAAGCTGCGGTGCTGGTGCCGATGTCGAGCAGGACCGGCAGGCAGACGTCCGGTGGCACCGCGGCGCAGGCCGTGTAGAGCTGGAGCTTACCCACTGGTATGCCCATGCCGTTGGTGCCTAGGTCGCCCAGCCCCAAGATACGTCCGCCGGTGGACACGCAGATGAAGCGCACGTCCCGCTGCGGCCAATTGCGGAGCACCTCCGCCACGTTCCCCTTCATGTCTTGCGAGACGTACAATCCCCGCGCGCGCCGGTACAAGTGGCCGAACTTGAGACAGGCTTCGCCGACGGTTGGGTCGTAGACGATGGGCAGGAAACGCGCGGGATCGCTCATGACCACGCGGTAGAAGAGCGTCTGGTTTCGGTCTAGCAACCCAATCAGGTAGATGTATCGCTCGAGATCGGTTGGCTTCTGATCCAAGTGTCCGAAGGCTCTCTCGGCTTGGCGATCCAATGTCTCGACCGCGTGCGGTAGCAAACCCGAGAGGCCGAGTCGCTCGCGTTCATTCAATGTGAACGCTGTCCCCCTGTTCGCACGGGGATCGTCCAGAATGGCGGAACCCCTGCCGGCACGCTCGAAAGTCGCTTCAACGTTCATGTGAAATCTCCTTGTATCAACGAGTTAAGGCGTCACGCGTCAGCCAAGTTCGCGGTGCGGCTCGTCATCGGGCTCGCACGCTCATCGCTTCTGCCGTGATGTCCGAGCGCCTCGCGGACACCTCTGCCGTATGCTGGATCGGCTTCGTCGAAATGACCTAGTTGGCGGTCGACAATGAATTTCGGTACGCCCTGCATCGCGCAGGCGATGTTGTTGAAGAGGCGCTGCTTCTGGTCATCGTCGAAGATGTTGAAGAGCATGCGCGGTTGGCTGAAGTGGTCGGCCTCGCCCCGATACTCGTAGCGGCCGACGTCACCGGCGTAGCGGTGCGGCGGCTCCTCGACGCTCGGATCCTCCACCGGCCCGTTGAACGAGTTTGGCTCGTAGTAGGCATCCGGATTGGTGTTCAGACCGAAGGGCATCGAGCCATCGAGGTTGTAGTTGTTCACCGGGCAGCGCGGCTTGTTGACCTCCAGCGCCTCGTAGTGAACGCCGATGCGGTAGCGGTGCGCGTCCGGGTAGGAGAACAGGCGTCCCTGCAGCATCTTGTCCGGCGAGAAGCCGATGCCGGGCACGACGTTGGACGGGTTGAAGGCCGACTGCTCGATGTCGATGAAGTAGTTCTCCGGATTGCGGTTCAGCTCCATCACGCCGACCTTGATCAGCGGGTACATGCCGTGCGGCCACACCTTCGTCAGGTCGAAGGCGCTCCACCCCGTCTTCTCCTCGAAGACCTCGGCTTCCGCGTCGGGCATTACCTGGATGCAGAAGTCCCACTGCGGGAAGCGACCATCCTCGATCATGCCGAAGAGCGCCTCCTGGTAGCTCTCGCGCGTCCTGCCAATGACCTCCGATGCCTCAGCGTTGGAGAAGTGCGCGTGTCCCTGCCGAGTCTTGAAGTGGAACTTGACCCAGAAGCGCTCCTTCTTGTCGTTCCAGACCGAGAAGGTGTGGCTGCCGTAGCCGTTCATGCGGCTCGGATCGACCGGGATGCCGCGATCCGACATTAGGATCGTCACCTGATGGAGCGACTCCGGGCACAAGGACCAGAAGTCCCACATGGCGGTCGCCGACCGGACGTTCGTGCGCGGGTGGCGCTTCTGCGTGTGGATGAAGTCCGGGAATTTGTAGGGGTCGGCGACGAAGAACACGGGCGTGTTGTTGCCGACGAGGTCCCAGTTGCCCTCCTCCGTGTAGAACTTGAGGGCGAAGCCGCGCACGTCGCGCTCGGCATCGGCGGCGCCCTTCTCACCGGCGACGATCGAGAAGCGGGCCAGCATCTCGACCTTCTTGCCGATCTCGCCGAACACCTTGGCGCGCGAGTAGCGCGTGATGTCGTCCGTGATCGTCAGGGTGCCGTGCGCACCCCAGCCTTTGGCGTGCACGACGCGCTCGGGAATGCGCTCGCGGTTCTGGTGCGCGAGCTTCTCGATGAGCTGGTAGTCTTCGAGCAGAACGGGACCGCGTGGCCCGACAGTTATCGAGTTCTGGTTGCTGGCCACCGGCGCGCCGGCGTTGGTCGTCAAGCGTGATCTGTCAGTCACCGTAAGGCACTCCTTGTGAACGTTCGCGGTCCTCCCGGAGGTCGGTTCACGCGCCGGGTCGGACCCAGACGGTTTGAGCGTTGATGAATTCGTGCAGACCGAAGTGCGAGAGCTCGCGCCCGTAGCCGCTTTGCTTGACGCCTCCCACCGGCGTTCGCGGGTCCGAAGCCGTGTAGCCGTTGATGAAGACCGCTCCGGTCTCCAGGCGTCGCGCGACCGCGCGCGCCTTGCCGATGTCGCGCGTCCAGAGGTTGCCGCCCAGGCCGAAGGCGCTGGTGTTCGCCAAGTGGACGGCGTCCTCCAGGTCCGTGGCGACGGTAATAGCCGCGACGGGGCCGAAGGTCTCCTCGTCGAAGGCGGTCATGCCGGGCTTGACTGCGCCGAAGACGGTTGGCTCGTAGAAGAAGCCAGGACCGGCCTTCTTGTTTCCGCCCGCGAGTAGCCTTGCCCCGTTGCCTCGCGTGGCCTCGACTTGCTTGTGCAGACCGTCGCGAAGATCCGCTCGCGCGATGGGACCGAGGTCGGTGGCCTCGTCCGTCGGGTCGCCGACCACGAGCTTGGACGCCGCCTCGACGAACCTGGAAGTGAACTCTTCGGCGATCGTTTCCTCCAGGATGAAGCGCTTGGCCGCGAGGCAGACCTGCCCGGCGTTCGAGTACCGCGCCTTGATACCGTTCTCCACCGCCCGCTCGAGGTCGGCGTCGGCCAGCACGATGAACGGGTCGGAGCCGCCGAGTTCCAGCAGGGACTTCTTGACGACCTTGCCGGCGAGCGATGCCACGGCGGAACCGGCGCGCACGCTGCCGGTCAGGGTAACGGCGGCGATGTGCGGGCCCTGGATCAAGGTCGCGATCGGCTCCACGTCGACGTTGAGCACGCCGAAGGCGCCCGGCGGAAAGCCGCTGGCGTCGAACACCTCCTTTAGCGCGTAGGCGCAACCCATGACGTTGGGGGCGTGCTTCAGCAGGAACGCGTTGCCGCCGAGCATGATCGGGATCGCCGCCCTTACCACCTGCCAGATCGGCAGGTTCCACGGCATGATGGCGAGTACGGTGCCGATCGGCAGGTAGGAGACGTAAACCTCCTCGTTCGCGACCGGAGCCGGTTCGTCACTGAGGAAGGCCGGCCCATGCTCCGCATACCATTTCGCCATGTCGGCGCTCTTCTGCACCTCCGCCCGCGCCTCGCGCAGCGTCTTGCCCATCTCCATGGTGATCAGCCCGGCCAGCGCCTCCTTGCGCCCCTCAAGCGTCGCCGCCAAGGCGCTCATCGCTTCCGCGCGGCGTTCGAGCGGCACGCTCCGCCAGGCGCGGAAGCCCGCTCCGCTGTCGGCGACGATGCGCTCGATCCTGGTCTGGTCATCGACGGCGTAGCGAGCGATCATCTCGCCGGTCGCGGGATTGATGGTCTCGATCTCTGTAGTCTTGCTCTTGTCCATGGACGTCAGCTCCGATCTGTTGAGGATTGCACCCGTGCGCGTACCTGCTCGGTCGCACGCGTCATCGAGGCGCTCTAAGTCTTGTCTGCCCGCGTGCTCATGTCCTGCACCAGGGTCTCCATCGCGGCGATGGCGGACGCGTAGTCCTCGTCCGGGTGCAGCTGGCTCGCGTAGGCGTAGAGCTGCGACGCCGCCGCCATGTTCGGCATCGGCGATCCGCGTGTCCGGGCGTCCGATATCAGCAAGCCCATGTCCTTGGACATCAGCCGGGTCGGGAACTGCGAGGGGTACTCACCTGCCTTCGCCATCGCCAGCTTGCGCTTGTGATGCTCCGAGACGAGGATCAGGCCCGAGAGCACGTCGATGATGACGTCTCGATCGACGCCGGAACAGACGCCGTAGGCCAGGCCCTCCGCGAGTGCGGCGGTGCCCATCGCCATGACACCGTTCACGATCAGCTTGATGACCAAGCCGTCGCCGATCGGACCGGTCCGGATGGTCTTGCGTCCGACGACGTCGAGGATCGGCGCGGCCGCTTCGACGTCGGCCTTGGAACCGCTGGCAAGGATGACGAGCTTGCCGCTCTCGGCTTCCGGCGTGCTCCCGGACATCGGCGCCTCGACGAACCGCACCTCTCGTTGGTTTGCCGCCTCGGCGAGAGCCTTGGAGGCGTCCGGTGACACCGTGCTGAAATTGATCAGGAGCTGGCCGGGCCGCATGCCTTTCAGAGCACCGTCTTCCGCTTCCATCGACGCTGCGAGCGCGTGATCGTTCGGGACGCAGACCAGGACCGCGTCGACCTCCTCCGCCAACGACCTTGGGCTCTTCGTCAGGGCGAAGCCGCCCAAATTCCCGATGGGATGGGCGATATCGAACGCGATGACGGAGAAGGACGCGTCGTGCAGACGCGCCGCCATTCGTCTAGACATCGCTCCAAAGCCAACGAAGCCAAGTCTATGCAAGCTGCCGATCATATCTGCCACTTATCGACCCTTCATTGTTATTGGCTGTCGAAGTAGTTAATCGATCCGTGGCAGCGTAACAGGCGTGTTGTGAACCTATGACCCCGACTCATAGTCAGTCAGCTGCGGGATGTAGGCCATAATCGAGGGATCCGGCCGCTCTCGTGGCGCCAGGGTGACGTCAACCGGGTCGATGTCACCCATGGTCGGGTGTCGTAGGTCACCTGACGCCAGAGTGACCTTCCACTCCAGCAATTATCGATCAGGCTGCGAACCGCTTGTAGCTGTGGAGGCCGAGGTCGAAGCGGGTCTGCCCCGTGGTGGCGTAGTCGGCCAGCACCTCGCCGATCACGCTGCAGAACTTGTAGCCGTGGCCCGAGCAGGGCGAGGCGACGATGACCTGGGGCTGGCCCGGCAGCGTGTCGATGATGAAGTGCTCGTCGGGCGTGTTGGTGAAGAAGCAGGCGCGCAACGCCATCGTCGGCCCGTTCGCCCGCGGGAAGTAGCGGGCGACGGCTTCGCGCAGCACCTCTTCGTCGCGCATCGTCACCTCGCGGGACAGTTCGTCCGCGCCGCCGGTCTCGCCGAGGTGGTGCCAGCGGCCGATCTTGAAGCCCGGCACGTGCCAGGGCGGGAAGCCGTAGAACTTGCCCTCGTTAACCTCCATGTTGAACACAGGGAAGCGCTCTGGGCTGAAGATCGCGGGCTTGTGCGGCTGGAACCAGCCCAGCACCTGGCGCTCCGGCACCGCGACGCCTCGCAGGCCCGGCACGAAGTCGGCCATCCACGAGCCGGCGGCGACGATGAGGCGGCCGGCCTCGTAGGTGCCCCGCTCGGTGCGCACCCGCACGCCGCTTGCGGTGGTGTCCCACTCCAGCGCCGGCTCGCGAGCGTGGATCTCGGCGCCGGCGGCTTGGGCCAGCGTCACGTGGGCGACGATCGCGCGCTCAGCCGAGACGAAGCCGCCGTCGCCCTGCAGGATGGCGACGTGGCTGTCGGGCAGCTCGTAGCCCGGTGCGCGGCGCTTCAGCTCGCGCCCGTCGAGGACCTCGTGCGAAAGCTCGTGCTCGCGGCAGGCGCGCAGCGACCCCTCGACCATGCGGCTGTCGGCCGGCCCGGCGTCGACCGAGCCGGTGATGTGAAGGAGTTGCTCGCCGAAGCGGGTCTGCAGCTCGCGCCAGTTCTCGTAGGCGCGCCGCAGGAGGGGCACGTAGGAGGGATCCTCGAAGTAGCCGAGCCGGATGATGCGGTTGAACCCGTGCGAGGAGCCCATCGCGTGGGGGATGTCGAAGCGCTCCAGCCCGAGCACCCGGCAGCCGCGCCGCGCCAGGTGCCAGCAGGCGGCCGAGCCCATGCCGCCGACGCCCAGCACGATCACGTCGTAGGGTGTGTTGCCGCCTGCCATCATCGGTCCTGAGTGGATGTCTTGAAGAAATCGCCGCCGGGTATCGCCTCGATCAGCGCCTGCGTGTAGGCAACGGCAGGTTTGGTGAGGACGTCGAGTGATGGCCCGTATTCCACGATCTCGCCCCCGCGCATCACGGCGATGGTGTCGCAGATGGCGGCGGCGACGCGCAGGTCGTGCGTAATGAAGACGATGGAGATGCCGTAGTCGGCCTTGAGGTCGTTGAGGAGGCGCAGGATACGTTGCTGCACCGACACGTCGAGGGCGGACACCGCCTCGTCGGCCACCAGGATCTTCGGGCGTACGGAGAGCGCGCGGGCGATGCAGATGCGCTGGCGTTGGCCACCCGAGAACGCACCGGGGTGGCGGTCCACCGCCTGCTCGGGCAGCCCGACGCGGTGGACCAGCTCACGGGCCTGGGCGCGGGCCGTCTCGCGCCCCATGCCGAAGTTGAGCGGTCCCTCGCACAGGATATCCATCACGCGGCGGCGCGGGTCGAGCGAGGCGTAAGGGTCCTGGAACACCATCTGCACGGTCTGGCGCATGGTCTTGAGGGCGCCGCCCGTCGCCCGCGCCATCTCGCGCCCCTCGATTCGCAACGTGCCGGCATCCATCCGATCGAGCTGGACGAGGCAGCGCGCCAGGGTGGATTTGCCGGAGCCCGACTCGCCGACGACGCCGAGCGTCTCGCCCGCGCGCAGCGCCAGCGACACGCCCCTCAGCGCGGCCACGCGGCGCGATCGGCCGAAGGGTCGCGAGCCCTCTACGTGGGTCTTGGTGGCGCCGGCGACATCCATCACCACCACGTCCGAGACCGGCCGCGCCCCGCGCCCGCGTAGGTGCGGCACGGCGGCGATCAGCTCCCGGGTGTAGGGCTCCCGGGGGTCGAGCAGCACGTCGACCTTGGTGCCGCTCTCGACGACCCTGCCGTGGCGCATGACGGTGACACAGTCGGCGATCTCGGCGACAACGCCGAAATCGTGGGTGATGAACAGCACACCGGTGCCGCGCTCGTGTTGCAGCCGCCGCATCAGTGTCAGGATCTGCGCCTGGGTCGTCACGTCGAGGGCGGTGGTGGGCTCGTCGGCGATCAGCACGCGCGGCCCCAGCGCGAGCGCCATGGCGATCATAACCCGCTGGCGCTGGCCGCCCGACAGCTGGTGGGGATGGCTCGCCATGATGCGCTCGACGTCGGCGATCCCGACCGAGCATAGATCCTCCTTCACCTGTTCGCGGGCGGCGCGCCCGGTGGCGGAGGTGTGGGTGCGGTAAACCTCGCCGATCTGGTTGGCGATCGTGTAGGCGGGGCTCAGCGCCGTCATCGGCTCCTGGAAGATCATGCTGATCTTCGAGCCCCGGATCGCGCGCATCTCCCGTTCGCCGGAGCGCAACAGGTCGCTGCCGTTGAAGGTGATCCGTCCCGTGGCGGCGAGGCCGGGGGGTAGCAGCCCCATGGCCGCGTAGGACAGCATCGACTTTCCGGACCCGGACTCGCCGACGACGCAATGCACCTCGCCGACGCGCAGGTCGAGACTCACCCCGTCCACGGCCTTGACGCGATCGGCGCCACGCGGCAGCAGCACTGACAGGTCGCGGATGCTCAGTACGTTTCCGTCGGGCTGACCGGCAGCTTCGCTCATATCCGAGCCACCGCGCCGGGAGAGGTCGCGTCGCGCACGCCGTCGCCGAACAGGTTGACCGCCAGCACAAGCGAGAACAGGGCGAGGCCGGGCATGGTGATCATCCAGACCTCGAAGAACAGATAGGGCCGCGCGTCGGCGATCATGATGCCGAGCGAGGGGGTCGGCGGCGCGATACCTATGCCCAGGAACGAGAGCGCCGCCTCCAGCAGCATCGCGTGGGCGATCTCCAGCGTCGCGACCACGATGATGCTGTTGGCGATGTTGGGCAGCACCACCCGCAGCACGATCCACGCTCGTGAGGAGCCCATCAGGGTGGACGCGCCGATGAACTCAAGGCGCGCCACCTGCCGCGCGGCGGTCCGCGTCACCACCGCGAAGCGGTCCCACATCAGCAGGCCGAGCACGGTGACGACGACGACGAGTGATTTGCCGGTCAGCGACACCAGCGACAGCGCGACGAGGATCAGGGGCAGGGCCAGCCTGACGGAGATCAGGAACATGATCGCCGACTCGATGCGGCCGCCGAAGGTGCCAGCGAGCAGGCCCAGCGTCACCCCGATGACGCCGGCGATCGTGGCGGCACCGAAGCCGATGACGAGCGAGATGCGGCTGCCGTAGAGGAGGCGGGACAGGTAGTCGCGGCCGAAGCCGTCGGTGCCCAGCCAATGGTCGGGCGACGTGCGCGCGTCCCAGAACGGACGCAGGAGGCGCTGCGACAGATCCTGCGCGGTGGGATCATGCGGCGCGATCACCGGCGCGAGCACCGCGACCGCGACCCAGAACAGGAGAATGCCGCCGCCGAGCGCGAGGTTGATGTTCACGCGGCGCGACGCCCGCCCGGCCGGTACCTCCGCTTCGATGGCAACCTGCTCGGAAGGTTCGAGGGTAGGGGAATCCACAGCGGAGGGTTCGAGGCTTGTCATAAGCTCAGCCCCTGATGCGGGGATCGAGGATCGCGTTCAGCAGGTCGGCCAGGAACGTCAGGAAGACGAACAGGAAACCCAGCATCAGCACGATCGCCTGCATCACCTCGAAGTCGGCGCGCTTGATCGACTGCCACGACAGGTTGCCGAGCCCATTGATGGCGAAGATGTTCTCGATGACGACCGAGCCGCCAAGCATGAAGCCGAGCTGCACCGCCGAGAGCGAGATGACCGGCAAGATAGCGTTGCGCAACGCGTGCTTGAACAGGATCACCACCGGCGAGAGCCCCTTGGCGCGGGCGGTGCGCACGTAGTCCGACCCCAACACGTCGAGCATTCCCGAGCGGGTCAGGCGCATCAGCGAGGGGATGGCGTAGAAGGACAGTGCCACGGCCGGCAGCACGAAATGCCGCCATGTCGTGTCGCCGCTGATGGGAAACCAGCGCAGCTTCGCGCTGAACACGACCATCAGGATGAGGGCGAACCAGAAGGTTGGGATCGCCTGGCCGACCAGGGCGAAAGCGAGCGCCGCCTGGTCGAGCACCATGTTGCGGTGGAGCGCGGCGACGACTCCGAGCGGTATGGCGATCAACAGGGCGAGAGCGAGGGCGATACCGCCGAGCTTCATAGTCGCCGGCAACCGCGTCGCGACAATGGTGAACACCGATTGCTGAAGGAACTTGGACGTGCCGAGGTCGCCCCGCACCGCCTTGTGTGCCCAATCATAGTATTGCTGCGGTAGCGGGCGGTCGAGCCCATACTGGTGGCGCACCAGGTCGACGTCGGCGGCTGTGGCGCCTTCCCCTGCCATCGCGACCGCCGGGTCGCCTGTCGCCCGCAGCAGGACGAAGGACACCATGGACACGGCGACGAGCACGCAGGCGAAGAGCGCGAGGCGGTTGAGGAGGTAGCGGATCATTTCCACGACGCCCGGTAGAACTGCGGGATCTCGTCGGCGGTCGGGGTGAAGTTCAGGTCCTTGGAGAAGGCGTAGTCGACCGAGTAGGAGAACATCGGCAGCCAGCAGAGCTTCGCCTGGATGTCGTTGAGCGCCGCGTGGTAGCTTTGGAGGCGCGCGGCCGGGTCGAGCGTGGTGTCGCCGGCCTTCAGCAGGGCCTTCACCTTCGGATCCATGCAGTAGTCGTCGCGGCCGCCCTCGAAGAAATGGCTGGTGATCGCCGAGACGTCGTTTATCGAGGACGATCCCCAGGTGCTATCCACCAATTGCGCCTTGCCGCCCCAGATCACGTCGACCATCGCCTTGTATTCCAGGGACTTGATGTTGACGGTGATGCCGATCTTGGCGAGGTCGGCGGCCGTCGCCTCGGCAACGTCGGGATCGCGGTAGGTCAGCAGGTCGATGGCGAAGCCGTTCGGTCGGCTGGACGCCGCGAGCGACGCTTTTGCCTTGGCGAGGTCGTAGGGGTAGCGCGGCACATCCTGCGTGCAGCCGAACTGGGTGGGGTAGCAGGCCGACTCGATCACCCGCGCCGCGTCGCCGATCAGGTACTTGGCAATCGCCGGGCGGTTGATCGCGTAGGCGATGGCGCGGCGCACGTTGAGATCGGTCAGCGGCGTGTCGCCGCTCTTGCCGACCGCGTCGAACTGGAGAAAGTTGACCCGCATGCTGGGAGCGGTCGCGACCGTGAGCGGGCTCGTCTCGCGCAGGTTGTCGGCCTGGTCCTTGTTCAGCTCCCAAATCCAGTCGACGCTGCCGGCCTCGAGTTCGGCGATCTGCGTCTGCACGTCCAGGATGGTGCGGAAGACGATCTGATCGATGGCGGGCATACCTTTCACGCCACCGAAATAGTGCTCGTTGCGTTTCAAGGTGACGGACTGGCCGGGCTTGACCGACACCACCTCGTAGGGGCCGGTGCCAATCGGCTTGACGCCGGCGTAGCTCGGACGCCCGCCCGCGTCGCGCTTGACGTTGTCGAACAGCCCCTTGGGGAAAATCGGGTCGGGACCGGCCAGGAACTCGAGGGCCGCGGGGAACGGGCCGCTCATGTGCAGGCGGATGGTGGTGTCGTCCACCTTCTCGACGGATTTGATCCAGCTCACGTTGGCTCGGGTGATTACCCCGGCGTCGGGTTTCGCCACGTAGGTCAGGGTGTAGACGACGTCGTCCGCGCCGAACTTCTGGCCGTTGTGGAAGACGACGTCGTCGCGGAGCTTGAACTCGATCGTCATCGGATCGAGGAACCGCCAGCTCTTGGCGAGCAGCGGCCGAAACTCGCCGCTCTGCGGTGTGCGGTAGACCAACGTGTCGTGAGTCAGCGACTCCAGGATGAGCTGCTCGCGCGAGGTTACGAAATAAGGGAGCGTGAAGGCCAGCTCCCGGCTTGTCGACCATACGAGCGTATCGTCCGCCTTGCTGGCCAGCGACGGCGTCGACGCGAGGACCACAAGGGCAGCAGCGCCGAGAAGGCTCTTCCGTTTCATCACGCCCCTCCGGTTTCCGCGAGCCCTTAGTGCCATGCCGACAGCGCCATGCCGTCGCGCTGCGGGTCCGCGCCACCCGCCAGCCGGCCCGCCTCGTCGAGCGTGATTCCATGCACGGCAGCGAAGGCGAAGCTGAGGTGCGAGCGTCCGATCGGGTAGCCGTCGGCGGCCAGCACGTCGGTGACGTAGCGCGGGATGCGGTTCGACACGTCGATCGTCTCGCTGGTGGCCGAGATGCGCGGGGCGGCGACGGCTTCGGCCATCGTCATCCCGAAATCGATGACGTTCACGATCGCCTGGGCGATGGACAGCGTGATGTACGTGCCGCCCGGTGCCCCCAGGGTCATGACCGGGCGGTCTCCCTTGCAAACGATCGTCGGCGCCATGGACGCGAAGCGGCTCTTGCCGGGCGCGATCGAGCCGGTGCGGCCCGGGCGCGGGTCGAAGACGGACATGCAGCCGTTGTGCATGAAGCCGTGGCCCTGGGTAATCACGCCGGACGGGATTCCGAGCGAATGGGTGAGCGACACCACGTTGCCCCGGCTGTCGGCACAGGACACGTGGGTCGTGTTGGGCGCATCGCCTTGGCTACCAAGCCGGGGCACGTCGTAACGGTGGCCGGCACGGATGGCTTCGGCCACCTCGGCGCCGTAGGCTTGGCTGTTCAGCCGGTCGACCGGCACGTCCACGAAGCGTGGGTCGGAGATGAACATGTCCTTGTCGCGGGTGGCGCATTTCATCGCCTCCGCCAGCACCGTGAGGTATCGCGGCGTATTATGGCCCATCGCCGCCACGTCGAACTGCTCCAGGGTGCGCAGGATCTCCAGGATCAGCAGGCCGCCGCCGGGCGGATGGTTGGTGGCGATGCGGTGCCCTCGGTACGCGCCCCATAGGGGCTCCAGGCGTTCAGTACGGTAGGCGGCGAGGTCGGCGGCGGTCAGCAGGCCGCCGTTCGCCCTGAAGTCGGCGTCGATCTCCTGTCCCATCTCGCCGCGGTAGAATAGGTCGGCGCCCTCGCGCGCGATGCGCTTGAGCGAGCGCGTCATATCGGGGTTCTCGACGCGCTGGCCCGGCCGCTTGTAGCTGCCGTCGGCGTTGAGGTAGACGCGGCGCCCCGTCTCCGACACGCCGAGCTTGTCGCCGTAGTTCAGGCGGCCGAAGCGGCGCTCGTCCTGCGTCCAGACGGTGTAGACGTGCGGACGCACCGTGAGGCCCCGCTCGGCTTCCGTGATCGCCGGGGCGACGATGTCGGCCCAGTCCCACGTGCCGTAGGACTCCACCGCCTCCGAGAACGCCTGGAGGATGCCGGACACGGTGACGGCGCTGTAGCCGCGCTCGTTGACGTAGTCGCGCAGGATGAAGCCGAAACCGTCGCTGGTCTCGCCCAGGATGCGGTCGGCCCACATGGAGGGGGTGGCCGCCGCCGGGCAGCGCCCGTGGGCGTCGATGAAGACGTGTTCGCCCTTGTCGGCGGAAAAAACCTGCAGGCTGCCGAAGCCGGCGATGCCCGACATCAGGGGGTCGACGACGGTCTGCACCAGTGCGCAGGCGATGGCCGCGTCCACCGCGTTGCCGCCGCGCTGGAGGACGATGGCCCCCGCCTCGGCCGCCTCCGGCTGCGGCGCGACGATCATGCTCTGCGTGCGGGCCGTCATGGTCTCGTTTCCGTCTCATGGCTATCCGCGAGCACGCGGCGGGCGCGCTCGTAGACCGGCCGGTCGATCATCGCGCCGTCGAGCGCCGCCACGCCGCTTCCCTTGGCGAGCGCCGCCTCGAAGGCGGCGACCACGGCGCGGGCGCGGCCGGCCGCCTCGGCGGTGGGCTGGTACCCGGCGTTGAGCACCGGCACTTGGGCAGGATGCACGCAGAAGGCGCCGCGCGCGCCCAGCCGGT
>CAXTIU010000042.1:0-17257 GCA_964244495.1 uncultured Beijerinckiaceae bacterium
TCCATCGGCATGCGGGCATGGGCACACACCGGTCAGACCTGAAGGACGTTAGTATAAGCTCCCGATTGCTGCGGACGCTCGCCTTTCTCGCTGGCGGGTCCGCCTCATAGCATCTGCAACCAGATTTCGACCGCTTTGCTTTTGGCGATGTGGGCCACGTGCGCCTTCAGGGCGATGGGGAAGTTTGCTTGAACATCGTGATGGTCTGCTCGTCCTGACCAGGATGGCGTGGGCGGGCGCTGACGTGGGCGAAGCCGAGCGCCTTGATACCTTGCCGACTGTCCGCTCCTGGTAGGTGACGCTGAAGCGCTCGCCGATGACCCGTTGCAGGTCGATCCGCCGCCAGCGTACCACGCCGTCAACCGCCCGGTCCGGACCGCTCTCGACGAGCCGGGCGAGGGCAGCCTTCTGGTCGGCGGACAGGCGGGGCGGGTTGCCCTTCGACCAACTGTCCCTCAGCCCGTCCGGGCCGTGCGCGTTGAAGCGGTGCACCCAGTCGCGCAGGGTCTGCCGGTTCATGCCGCCGATGCGTGCCGCCGTGGTCCGGTCCATCCCGTCCAGCACAGCCGCCAGCGACAACAGGCGACGGCCCTGGTTGGCGTGCCTCGTGGCGGCCGCCAGCCGTCGAAGGTCGATCGCCGACAAGTCCGTCCGCACGCTCACCGCTGGTGCCATGGTGCCCATCCTCCCGGCACCAGGGATCAGATCAGCCTCCACAACGGAAGCTCTACGAGTCAGAGCCGATGGCCTTTGGTATTATGCGGCTCCTCCCGCATCGTCCAAGCATCGATCGTTCAACGCGCGAGAGCGACCGCGAGCCCTTCGCGCCGGCATGCGGGGGGGGGGGATGGCCACGCCATTCGCGATCGGGCCGCCGCCCGCGCGTCGACGGGATGATCGCTCGGGAGCAGCGTGAGACCGCGTCCGGACCGATGCCTCAGTAGCAAATCTGCCCGTACTGCGTGCCGCTCGAGGGCAGCGCGCCGGCGGCGACCTGCCCGATCGTTCGCGGCAGCATGTAGTCCGTGCGCTGCATGACGGGGGCAAACGCGTAAAGGGTTTGGCCGAGGATCGGCTGGTAGGTGTAGCTGACGTCGGAGATCAGCACGCTGAGCGGCCCCGGCAGCGGCGTCCCGTACGGCAGCAGCCCGGCCGGGATCTGCGTCGGCGCGTAGTCGGATGTCGCTGGCAGGGCCGTCAGTTGCACCACGCAGGGCCTGAGCGTCCCACCCTGCGTGTAGGACCATCGGACCAAGGCCGAGCAGCACGTGCCCTGGACGGTGTTCGTCACGTCGACCGCGGTGATCGTCATGGCGAGGGTCGTCGTCGACGCCGGCGCCATCAACGTCGCGGCGGACGTGAGAAGCGTGGACAAGGTCGTCGCCGACACCGCGTTACCCGGCGGGGGCGTCGAGGTCGCTTGGGTCGTGGTACCCTGGAGGGAGAGCAGGTCCACGAGCGTCTTGCCGACCGTCGTCAGCCGCCGGCTCGCCAGAACGCCGTCGGACACCTCGGCCGCGCCGATGTAGAGGAGCAGGGCCACCGGCAGCACGACGGCGAACTCGACGGCGGCCGTTCCGGCGCGAGATCGGACGAAGGCGGTCAGGCCCTTCGCCGCGCCGAGCGCGACGTCGACCAGCGGAGCGATCGCGTTTCGCATGACCGACATCTCCTAGCAGCCCGAGGGGGACGTGTAGGTACCCGCGTAGTTCTCCTCCTGGAACAGCGCCTCGCCCATGATGATGTGATAGCGCCCTGGCAGGTTTGGCACGTCGGTGACCACGCTTGTCGAGCTGCTGAACAGGTTTGCGGGAAAGATCGCCGGCAGCGGATAGGCGACGCGCATCACGACCACTTGGCCGGGTCGACCCGGGCAGAACTCGTTGGACGTGCTCTTGTAGAAGTCGTTCGACGTGTCGCCGGCGACGAAGGTCGAGGCCGGCCGCACGTCGATGATCAGGTTGGAGCAGTTGAAGTTCGACGGCAGGGTGCGCCCGCTCGCCTGGCACATGTAGGTCGACACGAACTGCTGGGCGGTCGTGACGCCGGCGGTCTGCAGGTCGCCGGTCAACATCGCCCGCCCCGCGTCGCTGACGGCGTTGGCCAGCATCTCGGTCTGCAGGTTGACGAAGCCGATCTCGAATACGGCGAAGAGGATCGCCATGAACGGCATGAGCACGAGCCCGAACTCCACCGCCGTCGCACCGCGCCGGTCGCTGCCGAACCGGCACAGTCCACCTTCGGCGCGTCGACGTGCGCGCCATCCCGTTCCCATGCGATGCTTCCTTCTCTGCCGTTCCCCGCACCCGGTCACGCCGCGTCCCGCGTCCTCACTGGGTGAGCACCCCGGACCCGGTCGCCTTGGCGAACAGCGCGTTGATGGCGGTCTGTATGTCGTTGGCGTCCGAGGCCTGGTAGAACCAGCCGGGCGAGGCGCACGATTGGAGATTGGTCGCGAGCTGCGACTGGAAGGGCTCCACCAGCTGCTGGTAGTTGCCATCCGACGGGTTCGGCAGGTAAGTCGTGTAGATCACGCCGACCGTGACGTTCTTGGTGTTCTTCAGCGTGTTGCACGTCGAGGGATCGAACGGCAACGTGCAGTGGCTGCCGTTCCAACCGTACGTGTTCGGTGGGCAGTTGGATTGGCTCGACTCCCACATGTCCTCGACGCCATCGGTCATCAGGAAGACGAACTGCTGCGGGCTCGAGGCGGTGCCGGCCCCCGATGCCGGCACGGTGGAGGTCAGCGCCGGCATTCCGTCAAGGTAGTCCGTGTCGCCGATGCCGTAACTGTTGTTGTCGCCGAGGTCGAGCTCACCGGCGACGTTATACAGCGACGTGTAGTTCGTTGACGGCGAGGCAAGCGTGGCGAACGGCTTGCCGTCGGCCGTCTTGCCGTAACCGTCGGTACCATCGTTGTTGTTGCCGCCCTGCAACGTGTAGAGCCCGAAGGAAATGTAGGGTGTCGACGTCGCGAGCTGCTGCGCCGTCCGGATCATGTTCTGTGTCGCCTGCCGGATCACGTCGATGCGCAGCTGGATGCCCGCCGCGTGCGCCTGCTGCTCGTAGGGCAGCGAGCCAGTCTGCCCGTTCTGGTAGACGTGGCAGCCGAAGACGCATCCGCCCGTGATGCCGGACAGCTGGCTCTGCCCCGCGGTCGTGGCGGCAAGCCCCATCGACTGCGAGATGTCCGTCACGACCGAGATGTTCAGGTATTTCGGCAGGGTGAGCGACGACGCAGCGTTCCCCGCGACCTGGAACGTCTTGACCCCGAACATCGTGCCGAAGATGGTCGGCACGGGCGAGGCGAAGGAGACGAAGGCCGTGATGTTGGCCGCGCCCGGATTGACCTGCACGTTGGGCGTCGGCGCCTGACCGAGCCACCTGGCGACCTTCGACGTGTTGGCGTAGAAGACCTGCTGGCCTGCGAGTTGGCCGGCGTATTGCGCGGTCGCCGTATTTTGCCCGGACTGCAACGTCGTCTCGGCTTCCGTCGCCGCCGCGAGCGCGGCGGCATCGGCCGCCCCTTGCAGCGTCGTTCGCGCCGACAGCGTTCGGGTCACATCGATGCCGATCCCGACCATCGCGATCATCGGAAGCAGCGTCAGGGCGAAGATGATGGCGACATTGCCGCGCTGCGAGCGCGCGAACGCCCTGGCCTCGCGAGCCATGGCAGAGGTCGATCGCGCGGGAACGTTCATGGATGAACTCTCGACGGATGCGCTGGCGGCTGGGTTCGGCAATGCACGCGAATACTTGCTCGCACGGGACCGCAGGCCCGATCACACGGGTGACGACCTTGGCGTCAAACCATAAAGATTGAGTTACGGGCGCTTCCTCTAGGGAAGTCGAGGAGGAACGGCTTGGTGCCCGGCAGCCAAGCGTCGGACCGCCTCGTTGACGCGATGCGATGCCGCGACTCCTCGTCCTCGCACCTGGAAATCGCCGCGCCCTGTTCGGCCGACGCCCTTGCTCGCGATGGCCGAGACACACGCGGGGTATCGCACCCAGCCCAGGGGCGAACCGGCGGCCCGCACCCGAGGCGAGGGGCGCCGGGCGATCAGCGGGGCGTGAAATCCGTGTCCGGCTTCACCCGCCGGCAGTAGGCCGCCATCAGCCGGGCGCAGTCCTCCACGTCTTTCAGGCTCAGCAGTTCGACCGGCGTGTGCATGTAGCGGAGCGGCACGCCGAGCAGCCCCGTCGCCATGCCGGCCCGGTTGAGCTGCATGGCGTTGGCGTCCGTGCCGGTCGCGCCGGCGCTTACGCTGATCTGGTAGGGGATGCCGTCCTCGCGCGCGGCGGCGGTGATGAGATCGAAGGTGACGGGGTTGGTGTTGGGACCGCGCGACACGCTCGGGCCTTTGCCGACCTCGAGCTGCCCGTGCAACGTCTTGCTGACGCCGGGATAGTCGGTCGCGTGGTTCACGTCGACGGCGAGGCCGGTTCGCGCGGCGATCGCGTAGCTCGCGGTCCGCGCACCGCGCAGGCCGATCTCCTCCTGGACGGTCGCCACCGCGTGGACGCCGACCTCCGGATGGAGGCCGCCATCCTCCTTCAACAGGCGGAGCGCCTCGGCGACGATGAAGGTGCCCATCTTGTTGTCGAACCCGCGGGCCGTCGCGCGGTCGCCCATGAGGGGCTGGAACTCGCACTGATACGTGGCGACGTCGCCGAGCGAGACGACGGCGGCGGCTTCGGCGCGCGTGGCGGCGCCGATGTCGATCCACATATCCTTGATCTCGGGCTTCTTCTTGCGCTCCGTCTCGTCCTGGAGGTGGATGGCGGTGCGGCCGATGACGCCGGCGGTGCGCTGCTTGCCATAGACCCACACCCGCTGACCGATCGCCACCGCGCTGTCGTGGCCGCCGATGGTGCGGAAGTGCAGCTGTCCCTGCTCATCGATGTGGTGGATGATGAAGCCGAGCTCGTCCATGTGGCCGGCGAGCATGATGCGCGTCGTGGCGCCGGCGTTCAGCACGGCCGTCACGTTGCCGTGCACGTCCGTGCTCACAGCATCGGCGAAAGGCTCGGTGTAGGAACGGTAGATGCGCGCCGCCGGCTGCTCGTAGCCGCTCGGCGAAGGAGCGTCGACGAGGCGCTTGAGGACGTCGAGGGATGCCTGTTCCATAGCCTCGCAGCTACGGGACGGGCGGCCCCGGCGTCAAGACGGGTGTCGCTGCATGAAACGCGACCCTCGCCTGAGCAGGTCACCCGCCGCCGCCCGCGTGATCGCCGAAGCCCCGGCCTCAGTGCCGTCCGGACCCGCCGGGGCCGGGGCCCGTGTCGGTGGTGTCGCCGGTAGCCGCCGCGTCGGCGGGCGGACCGGCCTGCGCCGTCCCGCTGCCACCACGGTTGCCGCCGGGGGCGCCGCTCGCGCTCGCGCCGGCCGCGCTCGTCGGGCCACCCGCGCCACTCGTTCCGGCGTTGCTCGTTCCCGCGCTGCCGCCGACGCCCCCGTGCCCCGCGCCACCGCCTGCCCCGCCGATACCCGCCTTGCCGCCCGCGCTCGACCCTGCGGCGCTCGTCCCGGCGCCGCCAGCGGCTTGCCCCGCACCGCCCGCGCCACCGGCGCCGCCGCCAGCGGCAAAGGTCGGCGCCGCGACGGTACCGAGTGCCGCCGCCAGGGCAACCGTCGCCGCCATCGTTCCGCGTTTCGTCGTCATGCGTCGTCCTCCGGCTCCGTCGGTGCCCTCAACGAACGGCGCGGCCATACGATCCGCATCCCGCGAAGCGTCAAAGGTTGTCGCGGATGATGAACACGATGACGCCGAGCATCAGGAAGAGCGGAAGCCACTCGAAAAAGCTCTCGCGGAGCGTGCGCGACAGAAAGCGACCTGTCCGCAGGTGCGCGGTCGAATGGTCATGACTGCCATGCGTGTCGACGTCCCAGATGTTCACCATGGCTCGAACCACCGTCGAACGAACGAGTGCGATGAAGGAGAGGATCTGCTCCTGACCGCGAAACGCAAGTCGCCGAACGGGGGACGGTGGCGCGTCGATCCGAACGCTACCGCACGCCCTCCGGGCCGAAGCCGCGCAAGGGAAAGGCGCTGTGGACGTTCGCCGGCCCGACCGGCGGGGCGGGCGCCATGCACGTCGCGTCCAGCATGTCGAGCCGGGGCACGCCCAGCAGGCCGAGCGCGATCGTCACCTCCTCCACGAGGAGGCTGAGCATGTGCGCGACGCCGGGCGCCCCGGCGGCCGCGAGCGCGTAGCAGTAGAGCCGTCCGAGGCAGACTAGGTCGGCCCCGGCCGCGATGCCTTTCACCACGTCCGTGCCGCGGGCGAAGCCGCCGTCCACCATGATCTTGGCCCGCCCGCGCACGGCGCCCACCACCTCCGGCAGCACGGCGAAGGACCCGCGCCCGTGGTCGAGCTGGCGGCCACCGTGGTTGGAAACGTAGACGATGTCGACGCCGTGCGCGCAGGCGAGCGCGGCATCCTCGCCGGTGCCGATGCCCTTCAGGATGAGCGGGATGCGATGGGTGTCCTTGAAGCGCTTGACATCATCCCAGCTCAACGCCGCCTGGAATTCCATCCCCTGCGCCCGCGTCCGCCAGGGCTTGACGTAGCGGTTGGCGATGTCGCGCTCGCGCCGGGAATAATGCGCCGTGTCGACCGTGATGCAGAACGCGTCGTAGCCCGCCGCGACCGCCCGGCGCGCGTGGTCGTCGACGAAGTCCGGGCCGCCCCGGACGTAGAGCTGGAACACCTTCGGGCCGCGCGTCGCCGCCGCGCTGGCTTCCAGGCCGGGGTGGGTGACGGAGCTGACGATCACCGGCACGCCGGCGGCGCCCGCGCCGCGCGCCGCCTCCGCGCCGCCCTCTGGATGAAAATTCTCCAGCGATCCGATCGGGGCGAGCGCGACCGGCAGCGGAAGCCTATGGCCCAGGAACGTCGTCGAGCAATCGACGTGGGACACGTCGCGCAACACCCTCGGCCGGAAAGCCGCCATGTCTAGCGCTTGGCGGTTGCGCGCGATGGTGGTCTCCGTCTCGGTCCCGCCGACGAGGTAACCCCAGCTGTCGCGGGACAGGCGATCCTGCGCGTCCTCGATGAATTCGTGGAGCGCCTGGTAGCGCTGGCTCAGGTCGTGGTCCAGGTCCGGGACGGTCGGCGCCCCGATGGTCAGCTGGTCCATGCCACGGTCCTCCCTGATGATTTTCGCCGAAACAATCGCGGGAACGCGCCGGCGTCAACCGGGGCGATCGTGGCGACCGCCGGCCCCTTGCCTACAGGCCGCGAGGCCCGTGTTTTGCGAGGCGCCTTTCGGACGGACCATCCATGACGAAGGAGCGACGACATGGCGGCTGCCGATACGCAGGACCCGATGGAAGCCGTCGTCGACGCGCTCGCGATCGTGCACGGCTTGACGATCGAGCCGGACTGGCGGCCGGCGGTCGCCGCCAACATGGCGGTCATCGCTCAGGCGGCCCGGCTCGTCATGGCCTATCCTTTGAGCGATGCCGACGAACTCGCTCCCGTATTCTCCGCGTGAGCGGCGAGGCGACGGCCACGCGGGTCGCGGCGGCGGTGCGCGAGCGGCGACGCACAGCGGCTGACGTCGTCGCGCGGACGCTGACCGGCATCGCCGCCGTGGACCGGCAAGTCAACGCCTTCACCGACGTGCTCGCCGACCGTGCCCGAGCGCGGGCGCGCGACCTCGATGCCCGGATCGCGGCGGGTGTGGATGTCGGGCCGCTCGCCGGCGTCCCCTTCGCGGTGAAGAACCTGTTCGACGTCGCCGGGCTCGTCACCCGCGCCGGCTCGACCATCAACGACGACCATCCCGCCGCGACGCGCGACGCCAGCCTGGTGCGCCGGTTGGAGGCCGCCGGCGCGATCCTCGTCGGCGCCCTCAACATGGGCGAATACGCCTACGACTTCACCGGCGAGAACGTCCATGCCGGCCCCTCGCGCAACCCGCACGCGCTCGACCACATGACCGGCGGCTCCTCCGGCGGTTCAGGCGCGGCGGTCGCCGCCGGCCTCGTTCCGCTGGCGCTCGGGTCCGACACCAACGGGTCGATCCGCGTGCCGGCCGCCTTCTGCGGGACGTTCGGCCTCAAGCCGACCTACGGGCGCCTCAGCCGCGCCGGCAGCTTTCCTTTCGTGGGCAGCTTCGACCATCTCGGGCCGCTGGCCGGCACCGTGGGCGACCTCGCCGCCGCCTACGACGCGATGCAGGGCGCGGACCTCGACGACCGCCACCTGGCCGTCCGTCCGTTCGAGCCGAGCGTGCCGACGCTGGAGGATGGCGTCGGCACGCTCGGGATCGCGGTCGCCGACGACTACTTCGAGACGCTCGCCGGTCCCGACGCCCGCGAGGCGGTGCGGCGGGCCGCCGACGCCCTGGGGGTGACGCGCCGCGTGACGATCCCCGAGGCGGCGCGGGCGCGGGCGGCGGCCTACGTCATCACGGCGGCGGAAGGGGCGGCGCTGCATCTCGAGCGGCTGCGCACGCGCGCGCGCGACTTCGACCCGGCGGTGAGAGACCGCCTGATCGCCGGCGCCATGATCCCGGCGCTTTGGGTGGACCGGGCGCAGAAGTTCAGGCGCGTCTACGCGGACATGATGCGCACGGTGTTCGACGGCGTCGACATCATCCTCGCCCCGGCGACGCCCTGCCGCGCGCCGAAGATCGGCCAGGCCACCATCACGCTGAATGGCGCCACCGTCCCGGCGCGGGCCAACATCGGCGCCTTCACCCAGCCCCTTTCCTTCATCGGCCTGCCGGTCGTCGCGGTGCCGGTGTGGATCGACGATGGCCTGCCGCTCGGCGTCCAGGTTGTGGCCGCCCCGTGGCGCGAGGCCGACGCGATCCGCGTCGCCCGCGCCATCGAGCGGTCGGCGGCGATCGCGACGCGCCCGGCGGCCCCGTCGCTCGCCTCATACGTGACGTGAGCGTCGACGATACCCCGGTTCGCCGGGCGCCGTCACCAGTCGTCAGCGGCGACGCCACTTTTTGCCCTCGGCCGGGTTAGCCGGGCATCGAAAGGCCCGCTTCGTCGCGGCCTCCACCACCTCCAAGGGAGAAGCGCCCATGATCACCATGGATCGTCGCGGCTTCGTCGGCGCCTGCGCCGCCGGCACACTCGCCTCCGTCCTTCCCGCGCCGGCGTTCGCCGCCGAACCGCGTGCGGTAACCTTCGTCGACGGCAGCACAGCCCCGGCGCTCGGCCAGGGCTCCTGGCACATGGCGAGCAACCGGACCCCGGCGGCCGAGGCGGAACAAACCATGAGCCTCGGCCTCTCGCTCGGCCTGACGCTGATCGACACCGCCGAGATCTACAGCGACGGCCGGGCGGAGGCGATGATCGCCAAGGTCATCGCAGGGCGACGCGACCAGGTCTTCCTCGTGTCGAAGGTGTGGCCCTCGCACGCCACCGCCGATGGAATCGAGCGATCGCTGCACGCCAGCCTGAAGCGGCTCGGCACGGACCACCTCGATCTTTACCTCCTCCACTTCCGCGAGGACGTCGACCTGGCGGAGGTCGTGAAAGGCTTCGAGCGTGTGCGCGGGCAAGGGCTGACCAAGCGCTGGGGCGTGTCGAACTTCACCGTGAAGGACATGGAGGACCTCACCGCCATTCCCGGTGGCGGCAATTGCGCCACCAACCAAGTGCTCTACAATCTCGCCGCGCGCGGCATCGAGACGGACCTCATTCCCTGGTGCGCCAAGCGGCACATGCCGATCATGGCTTATTCGCCGCTCGGCGCCGGTGGCAGGGGCTCGCTGCTTGCCAACCCCGTGCTGAAGAAGCTCGGCGACGCGCGCGGCGTCGGCCCCGCCGCGATCGCGGTGGCCTGGGCGATGCGGGACGGGCGCACCATCACCGTGATCGAGACCGCCTCCGCCGCCCACGTGCGCGAGGACGCGGCCGCCGGTGCGCTGACGCTGAGCGCGGCGGAGATCAAGGCGCTCGACGACGCTTTTCCGCTGCCGCGCGCGGGGTAGCGCCGCTTCACGGGGACGGGATCCATGAAGGTCGCTGCGGACCTATGCATCGTGCCGATGGGGGTTGGACCATCCGTCTCGCCCTACGTGCGGGAGATCAAGGCGATCGTCGAGGCGAGCGGGTTGACCGCCACGATGCACGCCAATGGGACCAACATCGAGGGCGAGTTGAGCGACATCTGCGCGCTGGCCGAGCGCTGCGAGGCCAGACTCGCTACCATGGGCGTGGAGCGCACGTTCTTCACGCTGATCTTCTCGACCCGGCGGGACAAGGACCAGTCGATGGTGGACAAGATGGCGGCCGTCTCTTGAGCCTCAGCGCAGCCCGGCGAGCAGGGCCGTCATAAGGGCGAGCTGCGGCTCCATCGACGGGATCAGCGCGTGCTCGCGCAACGTGCGCGCCCGTTGCCGTCGATGCCCAACCCATCGAGCGTGGGATGCCGAGTGCCGCCGTGAAGTTGCCGTCGGAGACGCCGCCCGAGCGTGGTGCCTCCGCCAAGTCGCGGCCGCACTCGGCCGCGATCGCGCGCGCCGCCTCGAAAAGCCGGGCGCCGCCTTCCGTGCGCTCGTAGGGCGGCCGGTTCATGCCGCCGGTGACGTTCCCCGCCATGCCGGGGCCGATCGGCTCAAGACCGAGCAACCTGCGCTCGTAGCCGTCGCCGTCGGCGGCCGTCTCCACGCGGAGGTCGACGGTGAAGCGGCACCATTGCGGGATGACGTTCTCCGCCGTGCCACCTGATACCATGCGAACCGCCGTCGTCACGCCTCGCGCGGTATCCGTCATGGCCTCGATCGCCGTGATCTGACCGGCGGCCTCGCGGATCGCGCTGCGCCCTTCCGCGTAGCGGGTGCCGGCGTGCGAGGGCGCCCCTCGATCGCCACCCGGAACCGCCCGACGCCCTTGCGCGCGATGACCACCTTGCCGCCGTCGCGCGCCGGTTTCGTCACCAGCACGTAGGCCGCCCGCCGGCCATGCGCCTCGATCAGCGCGCGCGAAGTCGGCGAGCCGATCTCCTCGTCCGGCGTGAGGAGGAACGTGAGCGGCAGGGCGGCGGAGCCGGCGGCGCGCTTGAACGCTTGGAGCGCGAGGTAGGCGCCGCCCTTCATGTCTTACCCGCCGGGGCCGTAGGGCCGGTCGCCCTCGACCCGCACCGGCAGGTCGCGCGCCGCCGTGCCCAGCGGGTGCACAGTGTCGAGGTGCGACAGGACGAGGATGCCGGGCCGCTCCGAGGCTGGCCCGGCCCGCAGCACCAGCGCGTCGCCGAAACCGTCGCCCCGGCACCCGCTCGCTCGCGATCCCCACCGTGTCGGCTTCGGCGAGGTCCACCATCGCGTTGACGTGGGCCGCCTCGCGCGTCAGCCTCTCCTGTCGAACCCAACGCGAGAGGCCCTCGATCAAGCGATCGTCCGTGTCCATGGTGCCGATCCGCCGGAGTGCCCGATTTTAAGGACCGGGTGTCATGAGGACTCACGGCATAGCGACGACCGTGGGTAGCCTTCGGCACAAAACCCTTCAACCCCGCAGCCCCGGCGCCTCCTGTCCGGTGCGCGCCACGTACGCCGTGTAGCCGCCGCCGTACTGATGGACGCCCTCTTCCGTGAGTTCCAGCACCCGGTTGGACAGGGCGGCGAGGAAGTGCCGGTCGTGCGACACGAAGAGCATCGTCCCCTCGTACCGCGACAGCGCCGCGATCAGCATCGCTTTGGTGGCGATGTCGAGGTGGTTGGTCGGCTCGTCCAGCACCAGGAAGTTCGGCGGGTCGAACAGCATCTTGGCCATCACCAACCGCGCCTTCTCGCCGCCGGACAGCACGCGGCAGCGCTTCTCCACGTCGTCGCCGGAGAAGCCGAAGCAGCCGGCGAGCGCCCGCAGCGCGCCCTGCCCCGCCTGCGGGAAGCTGGCTTCCAGGTCCTGGAAGATCGTCGCCTCGCCGTCGAGCAGGTCCATCGCGTGCTGCGCGAAATAGCCGAGCTTGACGCTGCCGCCCAGCGCCACCGTCCCCGCGTCGGGCTCGGTCGCCCGCGTCACCAGCTTCAGCAGCGTCGACTTGCCGGCGCCGTTGATCCCCATCACGCACCAACGCTCGCGGCGGCGCACGGCGAAGTCAAGCCCCTCGTAGACCGTGCGGCTGCCGTAGCGCTTGTGCACCGCCTTGAGGTTCACGACGTCCTCGCCCGAGCGCGGCGGCGGCTGGAACTCGAAGGCGACGGTCTGGCGGCGGCGGGGCGGCTCCACCCGCTCGATCTTGTCGAGCTTCTTCACCCGGCTCTGCACCTGGGCGGCGTGCGAGGCGCGGGCCTTGAAACGCTCGATGAACTTCACCTCCTTGGCGAGCATCGCCTGCTGGCGCTCGAACTGCGCCTGCTGCTGCGTCTCGGCCTGCGCGCGCTGGCCTTCGTAGAAGGCGTAATCGCCCGCGTAGGTCGTGAGCGCGCCGCCGTCGATCTCCACGATCTTGCCGACGACGCGGTTCATGAACTCGCGGTCGTGCGAGGTCATCAGCAGCGCGCCCTCGAATCCGCCGAGGAAGGCTTCCAGCCAGATCAGGCTTTCCAGGTCGAGGTGGTTGGAGGGCTCGTCGAGCAGCATCACGTCAGGGTCCATGAGCAGGATGCGGGCCAGCGCGACACGCATCTTCCAACCGCCGGACAGCGCGCCGACGTCGCCCTCCATCATCGCGGGGCTGAAACTGAGTCCGGCGAGCACCTCCTGTGCCCGACCCTCCAGCGCGTAGCCGTCGAGGTCCTCGAAGCGCGCCTGCACCTCGCCGTAGCGCTCGACCAGCGCGTCCATCTCGTCGAGCCTGTCGGGATCGGCGAGGGCGGCTTCCAGCGCCCGCAGCTCGGCCGCCACCGCGCTGACCGGGCCGGCGCCGTCCATCACGGCGGCGACCACGCTGCGGCTGGCCATCTCCCCCACATCCTGGCTGAAGTAGCCGACCGTCACGCCGCGATCGGACGAGACCTGGCCCTCGTCGGGCCGCTCCTCGCCCGTGATCATGCGGAACAGCGTGGTCTTGCCGGCGCCGTTGGGGCCGATCAGCCCGACCTTCTCGCCGCGCTGCAACGCGGCGGAGGCCTCGATGAAGAGGATGCGCTGGCCCTGTCGCTTGCTGATCTTGTCGAGGCGTATCATGGGGCTCGGCGCTCGGAGGGGGAGGATGCGCGCCCTTACGCCATGGCGCGATGCAGCGGAAGCGGATTAAGAGAATGGCGCAGCGGAGGCGTACCATGACCCTTGACCTGACCAGCGACAACCACGCCGGCGGGTCCGCGCCGGTGCTGCGAGCCCTGCTCGCCGCCGACGGCGGCTTCGCGCCCGCCTATGGCCGCGACGACGCGTCGGCTCGCATGGTGGAACGCTTCCGCGACGTCTTCGCCTGCGACCTCGCCGTGATACCGGTGCCGACCGGCACGGCGGCGAACGGCCTGGCGCTCGACGCCGTCGCGCACCGGGACGGTACCATCATCGCCCACGACGACGCGCACATCTTCAACAAAGAGGCCGGCGCGCGCGCCTTCTTCAACGACCGCGCCCGCATGGTCAGGCTGCCGTCCTTCGACGGGCTTGTGCCGCTGCCCGGCGCCGAGCGGGCCTTCGCCGACCTGCCCGGCACGGGGCCGGCGGTTCTCAGCCTCACGCAGAGCACGGAGCGCGGCACGCTCTACGCGCCCGATGCCCTCGCCGCGCTCGGCAGGATGGCCCGCTCGCGCGGCGTGCGCATCCACATGGACGGGGCGCGCTTCGCCAACGCGGTGGCGGCGCTCGGCTGCGCGCCGGCCAAGGCGACGTGGCGCGCCGGCGTCGACATCCTGAGCTTTGGGGCGACCAAGAACGGCGCGATCAGCACGGAGGCGGTGGTGATCTTCGATCCGCACGGCGCCAACGTGTCGCTGGTCGAGCGGGCGCGCGCCGCCTGCGACTGGTTCGGCTACACCGCGTCCAAGGCGCGCTTCGCGGCGGCGCAACTCGACGCCATGCTGGCGGACGGGCACTGGCTCGCGCTGGCCCGCCACGCCAACGCCATGGCCGGGGTGCTCGCCGCCGGTCTCGCCGCCGTGCCCGGCGTGCGGCTACCGCTCGACACGCGCACCAACCAGGTCTTCGCCGTGCTGCCGGCGGCAATCGACGACCACATCCGGGCGAACGGCGGGCGCTACTATCCTTGGACGAACCGGACCCCGGACATCGCCGCGACGCTGGCGCCGGGCGAGCGGCTGGTGCGGCTCATCACGTCGCACGCGACGACACCCGAGCTGGTGGCGGCCTTCCTCGCGTTGGCCAGGGCTGGCGTGGACGCGCCAGCCCGCCTCGACAGCCCGGTTCCCGCCCTCTAACCTCGCGCTGACCCGGCACGGAGCGACCCCATGAAAGTCTCCCTGATCCAGATGAACTCGGTGGCCGACAAGCCGGCAAACATCGCCGCCGCCACGGCGCTGATCGAGCGCGCCGTGCGGGAGGAGCGGCCGGACTGGATCGCGCTGCCCGAGTGCTTCGACTTCCTGGGCGCCCACCGCGCGGAGAAATTCGCCGCCGCCGAGGTGCTCGGCGAAGGACCGGCCTACGAGGCGATGCGGACGCTGGCGGTGCGCCACAAGGTGTTCATCCACGCAGGCTCGATGCTGGAGCGGGCACCCGGCACCGACCGCATCCACAACACGACGGTCGCCTTCGACCGCACCGGGCGCGAGGTCGCGCGCTACCGCAAGATCCACATGTTCGACATCGACACCCCCGATGGCACGAGCTACCGCGAGAGCGCCTCGTTCAAGGCCGGCGCGAGCGTCGAGACCTACGATTGCGAAGGCGTCACGGTCGGCTGCGCGATCTGCTACGACCTGCGCTTCCCCACCCTGTTCCAGGCGCTCGTCGACAGGGGCGCGCAGGTGATCGCGCTACCCTCCGCCTTCACCCTGCAGACCGGCAAGGACCATTGGGAGGTGCTGTGCCGGGCGCGCGCGATCGAGACGCAGACGTATTTCTGCGCGCCGGCGCAGACCGGCGTGTTCACCATCGGCCAGGAGAAGCGGCAAACCTACGGGCACTCGATGGTGATCGATCCTTGGGGCTTGGTGGTCGCGCGGGCCTCGGACGGGCCTGGGGTGGCGAGCGCCCGGCTCGACATCGAGCGCGTCGCGACCGTGCGTCGCGGCATGCCGGTGCGGAGCCACCGGGTGGCCCTGTAGTGCGGTTGGGCGCCCTCGCCCTTGCCTTCTCCATCCTTTCCTGCCCGGCCGCCCTCGCCGGCGGCACCTGGGTGCGCGGCGAGACAGCCGACCCCGGCTCGCTCGATCCGCACAAGACCTCCACGGCGGTGGAGGCCCACATCCTCGATGAGCTCTACGAGGGGCTGACCGTCTACGACGGGCGTGGCCGGCTGCAGCCGGGCGTGGCGGCGCACTGGAACGTGAGCGACGATGGCCTCACCTACACTTTCCACCTGCGCCCCGACGCGCTGTGGTCGAACGGGGCACAGGTCACGGCGGATGATTTCGTGTACTCGTTTCGCCGGCTGATGGACCCGCGGACCGGGGCCGGCTACGCCAACATCCTCTACACCGTGCGCGACGCGCGCGGCGTCAACACCGGCGGGATGCCGTTGGAGCGGCTCGGCGTGCGCGCCCTTGATCCCGGCACGCTGGAAATCACGCTCGAGCACCCGGCGACGACCTTCCTCGACCAGCTCACCCATTTCACCGCCATGCCGGTGTACCGGCCGAGCGTGGAGCGCTGGGGCGACGCCTTCGCCCGCGCCGGCCGGATGGTCGGCAACGGCGCCTTCGTGCTGAAGGACTACGTGCCGGGCGACCGGCTGGTGCTGGTGAAGAACCCGCGGTTCCACGACGCCGCTCACGTCAGCCTCGACGGCGAGGTCATCGTGCCGATCGAGGACCGCTCGGCCGGGCTACGGCGCTTCATGGCCGGCGAGATCGACAGCTACAACGAGGTGCCGATCGACCAGGCGGCGTTCATCCGCTCGCATCTCGGGTCGGAGTTCAAGCTGACGCCGAGTCTGGGCACCTACTACTACGCCTTCGACACCAGGCACCCGCCGTTCGACGACGTGCGCGTACGCCAAGCGCTAGCGATGGTGATCGACCGCGCGTTCCTGGCACACGTGATCTGGGGCGGCACGGCGCTGCCCTGCACCTCCTTCGTGCCGCCGGGCATCCCCGGCTACGGGCAACCCTCCGAGGTGGCGTGGCAACACGAGAGCCAGTTCCAGCGCGAGGACGAGGCCCGCGCGCTGATGGTGGCGGCCGGCTACGGCCCCGGCCACCCGCTGCACCTCACCTTCCGCACCAACCAATCCGAGAACAACCAGGCGACGGCGGTGGCCATCGCCGACATGTGGCGGGTGCTCGGCGTCACGACCTCGTTCATCGTGACCGACGCCACCACGCACTACGCGTTCCTCGCCTCGGACCAGCCCTACGACGTGGTCCGCTCCGGCTGGTTCGCCGACTTCCCCGACGCGCAGAACTACCTTTTTCTGGCGGAAAGCGACAACAAGGGCCTGAACTACGCCCGCTTCGAGGACCCCGCCTACGACGCGCTGATGCGGCAGGCGGAGGTGGAGCCGGACGCGGGCAAGCGGGAGGCGATCCTGCATGAGGCGGAGACGCTGCTGCTGACTGAAATGCCCTACCTGCCGCTGCTCAGCTACGAGGCGCCGAACCTCCTGTCGCCGAAGATCGGCGGCTGGGTCAGCAACATCCTTGACCACCATCCAGGACGAGAGATCAGCAAGAAGTGAACCCAGGAGCCTTGCATGCAGGTCCGTTGGGTCGACTATTCCAGGTACCTCATGGCGGGAAGGCCTGAAAGCTCGTCCCGAGCCAGCTGGACACCTCCAAGTGACCTGCTCCCGGAACCTTCATCCACGGTGATTTAGAACTAGGGACAAAACCGTTTGATCTGCTTGAGGCAGATGAGGGCGCAGGCGAGGGTCGTGAGGGCGAGGTGGATGTCGGCCCGTCGCTCGTAGCGGACGGTGAGGCGGCGGAAGCGGGCCAGCCAAGCGAAGGTGCGCTCGACGACCCAGCGATGCCGCCCGCGCTTGGCACTGCTCTCGATGCCGCGTCGGGCGATGCGTGGGACGATGGAGCGGGCCCGGCACTCGGCCCGGCACCGGCGATGGTCGTAGCCTTTGTCGGCGTGCAGCTTGTCCGGTCGGCGGCGCGGGCGACCACGGCGGCCGGTGCGCACGCCCGGCACCGCGTCCAGGATGGGCGCCAACATCGGTTCATCGCCGAGTTTAGTGGATCATGTCGCGAGGATGAAGCGCCGACGGAGCA
>CAXTIU010000043.1:0-15701 GCA_964244495.1 uncultured Beijerinckiaceae bacterium
ACTAACATCCAACCCGGACCACCCGATGGGGGCTGATCACTTGCCTTCGCGGCGAGCTTCTCGCCGACCTTCCTGTAGGCTGGGTTCATGGCCGAGCCGCCGCGAGGACGCTCGGCCCGGTAGAAGAGCGGCCCATCGGGGCACGACAGCGCGAACTCCACGAACCCCGTCTCGACGAGGTGCGGGTGGAGGGGGACCTCGCGGATCCGGCCATCCTTGACGGAACCCGCCTCCGGCGTGATCCGGATGACCCACACGACCAGGGCGCCCAGGTCGTACCTGCGGACGTCCTCGCGGCGGACCTGGGTGACCTCGTTGACGCGCGTGGCCGTGTAGGCGCAGAGCCAGGGCACCCATCGCTTGGCGGCGGCGAAGGTCGGCGACGTCCTCGGGTGGGCGGGCCGCAGCGTTTCCGAGAGGATGAGGTTCGCCTCGGCGTCGCTCAGGTCCCGTCCCCTCCTGGCCGTCGTCTCGACCGTCCTTCCGGGCGCGACGGTGATGCCCGCGCAGGGGTTCGTGGCGAGCTTCCCGCTGCCGACCGCCCAGGAGAAGAAGGAGCGCGCCGCCGCGAGGTGGCCCTCGCGGACCGTCTTGCGGGACAGGCCCGAGTCAAGCAGGGCCCGCTTCCACTCGCCGACCTCAGCGGGCGTCACCGTCGAGAGGTCGGCGCGGCCGACGTGCGCCCCGAGCTTAGCGAGGAGCGGCCTCCAGCGCTTCTACGTGCCGAGCGACAGGCCCCGCTCCTTCACGAAGTGCTCCCACTCAGCGGCGAGTGTCAGCCGCTCGGCGCCGGGCTCGCGCGCCGGCGGCGACGCGGGGGAAACAGGACGTGCCGCCGGCCGGTACGCCGGCCAGCGGTCGGCGTCCGGGTCGGGGCGGAAGTCGCCCCTGGCGTGGCGGGCCAGGGCCCTCTTGGCCGCGACGCCGGTCTCGACGCAGTCCTTCGCGAGGTCGAGGAGGTCGGCGTCGGCGATGCCGCGCTCGGCCAGGAACGCCGGGAGCGCGGAGCGGGCCAGGACCTCCGCCGTGGTCGGGCGGAGCGCCGCGGGCCTGTTCCTGGCCTCGTCCATCCGGGCCTCGAACTCCCAGCGGTGCGGCGACCCCGGCTCATCCCGGTGCTTCGCGAGAAGGAAGCGGTAGAACTCGCCGGCCACCGCCCAGCGCTGCACCGGAGTGAGCCGCCCGGGCTCGGCGGAGATCGCGTCCCAGCGGCGGGCGACCTCGGCGGCCACCACGGCGGACTTGGCCCTGGCGACCCCGACGTCCTTGGTGCGCAGCGACTGCTGGTGGAGCGTCTTGCCGAGCCTCGCCCGGAGCGCGAGCGGGACCCACTTGCGGAACCAGTACGTGCCCGTCTTCGGGTGCCGGTAGGGAAAAGACAATCGGAAACTCAATGTATCACCGCCATGTATCACCAGGCGGCGCCTAAGCCTCTACTAACGGCTACCTTTCTGATCTTCCTACGCTAAAAGAAGCGTTGGCGGAGAGGGAGGGATTGTGCCTGCGCGCCTGCCTGATCAGTAAAATCAACATGTTAGCGATCGCCATCTGAATCGCCTGTGTACCACCTCTGTGGCCTAACGCCAACACGAGAAGTGGCTCCTATTCAGGGGTCTTGCCTGTCGCGTAGCGTCGGCCGAAATGCGCCCACGTACGCCCTTGAACCTCTCAGGCTCGTTGCCTGTAAGCAGACGTACAACATGTCGACGCGCTGGCGCCATCAACGCCGCAGGCTGAAGAAGGGTGTCGGTCGACAGGCTCAAACGTGAGCAGAGACGAGAGCTTTACGCGCCCGCCTCCGCTCGGCACAACCGGCGCTATTCTGCCACCACAAGCGCCATCGACTCGACGAGCTTGTCGATCGTGATCGGCAGGCTGCGGACGCGGACGCCCGTGGCATGGAACACGGCGTTGGCGATCGCCGCACCGGTCCCGACGATGCCGATCTCGCCGAGACCTTTCACGCCGAGATCGTTGGTGAGTTCATCCGGTTCATCGACGAAGATCACGTCGATGTCCTTGATGTCGGCGTTCACCGGCACGTGGTACTCGGCGAAGTTATGGTTCATGAAGCGGCCGAGCGCGTGATCGGTGAAGGTCTCCTCCTCCAAAGCGGAGCCTAGCGCCATGACGACCCCTCCGAGGATCTGGCTGCGCGCGGTCTTCGGATTGATGATCTTGCCCGCCGCGACGGCGTTGACGATCCGCGCGACGCGAACGACGCCGAGTTCCTCATCGACGCGAACCTCGCAGAAGATCGCCGAATGCGTGTAGGACGTGTGTGTCTTCTTGACCTTGGGATCGGGCTTCGCCTCACCCTGCGCCGACAATTCGTCGATGCCGGCGGCGCTCAGGACGTCGCTGATCGACACGCCGGTGCCGGGCACCGCGATGAGACGCAAGCGTCCGTCGTACGTTTCAACGTTTTCGGGGTTGGCACCTTTCAGCGGGCTATCCTTGATTGCTTGCGCGTGCTTGAGAAGGTCCTTCTTCAAGGCTTCGCAAGCGAGTTTGATCGCCGAGCACGTCGAGGCCGCCGCCCACGATCCCCCTTCGACGGGAGCCGTCGGCAAGCTCGAATCGCCGAGCTTGACGCGCACCTTGTCGATCGGTAACCCGAACATGTCGGCACCCATCATCCCCATGACGGTGTAGGTACCGGTGCCGATGTCCGAGGTTGCGCTGGCCACATCCAGCGTGCCGTCGGCATGGATCGTAGCGCGCGCCTGTGTGTCCATGACCTGGGCTTCCCAAACGCCGGTCGCCATGCCCCAGCCGACCAGCTCGCGACCGTCGCGCATCGAGCGTGGCTCGGACGAACGCCTGGACCAGCCGAAGCGCTCGGCGCCCTCCCTGAAGCACGCCTTCAGCGCCTTGGAGGTGAACGCCTTGCCTTCGTTCTCGTCGGTCTCGGCGTAGTTCAGCAGACGCAGGTCCACCGGATCCACACCGGTCTCGTAGGCGAGTTCGTCCATGGCAGACTCGACGGCGAACACGCCGAGCACAGCGCCGGGTGCGCGCATGTCGGCCGGGGTGTGGGTGTCGATCTTGGCAAGCTCGTAGGTCAGCTTGGCGTTCTTGCAGTCGTAGAGGAGGCCGGACCAGTTCACGACCACCTCCTGATGGTCCTCGAAGTGAGAGGTCCCGGCAACCGCATGGTGCTTGATCGCGGTGAGCTTGCCGGATGGTTCAGCACCGAGCGAGACGGTCTGGATCGTTTCCGGCCGGTAGCTGAAGGTGAACATCTGATCGCGGGTCAGCGAAACGCGCACGGAGCGCTCCAGTGTCTGCGACGCGAGCACGGCGAGGTAGAGCTGATAGGCCGGCCGCAGTCCGGAACCGAAGCCCCCACCCATGAAGGCGTTGACGATCCTGACCTTGCCCTTGTTCAGCCCGAACACGCCGCAGACGTAGGCCTGATTGCTCTGCGAGCCCTGCGTCTTGTCGTAGATGGTCAGGCTGCCGTCGTCCTCTCGCACCACCGTGGTGGAGAAGGGCTCCATCGGGTTGTGGTGCTCGACAGCGACGCGGTACTGCTGCTCGATCTTGACCGGCGCCGCGTCGAACGCGGCATCGGCCTTGCCGCGCGGGCTCGGAGGTGGAGCGATGCCCGAGCGGCGCTTCGGCGGCACGTAGGACTGGCCCTTCACCGCATCGAGATCGGTGATGTGCTCCTCGCTCCTGTAGGTCGCCGTGACCAGGGCCGCGCCGGCTCGCGCCGCCTCGAACGTTTCGGCGACGACCAGGGCGATTGGCTGGCCACTGTATTGGATCTCGTCGTCGTAGAGCGGGCGGAACGGCTTGCCCGGCGGTCCAATCATGTCCTTGTAATTGTAGCTCAACCACGCCGTGCGGGCGCGGTGCTCGTGCGTCAGCACGTCGACGACGCCGGGAACCGCCATCGCCTTGCTGATGTCGATCGCGGTGATGCGGCCCTTGGCGATCGCACCGCACACGACGTAGCCGTGCAGAAGGTCGTGTGCGGCATACTCTGCCGCGTATTTGGCGCCGCCGGTAACCTTGAGTGGTCCGTCGACGCGGCTCGTCGCGCGGCCGATGTAGGGGACGTTGCTGTCGTGGGTCATGGGTCCTCGACCATCCAGCCGTATGCCGGACTGTTTGAGAGTGAACGACGCCTCGCGTGAGGCATCAAATGGTAAGTCGAAGGTAAAGCTCGTGGCGCGTATCGCCCAATGCGGGCTGGTTCCTTGCTGCCCCAGCATTGATCGGGCGGTGTACGCGGGACTTCAGACGATGGTCTTATCGGCAATGGGCTGCGGCGTGCCGTCGGCGGCCTGCTTCAGCGCGCGGACGATGGCACGACGCGCCAACGGAATCTTGAAGCCGTTCTGCGTTTGCGGCACCGCGCCCTTAAGCAACGCGTCGGCGAACTTACCAAAAGCCTCGGGGCCGGGCGCGACACCCTTCAGCAGGGCCTCGGCCGCTGGCAGGCGCCAGGGCTTGTGGGCGACGCCACCCAGCGCGACCCGCGCCTCAGCGATGGCGCCGCCCTCCATCCTCAGCGCCGCCGCCACCGACACCAAGGCGAAGGCGTAGGAGGCCCGGTCGCGCAGCTTGAGGTAGGTGTAATGCGCCGAGAAATCCTCGCTCGGCAGGTCGACGGAGGTGATCAGCTCGTCGCCCTTGAGGCTGGTTTCGATCTCCGGCGTGTCGCCGGGCAGGCGGTGGAAATCGAGGATGGGGATGACCCGCTCCCCGCCGGGACCGCGCACGTTGATCGTCGCGCCGAGCGCCGCCATGGCCACGTTCATGTCCGACGGATTGGTGGCGATGCAACTCGCGCTGGTGCCGAGGATCGCGTGGATGCGGTTGACGCCGCCGACCGCCGGGCACCCGCTACCGGGCTGCCTTTTATTGCAGGGCGTGTCGACGTCGTAGAAGTAGTAGCAGCGCGTGCGCTGCAACAGGTTGCCGCCGGTCGTGGCGGCGTTGCGTAGCTGCGGCGAAGCGCCGGAAAGGATCGTGTTGCGCAGCAGCGGGTAGCGCCGGCCGATCCGCTCGTCGTAGGCGCAGGTCGAATTGGTGACGAGCGCCCCAATCCGCAGGCCGCCGCCCGGCGCCTCGGAGATCTCGCGCAAGGCGATTTTGTTGATGTCGACCACCCGTTCGGGCCGTTCGACATTGTACTTCATGAGATCGACGAGGTTGGTGCCGCCAGCGATGAACTTGACGCTGGCGCCGCTTTTCTCGCGGACGGCAGTGTCGGCATCGGTGGCCTGGGTGAAGCTGTAGCGGTTCATCGGGCGGCTACCTTCGCGGTTCCGACGCTTTCACCGATGACCTGCTCGATGGCGGCAAGGATGTTGGGGTAGGCGCCGCAACGGCACAAGTTGCCGCTCATCAGCTCGCGGATCTCATCCGGCGTGGTGGCTCGACCCTCCTGGATCATGCCGACCGCGGAGCAGATCTGGCCCGGGGTGCAGTAGCCGCACTGGAAGGCATCATGCGCGATGAAGGCTTCCTGCATCGGGTGCAGCGCGTCGACCGTGCCTAGGCCCTCGATCGTGGTGATCGCCTTGCCGTCCTGCATGACCGCGAGTGCCAGGCACGCGTTGATCCGCGTACCGTCGACGAGCACCGTACAGGCACCGCACTGGCCATGGTCGCACCCTTTCTTGGTGCCGGTTAGATGAAGCTGCTCACGCAAGGCGTCGAGCAGGGAGGTCCAGGGCTCGACATCGAGGTGCGTCGGCTGGCCGTTGATACCCAAGGTAACGCCGATCGCATGGGTGCAATCGGGCGCGGTCACGATTGTCATATTTTTCTCTGTGGAATGAGTTTAGTCGCGCGGGTGCACATATGAGGCAGTGAGCGTACATGGCTTGGTCGACGCCCCACGCCGACTTACGACAGCAAGAGCAACCCCATCTTCTTGGTCATGGTTCCAAGCAATAAGGCTGGGCTTAGAAAGCGCGTGGACATCTTCGCGAAGAACTCCCGAATGCTCATGTTCTCGACGAGGTGCTAACATAGCCCAGTACCAGGTGACGACGGGACGACTTGTTCATAAAAGCTTGGCTTGCGGAGCTCTCATTCTTGGTTCGAGACTTGCCGGCCCAATCCGTGCAGACCAGACCTGTCGACGATATATAGTCGTGCTGGAATCTTTTGCGAGGCGGGTTCATCCATCCGCCAATCTCAAGCGAGTCACCCTTGTCTGCATGAGATCAGCTGTTGCATCAGACCCATGTTCCATCAGATCTCGCCCGTAGCCGGCGGAGGCGTAGTCAGCCAAGCCGCTGGCTCAAGTAGGTAGTGATGGTCGGCGGCAGCGCCACCTAACAAGCTTCCACATCGACGGAAGGACCGTCGCTCGTCGTCGCTGCGGAGAGCGTCCCTTCGCTTCTGCGACCTTGCCGCGCGAAGAAGCGGGCACGTTCCCTTTCGCTGATCCCAGCCGTGCGACGCACGGCGAGCAGGTCCTTGCGGCTGATCACACCCTGCAGCACTCGCGTACGAGGCCCTACGACGGGGATCAGCCCGGTGTTCGTGACAATCATCAGGTCGAGAACATGGCTGATGACGTATCCGGGCGCGACCGTGAGTGGCGGCGGTTCGGTAAGGCGATCGACGAGCGTGCCGTCCAGTAGAGTTCCGTCCGCCTGCCAGCGCAGCGCGTCGGCGCGGGTGACGAGGCCGGCATAGTGCCCGTTGCTGCCGATCACGGGATAGCCGCGATGCGTGGCGATGGGCGACGCGAGGAAGGCGATGGCTTCGGCTGTGCTCATCGTCGCCGGTAGGGTCTCGACATCCCTCGTCATGATCTCCGCGGCCCGGGTCAGCTCGTAGGGATCGATGCCGTACTCCTGCCTGATGTGGCGGCCACGCCAAGCGATCTTTTCCGTGCGCATGGAGCGCTTGAGCAGGAGCACGGTGACGGCATAGGCGGCCACGGTCGCCGTCAACAGCGCCGGCAAGGCGTGCGCGATGCCCGACACCTCGAAGGCGAACACCGCCCCGGTCAGCGGTGCGCGCAGGCTGCCGCCAAGTCTCGCCGCCATGCCGACGAGCGCCCTGAAGCCGGGATCGGCGCCGGGCAGCATCAATCCTGCGATCCAGCCGGCAGCCCCGCCCAGGATGAGCAGGGCGCGAGCACGCCGCCGGAAGTGCCCGAGGCCAGCGACACCAACCAGATCGCGGCTTTCACCAGCAGCACCGTGGCCACCGCCGCGAGCGTCATGCGAGCGTGGAGCAAGTCGGCGATGACGCCATAGCCGACGCCGAGGGCCTGCGGCTCGATCAGGCCGCCGAGGACCGGCCACCACATCCAATGCACCGGTAAACGCTCGAAGGCATCTTCGATGCGGTACAGCATGGTCGTGAGCAGGCCCGACAGCACCCCGATGGCGAGACCGAGCCCGGTACAGGCAGCGTAACCCCACCACGGCAGGACGGGCATCAGCGGCAGCGAGAATAGCGGTGCGGCGTTGAAGCCGAGCGGGCGGCAAGGATTGCCACGACGACGGCGACGCACACGGGAATGAAGCTGCGCGGCTTCCACTCAAACAGCAGCAGTTCCACCGCGAGCAGCACGGCGGCGATGGGCGTCCCGAAGATCGCCGTCATGCCAGCCGCCGCGCCGGCAACGAGCAGCGTCTTGCGTTCCGCCGCGGTGAGATGGAAGAACTGGGCGAACAACGAGCCGATGGCGCCCCCCGTCACGATGATCGGACCTTCGGCGCCGAAAGGTCCGCCGGTGCCGATCGACACGGCGGCGGAGAGCGGCTTCAGCAAGGCGACGCGGGGAGCGATGCGGCTGGATCCGGCGAGGATGACCTCGATCGCTTCGGGGATGCCATGATCGCGGATCGCCTTCAATCCGTAGAAGGTCAGCAGCCCGACGATGAGGCCGCCGAGCGCCGGAGCGGCCACGGTCGACCACGAGTGCGGCGTGTCGGCCATCGCTGGCAGCACGGTGCTGAGACGCGCGAACTAGACGAGGTTGGCGACAAGCGCGATGAGGCTGACCAGGCACCAGGCCGCAGCAGTCGCAAGGGAGCCGACAACGAGGGCCATCGCGGCAAGGAGCAGCGTGCGCGGACCGGCTGAGAAGTCGGCGAGGGCCTTCGGCGACCAGTGGGCCGGGCTTGCTGGGACTACAGTGTCGCTCACGCTGATCTCCGTCCGCGCCAGGGTTTGCCAACGCCGGCCCATGAGATCCAGTTATATCGCAACGCGATACAATCAAGGACGTTGGTAATGAAGAGCGCGACGCAGCACGAATTGACCCAGGGCGACTATGAAAGCCTCGCCGCCTTCCGTCATGCCCTGCGCCGCTTCGTGAACTTCAGCACGGAAGCAGCGCGCACCGCGGGTCTGACCACCCAGCAGCACCAGGCCCTGCTGGCGATCAAGGGAAACCGCGGGGCAGCGCTCACCATCGGCGCGCTCGCCGATACGCTGCTGGTTGCACCCCACACCGCCGCCGAACTCGTTGCCAGGCTTGAAACGTCGGGGCTCGTCATCCGTGTCGCCGACCAGGCGGACCGTCGGAAGGTCGGCTTGGGATTGACAGCCCAAGCCGACGAAGCTTTGCGCAAGCTATCCCTGGTGCATTTGCAGGAGGTGAAAGTCTTGGCGCCACGGCTGATGGCGATATTCCGGGATCTCGATGCGCAATGGCCATGACCTCCGGAGCCGCGCCCCGGGGCAGCGCCAGGGTCTGTGCGGGCTTCTGGCTTCGCTGGTTCAGTGCTGCGCCGTTCCCGGCAGCAGTGTCACGAAGCGGTGGCAGTCCCACACCTCGATGCCATGCAAGCTTGGAATGCTCGCCGCCTTCGCGCAGGCCGAGGCGTCGGTCATGGCATCGATGCGGCGAACGGAGAAAGCGGTTCCGTCCGGCGCGAGCGCGTAAGCGAGGTACACCGGTTGCGGTGTGGGTGAAGGCTGGCTGACAGGACGTGTGACAGGCTCACACCGCATGGTGGGCCTCCCGTTCCTCCGCGACGGCTGCTGCGTGATACCAAGCGCTGCTCGGGTCCGCCTTCGGCTTCTTCGGGTTTTCTTTCAGGGCCCGGTGCGCTGCAAGGTCGATCACCTTTGCGCTCGCATCGGAGTGTTGGTCGGATACAAAACGAGGAACGTTCCTCATGACAAAGTCTCCTTCTTAAGGCTGCACGACAGCCTAACAGGAAATATCGCAACACGATATATCTGCGTCAAGGCCTTGCTTCACAAGAGCTGGTCGATCCTTGATGCATGTGCGGCCGCCGCGACTCCGGCGACCGTGGTACCCCTGGATGTAGGACGCGATCGGAAACAAGCGCCGCCGTCGACGTTCGGCTGGACAACGGAGGCGAATGATGAAGCTGTACTGGGGTCCCCACACCTGCGCGATCGGCACGCATGTCCTGCTGGAGGAGATCGGCGAGCCCTACCAGGCCGAGAAGCTCGACGCCGCCGGCGGCGACACGCACAAGCCGCCGTTCACCGGCATCAACCCGAAGGGCAAGGTGCCGACCCTGGTGCGCGACGACGGCTCCGTCCTGACCGAGTACGTCGCCATCGCGACCTGGCTCGCCCGCACCAACCCCGAGAAGGGACTGCTGCCCTCCAACCCGGAGGCCGAGGCGCGTGCGCTGGAGGTGATGGACTACGTCGTCGGCACGCTGCACATGCAGGGCTTCGCCCGCATCTTTAAGCCGACCAACTTCGAGCCGCCGGACGTGGTGCACACCACGCTCGGCCTCGGCGCGGGCGCGATCAAGAAGCAGGGCCGCTCGATGGTGGAGCAGGCCTTCACCATCCTCGCCCCGCAGCTGGCGGGTCGCGACTACGTGGCGGGCGAGCGGTTCACGATCGCCGACAGCGCCCTGTTCTACGCCGAGCGCTGGGCGCCCGAGGTCGGGATTGACCTGCCGCCGCCCCTCGCCGCCCACCTCGCGCGCATGAAGGCCAGACCCACCGTCCAGCGCGTGCTGGCGGTGTGGGGCGAGACGTAGGTCGCGCTGCGGGCGCGAGGCGGCCTTGTGCGCATCCACCTCGCGTGATCACGGATTGAAGACCGACATCGCGCTCAAGCAAGCCTTCACCGTCGACTTCGCGCCGATATCGTTGAGAAGGTCGGCTGCTGAGGCGGAGGTGAGCAGGTCGTATTCTGGCGCAGGAGGCCTGACCTATCACGCTGGTCGGATCCGCGGTCCTTGCGTCAGGAGCTTGGCGAGCTTCCTCAGGTTCTGGGCTGTTGCGGCGAGGTGGAACTCGTCGCGGGCACCGTTCGGACCGCGCAGCCGCAACCTGTCGAGCTTCAGGATGCGCTTGAGATGGGCGAACAGCATCTCGACCTTCTTTCGCTGCCGCCGTGACGTAGGTCTCGGTCACAGCGATGTCCCTCGCCATGTCGCGGGCGCCCTCGTGGATCAAGCGCGGGATCTTGCGAGCCGGCGTGTTCGGGCAGCATCGCGGCTTCAGCTGGCACGGGTCACAGTCGAACTTGCTGGCATGGTAGCGCATCGTGCCGTCCTCATCGACGAGCGGGCGCTCCGTTCGGCAGACCCTCTGTCGGGGTCTCAATTCCTTTCCGGCCGGGCAGGTGTAACGATCGCGGGCGTGATCGTAGGCGAAGTCGGACCGGCTAAAGGTGCCGTCGCTGCGCTGCGACTTGTCGAGCACCGGGATGTGCGGCTCAATCCCGCGCTCGTGCACGAGCCACGCGAGGGTCTCGGCCGAGCCGTGGGCACTGTCGGCCGCCAGGCGCGCCGGCCACAGGCCGAAACGATCATGCGCGCGCTCGATCATGGTGCGGGATGCCCCGACCTCGGCTTGGCGAATGGCGCGGCATGCCTCGACGTCGATGATGACGGCGTGATCGAGATTGATCAGGTAGTTGGTGGCGTAGGCGAAGAAGGCGTGCCCCTTCATGGCGCCCGTCCACTGCGCCGCCGGGTCGGAGCGGGAAATGAACTTCGGCGTCACCTCGCTGGCCGCGCCCCAGGCCGCCTCGTCCAGCGTGTCGAGGTACTCGCGAACGGACCGGCGGCTGCGCGCGAGGTCGCCCCAGTCGACGATCTCGGAGGCGTCCGCCGAGCGCTGCTTGTTGGCGTCCGCCTTGATCAGGCTGGCATCGACGGCGAAGCCCTCGCCGCCGACCAGGCCCTCTTCAATGCAGCGCTGCACGTTGGACTCGAACAGCTCGCGCAGAAGGTCGCTGTCGCGAAAGCGGCCATGCCGGTTCTTTGAGAAGGTCGAGTGGTCGGGCACGTCGCCTTCGAGCACGAGCCTGCAGAACCAACGATAGGCAAGGTTGAGGTGCACCTCCTCGCACAAGCGGCGCTCGGAGCGGATGCCGCAGTAGTAGCCAACGATCAGCATCCGGATCATCAGCTCCGGATCGATCGAGGAACGACCCATGTCGCTGTAGAACGGCCGCAAATGCGTTCGTAGGCCGGACAGATCGACAAAGCGATCAAGTGCACGCAGCAGATGATTGGCAGGAACGTGTCGTTCCAGGCTGAACTCGTAGAGTAGCGCTTCCTGCTGCGCCGCCCGCTCGCCCATCATCGCGTCGCCCTCCTACAAGGAGAACTGACTCAGGACTTCACAACCGCAGCAACACCGACTTTTTCAACGTAATCCGCCAGGAGCTGACATTGGCTTGCCGCCAGAAAGCAGACGTTCGATTTCGCGCCCAACCTAGTCATTTATACGTCTTGGTGCTTCTGCGCATAGCGGACCTTCAATGACGAGGATGTGCGGCTCGATCCCGCGCTCATGCACCAGCCATTTCAGGGTTTCGGCCGATCCGTAGGCGCTGTCGGCGGTGAGCCGTTCGGGCCAAAGGCCGAGGCGGTCGTGCGCCCGCTCGATCATGGTGCAGGCGGCGGTCACCTCCGTCGGGCGCGCGGCGGTGGACGCCTCCACATCGACAATGACGGCATGGTCGAGGTCGATCAGGTCGTTCGTGGCACCGGCGGCAAGCCACGCCTGCTCGGCATCACCAAGCGCGGCAACATCTACCTGCGCACGCTGCTGATCCACGGCGCGCGGGCGGCGCTGCCGTCGTTGTCGACGAGGGCGACGGCGATGGGCGCCTGGCTGCGCGGGCTGTCCCGCGCTTGCCGTCGGCGAGCCGATCGCATGGTGGTCGGCCATCGCCGCCTTGTCCAGGCGCCTCGCTCGCAGCGAGACCTCAACACGCTTGATTAGGCGATGCGACGGTCGGCACAGCAGCACGGGGTCACCCGGCCGGGGCCGCAGGACAGCAGCTATCTAGCCACTACACTCGTTGCTTGGGTGTTCTGTCCGTGGCTGACGTGTAATGCCAAGATCGCTCCGGCCGCCGTGACAAGCGCCAGCGGCAGTAGACCGACCGCGTAGCTGCCGGTCGCCTCCTTGATCATCCCGAGCAGGGTGGTGCCGATGAAAGCACCGAGGTTCCCGAGCGCATTGATCTGGGCGATCCCGGCGGCCGACGTGTTCGGTGCAAGCCATTCCGTCGCGAGCCCCCAAAACGGACCCTTGACCACATAGGTCCCGGCGACCGCGAGGAACAGGATCGCGACCGTCGGTGCGAACGTCTGCACACCCAAGGCGGACACGAGGCAGAGCGCGGTCACCGCCTGTGGCCCGGCTACGTGCCATGCCCGCTCGTGAGTCCAATCGGAGTGGCGCGCCCACAGCACCATTAAGACGGCCGCGATGCCGAACGGCACCGAGTTCAGCAGGCCGACATCCATCGTCGACAGGCCGAACGACTTCAGGATTTGCGGCTGCCAGATCGACAGGCACGCGCTCGATCCGGTGCTGCCGGCGAAGATCAGGCCGGCGGCGAGTACCCGGGGGTCGACGATCACCCGCCACGCGGAAGGGTGGCCAGCCCCGGCGTCAGTCCGCTTGGTCGCGAGCTGCGCGATGAGCCACTCACGTTGCGCGTCCGCGAGCCACGGCGCGCGATCCGGTCGCTCAGGAAGAAAGCGTAGCGTGAGAAGGCCGAGCAACGAGGCGGGCAAGGCCTCAAGGATCGACATCCATTGCCATCCGTGCAGCCCGAGCCAGCCGTCAAGCCCGAGAAGCGCGGCCGACAGCGGTGAGCCGACGAAGCTCGACAGCGGCACGGCAACCATGAAGGTGGCGACCACGCGCGCGCGGTAAGCGCGCGGGAACCAGGTGATCAGGGTGAGCAGCACGCCCGGGTAGAAGCCGGCCTCGGCCAAGCCCAGGAGGAAGCGCACGATGCAGAACGAGATCGGGCCGACCACGAAGGCCGTGGCGGCGGAAATCAGCCCCCAGGTGACCATGATACGGGCGAGCCAGAGGCGTGCACCGAACCGCTCCAGCATGAGATTGCTCGGGACCTCGAACAGGACGTATCCGAGGAAGAACAGGCCCGCGCCGAGACCGAAGACGGAGGCCGACAGGCCGGCATCGGCGTTCATCTGGAAGGCCGCGAAGCCGATGTTCACGCGGTCGATGAACGCGAAGAGGTAGCCGAGCATCAGCAGCGGCAGCACGCGGAGCGTGACGCGCCGTATCGTCGTCCGCTCGATCAGGGAAGCGGCCTTTTCCGTCGAGGGCACCATGGTTTGTTCCTAGGATCGGGACCAGCGGCCGCGTGCTGCGATCAGGCAAGCTTCGCGCCGGCTCGGACCGTTCAAGAACCGACCCGGAGCGGGGCGGCGAGCTTGCGCAGGTAGGAGATGACCGAGAGCGCCGTGATGCGACCTGTCCGCGGGTTCTCATCCGTTGGGATGTTCTCGATCGACATGGAGAAGCGGGCGGAGTCGGCCTCGACCTCGATGCGGTGCGTGTTGCGGTCGAGGTTTGGATCGGCCCAGATCTCGAGGGTGGTCCGGTCCGGCCCAAGTCCCGCGAGCGAGAGCGCCACCGCGACGTTGAGGTTGGCGGGAAAGCCCCGCGCCGCCTCGCGCGGGCTGCCGCGGAAGACACATGTGGGCTCACTGATGTCGGCGATCTCGATACCCTGCTCGATGAGATAGGGGGCGCCGACGAGTCCGCGGACCGGCTTGCGCGTGATCATCCGAACGGAGCGGATCCTGCCCTCGGCAGCGGCCGAGACCGCATCGAGACCGAGGAGCGCGCCGGTGGGAACGACGATCTGGCCGCCGTGCGCGCGGGCGACCTCGACGAGATGCTCATTGTCGAGGAGCGCGCCGCAGCTCAGGACCAGGGCGATCTTGCCCACCTCCACGAACGGCCGGACGATCGCGGGAAGAAGGTGAGATGGGGCGCATTCCACCACGATGTCGGCGCGCGACTCGAGATCGCCGAACGAGGTCAGAACCTCCGGCGCCCGCTGGAGCGATGCGAGGGCACGCTGCGCCTTCCCAACGTCTCGGACGGCGACGGCGGCGAGGACCAAGCCGTGAACCGCCCCGCCGTCGAGCGCCTTGGCGACGGCGAGGCCCACCGTGCCCAGGCCCGCGATCGCGACACGCTTGGGATGTAGCGACAAGGTCTCGGGTTGCTGAGGCATTAGAAGGTTCTTCCTTGGCAGCCTAACGCGTCCTCGAGATGTCCGATCAACATCCGAAACTCCTTCGAACCACAACGTCGAACCGCAACATAGAAGGGCACAGATATGCGCCGGCTAATCCCCCGTTCGCTTATCCTGAGCGCCGTCGAACCCTGAGGCCTACGATCGCCAAAACGGGCGGGACGCCATTACCGCTTGGACAACGAACGTTCGCTTGGCTAGCTGTCGAAGCTATGAAGGTTGTTCATCCGAGGCTCGGATGGGAGGCTGTGGTTGCGAAGCCAAACAGCCCTGACCGGAGCGCCCGGATGAACACGCATAAGAATGCCCACATGACCGTGCATGGTCGAGCCCTTCTTGTGAACAGGATCATCGTGGAGGTCTGGCGCGTGGCGGACGCGGCCCAGGCGGCGGGGGTGAGCGCGCGTTGCGCCTACACCTGGCTGGGTCGCTTCAAGGCGGGGGGCGAGCGAATGCTCCATGACAGGAGTTCGGCGCCCGCCCGCCCGAAGGTTCGCGTCACGCCCGCCATCCGCGATGCGATCGAGGCGCTGCGGCGCACCCGCGTGACCGGACAGGCCACCGCCGATCGCCTCGGTCTGCCGCGCTCCACGATGGGCACCGTGTTGCGCAAGCCCGGTCTTGGCCGCCTGAGTGCGCTTGAGGCCAAGCCACCGATCATCCGCTATCAGCGCGAGACGCCGGGCGAACTGATCCACGTCGACAGCAAGAAGCTCGGCCGCATCGAAGGCGTCGGCCACCGCATCACCGGCAACCGGCGCGACGGCAAACGCGGCATCGGCTGGGAAGCGCTGCACGTGGCCATCGATGAGGCCTCGCGCCTGGCCTACACGGCCATCCTGCCCGACGAGACCAAGGAAAGCGCCACAGCCTTCATGACGGCCGCGCTGGCCTTCTTCGTCCGACACGGCGTCACAGTCGAGCGCGTCATGAGCGACAACGGATCGGCCTACCGCAGCCGCGCCTTTCGCGACCTTCTAGCCAAAGTCGGGATCCGCCACGTGCGGACACGCCCCTACACGCCACGCACCAACGGCAAAGCGGAGCGCTTCATCCAGACATCGCTGCGCGAATGGATTTACGCCGAGCCCTACGCCTCATCAGCCGCCCGCGCGCAAGCCATGCTGCCCTGGATCAACGGTTACAACACAACCCGATCCCACTCAGCTCTCAACCAACAATCTCCTCGGCAAAGGCTGAATAACCTCCTTGGTAACGACAGCTAGGC
>CAXTIU010000044.1:0-13736 GCA_964244495.1 uncultured Beijerinckiaceae bacterium
GCCTGCCGGCGACCCCTGCCGCTCCCCTCGGCGCGTCATCGATCAGCGGCGCAACAGCACGCGGCGCACGCGTTCGCGCAAGGCTTGGGTGCCGAGCCACCTCGACGCACGCGCGAGGGTAGCCGTCATGCCACGTCGGCTGACAACGCCTTCAGCGGTCTCGTGGATGTTCCGCACGCCCTGCCCGCCCGTTATCTGCCTGCCCGCCATCTGCCTGCCCGCCATGCCGACGCTCCCGTCCGCCGCCCTTCGGGGCACGCTTGCTCCGTTCGCGGCCCCACTCGATTGGAATATGCGGAGGGCTCGCCACTTCTCGGTGCCCGACCCCGATGTGTCTCCATCGGGAGACGCAGCATCGGCAAGGTCGGGTCTAAAGTCTGGAACTCGTCCCACTCCGCCAGGCGAAGAGCGGGTACCGTGCATCATCGTACGACCGATGGTGGCCGAAAGGAGAAAGGCTCCCACAAAGCACCTTAAATGGGTGAGCGGACCATCGTGATGATGAGCCGTGGTAACGGCTTCAAGCGATGCGCGCGTTGCCGTCAGTCAAAGTATCTACGACGGACAACGTCATCGTCCTCGAGGAACGGCGGCACGCAGAAGGCCTTTCTCAGGCAGGCTGGAACTTCAGAACTAAGTTTCATCGACGGACGCGGTGCCATGGGCCACCTTTTAGCTGTGGTCCGCGTGATGTCCTTTGCGATGAAGGATGGGCCGGGTTGGCGCAGGAAGAGACCTGATGAGCGATGCCCTGACGTTCCGAAACCACGCTGGCTCGCCATCGCCGACCCTGGCATCGGCAGGCGTGGAGTCGCCGAGCCTGGACCGGCCACGTCGCGCCCCGCGCCCGTCCGCCGGCTGGATCGGCTGGCTGCTGCCGGCCGCGATCCTCGCGCTGTGGCAGGCCGGCACCTCCAGCGGCGTGCTCTCCTCCACCGTGCTGCCGAACCCCCTCGACATCGGCCGCGCCGCCGTGAGGCTCACCGTCAGCGGCGAGTTGCTGACCAACATGGAGGTGAGCACCTTGCGCGCGCTCGCCGGGCTGGTGGTCGGCGGCGGCATCGGGCTCGCCTTCGGCCTCGCCAACGGGCTGTCGCGCTGGTCCGACGCCTTCACGGACACGACGCTGCAGATGGTGCGCAACGTGCCCCACCTCGCCCTCATCCCGCTGGTGATCCTATGGTTCGGCATCGACGAGGGCGCGAAGCTGTTCCTGGTGGCACTGGGCGTGTTCTTCCCCGTCTACCTCAACACGCTGCATGGCATCCGCGGCGTCGATCCGCAGCTGATCGAAATGGGGCGCAGCTACGGCATGGGGCCGGGCGCCCTGTTCCGCCGCATCATCCTGCCCGGCGCGCTGCCCTCCATCCTCGTCGGCCTGCGCTACGCGCTCGGCATCACCTGGCTGACCCTGATCGTCGCCGAGACGATCGCCGCCGACTCCGGCATCGGCTACATGGCGATGCAGGCGCGCGAGTTCATGCAGACCGACGTGGTGGTGCTCGCCATCCTCATCTACGCGGTGCTGGGCAAGCTCGCCGACGCCAGCGTGCGGGTGCTGGAGCGCTCGCTGCTCGCCTGGAACCCGGCCTATCGCGCCGGCTCGCAGCCGCGCGGGGTTCGCGCTTGAGCACCGTGACGCTCGACACGCCTCGGCTCGACAGCCCGGCCCGGCAGGCCCGCGCACTGCCGATCAGCGCGCGCGGCCTCTCGAAAAGTTTCGGCGGCAAGGCGGTCATCGCCGACCTCGACCTGGACGTCCCCGCCGGCCGGTTCCTGGCGATCGTCGGGCGCAGCGGCTGCGGGAAAAGCACCCTGCTGCGCCTGCTCACCGGCCTGGAGGCGCCCGACGCCGGCACGATCCGCTTCGGTCAGGGCCAGGATGGCGATGACGCGGCGCCGGCGATCCGTATGATGTTCCAGGAGCCGCGCCTGCTGCCCTGGGCAACCGTCGTCGCCAACGTCGAGATCGGCCTCGGACGCGGCGCCCGGGACGGCAAGGCCCAGGCGCTGGCAGCGTTGCGCGACGTCGGCCTCGCCGAGCGCGCGGACGAATGGCCGGCGACGCTGTCGGGCGGCCAGAAGCAGCGCGTGGCGCTGGCGCGCGCGCTGGTGTCGCGACCCCGCGTGCTGGCGTTCGACGAACCGCTCGGCGCGCTCGACGCCCTGACCCGCATTGAGATGCAGCGGCTGATCGAGCGCATCACCCTCGACCAGGGTTTCACCGCCGTGCTGGTGACCCACGACGTCACCGAGGCCCTCACCCTGGCCGACCGCGTGATCATGCTCGAGGCGGGCGGCATCGCGCTCGACGTCGAGGTGCCGCTGCCGCGCCCGCGTCGCCGCGGTTCGGCGGAGATCGCCGCGCTCGAAGCCCGCATCCTCGCCCGCCTGCTCGGGGACACGCCAGCCGGAGACCAACCATGAGCCTTTCCCCCGACACGGCCGCCAAAGAAGCCAACGTGATGTGGTTCCTGCCGACCCACGGCGATGGCCGCTACCTCGGCACGACCCACGGCGCGCGCGAGGTCACGTTGAAGTACCTGACGCAGGTCGCCAGGGCGGCGGACGATTGCGGGTACTACGGCGTGCTGCTGCCGACCGGCCGATCCTGCGAGGATTCCTGGATCGTCGCCTCCGCCCTCGTGCCCCAGACGGAGCGGCTGCGCTACCTCGTGGCGGTGCGCCCCGGCCTGCAATCGCCGGCGGTCGCCGCGCGCATGACGGCGACGCTCGACCGCATCTCGGGCGGCCGGCTGCTGGTCAACGTCGTCACCGGCGGCGACCCGGTCGAGAACAAGGGCGACGGCATCTTCCTCGGCCACGACGAGCGCTACGCCGTCACCGACGAGTTCCTGCAGGTCTACACGCGCTTGCTCGCCGGCGAGACGTTCGACTTCGCCGGCGAGCACATCCGCGTCGAGGGAAGCAAGATCCTGTTCCCGCCGGTGCAGCGGCCTTATCCCGCGCTGTACTTCGGCGGCTCCTCGTCGGCCGGCCAGGAGGTGGCGGCCAAGATCGTCCAGAAATACCTGACCTGGGGCGAGCCGCCGGCCGCCGTCGCCGCCAAGGTCGCGGGCATGCGGGCTCTGGCCACCGCGCGGGGCCGCGACCTCTCGTTCGGCATCCGGCTCCACGTGATCGTGCGCGACACCAACGAGGAGGCCTGGCGCGCGGCGGCCAAGCTGATCGAGCACGTCGACGACCACACCATCGCCGAGGCGCAGAAGGCGTTCGCCCGCATGGACTCGGTGGGCCAGAGCCGGATGGCGGCGCTGCACGGCGGCCGGCGCGACCAGCTCGAAGTCAGCCCCAACCTGTGGGCCGGCGTCGGCCTGGTGCGCGGCGGGGCCGGCACCGCGCTGGTCGGCGACGCCGACACGGTGGCCGAGCGCATGAAGGAATACATGGCCTGCGGCATCGACACGTTCATCATGTCGGGCTACCCGCACCTGGAGGAAGCCTATCGCTTCGCCGAGTTGGTGCTGCCGCGCCTGCCGCTCGCTTCGACCACGATCGCCCCGCGCAGCGGCGCGACGCACCGCGGCCCGTTCGGCGAGATGATCGGCAACACCGCCGCCCCTCAAGACAAGCGCGTCGGCGCCTCGTGAGGCGTCGAGCCTCTCCCCACAGGATTGATCCCATGACGACCCTCACGCGCCGCGCCGCCCTCGCAACGGCTGGCGCCACGGCAGCCCTCGCCCTTGCCCGCCCGGCCTTCGCCGCCAGGACCGTCCGCATCGGCTACCAGAAATACGGCAACCTCCTGCTGCTCAAGACCAGCGGACTGCTGGAGGGCAAGCTGAAGCCGCTCGGCGCCGCCGTCGAGTGGCGCGAGTTCGGCTCCGGCCCGCCGCTGATGGAGGCCCTGGCCGCCGGCGCGGTCGACTTCGGCACGGCGGGCGAGACGCCGCCGATCTTCGCGCAGGCGGCCGGCGCGCCGTTCGTCTACCTCGGCAGCGAGCCGCCGGCGCCGGCCGGCGAGGCGGTCCTCGTGCGCGAGGCGAGCCCGATCCGCACGCTCGCCGACCTGCGCGGCAGGAAGATCGCGCTGAACAAGGGGTCGAACGTCCACTACCTGTTCGTCCGGGCGATCGAGAAAGCCGGCCTCAAGCTCGCCGACGTCACCCCCGTGTACCTCGCCCCGCCCGATGGCCGCGCCGCCTTCGAGCGCGGCAGCGTCGACGCCTGGGTGATCTGGGATCCGTTCCTCGCCGCCGCCCAGGCGGCGGGGCACACCCGCGTGCTCGCCGACGGCCAGGGCCTGGTGGCCAACAACCAGTTCTACTTCCGCGCCAAGGCCTTCACCGACGCCGCCGTGATCGACACCCTGTTCCAGGCGATCGCCGAAATCGACACGCGCACGGCCGGCGACCCGCGCGCCGCCGCCGCGACGCTGAGCCCCGCGATGGGACTGCCGGCACCGATCCTCGCCGACGCGCTGGCGCGCCAGGGCTGGGCGATCAGGCGGATGGATGCCGGCCTCGTCGCGCAGCAGCAGGTGATCGCCGACACGTTCTTCAAGCTCGGCCTGATCCCGAAGGCGATCCGGGTCGCGGACGTCGCATCCGTGGATTGACGATCGTCCACAGGTCGCGACGCCGGCCCGTACCGGCGTCAATCGAAGTCGCAAGCCAGACAAGAGGTATGTCCATGACGAGCGCACCCCTACGTTTCGGTGTCTGGGCGCCGGTCCATGGTCCTCGTGCAGCGCATCACGACCCCGCCGAGCCCTATGACGCGTCCTGGGAGCGAAACAGGGCACTGGTGCTCGAGGCTGAGGCCCTGGGTTACCATTCCACGCTCATCGCGCAGCACACGATCAACCCGCACCAGGAGGATCTCGATCAGCTCGAGGCGTGGACGGCCGCCGCCGCGCTCGCCGCCATCACCACCCGCATCGAGATCATCACCGCGATCAAGCCCTACCTGTTTCATCCGGTGATCCTGGCCAAGATGGCGCTGCAAATCGAGAACATCAGCCACGGTCGCTTCGCCCTCAACCTCGTCAACGCCTGGAACAAGCCCGAGCTCGAAAAGGCCGGCATCGATTTCGCCGCCCACGACGACCGTTACGCCTACGGCCGGGAGTGGATCTCGCTGGTGTGCCGGCTGGTCTCCGGCGAACGGGTCACCCATCGCGGCGAGGTCTTCGACGTGCGCGATTACATGCTGCGTCCCGCCGACCTGTACCGCGAACGGCCGCTGATCTACGTGGGCGGCGAGTCGGAGCCGGCCCGCGACCTCGTCGCTGGCCATGGCGACGTCTGGTTCATCAACGGTCAGCCGCTGGCGGACGTCGCATCGCTCATCGCGGACGTCGCCGCACGCCCGCGCCAGGGTCGTCCCCTGCGCTTCGGCCTGTCCGCCTTTGTCGTCGCCCGCACAACAGACGCCGAAGCCGAGCGCGCGCACGACGACCTACTGGCCCTGGCGGCGAAGGATGCGCCGATGCGCGAAATTCAGCGGAGCAACACCGATCCGCAGGTCGTCATGATGCAGACGATGCGCAAAACGCCGCGCGTGGGCACCAACGGCGGCACGGCGGCCGGCCTCGTCGGTAGTTACGAGACAGTAGCCGCGCGCATCCGCGCGTTCCACGAGGCCGGCATCGAATTGTTCATGCTGCAGTTCCAACCCTTCGAGGCGGAGATGCGGCGTTTCGCGGAAGAGATCTTCCCGCGCGTCGGCTAGCCCGGCGCGGGCTCGCTCGCCGGCCAGCCGGAGCCGAACGTGCCGTTGTTGCGCAGCCCCGTGCCCTGCGGCGTCCGTCGCGGCGCCTCGTCGCCGCGCCGCGCGCGCCCGATGCCGAGTTCGGGAAACACCAGTTCGGCGACGCGATAGGCTTCCTCCAGGTGCGGGTAGCCGGAGCAGATGAAGGTGTCGACGCCGAGCGCCTGGTACTCCCGCAGGCGGGCGGCGACCGACTTGGGGTCGCCGACGAGCGCGGTGCCGGCGCCCTTGCGCACCAGGCCGACGCCGGCCCACAGGTTGGGGCCGATCACCAGCCTGTCGCGCCGGCCGCCGTGCAGCGCCGCCATGCGGCTCTGCCCGACCGAGTCCATCGTGGCGAACCGCTGTTGCGCCGCCTCGATCGTGGCGTCCGAGACCTGGGCGATCAGCCGGTTGGCGGCGGCCCAGGCCTCGTCCTCCGTCTCCCGCACGATGATGTGGATGCGCAGGCCGAAGCGCAGCGTCCGCCCGCGCGCCGCCGCCTTGGCGCGGACGGCGGCGATCTTCTCCGCGACGCCGGCCGGCGGCTCGCCCCAGGTGAGGTAGGTGTCGACCTCCTCGACGGCGAGGTCCTGGCCGGCCTCCGACGAGCCGCCGAAGTACAGCGGCGGCCGCGGCGCCTGGACCGGCGCGAAGTCGAGCCGGGCGCCCTCCACCCGGTAGTGCCGTCCGGTGAAGGTAACGCTCTCGCCGGCCAGCATGCGCCGCCAGATCTCGATGAACTCCGCCGCCTGCGCATAGCGCTCGTCGTGCGCGATGAAGAGGCCGTCGCCGGCGAGCTCGACGGCATCGCCACCGACCACCACGTTGAGGAGCAGCCGCCCCTCGCTGAGGCGGTCGAGCGCCGCCGTCTGCCGCGCCGCGAAAGCCGGCGAGGTCACGCCCGGGCGCAGCGCGACCAGGTATTGCAGGGTCTCGGTGACGACCGCCAAGCCCGCGGCGGTGATCCAGGAGTCCTCGCAGTTCTGCCCGGTGGGCAGCAGCACGCCGCCGTAGCCCAGCCGGTCGGCGGCGGTGGCGATTTCCTTGAAATAGCGGAAGTCCGGCGGGCGCTGCTGCCGGTCCGAGCCGAAGTAGGCGCCATCCCCCTGCGTGGGGATGAACCAGAACATGGTGGGGGGATCACGGGAATCGGGCTGCGAGACCATCGTCGACGTCCTTTGTTCGAGACCGTGGCCGCAACGTTCGCGGATCGATCTGGGCACGGTCCATCATCGGGCTCGGTGCAACATATAGCCGCTCTTCAGCGGCAGACGACCCGAGGTTAGGCTGATAGCGCCGCCGCTCCTAAGGTCGCGAAGCGGCCAGCCGGCCGCGCCAAGCCAAAGTGATCGCGCAGCGTGCGGCCGTCATATGCCTCGCGGAACAGGCCGCGCTTACGCAGCAGCGGGACGACGGTGTCGACGAACACCTCCAGGCCGGTCGGCAGCACGTCCGGCATCAGGTTGAAGCCATCCGCCGCGCCGGCCTTGAACCACGCCTCCATGTCGTCGGCAATCGCTTCCGGCGTGCCGACGATGATGCGGTGGCCGACGCCGCCGCCGAGCGCCCGCAGCAGTTCGCGCACCGTGAGGTTGCCGCGACGCGCGAGGGCGACGGTGCCCTGGAACATGGTCTGGTTGGCGTTGGCCGGCAGCGGCAGGTCGGGTAGCGGCTCGTCGAGCTTCAGGATGTCCGGCGAAACCTGCAGCGTGCCGGCGAGGCGCGACAGGCTGTAGGGGAGGGGTACCGAGTCCCACAGCTCCTCCTGCCGGCGCCTGGCCTCGGCGTCGGTGTTGCCGATCACCGTGGCCAAGCCCGGCAGGATCACGATGCTGTCGCCGGCGCGCCCGTAGCTTGCCGCGCGGGCGCGCAGGTCGCGGGCGTAGGCCACCCCTTCCTTCATCGTCTGCGCCAGGGTGAAGACGGCGTCCGCCTGGGCGGCGGCGAGGTCGCGCCCGTCGCTCGAGCCGCCGGCCTGCACCGTGACCGGCCGGCCTTGCGGCGAGCGCGGCACGGTCAGCGGCCCCTCGACGGTGTAGTGCCGGCCGCGGTGTCCGATCGCGTGGACCTTGCTCGTGTCGACAAAGCGGGCGCTCGCCTTGTCGCCGACGAAAGCGTCGTCCTCCCAGCTGTCCCACAGCGCGTGCACGACGTCGACGAACTCCTTGGCGCGTTCGTAGCGCGCCTTGTGCTCGGTGACGGCGGCGAGGCCGAAGTTGCGCCCGGCGGCGGCGTCCGCCGTCGTCACCGCGTTCCAGCCGACCCGACCGCCACTGGCGCGGTCGAGCGTCGCGAACCGTCGGGCAATGTTGTAGGGCTCGTTGTAGGTGGTGGAGGCCGTGGCGATGAGCCCGATCCGACTGGTCGCCGCCGCCACGCTCGCTAGGACGATGGTCGGCTCCAGGCACTGGAACGAGCGATAGTCGATGCGGTCGGTGATCGCCGGCGTGTCGGCGAGGAAGATCGCGTCGAACGCGCCGCGCTCGGCGATCTGGGCGACGCGGACGTAGTGCCCGACATCGAAGCAGGCGCTGGGATTGCTCTCCGGCTGCCGCCAAGCGGACGGGTAGACACCCGCGTGCAGCAGGTTGACGTTGAGGTGCAGCTTGCGCGTGCTCATGGTGGCCTCACGGGTCGAGCGCTGTGGATCGCTGGGCGCATCGCGTCTGCGCGGCAGTAAAGCAGCCGAAGCGCCTATTGTTCAAAGTGGGCCCAACGTTGTCCATTCCAAATCCCGGCTTGATCGGAGACTTTTCAGCTCTTCATCATGGCCGAAGGAGATCCAACGTCTTTCATCCATCGGTACTGTTGACCGCGCCGACGATTTCCGCTCCATTTTTACTTAAGTCCTTGTACTGACTTGGTCCGCGCGGCTTCGCGACCGATGAGGAATTGCCATGAGCATCACACGGCGCGTCGTCACCACCATGGCGGCCACGACGATCGGCGCCGCGCTGGTTGGCCGACGCGGCGCACTGGCGGCGTCCACCACCATCCGCTTCGGCTACCAGCGATCCTCGACGCTTCTGACGATCCTCAAGGCCAACGGCACGCTGGAGAAGCGCTTCGCCGACCGAGGCTTCGGCGTCAGCTGGCACCTCTTCGACAACGTCATCGATCCCATGAACAGCGGCGCGCTGGACTTCTACTCCGACGCCGCCGACACCGTGCCGGTGTTCGCGCAGAGCGCCAAGGCAGCCTTCACCTACTACGCGCGTGAGGTCGGATCGCCGGCGGCCGAGGCCATCATCGTGCAGGCCGACTCGGCCCTGCGGACGGTGGCGGACCTGAAGGGCAAGACCGTCGCGGTCGATCGCGGTTCCGGCAGCCACTTCGTCCTCGCCGCCGCGCTGAAGCGGGCCGGCCTGGGTTTGAGTGACGTGCGGCCGGCCTACCTCAGGCCGACCGACGCCATCGCCGCCTTCGATCGCCGCAGCGTCGACGCCTTGTCGATCTGGGATCCCTTCCTGGCCATCCTCGAGAGCAAGTCGCCGACCCGCACCCTGTGCGACGCCACCGGCCTGACGCACTACCACCGCTACTACACGGCGAACACCGGCTTCCTGGATCACCACCCGAAGCTGGTCGGCATCGTCTTCGACGCGCTGGTGGAAACCGGCCGATGGGTGCGGCAACGGCCGCAGGAGGCCGCCAAGGTCATCGCGCCGCTGATGGGCGATATCCCGATCCCCGTGGTCGAGACGATCGAGCGCCGTCGCACCTACGACGTGCAGCCGGTCGACAAAGGCCAACTTGGCGACCAACAGGTCATCGCGGACACGTTCTTCGACGCCGGCCTGCTCCCGGCACGGCTTAATACGACCGACGTGAGCATCTGGCACCCGCGCCAGCCGATCTAGCCGGCCGGGATCGCGCCGCCGAAGCTGAAGACGTCCGGTTGTTCGAGCGATCCGCAGGCACCGTCGTAGACCCGGCGACCGTCATCCGACGCCCTTCACAGCGTGCCCGTGCTCGGCGGCGCGCGGCCGTTCAGCCAGTAATCGCCGACGTAATGGTACTTCCACCGCACGGGATCGTGCAGCGTGTGGGTGCGGGCGTTGCGCCAGTACACGTCGAGGTTCAGGTGCTCCAGCACGGCGCGGGTGCCGGCCAGCTCGAACATCTTGGCGCCCATCAGCAACGCCACGTCGTTGCCGACGATCTTGGCCTCGGCGACGGCGACCGACGCCTCGATCACGTTGGGCTCGGTCGGCTCGGCGCCGGCACGCTCGACGTGCTCCGCGGCGCGCTCCAGCATCGCGTCGGCGGCGCTCATCCGCACCGCCAAGTCGCCGACGGTGGCGATCATGTGCGGGTCGTCGGTCACCTTGGCGATGCCGCTCGCGCCGTAGGGCCGCGCGTGGCGGCGCAGGTGGTCGAGCCCGACGGTGAAGGCGCCGCGCGCGATGCCGACATCGACCGCCGCGTGGATGAGCTGCGCGAAGGAGCCCATCCGCGTACGCGCCTCAAACGCGGTCTCGTGGTCGAACACCCGGTCGTCGGGCACGGCGATGCCCTCGAACAGGGTGGTGCCGCTGCCCGTCGTGCGCTGGCCGAAGCCGGACCAGTCGTCGACCAGCGTCAGCCCCGGCGTGGCGTCGCGCGGCAGGAAGCAGATGTGGCGGCGCCGCTCCTCCGGCGTCACCGCCACGCAGGCCATCCAGTGCGCGAACAGCGCGCCGGTGCAGTAGAACTTGGCGCCGTCGAGCCGCCAGCGCTCGCCGTCGCGGCGCACGGTCGTCTTGGTGTCGGCGGCGTGCTTGCCGCCGACCTCGCTGAGCGCGTTGCCGAGCCGGTCGCCGGCCAGCACGCGGTCGAAGAAGAAGCGCTTCATCGTCTCCGGCGCGCCCAGGCGCAGCGCCTCGACCATGTAGAAGTGGCTCTGCGGGATCTGGCCGATGCTGCCGTCGGCGGCGGAGATGACGGCGATGACCTCGGCGAGCGTGACCGCTGAGACGCCGACGCCGCCGTAGGCCTTGGGCACCGTCATCGCGAGCAGGCCGCTCGCGGAATACAGCTCGATCTCGTCCCAGGGCAGGCGCCGCTCGCGGTCGCGCACTGACGCGCCCTCGGCCAGGGTCGCGGCGAGCGCGTGGGCGGCGGCGAGCGCCTCGGCGTCGTCGCGCAGGCGGGTCGCTGGTCCTTGGCGGGGTGGGAGCAGCGGCACAGGACGGTGCGGGTGGCTCTGGGTCATCGGGCTACCGTTCAGATCATTGCTCGGCCGTACGGCGCGCGGCCGTTGACGACGTAGTCGCCGATCGCGTGGAACTTCCAGCGCACGGGATCGTGCAGCGTGTGGACGCGGGCGTCGCGCCAGTGCCGGTCGAGGTTGAGGCCGCTGAGCACCGAGCGCGTGCCCGACAGCTCGAACAGCTTGTTGGCGGCCAGCATCGCGACCTCGGTGGTCAGCACCTTGGCGCCCGCGACCGCGATCGAGGCGGCGGCGGCCGTCTCCGCGTTCTCGTCACGCAGCCCGGCGTCGATGGCGAGGCCCGCCCGCCTCAGCACCGCCTCCGCCGCGTGCAGCCTGACGTGGAGGTCGGCCACCTCGCGGATGATGAAGGGATCGTCCGACGCCTTGTCCTGGTCGCTGTCGGCCCAGGGGCGCGCGTGGGTGCGCACGAAGTCGACCGTCTCGGCGATGGCGCGGCGGGCGAGCCCGGCGTCGATCGCCGCGTGGATGATCTGTGCCACGGCGCCGTGCAGGGTCGGGGTGTCGGTGGCGCGGTGCAGCGGCACGACGTGGTCGGCCGCCACCTTGACGCGGTCCAGCACCACCGTGCCGCTGCCGGTGGTGCGCTGGCCGAAGCCGGACCAGTCGTCGGTGACCGTCAGGCCGGCCGCGTCGCGCGCCACGAAGGCGAACACCTTCTTGCCGTCCTCGTTCACGGCGCTGACCGGCACGAGGTCGGCGTAGAGCGCGCCGGTCGCGTAGAACTTCTCGCCGGTGACCTCAAAGCCCTCGCCGACGCGGGTGATCCGCGTCGCGACCGCCGCCGCCGTCTTGCCGCCGCGCTCGGCCTGCGCGTTGCCGATGCGGGCGCCACGCAGCACCTTGCCGAACAACAGGCGCTTGCGCCCCTCGTCGGGGTCGAGGCGGATGACGTCGAGGATGCTGACGTGGTTCTGGGCGATCTGCGCGATCGACCCGTCGCCCGACGCGATGATGGCGAACACGCGCGAGACCGTCGTGTAGGAGACGCCCGGCCCGCCGTAGGCCACCGGCACGTTCATGCTCCACAGGCCGCTGCGGGAGAACAGGTCAAGCTCCGCCCAGGGCAGCCGCCGCTCGCGGTCGCGCGCCGATGCTCCCTCCGCGAACGTCTGGGCGAGCCGCTCCGCGATCGCGACCGCCTCGGCCGCGTCGCGCAGGACGTGGGCCGGTAGCCTTGAGAGTGGCGCCTCGTGGGCCGGTACGTTCAACGTCAATCACTCGCTCCTTTGAGCGCCGGAGCGCGCGGGCTTACGGGATAACAAGCTGAGACACTTTCTCACCTGCTCACTCGATGATGGTTCACTGGCTGCGAGGCGATCGATTGTCAGGCATTCGATGATCTTCGTCCACGGAAGAGGAGTGCGAAATGGCATCATCAGCCAGTAAAACCTTCTACACTGCGAATGCGTGCCACGTGGAGCGACGAGGGCTATCCTTGGACCGGATGGTCGCTTTCGCGGACATGATCGACTACGGTTCGTCGGGCGGAACGTCCGCTTCGCGGCAGTGATGATTGATTGCTGGACAGCGTAGATGGGCGCGAAGACGACCTCCAACTTTAACCAGCAAAAAGCCGGCAAAGCCTCCAACATGGCCTGAAGGTTGCTCCTTCTCGCTGCGAGTAGAAGCAAATATAGATCATCTTGTCGCGACATCCTTCACGAAGGACGAGATCAAGATCGTCGCGGCTTCCTGCATCGGGACCGTTTTCGAATGGTATGACTTTATCCTGTTCGGCGCGATCGCACCCATCGTCGGGCGCTTGTTCTTCTCGAAAACTGACCCGACAACAGGTCTAATCTTCGCGCTCCTCGCCTTCTCGGCCGGGTTTATCATCCGGCCATTTGATGCCCTGCTGTTCGGGCGCATCGGCGACATGATCGGCCGGAAGGTCACGTTCCTCGTGACGATCCTCATCATGGGTCTTGCCACCTTCATCGTGGGCCTGCCACCGACCTATGATACGATCGGGATAGCGGCGCTCATTGTCGCCATCACCGTACGGATGCTGCAGGGCCTCGCGATCGGGGGCGAGTACGGCGGCGCCGCCGTGTTCGTCGCCGAGCACTCCATCCCGCGCCACCGCGGCGCGACGACCGCTTGGATCCAGACCACGGGAACGCTCGGTTTCATCCTAGCGCTATTCACCATCCTAGTCACTCGGACGGTGACAGGCGAGCCCGCTTTCGCGGCCTGGGGCTGGCGCATCCCGTTCCTCATCTCGCTCGCCCTGCTCGCCGTCTCCGTCTGGATGCGCCTGACCATGCGGGAGTCGCCCGTGTTTCTGAAGATGAAGAGCGAAGGCAGCACGTCGCGGGCACCACTCCTCGAGTCCTTCGCGCGCTGGGGTAATCTCAAGCTGGTTCTGCTCGCCTTCATCCTCAGCGCCGGCTTCGGTGTCGTCTGGTACACCTCGCAGTTCTACACACTAGTTTTCCTGACGCAGACCTTGAAGGTCAGCGGTGTCATGGCCAACACCATCGTCATGTTGGCCCTGCTGTTCGCGACACCGTTCTTCGTTCTCTTCGGTTGGCTGTCCGACAAGGTCGGGCGCAAGCCGGTGATCCTCACTGGCATTCTCCTCGGGGCGCTGGCGTTCTTTCCCGGCTTCAAGGCGCTGACGCACTTCGGGAACCCGGCCCTGGAACGGGCGCTGCGCAACTCGCCGGTGGCCGTTGTTGATAAGCCTCCACTGGGTAGTCCGGGATGAATGTTAGAGTCTGTTGTCGCTTGAACTCTATGGCTGGCTTTGTGTTTCATCTCCTTTGGGGAGTGGCGGGATGCTGTCGGACGCGCAGTGGGCGGC
>CAXTIU010000045.1:0-12435 GCA_964244495.1 uncultured Beijerinckiaceae bacterium
CATCGGCATGCGGGCATGGGCACACACCGGTCAGACCTGAAGGCCGTTAGTATCATCCCCGATCCGCAGCCCATCTCGGCGGGCAGCATCTCCCAGGGCAGGACCGAGCGCGAGCCAAGAACAGGATGCCGGTCAGGGCCGCCCGGTTATCCATCGGCGGGCGTCCACCCTTCGGTCGCGGCTCGGGTGGCGGCAGCAAAGGAGCGATCTCGTGCCAAAGGTCGTCAGGAAGAAGCGGTCGGGCCATGCCAGACCAACGCGTCAAATCGCGTTTTGTTAGGTGCTCTAAGTGTGCGATTCATTGCGCTGATACCGCGACCTCACTGCAACGTGAAGGGATTGTTGATCGACGACCTGGCGTTCAAGAACACGCTCTTCGTTTCCAAATACTCGTGGATGGCGGCTATGCCGTTCTCCCGTCCAAGGCCGGAGTTCTTGAAGCCGCCGAAGGGCGCGAGGTAGCTGACCACGCGGTAGGCGTTCACCCATACGGTTCCCGCCCGCAGGCGCTTCGGCAGCGACAGCGCCCGATGCATGTCCGTCGTCCAGAAGCCAGCGGCGAGCCCGTAGGGCGTGTCGTTGGCGATCTCCACGGCCTCATCGTCCGTTTCGAAGCGCATGACGGAGAGAACGGGGCCGAAGACCTCCTCCTGCGCGATGCGCATGCGGTTGTGCACGTCGGTGAAGATCGTCGGCTCGACAAACCAGCCCTCGCCGAGGTGGGGCTCGCTGGCGCGCTTGCCCCCGAGCACGCAGCGCGCCCCCTCGTTCCTGGCGATGTCGATGTAGTCCAGCACCTTGGCGAGCTGCGGCTCGGTCGCGACCGGGCCGACGTCCGTGTCGGCGCGGCGGGGATCGCCGAGACGCGCCGTTCCCATGCGCTCGACGAGCTTGCCGACGAACGCGTCATGGATCGACGCGTGCAGCAGGAGCCGCGACCCCGCCATGCAAGTCTGGCCGGCCGCGGCGAAGATGCCGGAGATGACGCCCTTCACGGCCGCGTCGATGTCGGCGTCGGCGAACACGATGTGGGGCGACTTGCCGCCGAGTTCGAGCGACACGCGCTTGAAGCGGCGGCCGGCTGCCTCCGAGATCTTGGCGCCGCCGACGTCGGAGCCGGTGAAGGCGATGCGCTCGACGAGCGGGTGCTCCACCAGCGCTCGGCCTGCCTCGCCGCCGGTACCCGTCACGACGTTCAGCACGCCTTTCGGGAAGCCCGCCTCCTCGAATAGGCGGGCAAGGCCGAGCATGGAAGCGGATGCGAACTCGGACGGCTTCACGACCACGGTGTTGCCCGCGGCGAGCGCCGGCGCGAGCTTCCATACGGTCAGCAGCAGGGGCGAGTTCCACGGCGTGATCGCGCCGACGACGCCGATCGGTTCGTGGACGACGTAATGAAACATGCCGGCCTTGTCGATCGGGGTGACGGCGCCTTCGATCTTATCGGCGAGCCCACCGTAATACTGGAACCAGCGCGGCAGATACTTCATCTGTGCAAGCATCTCGGTCATCAGCTTGCCATTGTCCTCGACCTCCAACTCGGCGAGGTGCTGCGCGTTGCCGGCAACCATGTCGCCCAGGCGGTAAAGGAGGAGCCCCCTGTCGCTTGCCGTCATGGTCGACCACGGACCGGAGGTGAAGGCGGCATGGGCCGCGCGAACCGCCTCGTCCACATCATTGGCGTCGGCCTCGGGGATGCAGGCCCAGACGCGGTTCGTGTAGGGATTCTTGGTGTCGAGCCAACGGCCCGTCGTCGAGGCTTTCCATTGCCCGTCGATGTACATTTCCAGAGTCTTCACGCCGGACGCGGCTGGGGATGCGTCGGCGAGGGCTGACGAATGGCTCATCGGGTTTTCTCCTGCTTCATGGACCGTGTGCGCCGCCCGGAAACCATTGTATCGGGCGCAGCCGATTATTCCGGAGCGGGCAGGGGGGAAAGGAGCGCTGCTGCGCCAGTGCCCGATCCCACGAGTCCGTGCCACGTCCAGTGCTGCGGAAGCGCCCTCGCCCACAGCAGCGGGGCGGCTCCTCGACGGCGGTCCCCGGCGCGCTCACCCTTCGAGGCAATGCTCGTATATCGACGTCGCCTCCGCGACCGTCAACTTGCGGATGGACGGCGAGGCTATGAACGTTCCCTCGTCGACGCGCTCGGGCGTCACAGGCGCGTACAAGCCCGGCACGGCAAGCCGCGCCATCTCGGCGCAACGCTCCGGCGGCAGCTGCTTCGCCGTGAGATGTCGGGGGAAGCCGATGTCGTCGTACAATTTGAATAGGGCGTCTCGCCCTGCCTCGATGGCCTCGGCCGGCGTCAGTCCGCGCGTGTCCGCTCCCAACGCCTCCGCGAGCCTGCGTCCCTTGTCCGGCGCCGCTTCGGCGTTGAACTGCATCGTCCACGGCGTCAGCGTCCCGACGCCGAGGGGGTGCGCAAGGTCGAGGTGCCCTTCGAGCGGCAGCGACAGCGCGTGCGAGTGCCCCAACCGGGCGTTGCCGCAGGCGATGTTGGACATGGCGGAGGCGAGCAGGTTGCGCTCGCGCGCCGCGACGTTCCCCTCCAGGATCGACGCGCGCATGGAGCCGGCCTGCAGGGCCGCCGCCTCCAATGCCAGCGCGTCGGTCAGGGGTGTCGCAAGGTCGGTGAGGTAGGCCTCGATCGCGTGGGTCAGCGCGTCGACGGCGGGCAGCACGGCGGCCCGCTCGGGAAGCGTGGTCAGGACGACCGGATCGAGGATGGCGACGTTCGGGAAGCTCAACGGCCCGCCGGCGAGCAGCTTGAGGTGGCGTTCCTCGTCCTTGACGATGGTGAACTGCGACACTTCCGAACCTGAGCCCGCCGTGGTCGGCACCATGACCATGGGCAGCGCGGGTCGGCTGAAGTTCCCTGCGCCAAGGTGCTCGCGCAGGCTTGTGCTGTTGGTCGCGACGATCGCGATGCCCTTGCCCGTGCACATGACGGAGCCGCCGCCGATGCATACGATGGCACCGATGCCGTCCTCGCGGCAGCGGGCGGCCTGCCGGTCGATGTGCGACAGGCGGGCGTCGATGCCGCACTCGTTGAAGACGGACACCGCCAGCCCCTCGTCGCGCAGGGCAGCGATCGCGTCCGCGCAGAACCGCTGCGCCTCGATCACGGGATCTGTGACGATCAGCACCTTGGCGGCGCCGAGCCCGACCACCGCGGGTCCGATGCCGGCCAGTGCCTTCTCGCCCCAGATGATCCGGGTCGGCATGAAGTAGCTGAAGATCATGGATGGCCTCCTCGCTCGAGGATCGTCGACGGGTGGGGTCGCTTTTAGGCAGACGCCATTACCCCCGGGAAATGTCCGTTCCCCTCGTCTCGCGAGCCAGGATCAGCGACAGCACCGCCGAGCCGACGGCGATCGCGATCGGGTAATACAGGCCGGCGTAGGTGTTCCCGGTCGCCGCCACTATGGTGAAGGCCGTGGCCGGGAGAAAACCGCCGAACCACGCCGAGCTGAGATGGTAGGGGAAGGACATAGCGGTGTAGCGGATGCGGGACGGGAACATCTCCAGCAGGATGGTGGTCGAGGCCGAGAAGGTCAGCGTTCCGAAGCTCAGGAGCGCGACGAGCAGCACGATGATCATGGGTTTGTTGATCGCGTCCGGATCCGCGTCGCCGAGGGGATAGCGGGCGTCACCGAGAGCCGCCTTCAGCGCCTTGTCGAAGCGCATCTTCTGCGCGGCGGCATCGGACGCGTTGCCGGCGTAGCCGGGGACCCTCACGTCGCCGATCTTGACCTGGGCCGGTTTGGCATCGGCGCTGCCGACCCGCCGATAGCTGAGGCCGAGCTTCGCCACCGCGTCCGTGACGACATCGCAGGACGAGGTGAATTGAGACGTGCCGACAGGGTTAAACTGCAGCGAGCATTCCGCGTCGTCGGCCTGCACGATGATGGGCGCGCGCGCTTCCGCCGAGGAAAGGGCGTTGTTCGCGTAATAGGTCAGGCCCTTGAAGATCGGCAGGGTGCAGGTCGCGGCGAGCAGGAAGCCCGCGATGAAGACTGGCTTGCGCCCGATGCGATCCGATAGCGCCCCGAAGATGACGTACAGGGGCGCCGACAAGATGGTCGCCACGATCAGCAGCGTGCTGGCGGTGAGGGCCTCGACCTTGAGGACCTTTGTCAGGAAGAATAGCGAGTAGAACTGTCCCGTGTACCAGACGACAGCCTGTCCGGGGACGATGCATAGCGCGGCGATAAGGATGAGGCGCAGGTTCTTCCATTGCCGGAAGGTTTCGGCGACGGGAGCCTTGGACGCCTTGCCTTCCGCCTTCATCCGCTTGAACTCGGGCGTTTCGTCGAGCATGAGGCGGATCCAGACCGAGACGGCGAGCAGGATCGCCGAGATCAGGAACGGCAGGCGCCACCCCCAATCCGCGAAGGTCGCGGCACCTAGGCCGAGGCGCAGGGGGATGATAATGCCGACGGCAAGCAGGAAGCCGATGGCCGCCGTCAGCACGACGTAGCCGTTCCACGCGGCGCGTTTGTTCGCAGGGGCGTGCTCCGCGACGTAGATGATCGCACCGCCGAATTCACCGCCGAGCGCGAGGCCCTGAACCATGCGAAGCACGATGAACGTGATCGGCGCCGCGAGGCCCAGCGTCGCGTAGGCCGGGACGAGACCGATGGAGAAGGTGGACAGACCCATTATCAAGATGGTGATGAGGAAGGTGTACTTGCGTCCGACAAGGTCGCCCAAGCGTCCGAAGACGATCGCGCCGAACGGCCTCAACATGAAGCCTGCGGCGAAGCCGAGCAGCGTGAAGATGAAGCCGGCGGTGGGATTGACTCCGGAAAAGAACGCCTTGGTGATCTCGGCCGCGAGCAGGCCGATCAGGAAGAAATCGTAGAACTCGAAGACCGTGCCGAGCGATGCGGCGACGATGACGACGACCTCCTTGCTCGTCATTCCCGCTGGCTTGGTCACGATATCAACTGTCGTCATGCGCACCCTCCCAGTCCGACGCGCACCGGCGACAGCCGGCGGCGCTTCTCTTTTTTTCCAGGCTACCTGAACCGACGCGCGCGTTCGGGCAAGGTCTCACGACTTTCGAGGGATGTCGGACTTCAGTCGCGGATCGCTCATCGCAACACTACCTCGGACCGGCGTGGCATCGCCGAGGATGCCACTTGGTTTCGCATGTTGATCGACGCATGACCTACGGCGTGACCCGGAGAAAGGCCGTCATGGAGCAGAGGACGCCGGCGGATCTGAGGGCGGCCTCTGCGTTGCCTGTGGCTGCGGCGCACCGTGACAACGGCCCCGTCTACGACCGCTCCACGAAGTCGCGGACGTAAGGTGTTTCGTCGAGGCGTGCACCTGAGGCTTCAGGCCCGGCACAACCGGGCGCGCCGCAGCGTCGCCACGCGGTAGCGGGTTCGGTCCACGTCACTCCGGCAGGGGCCTGCCGGCGGTTTCCGGCGCGAACCAGGGGACGACGAGGCCGATCACGTAGACGCTGCTCATGATGAGCGCGGCGCGCGACACGCCGCCGAACTCGCTGACGATCTGTCCGGCGATGATCGGGAACACCCAGGCGATGAGGCGGGCACCGTTGAACACGAAGCTCGCCGCGGTCGCCCGCACCGCCGGCGTGAACAGTTCCACGAGGTAGATCGCCATCCAGCTGTAGGCGAAACCCAGCGTGAAGGCGCCGTTGAGGAAGGCGATCACCATGAAGGCGCCGAGACTTCCCGTCCAGGTGTAGGCGAGCACGGAGAAAGCGATCGCGCCGAGATAGGTGACGAGCAGGAAGGCGCGGCGACCCATGGCGTCGGCGATGAACCCCGACACGAGATAGGCCGCGATGGCCCCGACGTTGTAGATGATCCCCATGCGCGGCCCCCACAGGCCGGCCGGTTCACCCGCCGCCTTGGCGAGGCCTTCGGTGTAGATCGGCAACCAGGACGACACCGCCCACCAGCCCACCGTCGTCGCGAAGGACAGGGAGGTCGCCATGATCACGCGCCGTCGGCTTTCCGGCTCGCGGAAGATTTCCGCCAGGGTGAACGGGCGCCGCGACGTGGGCCGGCGGTGCGCGCCGCTCGGCACGTCCACCTCGGTGGCGGCCCAGCGCTGCTCCCGCAGCGCCGTCATCCACTGCTCGGATTCCTCGAGCGCGCGGCGCAGGTACAGGCACACGAAGGCCGGCAGCGCGCCGACGACGAACATGATGCGCCAGCTTTCCTTGCCGAGCGGGTTGGTGAGGCCGAGGATCAGCCAAATGATGGCGGCGAGAACGGCGCCGGCGCCGAACCCCGACTGGAGGAAGCCGCAGCCTTTCGGGCGCGCCCGGTTCGGCCAGGTTTCCGCGACGAGCGCGATGCCCGTGCTCCACTCGCTGCCGATCGCGATGCCGGTGATGAAGCGGAGCGCCGCGAGCTGGACGAAGCTTTCCGCGAAGGCGGTCGCGCCGGTGAAGATGGCGTAGCCGAGGATCGACAGCATCATCATACGCTTGCGACCGATGTAGTCGGCGGCGATCCCGCCGATGAGGCCGCCGAACCCCCAACCGAGCAGGGTGATGCCGATGGAGGCCCCGATGTAGAAGGGCTTCGCCGCGAGCTGGTCGGGCCGCAGGATGCTGTTCAGGGCCGGTCCGAGGGCATAGACCAGCGCCACCGCCTCGTAGCCGTCGAAGATCCAGCCGAGATAGCTGCCCCACAGGATGCGCCAATGACGCGGCGTTAGCCCCGTCGTCCAGTGCACGGTGGCGTCCTCCCGCCGTAACACGCTGTCGGACATCGTCTCCCCCTCGTAAACGCCGGTCCGCTCGACGGCCGGTCCTTGTCGCGCGACGCGTAGCACCGGGCGCGCTTGATTTGAACGGGTCTTTCAGGTCATGGCCGGCGCGCGCTCCGGTCGCGTGAGCAGGGCGTCGCGGACCCGCCCACCCGCCGTCCCGCCGGGAAGCGCCGCGCCATCCCTTGCCACCGGCAGCAGGGCGGCGATGTCGACGCCGGTCGCGACGCCCATGCGCTCGAACATCCACACCACGTCCTCGGTCGCGACGTTGCCCGTGGCGCCCGGCGCGAACGGGCAGCCGCCGAGACCGGCGAAGGAGGCGTCGAACACCCGCACGCCCGCGCGGTGGGCGGCGTGGACGTTGGCGAGCCCGAGGCCGTAGGTATCGTGAGCGTGCAGCGCCCAAGCGGCGACCGTCGGGAAGCGTGCCATCGCCGCGGCGAACAGGTCGCCGACCTGCGACGGGTCGGCCCGTCCTGTGGTGTCGCACAGGCAAATTTCGACGTCCGACTTGAGGTCCACCAGCCGGGCGAGCAGGTCCAGTGCGTCGGCTTGCGCGACGCGGCCGGCGAACGGGCAGTCGAACGAGGTCGCGAGGTCGAGGCGCATGCCGACATCGACGGGGATCGCCTTCAGCAGCCGCGCGTATTCCTCCGCCGATTCGGCCGGCGTGCGCCTGACATTGTTGCGGTTGTGCGCCTCCGACACGGACAGCACGAAGACGAGCCGCCTCGCGCCGGCGGCGACGGCCTCGCGCCCGCGCCGCTCGCTCGGCACCAGCACCTGCGGGTCGAGACCGGGCATCCGCGCGCAGGCGGCGAGCACGTCGGTCGTGTCGCGCATCTGCGGCAGCGCCGCGGCGCTGACGAAGGAGCCGATCTCGACGCGGCGCAGCCCGGCGGCGACGAGGCGTTCGAGCAGGGCGATCTTTGTTTCGGTCGGGATGAACGGACCGATGCCCTGGTAGCCATCGCGCGGCCCAACCTCGACGATCTCCACCGCGCTCTCCGCCGCGCGCGAGGCCCCGCCCGTCATGACACCACCCCTTCGCTGCGCAACGCGGCGATCTCGTCGGCGCTCAACCCGATCTCCGCCAGGATCTCGTCGGAATGGGCGCCGACCGCCGGCCCCGGCCAGCGCACGGCGCCGGGGTCGTCCGGCACGTGGGGGACGATGCCGGCGTGCAGCACCCTGCCGAACAGCGGATCGGCGACCTCGCGCACCATGCCGCGCGAGCGGAACTGCGCGTCGGCGGCGATCTCCGCCGCCGTGTACGCCTTGGTCGAGGGGATGTCGGCCTCGGCGAGCATGCGATCGAGCTCGGCGGCCTCGTGCCCCTTCGTCCATTCGCCGATCAGGGCGTCGAGCGCGTCGACGTTGCGCACGCGCAGGGCGTTGCCGGTGAAGCGCGGGTCCTGCGCGAGGTGGGGCTGGCCCATCAGCCGAGTCAGCCGCTCGAAGATCGGGTCGGAGTTGCCGGCGATGAGGATCCAGCCACCGTCGCGCGTGGGATAGGCGCTGGAGGGCGAGGCGGTGGCGATCCGCGCCCCGGTGGGCTGGCGCACCGAGCCGAACACGCCGTACTCCGGCAGCATGCCTTCCATCATGCTGAGCACGGCGTCGGTGAGGGCGACGTCGAAGCCGCGTCCGCGCCCGTCGCCGCCATCCCTGCGGTCGCGCGCCCAAAGGCCGGCGACGACGCCGAAGGCGGCGTACAGCCCGGCAATGGAATCGCCGATCGAGACGCCCACCCGCGTCGGCGGCAGGTCGGAGATCGACGGGGGGTGGTTGGTGAGGTAGCGCAGCCCGCCGATCGCCTCCCCGATCACGCCGAAGGCGGCTCGGTCGCGGTACACGCCCTCCTGGCCGTAGCCGGAGATCTGCGCGACCACGAGGCCGGGACGCGCGGCTTCCAGCCTGTCGCGCCCGAGCCCCATCTTGGCGAGCTGGCCTGGCCGGTAGTTCTCGACCAGGGCGTCGCAGGTCTTGACGAGGTCGAGCACGAGGTCGCGGGCGCGCGGCTTCTTCAGGTTGAGGGTGATGACGCGCTTGTTGCGCGCGTGCATGGACCACCACGGCGCACCGGCGCCCTCGACCTGCCGCCCCCATTGTCGCACTGGATCGCCGCCCGGCGGCTCGACCTTGATGACCTCCGCCCCGAGATCGGCGAGAACGCGGGTGCAAAATGGCGCGGCGACGAAGTGGCCGAGCTCCAGCACGCGAAGCCCGACCAGCGGCCCGGCAGGCGGCGGCGTGGGAGAAGATGCGTCGTTGGTCATGCGGTCGCGCGCTCCTGGCTCGTCGGGATCGCCGCGGCGTCCCTGGTTTCCATACGGTCGCGCAGCCAATTGATGACCCCACCCCGCAACAGCAGCTCGATCTGTCGACGCGACAGATCATGGCGCAATTGGATCGTGTACCGTCCGCGATTGACGCTCGCCGCCACCGTCGGCCCCGCTTCGAGCGCCGCCCGGATACCCCTGATCTCGATGATGTCGCCGATCTCGAGGCGGTCGAAGTCGGACGGGTCGGCGAAGGTCAGCGGCAGCACGCCGAAGTTGACGAGGTTCTGCCAATGGATGCGGGCGAAGGTCTTGGCCAGCACCGTTTCGAGGCCGAGATAGCGCGGCGCGAGCGCGGCGTTCTCGCGGCTCGACCCTTGCCCGTAGTTGGAACCGGCGACGATGGCGTGACCGGCGCGTCCAGGGCCGCCCTGCAGGACCCGCTTCGGGTAGCTGTCGTCGATGACCTCGAAGGTGAACTCGCTCGTCTTCGGGATGTTGGACCAGAACGGCATCACGCGCGCGCCGGCGGGCATGATGTCGTCGGTCGAGATGTTGTCGTCGACCTTCAGCAGAACAGGCACGGTGATCGCGTCGGCGATGCACCCCAGTTCGGGAAGCGTCGTGATGTTGGGCGTCTTCTCCAGCCGCGCCGCTTTCGCCTCCGCAGCCGGCAGCGGCGCGACGAGCATGGTGGTGTTGGTTCGCGGTGCGGTCGGCTCGCTTATGCGCTCGTACGGCAGACCCAGAGTGCGCGGGTCGGTGATGACACCGGCGAGGGCGGAGGCCGCCGCCGTTTCCGGGCTGCACAGGAAGACGCTGTCCTCCCGTGTTCCCGAGCGGCCGGGAAAGTTGCGCGGCACCGTGCGGAGCGAGTTGCGCCCCGACGCCGGGGCTTGGCCCATCCCAATGCAGCCGTTGCAGCCGGCCTGATGGATGCGCGCGCCGGCATGGACCAAGTCGGCGAGGTGCCCGTCGGCGATCAGCGTTTCCAGCACCTCGCGCGAACTCGGGTTGATGTCGAACGACACGCGGTCATGGACTTGCCTACCCTTCACCATCGCTGCGGCGACGGCGATGTCGCGATAGCCCGGATTGGCCGAGGAGCCGATGTAGGACTGGTAGATTTCCTCGCCCGCGACCTCCCGGACGGGAACGACGTTGCCCGGGCTGGAGGGCTTGGCGATGAGCGGCTCCAGGGCCGACAGATTGATCTCCTCGTGAAGGTCGTAGCCGGCGCCCTCGTCCGCCGCGAGCGGACGCCAGTCGGCCTCGCGTCCTTGCCCCTTGAGGAAAGCCCGCGTCCGCTCATCGGAAGGGAACACGCTGGTCGTGGCGCCGAGCTCGGCGCCCATGTTGGCGATCACGTGCCGATCCATCGCCGACAGGCCGTCCAGGCCCGGCCCGTAATACTCGACGATGCGGCCGAACCCACCTTCGACGCCGTGGCGACGCAGCATCTCTAGGATGACGTCCTTCGCACTCACCCAATCGGGCAATGTCCCCGTGAGCTTGACGCCCCAAACCTGCGGCATGCGCAGGTACAGCGGCTCGCCGGCCATGGCGAGGGCCACCTCGACGCCGCCGGCGCCGAAGGCGAGCATGCCAAGCGAACCGGCCGCCGGCGTGTGGCTGTCCGATCCGACGAGGGTCTGTCCGGGCCTGCCGAAGCGCTGCATGTGAACGGGATGGCTGATGCCGTTGCCGGGTCGGCTGTACCACACGCCGAAGCGGCGGCAGGCGCTGCGTAGGAAGAGGTGCTCGTCGGCGTTGAGGTTGTCGTTCTGAACGAGGTTGTGGTCGATGTACTGCGCCGCTAGCGGAACCTTCACGCGCTCGATGCCCATCGCCTCCAACTCAAGCATGACAAGCGTGCCGAGGACGTCCTGAAGCAAGGTCTGGTCGATCGAGAGCGCGATCTCCTCGCCTGGGCTCGCATGCCCTTCGACGAGGTGCGCCTGTATGAGCTTCTGCGCCAGATTGGCTGCCAAGTCGACCTCCCAGTGCGCCCAAACCGTAGCGCCACGAGGCGAAGCGCTCGCCAACACGTCGCGGCGCGATCTACCTATGGCGCTTACCGAAACGCGGCAAGGCGATCTGTCGACCGCTGCGCGAGTCATGTCGCGCAACGCAGAGAGGTGGCCGACGAATTCCGTCGAAAGGCAGAGACTCCTGACGAGTTCGATACCGCGCGAAGGCGAGCGGGCGGTCGACGACCGAGATCGTCGTGGACGTGCTCGCCTCGACGTCGAAAGGATAGTGGGTGGCCCAGCTGTCGGCACCAAGCCGGCTGCTCCAGCCTTTTGCCGGGGTGTTTGCTGGCCGAGGGCTGAGTGAGGTCGCGTAACGTTGTGGCGGCGACCGACGTCCAGCCAAATCGACCTCGGTGACGACGGTGTAGGTGCGCGTCCCGATGCGTCCGTGGTCCTTGTCGACGCTTTCGTGGCTCGCGAGGGCGGTGGCGGGGTCAGCGATCAGCGACGCGACCTCGTCGTGCGGGTTCGGCTGATTGCGCTTGAGCGCGCGCAGGTGGTCGACGCCCTTGTCGATGACCGCCCGGGCCATGGCGGGATCGGCGGCGATCGCCTCAGGTTTGACGAGGGCGCCCTCGATCGTCGTGCGCTCGAGGATCGCCAGCATGGCGGCACACTCGTTGGCCTTGGCGTCCTCCGCTTCCTGACAGAGCACCAGCCGCGCGTCGACGCTTATGCGGAAGCGAGGTGGAGCGGCTTCTGCCCGGCGCCGCTATCGCCGGCCCGGCGCAGGGTCTTGCCGTCGATCGCGGTCACTTCGGCCGCATCGGGCCGCAGCGCCGTGGCCCGAGCCAGGAGGCCGGCCTCAAACAGCACCGGATCGATCGGGTTCAGCACGACCCGCAGTTAATCCTCCTTGGGCACGCCGAAATGATACCCGGCGTGGCGCCGCAGGAAGGCCAGGTGATGGGCGCCCAAAGCCGCGATCTCGTCGTGGTCGTCGCAGCCGGCGATGGTCGCGAAGGTGACGGGAAATAGCACCTCGCGCGGCGGGTCCTTGACCTTGCAAGGTTCCCGCGGGTCGCCCACGGAACCGAGGTAATCGAGCAGAAGCCGAAGGCCGCCGCCCGCCGGCAAAGTCTCAATGTCCATAGGATCCCAAACCTCCGACGGGATCCCATGCGTCAGCTCTTGACACGTTCCGACAGGCCTTCGTTAATCTGACCAAGATGCCGTGCGGGTAGGCTCCAAACCCTTGAGGTTTGTCATAACGTTGAGAGTGTAAAAAAGCGCGACCGCGAGCTTTTATGACGCGAACCGCGCGGCGACATCGCCCTCGAGTAGGCGATCTCGGTTCTTCGAGAAGCTGGACACCTCCAAGAACCTCGCCTTTTTGGCACGTGATGTGATTCCATCTG
>CAXTIU010000046.1:0-157 GCA_964244495.1 uncultured Beijerinckiaceae bacterium
GCGCTTCCTCCGCTTCTCGCGTCAAGGTAGCCTCACGACGCCCCGGGATCATACAACTAGGCTTTTTCGCGTTTCAGGCTGCCGCGCCGGCCGCCGCGTGCTCGTCTCGCGTCCGTCCGAGCGCCACGACTTGCAGCTAGTCCTCGGGCAAAGGGCA
>CAXTIU010000046.1:257-11043 GCA_964244495.1 uncultured Beijerinckiaceae bacterium
CTGCAGCACTGCAGCACTGCAGCACTGCAGCACTGCAGCACTGCAGCACTGCAGCACTGCAGCTTCACCCCACGACGCCCGCACGCAAACGTCGTACTCCTCGCTCGTCGTCAGCAACACCGGCGTCGCCTTCGGGTGCACGGGGGCGACGACGTCATTCGGATCGGTTCGTTACAAACCCGTAGAATTGGTGCTCGCCCTCGTCCGGGTGCGCCTTCGTCCCGTGCGTACCGGTCCACGTCGTCCAGAGGCCGGCGAGGGCAAACAGCGGTCGGCCCTCGTTGAGCGCGAACCAAGTCGGCGTCCCGCGGGGATTGGTGTCAGCCTACTCGCAGAACGAGGTGACCGGCACTAGGCAGCGATGCTCCGGCCCGAGCCAGCGGCGCCAGTGCGGGCTCTTCGTGTTGCGGATGTTGGTGATCGGCGTGCCGCCGGTGAAGCTCGGCCCCTGCATGCCCCAGCGCGCCATGGCGGCCTCGCGCCGGCCGTCGGGGTCAAGGCGCACGATCGGCGCCAACGTGTCGGGGAACACGCCCGGCAGCGGCGCCAGGTTGCCGAGCAGGTCGCACTCGATTGCGAAGCGACGACGCATCGTCTCCTGGCTGCGGGTGACCGAGTAGAAATTGCATATGCAAGCGAAGATAGTGGATCGGCAGCGCGGACGCTGTGCGATCTCGGATCAGGGTTAAGCGGCGGCTGACATCACCGCCACGGATCTGAAAGGCTATTCAGCCAACGTGCCTGAGAGCAACGACATCCCCCTCGGCGCATGTCGGCGCCCTCCAGCGCGGGAGGGCAGGGCCGGCGAGTTCCACGCGCAGGAAGAAGCCGTCGGCACCCTCGTACCGCGCCCACAGCGCGGCCGGCAGCCGCGCCCGCCCGGCGGTCCAGCGTCGCGCGCCCTCCCCCAGAGCGTGGAAGCCGGCGCACAGCAGCGGATCGGCGAGGTCGAGCGCGCGCGGCGCCACGAAGCCGTCGTCAACCATCAGGCCGTCGACGCAGACGCCGAGTTCGCGGTTGTCGGTGCTGCCATCGACTTCCGAGGGGCGCGCCGTCCCTGCCGGCACATGGAAGCGAGCCGCCAGCCGGCGGGTGGCCGGCTCCGCCCTCACGCCGTCGACCATGAGGTGCAGGCCGGCGAACGGGTCGGAGGTGTCCAGCGCCCAGCCGAGCGCGGCGGCGCGGGCGCGCAATTGCGAGCGCACGACGTCGACGAGCGCGCCATCATCGTGGAACGGCCGGCAGAAGTCGGCGTGGGTGCGCTGGGCGGAATCGGCGTCGGGCTAAGCCTCGAGGTCGACCACGTTTCCTTCGGCGAAGAAGGCGCGATTGCCCATGTCGAGGTAGCTCTCGGCGGGCATGTTCTCGGCGAGCAGGAGGTCGTGGCTGTCCAGCTCGACGTGCCAGTAGGTGACGCTGTCGACGTCCTCCTGAATGATGGTGGTGCCGTTGACCAGCGCGGAGGCCGAGATCAGCACCTCGCCGAGCAGGTCGAGGCAGATCGCATGGCCAGGCGACACCCGCAAGTCGCGGGCGGGGCGGTTCTCGCCGAAGGCATGCGCGCTGACGCGCACCGGCCGCGCTTCGTGCGGGCGGGGGTGGTTGCGGCAGTGCGTCAGGCGCGAGCCGAGCCAGCGGATCGGGCGGTGCTGGCCGGAGGCGGTGACGGCGACGTCGCCGACGGCGAGGTGCTCCACCGCGACGTCGCCGCGCGCGGTGCGGATCAGCGTGCCGGTGCACTAGCAGACGGCGTTGCTGACGAAGGTCAGCTTGACGCTGCCGGCGCCGGCGTTCTCCCCCAATACGGATTGCGCCGTGACGACGGTGCCAGACGAAGCGACGAAGGATGTGCCGCCTACGCCACTAAAACCGGCGCCATCGCCACCGGCGCCACCGGTGTAGCCGCCGCCGCCGCCATAGTCAGAGCCGGCGCCGCCGCCGAAACCACCTTGATACTTGCCACTTCCACCGGCATAGCCACCGGTCCCATTCTGGCCTCCGCCAGATGCGCCAACTTCGCTATTAAAGTTCGAACCAAAGCTTTTGACGCCGGCCCCGCCGCCGGCCCTCGTCGCGGCGGCGCCGCTACCGTTGCCGGCCCCCGAGACCGTGCCGGCGTCGGCTTGCCCTTTATACGCGCCGCCGCCGGCGACGAGTAGCGGGACGTAAGCGCCGCCAGTCCCGATGTTCGCCAGCACGAAGCTGCCACCGCCGCCGCCGGCGTAAATGGAACTCAGGCCGGCGCCACCGACGACGATCTCAAGCTTCTCGCCGGCTTGCAGGACGAAGTCGGCTCCTTCCTCGGCTCCCTTGCCACCCGTGCCCCCGTATTCAGCGCAATTACCGCCAGCACCACCGTAGCCGGTGATGTCGTAGGTGCCGGTCTTGGTGATCGTTTCCTTGATGATGTCGTTGCTGGTGGTGGTGCTGTAGCTGTAGGTGCCCATGGTCCAAGTCCCCGATGGTCCAAGTCCCCCGATCTGCTGTGTCGTTCGCGGCGCCGCTCAGCCGAGCGTCACGCCCCGCGAGTTGAACTCCGGGTTGCGCCAGATGCTGGCACCCTCGTAGCGGGCCCACAGGTCGGGGGGCAGGATCGTCCGCCGCTCCACCCGCGCCGCCTTGGGCCGCACGTGGTGCAGCCCCGGCGTGCCGAGCCGGGCGTCGAACGCGCTCACGTCGAGGGCGATGTCGTCGAAGTCGTGCCGGTAGTGCGGCAGGCCGGCGAAGGTGTAGACCGCCTCCAGCGCCGCGCGCGGATCGCTCACCAGCGTGTCGTAAGGCAGCAGCAGCAGGCGCGAGGCCTCCGCCCCATGCATCGCCTGCTTGAGGGCGTTGAGCGCGAAGCCGATCATGCCGGCGTCGCTCATCAGCCCGGCGGCGCGCGAGTACACCGTGCCGCCCTTGTCGTAGCTGAAGATGCCCGACAGCTGCGTCGGGTTGGACTGGACCAGCCGCTCCACGCTGTCGATGATCCGGGGCACGTGCCGCACGCAGCAGATCACCTTGGCGTCGGGGAACAGCCTGGCCAACAGGTCGATGCGCCCGGTCCAGCCCCGGTTGGTGTCGAACACCGTGCGCCCGGTCTGGTGGACGCCGTAGTAGCTGGAGAACAAGCCGCGCAGCACGGCGGTGCGTTGGGCGTCGTCGATGAAGACGCTAGTCTCGTTGCCGGCGCTCATGTCGGCGAGCAGCGCGCCGACCATGGAGCCGAGCGGGCTGGTGATGTTGGCGTGCAGCGCCGGGTTCTGGCGGAGGATGGCAGCGAGCAGGGTGGAGCCGGAGCGCGGTAGGCCGGAGATGAAGTGCATGGGTCGGGTCACCGGGCTTTAGACTACCGCGTCGTGCCACAACGGAAGCGGCACGCTGTGGAAGCCAGCTCGCAAAAACGTAATGGAACATATCTGATGGTTAGAATCTAGGCCGAGCAGGATGCCGTCTTACCATGAGGAACCTTGGCGCGGTCCGTTCGCCGAGCTGCCGGTGCTGCGGCTCGGCTCGGTCCAGGTCAGTCGACGGAGCATTAGCGATCGAGGTAAGGCGCAGGCGACGAGTGAGGTGCTCCTGTCCATCTCGACAGTGGAGCGGCTCGCCCGAGAGCGACAAACCCCGGCAACAGCGCAGTCCCGCTAGTCGACTACTGTGTTCGCGGAAGTCATTCCCGGCAAACCGTTCAGTGTGAGGTCAGCGAGTCAAGCGACTACCGCCAATCGGCGTCACCCTCGGTCCCGACTTGCTGCCACACTTCGTCGAGGATGGCGACCCTACCCACGCTGTCGTCACCATCGCCGGCGATTCGCTTCACGACATCGGCGACCGTGTCGGGTGTCCCCACCGTGTCGAACAGCAGGCTGCCGAGCGCGGCCATCTCACTGCGGCAGCCTAAGCCGACAGGGTTCGCGATGATCTCGTCCAGGTTCTCGGCCGTGACCGCGCCCTTCTCGATGTTGATGGCGATCAGCGACAGGCGCGCGCCCGCCGCGCCGGGCTGCGGACCCTCGGCCTCAACGATGGCGCGCAACAGGGCGTCGACGGCCTGCTCGATCTTGGGGGCGAGGGGATCGGGTGCGGTCATGATGGTAGGGTAGCATTGATCCCACCAGACGGCGTGGCGGGAGAACAACCGCCGGGTGTCAATCGGAGCCCAATACCTCGGCGTCACGGCGGCGGTGCTTAACGCACCGGTATCGCGGACGTCGAAGGGGAATTGACAGCGGACGGCCGCGTAATCCCTTAACAAGTTGTTAAGACGAGGATCATAAAGGAAGACCGCACCATGGCTTTGTCGCCGACGAGGAACGTCGAGCCGAAGCGCTCCACCCGCGCCCGTCGCGCCGGGGTTGAGGGCCGCCTACAGGTCGGCGTTGAGGCTCCTGGCGCCGAGCGCGCCGCGCTGCATCGGGCACAGCACCTGCACGTCGCGGACAGGGTCGAGGCCGAACCGGCGCGGGATGCGCTCGCGCACGATCTCCACCACCTTCGCCGCCCCGTCCTCGGGATCGCGGCACTCGACGAAGTAGAAGTCCGACGCCTCGCCTGACGTCGGCTCGCCGGAGGTCGCGCGCTCCGGCCTCGGCCACTCCGGCATGCTGCCGGCGTTGATCCTGTGCGCGTTGGTGACGATGCGGCTGCCGGCCGCCTGGCGGAACACCCCGGTCAGCCGCGCCACCGCGATCGCACCGCTGTCAATCACGGCGGCGAGCATCCGGCGGGTTCGACGGAGGGCAGCTGGTCGACGTCGCCCACCAGCAGCAGCCCGGCGCGCGGGGTATGGCCTTGGTGATCGCGTTCATGAGGGGCACGTCGACCATGCTAGCCTCGTCCAGCACCAGCAGGTCGCAGTCGAGGGGATCGTCGGCGCCCTTGCGGAAGCCACCGCGCTTCGGGTCGACCTCCAGCAGCCGGTGCACCGTCCTCGCCTCCAGGCCGGTCTGCTCGGCCATCCGCTTGGTGGCGCGACCGGTCGGGCGGCGAGCAGCAGCTTGACGCCCTTGGCGGAGGACGCGCAGGATGGTGTCGAGCAGCGTGGTCTTGCCGACGCCGGGACCGCCGGTGACCACCGCCACCTTGACGCCCAGCACCAGCTCCACCGCTGCGCGCTGCGGCGGCCGCACCTTGCCGGTGCGCGCCTCCACCCAGGGGATGGCGCGGGCGAGGTCGACCGCCGGCCAGGGCGGGCTGCCGCGGGCGAGCGCACGCAGGCGCCCGGCGGTGTCGCGCTCGGCCCCGTAGAGCCCGCGCAGGAACAGGCACGGTGTGTCGCCAATGGTGTCCCGCACGACGTCGCCGCCGGCGAGCTCCGCCTCCACAGCCACGCGCACCGGCGCGTTCGCCACCTCCAGCAGGGCGGCGGCGAGCTTGACAAGATCCTCCCTATGAATTCATCGGTGACACTGCCGCCTCGGACTTGCCAAACGCGCATGACCATGTCCCTCGCTCGTCCGACCCACCGCGTGCACCGCGACAATGCGGGAGAACCCGTCGTAGCGCAGCTCAAGCCGCTTGCCTTCCCGAAGTGACAGGCTGTCGAGGATGGGACCATCTGCCGTCAATCTCGGGCTGAAACTTGGGCTTGCCTCTGAAACAGCTGGCGCGCCAGCCCGAACAAAACCGAGAACACCTACGTCGCTGAGGTCGCGATCATTTCCCCGACTCGGGCGTCCAAGGCACGGCGTTGAAAGGCTCCAGCGCCGCCTCCATGGCGCGGGCAGCTTGGAGATGGGCGGGGTTGGTGATGGTGAAGACCTCGTTCGTGGCCGCCATCAGCAGCCCGCCGTCCGGCCGGCGCTCGACGACGGCGGCCGGCGGCGGCGTGACAAGGTGCGCGAAGCGCGGGGCAATGTAGACGATCCAGGCGAGGGAGACCGCTCTGAAGTCCCCCTCGTCCCTCCGCCAAAGCTTGGCCAGGTCCGAGGACCAGGCGTAGGCTTGCGTCACCTCGAACGTCTCCGCCAGCGCCAGCAGCACGCCCCGGAACACCCGGTAGGTGACGAGCCGCGGTTCCGGCACGGCGTAGGAGTTGGTGCCGGCGCCAACGTAGTTGTTGCTATAGGGCCCATAGGCGCCCGCGCACATGTCAACATCAAGGTATCGTGACGGCTGGTCGGGGTCGGTGAGGTTGCCCAGCCGCGATCCGGCCTCCGGCGCCAGCCGACCGGTGACGTGGCGGTCCGTGCCGGCCAGCACGCGCGCGACCTGGGCGTCGAGCCTGGGATCGAAGGGCACGCGAGCTAAGCGCTCGTCCCGGTGCATCCAGCCGGTGAAGGCAAGGTCGATGGTCTGCAACCGCGCGATCAGCGCGAGCCAGCGCGCCGCCAGCGCCTCCGCGCTTTCCGCGCGCTCGCCCCAGGTCGCGGTGGCGCTGTAGACGTCCTTGTCCGCCACTGGTCTTCGGACGATCCGGTCGGTCATCGCGGGCGCCTCCTCGGTTTCGGCCTGCTCGGCGGAAGGAAGCCGACGGCGACATCCTTGAGACCTTTGCTGTCAAATTCCTTGCGCACCTGGCCGATCACGTCCTGCTCGGCGAGGTACACCTTGAGCCTCGCCCCGCGCGCCTGGGCAGCGCGCCAGTGCCTCGTCGTCACATCGACGAGCTGGTCCATGATGCTTTTTGCGAACGGCAGCGTCAGCAAATAGGCGTATTCCTCGCCCTTGGCGTCGGCGAAGTCGCCCACCCTCATGTCCCCGTCGACGAGGTCGCCGGCGTAACGGAAGCAATCCTGGGGGGGGGGGGCTGGCCTCGCCCGTCTTCGGATCGATGATGCGCACCGCGAAGCCGCCCAGGATCGGCGCGAGCGGGTTGACGCGGGCGTGCACGTCGTCCTCGTAGTCCAAGGTGTGGTCCTGAGCACCGTGCTCCACGTCCTTCTCGGGCGCGGGACAGAGCTGCGGTCCGTCGTCCGCCGCCGGCCGGGCGCGGTCGCGTGGAGCGAGCGCGGTGGTGACGCTGGCGAGGTCAAGGAAGAGTTGCCCGCCCAAGTCGCGGCCGAGGGGTTGGTCAGTCGCCACGTCGACGTACACGCCGCGCCGGTTCTGCGCGACCACGACCGCTTCGTCGCCGTCGGTCAGCGTGCGGGCGAGCCGCAGCGTGCCGGCCGCCTCGTCGCGGCGGTAGCGGATGTCGGGCGCATCGGGCAGCGCGCCCTCCGTGACCCCACCGCTGTTCGGCGTCGGGATGAACAGGGCGCCGAGCACCGCCGCGGGCACGGAGAACCGGGACGCGAAGGCCGCCAGCGCGCGGAGGATGCCGGGCGTGGCGCCGACCAGGAACGACAGGCGCGCGTCGTTCGCTTGCGCCAGGGGCGACGCACGAGGCGGTGGATCACCCCACCCTGAGCCGGGAGCGAAGCGTCCGCTCTCGACGCCGTTGCCGGCCGGCACGCGCGGTTGGTCGGGGTCGTACTTGTGCAGCGCGGCGCCGAGCGCCTCGAAAGCCGAGCCCGCGTGCGAGGTCGCGCGGGCTCATCCCATCGTCGAGCAGCACCTCGGCGAGGTACAGCCGGATCGCGTCCTCCTCGCTTTCCAGGCGCGGCAGGTGGGCGTAGGCGAGTTCGATGTGGGCGAGCGCCTTATCGTCGCGTCGCCAGCGCTCGGCCGCGCGCCGCGCCTGCTTGAGGACGACTGGCGGCATCGGCCAGCCGTGGACCGCCGACAGGAGCACCATGAGACGCCTGGCATCACCATCGGACCGACCCAGGCTCGGCGCAGGATCGCCGCGCACGAGCCGACACCCGCGGCCAAGCGTCAGACCGCCTTCGCCGAACTGGGGTAGGGCGTGGAAAGGTCGATGATACCTTTCCGTCCGGTAACGTTCTTGAAGGTCCACGATCTGAACCAACCTCATCTCCCGCGAACGCGCTGGTAGTCAAAAAGCTACAGTGAAGGGTGACATTCGGGAAGAGTTCTGGAAATCGTAGATCGTACATAGATTGCTTTTTATGAAGTACGTACTCTGCGATAGGGTTCTTTGATTTGGAAGGTGCGTCGTAGATGAAGCGTTCCTTGCAGGCGTACCCGGACTTGTTGATAAGGTGCCCGCAAGCAGCAGGCTGGATCCAATCAGTCGCCCCTTCGACCATTTGGCAAGGTTCGCGGTTTTATCCTGACTGGTGTCGGATTTGGCGCACCACTCCGAACAAAACTGCGAACACCCATGTCATTGAGATTGCTATGTAGTTTGTACCGATCATCCCCTGAGCTCCCACGGTGGCGTCGTGCTCAGCGGCGCGCCGGCGTGCTCGATGTCGCGCGCCACCGCCATGTGCGCGGGGTCGGCGACGTCGAAGGTCTCGTCGGTGGCCGCCATCAGAACGCCGCCGTTCGGGCGGTGCTCGACGATGGCGCTCGACGGTGGCGTGACCAGGGGCGCTAGGTGCGGGCCGACGTAGGCGATCCAGGCGATCGGGAAGTCCGAGTTGTTCGGTGCGGGCGCCCAAAGATCGGAAAGCGCTCCCGGGTAAGCGCAGGCGTGTTGCGCCTCGAAGATCTCGGCGACGGCGAGCAGCGCCGGCTTGAACAGGTCGTACCGTATGAGCGCCGGGTCAGGCTTGGAGAAGAACTCCGTGCCGAAGGTCACGCAGTTGAACCAGCTGTCACCCGCGTTCATGTTGAAATCGAAGACGCGCGGTCCGCGGCCGGCGATGTCGCTTTTGACGTTGAACCTGTAGCCGGTGTCGGCGAACCCGGCGGCGATGGCGGCCTCGACCGTCGTGGCCTCGAGCGGCACGGGGACGCCGCGCCCGTCCACCCCTTTGTACCAGCTGGCCAGCGCCGGATCGAGCGTCTGCAGGTGGCGCACCACCGCCAGCCAACGCTGCGCCAGGGCTGCCGGCGCCTCGGGGCGCGCGCCCCAGACCGCGGACACGTTGCATCTTGCTTTCGACAGCATCAGCGCCGCCTCGGCGGCATGGTGCCGATGACGATATCTCCGAGTCTTTCTTCTCTGAACCGCTCGCGCGCCATGTCGGCCGCTCCCTTCTCGGCGTAGTACCACTTCAGGCCGACCCCGCGCGCCTTGGCCGCCCGGGACTGCTTTCGAGCCTGAGCGACATCGTCGTTCATCGCCCGCGACCAGTCCTGCGGATACAGGTACTCCTTGCGCGGCCCCTTCGCCTCGACGAGGTCGCCGGGCTTCATGTCGCCGTCGACGAGGTCTCCGGCGTAGCGGAAGCAATCGTCGAAGAACACGTATTCGCCGGTCGTAGGATCGAGGACCTTGACCCCGAACCCTCGCGGGATCGGCAGGAGCGGGTTGGCGCGGGCGTGCACGTCGTCCTCGTAGTCCTTGGCTTGCCTGCTCGATCCATGGGGCGTGTCGGGCGTCGGCGCGGGGCAGAGCTGCGGCTTGTCGTTCGTGGCCGTCGACCGGGCGCGCTCGCGCGGGCCGAGCGCGGCCGTGATCGTCGCGAGATCGAGGTAGAGCTGCCCACCGAGATCGCGGCCGAGCGGCTGGTCGGTGGCGACGTCGACGACCACGCCGCGCCGGTTCTGCGCGAGGACGACCGCCTCGCCGCCGTCGGCTTGTGTCCGGGCAAGCCGAAGCGTGCCGGCCGGTCCGTCTCGGTGATAAGCCCCCACCGGGTGGTCCGGGATGAATGTTAGTTCATGGTCGGTCTGGACGCCACCGTGAGCATGGCCGGCGGAGCTGGTCGGGGTTGCGAAGCCGGCCATGCGGCGAAGGCTGACACGAACACCTTTGGAGCCGGTGGCTTGTAGCCGATCGAGCCATGAGGGCGCATAGTATTGTAGTGTCGTCTCCAGCTTTCGATGATGACCTGTGCTTCGCGGAGTGAGGTGAAGATCTCGCTGTCGAGGAGTTCATCCCTGAGCCTGGCGTTGAACGACTCGACGTAGCCGTTCTCCCATGGGCTGCCAGGTGCGATGTAGGCTGTCTTCGCACCGACGGCGCCGATCCAGTCCTGTACAGCCTGCGCAATGAACTCGGGTCCATTGTCGGAGCGGATGTGCCCCGGCACGCCACGCAGGATGAAGAGGTCGGAGAGCACGTCGATGACATCGATGGCCTTCAGCTTGCGCGCCACCCGGATCGCCAGGCACTCGCGGGTGAACTCGTCCACGACGTTGAGCATCCGGACCTTGCGGCCATCGTGCGTCCGGTCCTCGACGAAGTCGTATGACCAGACATGGTCGCGGTACTCGGGCCGCAGGCGAACGCGGGAGCCGTCACCAAGCCAGAGCCGCCCCTTCTTCGGCTGCTTGGCCGGAACCTTCAGCCCTTCGCATCGCCAGATTCGCTCCACCCGCTTGTCGTTCACCAGCCAGCCGGCATCGCGCAGCAGGGCGGTGATCCTGCGAGTGCCATAGCGGCCGTATCGACGTGCCAGCTCGACGATGTTGTGGAGCCTCAACAGGTTGTCCTCGGACAGACCGAGGCGACTGATAGGTGGTTTCCTATTGAGGCTCATGTGTGGCCTCTGCCAGTTGTAACGGAACAGGAAGGCCGGAAGGTCGCGCCGCCGTTGTTTGGATGTCTCGTAGGCTTGGCGTAGGCCCATTCGCGCAGCGAGGTTTGGACGAAGCGCTCGGCCTTGCCGTTGGTTTTCGGCGTGTAGGGCCGTGTTCGTTTGTGGGCGATGGCGAGCCGGCGCAGCGCCTTGGCATAGCGCCTCGATTTGAAGGCCGATCCATTGTCGGTCATGACGCGCTCGACGCCGCCGCCATGGCGGCGGAAGAAGCGTAGCGCATTGAACAGGAAGCGTAGGCAGGAGCCGCGTTTCTCGTTGGGCAGGATCTCCGAGTAAGCGAGCCTCGAATGATCGTCGATGGCGAG
>CAXTIU010000047.1:0-10882 GCA_964244495.1 uncultured Beijerinckiaceae bacterium
TGCTCTGAATCACTCACCTCAGGCGAGTGCAACAAGCTTTTGGGTCAGGCTCTAAACATCTAGGATGAGATCATGCCGTTTGAATTAAGAAAAGAGTTCGGCCCGGATTGCGTCGTAAATGTTCCCGTCAGCCTCCAAGTTGAGAAGCGAACGGTTGTCCATGAGCTGCCAGAACGAGAAGCCCTCGATCGCTTCCAACGAAGGACAACTCGGGTTGACGATCTTACCAGCCTTGCTTCGCCAAACGACAGTTTGACCATGGCCTTCGAACGTCTTGTAGCTGAAAAACGGCAGCAAACGAGCGATCAGCAGTACCGTCTTATAAACATCGCCCATCCATGACGCGTCCGGATTGCCCTCCATCGCCCGGCGATGGTAGCAATCCCCCTGGTTCGGAAGTGCCGAATGGGCGTCGTTCGGCACCGTGTCGTCGAAGAGCCAGATGGTTTTCGCGTGCGCGACTCGGAATGAGTTGAAAAAGTCCCGTGTTGTTTGATCGTAGGTGTGCAAGCCGTCCAGATAGATCATGTCGAACGGTTCACCGTTGTACTGCTCGAAGAAGATGTCGCTCGTCAGCGGATAGAAGCATGTCGCAGCGTTCGCCTTCGATCCAAAATCGAATTGGAAGTTAGGGTCTACCGCGGCTTTGTAAGGAGCATCGACGTCGAAAAACGTGTCACCGAAAGCCACCCCGACTTCTAAATATCGCTTGCTGCCAGAAATCCGGATGAGCTGATTCACTCGCTCTGCTCTGATGTTCAACACCTGTTTCGCCACACCGACAGTGTTAGGCGGACTGTCGAGCTTCACTGCCTCCATCAGTAGAGTCTCGACAAGTATCGCAACCTTTTCGATCGATTGTCCGCAATCGAGAGAGACGAAGCCTCCTTCCTCAAGGCTCATCGGCAACACATCCCGATAACCGAAAAGATCATTGATTTTCACGCGCGCCGTTGAGTAGAGATTCCCGTCGCGAAGTAAGGGCACGGAAAATACTGCGCCTGGATCGGTAGCCTCTATGAGGCAGACTTTGAAATCTCGAAGATTCTGGCTGAGTACCCTGACCGATCGTTTGAGTGGCATCGCGGGAAGACGAGTCACGAGATGGATCCGGCATGGAAACTCGTGAGCTGCGGGATCGACAACTGTCGTCAAAATTTGTCCAGAGCAACGTAATTGCAGCGAGGTGATGAGTTGTTCCAGGATCGTCTTAGCGCCTTGGTGCTGCCCCTCCGATATCAAAGCGACGTCGGTCGAAAAAGGCAAAGCTTGCGACAGTCGGTAGACGTCCTCGTTGAAATGCCTCCGCCGTATATGGCTGTCTACCAGGGCTGAAAGCCTTTTGGTCCGCTTCCGGATGAAAAGGTGGTGTGACGTCTCGGCCGACCTGAACAAGTCCTCTGTCATGACCAAGCCGTGGTTATCGACGAGGTGAGGTGCGGCGACCAATGTGACCTCGCTATTGTCTATTTGACTGCGCAGCTGCGCGAGTATGGTTGGGATGGCCATCTCCTCAGCATGCACGATGGTCTTGAACAGATCGAACTGGCCGTTCTTTTCGGCCATGAGAAGGAACGCGCAATGGTCTCGATGCACGGCGATCCAGTTAGACCCGTGATAGATGTTCTCGTAGAATTCCTCATCGCGCTCTATCGCATCCGTCGCGAAACATCCGACGCCCGGCAGCTCGCGATAGATGGCGCCAAATCTGTTCCGTATATCTGCTTGGGCCTCAGGTAGCATGTCGGTGGATTTGCTCAAGAGGGCCACGGACTTGCGGATTCGCAGATAGCTCTCGATCTCCTCTGGACCTTTCAAAGGCAGATGTTGCTCGCTAAGGAAGATGATGTGCGACCAGGGTTGGCCCAACTCCAATCCAGCCGCGATGGCCTTGAGGCAGAGATCGACGTGCGAATATCCAGCCCAAGAATAGTTCTGGGTCTCCATCTGTATGATGTTGGCGAAGCGCGCGGTGGCCCGACCAATATACGCCTTTAGTTCGTGCGGCGCTCGCTCGTCACAGTGGATGAGAAAAGTGTCGGTCGGCCGGTAAAGTGACGCAAGGAGGTAAGCAACGTACTCACGCGAGCTGAAGCAGACGAGCATATAGCATAGTCCGCCTGCATCCTCCGATGCGTGATCCTTAGGTTCGATGTCCATCAGCACTTTGTCCGGATATTGTAGCTATTGTCTCGCTCGGACGCCACCGCATCTGATGATAGCCTACATCCTGCCGGCGAGACCAGCCGCTGCCATACACGCGTTCGAGGTAATCGGTCGACGCTCGCGCCGACGCGGCCTGGGGGTCCGCGTCTTCGCGCGCCCTCGACTCATCAAGCGTCAGGCCGAGCAGTCGCGCGTTGATGCTCGATGGGTTGAGGCCGACAGGAAGGATCGTCCCGACCCCTGCTGCGCGCAAGCGGACGGCCTGGGCGCCGAGGTCGAAGACGACGGGATGCAGGCCCAGCTCAAGAATTTCGGAGAGCACGTAGGAGTAGGTTTCCGGCCAGATGGATGGTAGGAAGCCAATATCGCATCGGTGCGTAGCTAGGATCGTGCGCAGGTTAGCGCGCTGGTAGGCGCCCATCTTGCGCAATTTGCCGCCGAGCTGGCTCGCGTCAACATCCATGTTCCCGAAAACGAGAAATTCGAGCTGTTGATTGTCGTCACGCGCCAGCGCCGCGCAAGCTACGACGATGTCGATGCCCTTGTGGTGGTTCAGGTTGCCTAACACGGCGACGCGCCGTGGGCGCGATACAACGGTTTGCCGTGAAGGCGCCTCGTCAATAGACGGCTTGTAGCGCATCGATCCTAATGGGAGCGCCCGGGGCATGCCCAAGCTGTGCGGCACCACCTCGATCTCGAGCGTGGGGAAGACGCGCTGGAACAGGTGCTTGACATAGTCGGAAGGTGCCAGGACGCGATCCCCGGCGTCCAGGATCGCCAGCCACTCTCGGCGCCAAGTCGCGATATCGTCGCAGGAGATTGGTGGAGGCTTCAGCTTGACGCACGTGTTGCACCGCATGTGCGAGGGCAGATCACAAAAGCTCCCGGTATGGTCTAGAAGCGTGATCTGCGGGCAGATCGGGACGTAGTCGTGCAGGGTGATGGTCGTTTCCACCGCGATCGCGCTCAGGAAGGCCGTTGCCTGGGGCGAGAAGCCGATCAGGGCATGGATGTGACGTCGCACGACGCCCACGCCCGCGATCATGTCCCGCAACAGCGTTAGGTCCGTGGCACAGTCGAAGGTGAGGTTCGGAAGATCGTCCACGAAGTCGGCGGTAGCCGTCAAACGACCCATTCCGTCGGGCTTCAGGAAGATTGATCCGTACCCTTCCTCGGCCAGGAGCATCGCGAGGTGCACGGCGTGGACCTGCGTGCCGCCGCCAAGTCCGTGGAGGATCTGGAGCACGACGCCCTTCAATCCTGCGGCGCCGCGAATGATCCTGCGGACATCGACGGCGCGACGCGCGGTCGTCAGTGGATCGGCAGCGCAGAATTGTCCGATCAGGTGCCAATACTGCGGATGGCGCATGGCGAGGGCGCGTGCCGCGAGATCTTGGCGCCGCGCCGCCTTCGCGGAAAAGGACGCGGAGCCGACGTGGTAGACGAAGGCGTCGACGGCGATAACGTGCCTGTAACCCAGCGAGGTGGCGCGCATGCACCAGTCGCACTCTTCTCCGTAGCCGATCCCGAAGAGCCCTTCGTCGAAGCCACCAACGGCCTGGATGGCGGCTCGGGTCAGGAGCATGCAGAAGCCGACGGTGACGGGAGCCTCAACTACCGGCAAGGCACCGTTCATCGCGAAAAACGAGGCGAGTTCGCCCAAGGTCGTATCGGTGGGCAAAGCGTTGGCGCCGTTGATGCGCGGATAGGAGAGTATGGTCGCGTTGTTGGTCATTGGCGAGACCGATGCGATGGCCTCGTCCTGCCGCGCGTGGGCGACTAGGCGGTCGAGCCACCCGTCTGTCACGAGGGTGTCCGAGTTCAGCAAAACTACGTCGTCCAACGCGGCGAGGAGGCCGCGGTTGACGGTGTGCACGAAGCCTTTGTTGGTGTCGTTCCGCAGGACGGAGAACAGCCGTCCGTCATCCGACATCGCCCGCAAGGTCGAAAAGTCATCCTCGCCTGGACTGCAGTCGTCGATGACCACAAGATGCGCCGGGGCGACCCGCTTGCTCGTGAGGACGCTATGGATGCAGGCCAGGGTTTCGGTGATTGCGCCGTAAACCGGCATGACGATTGTGACCGCACCTGCGTCGTTGTCAACAGCTGGGTTGGCCATGGACCAATCGAGGTCGTCGCCTTGGCTGACGATACCATCAACCTCCGTCATAAAGCCGCGGAGTGGAACGGAGTGGCCAGGGCCACCTTGCGCGCGATGATTATCATCCCGTCGACGGTGCCGTTCCCGAACGTTCCGTTTCGCGAACCCTGGGGTGGACGCGCGATCCTCGGCAGCAGAAGATGCTTATCGAAAGCAATGGGCACCATGGATCTGGCAACTGGAGTCCAACATCCGCAGTAGACCTGTCCGGGATACGCGCTGATGTATCCTAGCCTCATGCAATGACGACAATGGTAGCAATCACTATCAAGCAGCATGATCCTATCCGACATAAGTCACGACAGCCTTGGCACCAATAAACGAGGACTCTCCGACTCTTCGTGTTCACTGATCGTCCCATGCAGTTCGTATAGTCGGATCATTAGATTGGCGCAAGCGAAGCTCAATGCGCCGGCATCGACACAATGGGCCTCAAGTGCAGCGAGAGTGCCTGTCGGACACATCTGGTATCCATGCCCCAGGACGCCCGATCCAGACGCTTTCCTTCAGGATTGATGGTCACTTTTCGCAGTCTTAAACCGTCGTCTTCGACAAGCAACTTGAGCTTCTCCTACTAAGAGGCTGGGGACAGACCCGATTGTAGCGGGTTGGTGGGTCATGGACCCTGTTGTTCCCGACGATCTCTGAACTGCCATCGCGTCGCTTCTGCCGCCTGAGCGTGCGAAGCCGAAGGGCGGACGGCCTCCCGCCCCGGACCGGGCGGCGCTGGCTGGCATACCGCTGGTACTGCGCACGGGCATGCGGTGGAAAGAGGTGTCGACCGCGCTGGGCTGCCGTGGCAGGACGGGCTGGCGGCCCCTGCGGCACTGGCAGGCCGCCGGAGTTTGGGCGAGACTGCATCGCCGTGCTGCTGGAGCAGTTGCACGACGCCGGCGGCCTGGACTGGAGCCGCGCAGCCCTCGACAGCGCGTCCGTGCCGGCCAAAAAGGGGGCGAAGAGACCGGCCCGAACCCGACGGTTCCGCCGCGATGCGAAGCATCGTCGGCCGGCCGGCCGGGCAGCAAACGTCACCTCGTCGTCGACGCGCGCGGCACGCCGCTCGGCCTGACACTGAGCGGGGCCAACCGGCACGACAGCATGATGCTGGCACCCACCTTGGACGCGGTGCCGGGCGTGCGCACCGGCCGCCGCGCTCGTCCGCGCCGCCGACCGGACAAGCTGCACGCCGACAAAGGCTACGACCATCGCCGGTGCCGGGCCGAGTGCCGGGCCCGCTCCATCGTCCCACGCATCGCCCGACGCGGCATCGAGAGCAGCGCTAGGCTCGGACGCCATCGCTGGGTCGTCGAGCGCACCTTCGCTTGACTGGCCCGCTTGCGCCGCCTCACCGTCCACTATGAGCGACGGGCCGACATCCACCTCTATCGCGTCTCGCGACATGAGGACGGAGAGGACAACCGCAACACCCGGCCCGGCGATTGTGAGCGAGACCCCACCGGATACCGGGACTGAATATAGTGCGATCACCAGATCAGGGTTTCCGGCCGGAAGGCTCGCTGATGCGCGGTTTCCTCCACCGCCGGTGATCGTACCGCGGCGGGAACTTTACGACAGCACCGCTTCCGTCATGCGTTCGATCAGCTCGAAGTCGATTTCTGCCCCGAGCCCCGGCCCTTTCGGCACATGCACCATTCCATCCTGATCGACGGCGATGTCTTTGACCAGGCCGTACTTATGCGCCCCGTCGGGCAGCAGCACCTCGAAGAACTCGCAGTTCCGTACCGCCGCGATGACGTGAAGGTTGGCGACGTTGTTGAGGGAGTTTCCCCCGTGGTGAACCTCGAAGTTCATCCCGAAAGCCTCGGCGAGATGCGCCGCCTTGATCAGCGTGGTGATGCCCCCCTTGATCGCCACGTCGCCGCGCAGGTAGTCGGTAGCGCGCTGCATGATCCAGGGCGCGTAAGTGTCGAAGCCGGCGATTGGGTATTCCGTCGCCATGATGGGGATGTCGAGCTTGGCCCGCAGCTTGACGTAGTTGTAGATGTCCTGATCGCCGAGCGGGTCCTCGTACCATTGGAAGCCGAGCGCCTCGATCGCGCGACCGACCCGGATCGCCTCGTCGTAGGTGTAGCCCCAGGCGGCGTCCAGCATGAGCGTGTAGTCGTCGCCGACGGCTTTGCGCACCGCCGCGCAGACCGCGATGTCCTCGCGCCAGTTCTGCGGCGGATGAATCTTGTAGGCTGCCCAGTTCGCCGCCCGGAAGCTTTCGGCCTGCTCGACGTAGGCCGAGGTCGAGTCGAGGATCTGCGAGCTGGCGTAAGCCGGCACACGATCGCGGTAGGAGCCGAGCAGCCGATGGATCGGCATGCCGCAAACCTTGCCCGCGAGATCCCAAAGGGCGACGTCGAGCGCCCCAATCGACCTCACGCCCGCGTTGCGCACCCGGGCCCACAGGTCGTGGTTCAGCCGCTCGCGGTCGAGCGGGTCGCGCCCGATCAAAATCGGCTTGAGGACGCGCAGGAGGGCCGGCGCTTCGATGTCGGCCGGCACGTAGGACGAGCCGAGGAAGGCGTGACCCTCGACACCCTCGTCGGTCAGGATCCTGACCAGTCCCAACCGGCTACTCCCCGCCGCGCTCGCGCCGCGCCGATGGTAGCGTGTGGATGGGATGTCGTCCCACTTGAACAGGGTTACGGTGACGTCCCGGATGCGCATCTCGCTGATCCTTCCCCCCCCCCCCGATGCAGTGCCCAGTCCGTTCCTCGGAACCGCGTCACACGACCAAAGATCACATAGGGCCGCGTGGGACGGGAGGTATAGTCATCCCGCGAGATGTTGAAGGGGAAGAGATGGACGCCGTGCCGCAAACTGACCCTGTTGGGCGGTCCGCCCTGCGCCGCATCGGGTTCCGCCTGATCCCGCTTCTGGGTCTGGGTTACTTCGCCAACTACATCGACCGGATCAACGCAGGTTTCGCCGCGCTGCAGATGAATCGCGAGGTTGGGCTCACGGCGAGTGCCTTCGGGCTCGGCGGTGGCATGTACTTCCTGGCCTATCTCCTGTTCGAGGTGCCGAGCAACTTGGTGATGGCGCGCGTCGGTGCCCGACGGTGGCTGGCGCGCATCCTGATATCGTGGGGTCTCGCCTCCGCCGCCCTGATGTTCACGGCCGGACCGGTCTCGTTCTGCATCCTGCGCTTCCTTCTCGGCGCCGCGGAGGCGGGTTTCGTTCCGGGTGTCCTGTTCTACCTCACCCTCTGGTTCCCGGCACGGGAACGGGCCAGGGTCATGGGTCTCTTCATGATGGCGAGCCCGATCGCGGGGATCATCAGCTCGCCGATCTCGGCCGGCCTGCTCGGCCTCAATGGGCTCGGCGGCCTGTCGGGGTGGCGCTGGCTCTTCCTCGTCGAAGGCATGCCGGCCGTCATCATCGGGATCGCCGCGCTGATCTGGCTGACTGGCACGCCAGCCGAGGCGCGTTGGCTGCCGCAGAACGAGAAGGACTGGCTCACCGCGCGCCTCGCCGCTGAAGCCGCCGACCGCAAGGCGGTCGAGAAAGTGACCACTTGGTCGGTCCTGAGCGACCGCACGGTTCTCGTGCTGTGTCTGGTCTACGCCGGCCAGTCGACGGTCAATGCCGGGTTGGCCCTGTGGCAGCCGCAGTTCCTGAAGTCGTTCGGCTTGACGACGTGGCAGGTGGGCGTTCTCAATGCCATCCCGTTCATCGTCGCTGCGGCTGCGATGTACGGCGGCGGGACGAGTTCCGACCGGCGCAACGAGCGGGTCTGGCACGTCGCGATTCCGACCGCCACCATCGCGCTGGCGCTTTGCGCCTGCCTCGTCCTGCGCAGCCTGCCCGCAACCGTTGTCCTTCTCTGCTTCGTGTCCTTCGGCTACTCCGCCGCGCGCGGGCCGTTCTGGGCGATGTCGAGCGAGTTCCTGTCATCGCGCGCCGCAGTGGTCGGCATCGCTCAGATCAACGCGGTGGGAACGGGGTCAAGCTTCCTGACAAACTATGCGACAGGCGCGATCAAGGATGCGACCGGGAGCTGGCCGCTAGCCCTACTGCCGTTGGCAGTCGTGGCCACAGCCGGAACAGTGGCCGTCCTCATGCTCGGGCGACCGCGCGCGCGGCAGGTCACCGGACCAGACGCGATGGCGAACGAACCAACGGCCGCCGCGACAGGTTCCTGATACGCTCTTTCGAGCTACCTAACATGGCATGACTGAAGTCGATCTCGGCCTCCTTGCGCAGAGCCAGTTCACGCGTTTCTTCAAGGACAAGACGGAGTTCAGCCCAAGCGCTTCCCGGCGCGCGTTGAGCGGCTTCTGACTCAGGGCGTGTTCAGGCGGTCGATGTTTCTGAAGCAGCATGACCGACCTTGACCCCTCGTCCCCAAGATCGAGCAGGCCGTCGACGCCTTGCTCCGCGCCATCATCAGCGCTGAAACCTCGCAGCTAACCGACATGGGGCGCTCGCTGATCGACATCGAGGAGGGCACGCTCGTGGAGTAGGACCTCGACGCGATCATCGCCAAGCCGGTCGACACCGCGTGCCGCAGCAAGATCGCCGCGCTCGGCAGCCTCTTGTTCGACATGGTGGGCACGCCGGACGGCTGCCAATGTCGTGCGGCTGATCGCCGGCGACGGTGCCGATGGCGTGCGCCGGGCCGCTACTCCCGATGACGTTTGGCGGCAGGTCGGCAGCGAGGAAGACTCCGGCTGGTGCTAATGAAACCAGGGCGTGGCGCCATCACCGCACCGACGGATGACCCCCTGTTCGGCGGCAACGAAACCCGCGAGGATGGCGGGGGAGGACCTCCGATGTTCCCACCGAAACACGCCGAGCCGCAGCGGCAGCAGGCGATCGCGCGAACCCTGTCACCCCATCGCGTCACGAGCCTCGCGAACGGGGGCGATCGTCCAGCGGTGCTGGCGTGAGCGTCGGGCTCGTGACGGGCGGCGGCGGGGGGATCGGCCGCGCCATCGCCGTGCGGCTCGCGTCCGACGGCCTTGACGTCGCGATAGTCGACACGGATGAAGCCCTCGGCGTCGAGACGGCGCGCCTCGTGGAGGGCGCGGGCCGCAGAGCCCTCTTCGTTCGCGCCGACGTGACGGACGCCGCTGACGTCGCGAGGTTCGTCGACACCACGGAGGCGACGCTGGGACCGATCGAGGCGTTCGCGAACAACGCCGGGATCGAAGGTGTCGTCGCGCCGATTTACGACTACCCCGATGACACGTTCGACCGGGTCATGGCCGTCAACGCCAGGGGCGTCTTCCTGGGGCTCAAGTACGTCCTCGGCCGCATGGTGGCGCGACGATCGGGTGCCGTGGTCAACACGGCCTCGACCTCCTCCATCCGCGGACGCGCCGGCCTAGCCGCCTACGCGGCATCGAAGCACGCCGTGCTCGGGCTGACGCGCGTCGCGGCGCTGGACGTCGCGGGCAGGAACGTCAGGGTCAACGCGGTCCTGCCAGGGCCGACGGAAACCCGAATGATCCGCTCGCTCGACCAGCAGGCGCACGCTTTCGGGGGCCTCAAGCGTTCGGGCAACTCGCCCTACGGCAGGCCCGAGGATGTGGCGAACGTGGTCACGTACCTCCTGTCCGACGCCGCCTCTCAGGTGAACGGCGCCGCCTGGACGGTCGACGGTGGATCGACGGTGGCCTGAACAAGCGGCTGATTTGTTGAGCGGCGATCGCGACGGTACAGAGTCTAACGGCAAAAGCTCGGCCCCGCCGAAGTGGGACCGGGCAAGTCAGGGAGGAAACACTCATCGTGAGCGGACCTCTACTATGTAGGGGTCATGCTTGCGCGGGGCTGGATTAGCGGTGCCTGTTGCAGGACGACGCGGGAGCTTGGCGCGCCTCGCCGTGTGCGGGTTCAACCAGGATGACACGGTGCTGTTGCGGGCCATGGTGGGGCTGCTGTCCATCACGCTGAAGAAGGCGGTGTGACGGAAGGAGCTTGTGAAGCTAGGCCAAGATGCTAGGTGTATGGTCCCGGAATGAGGTGTGACGGATTGAGCCTGAACCGATCGGGCTCTTTGGTCCAGGCCTGGCAGATGAACTCGTAGGGCGTGAGACCGCGTAAGGTCTTGAGCCGCCGGGCATGGTTGTAGGCGTCCACGAACGGTTGCAGGTGCGCCCGGAGCTGGTCGTGCGTGTCATAGTGGAAGCGCTTGACCGTGGCGTCCTTGATCGTGCGGTTCATCCGCTCGACCTGACCGTTGGTCCAAGGATGGTTCACCTTCGTCAGCCGATGCTCGATGTCATGCTCGTCGCAGACGCGGTCGAAGATGTGCTGGCTATCCCAGACATCCTGCTTGCGCGATGTGAACTGTGATCGGCCCCCACTGGGTGGTCCGGGATGAATGTTAGTTCATGGTCGGCCTGCGCGCCACCGTGAGCATGGCTGGCGGAGCTGGTCGGGGTTGCGCAGCCGGCCATGCGGCAAAGGCTGGCACGAACACCTCCGGAGCTGGTGGTTTGTAGTCGATCGAGCTGTGTGGTCGTATAGTATTGTAGTGTCGCCTCCAGCTGGACACCTCCAAGAACCTCGCCTTTTTGGCACGTGATGTGATTCCATCTG
>CAXTIU010000048.1:0-8971 GCA_964244495.1 uncultured Beijerinckiaceae bacterium
TGATCAACCTCGCCGCCGCCGTCATCGCAACACGATGAATCCCAACAGGCCCTAGGGCGTCTCTGCAAAGTCATGTGAGCCAGAGCATGGTCATATTGAGCGTGACCATGGCGAGGTAGTTTGCTGCCGGTTTTTCATAGCGGGTGGCGATGCGGCGGAACTGCTTGAGCCGCCCAATCAGCCGCTCGACCTTGTTGCGCTCGCGATGGGCGGCCTTGTCGAAGTCGGGTTGGCGGGGCTGGTCCCTGCGGGTCGGGATCACCGGCTCGACCTTCCGCCGCCTCAGCCGCCGCCGCGCGGTTGGGCTGGAATAGCCGCGATCGCCGGCCGTGCGGCGCGGGCGGGGACGGCCCCGGCCCGGGCGCGGCACCGCACCCTTGTCCATCAGGGCTTCCAAGGCGACCTGCTCGTGGCGCCCGCCGCTCGTCAGCACGGCGGCGATGGGCTTGCCGCCACCCTCGGCGCGTAGGTGCAGCTTGGTGGAGTACCCGCCCTGGCTACGCCCCAACGCCTCGCCCGCACCTTCAACCGTGCCCTCACCCCCCAACGGCGCCGGTCCGGCGTGCGCCGGCGGCGTGCTGGTGGGCGCGCACCACCGTGGCATCCACGAAGTGCAAGTCCCAGTCGAGTTCGCCGCAAGCGTCGGCCTTGGCCTGCAGGCATCGCAGCACGCGGTCAAACACCCCCGCCTGCCGCCAGCGATAGAACCGGCTCGACACCAGAACCGGCTCGACACCGTGCCGGGCGGGTCGTAACGAGCCGGTAGGTCCGCCCAGGGCGCGCCGGTGCGCAGCACCCCACAGCATGCCGTTGAGAACACGGCGGTGGTCCTCGGCGGGGCGCCCCGGCCGAGGCTTCTGGGCCGGCAGCAACCGGGCGATCTGCTCCCATTGCTCGTCACTTATTTCAAAGCGTCGCATCCCCACCACATGGGTCGCCACGCCGCCCGTGTGAACCCTTCGCAAAGACGCCCTAGGCGGTGATGAAGCGGGCCTCGTCCGTGCACAGCCACACCGCCACGTCGCCCACGTCGTCCGGCTCGCCCAGGCGTTTCAGCGCCGCGTGCGCGCCGTAGGGCGCCAGGGCCTCGTCGGGCAGCCCCGCCGTCATCGGCGTGCGGATCACCCCGGGGCTGACGTTGTTGATGCGGATGCCCTGTCCCCCAACCTCCAGCGCCACCGCCCGGATCATCGCGTCGAGCGCGCCCTTGCTGGCGGCATAGGCGGACAGGCCGGCCGTCCCGCCGGTGGCCGCGATGGAGGAGGTGTTGACGATGGCGCCGCCCCGTCCGCCGGCCCGCATCGCCGCGACCTCGTGCTTGACGAGCAGCCAGACGCCCCGGACGTTGGTCGCCATGACGGTGTCGAACTCGGCCGCCGTGAGCTGCTCGATCGGCTTGTAGGCGGTCACGCCGGCGTTGTTGAAGGCGATGTCGAGACGGCCGAAGCGCTCCAGCGTGCCGGCGACCAGCGCCGCGACCGCGTCGGCGTCGGACACGTCGGTCGGGATCGCGACGGCGTCGCCGCCCGCCGACGTGATCTCGCGCGCGACGGCGCGCAGTTCGGCCTCGCGTCGCCCCGCCAGGACCACGTCCGCCCCTTCGCGCGCGAAGGCCAGCGCCGCCGCCCGCCCGATGCCGCTGCCGGCGCCGGTCACGAGGGCGACCTCGCTTCCCAGGCGGCCGAGCCCGGCCGCGGGCTGATCCCGCGAGACGGATGATGTGAGCGCGTCGGGCATGATGACGTTCCTCCGTTTGGTGAGGCACGGACATAAGGCCGTTCATTATGCTGGATAATACGTTATGATCGGCATGGCTTGCTGAGCGGGAGCCAACGATCATGCGCGGGTCCGACTATGCGGAGCTGCTCGCCTTCGTGGCGGTCGCCGAGGCGCGCAGCTTCCGGCGCGCCGCCGCCCGGCTCGGCCTCTCGCCATCGGCGCTCAGCCACACCATCCGCGCGCTCGAGGAGCGTCTCGGCGCCAAGCTGCTCAACCGCACGACGCGCAGCGTCGCCCCCACCGAGGCGGGACAAGGCCTCCTCGACCGGCTCGCGCCGGCCTTCGCCGACATCGCCGGCGCGGTTCAGAGCGTGCGTGCGGCGAGCGCCCGTCCGTCCGGCACGCTCAGGCTCAACCTCCCCAAGCTGGCGGCGGAGCTGATCCTCGTCCCGGCCTTCGGGCGCTTCGCCCGCGCCTACCCGGACGTGCGCCTGGAACTGATGGTCGACGACGGGCTGACCGACGTCGCCGGCTTCGACGCCGGCATCCGCCCCGGCGAGCGCGTGCATCGCGACATGGTGGCGGTGCGCGTGACGGCGGACCTGCGCACGGCGGTGATCGGCTCGCCGGGCTACCTCGCGGCGCGGCCGCCGCCCCGCACGCCGCACGACCTCAAGGACCATTCCTGCGTCAACTACCGGTTCGCGGGGAGCGGCGCCCTGTACCGCTGGCCGTTCGCCCGGGCCGGCGAGACGCTCGAGGTCGCCGTCGAGGGCGCGCTGACGCTGAACGACACGGACCTGATCCGCGCGGCGACCTTGGATGGGGCGGGCCTCGCTTGCACGCTGGAGGCCAGCGTGGCGGACGACCTCGCGGCGGGCCGCCTCCTGCGGGTGCTGGAGGACTGGTGCCAGCCGTTCCCAGGCTTCTTCCTCTACTATCCCGGGCGCCGGCAGGTGCCGCCCGCCCTGCGCGTCCTCATCGACACGCTCCGCGTCGGCGGCCCGTAATGGACCAGGGTTTGTCGTGGTTCATCACCGTCGCTCAAGGTACATGGCGGATGAAAGAGGAACTCCGCTCGCACCACCACCCGGACCGTCGTGCGCCCAATCCGGTCGTTCACGTCTCTTAATGCTTCTGCGCATAGCGGACCTTTGTCGTCATGTTCTTGGACGGCTGTTGAAGTGCCGAGGCAATCCCTCGAGAAATACCGAAAATTCACTGTTCCTCTTCCACACGGAAGATCGCGGTCGCGATCGCGACGAGGTTCTCCACAACTTGGCGAGTCACGCCGCCGCGGGTCGCGAAGGTGAGTTCCGCCTTCAGCCCCGGTGATGAAAGAGGCACGAAGCGCACGCTGTCTGAACGCTGATGTCGCATACACGATGGGACGACCGCGATGCCCATCCCCGCCGCAACTAGATTGATGGTCGAGGATAGCTGCGGCGTTTGCTGCGCGATCCTTGGCATGAAGCCGGCACGCCGGCACTCGGCAAGCACAGCGTCAGACAGGCCCGACCCGTTTTTGCGGGGGTAGACGACGAAGCTCTCGCCTTCCAACGCCGACAGGGCTAGCCTTTTGCGGTGAGCGAGGGAGTGGCCGGCCGGCAGAACGACTGCCATCGGCTCGCTCAGAAGAGCTCGAAACACAACGGCGCTCGAATATCGTACCGGCGGCCTAACGAAGGCGGCATCGAGACTGCCGTCCTCCAGGGCGGAGATAAGGGCTTCGGTGTGCTTCTCCTCCAGCGCGCATTCCACCTCAGACCATTCGCTTCGGAAGCGCTTTAAGGTCCGCGTCACGACTGGGTGGAAGGACGCGGACTCCGTAAACCCGATGCGGATCACGCCCGCCCGTCCGGCCTCCATATCCTGCGCTGTCGCGACAGCGCGGCGGACCTGCGCCAGGATCGCCTTAGCCTCCGCATGGAACGCGCGCCCGACGTCTGTTAGCGCGATCCCCCGGCCAGTGCGGACGAGGAGCTGGACGCCCATCTCGCGCTCCAAAGCCTTGACCTGCTGCGTCAACGCCGGCTGAGCGAGGCCGAGACGCGTGGCCGCGCGATGAACGTGGCCCTCCTCGGCGACCGCATCGAAATATCTGAGGTGACGAAGTTCCATTTGATAAGTCAAATGTATCAGTCTTGCTCTGTCAATATATTAGACGCGCCTGGATACGTGCTCTACTTCTCGGGAGAACGTCTGCCCTTGCGGACCGAAGGAAAAAGGGAGGCACTCCTTGATGCGATCCGACATACGCGCTCTCCATGGCTGCTTGGCCGAGGGGGGCGTCCTCCTGCCAGGTGCGGCCAACGCGCTGAGCGCGCGCATCATCGCCGACCTCGGCTTTCGTGCCGTCTACCTGACTGGCGCCGGGCTGACGAACATGCACCTCGGCCTGCCCGACCTCGGCTTCATGGACTTGAGTCAAGCGGTGGCGCACACGATGGCCATCCGCGAGGTGACGGAACTGCCGCTCATCGTCGATGCCGACACGGGCTTCGGCAACGCGCTCAACGTCCACCACGCCGTTCGCATGCTGGAACGTGCCGGCGCCAGCGCGATCCAACTGGAGGATCAGCGCAGCCCCAAGCGCTGCGGTCATTTCACCGGCAAGGACGTCGTATCGACCGGCGAGATGGTCGGGAAGATCCGAGCGGCGGTCAATGCGCGCCGGGATGGTGTCCTCATCGTCGCCCGGACCGACGCGCGCGCGGTTGAGGGCTTTGGGGCCGCGCTGGAACGGGCCGGCCGGTATGTCGAGGCCGGTGCCGACATCACCTTCGTCGAGGCGCCCGAGACCCTGGACGAGGTGCGCGCGATCCCGAGCTCCCTGGGCGTGCCGCAGATCCTCAACATCGTGGCGGGCGGTCGCACGCCGACGGTTGACCAAGTGGCAGCGGCCGAACTGGGCTTCGGCTTCCTGCTCTACGCCAACGCGGCGCTACAAGGCGCCATCCTCGGCATGCAGGCCGCTTTGGGCGCGCTGAAGGAGCATGGCACCATCGACGAGGCGGGCGGGCTCGTGGCGACCTTCCGGGAACGCCAGCGCCTCGTTGGCAAGCCGGACTTCGACGCCATGGCACAGCGCTACGCCCCGGAGACACAGTCGTGAGGGCGATCCAGATTGATCGCTACGGCGGTCCCGAAGTCGTCACGCGCCGCGACATTCCCGTGCCGCAGCCTAGCCGAGGCGAGGTCCTGGTGCGTCTCGCCTGGTCCGGCATCAATTTTATGGACGTCCACACGCGGCAGGGCAAGTACGCGGCCTCTCGCACTTATCCGCAGGTCTTGCCGACGACCCTCGGCATTGAGGGAGCGGGCACGGTCGAGGCGGTCGGCGAAGGCGTCAAGTACGTCCGCGCCGGCGACCGGGTCGCCTACTGCCTGTGCTGGGGCAGCTACGCCGACTTCGCAGTGGTGCCGGCGTGGCGGCTGGCGCGCGTGCCCGACGCGCTGCCGCTGGAGGTGGCGGCCTCGGCGATGTTCCACGGCCTGACCGCGCACTACCTCGCCCACGACCTCGGCCGATTCGCGCCGGGCGTCACCGCGCTCGTTCATTCGGCATCGGGCGGCATCGGCCAGCTTCTCCTGCAAATGGGCAGGCGGCTCGGCGCCACGGTTTATGCCACCACCAGCACGGAGGCCAAGGCTGAGGTCGCGCGCCGTCGCGGCGCCGCAGCTGCCTTTCTTTACGACGAAGGTCACTTCGCCGACCGTGTGCGGGAGGTGACCGATGGGCGCGGCGTCGATGTCGTCTTCGACGCCATCGGCGCGCCGACCCTGCGTGACAGCTTCCGGGCGACGCGCAGGAGAGGGTTGATCGTCGCGTTCGGCAGCGTCGGCGGCAACCTGCGGGACCTCGACCCGATCGAACTGGGCGAAGCAGGCTCGCTGTTCCTGACCCGGCCCCGGCTCGCCGACCATCTCGATGATGCCGCCACGATCCGTCGGCGTTCGACGGACGTGTTCGACGCGCTGCTCGACGGCGCGCTCTCCATCGAGGTCGCCGGCCGCTACGAGTTCGACGAGATCGAGCGGGCGCACGACGCCCTCGAGCACAGGGCGACGATCGGCAAACCCTTGCTCCGCATTGCCTGACGGGTACCAAGCAGAACCGAACACCACAATCCAGGGAGGACGGAATGATCACGCATCGAAAGCGGGAAACGGTGAAGGCCGTCGTTCGTGTGGCGAGCGGCAACTTCCTGGAAATGTACGATTTTACAATCTTCGGCTACTACGCCGGGGCGATCGGCAGGAACTTCTTCCCCGAAGGGACTGGTACCTCCGGAGAGTACGTATCGCTGCTGTCCGCGCTCATGACGTTCGGAGCCGGCTTCCTGATGCGGCCGGTCGGCGCCCTGGTTCTCGGCGCCTACACGGATCGGCACGGGCGTCGCGCCGGGCTGATCATGACGCTGGCGTTGATGTCAGTGGGCACCCTGGCCATCGCGGTGATCCCGAGCTACGGCTCGATCGGCCTGGCGGCGCCGCTCCTCATGCTGCTGAGCCGCCTCATCCAGGGCTTCTCCGCTGGAGCCGAACTCGGCGGGGTGTCCGTCTACCTGTCGGAGATCGCGACGCCAGGCAACAAGGGCTTCTACGTCAGCTGGCAGTCCGGAAGTCAACAGGTCGCTGTCGCCTTCGCCGCGTTCCTCGGCGTCGCCCTCAGCTCGGCGCTGCCGCCGGAAAGCATGCAGGCTTGGGGCTGGCGCATACCCTTGCTGATCGGTTGTGCGATCATCCCCATCGTCTTCGTGCTCCGCCGCTCGCTGGAGGAGACGGCGGCGTTCCAAGCGCGCCGGCGCCACCCCTCGACGAGGGAGATCGTCGCGTCGGTGGCGCAAAACTGGCGCATCGTGATCCTGGGCATGATGATGGTGCTGATGACCACCGTGTCGTTCTATCTCATCACCGTCTACACGCCGACTTTCGGGCGCAAGGTCCTGCACCTGACCGATCTCGAAGCCATGGCTGTCACCATGTGCGTCGGGCTGTCCAACCTGTTCTGGCTTCCGGTCAGCGGGGCGCTGTCGGACCGCGTCGGACGGCGCCCCATCATGATCGTCTGCGCGCTCGCCGCTGTCCCAACCGCCTACCCCGTCCTAGCCTGGCTGACGACGCGCCCCAGCTTCGGGCACCTGCTCATGGTGGAGCTCTGGTTGAGCTTGATCTACGGCTGCTACAACGGTGCCGCGCTCGTCTATCTGACCGAGATCATGCCGGACGATGTCCGTACGTCCGGCTTCTCCATGTCCTACAGCCTCGCAACGATCTTCGGCGGCATGACGCCAGCCATCTGCACCGGTCTGATCCAGGCGACCGGTAAAGGGGCGATGCCAGGGCTGTGGATGTCATGTGCCGCCCTTGTCGCCCTGGGAGCGATCATCATGACTGGACTGATCCCCGCGCGGCACCCGGCTGCCCGGCGCCGCCCCGTTCGGTCACTGGCACACGCAAACATTCATCGCCGGCCTACGCTGCGATGGGCTCACCGCCCCATGGGTCGTCGACAAGGCCCTGGACCGCACCGCCTTCGACCTGTGGGTCGAGACCCAACTCGCCCCGACGCTGACCAGGGGTGACGTGATCGTGCTCGACAACCTCGCCGTTCACAAGAGCGCCAAGGCCGCCCGCATCCTCAGGGACCATGGCGCCTGGTTCCTGTTCCTGCCGTCCTACAGCCCGGACCTCAACCCCATCGAGATGGCGTTCGCCAAGCTCAAGGCGCACTTGCGCGCCGCCGGTGCGCGGACCTTCGACACCCTGTGGCGCGCCATCGGCAGCATCTGCGACCTATTCAGACCGCAGGAGTGCTGAAACTACTTCTGCGCCGCAGGCTACGCGTCAGATTAAAGATCCGAAGCTCTAGAGGCCGCCCTGGTCATGGGGAGGCGCCGGTGCCGCGGCTGATGCCGAACCTCGCCGAGGTGTACCGCGCCGAGGTGGTGCGCCTGCAAGAGGCGCTCGACGGCGATGATGCCGCGGCGGTGCGAGAGCAGGTCCGGGCGCTGGTGGAGGAGATCCAGCTGATACCAACGGCCTTCAAGTCTGACCTGTGTGCGCCCATGCCCGCATGCCGATGGATGTGATGGTTTGGGGCTGGGCGATGAGCCTGGTCCAGGCCTCGCAGGCGGCATCGACGATGGCCTCGTAGCTGTCGAAGACGCGGTTCGAGAGCCAGTTGGCGCGCATGTACTGCCAGATGTTCTCGACCGGATTGAGTTCGGGCGCCCGCGAGGGCAGGAAGATCAGCGTCATGTTCCTGGGCACGACGAGGTTGCCGGTGGTGTGCCACGCGGCACGATCCAGCAGCAGCACGGCATGCGCGCGCCGCTTCACGGTGCGGGCGATCTCGTCGAGATGGCACTGCATGGCCTGGGTGTCGGCGTGCGGCATGGCTAGCGCCGCACCGGTGCCTCGCGCCGGGCAGATGGCGCCGAACAGGTAGGCGGTCTCATAGCGCTGGTCGGCGGGCTGGGGCGGCCGCGAACCCTTGCGCGCCCATTGCCGGACGAGGCCGTTCTTCTGGCCAAGCCGCATCTCATCTTGGAACCAGATTTCCACCGCTTTGCTTTTCGCGATGTGGGCCATGTGCGCCTTCAGCGCGATGGGGAAGTTTGCTTGAAGGCCGCCACCGTGCCCGCGTCTTGAGCGGGATGGCGCGGGCGGGCGCTGACGTGGGCAAAGCCGAGCGCCTTGATGACCTTGCCCACGGTCTGCTCGTGATAGGTGACGCTGAAGCGCTCGCTGATGACCCGTTGCAGATCGACCCGCCGCCAGCGCACCACGCCGTCGACCGCCCGGTCGGGACCGGTCTCGACGAGCCGGGCGAGTTCGGCCTGTTGGGCGGGGGACAGGCGAGGCGGGTTGCCCTTCGACCAGTTGTCTCTCAGCCCATCCGGGCCATGCTCGTTGAAGCGGTGCACCCAGTCACGCAAGGTTTGCCGGTCCATGCCGCCGATGCGCGCCGCCGTGGTCCGGTCCATCCCGTCCAGCACCGCCGCCAGGGACAGCAAGCGGCGGCTTTGGTTGGCGTGCTTCGTGGCGGCCGCCAACCGTCGAAGGTCAACCGCCGAGAAGTCCGTCCGCAAGCTCACCGCCACTGCCATGGTGCCCATCCTCTCGGCACCAGGGAATCAGCTCAGCACCCAGAACGGAAGCCCCGCGAGTCAGAGTTGATGGCCTTTGGTATGAGTTGCGCTCGCGGCTGATTGAGGTGCACGGGCTTGAGGTGGCCCCCGCCGAG
>CAXTIU010000049.1:0-8514 GCA_964244495.1 uncultured Beijerinckiaceae bacterium
CCTGATGAGCCCGTGAATCGCCCCCTGGAACATCAAACAGTGCCGTAGCAAGCCCGATCAGCGATCACCGGACGCCTCCGTGGCCGTCACAAGGCTGAAAAGCGAAGGTTCTTGGAGGTGTCCAGCTTCCTTCCACGTCGCCCGGGTTCCCATCCACGAGGATGAAGTCGCGACGTCCCCAGTCTGGACAGTGATAAATGTCGCAGGTTCGTTGCCGACGTTCCTTACACGATGACGAGTGCCGGGCGTTACGGCGAAGTGTTGACCGACGGCGAGTAGAGTTTCTATCCCATCGTCACCCGTATCGACGGAAACAACTCCTTTGCCACCGACGAAGCTGTCCGTCACGGATCGATGATAATGCCATGGCGTAACTTCACCGGGCTGAAGGATCTGCCGCCAGATGCTGAGGTTCTCGTCGTCAAGAAGAAGCTTCCTGTCGACCTTGTCCCTGTTCTGAGCCTCACCCATGATCACCTGCGTCTGGTTGTTTGCCGACTATTTAGTTTGTCTTGCTAGCAAAGACGACCTACTCGCTGACGCCTACCGGCAGTTTACCTGCTGTACCCTGATCACGTCGGTCGTATAATTTTCCGGAGCCGGTTAGTCACTTGGATCCCGCTGTGGGTCTCAGATTACAACGTATATCGCATGCTACTGCCCGGCTTGTTCTGCGTAGGATACGCTACACGCGAGCAGGACATCCTGTCTGGACGATAGCAGCACATGATTGCCCGTTTTTACAAGGCGATATTTTAGCTGCCAGACTGCCTGCGGCGCAGGCGCTTTAAATTTATGATCTAATAAATTCTTTGTATCACCTGGTTACCGCTCTGGCCGGACGAGTGCGGTGGCCTTGATTATTGCGCAGCTCTTCGCAGCGCCACGCGGTTTATGATTTGGGACGCGCAAGATCGCCCTTATATTTTCCTGCCCCGTGCGACGGCCCGACATTTGCCAAGAGCCTAGAGTGCCGAATATCTGCGACCTCTACGCCGTCACCGTCACGATCCGCTGTCGGGAGCTGCCGACGGTCGAAGGCGCCCGCGCCTGTCTCGCGCGAACAGAGACGTTGCAGCCGGTGCTGCACGTGGTCGGCATGCCGAAGCCGAACCTGGCGCCCAGGGCGCCCATATGGGTCGGCGCGGACCTTGCCGTCGGCGACGTATCAAGTCTTCAGGCGTGCCTGTGGATCGGCTTCGAAGACTTGACCTATACGACAGGTGTCCGCACCGCTTTGGGGTCGCCGGCCTGCATAAGCTTCCTTTCGGAGGAGGACGTCGCTGCCGCCGCGGCAGTCGCTCTGATGGTGCAGCTCGGCCTGTCTGGATTGGGCGACGGCGTCCTCGCGCTCGCCATTCGCGCACAGGCACACGCCCTCTCACCTTCACAGAAAAGGAAATGCGGCATGAACGGGTTAGGCGGACTGAACAAATCGTCGAGTGGGGTGGTCATCGGCCTGGTGCAGGCGCAGCTCGTACAGGTCGACACGCCGGCGGATTTGGCGCGCCAGACGGAGAAGATCGTCGCCACCGTCGCCAAGGCACGGCGCAACCTGGGCACGATGGACCTCGTCGTCTTTCCGGAATACGCGCTGCATGGGCTCTCCATGAACACCGATCCCGCCATCATGTGCCGCATGGACGGACCGGAGGTCGCGGCTTTCCGCAAGGCCTGCGCGGACAATCGTACCTGGGGCTGCTTCTCCATCATGGAGGTCAACCCGCACGGCAATCCCTACAACGTCGGCCTGGTGATCGACGATGCCGGCAGCATGCGCTTGTACTATCGCAAGATGCACCCCTGGGTGCCCGTTGAGCCGTGGGAGCCGGGCGACCTCGGCATTCCCGTGATCGAGGGCCCCCGCGGATGCAAGCTCGCGCTGATCATCTGCCACGACGGCATGTTCCCCGAGATGGCGCGCGAATGCACCTATAAGGGTGCCGAGATCATGCTGCGCACGGCCGGCTACACCGCGCCGATCCGCGACTCCTGGCGCTTCACAAATCAGGCCAACGCCTTCCAGAACCTGATGGTGACCGCCAACGTCTGCATGTGCGGCTCGGACGGCACGTTTGACTCGATGGGAGAGGGTATGATCGTCAACTTCGACGGAACGGTCATAGCCCACGGCACGGCGGGGCGCGCCGACGAGATCATCACGGCCGAAGTGCGGCCCGACCTCGTGCGCGAGGCGCGGGTGAACTGGGGCGTCGAGAACAACATTTATCAGCTCGGCCACCGTGGCTATTCCGCCGTGAAGGGAGGCGCAGGCGACTGTCCCTACACGTACATCCACGACCTCGTCGCCGGGCGCTACCGCCTGCCATGGGAGGACGAGGTCAAGGTCACCGACGGCACTGGCTGCGGCCTGCCCGCGCCGACCCGGGTTTACGCACCGGGGCACAAGGAGGCCGCAGAATGAGCAGCTCGATCCTGCCTAGCGATCCCCATCCGGACCTCGTTCCCGGCGGGCGGACGGTTGCAGCCTACCCGTACCCCTGGCCGTTCGACGGCGCGCTGCGGCCCAACAACACCGCGCTCGTCATCATCGACATGCAGGTCGATTTCTGCGGCGCAGGCGGCTACGTCGATGCCATGGGATACGACCTCAGCCTGACGCAGGCGCCGATCGCGCCCATTAAGGCATTGATGGCCGCCATGCGCGCTGGCGGCTACCTCGTGATCCACACGCGCGAAGGTCACCGTCCCGACCTCGCCGACCTGCCTGCCAACAAGCAGTGGCGCTCGCGTCGCATCGGCGCCGGCATCGGCGATCCCGGCCCCTGCGGGCGCGTGCTGGTGCGCGGCGAGCCCGGTTGGGAGCTCATCCCGGACCTGGCACCGGTGACGGGCGAGGTGGTGATCGACAAACCGGGCAAGGGCTCGTTCTGCGCCACCGACCTGGAGCTGATCCTGCGCACCCGCGGCATCCGCAACCTCGTGCTCACCGGCATCACCACGGACGTGTGCGTTCACACCACCATGCGCGAGGCCAACGATCGCGGCTTCGAGTGCCTGATCGTGGCGGATTGCTGCGCCGCCACCGACGCCGGCAATCACGCGGCAGCGCTCAAGATGGTGACGATGCAGGGCGGCGTGTTCGGCGCCGTGGCAGATAGCGCCGCCGTGCTCGCGGCGCTCGCCGCTGCGCCTGAGCGGTGAGCCGTGCAGTTCCGTCAGCTCAAGTACCTCGTTGTCCTCGCGCGCGAGGGACATTTCGGCCGCGCAGCGAGTGCCCTGTCGATCAGTCAGCCTGCGCTATCGCAGGCGCTTCAACAGGTCGAGCGACACTTCGGCACGCCGATTGTCGACCGCGGGCAGAATGGCTATCGCGGCTTTACCGAACAGGGCGAGGCGATCCTACAATGGGCGCGGCAGGCGCTGGCGGATCACGACCGTCTCCTCGCGCCCGAGCGCGGCAACGACGGCGAGCTCAGCGGATCGCTGCGCATCGGCATCGCGCCCGTCGTGATGTCGATCGTCGCGCTGCTCACCACTCCCTACAGCGAGCTTCATCCCGACGTGTCCTTGACTATTCTGGCGAAGAACGTCCCGGAGATCGAGCGCAGTCTGCGCGACTTCGACATCGATGTCGGCGTCACCTACCTCGACGGCGTGACGCAACCGAGCCTGCGCCGCTACGTCCTATACGATGAAAGCTACTATCTCCTCGTACCCAATGATCACGCATTGCGTGGGCGCGAGTCCATCGGCTGGCGCGAGGTCGGCGATTGGCCATTATGCATGCTGACGCCCGACCTCCACATGCGGAGCGTCCTACAGCGGTCCTTCGCCGCCGCCGGAGCGGAACCAAAGGCTGTGATCGAGACCAACTGCAGCCTAGGCCTCTTCGCGCACGTCCGCTCGGGCAAATGGCTGACAATCGTGCCACACACCTATTTCTATCTCCTCGGCGACCTCGCCTATATCCACGCGATCCCGGTCACGAGCCCCGTGGTGCTGAGCACCATCGGTCTTGTCATTCAGGAGCGGACGCCACTCTCGCCGTTGCTGCAGAGCTTCATAAACTCAGTTGAGGATTCCTACCTCGCCGGGCAGCTAGCGCGCTACCGATGGCGCGGAGAGGCCGAGGCGCGTCCCTCATAAATCCGGCTTATCAGATCATACTGAGTTACGTCCTCTTCATTGCGCTTAACTTGCCTGGTCTTTCCGCTTGAATCGTTTCTCTCCATGATGGAAGTATCACGCGGTGACAAGTAATAACGACCAAAACTCGATCCATGGATGCGCGGCCATAATTATTTGGGTGCTTACGAGATCGCTTTCACTTCCCCAGGCCCTTTCGGCCGCGGGGTGCATCACGCCATGAGCTTGACCACCTCGGTGAGCGCCACGCCCCCGAAGTCACGCTTGCGGCACCGCTTAACGCTCCGTGCACCGTGGCTCACCTCAGTCCTCGGTTTCTCCGGACTTGTCCTGGTTTGGGCGGGGGTTAACGCGATGGGCCTCGTCACGCCACGGCTGCTACCCTCGCCCTTCCTCACAGCCGCCGCCCTAGCCCGCGGTTTTTGGTCGGAGGGGCTTGGCTACGACCTTGGGCAGACGGTGCGCCGCACACTCGAGGCTTTCGCGCTCGCCGCCGTCATCGGCGTTCCGCTCGGTATCGCGATCGGATCAAGCGTGCGGGTTTACCGATCGGTGGAGTTCCTCATCGACTTCTTCCGTTCGACGCCAGCCACGGCGCTGTTTCCCTTGTTCATGATCATCTTCGGCTTGGGCGACGGCGCCAAAATTGCGGTGGCCGCCTTTTCCGCCGCCCTGATCCTCGTCTTCAACGTCGCTTACGGCGTGATGAACGCGCGTCCGACCCGCACGCTCGCCGCGCGCGTGATGGGCGCCTCGCGGCTGCGGGTGTTTCGCGACGTCACCTTCTACGAGTCGCTGCCGCAAACCTTCGTCGGCGTGCGCACCGCCGTGTCGCTGGCGCTCGTGGTGGTGATCGTCGCCGAAATGTTCATCGGCTCGGACAATGGGCTCGGCAAGCGCATCATTGACGCGCAGATCACCTTCGACATGCCGGGTCTCTACGCCGCGATTTTTCTGACCGGCGCGCTCGGCTACGCGCTGAACTTGTTTTTCCTCGGTGTTGAGGCGCGTCTTGTGCATTGGGCTGGACGCTAGATCGGAGTACCAATGTCTGGTGACATGAATCGGCGCCGATTCACGGCCACAGCCCTCGGGGCGGCCCTGCTGCCGGCCGCCCCGGCGATTGCCCAGGCCCGACAGAAAGTTGTGGTGTCCTGGCTGCCTAGCATGCAGACGACCGCTTTCTACGTCGCCCTGAACCGCAAGCTCTTCGAGAGCGCCGGAATCGAGGTCGAGGCGGCCCGTTTCGAGGCGCCCAACCAGATCATTGACTCGCTCGTTTCGGGGCGCGCCGACTTCGGTGCGCCGGGCGCCGCAGCGGGCATCACAGCTCTGGCGGAGGCGAAGTTCCCCGGCACCTTCAAGGTCTTTGGTCTCCAGGGCGGCGGCATCAAGGTCGGCCGCATCAACGACGGCTTGATCGTCGATCGCGACTCGCAGATCGCGTCGTTCGCCGACTTGCGGGGCAAGTCGCTCGGTCATCTGCCAGGCATCCAATGGCGGACGATCTCGCGCCACTTGGTGCGCCGTGCCGGCCTCGATCCAGACCGAGATATCCGCCTCGTCGAACTCGCTCTAGGACTTCAGGTCCCGGCGGTTGTCGCTGGCAGCGTCGCCGCGACGCTGTCCCTGGAGCCTGTCGGATCGATTGCCGTCGCGATGGGACAGGCGAAGAGGGCGATGACCAATCCCTGCGCCGCGGCCATAGCCGACCCGTTCTACTCAGGCGTATCGGTCCTGACTACGACCTTCCTACGCGAGCGTCCGGAGGTTGCGGCCAAGGTCGTTCGGGTGCTCGACGAGGCGACCCGCATCGCAAATGCTCAGTTCGAGGCCGTGCGGCCTATCCTGCCGACCTATACGGCGGTAAAGCCCGACCAGGTTGGCGTCGTAGCCCAGCCGTACCTTCGCGCCTTTGCCGACCTAGATGCCACCGACATCGCGTCCTATCAGGCGCTGGTGGACGTGTTCACCGCCGAACACGTGCTGGCAGCGCCCATGAAAGGCGGCGACCTCCTGCTCAAGAAGTCCGAGGTCGGCCTTTGAGCCTGGCCGAGGCGTCGATGCCCGCGATGGGGCGAACCGACGGCGCGGCGACGCACATTACCGTCCGCGGTCTCCTCAAGCGCTTCGGCGACAACACCGTCTACGATCGCTTCGACCTCGACCTGCCGCCGGGCGATATCATCTCCGTCTTCGGCCCCAATGGCTGCGGCAAGAGCACGCTTATCAACATGATCGCCGGCATCATGCCGTATGATGCCGGCGACATTCGCTTCGACGGCAGGACAATCCGAGAGACGCGCATCGGCTACGTCTTTCAGAACTACCGCGACGCATTGTTCCCGTGGATGCGCGCGCTCGACAACATCGCCTACCCGCTAAAGCTCGCCGGCATGGTCGACGTGGTGGCGCGCCGGCGCATCGACGCCCTTGCCGCGGCGTTCGAGGTCACCTTCGACCTTCACCGCTACCCCTACGAGCTGTCGGGTGGCCAGCAGCAGACCGTGTCGATCATGCGCGCGCTCGTGGTCGAGCCAGAGGTGCTTTTCCTCGATGAGCCGTTCTCCGCGCTCGATTACGAAATGACGCTAGTAATGCGCGACCAGCTACAGAAGGTGCTGGGCGCGACGCGGACGACGACGCTGCTCGTCAGCCACGACCTCGACGAGGCGATCTACCTCGCCGATCGACTACTGCTCCTCACGCGCAGGCCGACACAGGTCGCTGCTTTCCTCGACGTGCCGGTTGCTCGCCCGCGCGATCCGTCCACCACAACGGACCCCGCCTTTGTCGCTCTCAAGGCACAGGCGCTCGCGATCTTCCGCGCGGCGGTAAGAACAGCATGATCAGGACCGGCGCGAGGCGTGATCTGCCGGCGCTCTTGCTGGGCTTAGCCAAGCGCACCAACATAAACGGAGTGCTCATTCGATGAGGTTGATCGATTGCCTTGACGTTTTCGCGGCCGAACAGGCTTGGGGTGGCACGTGAAAGGCTATCACGACATCGGCGGCGACTCCGCCGGCCCAGTTCCCAGGGTAGAACCGGCCTGGATCGAGTGGGAAAAGCGGGTTGAAGCGATCCGTAACCTACTCGGCGACAGCACGCGCCGGCTTGTTAGCCTCGACGAGATGCGACGCGGCTTCGAGTCCTTTGGTTTGGAAAAGTATAAGTCGCTGTCATTCTATCGTCGACGATTAGAGGCGATGGTCGACATTCTCGTCGAGAAGGGTGTGCTCGACGAGGGCGAGCTGGAGGCCAGAGCGGCCACAACGTCTCTTGAAGCGCCACGCTGATGCCGCTCTTCGGCATCGGTCAGGCGGTACGCGTCCGCGACCTGAACAAGCCGGGCCATGTGCGTATCCCGTACTATATCCGGCACCGGACAGGTCGCGTTATCCAGTTCTGCGGCGCCTTCCTTAACCCCGAGGACTTGGCGGTCGGCAACGCGGGCGGACGCGTTGTGGAGTGCTACAGGGTCGAGTTCCTGCAGCACGAGGTGTGGGACGACTATCGCGGCGCCCCGGATGACACGCTTGTGATCGAGATCTACGAACACTGGATGGAAGCCGCGGGGCTGGTTGATGGCTGACGCGACGACGACGTCCGCCTTCAGCGCGCGGGAAGCCCTGGTCATCGAGAGCGACGCAGGGAACACCATGGCGGCCCACCTTACGGCAACGCTAGAGATCCTGCTGGTGGAAAAAGGGCTGCTGGCGCCGGGCGAGGTGGAGGCGGAGATGGCGCGGCTCGACGTGCCCGGCCTCGCACTCGGCGCACGGCTCGTGGCGCGAGCTTGGGTCGACGACGCCTTCAAGGCGCGCCTCCTTCATGACGGCAAATCGGCCGCAGCGGAGTTCGGCATCAAGATCGGAGAGGCTCAACTCATAGTGGTTGAGAATACGGCAGGACTTCATAATCTAATCACCTGCACCCTGTGCTCTTGCTATCCGCGCTCGCTGCTCGGACAACCGCCGCTCTGGTACATCTCGAAGGCTTACCGTGCCCGCACGGTCCGCGAGCCGCGGGCGGTGCTGCGGGAGTTCGGCCTCGACTTGCCCGAGGGCGTGCAGCTTCGCGTCCACGACAGCAACGCAGACATGCGCTATCTAGTACTCCCCATGCGCCCGGGTGAGACAGGCGGTTGGTGTGAGGTTGCTCTTACGGCATTAGTGTCGCGTGACAGCCTCATCGGGACCGCCGTGATCCCTCCTCTGATGCCCGCCATCCGACCTTAAGACGGCTGCGTCGCGCCAATGAACTAAACCGCTCGCGCGGTAGGGTCGGCCGACATTGTAGAGTTGAGTAACGGTCGTTCGCGGCCTGTCTGAAGATCGTGGGGTCCAACCTGACCTGCTCCCGGAACCTTCATCCTCGGTGATTTAGGGTCTGACCGCCTTCGAA
>CAXTIU010000050.1:0-8229 GCA_964244495.1 uncultured Beijerinckiaceae bacterium
CATAGCGCTTCCTCCGCTTCTCGCGTCAAGGTAGCCTCACGACGCCCCGGGACCATACACATAGCCTGTCCCAGTTGTTGGCCACGTAGGCGAACTTTTCGTCGGCGTTCGGATCAATGTCGGCCGCAGTTTCTGGGACCAGCACCAGCCTGTTGCCCTTGACATCGCGATCAGCGGGGGCGCCGTCGAGCACCGGACGGCAAACGGATGGCCGGCGCTCAAGACCGCGAGGCAGTCCGGCTCACCTTCGACGATGACCAGCGCCTCGGCGCCGCTGGCGAGGGCGGGGTCGTCGAGGACGTCGGCGTTGAAGAACGTCTTGCGGCCGCCCTTGCGCTGCCAGAACACCTTGGAGCCGTCCGACCGAGAACGGGCCCGGTACTTCGTCGCGACCTCGACGCCGGCCTCAAAGAACGGGAAGGCGATAATGTCGCCCTCGACGTCGCGCGCCGCACGGTGTAGATCCCGACAGCTGCCGCCACTTCGAGGCTGATCTCGCGGCGTTCGGGCCATCGTGCGGCGGTTTGGCTAATCGTCATACGACCGCCCTCCAGACCAGCTGCAGTGATGGCAATGGAAAACGAGGCCATCGCGGTTGATGGTGATGCTGAGACACCGATCTCCTCTGTGTTTTCGGGTCGGGGAGCATTTTGGGCAGAGGGTCTTGTGGCTGCCCGGCGCAGTGCTGCGGATGCCGAAGTCGGCAAGGATCTCGGAGGCGGACCAAGTCATCGTTGCCCTCTCGACGGCGGCAGAGCCGGGGTCGCGTGGATCGGTGAAGTGGGTACCATTGTCCGTGAGGATGGTGTGGACGCGGTAGGGCGCCGCCTTCACCAGGGCGCGTGAGGCAAGTTGCCCGCGACGCGCCGGGTCGCTTTCTCGTGCAGTTGGACGAAGGCGAACTTGGTGATCCTGTCGATGGCCACGAAGAGATGCAGCTTGCCCTGTGCGGAGCGGACCTCGACGATGTCCCTCTCGGGGTTTGCGAGCAAACCCCTGCCGGGCGAGGGATGTGGAAGAAGCCGAGAGCGTAGGTCTTGAACCTGCGCCTGCTCGGCTTGTCGCCTTCGACATCAGGCAGCCGCGAGATGCCGTGGCGCTGCAGGCAGCGGTGCAGCGACGAGCGGGTCAGGTGCGGCAGCGTTGGCTGCAGAGCGTACAGGCAGTCGTCAAGCGGCAGCAGCGTGTGACGGCGGAACGCCACAACGATCGCCTCGTCCTCACCTGAGAGGACCGTCGACCGCACCTCCTTAGGTCCGGTCGGCCGGTCGGCGACCGATGTTCGGCCCTTCCACTTGGCGACCGTCTTCTGGTTGATCCCGTAGCGTTTCGCCAGAGCCCTCAGGCTCGCTTCACTATGCTGTATCGCTCGACGGACCGCCGCCGTGGCGCTCCCATGGAGAACCTGGCCCATAGCGCATCCTTCCATTCATGGGATGAGATTGCACCATCAAAGTCCGGGATCAAACATATAGGCAGCGGGGATGAGGGTGACTGCGGAGACGCGATCCGGAACCGAGGTCAGGTCCGTCCCTCGCTGTTCCGACACGTGTCCAAATCGGCTGTTCCAGCCGCAGTCGTTTTGCCGTCTTCTCCATCACTGCTCGACGATCATGAGGCGCTGCCGCCGCTGCCAAGTCGCCGCCTTGCGGAGGACCCGTGACATCTGCTCGATCGAGTAGGGCTTGCGCAGCAACTCGAACCCGTAGGTCCCGTTCTGGGCCAGCACGTGGCTGTAGCCCGAGGTGAGAACCACCGGGAGGTCGCGATGGCGACGACGGATCTCCTTGGCAAGATCAATCCCGTTCATGCCCGGGATGACCATGTCGGAGAACACGACGTCGAAGCAACCGATATCCTTCGTGAGCTCGGCCAACGCGGCTTCGGCGCCGATGGCCCAGGTCGTTCGATAGCCGAGCTCGGCCAGCGCCTGGCTGGTGAAGCTGCCGATGGCGGCGTTGTCCTCGACGATCAGCACGCGCGTGCCATGGCCGTCCACCAACGGCTCCTGCTCGTCGTCTTCCGTCGCGCCGGCGGCTTCGGGGACGCGCGGCAGGTACAGCGTGAACGTCGTGCCTCGCCCTAGCTCGCTCTCGACGAGAACCTCGCCGTCGGACTGCTTGGCGAAGCCGAACACCTGGCTGAGGCCCAGACCGGTCCTCTGGCCGACCCCCTTGGTCGTGAAGAACGGCTCGAAGATCCGGTCCCGATCGTCGGCTGCGATCCCGCAGCCCGTGTCGGTAATGGACACCGCGACGAAGGCACCCGCGATCGGCTGGTGGGCGCGTGTCGCCGGCATTTCCCCCACGGCCCGCACGCGGATGGTCAGCTGCCCTTCACCCGCCATCGCGTCGCGCGCGTTGACGACCATGTTGACGAGGGCGGTGTCGAACTGGCTCGAGTCCGCGTTGAGGAAGCAGGCTTCGTCCGGCAACTGCGTCGTGACGGCGATGCGCGATCCGGTTAGCGTTCCCATCATCTCGCCGATGGCCCGCACGCTCGAGCCGGCGTCGAACACCGATGGTGTGAGCGACTGCCGGCGGGCGAAGGCGAGCAGTTGGCCAGTCAGCTTGGCGGCCCGGTCCACCGTGTCGGAGATCGCTTCGACGTAGCGAACGCGCCGGTCCTCGCGCAGGTTCGGCCGCTTCAACAGGTCGGTGGAGGAGCGGATCACGGTCAGCAGGTTGTTGATGTCGTGGGCGACGCCGCCGGTGAGCTGCCCCACGGCCTCCATCTTCTGCGCCTGTCGCAGTTGCTCCTCCAGGACGACCCGCGACGCCTCCGCATCGCGCTCGGACGTGACATCGCGCGCGCTGCAACACACCTTGCCGCCTTCCGGCATGGCGACCCACGACAGCCAGCGATAGGCGCCGTCCCTCGCGCGATAACGGTTCTCCAACCTGAGAGCGGGCTCGCCGCGCATCGCCGTCGCGAAGGCCTCCGAACTGCCTGGCAGGTCGTCGGGATGAACGAGGTCGGTGTGGGACGTCCCGCGCAGCTCCTCCGGCGACCAGCCCAGGGCGGTTTGCCGGGCGGGGTTGGCGTTCTCGAACGATCCGTCGGGATTGAGGCTGCACAGAAGGTCGGGGCTGACCTGCCAGGTCAGCTTCTCCTCGCGCGTGCGCTCGGCGACCTGGCGCTCAAGGTCGGCGTTCAACCTCGCCAAGGCGTTGACCGCCGTCAGCATCTCTCCTTCCGCGCGGCGCACCGAGGCCGCCGCCCGCAGCGCCAGCCAGACGATCGCCAGGGCCGAAATGGAGGCGAACAGCGCCGGCCCGAACAGCGGTTCGTAGAAGCCGAGCCTGGCACCCAGCACGACGAGGAGCCCGCTGACGAAGGGCACCGTCAGCGACAGGACGAGCAGGCGCAGGAGCACCGCGCGCGACAACGGCCGCTGCCGGTAGCCCCTCGCCCAACCTTCGTTCGCGCGTGTCATCAGCATGGCGAGGGCGATCGCCGCGAGGGCGACGGTCGTGTGGATCGCCACGGACACGAAAGGCCCGAAGCTGTAGAGGCTCTCGACGCCGTAGGCGTAGCCGGCGAGCGACAGGTACCCGACGACGGCGGGCACCACGGCCAGGACGTGGGCCACGATGACGGAGCGAGCGTGGCGGCTGGTCAGCAGCACCATCGCGACGCCGACCGGCAGAAAGGCGAGCGCGGTCGCGGGGGACATGCGACCCGGGTACGGCATGGAGGTCGTGGCGAGGTCGCGGAACAGCAGCTCGTCGAGACCGAACCATGCACCGAAGGCGTATTCATCCAGCGTGATGACACCGAGCGCAGCGACGACCACGCCCATCACGATCACCGCCGAGCGGCGCCCCGGCGTTGCCAGCTCCAGCAAGAGGCCAAAACCGGCGAGGACGAGGCCGACGACCGTGTTCGCCTTCATGGTCGTCAGGCCCGGCAGGACCGTCCTGAACGCATCCACGTGCCCGATCCAACCGAATAGCGCGACGAGGCCGACGGCGATCGTGCCGAGGCACAAGGCCCGACGGACATGCGTCAGGCTGAGGCACCAATGAGCGAAGTAGAAACAGCTCCAGGAAGCTCCGGCGACGTTACCGTTGCTGGGTGACCCTCGCGCCGCATCCACCGATGGATCGTCCAACCGCAAGCCGTGACCGGAGGCGGCGCGTGGGCGTCGTGTCGCGACCATCAGGGTCTGACCGACGGGCTTGCTTGCCTCTCGGACGTGGGTGTCGCCGCCATCAGCATCGAGCGGATGCGGGCGGCCATGGTCTCGATCGCGAACGGCTTGGTCAGCACCGTCATGCCGGGTGCGAGCTGGCCGTTGCCGAGGATCGCGTTCTCCGCATAGCCAGTGATGAACAGCACCTTGAGGTCCGGGCGGCCCACGCGGGCGGCGTCGGCCATCTGACGGCCGTTCATGCCGCCGGGCAGGCCCACGTCCGTGACGAGCAGGTCGACGCGCACGTCCGATCGCAGCAGCTTGAGGCCGGCCGCGCTGTCGCCCGCCTCGATCGCGGTGTGGCCGAGATCGTCGAGGATGTCGGTGACCAGCATGCGCACGGTCGGCTCGTCGTCGACCACCAGCACGGTCTCACCCTGGTCCGAACGGGGCAGCACCTGCACGGCCGCGGGGCCGCCATCGTCACCGATCTCACCGTAGTGCCGGGGCAGGTAGACACAAACGGTGGTGCCCTCGCCGACCTCGGAGTAGATGCGCACCCGCCCGCCCGACTGCTGCGCGAAGCCGTAGATCATCGACAGGCCGAGGCCAGTGCCCTCCCCGAGCGGCTTGGTCGTGAAGAAGGGCTCGAAGGCCCGCGCGATCACCGCCGGGGTCATGCCGGTGCCGGTGCCGGTGTCGGTGACGCAGAGCGACAGGTACTGTCCCTCCGGCACGTCGTGCTGCCGGGCGGCACGCTCGTCCAGCCACCTGTTGGCGGTCTCGATCGTGATGCGGCCGCCGTCCGGCATGGCGTCGCGGGCGTTGATGCACAGGTTGAGCAGGGCGTTCTCGAGCTGCGAGGCGTCCACCAACGCGGGCCACAACCCCGACGCCCCAACCACTTCGACGGGGATGCCGGGACCGACCGTGCGCTGGACCAACTCCTGCATGCCGCCGACCAGCCGGTTCACGTTGGTTGGCTTCGGGTCCGGCGTCTGACGGCGCGAGAACGCGAGGAGACGGTGCGTCAGGGCGGCGGCGCGCCTGGAGGCGCCCTGCGCCGCCGCCATGTAGCGCTCGACGTCGTTGAACCGGCCCTGCCGCATGCGGATATGCATCAGCTCCAGCCAGCCGGAGATGCCGGCCAGCAGGCTGTTGAAGTCGTGGGCCAGGCCGCCGGTGAGCTGGCCCACCGCCTCCATCTTCTGCGACTGGCGCAGCGCTTCCTCGACGTTGCGCTGCTCGGTGACGGCGCTGCCGCTGAACAGCACCAGGCCGCCACCCTCGCCGTGTCGCCCGACGAAGGCGACACGCCCCTCGATGATCACCTTACGCCCTTGGCGGTACATGCGCGGCGCGTCGTACGTCTGCGGCTGTCGGGTTTCCAGGCAGAGCTTGGCGTACTTGATCACGTCGCGGGCGCTGTCGGAAGGCAGAACGTCCTGGACCGCGCGGCCAATGACGTCGGCGCGCGCCAAGCCCATCACGCGCTCGCACGCCGGGTTCATGTCCTCGAAGCGGGCAGCGCCATCCGCCCCGACCCGGACGAGGAAGAGGTAGTCGTTGGAGAAGTCGAAGTAGGTGGCAGCCCGTGTCTGACTCTCGCGCAGCGTCTCGGCCTGCTCGCGGGCGGCGGTCACGTGGCGACCGTTGCCGTAGATGCGCCCATTCTCGAACGCCGCCGTCCAGGCGAACCAGCGCCAGCTTCCGTCCCGGTGCCGCAGCCGGCACTCGAACGGGTCGGACAGGGGACGTTCGACCACGTCGGCCAGCGCGGCCTCGGCCCTCGGCACGTCGTCAGGGTGGATGAACGCGGAGAAGTGGCCGCCGACCAGCTCGTGGGCCGTCCAGCCGAGGATGGCCGTCCACGCTTCGTTAACCGCCTGCCATGTCCCGTCCGGGCCAGCGATGCTCAGGAGGTCCTGCGACAGCTGCCAGGCACGCTCGCGCTTCACGGTGCTGAGGGTGACGCGGTCCTGCGCGTCGAGGTGGGAGGCGATGAGGTCGGCGAACATCTTGAACATGCCGACGACGTCCGGCCGGTTCACCTTGGCGGGCTCGAGATCGAGGCGCAGAGCGTGCCGAAGAACCGGCCGTCCGGTAACACGATCGGCATGGAGATGTAGCTCTGGAAGCCGTAGAGCGCCGGCGTCGGATGTCCGCAATAGGTCGTGTCCTCGGACGCGTGATCGATGACGACGGCCGTGCCGGTCTGCCGGATCTCGTGACAGATCGTCGTCGCGACCTTCAGCTCATCCCCGGGCCGGAGGCCGAAGGCGATGCCGTCCTTGGTGGCGCAGGCAATCCAGCGGTCCTCCGTGACGCGCGCCACGGCCGCGAACCCCATGCCGGTGGTGCGGCAGACGACGTCGAGGATGGTCGGCACGACCGGGATCGCCTCGATGGAGACGATGTCGGCCTCGAAGGGACGCAGTCGCGCGTCCCGTGGCGCCAGCTCAGACATGGGGACCTGGTGCGTCCGGACCGCGTCGTGCACGCGGGCGTCCGCGCCCCTGCTCACGTTCGATCAGGAGGCGCAGTCCAGCACGAACGACTTCGCTGACGCTGCCATAGTCTCCGGAGCGCACACGCGCCGTGACGAAGGCGTGCAGTTCGGGCGTCAAGGACACGCTGACGTTCTTGCGTTCGATCATCACCGCGTCTTCTCCTGCCCGACGGTGTCGCACATGAGGCTGGTGGCCGATAGCCCACCATACTCGACGACGCGGCAGGCTGGACCCGGGTGTTCTCGACGGTGCGGATGAGCGGTGCCGAAAATTCGCTTCATGGTTTCGGCGGCAGTTGGCGGATCGGCTAATTCCGGCCAGGACGCGTTAGGGGCGGACGTTGGTTTGGTGTCTGTCAGCGCACGTTCGGCTGTTGCCCAACCCCGCCGCTGAGCCAAGCGATGGTCTTGTCTAGAAGCGGACGTCCATCACGAGAGACAGACAAATCTACGATCGCGTCAACAGGTCCTTGATCCGGCCGGCTAGAGCATCCATCGCGAAGGGCTTGGTCATGACGTGCATGCCGTAGGCGAGGTGACTATGGTTGAGGACGGCGTTATCGGCGTAGCCGGTGATGAACAGCACCTTCAGGTCAGGCCGGGCGACGCGTGCGGCGTCGGCGACCTGGCGCTCGTTCAGGCCGCCGGGCAGGCCGACGTCGGTGACGAGGAGATCGACCCGCGCGTTGGACTGCAGCACTTTCAGGCCGGAGGGTCCGTCGGAGGCCTCGATGGCGGTGTAACCCAGGTCTTCCAGCACCTCGGTGACGAGCATGCGCACCGTTGGCTCGTCGTCGATGACCAGAACCGTCTCGCCGACGTCGGCGCGCGGCGCCTCGGCGAGCTCAGCGGCGAGGCCGGCGCCATCCGCCTCGCCGAGGTGGCGCGGCAGGTAGAGGCAGATCATCGTGCCCTGGCCCGCTTCGGAGTAGATGCGGGCCAGGGCACGATTGTCGCGCGAAGCCGTAGATCATCGACAGGCCAAGGCCGGTGCCCTGGCCGATCGGCTTGGTCGTGAAGAAGGGGTCGAAGGCGCGGGCGATCACTTCCGTCGGCATGCCCGTGCCGTCGTCGCTGACGCAGAGCGTGATGTACTGGCCAGGCGGCACGTCGCGGTCCTTGGCCGCTCGATCGTCGAGCCACTTGTTGGCGGTTTCGATGGTGATCCTGCCGCCGTCCGGCATGGCATCGCGCGCGTTGATGCATAGGTTCAACAAGGCGTTCTCGAGCTGGCCGGCATCGACCAACGTGGTCCACAGGCCGCCCGCCCCGACGGTCTCCACCACGATGGCCGGACCGACCGTGCGGCGCACCAGATCCTCCATTCCGACGACGAGCCGGTCGACGTCGGTCGGCTTGGGCTCGAGCGTCTGCTGGAGCGAGAAGGCGAGCAGGCGATGGGTGAGGGCGGCGGCACGCTGGGCCGCCCCCTGCGCCGCCGTGATGTAGCGTTCGACGTCGCTCAGTCGTCCCTGCCGCATGCGGGTCTGCAGCAGGTCGAGGCTGCCGGTGACGCCGGTCAGCAGATTATTGATACCAAAGGCCATCGGCTCTGACTCGCGGGGCTTCCGTTCTGGCGGCTGAT
>CAXTIU010000051.1:0-8162 GCA_964244495.1 uncultured Beijerinckiaceae bacterium
GAGCGACGCCAGCTCGCGCTCCATCGCCGCCAGCGTCTCGTCCGTCAGCGCCCGGCATCAGGTGACCTTCGTCTCGGTGACGCAGGCGTTCAACACCACGACGTCGATGGGAAGGCTCACCCTCAACGTGCTGCTCTCCTTTGCGCAGTTCGAGCGCGAGGTCATCGGCGAGCGTATCCGGGACAAGTTCGCAGCCAGCCGCCGCAAGGGCATGTGGATGGGCGGCAACGTGCCGTTCGGCTACCTCGTGCGCGACTGCAAGCTGGTCATCCAGGAGGAGCAGGCGGCGACGGTCTGCACCATCTTCGAGCGCTTCGCCAAGGTCGGCTCGGCGACGACGCTGGCAGCCAGCCTGGCCAAGGAGGGCGTGGTGACACCCCGGGGCAAGCCGATCGACAAGGGCTGGCTCTACAAGCTGCTCACCAACCGGCTCTACATCGGCGAGGCAGTCCACAAGGGTACGGCCTACCCCGGCGAGCATCAGGCGATCGTCACCCGAGTGCTGTGGGACAAGGTGCACGCTGTCTTGCAGGAGAGCCCGCGCAAGCGCGCCTCGGACACGCGGTCATTGACGCCGGCGCTGCTGAAGGGGCTGATCTTCGGTCCGACCGGCTGCGCCATGTCGCCGACCCACACTCGCAAGGGCGGCCGGCTCTACCGCTACTACGTCAGCCAGGCCGTGCTGAAGCAGGGGCGGGATGCCTGCCCTGTCGGACGGCTGCCGGCGGCGGAGATCGAGGCCGCGGTGATCGACCAGGTGCGTGGCCTGCTGCGCGCGCCGGAGATCGTCGTCGGGACTTGGCGGGCGGCGCGGACGAAGAACGCCGAGGGCTTCAGCGAGGAGCAGGTTCGGCGAGCACTTCAGGACCTCGACCCGCTCTGGGACGAGCTGTTCCCGGCGGAGCAGGCGCGCATCGTCCAGCTGCTGGTCGAGCGCATCGACGTTGGTACGCAGGGCTTCGACCTGCGCCTGCGGATCGACGGGCTGGCGCACCTCGCCAAGGATCTCGCCGGCCGTGCGGACAAGGTCAGGGAGGCCGCATGAACACGCCGGCGCAGACCCTCACGGTGCGAGTACCGTTCATCATCCGCAAGAGGGGCGGCCGCAAACTCGCCATCGCCGCGGACGGCAGCACGCTGGCTCCGCCGCGTCCGCGCATCGACAGCACGCTCGTCAAGGCGCTCGCCCGCGCCCATCGGTGGAACAGGCTCCTGGAGAGCGGCCGCTACGGCTCCGCTGCGGAACTCGCCGCTGCCGAGAAGATCAATCCGTCCTACGTCAGCCGGGTGCTGCGGCTCACCTTGCTCGCGCCGGACATCATCGAGGCGATCATCGAAGGGCGACAGGCCGATGGCATCGAGGCGGCCGTGCTGCTGAGGCCGTTCTCGGCCGAGTGGGAGCAGCAGCGGCGGGCGCTTCCGTAATGCGCCAAGAGCTGCCGTTGGCTGGTCGTCACCTCCCGGACATAAGCAGGTCGATGCCGTCCGTAGCTGCCGACCCACCGTGGCATCCTGTTCGAACCTCGGCAACTTATCCTCTCCGAAGCCCACAGGATCGAACCTTGCTTGCTGCAGCTTGGAGAAATGCCGCGATGAGTGTAGTCGCGCCCGGCTTTTAGGTTGCCACACGTGACTTCCGGTTCAAGCGGTTCCAGCGACAGATTTGATTTCCAACCATGCCGTGGTCGAAGCGCTTGCGTTGAACTGGCCTCCTACATAGAGGCCTTCGACCCTGACTTGTGACTTTCGGCCGAGATCGATGCCACTTTGATCCAATGACGGCATCTGCTGCGGCAAGCGGGCACTTTTTCGAAGCTTCTCAAGGTGGATGGCATCGTCGAGCAACCGCATGGAGGCGCCCGTCCAAGCTAGCCAGCCTTCGATCAGCGCGACGGTGACCCGTTGCGTCAGTTCGGGCGACGGTGTCTGGCGTGCTGCTGCCGTGGTCACAAAGTAAGTTGTGGGGATGTCATCCGGTCGGGACTCGTCAAACCGATCGAGGTGACGCAGGCCGATGCGGAACAGACTCGCGAGTTTAAAGCTCCATGAGGAGGAAAGCGATCCCCATCCGCCGAATTCATCGCCGCGTAAGCTGAAGAACAGATCCTCGTCGGCATAGAGAAATGTCGGGTTTGGCATGTAGTCTTCACCGCGAAAAACGCTGCTTGCAAGACCAGCTGGGAACATAACGGCCTGATCGTCATCGCGTCGCAGGTGCGGCACGTTCAACTCGAAGCCGGTGAGTTCGGCCTCGGCGGGTAGATACAGGTGGTTTCGCTCAAGGTGCTGAAGGTGCGCCAGAGATGCGTTGGCGACGGCTTTCTGGGCATGGACGAAGCGCCAGGAGTGCGCGGGGGCGCTCACCTCCGACAGGAACGGCTGCAAGGGCGGATCAGCTTCGGAGACTTTTGCCGGTCGCCCCGCACGCCTAAGCCGGATCGCAGGCGACCACTCCCCGTTGAACCAACCACCCGCGCTTGTGACGTGCTCGGGTCTTGGGCCGGTCTCCTCGAACTCTGGCCAGCACATCAGAGCATCGCCCGCGCACGCGTCCACGCGCTGCCAGAGGCCGAAGGGTGGCGGATCCTGTCGGCCCTCGCTTAGCTGCCAGAGCGTCTTGGACCGCTCGTGGTCTACCGTCCAACCGAAACGTAAGCTTCCGCTGGCACCACCGAGGACGTTGGAGATCACGACTAGAGGGTACTCTGTCGCGCCGTCCTCATAGCGGAAAAGCCAGATCCGGCCGCCTCTCGCAGCCGGTTGGTTTTGTGTATCCGCGATGTTGAGGCGTTCCCGAAAGCGTAGACATTGGCCTGAAAGCGTGTTGACGAGCTTGTTCGTTGTTGGTTCGAATTGCCAGCATCCGACGACGAGCAAGGGGGACGAACCGCGCACGATACCGTCATGCTCCTCGTCGAACATGAACGCGAGCGGGTTGGGCTTCCCCCCAAGTTCAGCGTCTAACGATGCCAGTGCCTCAAGCCGTGATGGCTGCTCGGAACCAGCAAGCTCCCAGAAGACGGAAGCCATAGCCGCCGGTTTGAACAACGCCTCCGGTTGACCCATTCCTTCGGCGAGGGACCATGACGGGTCGGACTGCGACAGCCAAGCATCCACGCACGCGTGCAATAGCCGTCGTTCCAACCAGTATGGAACATGCTGAGTCGTGACGACCAAAGCTCCGGGGAGCATACGTGTCGATTCGACCTTGTCGATGCGGACTCCCGTCGAGCGGTCGATGAGCCCGACGGGGGTATCGTTGTTGAGGACGACCGACCAGTTCGGAAGTTCGCGAGGACGAGCATCCCAGATGCCCACATGGATCACATCTGCGATCACGACTTCATCGACGTAGAGGAGCCGGGTAAGTCCTTTCAGGCTCCAACGGACGTTCGTCGCCTTGGGTAGCGCGACGAGCAATCGGCTGCCATCATCTGCGCTCAGGCAGGGACGCGCAGCAATCGCGGCGCGCGCCTCGGCTAACAAATCGGCTCCATCGAGCCCACGAAGAGCAACTTGCGCGTCCCCAGGGGGCGACATTCGCCAAGCTTTTGGCGACTCCGCGTTCAAGGTTCCGATGAACGGCTTCTGAAACGCGATGGGTGTCGTATGAAGATGCGTTGATCCCCAAATAGCTCGGTAGAACGCGTCAGTCCAACTCCCGTTTAGCCATCCACCGTTCAGCGCGATGCGTCCTGGCTTCGCGCCGGTTTGGGGATGCGACGGCCAGCAGGCAAGCGCATCGGTGAGGCAATCATCGACACGACGCCACACGCCATACGGAGGAAACGCTTGCCGGGCGTTCTCGTCGCGCCAGAGCACGGCGGAGCGGATGTAATCGACGCGCCAGACGAGGGGGCGACCGAATGTGTCGGAGGGAACATTTCGCCATTCGATTAGGAGCGGAAACGAGATATCCTGATCCCGATACTCGAAGCGCATCCATATGCGATTGCCCGAATGGCTCAATCCGGCCGTGGACTGCGGACCACCAAGGTAGCGTAGGGCTTGTCCGGTGCTTGCGTGAACGATCTCGATGCGGTTCGCATCAAAAAGCCACCATCCGACGAGCTGCTGCGCCATCTCATAGTCCCGTTGGCGCGCCGCGGTGCGGCGATCAAGATAGAAACTACCAGAAGGTCCTCACTTCTGCCGATGGTCTTAGGATGGCGCCGTCGTAGTCGCCGGGCTGGCAGTCTTCGAGCACCCTGGGCTTGATCAGGCAGGCGCCCGGTCAGGCCTTGAACATCGCGTCTGCAGCCAAACGAGCGGGTGATTGCGGGATGCCCGAGCCCCGCTTCGAATGGCGAAATGGGCGAAGCCGATGGGCAAGCTCGCGTCTTTGATGAGACTCCGCTTTTGGGTCCGGCGAGCACCGTGCCATCATCACGCGGGCGCTCTGGGACAAGGTGCACGGCATCCTTCAGGAGAGCCCGCGCAAACGCGCCGCCGACACGCGGACCTCGGCGCCACCTTGGCGACCCCACGGCCACGCATCGACAACACGCTGATCAAGGCGCTCGCCCGCGCCCATCGTTAGAACACGCTTTGGAAACCGGGCGCTACGGCTCTGCCGCGGAGCTGGCCGCAGCTGAGAAGATCAATCCATCCTACGTCAGCCGCGTCCTGCGGCTCACCTTGCTGGCGCCAGACATCGTCGAGGCGATCGTCGAAGGCCGGCAGACTGACGGCATCGAAGCGGATGTGATGCTACGACCGTTCCCGGCTGAATGGACCAAACAACGCCAGGCGCTTCCGTAAAGCGACGGCATCGAGCGCCATCGTGCCACGGGCCATGGTGATCGACGCCGCGCGATCTATGATCGCTGCATGAAGTCGGACCAAACCCGCATCCGCGTCGTCGATCTCGAGACGGGCGGCAACGGCTCGGATGACGTTTGCGAGATCGGGTGGCAGGACCTGCGCCGGGGCGGAGATCATTTGTGGCGGCTCGAGGGCGAGCCCGGCGCTCTTCTGGTCAATCCAGGCCGTCCCATGGCGATCGACACCATAGCCGTTCATCACATTCTCGATGAGCACGTGGCTAAGGCGCCGTTCTGGAAAGAGATCGCATCAGCCGTGCTTCGTCCCGAAGGCGGCGTCGTCGCGTTCGGTGCGCATCGCGCCCAATTCGAACAACGTTACTGTCGGCCGAGCCTGACTGGCGGAACAAGCTGGATCTGCACCTGGAAGTGCGCCCTTCGTCTTTGGCCGCATCTCCCCCGGTTCTCCAATCAGATGCTCCGCTATCTCCGCACGCCGGAAGGTCTCGTCCATGAGACGGGACTGCCCGCCCATCGCGCGGGACCGGACGCCTACGTGACCGCCCACCATCTTCGCGACATGCTCGCCGAAGTCTCGGTGGAGCAGCTTCTGGTATGGAGCCAGGAACCCGGGTTGCTCCCGCGCGTGCCGGCAGGACCTTCGCGCGGCCGTTCATGGGCCGACCTCGACGAGGGCGCCTTGCAGTGCTTCGCGGCCGACCGCAACATCGATGTGTACTTCAGTGCGGAAGCCGAACTCCGCCGACGCGGCAAAGCTTCTTCCACGAAAGCTGACGATAGCCCACGCCAGGCGAAGCTTATCTGATCTGCTTTGAGAGCATTGGCTGATCCTCGGACCTGCCGTCCGTTCGCGTGCCAATCAGCGCGGCAGGCTTGGTGCGAGGTCGCGGGCGGCTACGCCTATGTCGCATTGTCCGGCGACGGGGGGTGTCTACGGTTCGGCAGCCTTCGCGCGTCGCACCCAGTCCCTCGGGCGCCGTCGGTAGGGTCGGGAGATGGATCATGAGCGGGCAAGATGAGGATGCCGGACGCCGCAAAGTGGTGGAGTTGGTGAAGGGCATCGACTACGCGCTGTTCACGACGCAGGGCACCGCCGGCGATCCCCTCCATGCTAGGCCGATGGCATTGCGCGAGGTTGAGGATGACGGCACCCTCTGGTTCTTCTCCAAGAACGACTCGCGCAAAGCCAAGGAGATGACCGCCGACCCGCAGGTGCTGGTCACCTTCGCCGACTTGAAGAAGCACCATTTCGTGACGATCGCAGGTCGTGCGAAGATCGTGTCCGACCGCGAAAAGGTCGAGGCCATGTGGAGCGAGGTTTACCGCGCCTGGTTTCCGGACGGAGCCAAGGACGACAACGTCGTGCTGATTCGTGTCGAGGCCGAGCGAGCCGAGTATTGGGACACCCCGACGAGCGCGATCGTCTACGCGTTCGGCTTTCTGAAGGCGGTCACGACCGGCGAACCGTCCCGCGCGGGTGAGGTCGGCAAGGTCGAGGCGATGTAGTCCTTGGCGCGCAACGAAGCCGCAAGCCTCGCCGAAGGGCGAAGTCGGCCCAAATCGGCTGCGCCATGTCGCCGACCCACACCCGCAAAGGCGGCCGGCTCTACCGCTACTATGTTAGCCAAGCCGTGCTGAAGCAGGGACGCGAGGCCTGCCCGGTCGGACGGCTGCCGGCGGCGGAGATCGAGGCTGCGGTGATCGACCAAGTGCGTGGCCTGCTGCGCGCACCGGAGATCGTGGTCGGCACCTGGCGAGCGGCGCGGACGAAGAACGCCGACGGCCTCAGCGAGGAGCAGGTGCGGCGAGCTCTGCAGGACCTCGACCCACTCTGGGACGAGCTGTTTCCGGCCGAGCAGGCGCGCATCGTCCAACTGCTGGTGGAGCGCATCGACGTTGGCGAGTACGGCTTCGACCTGCGCCTGCGGATCGAAGGGTTGGCGCACCTCGCCAAGGATCTCGCCGGCAGCGCGGACAACAGCCGGGAGGCAGCATGAGCACGCCGGCGCAGATCCTCACCGTGCGGGTGCCGTTCACCCTCCGTAAGCGTGGCGGCCGCAAGCTCGCCATCGCCGCCGACGGAAGCAGCTTGGCACCTCCGCGGCCCCGGATCGACGGCACGCTCGTCAAGGCGCTTGCTCGCGCCCACAGGTGGAACAAGCTCTTGGCGAGCGGTCGCTACGGCTCCGCCGCGGAGCTCGCCTCCGCGGAGAAGATCAATCCGTCTTATGTCAGCCGGGTGCTCCGGCTCACCTTATTGGCGCCGGACATCGTCGAGACGATTATCGAAGGGCGGCAGTCGGGCGGTATAGAAGCGGATGTGCTGCTTAGGCCGTTCTCGTCCGCTTGGGACGAGCAGCGCTTAAGTCTGCGCGCACTTCTGAACCGACGTTAAAGGTCGAGATGTCAGTACATCCGTGGCAACTTCCTGCCGCGGAACGCAACGATGAACCTCTATGAGGCTGCTACTGCTTTTCTCGCACATTGTGAAAGAGAGAGGCAGCTGTCGAGTAATTCGATTGCAGCTTACCAGCAGGATTTGGCGGAGTTTCGAAGATACTTTGGGAGCGTTAATATCAAAGACGTCTCCGGAACTCAGCTAGTCCTTTTTTCGCAGTATCTACAACAGGCGCGTCGCCTAGCTCCGGCAACCATCAAAAGGCGTTTGGCATGCTTGAAATCGATGTTCCGATGGCTTTTGAGGCACTCGGTCCTTGCCTCAGACCCGTTTGCTAGCGTCGACGTCAGGATCCGTATTCCAGATCGATTGCCTCGGTGCCTTCCAACCTCCGAAATGGCGAGGTTGGCGGATGCGGCTGAGATCGAAGGTGATCTCGTTCGCCTCGCCACTCTCCTCCTTTTTGCGACTGGTCTCAGGGTCAGTGAACTGACAAGCCTTCGGCTCTCTGACATCGATCTACTGACGGGTTCGCTCCGCGTGAATGGTAAAGGATCGAGGGAGCGTTTTGTCTATGTCACCAATGAGCGCGTCTGCCGCCTTCTTACTACCTATGTCGAAGCTCGGCGCTCGCTGCCGTCGGATCACGACAATCTACTCCTCTGCAGCCGAGGACAGCCTGCAACTCCTGCCTCTCTACGCCTTCGCCTTCGACGGTTATCCACCCGCGCAGGTCTCGAGCGCCGTGTCACGCCGCACATGCTGCGGCACACTGCGGCGACATCGTTGTTGGAAGCGGGCGTCGATATGCGCTTCGTTCAAAGGCTGCTCGGGCACCGAAGCATCGCAACCACACAGATCTACACGCACGTTTCCGACGTAGCTCTAAGAGCTGCTCTTGCCAAGGCGGATACGATAGACCGGCTTCGAGCCGCTTGATGTGCGAGCGATCACATAACTCCGAATTATCGACAAGGCCG
>CAXTIU010000052.1:0-7161 GCA_964244495.1 uncultured Beijerinckiaceae bacterium
CGGCCTTGTCGATAATTCGGAGTTATCCTTCATCGCGAGCGACACTAGCGCTCATGGTTCGTCGTTAAACCCGTACTCGGCATTAAGCTGTGACTACCTTGCCATGCAATACCGGAGTTGTGCGGGTGTCTTACAGGCAGAAAAGGCTCCTGAGCCGCTACGCGCATTTATGAACAGCGAGCTTAGCCTGCGCTGTTAGGTGCGGCCAGTTGGACAGCGTCATTGATTGCGCCTGATCCCGGCGAGCTTCGCGCAGCTTGCGGGGAGCTCCAGGTAGGCGAATAGGAGAAGGTAACATGCAGGTTGCCGACATGATGCAGCCAGAGGGCCGCGTGTTCCTGAAAAGCGAATGGGCGCCGATCAGCGATTACTGGCCGGCACTGTCGTTCAGCAGGATGTCGGTCGGGCAGCAGCTGGGTCGCGAGTTCCGGCCCGGGAGAGACATCCTTGTTTACGTCGGCACCTCGGGGCCGGACACCGAGAATCCGGATCACAAGAGCCGGCTTATCTCCGCCATTGTGCCGGAGCCGAACCAAATCCTTGAGACGCGCCGCATCATCCCGGCGGAGAGTTGGGCGACCTCCCTCGAGGTGCACGGCGCCAACAAGTGGCCTCACTCCCTCGCTGTGGTGCGCGCAGCCGACATCAAGGGGCCACCGTTCCCGCTCGCTCGCCAAATCATCCCTAGAGCTTACAGCGCCTTCGCGGTCGGGGCTGGCCGCGGCGGCGTGGTAGAAGCTCTTGGCGACGAACGTGCTGCGGTCATGGCGCTCCCGGTTCGGGAGCTCCCGCTCAACCTGACCCCGGACGTGCAAGCATATGTCCGGTTCGCGCCAGTATGGCCGTCGACTTGCCACGGAATGTAAAGCAGGAGGCGACTCGCATGGCCAACCTCATCGTCGAACGCGTAAAGAAAGGTGGCGAGGAGAGGGTGACCTTCCATCCGATCCGGAGCGCACCACTGTTCACTGACCTTTACGCGCTCCTGACCCGCATCTGGCAAACGAAGCAGCGCGGCCTCTGCGCACTGTGCGGAGCGTCGCTACTCCCGGGTACCAATAATCGAATGATGCAGGCCTCGGCCGACCGGATCGACAGCGCCAATGGCGCTTACGACGACACCAACGTCCAGGTCACGCACCTGGCCTGCAATTGGGCCAAGAACAAGTACGGCGTCACAGAATTCGAAGAGTGGGTTGGCGCGGTCCGTGGCGTCAATCTCACGACGGCAGCCTAACCTCAATACAGCGCACGACGTCCTGGCTTGGCTGCCGGCGACGGAGATCGAAACCGCTGCATCAACTTAGGCGCGCGCCTATTGCGCGCGCCTAAGTTCGTGGGCGCCCGGCAGGTGTCGAAAGCAAGCGTGGACCGCTTGAGCGAGGAGCAGGTGCGGCGAGCCCTGCGGGATCTCTGACCCGCTCTGAGACGAGCTGTTTCCGGCGGAGCAGGCGCGTATCGTCCAGTTGATGGTCGAGCGCATCGATGTCGGCGAGCAAGGCTTCAAGCTGCGGCTGCGGGTCGACGGGCTGGCTCAGCTCGCCCGCGATCTCTCCGGCAGCGCCACTAAACTTCAGAAGGCAGCATGAGCGAGGCGGCGCAGACCCTCACTGTGCGGGTGCCTTTCACCATCCGCAAGCGCGGCGGACGCAAGCCCGCCATCGCCGCCGATGGTAGCACACTAGCCCCGCCGCGGCCGCGGATCGATGGCACGCTCGTCAAGGCGCTCGCGCGCGCTCACCGCTGGAACAAGCTCCTCGAAAGCGGGCGCTAAGGCTCGGCAGCGGATATCGCCGCCGAGAAGATTAACTGGTCCTACGTCAGCCGGGTTCTGCGGCTCACTCTACTAGCGCCGGACATCGTCGAAGCGATTATCGAGGGGAGACACACCGACGGCATCGAGGCGGACATGATGCGGTCGCCTTGCGCGGCCCTGACCTTCTGTTGGTCTGGTCAGCGATTGCGTTGCCGGCGTCTCTGCCGTTTGCGCGAATTTTTCCGGCTTGCGTCGTGTGTGGGTTCCGACCTTGGTCCGCGCCGGATCTCCGTCGAGGAGCGCTCGCGCGACGTTCTGATCTCTGGTGAGGCACGGCGTCCGCTTGGCGACAGCAGGATATCGAGCGAGACGGATCCGAGCGCGCTGCGGACCATGCTATGAATCATTCGGGTCGCGATCGGGATGTTGGCGGCGACCTCATATTCGGGCAGGAAGTGCCCTCTCATCCACTCGACTAGGTATTTGCGCAGGCCTTCGGGATATTCGCTGCACCGCCAGACGAAGGCGTACCATAAGGCCCAGCGGGTCTGGCCTCGCATCAGCGTGGCTAGGATCGCCGAAGTGAACGACCACCGCCGCAGGTCCTCGCCGGGTTCGTCCCAGATTTTGCGAAGGAAGCGGATCGCTAGAAGGCTGTGCGTCAGCATGTTGGCCGTCCGGCCGCCGAGGAACGTGCAAATCGCGCGAAATTCGTCGATGGACGCGTGACGGTAGATGATTTCTAGGGTTGGCAGGTCGAGCCACAGATGCCTGTGCCGCCGCGCGGCAAGCGCGGCGAGCAGCCGGACAACTTCGGCATCTTCGATCGCCGCAGCCGTCTGGGCCGCATCGATCACTGCCTGTAGCCATAGGCCGTCGACCTTGCGGAGCGCTGCCGACATCGCGCGCAGATGCAGGTCTTCGCTGAGCAGGCACGTTCCGCTGGCAGCTGAGAGAAACATCGCGTCGAGGTCTTCGCGCGCCGTCTCGCGTACGAACGTGACCATCTCCTCCTCGAGGTCATTAGGCAGGAGGACGGGTTTGACCTCGCAGTGCGCTTCGATGGCCTCCCGGACTTGGGCCAGCGAAGCGAGATGTCCGTCGATCATCGCGTCGTCGACATTCTGCCGAACGATCTGACCGTTGACCCAGGCCAACGTCAAGGTCGAGCGACCGCGGTTGGCCGCCATCTGCGCGGCCATGCGATCGAGTTCGTCGAGCGTCGACGCGGCGACCGTCACGGTGCCGAACCACCGCGCGACGAGCGGCAACGCGTTGGTCTCTGCGCAGACGATCGCCGTGTAGCTGTCGAGCACCGCTCCAGCGCCGCGCTTTTCGGCCGCGAGCCGCCGTCCGCTCTCGCGCTCTTTTGGATCGGTTCCGCAGGTGTCGATCTCGAATCCGCTGAGGCGCAGGTGATGCGCCAAGCTCGCGACGTCGGAGCCGACGGCTCGAGCCGCCATCGCCAGCGGCAGCGGCCCGGCAACGTATAGTTGACGGGTCGCCTCGAGCTTTGCTTCGCCCTGCTCCTTAATCATGTCGAGAACGGGTTGCACGTCGCCGTCCGCCATCGACATGCTGCGCAGGTGCTCGGCGTCGGCCGGATAGCGCGCTCCGAAGTTGTCCAGGAGGATCTTCAGGACGCGCCTGTGCCCGCTGTCGATCTCCGTCACAGTCCAGCGTTTGAGGAATCGGCCCGAGTCGGTCTCGAAGATCGCGCCGACGCCGAGCCCAAGCAGGCGGCGCGCGCGCTCGATGTGTGGCGCGACGACGTCGAGCCCGAGGAACGGCGGTCCCTCTTCGATCAGGAAGGCGTCCTGCTCGCCGTTGTCGGCGCGCAACGCGACCCATGTACCCGTGGCGACCGTCGACGGGGCGGGCAGTTTGATGTTCTCCCCATTTCCTAAGAGCAGTTGGACGTAGGCGAGGGCCGCCGCGCCGCGGTCTGGCCTGCTGCGCACGAGGCCGTAGGCATACGCGAGCGCCCGATCGAACGCACCAGCCCCGGCGAGTTCGCGGATGAACTGGATGCGGTGGATCAGCGGGCCGCCGAGCTGGTCCTCGCGCGCCGCGATGACGGTATGCCTGGCCTCGGTCGCGCGTCCCTGTCTCTGCTGCGCCTCGACGAGCTTGAGGAGAGCGAATACGTCGCCGGGCTCGGCATCGACGACGCGCTGCAGGATGCGTTCGGCCTCCCGCTCGCGTCTGGCGTCGATGAGGACGCTGCCGTGCGCCCGGGCGATTGATGTCAGGCGGCGCACGTCGCGCGGCAAGCCGTCGAAGAAAGCGATGTTCCGCGCTCGAGCGGGGCGTTCCCCGGCATGGCCGTCGGTCAGCCATTGCAATTCCTTAGACCAGGCGGCCGTGTCGACGTGGCCGTCGAGTGTTCGCACGACCTGGTCGTAGGCCCCCATGCTGTGGGCGTACGAGGCGACCATGATCCGCTCGGGATAGGATGTTGTTGCGCCGATCAGCGCCAGGGCCTCGCGGAAGGCGGCGTCAGCCAGGTCGGGAACGCCGCGGTTGCGCGCGACCCGCGCCACGATGATCAGCGATCGCGTGTCGCCCTCAGCTGCTTCTTTGGCGGCGGCGATCGCTTCGACGTCTGTCGTGTCTGCCGGCTTCGAAGTCTTGGTCAGCGGCGCCAGCGTGACGACTGTAGCAACGAAGCGGCGCTCTTCGTCCGGGATCTCGAGGGATGCGAAGATCCTGGCGGCGCCGCTCCAGTCACCGCCGTTGAATGCCTGTACCCCCTTCAAGAAGCCGGCCTGCCCGTCGTCCGGCAGCTTCTCGGCGATGGCGCCGGCGGTGGCGTTGTCGTCGAAGAACAGCGCGACCTGCAGCGCGTTGACGAGGAGGTCAACGTGATCGGTGTGGACGACGAGATCGGCCGCCGACGAGCAGGCCGACTCGCGCTCTTCGAGGATCGCGTGAGCCACCATGGCGGTGCTGAGCGCCGAGACGCCGTCGTCGCGCCGTGGAACTTCAGAGCCTTTCATGCCGCGCCAGATACCGTCGAGGGTGTCGGCCGCGGAGCGCAAGCGGTCTCGTTCGGTGCCCGTCAGCGGCCGGTGTGTGTCGCGTCGCGCGGTTCTTGCGATCTCGTCGACGTCAGCTTCGGCCGCGAACAACACGAAGATCGCATTCGCCGGGAATCGTCGCGCGGACGCACGCGCCTTTGCCCACCAATTTGTGCCGCCGCGAAGGCGAAGGAGATGGCAGATCGCGAGACACACCCGCTCGCGTTCCCGGAGGGCGACGGGGATCTTGTCTAGGATGCCCGTAACAGACCCGTCTTCGATCTGCAGGCTAGACTCGATAAGTTGCGCGGCGAGTTCCACGTTGTCGGGGTCGGTCTTCAGGCCGGCTTCCGCGTATGCGACGGCATCTTCGACTTGGCCGCGCAACGTCATGGCGAAGGCGGTCACGGCGGATGTCTTCGGATCGCCGGGCGCGCTGGCGACCGCGTCGTCGAGCATGATCAGTGCTTGATCGCGGTTGTCGAGCTGTAGATGGCAGTAGCCGATGTTGGCTTTGATGCGGAATACGTCCCGGGCGTTCGCCTCGCGCGGCAGATCCTTGAGCAGGCCTTCCAGCATCTTGATGGCGCGCCGCGGTGCGCCCGAACGTAAGAGCTCGCGCGCTGCGTTGGTGGTCTTCGCGAGCGGACTGTCGTCCTGTCTGGTGGTGCCCCCTGATTCCGGGTAGCCGCCGAGCGACGGTGCGATCGCTTTCGCGATCTGCAGCCGGACGTCGGCAGGAGGGCCGGAGATGTCCGACTGCCCGCTGAACAGCCTGTCGCCGCAGATCACGAAGATGTTCTGGGCACCGCCGGACACCGCGCTGACGTTGACGGAAGGCGCTGTGACGAGGTTTCGGAGAGCGGCGGACAAGTCTGGCGCATCGCGCTGCCCGGCGGGCGACGCGCCGGCTAGTTTCCCTTGGACGGGCCCCCGTCCATGTCGACGTGGCTGAAGGTGAAGTCGTCCGTCGACCTCGCCTTGACGTCGATCGTGCGGGCGCCTCGTATTGACTGGATGGTCACCTTGCCGTCGCTCTCGACGTCGAGCTTGATGCTCGCCATGACCTCGGCTGTCTTCCGCGCGGCGGGGTCGTCTTTCAGAGCGGTGACGAGGGTTTCGTAACTCTCGTCGATCTCCGCGGCGTCTTCAGCGTCGATGTGCGAAACAGCGCTGGCCAGCTTCTTTCGGGCATCTTCGCTGGCCGGATCAGCTTCGACCTGCTCAAGCGCCCTCGACGCGCCGCGTCCGCATATGTCGGCGAGCTTCTTCTTGAACGACTTGTAGGCGTCCTTCGTCATCTCCTTGATGATCTCGGTGCCGGCGACTTCGCCGACCTTCGGGCCCAAGACCGTCGCGCCAGCGGCGATCAGTGTGGCGATGGATTGAGGATCGATCAAGCGGCCTCCGCGGGACTTCAGGTTGTCGAGCGTTGGTTGTTCAGCTTCCGAGATAGCGATGGGTCGCGAACATGCAACGGTCGCTGTCTGCCTCCGTCCACAGGTTTGTCCGTCGCTGCATGAACAGCTTGATTAAAGGTTCAAGAAGCGTGGTCGACTTCGATAGTATGGACGACTCATAGGCGCGCTGGTCGACCGGCTGGACCCCTTTTTGTCAACACGATAACGCCGGCCGGCAGTCTCTGACGCGTTCGCCCGCGCCAGCGCTCTTCGGCTTCCGATTGACGCGGCCATAAGCTGGAAATGACCCGTGCGCTTGCGGAAGAGCATCAATGATCTTCTGCGCGACCGGCTGGGTCGGCAGGCTTCTTCCAGAAGTCGGATCCGCACTAGCCCTATGGAGGCTTTGTGCCCGACATCATGAAGACCAACAGGGCTACTCTCAATCTGCTGGATTTCGGTGTCGAAGGCGCGGTTCGTCACACGGCCGGCCATACACCCGGTTCGCTTGCCGTCGAGCTGTCCTCGCAGAATGCCCTGGTCGGCGATCTGAACGCATCAGGCATCTTCATCGGCGGTGTGGTCTTCAAGAAAAGCGCAATCAGGCCGACGTTCGAGGATGACCTCGAACCGGTCGCGCGAGAGCTAGAAGGGCTAGCGCAGCGTGGTAGCAAGCGCTTCTACATGGGCCATGATGACCCGCTTGAGGTCGACGAGGTGCTGCGGCAGGCGGAAGTGTTCTCCAAGCTCGCGCTCGATCTGTGCGCGTTAAGCCGGTGTAATAACTCAGCCCATTGATCGGCAGTTAATCGCGTCGAACAGACTTGGATCAAGGCCGAGGTTGTGGCCGTTATGAAGCCACGCGGCGTCATGAGCTATCGGCAGTGAACTGGACTGCCCAAGAGCAGACCTTGCGTAGGTCCGCGACGAATCATACTAACGGCCTTCAGGTCTGACCGGTGTGTGCCCATGCCCGCATGCCGAT
>CAXTIU010000053.1:0-7029 GCA_964244495.1 uncultured Beijerinckiaceae bacterium
CCCATGGCTCATCGAATCAGCGATCCGCGCCAACCGCAAGGGCGTGGGTAATTACTCGAGAGCTGGCGACAACACTACAACACCGTACGTCCACACGGATCAATCGGCTACAAACCACCCGCGCCCGAAGTCCATCTGTCCGGCATCAGCGCAGGGCTGGCTGCGCAACCCCGACCAGCTCCACCAGCCCTGCTCACAGTAGCGTCGAGGCCGGTCATGAACTAACATTCGGCTCGGACCACTCAATGGGAGCGGATCAATCGCACCCGCGAGAACCACGTTACTGAAACAAACCCTTGATCAGCGGGTGCCGTCCAAACATGACTTTGCTGTATCGCTTGACGGACCGCCGCCGTCGAGGCGCTCCTATGGTGTACCTGTCCCACAGCGCATCCTTCCAATCGCGGGAGAAGACTGCACCATCGAACCCTGGAACTATACATCTAGATCAGCGGGTGTCCTGGCCTACGTCACGCGGTCGGCGCGTGATCGTACACCACCGGCTCCTGTCGGCTTGGGGCATCGGCATGCGGACGTCTGTCGGCCACGCCTCTCCGCCTGGGCGGCCTTGGTCGAAGGCCACCACCGCGTCCGCGAGCCGCAGCGCCTCGCGACGATGGGTGATCAAGAGCGTGGTCCGCCCGCGCATGAGGGTACCCAATGCGTTCAACACGACGTCTTCCGTCGACGCGTCGAGCCCTTCGGTCGGCTCGTCGAGCACGAGGAGGGGTGCATCCTTGAGGTACGCTCGGGCAATGGCGAGCCGCCGCGCCTGACCGCCGGAGAGACGCGCGCCGGTTTCCCCGACAAAGGTGTCGAGTCCATCGGGCATGGCCAGGATCTCGTCGAGGAGACCGGCCGAAGCGAGGGCGGCGCGTAATCGCGCGTCGCCGGCACCGGGATGGGCGAGCAGCAGGTTGTCGCGAACGCTGGCGTTAAAGAGGTGGGTCTGCTGCGCGACCACCGAGCAAGACCGGCGGACAGTCTCGCCGCTGAGCGAGCGAAGGGGGACGCCGCCGATCTCGAAACGCCCCTCCTGATAGTCCCAAAAGCGCAGGAGCACGTTGGCAAGGCTGGTCTTGCCCGACCCGCTCGGCCCGACGATGGCGAGCGAGCCACCCTGCGGCACGGCGAGATCGATGCCGTCGAGCGCCCAGGGCGCGTCCTCCGCGTAGCGCATCCGCAATCCCTTGACGCGCAAGTCGTAGCGTTCCGGCACCCGAGCCTCGCCGGCCGGATCGCGGACGGCGGGCGCGGCATCGACGATCTCGAAGATGCGTCGCGCCGCGGCCATGGTCTCTCCCAGCGTCTGGAAGGCCAGCGGCAGCGCGGCGACCGCCTCGAAGCTCGCCAGCACGGCCAATGGGATCATCGCGAGATCGGGGGAGGGAAGCAATCTTGCGGCGACGAGCGGGATCGTGAGCATTACCGCGCCCCAAATGGCGAGGTGCGCGACGAGCCCGGAGGCCGCCGTCGACACGCCTGCCGTACCGGACTGGAAACGCTGCTCGGCGACCAGTGACGCGCTCAGGCTGGACACCAGCGCCGTCTGCCTGCCGGCCGCGCCGCAGACGAGCAGTTCGCCGAGGCCGCGCACGGTGTCCGACGTCGCCGCGCGCAGCTCTGAGCGGAGGGCGACCGCGCGCCATCCTGGCCCGCGACCGAGCCGCCGCGCCAGCAGCGGCAGGCCGACCCCCGCGAGGACGAGGCCCGCGCCGTCGACGAGGGCGACGGAGGGCGCCAACCATGCCAGGAAGGCGACGATCAGGGTCGTGCTGAGGCAAGCGGCGACGGTGGGCGCGATCACGCGGAGGTAGAGGTTGTCGAGGCTATCGATGTCGGAGCGGATGCGGCTCAGGAGATCACCGCCGCGGTAATGCTGCAGGCGGGCGGGCACCAGGGGCTCAAGGTGCTCGTAGAACCAGACGCGTAGCCGCGCCAGCAATCGGAGCGTCGCCTCGTGCGTGACTAGGCGTTCGGTGTAGCGGCCACCTGTGCGAAGGATCGCCAGGGCACGGATGCCAGCCGCCGGCGCGAAGAACTCGATGGGTACGTGGCCGATCCCGGCCAAGGCCATCGCCGCGATGAACCATCCCGACAGGGCGAGGAGCCCGACGTTGGCGATAACCACGACGGTGCCGAGGCCGATGCCGCCCAGCATCCACGCCGCGTAGGGACGAAAGAGCCGCAGGAGCCGCGCCAAGTCCTTAGGTGCCAAGTCTCCACTCGCCAAGTATCTCAAGCGGGCACGCCTTGTTGGGACCCGACCAAGCGGGCGTAGAGGCCGTCGCGCACCCCCAGGTCCTCGTGGCGACCGCACTCGACGATGCGGCCCTTATTCAACACCAGGATGTGGTCGGCGTGCCGGATGGTTTCGAGGCGATGGGCGATGACCAGCATGGCGCAGCGTGGCGATAAGCGCTCAATCGAGGCGGTAATCAGCGCGGCGGTGGCCTCGTCGAGTCCGGCGCTGGGCTCGTCGATTACCACGATGTCGGCCTCCTTGAGGAACAGGCGGGCGAGGGCGACGCGCTGGATTTCGCCGCCGGACAGGCCTTGGCCGCGATCACCCAGCACCGTGCCGTAGCCGTGCGGCAAGCCGGCGATCATCTCGCTCGCGCCGGCCTGCGCGACGGCGCGGCGCACCGCGTCCATGCCGGCGTCGGCGCGGGCGAGCCTGATGTTGTCGAGCACGCTGCCCTGGAACAACGTCGGGCGCTGCGGCAGCCAAGCCACGCGCCGCATCCAGTCCTCGCGCGCCACTTCGCCCAGATCGACGCCGTCGACGAGGATGCGTCCGCCGGCGGGCGTGAGGAAGCCGAGCAGGAGCTGACCGATCGTGGTCTTGCCGGCGCCCGACGGCCCGACGAGCGCCACCCGCTCGCCGCGCGCGAGGGTGAAGCTGATCTCGCGCAGGGTCGGCTCAGTGCCGTAGGCGAAGCCCAGATCCTCGAAACAGACCGCCTTGATAGATTGGGCCGGCAGCGTGCGATGCCCGGCGTCGGAGGGCGGAAGCGGGGCCTGCAGCAGGGCGACGATGGCTTCGGAGGCGCCGATCGCCTCCATCCGCGCATGGTATTGCGTGCCCATGGCGCGCAGCGGACGGTAGAACTCCGGCGCCAGCAGCAGCACGAAGAAGCCGGCGAAGAAGTTCATCTCGCGGTAGTACAGGCGAAAGCCGATGAACACGGCGACCATGGCGATGCTGACGGTGGCGAAGAACTCCAGCGCCAGCGAGGACAGGAAGGCAACACGCAGAACGGCCATCGTGCTTCGTCGATAGTCGTCCGAGATCGCGGCGACGACGGCGATCTCGCGGCGGCTGGCATTGAACAGCTTCAGCGTGGTCAGCCCTTCGATCACGTCGAAAAAATGCGCGCTCATCCGCGCCAGCTTGCGCCACTGGCTCTGGTTCATAGCCTCCGTGCCTTTGCCGATCAGGATCATGAAGAGTGGGATCAGCGGCGCCGAGAGGACCATGATCAGGCCGGAGATCCAGTCCGCTGGAAGCACGAAAGCCAGGATCGCCACCGGGATGCAGGCGGCCAGCGTCATCTGCGGAAGATAGGCGGCGTAGTAGCGATGCAGCGCCTCAACGCCGTCGACGAGCGTGTTGACGAGGTCTCCGGTGCGCTCCCCGCGGATCCAGGCGGGCCCCAGCGCCACGACGTGCGCCTGGAGCCGCTCGCGGACCTCAATCACGATCTGGGCGCCGGCCTCGAAAGCGAAGGCCTCGCCGGCGGCCGTGACGACTGCGCGGTAACTGAAGACGGCAACGAGCATCCAGAGCCAACGCCGAACCGCGTCCGGGCCGCTGCCGGCGATAACGACGGCATCGACCACGCGTGCCAGGAGCCAAGCCTGCGCGACGAGGAGGAGACCGCCGGCGACGCCGATGCCGACCACCGCGGCGATCGCCGGGCGCACGCTCGGGGCAAGGCCCCGCAACCAGGCGTCGAGCGCCTTGCCGGTCAAGCGGGGCATTGGGGCGGAATGTGCGGCCATGTCGGGTCAGCTCACCATCGCGAGTGGCGGGACAGCCTGACGTACTCGCTCCTGACCAGGAGCCCGAGCAGGGCCACGCTGAAAACGAACATCGCGGCCGCCAAACGCTGGAGGCTGGACGTCAGACCGAAGGTCAGCCCGACGAGCAGGATTCCCGCGACCGGGCCGACCACGAAGAGGCCGAGCAGCCGCATGTTCCAAAGCGCGCGCAACAAGCATCGCCATGCCATCGGCAAGGTCACGCGTGGTAGGACGCGAGCTTGGTGACGCGGGCCCGAAACACCCAGATCTGGTACCAATTGTACATGATCATGACGGGAAATAAGAAGACGAGGGTCAGCACGAAGGTGAACAGCGAGATGGCCGGGCTGGCCGCCCCGTAGATCGACCACGTTCCGGGCACGATGTCGGGGAACAGGGTGGCGATCATGCCGCCCGCCATAATGACGATCGTCAAGTCGAGCCAGAGCAGGGCGTGGAAGTCGCGATCCCGGACGGAGGCGCGGCGCATCATGAAGGTCGAGGCCAGTGCGGCCAGCAGGATCAGGCCCCACACCCAGAAGTAGGTGCCAAGCCAATTGTCGGCCGCCCACGGGAACGCCAGCCCGCTCCACGCGACCGTGACGAGCACGGTAGCGGTCGCCAAGTAGAACGACACGTTGGTCCAGCCGGCGGCCTTCTTGCGGATCGGCTCTTCTGGCTCGAAGCGGGCGCGGATGAAGAGCCCGCCCGACAGGGATACGGCGATCACCGCGGCGATGCCGGTCCACACGCTGAAAGCGCTGACGAAGCGGAACGCGCCGCCGACGTAGGTGGGGACCTCGTCGGGCACGTTCGTCAGCGGGAAGCCTTGCAGGGTGGCACCGACCGCCATGCCGCCGAAGAAGGCCACCGTCAGGCTGGACAGGCCGAAGGCCCAGTCCGAGAACCGCTGGCCCCGGGCGTCGGCGAGGTGGCGGAACTCGAGCGCCAGCGCGCGCGTGAGGATGCCCCACAGGACGACGGCGAGGGGCACCATAAGGTAGCTGAGGACCGAACCGTAGGCGAACGGGAACGACCCGAACAGCACGCCGCCGCCCACGATGAGCCAGGTCTCGTTAGCATCCCATGTGCCGGCCATCGCCTGCATGATGGCGCCGCGCTCGTGCTCGTCGGCCGCGAACAACGAGAAGATGCCGGCGCCGAGGTCGGCGCCATCGAGGATGATGTAGGCGCAGATGCAGAACGCTACGGTGACCCACCATCCGACGGCGAGGACGCTTTGAAAATGGGTGAGGGCTTGCATGAGGTTGACTCCGGATGGGGATCGCGTCAGGCGGGATGAAGGCGGCCCGGCTTGGCTGGGAGCCTGGCCTTGGGTGTCTCGACGACCCCCGTCTTCTCCTGGTGTTCCCTAGGGGCATCGCCCAGGCTGTCCCTGCCGTCTGCGGCGACCGGCGCCGTCACATTGGGTCCTTGATGGATAAGCTTGGCAAGGAACCACCAGGTGGCGCCCCACACGGCCAGCTCGAAGCCAACGTACCCGAACAGCCAGAATAACTCCTGCATGACCGACATATGGCTGACGCCCTGCTCGGTGCGCATCAGCCCGAAGACGACCCAGGGCTGACGGCCGACCTCGCGGGTCCACCAGCCGACCCAGATCGAGATATAGGGGAGGAAGGCGCTGACGATGGTGGCGCGCAGGAACCACGTCTGGTGGACCAAGCTGTCGGGGGTGAAGCGCCGCCGCCAGACCAGCCAGCTACCCCAGACGGCAATGCCGACCATAGCCATGCCGCAGCCGACCATGACGCGGAAGCCGTAGAACGGCACGAGTATCTGCGGCCGGTCCGCCGGCGGGAACTCGTCCATGCCCTTGATCGTGCCGTTCCACGAGTGGGTATCGAGCACGCTGAGGACGTGCGGGATGGTGATCGCCCAATCGTTGCCGTCGTTGGCGGCGTTCGGCCAGGCCAGGAGATGCCAACTGGTATTGGGGCTGCCGTCGGGATTAGTGGTGTGGTAGTGGCCCTCCATCGCCGCCAGCACGGTCGGCTGATCCTGGGCGACGGTGTAGCCGAGCCCGTCACCGAGGTAGACCTGCAAGGGGGCGACGACGAGGAGGGCGAGCATCACTGACTTCAGCGACCGCTGAAACAAGGCGACGTGGCGGCCCTTCAGCAGATAATAGGCGGAGATGCTCGCCACGACGCCGAGCGCCACCTCGAAAGTGGCCAGCAGCATGTGCGGGAAGGCGTAGAGCACGTCGGGGTTGAGCAGCGCCTTGCCCCAGTCCTCGACCACGAAGACGCCGTTCTTGAAGGCGACACCGGTCGGCGTCTGCATCCAGGAGTTGGCGTCGAGGATCCACATCGCCGACAGCGCGGACGACAGGGCCACGTTGAAGGTGGCGAAGAGATGCATCCGCCGGCTGATCTTGCCCCAGCCGAAGATCATCAGGCCGATGAAGCCGGCCTCGTACATGAAGGCGGTGATCGTCTCGTATCCCAGCACCTGGCCGAAGAACGGCCCGGCCGCCTGCGAGAAGGGACCGTAGAGGATGCCGAAGGCGAGTTCCATCGTGATGCCGGTGGCCACGCCGGCGGCGAAGTTGACAATGAGGAGCTTTTCGAAGAAACGGCAGAGGCGATACCAGTAATCATCGTTGGTCCTGAGCCAGATGAGTTCGCCGCAGAACAGCATGGCGGCGAGGCCGATCGTCAGCGGAGGATAGAGGATATGCAGGCTGGTAATCCATGCAAAATCAATCCTTGAAAGGACCACCGACCACGAATTATGCGCCATGTCATTCACCTAGGATTTCTATGAAGCATCGAGACGGCACGATCCGGATGTATTAATCTGGAAAGCTCGACCCGTCATATGCAAGCATCCGGATCGATACTGGACTTCTTCTATTCTCTTAAAGCAGAATCCTTCGCCGGGGCGCGGTAGGCGACCGGGACAGCTTCCGGGTCCCGCGTCACCGCCGCGCCACGGCCAGGACCGAGAGCGAGCGGACGCCTTGGGCGCCGTGGATCA
>CAXTIU010000054.1:0-6784 GCA_964244495.1 uncultured Beijerinckiaceae bacterium
GTGGCGCGCGGTGGCTACCCGCTATGAGAAGACCGCCGCGAGCTTTCTCGGCGTGTTGTCACTCGCCGCCACCATCGACTGGATCAAGCGATGACAGACCCTAGCATTCGTGCGGTGGCTCCTGGGTTCCGGGTTCGCCTGCGGCGCTCCGGAATGACATCGAGGCACCGCGTCCGCGATGCCGTCCGATGCTTTAGCCGGAGGGCTTGGCGTTGTCGGCCACCGCGACCGGCGTGCGCTTCGTGTGGATGCGTCGGCACCTCGCGCGGGTCGCGGCGGAGGATCGGCGGCGCTCCCCGCGGCGTTCACGACGGCAGGCCTCCCGGCACGCGACGAGATCATCCGGCTGCTCCGCGACACGGGCCAGTCGGTGCGGCACCGGTCAAGGACGTGACCTTCCGACGTCGACGGTCGCAAGGTCGCCCGCTCGCCGGCGAGGCGCGACGCCGGACGACGGGTCGGCGTCGCGCTGGCCGGAGATACGTCATGTTGCCGACCGGCACTTCGTCGAAGCGGAAGGCGAGGGAACACTTGCCTTCGTCCCTGCCGTCCCCAGGGTGCTTCATGAAGGACAGCAGCATGTTTGGATCGCGGGTGTCCACGAAGGTGATTACGCCGTTGGTGTCGTCGACGCTCTTCACCGCGACCAGGTAGGTGACGCCGGCGCACGTGATCCTCCTGTCGCGCCCGACCGTGTCCACCGCGACGGTGAAGTCGTCCCCCTGCCAGACGTTGGCGACGTCGGACGACAACCCGTCAACGGGATTTGCCAGCTCCGCGCAGCCGAGCGCCAGGAACAGATCCGCGCATGTTTGCCAATGCTCACGAGCGAGACGGGAAGGCTGCTTTTGGTCGCGAACTTGACGAAGTGTAAGAGTCGGTATCACCGCCTTTGACCCTAAGCTGACCATGATAATTGATCGGCCCCCACTGGGTGGTCCGGGATGAATGTTAGTTCATGGTCGGCCTGCGCGCCACCGTGAGCATGGCTGGCGGAGCTGGTCGGGGTTGCGCAGCCGGCCATGCGGCAAAGGCTGGCACGAACACCTCCGGAGCTGGTGGTTTGTAGTCGATCGAGCTGTGTGGTCGTATAGTATTGTAGTGTCGCCTCCAGCTCTCTACGATGACCTGTGCTTCGCGGAGTGAGGTGAAGATCTCGCCGTCGAGGAGTTCATCCCTGAGCCTGGCGTTGAACGACTCGACGTAGCCGTTCTCCCATGGGCTGCCAGGTGCGATGTAGGCTGTCTTCGCACCGACGGCGCCGATCCAGTCCTGCACAGTCCGGGCAATGAACTCGGGTCCATTGTCGGAGCGGATGTGCTCCGGCACGCCACGCAAGATGAAGAGGTCGGAGAGCACGTCGATGACATCGACCGCCTTCAGCTTGCGCGCCACCCTGATGGCCAGGCACTCGCGGGTGAACTCGTCCACAACGTTGAGCATCCGGACCTTGCGGCCGTCATGCGTCCGATCCTCGGAGGGGCCTGAAGGTTCCGGGGCCCAGGCGAGCGTGACGAGGTTCTGGATCTGCGCACGCGCCAAAGATCGGCAGCGGGGATCGGCATCATTCCTGGCGATCGGCCAAGAAGTCGTTATATGTGAGTGGGTTGGAAGTCGTCGAGGATCGGCAAATCATGCTTGAGACGCCGCATCGATTTGAGCCGGCGTGTTGCGGCCGAGCCCGCGTCTGGCACGGGGGACGATGGCGATGGTGGGCATGTGGCGGGTCCTGTCCTGCGGGTTGCCCTTAGTAGGGGTTCACGGTCGCCGTTGTCGTATTCTCGGTACTTCTTGCCTGATCCTCTGAGAGCGCTGGCCACGGTGGTCGGGCACCAGCTAGGACCACGGGATGACCGACACGCTGCTCGACACCGTCCGCCGTCACGTAGAGTCCCACGCCGACCCTGGCGGGCTCGCCCAGACGCCCGTGCCAGGCCTGACGACCATCCGCTCGACCGCGCCCGGCGGCCCCGTCCACGCGATCTCGCGACCGCTCGTCTGCCTCGTGCTACAGGGCGGCAAACAGGTCGCGATGGGGACGGAAACCTTCACCTTCGACGCCGGCCAGTCGCTTCTGATCACGGCGGACGTGCCGACCGTCAGCCAGATCACTCGTGCGAGCCTCGCCGCGCCTTACCTCTCGCTCGTCCTTGACCTTGACCTCGCCGTCATCGCCGAGTTGACGATGCAGATGCGGGACGCACCGGTGGTCGACGACGCGCCGGTGCGGGTCGAGCCGACCGATGCCGAGGTCGCCGACGCGGCGTTGCGGCTGATGCGCCTGCTCGACAGGCCTGCGTCGGTGCCGGTGCTGCACGCCCAGCTGGTGCGCGAGTTGCACGACTGGCTGCTGGCTGGCCGGCACGGAGCAGCGATCCACAGGCTCGGCTTGCCGGATGCTCCTGCCCGGCGGGTGGCGTGCGCGGTGGCGGTCCTCCGGTCCGAGTTCGCGCGGCCTCTGCGGGTCAAGCGTCTGGCGGCGGTGGCCGGCATGAGCCCATCGTCGTTCCACCAGCACTTCCGCGCCGTGACCTCGCTGTCGCCGTTGCGGTTTCAAAAGCAGCTGCGGCTCATCGAGGCCCGCCGGCTGATGATGGCGGACGGACTGTCGGCGGGGGGCGCGGCGTTCGCGGTGGGTTACGGAAGTGTCCCGCAGTTCACGCGGGAGTACGGCCGGATGTTCGGCCTGTCGCCCATCAGGGACACGCGGACGGTCAAGCGTTGGGCGAAAGCGGCGGCGTAGGCCGACAAGGTAGCGCACGCCTCGGCATCATGATGGCGAGTGCCAGGAGCGGTATCTGAGCTCCTCTCAAGGTGAGGTTCGTTTCATTCGGGTTGGTCGGCGAAGCTGTCCTTCTTTTTTGGCCAACGTAGATCGCCGTTTCGCGCCCAAGTGCGACCTTGCCGAGGCTGGCCTTACATCGCTGAAGCGGAGACAAGGCTGCAAGTTACTTGACGACCTGAGCCTTCCAGAAGCTCATGACAATACTTCTATACAGCACTCATCCCACTCGTCTGTCGTTTCAGCGATTGAGCAGAAAGACAACGAAGCCGCGGAATTTCGGGTTGCGCTCCAAGGACGCGGGTGCCTCCCACTCGCCACCCTGCAGGAGCCCGATCCGGAACGGCACGGTCATCCGATCCAGTTTCCTGAGGTAAGCGGCGTAGCCGGGTATGACGTGTCGCCCCTGGTAGATCTGCAGCACCGCTTCATCGATCGTACCCGACAGGGCATCAAGGCCGGAGGGATCCCCGTTGGCGCTCCAGTCCAGCAGTCCGGTAATCCCGAGACGGTAGTCGTCTGGTAGGCGACGGCGCAGGTCGTGCAGAAATGCCGCGTACTCCGCAAGGTGATGCGTCCGCGCGTCGAAGTCGATCTGCAGACCGGTGACCCGGTTCCCCGCCTCGCGCCATTGGTCGAGTTTCCGGGTAAGTTGCGCGTAGATGGTCATAGGCCACGCCAGGGTCTCCACGCGAACCACGAGCCAAACGTCGGCACCGCGCACGTGAGGCACCGCCGCCCGTAGCGACACGAGGCGGACAGGGCCCTCCCTCCTGATCTCGCCCTCCAGCAGGTAGATGCGTTCGGCTCGGTCGAGCACCGGCTGGGACCGCACGCCGGCCCACAGCCAGAAGGCCGTGAAATCGCCCGCCCGGACCTCTGCCGCCGGTGCGGGCTGGATCAGGCCGAGTGCGACGACGAAGGGGAGAAGTCGCCGAGCCGCGTTCACCACCAGTATGGAAGGTCGTTCGCCCAACGGGACGTCGGATAGTCGCGTTTCAGCGCGTCGTACCAAGCCCGCCGCTCGGCCTTGGGCACGTCCGCACCGCCGCACCTGTTGTTGCCACTCGGCTCATAGCACTTCACCGCGCGATACAGCGCGTAAGCCCGATCCTCGGCTCTGGCGCCCGCATCCTCGATGATGCCTTGGTACACGGCAGCCCTGGTCAGTGACTGCCCGGGGAACATCGACGGTGCGCTGCCCAGTCCGCCCTCCTCGAACGATGGATCACGCATCGCTTCGTTGAGGCGCACGAACTCCGCGAGGCAAAGACGATCTTGCTCGGCACCGGGTCGTTGCGCGAGGTGCGAGGCGATGATCTTGAGGCTTGGGCAGGCGATGTCGCCGGCGTTGTCGCTCGTCGCGAAGATAGCGAGCCGGCGGTCCTGCGACGACGGGTTGGAACCGGGTGTAGCGTTGACGGAGCCATCGTCGGCGATCTCCGACATGTCGCTCAGGAATGCGGCGTAGAACCCGTGCCTGAGGTCCTTGCGAAGGAGGGTGAACAGCGCGGTGTCGCGCTCGCCCTGGCTGATTGATTTGTCATGAGCCAAGGTTCGTAGAACGGAAGGAGCGGCGACGGTCTCCGCGAGGATCTCGCGCATGTCGACGTTGCGGACCAGCGAGCCGGGCGCGAACACGTCGGTCATGTCGGCGTGCCGTTGATCATGCAGGGCGAGAGCCAATTCGATCGTGGACCGTTCGAAGGGTCGGTTCGCCGCGGGATACAGCTCTTTCCAGAACCCCTGCGTGTTGCGGTCATTCCTCGCTTCCAGCGCCATTCCGCGCAGGAACTGACGGCTGAACCAGAGGTAGTCGCCGTCGCGACGTCGCGTTTCGTCGCGCAGGCTCCGGATCACGGGCTCGCTGGTCCCCTCAACGTAGAAGGCGTCGGCGGCCGATAGGAACTCCCATAGCGGCATCGCCGCCTCGAAAGCTGCGCGCTGAGCGTCCAGGGCGGACCGGCTGATCGCCCTCGCCTGCCACCCATCCTCCTTGGCACCCTCCGGCTGCCGCATGTTTCTCAGGTCGAGAACGGCCAGCAGGATCGGATCCCGCGTCATCTCCGGCTTGAGCTTGGGCAACAGCTTGTCATCGATCTCCTCGACCAGCGACAGGTCGTCGACACCCCTTTCTGAGGCAGGTTGAGCCAGGAGGGCGCTGTACAGGCTGGCGAGCTTTTCGGTCCAGCCGGCGAGCCAGGCGACACGGCGCATCAGGCCGCGCGCGGACTTCACGTAGCGGCCATCCGGGTGCTTGCTGATGTAGTCATCCAGGCTCGCCTGAGCCGTAGCCGCCGCCTGCTGGTCAACGTGCTCGCTGCCCTTAAACGACCCGTACGCGTCGAAGGCACCGACCTGCATCCGGTTCACGTCCGTTCGAGCCACCATGTAATCGGCGGCATCGGCGAGCCAGGGGTCCGAACTCTTGCGCACCAGCGAGAAGTCGTCGGCCGCGTCGCTGAACCGTTCCCCATAGAACGCGGCCGCACCGTGCAGGTAGGTGGCGAAAGCCTTGCCAGTGCTCGTCCGCAGCAGTGGGATCAAGTCATCCTGCGAGGAATCACCACCATGATCCCCCGAGCAGAATGATCGAACCATGTCGCGCGCATGGATGAGGGTGTCGCGTTCGGACGTCGATACGCCATTTGCGGCCTTCACCGCGGTGATGAAGCCGGCCGCGCCAGCACCGTCGCTCCGGCAGAGCGACCCTTCGCCGGTCGCGGCGCCGGGACCGCTGTCGTCCGTGCTCGTGGAAAAGTGCTTCGCGAGTTCACGCCACGCGAGAACAGGATCGGTGATGGCGTCCCCCGGGTTGGGCGGCGTGCCATCGCGATCGAGCAGCAACAGGAGCAAGTTGACACGCGTGTCGTTCCCAGGGGCCAAAGCCACGATGTTGCGGCACTCGTCCCTCCTGCCGGGATCGATCTTCCATTCCGGGCCGCATCCTTCGGTACTCGCGCGCGTCGTCAGCGGGAACACAACCACAAGGATCGATGTCAACACTGCTCCAAAAAGGACGGAAATCAATCGACGATCGGCGACCATGCTCGCTCCCGAAAGCAGCAATGGTTAAGTCTGCCGCGTGCGAGGAGCAACCGTCTCCTTGGAGCGCTTGTCTCTCAAGCCAGGGGACCGGCGACAGCATCGGTCTTCACCATCAAGGGCCTGCACGCCCAATGGCTGCCTCACCTGACATCCTGCCGAAAGCCGCCGGACCGCTTCCGGCCAGGACGCGCCAAAAGCGGTAATTGGCTCAGCGCCCGTTAGCTGACGTTCGGCTTCGGCACCCATGTCGGGCGTACAGAGCAGCCAAGAAGCCATTCCGGAGCGACGTTCAAGGGCGCGCACGGGTCGACGATCACTCACCCATCGCCGACGCGCTGCCGACGTGACGCTACCGGCGGTCAGCCTTCCACTTGTTGATGATGCCGCCGGCGCGAACGATCGCGACTTGGCGCTCGGACAGGTCGTGCCTGAGCTTGACCGCGCGATCGCCGACCTTCGCCTCGATCTCTCGGCCAGCCTTTAGCGCGTCGGCGAACCCTTTGATCTCCAGCGTGTCGTCGACCTTCACCCGGTCGTAGTCGTTCGGATCGGCGAAGGTGAGGGGCAGGACGCCGAAGTTGACGAGGTTCTGCCAATGGATGCGGGCGAAGCTCTTCGCGACCACCGCGCCGAGGCCGAGGTAGCGGGGCGCCAGGGCGGCGTTCTCGCGGCTCGACCCCTGCCCGTAGTTGTGGCCGGCGACGATCGCGTGCAGCGTGCCCTCCTTCCGCTTCGCCTTGGCCCGGTCCGGGTAGTCGCCGGCGACGTCGCGGAAAGCGAAGGTCGAGACGTGGGGGATGTTGGCCCAGTACGGCAGGATCTTGCCGGCCGGCACGATGTCGTCGGTGGAGATGTCGTCGGGCACCTTGAGGAGCACCGCGACGGACAGGTCGTCGCCGGGCGCGTCGAGGTCGGGCAGGCTGGTGATGTTGTCGGTCTTCTCCAGCCGGGTCG
>CAXTIU010000055.1:0-6506 GCA_964244495.1 uncultured Beijerinckiaceae bacterium
CTCGAGATCGAGCGCCCTGCCCGGCTCGCCCTCGCGCCAGGTCGGCGCATCGTCGTTGGCGCGCATTTGGCGGACGGAGCCTTGCTCGACGAGCCTGCCGGCGACCCCGGCGGCTCCTCTGGGCGCGTCATCGATCAGCGCGGCAACGGTACGCAGCATGCAACGCACGCATTCGCGCAAGGCGTGAGTACCGAACCGCCTCAACGTACGCGCGAGGGTGGCCGTCACGCCACGTCGGCTGCCATCGCCTTCAGCGATCTCGTGGATGTTCCGCACGTCCTGCCCGCCCGTTACCTGCCCGCCCGCCATCTGCCTGCCCGCCATCAGCCTGCCCGCCATGCCGACGCTCCCAGCCGCCACCCTTCCGAGCACGCTTGCTTCGTTCGCGGCACCAGTCGAGTGGAATGTGCGGAAAGCTCGCCACTTTTCGGCGCCCGTACCCTGATGTGTCTCCATGGGGAGACGCAGCATCGGCAAGGTCGGGTCTAAAGTCTGGGACTCGTCCCACTTCGCAAACCGGAGAGCGGGTATCGTGCATCATCGTACGACCAGTGATGGCCGATTACGGGATGACCGCTTACGACGAAGCAGCATGCCGCATCGGCCGTTCGCTGATTCTCAACAATTCGACGTGCACATACATTTGAACTCACCGCAGGCAATTACGCCGCATGTCGTGAGACGGCAGAGTCGGACGCGTCCATCTCCGGCGCGCGGCGCGAGATGAGGTCAGCCAGCACGCGGGCCGAGACGCAGGCCATTGTCCATCCTAGCGTCCTACGCCGGGTGTTAGGGAACAGGTTAGATACCGGTCCCGCTCCGACGATCGCCGTGCCGTCCGGAATGGTGAGCGGTTCCACAGGCACTTCGCCGGAGGACGGCCAACGATCGTGCTGAAGCGGATTCAGTGGATGCTTGTTCACGTGTATGGATCATCGAGAGATCCGCCTCCTGGTAAAGCGATGCGGCCTCACGGCGGTCGCAAAGGAGTAGGCTCATGCAGGCGGAAATGATTGTAGCCGAAGCATTGGTGGTGCGCTTGAACGCGATGAACCGCAACAAGTGTCTCGACGCGTTGACCATGCTTCCTCGGGGAGAGAGCGGCGCCTCGCTCATCGTCATGTTCCATGGCAAGGGTGAGGAACGTCTGTTTCAAGAGGAGGATGCCGCCTTAGCCCATCAGTTGGCCAATCTGCCCGCCAGCGGCCGTCTGCCGATCGCTTTCGTCGATGGGCAGCTGCGCGGCGCGGATCTCGCGGTTGCCCTGTTCTGCCCGTGGATCATACTCAGCGCGGGAGCCTCGCTGGGTTCTGGTTTTGGACGACCCGGTTCATCCGCCGTCTACGTTGCGGCGGCGCGTCGCCTGGGAACCGTGACCTGCGAACGTCTGCTGTTTCGCTCTAAAATTCTGTCGGCCACAGAAGCGATGCAAGCTCACCTGGCGACACTCGCTGATAATGTCAAAGGTGCCGAGGCGGTTGCGGCAGCGCGCCGGTCCACGTTGCTTTGCGTTGCGAAAGCTAACCTCGTGACGTGGCCAATGACGAGGCAGGCCATGCTCGAACTCGTCGATCCTCTGGACGTGGCCGTTAAACAGCCCGTTTGAAGGCTGAAGTCCCCTCGCCCGACCCTTGCTCCAACAGAGCTATCAATGCGTCCTGCGTTAATGGATGACTGAAGTAATACCCTTGTACGAAGCGGACGTTGGCGCTGTTTATCAACGCCAGCTGCGAAGCAGTCTCGACACCTTCGATCACGACTTGTTTGCGCATAACCTGAGTCATCTGAACTATTGAGGCGATCAAATTGACCGCCGACGGATCTTCGTCGAGCTGCGCGACGAAGCTTCGGTCGAGCTTCACCTTATCGAGCGGGAGTTTGTGCAGCAGGCTCAGTGAGGAGAAGCCTGTGCCGAAATCGTCGAGGGCGATGGAGACACCTTCTTCAGCCAAAGCGTGAAGCTCGAAGGTCATGGTCTCGAGATCGTCGGCCAGCACGCTCTCGGTTATCTCGATTTCCAAACGATTGGCCGCAAGTCCCGTTTCCCGTAAGACCTCGCGGACGACGCTCGCGACCGAACTTTGCTGGAACTGCAAACCCGATACGTTGACGGCGACCTTCATGGTCTCGTCGGGCCAGGACATCGCGTCCGCACAGGCCCTTTGCAGGCCCCAGCGCCCGAGCGCGCAGATCATTCCGTTCTCTTCGGCAAGCGGGATGAAGACGGTCGGTGCGATCGGACCGCAAACGTCATGCGTCCAGCGCATCAACGCTTCGCAGGCGATGATGCGGCCAGATCTTACGTCGAAAACGGGTTGATAGTGCAAGGCAAGGCCTTTGCCGCTGTTCAGCACGCTACGCAGCTCGACGATCATCTCTCGCCTCGCGCGTGCCCTGTCATCCATTGCGGGATTGAACCAGACCGCGCGCCCCCTGCCGTGCAGCTTGGCTTCGTAAAGAGCGACGTCGGCGGAGCGAAGCGCCTCCTCGACCGCTCCCTCGCCGTACCTAGCAACACAGAGCCCTACGCTAGCCCCGATAAGAACCTGGCGTGAGCCGACCTGGCATGGTGCCGACACCGCGTCGATCAGCCTTGTGGCCAAGCCCTCGATCACGGAGACCTCGCGTACGGACGAGAACACGAAAACGAACTCGTCCCCGGCGATGCGGGCCAGAAAATCACCCTCCCGGATGCCGATAGCCAAGCGCTTTCCCACCTCCACCAGCACAGTGTCGCCGGCAGCGTGCCCGAGGTCATCGTTCACATCCTTGAAGCGATCAAGGTCGAGATACATCACGACAGTGATCTCGTCATCGCACGTTGTAACGAGCCGTTCTTCCAGGCAGCGTGCCAGGCTGACGCGGTTGGGAAGACCTGTCAGCGGATCGTGATGAGCAAGGCGATAGATCTCAAGATCCTTCGCACGCTGCTCGGTCACGTCATCCACGTTGAAGACGACGCCGCCGTCCGCCATGACTTGGAGGCGCATCTCGAATGTTCGCCGTCGTCGATGGTCGACCACGGTCAGCGTGTCCTCGCCGCCTTCCTCCATGATCTGCTTGAACTTGCCCGTGATACGATCGCTGTCACGCCTGCTGATGTCGAAAGCGGCGTAAAGCTCGAGGCAGATTTCGTAAGTCGGTCGACCGATCATGCCATCGATGAGTTCGCGGCCAAACAGGATCTTCACCTTCTCGTTAGCGACCACGAGACGTCGTCTACGGTCAAATAAAAGCAGGCCACTTGTCATATTGTTCAATGCGGTATCGAAAAGACCCGCGCTGCGCTTGATCCCTTGCGACAGCTGCCTGTTGCGGCGTTCGGCATCTAGGGTTGAGCGAAGCGTTGAAAAAACCGACTGCGTCGAAGACATCGTCGCGAATCCGAAAAGCAGGATCAGCGCGAGGACAGCTAACGCTTCACTGTTGCCTCTGAAGACCAGAGCCGCGAGAAATGGCGTGAAGACCGCCACAAGTTGATGGCGGACGATGGATGGTCTACTGCCGTTGCGGCCAGCGATACAGCCTGAGATCCCCATCGTGATGATGACCGAAACGATCAAGGCGAGTTCGCCCTCTTGCCGGAGCACGTTATAGGCACAGATGCTGCCGATGGTGAGCATCATCGCGACGCCGAGTATGGCGTAGCCGATCTCCCAATGAACGACATCGCCCAACGAGCCCCCGCTGCGCTGCCTCCAGCGGTGGTAAGAAATCATGAGAACGGCGCGAGAACTCGCGATCGCCACCATGACGGCCAGAGTCACGCCCGTCACGGGTCCCGGCTCGGCCAGGAAGGTCACGGCCGCAAGGAGGATCGAAGCGATGCCAAGGGCGGCAAAACCGACCAGCGTCCCGAAGAGACTGTCGACCATGGCGGCGTAAACCGGCCCGGCCAGACGCTCCTTTCGCGCCTTGACCAGGAAGCGTCGTCGCAGCCAACGTAGATCACCGTCCATACAGAAGGGCTAGCAACAAAAGACTTAAAGATGCGTTGTTTGGCTTCCTGGACGCAGCGAGCGTCGCATCATCCTCGCTTTCTGCGCCTTTACGATGCGTTCGATGTGAACGAGCGTTCGGTCGGGCGCGAGAAGCACGGCATCGACCCATTGCTGCACAATTGTATTGGCCTCCTCGGACGAATAGCCTGCCTGGAGGCGGCGGAGACGGGCGATCTCGCGGATGCGGGAGCGCGCGGCGGCGTTGCTCGCCAGGAAGCGCAACAGGCTCTTTTCTGCGTTCCTAGACGTCAAGCGATCGACGAGTCCAAGAGAGGAAGCGAGGGGCGCATCTAGCAGACGGCCATCGCCAATCGCGGCCGCCGCGAAGTCGGGTGAGACTCTGCGTCCAATGAGGCTCGTCGCACCCATGCCGGGAAAGAGGCCGAAACGCGTCTCCGGAAAGGCGAAACGGCTTCTCCTGCTCGCGACGACGATATTCGCGCTGAGTGCGGCCTCGCATCCACCGCCGAACGCGTCGCCGTCCACCACGGCGATGCTCGTCAGCCCAGCCCCGAGACCATTCCAGGTCCTATGCACGAGACCGGCCGTGAGTCGGCCATAGTCGCCGAGGGTCGCTCGATCACCGCTTCGAGCCGCCCTCGCCATGAGCCCAAGGTCGCCACCCATGTTGAAGATGCCATCCATCCTCGAGGTCAGCAGCATCTGCTCAATGTCGATCCCGTCCGCCCGTGCTTGAGCAATCTGGTCGTAGGCGGCATGCAGCGCACGGACGACCCGCATCGTGCAACTCGGTACCTCATCCGCCTCGAACGCGACACTGACCGAGGCGGAAGCCGCGTCATAGCGCACCGCAATGCCATCAAACTGATCCGGACACCAGTTAACCGTGATTGTATTTGCAGATTCCATTAAGACTTTCTTAAGCTTAAGAATTCCGTAACACGCGGGCTCTGGCGTTTCCGCGATGTCACGGGTGCATGAATGTCCCATATTGAAGCCAACAGCAACTCCACCATCAACCAACTATCAGCGTGGACCATACGGCCTGCTTTCGACATGCAGGTCGACTTCTTCGATGCCCTGTCGGCGGGAGACATCGACAGGGCAGCCAACACGTTCGCGGCGGACGGAACGTTGCTGTTTCCGGGGCTTCGCCCCGTGCAGGGCCGCGCGCTCGTTAAGCGCATGCTCGGCATCATCCGGCGCCGGTATGACACCATCGCGTGGCACCCGACCGGGCCGACGATCGGCAGTGATGGTTGGATGGTGACGAGCTGGTCAGTGTCCGGCACCTTCAAGGATAGCGTACTACTCTACGATAATGAGGTCCTGTCGCTCGTTCGGCTTGATACCGATGGGTTGATCTCGATGCTAAGCGATTACTTCAAGGATACGCTCGCTTTTCAACCTTCTCGCTCTCAATCGGCGATGCGCAGCACCCAGGAAAGTCTGTCGACAGAATCTCCCTGACAGCACGTCGGCCACTGGTGTGGATCTAACCGGTGTCGGGATCCTGACGCGGACCAGCTTCAACTCGCAGTGGTAGCTGGGCACCGAACCGTCAACCGATACGATGTGGCAATGACCTGTCAGGCGATTAACGAAACCATCGATCCTTGATCGGTTGTTGCCGCGTCGTGATAATGAAGGGCAGATGGCTTTATCGTGACGGCTGCACTTAAGACTTTCTGTCACCTCAAGCATCAGTCCGAAAATGGGCAGCGGTTTTCGGAAAAGCCGGCGCACTGATCTCGATATTGATTGGGTAAAACGTCCTCCGCTCCATGCCTCCACGTCCGCCACTAGAGAAACGTTGCTGAGGATACGGACGCTTCAAACACTCCGTTTCAGAGAACGTGCGGCTCCTGTCCGACCGATCGAGAAGGGCGCGGAACGGACCCGGTCACGGGTTTTGTGCGCGCCTCTCTCAATGTCAAACGCTTATGCCTTGAAAGCCTGCAAGATCGCGAATGGGCTCTTGGAGACGTCGGGCTTCGGAGGGTGAAGGACGACCGTGACCTGCGCCATGGCGTCGGCCAGCGACGTGGCCCGACCGCTCGGCAAGACACCACAAGCAGCGTCCTTGTGGCCACCGCCGCGGACTTGCGTGCCGCCTCTAGCGCCGTCTCGTTGCTGGAGCAGAATGATATCGAACCCGAGCGCTGCACGTTGATGACCAGGGGCGCTTCGCAACTGGCCAGAATGGCATCGGACACCCGTCGGAACGTACCCGCGTCAAGGCCGAACGACAGCTTCGCTCCACCTTCCAGCTGCGGAAACAGGTCTGACGAGCGAGCGAGAAGCGGCGCGAGCCGCAACCCCAGAATAAGCAAAGGTAATGGTCCGCTTACAAGATTGGCATGGAAGGACGCCTATGACCGTTCCGGGCGCACAGCGGACCGCGGCGCCACTGATGTGCATGATGGTCGCGATGCCGGTCTAAAGCCGTATGATGCGGCAAGAGGAGACCAGTTCGATTCCTTCCAGCTCCACCACCCATTTATACTTAACTATACACTATTCAGCATCATAGTAATTTCGCCG
>CAXTIU010000056.1:0-6502 GCA_964244495.1 uncultured Beijerinckiaceae bacterium
ACCATCCTGGGCACCGTCACCGCCTGAGCAGTTAAAATTGGGCTGGGTAATTACGAGGAAACTCTGCCAAACCTCATAATGATCTCGGACGGACTCTGACAGCGCTGAACGGCAGCTTCTCACATCCGGTCGCCAAAGCGGTCGGTTCGTGAACGGCCAAGTCAAGCCGGCGCTTTATCGAGGGACGACCTTCGATTGCTGCGCGAACACGATCAGATCCCTGGGTGAGTAGAAGCCGACTTCGATGTCGCTATAGGACACCTCGAGGACTGCGCCTGTAGCGCCTTCCGAAATCTGCCGCTCGCCGGATCCTACGGTGTGCGTTGTTTCGACTTCGTGAGAGATCCTGCCAATCGGTACTTTCGTCAGGATCACTTTGGGTGGGATGATGCTGATGGCTTTGATGCGTTCGATGATCATGTCGGGACCAAGTTGAGACAACACCAAGCCTGCTACAGGTATCCTATGGTCATGGAAGAGGCTGCCACCGCCATCTGAGTCGAAGGTTTCCGCCAGGAACACTGGATCGATAGGATACGATCCGCTTCCTTCAACCGCTTGCATCCCCTCGACGCCTCCGCGCGGCGTCCGGGTTGGCCCTAGTCGGTCGTCACAACGCGCCCATCTACGCCATTCTCAGGAACTAGCGCCGCTCTCCGAACCGGGCGTTCGTTCATTCCCCGGCATCGAGGACGTTCGGCGTGACCGGTCATCCTCATGCTGGAAACGACATCGCATGTAGAACCATGCGGGCGTATGATGCTCAATCCGGCCTCCTTCCCGTGATGCGCGATCAACGGATCTGGTGCAGGAGCCGGGCTGCAGTACGACGGTCCATGCCCCTCTTCGAACTCCTCATCGGCCTGCTGATCGGAGGCGCGGTCCTGACGGCGGTCGCCAACAAGGTGGGCGCGCCCTACCCGGCGCTGCTGGCGCTGGCCGGGGCGGCGCTGGCGCTCGCCCCCGTCGACATACCGGGCATCCGGCTCGATCCCGCGTTGGCTCTAACCCTGTTCGTGGCACCGGCCATCGTTGACGCAGCCTTCGACGCCTCGCCCCGGGACCTGCGGGAGAACTGGCTCCAGATCTCCAGCCTCGTGCTCGTCGCCGTGGCACTGACCGTCGGCGCCGTGGCGGTGGTGGGCCACTGGCTCGTGCCCGACCTGCCCTGGTCGGCGGCGATCGCGCTCGGCGCCATCGTCGCGCCGCCCGACCCCGTCTCGGCCGCCGCCGTGCTGGGGCGCCTGTCGCCGCCACGCCGCCTCATGGTGATCCTGGAAGGCGAGGGGCTGCTCAACGACGCCAGCGCGTTCCTCATCTACCGGCTGGCCATCGGCGTGATGCTCGGCTCGGCGCTGAGCGCGAGCCGCACGCTGCCGCTGCTGCTGGCGAGTTCGCTCGGCAGCCTCGCTCTAGGGTGGGTGCTGGCCCGCGCCTACCTTTGGCTCACGAGTCGCATCGACGATCTGGCGATCCTGGTCGTCACGCAATTCATCGGCACCTTCGCCGTGTGGATCATCGCCGAGCGGCTCGGCGCGTCGAATGTGCTGACCACGGTCGTCTACGCGGCCGTGCTGGCCCGCCTCCTCCCCGCGCGACAGGAAGCCGAGAACCGTCGCGGCTCGCTCGCCGTCTGGGAGGTCGCGATCTACGTGCTGAACGCCTTCGCCTTCATCCTGATCGGCCTGCAGCTGCAGGAGATCGGCCGCACACTCGATGGCGGCATCCGCCCTTACCTCGGCTTCAGCCTCGCCATCCTTTGCACCGTGATCGTCGTGCGCCTCCTCTGGACGTTCCTCTACAACGCGCTCGCCCGGCTGATCGACCGGATGGTGCTGCCGCTCGAGAGGCGCACGCCGGTCGGCCGGTCCTACAAGAGCGCCCTGGTGGTCGGCTGGAGCGGCATGCGCGGGCTACTGACGCTCGCCACCGCCCTAGCGCTGCCCTTCGAGGGCGATCCCGCCCGTTTCCCGCACCGCGACCTCCTGATCGTCGCCGCCTTCTCCGTGGTGCTCGGCACCCTCGTTGTCCAGGGCCTGACGTTGGGGCCTCTGCTGCGCTGGCTCGACCTCACCGATGACGGCCGCATCGACCGTGAACGCGACTTCGCGCGGCGGGAGGCCACGCGGGCGGCGCTGGCGGCACTGGACGGGTGCAGCGAGCCCGAAGCGGCGATCGTCAGCCGCCAGTACAACGTGGTGCTGCGAGGCGAGGAGATAGAGACGCTCCGCCCCAAGGTGTTCCGGCAGCTGCGGATGCGCGCGATCGCGGCCGAGCGCGAGCGGCTGCTCGCGCTGCGCCGTAGTCGGGAGATCGGCTACGACGCCTATCGGACCTTGGAGGAGGAGCTCGACTGGGCGGAGGGCAACGCCCGCCGACGCGGCCGCCGCTACGACGTCGACGAGGGCTGATGGTCGGCTTCACGCCCAAAGCGACCTTGCCGAAGCTAGGTGTACGGTCCCGGAATGAGGTGTGACGGATTGAGCCTGAACCGATCGGGCTCTTTGGTCCAGGCCTGGCAGATGAACTCGTAGGGCGTGAGACCGCGTAAGGTCTTGAGCCGCCGGGCATGGTTGTAGGCGTCCACGAACGGTTGCAGGTGCGCCCGGAGCTGGTCGTGCGTGTCATAGTGGAAGCGCTTGACCGTGGCGTCCTTGATCGTGCGGTTCATCCGCTCGACCTGACCGTTGGTCCAAGGATGGTTCACCTTCGTCAGCCGATGCTCGATGTCATGCTCGTCGCAGACGCGGTCGAAGATGTGCTGGCTATCCCAGACATCCTGCTTGCGCGACGTGAACTGGAGGCGCAAGTCGGTGAGCACCGTATGGATGCGGTGGGGTGCGGCCTTGATGAAGTCGCGTGAGGCAACTGAGCCGCCTCCAGCCAACCCTGCCCGCACCGCGTCGACTGCGCTGGACCGCAGTCGACGCGCCGGCTGATGTCGCTGCGTCCTCAAGCGCGACACGAAGCGCTCGCTTAAGCCCGCCAGCGCCAGGACACGGCCGCCTTTGCCCGGATGTACGCGCCGCAACGCGCCGGCGTCGAGGCCACGCTCTCGTTGGCGATCCGCGGCTTCGGTCTGCGCCACGCCCGCCACACCGGTCTGGCCAAGGTAAGGCTGCAGCATGCCGCGACCGCCGCCGCGCTCAATCTGGCGCGCATGGTCCGCTGGCTCGCGGGCGATCCAATCGCCACCACACGCCAAAGCCACATCAATCGCCTCACTGCACCCGCAACGACGGGCATGGACCGCGTCCTTGCTGGCCTTCTCCGCCAGTCTCACGGCGGCAGCGGCATAATCATCGCGCTACGGGATCAGCATACTCGCAGCGGAGGCTCCTCATCCCCCCATGGAACCAGCTCTCAGCTCACCTGAAAACCGCGTGCGTCCCGCTCAGCGCACCTTGGTAGAAGCCGCGGGCTGGAACCGCGCGCGATCCGGTGGATTCTTTCATGATGCTGGACCCATCCGATCCCATCCCGCCGGCCCCTCCAAGCGCGCGGTCGAAGACGGTGGCACGCCGCGCACCGTGGGTGCCGACTGATGAGCTACGCACCAAGGCGCTGGAGGTGCACCGGCGCCTCGGCGAAGAGTTCGGTTTGCCGATCCCCTACTTTCATAGCCTCGACCCCTTGAGCGAACTTGTCTCCTCGCTTCTGTCGCACCGCACCCGCAACGCCGAGTCCGGTCGCGCCTTCAAGGCCTTGCGGCGCCGCTACCCGGACTGGGCCGAGCTGATCGACGCCGACATCGTCGAGATCGAGACGCTGATCCACGGCGTGACCTGGCCCGAAGCCAAGGCGCCGCGCATCCGGCAGGTGCTGCGCGATGTACGCGACCGCCATGGCGCGCTCGAACTCGATTTCCTGGCCGACATGGGGTCCGAGGCGGCACGGTCTTGGCTGGCCGCAATCCCCGGCGTCGGGCCGAAGACCAGCGCGGCCGTTCTGTCCTTCTCCACGTTGCGCATGCCGGCGCTGCCTGTCGACAGTCACCATCACCGCGTCGCGCAGCGGCTGGGACTCATTGGACCCAAGGTCGATGTCGGACCGGCCCACGACGCCCTGCGAGCGCTGCTGCCCGCCGACTACACGGCACAGGACTTGTACGACGATCATGAACTTCTGATGCTGCATGGGCAGAAGACCTGCCATTTCCGAGTTCCCGCCTGCGGCCGGTGCCGATTACTTGACCAGTGTGTCGCCCGCGGTTCCTGAGGCCATGGACGGCGGTGCCGGTCGGCTCGCAGGCGCGTCGCGCTCGGCGGACTTGACCAGCAGCTCACGAGGCAGGCCAGGTCGAGAGCGTGCGGCGGTACGCTCACGGATGCCTGTCAAGTATCAGCTCGGCCAGCGCTCACCGGTCGCCGGCGCGTTGACGATACCCAAACTCCGTGTCCGGTCGCGATGAAGGCGCCAGACGCGTCCAGGAATCGCGCCGGTGCTCGCCCATCGCCGGTGAACAGCAGACCTGGTCGCGCCGACCGCCAGTCGTCGAGCAGGCCCTCTTCGACGATGGCGTCGTGGATCGGCACCGTGCGCGCGACGCCGTTCTTGGTCGTGGGAAAGCACATGATGAGGATGCATCCTTCTCGCCAGAAGTCATCCTTGGTTAGCCAGCACACCTCCTGGAACAGGCTCGCCGCGGCGACCAGATCGTTGCGGTTGACCGTTCCGGGCCCAATCCCCCTCCACGTCCCGGCGATGATCCGCTCAGCGCTCGACGTCCGACTTGCTGATGGACCGCACATCGGCCAGATCCAGGATACCCTAGACGATCCACGAGCATCAGCCGCCGTGCGCTCGTCAGCTGCGCTTGGTCATACGATCAAGGTTCGCCATCGAGGTGCTAACCGCCTTGAAGGCGTAAGCACGCATTTCGTCCTGGTAAGCACTCAGCGCGTCTTGCACATGCTCTTCCGAGATCAGCTTTTCGCACAGTGTGCGAGCGTCCCTCAGCGCCATGTTGGCCCCCTCGCCTCCGGTCGGGGGCATGTTGTGGACGGCGTCTCCGATCAGCGTCACCGGGCATGGGATCCAGGCCTGTGGAGGACGCGAACTCGCATAGTGCAACAGCATGACCGAGGTCGGGTCAGCGCTGTGGATCAGGTGTTTCAGTCGCGGGTGCCAAGCCGGTGTCATGACGTCCACAATCGCTCGCAGTCGTTCAGGAACAGCCTCCTCGATATGCTCCGGTAGTCGCTCGCGTCGCGTCAGGAAGGACCAGAAGACGTAGCGCTCGCCGCCCTGGAATGCGGTCAGCTGATGGTCGGCGATGAACAATCCTTGTGGAGCGTCGCCGATGATCACGGCGGACCCGCCAACGGGCGACGCCAGGATCGCGCCCGCATCCAGGCCCTCTAGCGCCACCTTGCCCGCGATCGCGGAAACACCGGTGTCATAACGGTTGTCGACAGCCATCAGCGCGCTTCTGATCGCGGAGTTCACGCCATCCGCGCCGACCAGCAGGCTGCCCTCCTCGTCCTGCCCCGTCGCGAACCGGCAGCGCACGCCGCCAGCGGTCGCCACGTCAAAGCCTGTGCAGGCGCGGCCGAAGTGAACGCGATCCCCCAAGCTTTGCAGGAGGATCTCGCGCAAGGTGACGCGGCTGATGGAGCTGTAGCGATGCACGTCATCTTCCGGCGGGGGCGTGGCCTTGAAGAAACGTGGCTCCAACCGCTCGGAAAGGAACGATATGCCTGGAAGCGGCGGCGTGCAGGCGGCGACCACCTGCGTCCACAGGTGGTCCGGCAGCGTCGCGCGCAGGGACGCCAGACCATCCGGCGTGAGGCTGATGCGATAACCCTGTAGGCGCGACGTGCTCTGAGCGTCCCGCTCGTAGACGGCGACCTCGACGCCGGCCTTGGTCAAGCCCTGAGCCAGGCAGAGGCCGCCCAGGCCGCCGCCGGCGATCATGACCCTTGACAGCTCGCCCATGCGAAACACTCTTGTTGGATGGTTCGAGCGTAAAACCTAATGATTAGAGAATCAAACTAAATGTATGCTGCTCGCGCAGGACTCCTTGATGGCCTGGTCGTCGCGATCAAGGCATTTCAGGACGCGGTGGACCGTTTCGACGCAGCTGCAGCCGCACGCTTGGGCGTGAACGAGACGGATCTCCGCGGATTGACGCTGCTGCGGGACCAGGGAGCTTGCCAGCCCAGCCGGATGGCTGAAGCGCTGGGGCTGACGCGGGGCGCCACGACCACGGCGCTCGCTCGACTGCAGGCGGCGGGGTTCGTCGAGCGCACGCACAACAGCGAGGATGGGCGGAGCTACTTCGTTCGACTCACGCCGTCAGCGCAAGTCTTACTCGATGAGGTTTGGAAACCGGTCCATGCTCAAGGCGCCGGTCACCTCGCGAGTTATACGGACGCCCAAGTCCGGTTGCTGACGCACTTCATGGAGAGATCCGCCCTCCTTCACGACACCTGTCGAAATGAGCTTCTAAGAGCCTGACTCAAAAGCCTACTTACGCGCGAGCCGTCTGAGGCCGAACTGG
>CAXTIU010000057.1:0-6351 GCA_964244495.1 uncultured Beijerinckiaceae bacterium
AAGGCGAACCACGAAAACAACGCCACCACAACACCCTGGTTGGGTTCAGACCCTAGCGGAATTGTCGGGGCGGTCGAGCGGATCTGATATAGACTGTCGAGGTGCACTACTTCGGTGCTCGCTGGGCTTGCTTGCTAACCTAGAAAGCGCGCTATCATAGCCAATAATAGACGTTGCGGCAATGACGATGGCGAACATAAGACTATGCTTTTCCGGGAGTTTGATAGCTTACCTCAGAAATCATTAATCTGCTTAGGTCAATCGTGGTTTTATCGGTCGTTCGCCGAAAACCTCGACCTGATCCAGATGAAAGAAGTTCGCTTCCGGTATCGTCAGCCGGACGAACCGCGCACGTGCAACGCCATCGAATTCAACGGAGAGAGGCTCGCCATTGAGCCCCCCGAACGGCTGATCGCCCTCGCGCACGAATAAGAGATCATATCGAATGCCATCGACCGAAGCCATGATACGAAAATTGTAGGCTCGTTCCGATCCCGCATCGGTCCGATTGTACAGGACAACCTTTGTGAGGTCGTACGCTTCCCCTAGATCAACCTGCCACCAGGGTTGCGCCTCGTGCGCGGTGCAAAATTGATATCTTCCCGTTAGCTTGCCGCTGGTCGCGCTTAAGGCCGACGCATCGTAATCAGCCTCCACGTAGGTCGAGCTTTGCGACGTGGGCTTGCCGCGAGAGAGACTACCTCCGCGATTCGCCATGGACGCGTCGACCGCCCTTAAGATGGCTTCGGCAGCGCCTATGGGATCGGCCACCTCAATCCGTGAAGACAGTCCGACGACGCCGTGATTGTGGTCGGGCGATGGACCGAGTTCAGTCAACGTGCCATGTTCGAAGTAGAAGTAATCGGACCGACTACGATTGGCCCAATCGCAAAGCCCGAAGCTCGAGTCAATAAATCGGTCCCAACCAAAACTTACCATTTGCACATTTGGTGAGAAGGCGCTCGTGTGCAGACTCGACCCATTGAACGCGACAATCGGACGACCGAGCCTCCAGATCGCCACTTGCTCGCTGACCGGCAGAGTCTCTGGGTAGACAATGGTGTACCCTGCGGCAACAAGCCGTTCTTCGATCGGGCTCTCGTTGACGATTTTGCGAACGCCTGCTGTCATCTTTGACTTCGAAAGATAAATGGGTCCGTTGCCCGGAATACTTAAATTCACTCCCCGTGTGATATGGTCGCCTGCTGCATTGTAGGTTTTGGCGAACGTCGAATGGACGAAATTGCGTTCTTCGAAGCTCGCGCAGGGCATGATGAGGTTGCGGATCTTCAAGGGACGCTCGGGCGACCACATGCGCTGCACATCGACGCCGAAGGCCTCGAAGAGCTTCTTAACATGGTCGCGATAGATCCTGAGCGATGCGCCAGCATTGATGACGATCTTCAGATGTTCGGGCAAAGTTCTAATTTGCCACAGACGACTTAACGTCGAAAGAAGAAAATGACCGAAGTGGTTGTGGACTTCGCCGAGGTAAATATAAGTATCGTCCTCGGCATACTCCTTGAGGCTTTCGTAAGCGAATGGCATTGAGCAAGTCGGAACGACCTCCGCCGGTACTGGGCCTCGGCTATAAAAACTTTGGTGCACCATTTTTCGCCCGAAGTCATAGATCGCCGGCACGCAGTTCTGGGTGCCAGACGGGCAATAGACATGGTCTTTCAGATGTAGGACGTAAGGCTCTTCCTCGACGCAGGAAAGATTACCAACGTAGATGTCCGATCGGAAGACCTTTGTCATCACCAGATGGTCTGCCCGGAAACGAGCGGTATGGATCGTTCCCTTTTGTCGAGAAACGGGCCTTTCTCGATGACCACGATGCTTTCGTGAAAGGAGATGCCACGTACCATCGGCGAGATGTCCGAGCGTGGCATCGGTCCGGCGCTCATGTGCGAGTGGTGCGGGTTGTCCGCGTTGATCTCGTCAACAAGATCCTTCATGTCCTCGATGAATGTGCCTGGTTGACGAAGCGCACCACCATAGGCTGGCCAATAGGCGGTATGAAGGTCCTCCACGAAGTACAGCGCTTCGCGGTTCATGCGTGGAAACAGGTAACGGAACGTCACCTTGATGTGCTGCATGACGTGACTGCCATCGTCGAGCACGATGTCTGGAGGACCGAACTCGTCGACGATCCCTTGCAGGAAAGCCGGATCGGATTGATCGCCGACGCGTATCTTGATCTGGTCGTTCTCAAAGTGGCGACATTCGTCGCGAATGTCCATGCTTACGATCTGTGCCGAAGGGCCAAAATAATGCTGCCACATACGGGACGACCCGCCTTGTCCGGTTCCAATCTCTAGGAACAAGATGTGCCTATTGCGAAAGGGCGCGAAATATCTTTCATAGAGAGGAAGGTAATGCGCCCATTTGTTGATCGGCAGCCCGGTATTGGTGTGAAAGTATTGGACGAGCGACATTCTGCCTCCGGAACGCTAACCCGTGCCGCGGGCCGCAGTGGTGAACCATGCTGCGGCGCTGGATGCAACGCAGCTTGCGCTTGGCGAGCGAAGACTGTCCGCATGTGTCTCTCTTCATCGGCACCGACCATCCCGTTTGGCGTCCTGCATCCGACTGGCGCTTGTCTACCGCACCACCGCCCCCTGCGTTACCCTCACCTCCTGCTCGGCGATACCCGGCAGATCGATCACCGTGTAGGGCGCGTGGTTCAGGTCGAAGTTGGGGCTGTAGAACCGGTCGGCTGCGAGCTGTCTCTTCCATCGGGTCTGCATGATGGCGGTCTCGCCCTCGAAGCGCGCGATCTTCTCCAGTGTGTCCTCATAACCGCGGGAAAGCGACTCCGCGTGGTAGGCGAAGGTCGTCGCCACGAGGATGTTGCGCAGGCCGCTTTCCTGGATCTTGATACAGAGGTCGACGTCGTTGAAGGCGATCGTGAGGTCGCGCTCGTCGAGCCCACCGACGGCGAAGAAGGTCTCACTGCGCACCAGCAGGCAGGCCGCGGTGACCGCCGAGACCTCGTGGGTGCAGGACGTGCGGGCGAAGTAACCGTGGTCCGTCTGCGGCAGGCGAACGAAGGCGTGGCCGGCGACGCCGCCGACGCCGAGCACCACGCCGCAATGCTGCACCGTGTTATCGGGGTAGAGCAGCTTCAGTCCCACCGCGCCGACGTCGGGGCGCTGTGCCACGCTCAGCATGTGTGCGAGCCAGCCCTTGCGGGTGAAGAAGACGTCGTTGTTCAGAAGCAGCAGGAAGTCGCCCGTCGCCTGCCGCGCGGCGAAGTTGTTGATGGCGGAATAGTTGAAGGCGCCATCGTAGCGCAGTACCTGGATGCGCGGGTCGGCGCACAGGGCCTCGAAGCTGGCATTGGAGGCAGGCGTACTGTTGTTGTCGACGATAAGAATCTCGATGTCGACCTCGCCCGCGGTCATCAGCACGGAATTGACGCAGTTCGTCACCAGGTCGATGCGATCCTTGGTGGGGATGATCAGGCTGACCTTGGCGCCGGGCTTGGCGCGCCAGCGCACGTCGACGTAGGGCAGGTCGCCCGGAAGCGGCGCGGCCTCGGCGTCGGCGCCGACGGCCACGAGGTAGTCCTTCACCGCTTCTAACCCGGCGTTGACGGCGTAGCTCTTCTCGCCGATCGCCATCGCGGTCGAGCCTGGGATCATGCGCCAATGGTAGAGCACGCGCGGGATGTGACCGACGCGCTTGGGGCTTACGCGCCGCATCAGCTGGAGCAGCAGGTCCCAGTCCTGCGCGCCGTCGTAGGCGCGCCTATTGAGTTCCGTTTCAAGGATCGACGAGCGCCGCGCGAACACCAAGTGGCACATGTAGTTCATGCACAGCAGCAGGTCGAGATCGAAGGCAGACTTGTAGTGCGGCTCGACGAAGTTCCCGTTAGGGTCGATCTTGTCCTCGTCGGAATAGACTACGTCGTAGAGGCCGGTGGCGAAGGCCGCGCGATTGAGCGAGATCGCCTCGGGGGCGAGTTCGTCGTCGTGGTCCATGAAGCCGACGTACTCGCCCTTGGTGGCACGCAGCGCGACATTGGTGTTGTCCGAGATGCCGAGCCGGCCCTCGTTGAAGATTACGCGGATGCGCGGGTCCTCGTCGGCGCGCGACTGCATGTACTCACGCAGCGCCGGGCTCGAGGAGCTGTCGGAGATGACGAGCTCCCAGTGCTGGTCGGTCTGTGCCACGACGCTGTCCATCGCCATCGCCAGGATGTCCGGATCGGTCTTGTAGGTCGGCATGACGATCGAGAATAGGACAGGATTTGGGCCGAGCTCGCGCTTCTTCAGCCGCGCCAGCGTCGCGCCGCTGGGCTGCACGACGTCCTGGAAGAAGGGATAGTTCACGAAATAGGAGACGCCCGCCGCCGCAGTGATCTTGATCTGGTCGCGGAACGACTCGATTTCCCGCTGCAGCTTGAAGAAGCTGTCGACGAGGATGGACGCCTTATTGGCCTCGTCGCCGGACTTGGAGGCGATCAGGACATCCTTCGGGCTGTCAACGAGATGCTCGCCGGTGTCAGCGAAGATGCAACTCACGGTGTGGTGCCGGCCGTCCTGGAACTGCGGCGACAGGAAGAAGGCGAAGCCAGCGTTGTAGTCGCCGAACAGGGCGCCGACGTCCTCGCGGTAAAGGCCAGTGCGCGCCGCGCCCTGAAGAAGGCCGTCGACAAGGACGTGGATCAGTTGGGGAGTGGTGCGCTTAGGTCCTACCGCCCAGCCGTTCACCACGCCGCGCTCGATCCCTTCGAGGCTCGACATCGGCTGCGTGGTATCGATCGTGGCGCTGACGGCCTTAAAAGGGTCACTGTAGAGATGGGCGAGTTGCGCGCCCGACGCGCTGACGACCTTCATGCGGGTGTAGAGCTCGCCGAGATCGGCGCATCGGTCGAGAATGGCAAACCGCCCGAGATCCACGAAAAAGCCGCACCGTTCGGGCGCCTGCGGATTGGCGCCGACTACGTCCATGCGGGAAAGATTAGCAAGCGTGCCGCATAGCACTTTATCGTCGAACGTGATCGTAAGACCGCGCGCTTGTTTGACCTTATCGAAGTACCAGCCGGACAGGTACCGCCCATCGAACGCCTCGATGCGGCCATATTCGGCGGCGCCCTGCTCGTTGACGCCGGACATGACGAGATTGTCTGTTGGAGGCGTGGGGTCGGCTTTCACTTCGGGTGCCGAGGCACCGCTCTCGCCCTTGGACAAAAGGCTGCCGTTTGCGCCCGCTTCAGAAAATTTAAGACGGCGCGCAAGAGGAAACTTCATCTAGGCATTCTTACCTATTGCTCGTCGATCGGCCAGCTATCGATCGATCGAGTATGTCTCAGCTCTCACGCTGCATAACAAAGAGCCTTTCGCATCGCAAGCAAGCGCGCACAGCCGGACACCTCCAAGAACACCGCTTGGTGTCGCCGTTGACGTAACCGGGTCGAGCATACGGGTTTGAAGAGGCGTATCCTCCGTGCTATCATGTTTTTCCTTGGTCAGCCGCAGGCTTGGGCCTCCTCAGGCCGTTTGTGCCTTTTTATGGGTGAGGCAGACCGCCTGGTGCATGTTGTAGAGGAGGTTGGCCAGACCGATCTTCGCCGTGGCGGGTGCCAGCCAAATCGTACGCACCACCAGCGCCATCGGCCCCTTCTTCTGGCGGGTGAAACCGTGCTCCACCGCTGCCCGCACCTTTGACCGATGGCCGTTGGCGCGGGCGATGTTGGCCGGCATCGGCCAGCCCGGCGATTTCTTGCGACGGATCTGCGAGCGCAGACCGTTGTCGGCGAGGTGGTGCTCGTTGGCCTTGGTGCGGTAGGCCGTGTCCGCCCACACGTCGCTGGCGGTGCTGGCCTTAGAGACCAGGTTCGGCAGCTGCGCTCCATCGTGATGATCAGCCCCGACCGGGTGGTCCGGGATGAATGTTAGTTCATGGTCGGTCTGGACGCCATCATGAGCATGGCCGGCGGAGCTGGTCGGGGTTGCGGCGCCGTCCATGCGGCGAAGGCTGACACGAACACCTTTGGAGCCGGTGGCTTGTAGCCGATCGAGCCATGAGGGCGCATAGTATTGTAGTGTCGTCTCCAGCTTTCGATGATGACCTGTGCTTCGCGGAGTGAGGTGAAGATCTCGCTGTCGAGGAGTTCATCCCTGAGCCTGGCGTTGAACGACTCGACGTAGCCGTTCTCCCATGGGCTGCCAGGTGCGATGTAGGCTGTCTTCGCACCGACGGCGCCGATCCAGTCCTGCACAGTCCGGGCAATGAACTCGGGTCCATTGTCGGAGCGGATGTGCTCCGGCACGCCACGCAAGATGAAGAGGTCGGAGAGCACGTCGATCACGTCGATGGCCTTGAGCTTGCGCGCCACCCTGA
>CAXTIU010000058.1:0-5953 GCA_964244495.1 uncultured Beijerinckiaceae bacterium
GGTTCCATCTTCGCCCACTGGGCATCCGTCAAAACAAATCTGTTCATCCAAAGCTTGAATCACGGACACAACAACTCGGGAAGCCTGAATCCCAACAGGCCCTAAAGCACCTAACGGAACCGTCTAATTTGGTTGAGGCAGACGAGGGCGCATCCGAGTGTCGTAAAGGCTTGGTAGATGTCGGCACGGCGTTCGTAGCGCACGCCAAGGCGACGGAAGCGGTTCAGCCAGGCATGGGTGCGTTCCACGACCCAGCGACGGCAATCAAGGTGTTGACTGCTCTCGACGCCGCGCCGGGCGATGCGGGGCTTGGTGCTCCGCGCTCGCGGCACTCACGGCGGCAGCGCCGGTTGTCGTACCCCTTGTCGGCGTGGAGCTTGTCGGGGCGCCGCCGTGGTCGGCCGCGCCTGCCGCTGCGCAGGGGCGGAATGGCGTCGAGCGTCGGGGCGAGCATGGTGCTGTCGTGCTGGTTGGCCGGGCCAATCAGCACGCCCAGCGGCGTGCCCCGCGCGTCAACGGCGAGGTGGCGCTTGCTGCCCGGCTTGCCCCTGTCCGTCGGGTTTGGCCCCATCGCGGAGCCCCCCTTTTTGCTGGAACAGTGGCGCTGTCCAAGCTGGCACGGCGCCAGTCGATCTGCCCGGCAGCATGCAGGCGCTCCAACAAGGCCCAGTGCAACGCCGCCCAGACCCCGGCGACTTGCCAGTCCCGCAACCTGCGCCAGCAACTCATCCCCGATCCGCAGCCCATCTCGGCGGGCAGCATCTCCCAGGGCAGGACCGAGCGCGAGCCAAGAACAGGATGCCGGTCAGGGCCGCCCGGTTATCCATCGGCGGGCGTCCACCCTTCGGTCGCGGCTCGGGTGGCGGCAGCAAAGGAGCGATCTCGTGCCAAAGGTCGTCAGGAAGAAGCGGTCGGGCCATGCCAGACCAACGCGTCAAATCGCGTTTTGTTAGGTTCTCTTAGCCAGTCGTTGCGACTCCAAGTGGCTCCTCTTGCAAGCTGCCGTACGTCCATCGCAATGCGTTTGGCGGGTGAGCCTTATGGATCGTCTACGCTGTCGCCAGGACATCGCTTACCGTCCTGCCACCGGAGTTGTTGAAGCGACGTCGATAGGCGTTGGGGCTGATCCCGACGACCTGCTGAAAGCGGGCACGGAAGGTGGCAGGCGCCTCAAAACCGGCGGCGGCCGCGACAGCCTCGATCGTGTGGACGCTAGTCTCCAGCATCTCCTGCGCGCGGCGAATCCGTGCCGTCAGCAGCCACTGCAGCGGCGTGGTGCCCGTCTGCTCGCGGAAGCGCCGCGCGAAGGTGCGCGGACTGGTGTTCGCCCTCGCCGCGAGCGCTGCCACATCGAGAGGCTGGTCCAGGTGGGCGAGCATCCAGTCGAGCAGCGGCGCCAGGCTGTCGCTGGCTCGTGGCAGGTCGTGACGGATGAACTGGGCCTGCCCGCCGTCCCGGTACAGAGGTGCCACGGCCAACCGCGCGGCGTACGCGGCGACCGCCTGGCCGTGGTCGCGGGCGACGAGGTGAAGGCACATGTCCATGCCCGCGAGCGCGCCTGCGGAGGTGACGATGCGTCCCTCGTCGACGAAGAGGACCTGCGGGTCGAGCGCGACCGCCGGAAAGCGGTCGTTGAAGTCGGCCGTGGCCAGCCAGTGCGTCGTCGCACGTCGGCCATCGAGCGCGCCGGTCGCGGCCAAAACGAACGCTCCCGTGCAGATGGAGACGAGGCGCGCTCCGCTCGTCCACGCCAGGCGGAGCGCCTTGAGCACCGGCTCCGCGACCGGTAGCCCTGGATCCTCCACACCTGGGACGACCACCGTGTCGGCCGACGCGAGCCGGTCGAGGCGGTGAGGCACGTCGATGCCGAAGGCTTTGGTCCGCACCCGCCCGGTCTCGCCGCAAACGTGGACATGGTAGGCCGGCTCGCCCCCGGCCAACCGAGCATGCCCGAAAACCTCGCACGCGATGCCGAGGTCGAAGGACACGACGCCGTCCAGGGCGAGAATGGCAACGGTGTGCACGACGCGCTCCTGTCGGGGCAAGGATGCCGGTGTGCTCCGATGCAGTCTCCACGACAGAACGGCGGATTGGCAGCAATCGAGCGATCATTGTCGTTTCTGCCACTCACCGGCGTTTGTCGAGCGGTTTAGATCGAGAGCCTGACAGCCCGGAGACACCTCGATGACCGATCCTGCCCCGACGTCCTCGCCTGATCTGAAGCCGCTCACGGTCGGCATGCTGCTTTACCCCGGCCTCACGCTGCTCGACCTCGCCGGTCCGCAGGCGGCGCTGGGCATGCACGGGCGGACTCTGCTGCTGTGGAAGACGCTGGAGCCTGTCCCCACCGATGGCGGTCTGTTGCTCAACCCGACGACGACCTTCGCCGACTGCCCGCGCGACCTCGACGTGCTGTTCGTGCCCGGCGGGTTCGGCACCAACGAGGCGATGAAGGACGCAGCGGTCGTCGGCTTCCTCGCCGACGTCGGGCCGAGCGCGCGCTACGTCACCTCGGTCTGCTCGGGCTCGCTGTTGCTTGGCATGGCCGGGCTGCTCGATGGCTACCGTGCCGCGACGCACTGGGCCTTCTACGACGCACTTGAGGCCGTGGGCGCGACGGCCACGCACGAGCGTGTGGTCGTCGACCGGAACCGCCTCACTGGCGGTGGCGTCACCGCCGGCATCGACTTCGGCCTGACCCTGCTCGCCGAGCTGCGCGGCGAGCGGGTCGCGAAGGTCACGCAGCTCGCGCTGGAGTACGATCCTGAGCCGCCCTTCCGCACCGGCACGCCCGAGGCCGCCGGCCCCGAGCTGACCGGCATCGTGCTAGTGATGATCGGCGACATGAAGGTCGAGGCGGTCGCGATTGCGCAGGCGAGGCGGCGTGGGCCGAGAGCGACTTGAGGTTGGTCGGGACAGGGTCGAGCGCGAGGCCCAACCGCGATCAGCCGCACCAACGTCAAGTCGCTCGCCACGTGTCGGCTTCGAAAGTTACGCCAGACAGGAGGGTTATCATGATCAAGGCCGTTTCGGAGCGTGACCAACTCGCGTTTGTCAGCATACTCGCCGAACTTGAATCCGCCTGGAACGCGGGCAACGCAGCGGCGTTCGGCGCGCCGATGATGGAAGATGCCGACTTCGTCACCATCCGGGGAGATCACCTTCGCGGTCGACAGGCGATCGTCGCCAGCCATGCCCACATCTTCTCGACAATCTACGCCGGCAGCCGCAACCATCTCAGCCTTGAGTCCGCGAGGCCGCTGAGTGAAAACGTGGCGCTCGTCCACGCTCGGTCCGTCCTCGAGGCACCCACAGGACCCCTCGCCGGCCGGCACGAGGCTAGGTCTTCGATGGTTTTTCTTCGCGAAGACGGCACGTGGCGGATCACGTCGTTCCACATCACGCTTGTGCCGCAACCTCCGATTTGAGCTTGGCGCAGCGATTTAGGCATAGTGCCTGCGCGTCGCGCCGCTCATCGTGAAGCGGAGGTAGGCTGCGCGACGCGAGATGTCCCGTGAACGTGGCATCGTCAAGCCAACCTGAGGCAGCCGTTTGAACTTGGCGGCCTGATGAAGGTTTGCCGCGAGTTTGAAGCTGCGGCACAGGCGTCGGAACGTGGGACGGCGGCGCGACCGGCTTCTCGACGAGAGGGTTGAACCATGCCCAAGACCTCCGACTTCGGCACGTTCGGTCGCTACCGGGAGATCCCGCTCGAGGAGATGACCGCCGAGCAGAGGAAGACGTACGACTACACCGTGAAGGAACGCGGGCAGGTTCCCGGTCCCTATAAAATCTGGCTGCAGAACGCGAAGCTGATGGACGTCATGGTCCCGCTCGGCGCGTACTATCAGGGCGGCTCGTCGCTGACCAAGGGCGAGATCGAGATCGCCACGAACCTGATCAACGCCCGCTGGCTGGCGGCTTACTCCAACTACGAGCACGAGATGATCGCCGAGGAGGCCGGTGGTCTGCCGCCGGAGAAGGTTCAGGCTTTGATCGCAGGCTTGCCAACCTCCTTCGCCGACCCTCGTCAGCAGGTCGTCTACGAAATCACGTCGGCGCTGATCGCGCCGCGCGTCGTGCCCCACGGCCTTTATCGGCGCGCGATCGACCTGCTAGGCGATGTCGGCCTGACCGACCTGACCGTACTGCTCGGGTACTTCACCAGTGTCTCGCTCACGCTCAACGCCTACGATGTCCCCTCCAATGCTGTCGGCCTGGAGCGTTGAACACTCAAGTCTTGCCGTGAGTAGAGGCCCGACAATGTCGAGCGACAGGACGAGACGTGGCCGGCGTTCCAGACAGGTCTTGCCAAGGTTGCCGCTTAACAAACCTATGCCAGGGAGGAGCCATGTCCCACAACACAGCACCAAGAGCCAAGCTGACCACGGTTGCCCTGTTCCCGAAAGGGTACTTCCTCGAGAACCTCGTGGTGCGCGCGGACGGATCCATGCTCGTCACCGTTCTCAACCATCGGGAGCTTTGGTACGTGCCGCCCGCCGGTTCAAACCTACCCGTCGTGCCAGCTCGCATCCACACCTTCTCGGAGCCGACGACGGGCATCGTCGAGGTCGAGCCAGACATCTTCTACATCTCCACCTGCAACCTCTACACGACGCACGAGTCCTACCTCCACCGCCTCGACATGCGCGGTTGGGCTCCGGAAGCGTCAATCGAGCCGCGGCTCGCCTTCACGTTCCCGGACACCGCGCGCGGCCTCAACGGCAGCTGCCTGCTCGCGCCGAACGTCATCCTCGTCGCTGACTGCTTCGCCAGTCTGATCTGGCGGGTGGACCTGCCGGCCGATGGTGAGACGATCGAGGCGCGCGTGTGGCTGTCCCACCACAGCATGGGCTACTTCCCGGGCGAGCTGAAGCCCGAGCAGCCAGGCGTGAACGGCGTGCGCTACGCCGCCAAATCCCACATCCTCTACTACACCGCGACGGCCAAGAAGCTGTTCATGCGCGTTCGTGTCGACTCGACGACGCTCGACCCCGTGGGCGAGCCCGAACTCGTGGTGGCCGGCCGTATGGGCGACGACTTCTGTCTTGATGAGGAAGCGGGCGTCGCCTACCTGACGACGCATCGGCAGAACACGCTCGACCTCGTGTCCTTGGACCCTGGCAAAAACAGCGGCTTCACGCAGAGCGTCGCCGGCGATCCGTACGACGATCGGCTGATCGGGCCATCAAGCGCGGCCTGGGGGCGTGCGCCAAGCGACTGCGGCCGTGTGACGTACGTCACCACCGACGGAGGGACCGCGTCGCCGCCGTTGGACGGCGCTCGACCGGCGAGCGTGCTGCGTGTGGAACTCGGTAGCCTTTGACCGACCGGCTGATCGAAGCGGTGACGCGGGTCGCGGCCACCATCGTCATCGGAGAATGCAGACCATGAAGGCCGCGTAGCAGAGCAGCGGCTGGGTATTTAAATCGAACGTCGAGTATTGCCTACGTGGAGGGTGACGGCACCGTGTTGGTCATCCTACCTCCTGCGGGCGTAATGGCCGCAAGGACTCCGACCCAATCACCTGAGCCTCAGTACCGGCAGTCGAAAATCTCTGTGTCCGCAGCCGCGTGGGCTTACTGGTTCTACGGGACTGAGGAACGGTATCACGCATCATGATATCGCCGATAATCCCGTTCCGTCATTAGGTCGCTGACAACAGGACCTGCGGTGCTGCTCGGTCACGCCTACGTGTCATTCTCGCCAGGGGTGAGACTGGCTGGAACGAATGAGAGGAAGCGAGCCCCCCCCCCCCCCCGCAGCGTGAGCCGATGCTTCGGTACCATCTTCATCCGGGTCTGCTCAAGAGCGCTCAGTCGCGACAACCAGTGACTTGGCAACATTCACTAATAATAATGCAGAGTTGCAGCCGTGTCGTCATCCTACAACAGAGCCCTCAGAGCCTGACTCAAAAGCCTACTTACGCGCGAGCCGTCTGAGGCCGAACTGG
>CAXTIU010000059.1:0-5655 GCA_964244495.1 uncultured Beijerinckiaceae bacterium
GTTTATGCCTCTTCCTCGTCATGCAATCCGTCCTATTCAGGCTCAAAAGCCATACCTCAGCGCGGATCACTGCAAAGGGGGAAGATCACGCCGCCTTGGCGATCGCTATGACGCCACCGTCTCCGGCTGGGTTCCAGAGGCTGGCTATCGCGCGATCTTCGCCGAGTGCCTGCGCTGGGCCTGGGCTTCCGCCAAGGCCAATGCCCGGCACCCGATCGTCGCGGCGTCTCCCAAGCCCGTCCTGTCGCTCGCCGACAACCGGCGCGTCGTCGACGCCCTCGTGAAGGTCCAGTTCGCCCCCTTCACCCGCGCCGGCAACGAGCGCCGTCGCGTGCTGCTCGACGAGGTCGCCGCCATCAACAGCGCGGCCCAGGCCCACGCCTTCGCCGAGTGCGGCCAGCATGGAGCCGCCCTGCGACCGGCAAGCTACGCCAAGCGCGCATCCCGGAGCTGGAGGGCGAGCGCCTACGCCTTCACGTCACCCGCAAGGTGTTCGGCGGCAGGCCCGGCGCCGAGCGCGGCGCGTCATGGCTTGAGCTTGCGCCGGTCGATGAGCCGGAGAGCCACGAGGACGAGGCGCTTGTGCGCCTCCCCATTGAGCAGCACGCCGCGCTCGCCGAGGCCTGCGCCGTCTTTAACCGGATCATGGACGAGCACGAGCAGCGACAGGCCGTCGCCAAGGCCAAGCCGCGCCGCGTGGCCGGCCGTCCCGCCGCCTTCATCCCTTCACCAGCACCAGTAGCACCCCATGCGTAGCGCTACCACCCTCGAAACCCGCACCCGCGTCCGCGCCTACTTCCTCAACCTGAACGAGGGCGTCGACCATCTCGGCGCATGGCACGCCGCCGAGCGCATCGAGATCGACCTCGCCGCCAAGCGCTCCGCCGCCTCGCGCAAGGGTGCCGCGACCCGCGCCGCCGTGGCGCACGTACCCGCATCGGTGAAGGCCAAGCCGCGCCGCGCGATCGAGCACCTCGCCGATCTCCACTAGCCCGCAACCTCTTCCATCATCGGAGTACCTTTCATGACGCGCAGCATCGCGGCAAATGCCACCGGCTTGCCTTCGCTTCGACCTGACGACTTCGGCACCAACCGCGCCCTCTCGGCCATCGCCGCCGCCGCCTCGGCGCCCGTCGTCGAACAGCCCGACGCTGAGCTGATCGATCTCGGCAAGCGGTGGAGGGCTGCCCGTCGCTGCCTCACATGCCGACGACGCGGACGCGCCGCTGCTGGCGCTGCGCGAGCCCTACGAACGCGCGTTGGCGGTCATGGAGCGTTTCGCCGGGCCTCACTCGCGCGCCGAGGAGGCCTATTTCGCGCTCCGCACCGCCTCGCATGAGGGTGACGATCGCGCCTTCCGAAAGCGGCGTGGGCTGACGATCGCCGAGCGGGACTACAATCGTGCCACCAGGGCCAACGGGAGGGTGATCGACCGCGTCGCCGAGACGCCGGCTCGCACGCTGGCGGGTGTCGTCTTCAAGGCGGAGGTGTCCCGGCGCGAGGACGACATGGACCTCGCGCTGCTCCGCTCCATCGTGGCCGACCTCCTCGCCATGGCTTCGACGTACCCGGCGGTGCGCTCATGAGCGTCCATCTCAGCGAAGAGTACCGCGCCCTCGACGTGATGAACCGGATCCCGGCCCTGCACGAAGGCGTCATGGTCACGCTCGTCTTCGGCCGCTTGTAATCCAGGTCAGTTTCTAGATGACTCGAACTATCACTACGTCTGCGTCTCGACGAACACGTGGAAACGCGTTGCTTTGTCGGCGTTCTAGCTCGAGCGGTTGACAGGCCACGCGGAAGCGACAGAAGTCTTCAGCTCACCGGGAGGTTGCAGATGGGGTACGCGCGGCACGAGAGCGGCAGGGAGAGGCCGGTCGAAATCGAGACCCTCTCACCGGCGATCTATCGAATCGAGACAGCCACGACGTCCTTCGATCAGCAGTCGTTCATGCGGGTGCAGAAACTCGCCGGGGAACTAAAGGGCGGCTTCGCATACCTTGAGGTCGGATCATACAGGGGCGGCTCGCTGTTGCCGCTGCTTCTCGACCCGTGCTGCGAGTACATCGCGTCCATAGACAAACGTCCTGATTTCCAGCCTGACGAGCGGGCGCGAAACTTCCACTATCACGACAGCAGCACCGCGGGAATGATGGCCAACCTTTCGGCCCATTGCTCGGCCGAAGACTTGAAGAAGCTGACGACCTTTGATGCCGATGTCGCGGACATCCCAAGGCACAAGATCGAGCGGCCGATCCATGTCGCGCTCATTGATGGCGAGCACACGAACGTCGCGACGATGAGCGACTTCCTGCACATTCTGCCGCTGCTTGCGCCAGACGCTTTTGTCCTTTTTCACGACGTAAACCTCATCAGCGATGCGGTGCAGATCGCTTCTCTCGCGTTGCGCTCCCGAGGTGTGGCGCACTCTCTGACGTTCCTTCCTCAGGTTGTCGCGGTCATCGCCCTCGGCGAGTTCATCGGTCCGGCCAAGCGGGCGTTTGCGTCTGTTGCCATCGACCAGGGCCCTTTCATTCTGCGGTCGAAGCAGAGGTTGCGCGAGGAGATCGCTCAAGCAGTTGCGGAAGGACAGCACGTGGGCGTCGCCTGACAAAGTAACGCGCTCCCAGTGCGGTGCACCTGCCCCTCGGCGCCCGCATCGTTCGACCACGGCGGACGAGATTACAAAAGAAACGGATCTTACCGGCATCGTGGCCTTTCCACCGCCTTCTGCGCTGCGCAACTAGCAAGGCTGCGGACGCGCTTCTACTCGACAAGGTGGACATGAAAGGAGATCCGCCAATGCCTGACGCTTTCGGCGGTCTCGTCCCTCAAGGTGACGCGTGGGCGGCTTGGCCGGTGCAGCCCTCAACCGTGGGCTTAGCACCGGGCGACAAACCGGCTGGCGTCCTTACCGTCAACCGCGTATCGACGCGCCGCGCCTCAAGCTCCTGTCGGATGCCGAAGTCGGCCTTGTAGCGCCAGCAGCACCTTCGCAACCGGTCGTGCCGAGCCAAGGGCTCAACGTTCCGCCGGCGCCGGTCGATGACATGAGCGACTTGCACGCAGCCTATACGTCGATGGCCCTATCCGGGTCGAGTATTGGCTGGAGAAGTGCGTCGGCCGCATCGTCGGTGTGATGAAGCCGAGGTGGGAGGGCCGGTCATGAGCGGCCGTCGCGACTTCCTGCAAGGGTTCGTCTCGCTGCCGCTGATCGAAGCGGCGTGACGCTCATCGGCCAGCCCACGGCCTCCGCTGAGCCGGTCACGACCGATCTCCTTGAGACCTACAAGACGTGGTTGGAGCACGAGCGACGCTTCCTGGGCCATGGTCGGCGATCCCGTGCACCGGGCGCGCTATCGGCCAGTCGATGGCGGGTCTGACCGGATTTCGCTTCACAAGGTCATCGACCGCACCTGCCGGTGTGATAACGGCGCCGGCAGCTTCTGCCATTGGGAGGGCGATGGTCCCGCTTCCCGTGCCGCGCTCGTGCTGCGCACGGTCGGCTGCGACTGGAGGGAGCGCCCATGACGCTGCCGGACCTCAAACCTAAAGACGAGTGAGAAAGCGAAGCGCCGGGCGTTGAATGTAGCATCGTGGCCCGGTTGAGACGTCGGCTCGGGCAGCCCGCCTGTTTGGGAGGCGGGTTCGCCCATCAGCCACGGCCCTCGCGCGTCGATCCCACGGATCCCGCCTCGTCGTCGACCACCTTCCCCCACGCCCGGACGGCGAACCCCGACCGCGTTATCCCGCATCCGGTGGATCGTCCTAACGTTTAGCCTGGGGAGAACGCCGGGGAAAGCACTGGTTCGCGCCACGTGCGGCTCGTCGCGGTCACTCTGACGTCAGTAACCGGGACTTGCCCCGCGCCCTCGAACGGCGCACGCCTTCGAGAAGGGCGTGAACGAGACCGCGTGATGCCAGTAAAGCCCGCTCTGGCGGCCGCTCGAAGACGGCTCGCACCAGGGTTGCTGCGAGATGCTCGGCGGTGGCCCGTTCGACGTCGCCGCCGCGGATGCCGGCGAGGTCCACGGGTCCGAGATCGATGTCGTAGGTTTCGGCGAGACGACGGCGATCCGTCTCGGCGAGCTCGATCAGCATCGATCGATGAGTGTCCGGCAGGACCCACGCCGCCGAAGCGTTTGCCGCCTGCCTCAGGTCGTCCGACAGGCGCGAGCGGATGTAGTCCTGCCGTCGAAACGCGACGTAGCACTCCGCTAGGGAGGCGTCTTGACGAGCGTTCAGCGCGACGTTGACCATTCTCAGGGCTTCGGTCGAAGCAGGGTCCAATGACTGGTTGCAGGTCAACGTGGGGCGACCGGATGGGCCGCGAAGGCCGACGCGGGCGAGCAAGGCGCCGGTGCTGTCCTTGTCCTTGGCGTAGCCAATCACCTCCATGCGGTCGCGCCCGAATGCGGCTTCCCACATGCCGAGCGTCTCCGCGTGCCGCAAATAGAGGCTATCGGGTGCGCAGACCATGGCCGCGTAGTCCTCGAAGGTGTCCGTGGATCCGCTCCTGATGTGGGTCGCGTAGGACGACGAGAGGAGGGCGAGGTGCTCGCGTAGGCAGACAAGGATCTTGCAATCGTAGGCCTCGAAGTCCCGCGCGAGCGCCTCGATCTGCGGTTGCCTGAACCGCGAGGAAAGATGTTCGCTGCTGACGAGGGTGACCGGAGCCGCCGAGGCCTCGATCTCCGCCTTCAAGGCGCCGACGGTGCCGACGCGGTGCTGCCGATCGCCGCGCAAGTGGTGATCGACCGGTCGATCGGTCGGTAGGTAGCTCGCCGCGAGCGCCGCGTGATTGTTGTGAGCGAATGCAGTTGAGCGCGTGGGGTAAAGGACGCCCTCCCGCAGGAGACGCTTTACGTTGCGCGTGCAGTAGTGCTGCAACGACGTCGTTCCCGTCCGCTCCAGCCCAATATGGAAATAGATCGTCTTCCGTCGCGCGCGCATCGATTGGACTCCACTCAGACCCGCTCAAGAGCTACCCTTAGGGAGGGGATGGATGCTGAGGTTCCATCAGGAAGGTGGAGAAAAAACGGGCTGCCGCCATCACATCGACGTGCTTCACCGAGTCTTGACCGCGCCGAACCCGAGGCGACGTGAGACATGCTCGTGCTGGTCAAGGCGGCGACGTGGGGCGCCTGGCGCATGTGGCGCGACGGCTACCGCTACAGCAAGGCGCGCGTGATCACCGTCGACTTGGTGCCGCTCGCAGCGAGCCAGCGCGCGATGCCGGGCCTCGGCCGGTTCGATCGCGAGCGCGGCGCCGCGCTGATGGCGGCGATGGACAGCTGCAACGCGCGATTCGGGCGCGGCGCGGTGGTGCCGACCGCCGCCGGCTTCGCGCCGCGCCGGGACTGGGCGACCAAGTTCGAGATGCGCTCGCCCCGCTACACGACGAGGCTCACCGAGCCGCCGGTGGTAGGGACGTCGTAGCCGCAGCTGCGAGCTATGGTGTGGCTGCCGTCCAACACGCTGAAGAAGGCGGCGAGGCGAAGGGAGCTGGACAAGGTCGGGGAGGATGGACGGGAGGCGGCGTGGCGGCTTGCTTTGTAGAGCGCTCGCTGCATCTGCCGATTAACTGAGGTCAAGGCCATTTAACAGGCTGCTGAAAAAGGCCCCTCGCCGCCGTTGATGGATCGTGATTCAGTC
>CAXTIU010000060.1:0-5339 GCA_964244495.1 uncultured Beijerinckiaceae bacterium
CAGATCAGCCGCCAGAACGGAAGCCCCGCGAGTCAGAGCCGATGGCCTTTGGTATAACATCCCTCCCAGCTTCAGTGGTTTGCAACGTGACCCCGGCACCGATCGGCTATCGGACCCCACGCCGGCATACACCACTGTCACTATGGTCGCGTCAGAGAGACCTCTGCAGCGCGGCATGGTCGAGTTCGCACGTCCATTCACGCGCCGGCAACCCCGTGACCGACCATTCTCTTCGGATCGCATACCCTGTCGAACGTCGCTTCGTTGACGTCGCCGGAGGCGAGCGCCGCCTCCCTAAGGGTCGAATTGTCCCGCTCGGCCTTCTCGGCGATGTGGGCCGCCTTCTGGTAGCCGATCACCGGCGAGAGGGCGGTCACTAGCATCAGGCTGTCGGCGACGTACCCCGCGATCTTCTCCTCGTCGAGTTCGGTGCCCTGGACCGAGTAGCGGCGGAACTTTCCGCAGCCGTCGGCGAGGATGCGGGCGGAGTGCAGCACGTTGTTGATAATGATCGGGCGCATGGCATTGAGCTCGAAGTTGCCCTGGCTGCCGGCGAAGGCCACCGCCGTGTCGTCGCCGATCACCTGAATGGCGATCATCACGATCGCCTCGCACTGCGTCGGGTTCACCTTGCCCGGCATGATGGAGGAGCCGGGCTCGTTCTGCGGCAGCTTCAGCTCGCCCAAGCCGCAGCGCGGGCCCGACGCCAGCCAGCGCATGTCGTTGGCGATCTTCATCAGCGCCACCGCGACGCCGCGCAACGCCGCATGCGCCGCCACCATGGCGTCGAGCGAGCCCTGCGCCATGAACTTGTTGGGCGCGGTGACGAAGGGCTTGCCGGTCAGCTCGGCGATTTTAGTCGCGACCTTGACCGAGAAGCCTTCCGGCGCGTTCAGCCCGGTCCCAACCGCCGTGCCGCCGACCGCCAGCTGATAGACGCCGGCGCGGCTCGCCTCGACGGCGGCGATGGCGGCACGCAGCTGCGCCGCGTAGCCCGACCATTCCTGGCCCACCGTCAGCGGGGTGGCATCCTCGAGATGGGTCCGCCCGGTCTTGACCACGTGCATCCACTGCGCGGACTTCGCCTCGATCGCCTCCGCCAGCGCCCGCAGCTCGGGCAGGAGGCAGCCGTCGAACGCCTCGACCGTCGCGACGTGCATCGCGGTCGGGAAGGTGTCGTTGGAGGACTGCCCCATGTTGACGTCGTCGTTGGGGCCGATCGGTGTTTGGCTGCCGAGTTCGCCGCCGAGCAGCTGGATGGCGCGGTTCGACAGCACCTCGTTGACGTTCATGTTGGAGTGCGTGCCCGAGCCGGTCTGCCAGACGTAGAGCGGGTAATGCTCGTCGAGGTGGCCGGCGATGGTCTCGTCGGCGGCGCGCACGATGGCCTCCGCCTTCCAGTCCGGCAGGCGCCCGGCTGCCTGGTTGACCAGCGCGCAGGCCTTCTTGACGACACCGTAGGCATGGTAAACCGCCTTGGGCATGCGGTCGTCGCCAATGGCGAAATGCACCAGCGAGCGCGCGGTCTGCGCGCCGTAGTACCTGTCCGCCGGCACGGCGACCTCGCCCATCGAGTCGAACTCGCGCCGCGTGCCGGTCGCGTCCAGCCCGATTGGCACGTCCTTTAGGGTTGGATGATCCTTCGATCTCAAACCGAACATGGTAAAACTCCCTTGCTTGCGGCGGCGGCTCCCTGCGGAACGGCGAAGGACCTGCCAAGTGTCAGCGGTACTCGGGTTTGTAGGTGAGGCCCTCAATCCAGGAGCGGACGTCGCGTGGACGTTCCACCGTCGCCTCGCCTGCATCGAAGATGGACTCGGCGAGCCGCGCGGCCGTGGTGATCTCGACCTCCAGGATGTTGGCCTGCTTGGGGAACAGCATGCCGGCGTTGCGGTCGGCCTGGCTCACCTGATCGGCCGAGGCCTTGGCGGCGGCGATGAACATCCTGTCGGTGATGCGCTTCGGCTTCGTCGCGTAGACGGCGAGGCCGACCGCCGGGAAAATGTAGAAGTTGTTGGCCTGCCCGGGATGGAACCTCTTGCCGCTCACGGTGACGTCGGGAAACTGCACACCGCAGGCGACTAGCGCCTTGCCGTCGGTCCAGGTGTAGGCCTGCTCGGGCGTGCACTCGGCCTTGTCGGTCGGGTTTGACAATGGGAAGATGATCGGCCAGTCGACATGCTTGGCCATTGCCTTGACCACGGCCTCGGTGAAGGCGCCCTGGGTGGTGCTGACCCCGATCAGGATCGTCGGCTTGAACGCGTCGATCGCGCCGGCGAGGTCCTTGGTCGGCGTGTCGCCCTCGTGGGCGTAGACCTTCTGCGATGGGCTGAGATCCTTGCGGGACGGCTCGACCAGCCCGCCGACGTCGAACATCGAGATGCGCTTCACCGCGTCCGCGCGGTCGAGGCCCTCGTCGACCATGGCCTCGACGATCATGTTGCCGATGCCGATGCCGGCCGACCCGGCGCCGAGGAAGAACACCCGCTGGTCCTTGAGCTTCTCATCCTTGATCTGCAGGGCGGTGGTCAGGCCGGCGAGGGTCACCGACGCCGTGCCTTGAATGTCGTCGTTGTAGACGAGGTGCTTGTCAGCGTATCGGGCCAACAGGCGGATCGCGTCGGTGCCCTTCCAGTCCTCAAAGTGCACGCAGACGCCGGGGAACACCTCGTTGGCGGCGGCGACGAACTCGTCGGCGAGCGCGTCGACCTCGGCGTCGTCGGCCGGCGGCGACTCGCGAAGGCCGAGGTAGAGCGGGTCGGCGCGCAGCGCGGCGTTGGTAGTGCCGATGTCGAAGAGAACCGGAAGGCAGCAGTCCGGCGGCACGGCAGCGCAGGCGGTGTAAAGCTGCAGCTTACCGATCGGGATGCCCATGCCGTTGGCCCCGATGTCGCCCAGCCCGAGGATGCGGCCGCCGGTCGACACGCAGATGAAGCGGATGTCCTTGATCGGCCAGTTGCGCAGCACGGCGGCCATGCGGCCCTTCATGTGGCGCGTCAGGTACATGCCGCGCGCGCGCCTGTAGATGTGGCCGAAGGTCAGGCAAGCGTCGGCGATGGTGGGGTCGTAGACGATGGGCACGAAGCGCGCCGGGTCGCTCATCAAAGTTTTGTAGAACAGCGTCTCGTTGCGGTCGGCGAGCCCGACCAGGTAGACGTAGCGCTCCAAGTCGCTCGCCTTGGCGTCGAGGTGGCTCATGACGCGCTCGAGCTGGCGGTCCAGGGTCTCGACGCTTGGCGGCAGCAGCCCTTCCAGCCCGTGCGCCTCGCGCTCGGCCCGCGTGAAGGCAGTACCTTTGTTGAGGACGGGATCGTCGATCAGGGCCATTCCTGTCGTCGCGGGCGCGGCGTCCGCGGATGCATGCGGCTTCATCGGTTTCCTCCTTCAACGGGCGCGGATCGCAATGCGTGCGGGATGGGACGTGAGGAGCGTGCGACAGCGATGCGGGCGTGCGTCACCCGACGTTGCACCGTTCCGTCACAGACCGGCCGGCAGCTGGTCGAGGTCGTGGAAGAAGGCGTGCACGTCAGCCTGGTAGAAGGGCTTGAAGGCGCCGTAGACTTTGTCGTCCCAGGTGGGCATCCAGGCCAGCAGCGCGTCGAGCAGCGTCTCGCGGGTCGTCCCGTCGAGATCGTGGCGCACGACCACCACGCCGGCGAGTCCGCCGGCGTAGTCCCCGATGACCTTGGTGGTCCTCGCGTTCCCGGGGTTCGCCGTCCAGGTGTCCTCCAGGATCATCGTCGCCCTCACCTCGCCCGAGACGACGGCGTCGACCAGCCCCTGCCACGTCGCGCCGGGCTCGACCGGGGTCATTTCCAGGAATTCATCGAGCGCCTTGCCCTGGCGGTTGAGGAGGATGGCCGGCGGGAAGTAGCTCGACGAGCAGGACTTGTTGATGTAGCCGAACTTGGCTCCTTGCAGGTCGTCGAGGCCCTTCGCCGGATCGTCGTGGCGGACCACCAGCAGGCTGCGCAGCCTCGACTGGCCGGTGACCTTCGAGGTCGCCGCCACCAGTCCCCGATAGGTCCTGTCGCCAGTGCCGAGCACGCGGTGGAAGTCGGCCACGGGGATGAAGGCGATGTCCGGGGTGCACTCGGCGAGCATCGCGTCGATGCGTTCGAGGTCGTTCGTCGACACCACCTCGATGCCGTTCTTCGCGAACAGGTCGGTCCACGGCTGCTCCTGCGTGGGCAGACCCAGGTTGCTGTCGGAGACGAACAAGGTCATCGTTTCTTCCTTTCTGTACGGAGTTTCGGGTGGCCCGGAGATCGATGGTTCCTATCTGAGGTGGTGCCGGCCGGTATCAAGAAGATACCGGCGGGTGTGCTGGTCACCTCGGAGAAACCACGTGCAAGGCAAGACCCTGCTGGGCCCGGACTCGAAGAGCTGCCCGACTCGGGCGCTGCTCGACCAGCTCGCCGACAAGTGGGCGGTCCTGGTGCTGCTGGCGGTGGCGCCGGGACCGATCAGGTTCAACGCGTTGAAGAGGATGGTTGAGGGCATCACCCAGAAGATGCTCGGCCAGACCTTGCGCCGCCTGGAGTGGAATGGACTCGTTGAGCGGCGCGCCTTCGCCACCATGCCGATCACGGTGGAGTACGAGCTGACCGCGCTCGGCCGCACCCTGATGCCGGTGATCGAGGGACTGCGGTCCTGGTCGATGGGCAACATCGCCGCCGTGGCAGAGGCGAGGGGCAGGTTCGAGGTGCGCCAGGAGACGCGGGTGGACCGCGTGACGGCGGCCGGGCCGAGCCGCCATGACGCCGCGACGGAAGCGTCGGCCGCCGACCGGTAGCGCAGGCCGACGCCCTGCCGAACGCCACAGCCAAGCGCCGGAAGGGCGGATCGGACCGCAGTGTCGGACGACTTGCTGGCACCTGTTTTGGACGGCTATGGCGATGGTCTTAATGGTCGTACGCTCTTCAGGTGATCGGCCGCCACGCTCGCCTCCGTTCATCGGACGAGGTTCACCTTGGCGAGGTCGACGACCTCGTCGCCGCGCCCGCTCATGACGGCGCGCAGCACGTACAGGCTGAAGCCCTTCATCTGCTCGGCCTCGATCTTCGGCGGCATGGAGAGTTCGTTGCGGGCGGTGACGACGTCGAGCAGGGCGGGGCCGTCGTGGGCGAAGACGTCCTCGATGGCGCCGGCGAGGTCGCCGGGATCCTCTACGCGCCGGGCGTGGATGCCGATGGCGTTGGCCATCGCCGCGAAATCCGGGTTGTCGAGCCGAACACCCGTCTCCAGGTAGCCGGCTGCCTTCATTTCCATTTCCACGAAGCCGAGCGTGCCGTTGTTGAAGATCACGATCTTCACCGGCAGCTTCTCCTGGCGGAGCG
>CAXTIU010000061.1:0-5243 GCA_964244495.1 uncultured Beijerinckiaceae bacterium
GATCAGCCGCCAGAACGGAAGCCCCGCGAGTCAGAGCCGATGGCCTTTGGTATCACAAGCCTGCCGGCCTCGATCTCCGAAAGATGGGACTGCATGACGCCGCTCTCGTGCGAGAGGGTCTCCTGCGTCACGCCGCGCGCGAGCCTGACCCGGCGCAGGTTGCGCGCCAGAAGCATCCGGGCCGAGTTGGGTGGTCACAGCGGCGCTGCGCCGCCGCTGCCTCCGTCAGAGATTAGTCTGCTCGGATAGGACTATGGCGTCATCAACCTCGAAGCCGAGGTAGCCTCCCCGGTCCGCGCCGCGAGCCTTGATGACGCGCTCCCTATTAGCCGACACCTGTACGCGGCAACGATCCCGTTCGCGTCTGCCTCGCTCATCCCCGTCAAAGCAGCCGGTAGCCGGTGGTGTGGCAAGCGCCGAGGCCGCACTGGAGGATGGCCGAGACAAGGTTGATCAGGCAGAGCGCGATGACGTAGAGGCCGGCGAGCGCGCCGACCCGCGTCAACACCGGTGATGGCGGGATGAGGCTCAGCCGTTCACCGTCGAACAGAGTGAGCGTCGCCGCGAACGCCAGCAGGACCGCGAAGGCGATGACCACCGACCAGACCGGCATGTGCAGACCGAGCACGGCGCCGCCGGGGTAGGCGTGGCTGGGGCGGGCCACGATGTCGAGCAGCACCTGGCGCACCGACACCAGCAGGAGGTACAGCGCCCACACCAGGCCGACCCCGATGTTGCGCGCGTCGTAGCCGCCGCGGACGTGGCGGATGATGCCGAAGCAGATGCCGAACATCGCGACCCGCTGCAGCAGGCACAGCGGGCACGGGATCTCGCCCGCCGCGTATTGCAGCGCCATGGCCGCGGTGAGGATCGCGGCGAGGCCGGCGAGGATCGCGAGCAGGACGAGGTCGGCGCACCGCGCGAGGAGGGAGGAGCCCGGGCTCACGCGAGCCGGCCGCCGCAGGCCATCGCCTGCAGCCAGGGCAGGCGGAAGCCGTCCACGGGGCTGTCGATCTCGTAGACGAACAAGCCCGTCGACAGCGCGAGGCAGACGAGCAGCGCCGCCAGACCGAGCCAGCGCGGACCCCAGCGCGCGGCGACCAGCGCCAGCACCATCGTTGTGAAGATCGCGACCATCATGCTGTCTTCACCTCGCGTCGCGAACTGGCCGGCCCACCCGACCGCTCCGGCAGGAGCCAGATCAGCACCGCCGAGCCGGCGGTGAAGGCGGCCGAGACGACGATCAGCGGCCCGAGCCGCCTGTGGAAGAAAGCGTCGAACATGTAGGAGCCGCTGGCGTCCGAGGCGATGGACGCGGCGTTCTCGATGGACAGCATGGCGGCGAAGCAGAGCCCCTCCTGGCCGCCGGGGCAGACCTCCGCCGCCAGGGTGCCCGCCATGACGAGGGCGAAGACACCGGACACGCCTGCCGAGACGTAGACGACCAAGGCCAAGGCGCGGTCGACCAGCGCGAAGTTGGCGAGCGTCGTCGTCACGCCGAGCGCCACGCAGATGTAGAACATCGTGCGCAGGCGCAGCCGCTTCGCCAGCGCCCGGCAGACGAGGACGCCGACGATCGATCCACTTGCCGCCGCCGCCCCCAGCGTGCCGATGAAATGCTGGCTGAAGCCCAGCTCGTTGGTCAGGTGGAAGTACAGGGGTGTTTGCAGCCCCGGATTGTAGGTGAAGCAGAACAGAAATGCCGCGACCAGCAGCAGCCGCCGCGACCTGACGAGCGCGCCCATCTCAGCCAGCATCGTGCGTGGGTTCTTCACCGCCTCGCCGCGCGGCGGGTCTGGCGTCAGCACCCAGCACAGCGCCATGATGCCCACGAGCGGGACGACGAGGATGAACGCCGCCGTTCGCAGCCCGTCGGCCGCGGGAAGGGTGCCGGCCAGGGCGCCGCCGCCGAGCCGCGCGGCCAGGTTCGCCACGCCGTACCAGAGCCACTGCTGCGTCACGAGCTGATTGGCGTTGCCGTACCGCCGCCCACTCTCGACGAGGACGCCGCCGGCGACCGCACTCGACAGCGCCATGCCCAGGCTGAGCAGGAACAGGCAGACCACCACGCCGACGGTCGAGAAGAATAGCCAGAGCACGAGGCACGCGGTCGCGGCGAGCCCATTGGCGAGGACGAGGTACGACCGGCGCCTCGAGCCGAACAGGGGAACGTTGTCCGACAGCGCGCCGTAGATCGGCTTCACCGCCCACGGGAGCGCCAACAGGGCATGCATGCTCGCGAGGTGGACGGCTGACCAGCCGGCGACGTCCTTGCCAAAGTGATCGAAGGGCTGTCGCGTCAGGCCGCTGAGGGCGCACAGGCCCTCGATGGTGAAGAGCCCCACGAACAGGAGAACGAGGTTGCGCGTCGAAGTGCCATTGTTCGCCTGCGGCCAGCTCATCTCGTCTCTTGCGTGGTGCCCTTCGGGTCAGCCTTGTCGCACGGCGCGGCCTCGCTCGGAAGCTTCGATCAGGTGGCTCGACCGCGTCTTCCTTCATCAAAAGGAACGTCCAATTGGCGCGCTTCCACTCCGACAACAGCCGGTCTCATGACGGCCATTTGCCGCTTTAACGCTTTTTGCCAAGTTCTGTGGCAATGTCTTTGATCATAAGCCCCGCCTTGCGATGTGCGCTGGTGATTTGGTCGCGCGTCACTCCCCACCGCTTCATCCAGTATTCGACCGCTTTGCGCTCGGAAAGGTCCAGCCGATCCTTGTCGATGAAGCCGCGCTTGTCTTTCAACCCTGCCAATGCCTTCAGTCCTCGATCAGTCCCTGAAGAGGTCGCATGCCGCAGCTGCCTTCGCATTGCGCGCGCACCTCACATGCCTCAGGCATGCGTGATCATCTGCGACTAGCACAATTGCTATCAGCCGCTTTCTTTTGCCCTTCGCATTAGGAAGCTGCCCCTCCAATTCCGGCCAGTTCCAGTCGTCTGCTTGCGCCCCACTCGGCCGATCGCGGCGGCGCTGGGCCGCCGCTGCCCTTGTCAGAGATCGGTCTGCTCGGACAGGATCAGGGCGTCGTCGACCTCGATGCCGAGATAGCGGACGGTGCTCTCCAGCTTCGTGTGGCCGAGCAGGAGCTGACAAGCGCGTAGGTTGCCCATGCGCTTGTAGACCCGCGCCACCTTCGTGCGGCGCAAGCTGTGTGTGCCGTAGGCAGCGGGATCAAGGCCAGCGAGGGCGACCCAGTCGTCGACGAGCCGGCTGTACTGCCGCGTCGTGACATGCTCGCCGACGTGGCTCCGGCTCGGGAACAGCCAGTCCCTCGATCGTAGACCGCGCTTCTTCAACCACGCCGTGAGCGCCTCGCGGGTCGGGTCGGTCAGCTCGAAGGGCACAGGTCGGCCGGTCTTCTGCTGCATGACGGTCGTGCGCAACCGCACGCTGTCGCCCAGGTGGATGTCGGCGACGCGCAACTTGACGAGATCGCAGCCGCGTAGCTTGCTGTCGATGGCGGTGTTGAACATGGCAAGATCGCGGATGCGGCCGTCGTGCTGAAGGCGCGTGCGGATGGCCCAGATGTGCTTAGGTTTGAGCGGCGGCTTCGGCCCGACGATCCGGCCTTGGTTCCACGAGATCCGGGTGCCTGATTGAACTGTTGTCATGGTGGGCTCCTTTCGAAGCACACCACGCTCTCGCCGTTCGCGCCCGGACACAACCACTGCGTTGCGCCAGGAGCAGAAGTTGGCTCAGTACCCGTTAGCTGACGTTCGGCTCCGCGCTCATGCCTGCTTCAGCTGCGAACGCATCGCCAAGAAGCAGGTGTTGTTGATACAACCTTGCTGATCGGGCTATCTGTAAAATCAAGGTCAATCTATCTACTACAAGTCACACAGTCAGGTAAGCTATATCGACCTTGAACGTCGATCATTCAGAGTGCGTCGTCGGCAACGCGGTTCATCGCCCGCGAGGGTGTATAGCCCTCAAGCTCGTTTGCGGTTGGCCGGATTGCCTTGAGGAGGCCGCTCCGAACTCCCGGCAGGCCGCCCTTCTTCCGAAATGGAAAGACGTACGGTTTGACGTCCCTCGACAGCCTCGACTGCTGCAGACCCAATTCTTTATCTGTTAGATGAGCGACAGAAGCCGCAGCCTGGACGAGCCGAGCTTCCAAGCTCGCAAGTTTTGTTGTCAGCCGTGCGCGGATGTCGTCGAAATCGGCCCAGAACTCTTCGGGCAGGTCTCGCCTGACCATCTCAAGATCATCCCCAGCGGCGATGATCTCCCATATGGCGAGGGGCGTGCAGCCGGAGATAAGGGCATGGATCCGCTTGTACTCCGCGCCTTTGAGCTTGAGGCGGGAGCCATCGGAAAAGCGGACAACAAAGCCCTCCTTCGATTTCGGCAATGTCCCGGCATGGACGATCAGGTCTTTGATTGAGGAAAAAGCATGTCGCTCAGCTGACCGCCAGCCAAGCCGGCGAGCTACGGAGTCAAGATCGGCGAACGACAGCTCAGATCCGTCTTGGGCATAGGCGGCGAGCATAACCAAGGCCGGCTCGTCGTAGAGGACGACGATCCTGTTTCCGGGATACACGGCTTCGGCTAGGTAGGTCGTACCTTGCGTCAGGACGTCGAGATCTAATGCGTCGATGCGTTCTTGCGCCCATTGCGCCTGCGCCGAGTCGAAGGCGCCCTTGGTCGAGGCGATCCAGCGCCCATCATGGTAAAAGATGATGATGAGGCTGCCATCAAGCTTCTCGAAGACTTCGAACGGGAGATCAGGAGCGGGGAGACCGCGTTCGCCGGCGTTGAAGAACTTCGGAAACGGCGTCGCGACGACCAGTCTGAGTTCTTCGTGGAGGATCAAGCCCCGCGCGATCAGCGCTGCATCGGTCCAAGCGTTGTTGTAGACGCAGCTGTCTGAGTAGCGAAACAGCGAGAGACCGGTCGGCGGATGATAGCGTCGGAAGACAAGCCCCGCTGCACGGGCTTCTTCTAAGCTAGATACCAGCTGGTCAAAGGCTATGGTCCGAGCGGGATGGCGAGATGGGTCAGTCATATCGCACCTGTAACGCGACGAGCGGCAACTATGCCAGTTCGGTCAAGATTAGGCTCCGGACTCAATCAGCACCAGAAGGCGATGACGGCGGCAAGGGCGACGGCCGAGGCGTAGTTGCAGGCGAGCTTGTCGTAGCGTGTGGCGATGCGGCGGAAGTCTTTCAGGCGGCAAAACATGGCTTCGATCTGATCGTCCCCCTTTGAAGTGGTCCGCCCTGAAGTATGGCTTTCGAGCCAGGAT
>CAXTIU010000062.1:0-5089 GCA_964244495.1 uncultured Beijerinckiaceae bacterium
CAAGGCCGACCATGAACTAACATCCAACCCGGACCACCCGATGGGGGCTGATCAGGCTACGCGGTCGAATAACCGTCCGATGCTCTAGGATTACTCCGTAGATCGCGCCGTAGCTCAGCAAGCCGAAATAGCGCCCGACCAGGAAGGCCATGATGTCGATCTCGGCACCGAGGCCAAGGCCGAGCAAAATAGCAGCGAGCAAGGCGAGGGCGCCGGTGGCGCCACTTGCGAGCGCGACGAGGCCGAGCAGCGGTACGCAGAAATAAAACACGGACACGAAGGGCGCGAAGAAGCGGTCAAGACACCATCCGGAAAGGATGCGCCCGAGGATGAGGGCCAGACCGGATGCCGACAGCGTCGCGGTGGCGATCTGCGCGGAGACGCCGCGGCCCTTCAGCATGGGCACGAGATGGGCGACGGAGCCGTTGACCGCCGTCCCGACCAAAAGCAAAGCCGCCCCGCTCAACCAGAACTCGGGTTGGGCAAAGGCTGCCCGCAGGGTTGATCCAGGCAGAGTAGGGGCGTTCCCCTCCCCAGCCGACAAAGTCTTTTGCCCATCACGCACGAACAAAGCGACGGCGGGTGCTGCGACGATGAAAAGAACCAGGGCAAGGCCGATGTAGGCACCCCGCCAGCCGTAATGAACGACGAGGGCTTGCGTGATCTGGGGGGTCAAGGCGGTCCCCAAGCCAACCCTCACAGCGTTATCCCAAGCGCCAGTCCCCGCTTGTCGGTGAACCACGACGAGACGGCACGCGCATAGGCGAGCGACGAGTGTCCAGCGCCGACGAGACCCAGAACGGCGTAGGCCAGGACGAACATGCCCGAGACCGGCGGCAGGAAGGCTATGCCGGCGAGGACAAGCGTGAACGCGCCGATCGCTGGAAGGACGACGCGCTGCACGCCAAAGCGGTCCATCAAGGTGCCGACGAAGGGCATGGCCAGAGCGCCGGACAAATGGGACGCAAACAACGCCGTCGCCAAAGTCGATCGCGACCAGCCGAACTCCGATGTGATCGGTCCAACCAAAACACCGAAGGTGAAGAGGATGATGGGTCCATTGCCGACCACGAGCGCGAGGGTCGAACCGAGAACGACCAGCCAAGGCCGCGCGGCTGCGCCGACCTCCGCATCCCTTCCCACCGCCGAGAGGCTCATGTGTCGATCCTACCCAGGTTGTCAGCCGGACGATTGACGGCCATGCTCCTCAAACGGCCGAACTTGCCCGGGCATCCTTGCCGCATTGCTGGCGCGCCGCGGCTTCGACGTCGTAATCGAAAAGCCAGCGGCGGAAGACGGCGGAGTTCGCGATCTCGCGGTCTCGCTGCTCCAGGCTTTTGTAGGCCGAATCGTAGCGCAAGCCATTTTGCCGGGCCTCCGCTTGCACCACATCCGTCCGCTCGCGTCGGAAGGCCGTGTAACGCACCAGGGCTTCCGCAGCGTCATCCGACGAACATCCCGCGAGGAAAATTGAGAGCGCTACGCCGTCTTCGATCGACTGGTTGGCACCCTGTCCCAGATGGGGGAGCATCGGATGGGCGGCGTCGCCCAGAAGGACGAGCCGGCCGTTCGTCCAGGTGCTGAGCGGCGCGCGGTCATACAAGCCCCACCAGTAGCAGGTTTCCACCTGTTCGAGCAGGCCGACCACCTGCGGGTCCCAACCGGCGAAAGAGGCGGCAAGCTCATCGCGGTCGCCGATCGCGGACCAGGACTCGACGGTCTCGTCCCCGGTCGGGACGAAGCCGACGTAGTTGACCAGTTCGCCGCCGCGCACCGGGAACACCATGAAGTGCTTCCCGTCGCCCATCCAGACCTGGTGCGCCTCCTTTCGCCAGCCCGGAAGCCGGCTCATTGACAGCAACCCGCGATAGGCTCGCGAGCCGGAGTAGCGCGGCATCGACGGCTCGACGACATGTTTCTGCAAGGTTGAATGGATGCCGTCAGCCGCCACGACGATGTCGGCCGCAGCGACCTCGCCATTGGCGAAGGTCAGGCGAGCCTCGCTGTCCGTCTGCTCGAAGCCGACGCAGCGATGCGAGGTGCGGATGACGCTCTCGGGCACGGCGGTTTGCAGGACCTGCAGGAGATCCGCCCAGTGCATGCCGTTCCAGCCGCTTGAGTCTGTCGTCAGGACCTTTCCCACCACCGATCCATCCATTCGGTAGTATTCGGATCCCGCGCCGACCTTGCCGCCCGCCGCGCTCATTCCGGCGTCCAGCCCGAGCCGATGAAGCTGCCTCAAGCTGTTTGCAAAGATGAAGAGCCCGGCGCCAACCTCGCCGAGAGCCGGCGCCTGCTCGAAGACGGTGATCTCAAATCCGCGATGGATCAGGAAAGCCGCCGCTGCGAGTCCGGAGATGCCGCCGCCGACGATGGCAACGCGCAGGGAATGGCGAGGCATGGCTGTTCTCCTCTTGTCTCGGGCTTGCCAGTCTTAGAAGCCTCCAACTAAAATAAGACTCCAGTGTTTCCGGCTTAAGTTATATAGCATCCTTATGAATTAGGAGGCGGCAATCAAACCGACCTTGCGGCAGCTTCGAGCGTTCGTGGCAGTCGCGCAGACCTGCAGTTTTACTCGCGTGGCCGAGCAACTTCGGCTTCCACAACCCGCCGTGTTCAATCTCATCAGGGATCTTGAATCTGAGATCGGTCTCAAGCTTCTTGACCGGACGACGCGGCGTGTCGATGTCACAGAAGCCGCGGTCGAGTTCCTGCAAGACGCCCAGAGCCTGCTGCTCGAAGTCGACGGCGTGTTCAGTCGCGTGAACGATGTATCCAGGGGACGCCGCGGGCGGCTCCGCGTCGGTGCCCCGCCGCTCCTCGCGGCAGCGCTGCTGCCGCCCGTCATCGAGGCCTTCCGCATATCCTGTCCCGACGTCGAGGTCGTGCTTTTCGACCGCTCGATCGCGACACTCGGAAGCCAGCTGCGAGAAGGCGAGATCAATCTCGCGGTCGGCACGTTCCAACAGGACGAGGACGTGCTGGCACGCGTCCCGCTGGTCGCCGACTCCCTCGCGCTGCTTTGTCCGAGCGATCATCCGCTTGCCGCCATGGGAGAGGTTTCATGGTCCGCTCTTGCCGGCGTCCAACTCGTCGCTCTTCGCGCCGGCAACGGGATCCGATCCCAGATGGATCGCGGCTTCGCGGCGGCCGGCGTCGAGGTTCGGCCCGCCTTCGAGCTGGACCAATTGGCAACGGTCGTCGCGATGGTGGAGAACGGCTTCGGCGTGAGCGTTCTTCCGCTCTACGCCTTCAGCAGGCTGCCGATGGGATCGCTCGTCGCACGCTCCCTCGTCGCCCCGTCGGTCAAGCGCGAGGTGGAGTTGGTTCACTTGCGCGAGCGGTCCTGTCGCCCGCCGCCGTCGAGTTCACCCGTTTGCTGAAACTGGGCGCGATCCGTCTCCAGGACGAAGGGCTCCGCATGCTGACATTGAACCCGTCCCCATGACCTTTGACCATCGCCGGTGGCCTGCGCTCAGGCTTCGACCCAGGCGCCCATCGCAGGCTCCCGGCCGCGGCGGGCTTCCCCGTCACGTGGAGGTCAGCGCCGCCCAGTTGCGGTGCGCGATGCGCTCCTTGTCGTCCGCGTTCAGGGCGGCGCCCTCCAGGAAGGCGCGGGCGCCGTTGTTGGCGGCGAAACGGTAGGGGTAGTCGGACGAGAACAGGATGCGCTCCGCCCCTATCACCTCCCTCGCCCAGTGCAGGTAGCGCGGGCTGAACATGCCGCTCGGCGTCACGTGGAGGTTGCCGCGCACGTAGTCGAGGAAGGGCCGCCGCAGCTTGACCACCTTCCCCATGTTGGCGACGCGTTCGAGATAGAACAGCACCACCTCGCCCCAATGCCCGGTGACGACCTGGAGCGTTGGGAAACGGTCGAACACGCCGGCAAGGATCAGGCGGACGACCTGGATGCCAGTCTCGTAATGCCAGCCGATGCCGGAGTTGCCGAAAACGATGTCAGCCCGGTCGCCGAGCCCGGAGTAATAAGCCTCGCGCACCGCCAGCGGCGGCGTCTGCGGATGCACGTAGATCGGCACGTTCAGCGCCGCCGCGGCCTCGAAGATCGGCCACATGTCGGGATGGTCGAGGTTGCGTTCGCGGGTGCGCCCGTAGGTGAAGCCGCCCTTCAGCCCGAGCTGCCGCACCCCGCGCTCCAACTCGCGCGCGGCCGCGGCCGGGTCGGGCGTGGGCAGCGCGGCGAAACCCTCGAAGCGGTCCGGCCGCGCCCTCACCATGTCGGCAGCGAGGTCGTTGAGGTCGCGGGCCAGCGGTACGGCCTCGGCTGGCTCCAGCCCCTGCACGCCCGGCGCGGGTGACAGCACCTGCACGTCAACGCCGGTCTCGTTCATAGCGCGCAGCCGCTCCTCGCCTAAATCCAGCACGCGCCTGTCGACCTCGTCCGAGCTCATCGCCTCGCTGGTGTCGGCGAAGGCGGCGGGGATGCGCAGCTTGGCCCGCGTCAGCGCGGGGGTGACGAAGTGCTCCTCAAGCGCCACGATCTTCATGCGGGCTTCGTCGACGGATTGGGCAGGCGACACGGTCGGTGCCGCGGTTGGCACGCCCACCGCGGCGATCCCTGCAAGCTTGACGAAGCTGCGGCGATCGACGCTGACGTGGCGCGGTGCGCCGGTTTCGTCCACCATGACTCGCTCCGGTGCGTCGGCGAGGCGCGGAGGGGTGAGGTCGCCGGCCTTCCCGACCATATTAGGCGTCGCCACCCTGCCGGCAAGACCTGCCGAATGACGAGGCCGTAATGGTTCAGGTGCGTCCGCCGCCGCGCACAGCAACCTCGACCGCCGCACCCTCGTCGGCTTGAACGCGCTCGCGATGTCCTCCACCTTCACCGGCGCCGGCACGCCCCGACGGCGTCCGCCGCAGCAGGATGAGACCGCGTTGACCACCAGCACGACGACCGACACCGCTTCGCATCGCCTCACGCGTGAGCAGCGCAAGGCAGCGGGCAGGGCGCTGCGCGAGGCCGTGCCGCGGGAAAGCCACGCGGCGTTCGCCCCTGAGCCGGGCCGCGAGCCGTCGCGCGGGACGGTCGCCGGCGCCGAGCCACGATCAGGTGAGGCGAGCGGTCAGGCTG
>CAXTIU010000063.1:0-5044 GCA_964244495.1 uncultured Beijerinckiaceae bacterium
ACCAACCTCAACCCTACCCAGTTCAACGCGGCCGCTTACCCGTCCGATGATCTAGATCATTTGAGGTTACGAGGTCCAACCGGGGCGCGAGACGAGTTCCACCTTGCCGCTGCCGCTCAAAACCTCCGCAAGCTCGCCAAGCTGGTCCGGGTACCCACGCCAGCCTTGGCGTGAGGCTCCGGCGTCAGGCTCCCACTGATCGCCCTCGATGTAAAAGCGATCGGTGCCCAACGATTCCGAACCGACTCTTTCAACGAAATCGGCGCAGATCAGCCCAGAGAGGCTGTCGGCTCGTTCGGACTTGTCCTTCAACGTGCCAATGGGCGTTCTCGTAAGCTCCGGCTCATGGGCTGATCCTGAGAGACACGCCTGTTAGGTCACCCACGGGTTCCACGTCCTCGAGGCGGCGCGCGGCCGGCTCGATGCCAAACAGCAGGACGACGACGATCTGCAAGGCGAGCAGGGCCGCCATCAGTTCGGTGACGGCGGCGACGCCTCCCTCGTTGAACAAGGACACGACGAGGAACGGCGTCACGATCGTGGCGCCGCGCCCGAACGTGTTGCAGATGCCAGCACCGCGCAGGCGCACGGCGGTTGGGAACAGCTCCGGGATATAGATGCCGAACAGCAGAGCGACGAGCACGTAGATCGGCACCGTCAGGGCAAAGCCGACGGCGACGAGCGCCACCGGGTTCGCGATGAAGGGATAAAGGAGCCCAAGCCCCATGGCCGCGGCCGAGGCCGCGACGATGGTCTTCCTGCGGCCCCAGCTGTCGGCCGTCATAGCACCGATGAAGGCGCCGAGCGGCGCGCCGAAGCCCATCAGCAGCACGAAGCCGAACGAGCGCGCGATGTCGAACCCCTGCTTGACGAAGAAGGTCGGCAGCCACGTGACGAAGCCGTAGAGCAGCGTGTTGATCGTGACGAGGCAGGTGATGCCGACGAATAGCCGGCCGAGGTACGGCGGCCTGAACAGCATCGCCAGGGAGACCACGTCGGCCGCGGCGGTCGGCAGAGGCTCAGGCAGCGGGCCACCCCTGGCGGCGACCCGCTCGATCTCGATGAGGAGCGCGTCGGCCTCCGCCATGCGCCCGACGGACTCGAGCCAGCGCGGCGACTCTGGCAGGCCCTTGCGCATGTACCAGACGACGAGGGCACCCGCGCCACCGAGCAGGAACATGATGCGCCAGCCAAACGTCGGGACGAGCACGTAGCCGACGAGCGAGGCGGCGGGCAGGCCCGTCACGACGAACACAGCCATCAGGCCGAGCCAGCGGCCACGGGATCGCGCCGGCACGAACTCGGTGAGGGTCGAGTAGCCCACGACGTTTTCCGCGCCAAGACCGATCCCGATGAGCAGTCTCAGGCCGATCAGCACGGCCATGCTGGGCGCGAAGGCGGCGGCGAGCGAGGCGAGACCGAACACCAGCAGGTTGGCTTGGTAGGTGAACCGCCGCCCGTACCGGTCGCCGAGGAAGCCGGTCAGGAGCGAGCCGCCCATCATGCCGACGAAGGTGGCCGACACGAAGAGGGCGTTCTGCCCGAGGGTCGAGAAGCCGCTGTGGAGCGTCGCGGCGAGGACGGCGCCGGCGACGTAGATGTCGAACCCGTCGAAGAACATGCCGGTGCCGATCAGCCACATGATCCTGTAGTGGAACGGCCCGATCGGCAGGCGGTCCAGGCGCGCGCCGGCGCTGGCTGTGAGCGGCATCTCCATCCTCCCGTTGATCGTCGCTGCCGCCGACTCGCGCGGGGTTTCGACGGGTTCGCGCTCTGGTTAGTTCAGGCGGCGCGGCGCCTCGCTCGCTTGGTACCAGTCGAACGGCTTGCTCTGCGTCGGCACCATGACGCTTTTCACGTCGAAGTGGTCGTTGAAGCTCTCGGTGCCGCCCTCGCGGCCGATGCCGCTATCGCCGACGCCGCCCCAGGGTGAGGCAGGGTCGAGCCGATGGTGGTCGTTGATCCAGACGATGCCGGCCTTGACGCGTGCCGCGACACGGTGCGCCCGCGACACGTCCCGCGTGCGGACGGCGGCCGCGAGGCCGAAGGGCGAGTCGTTGGCGAGCCGCAGCGCGTCGTCCTCGTCGGTGAACGGCGTCACCACGGTGAAGGGGCCGAACACCTCCTCCTGGAACACGCGCATGGTCGCCGTCACGTCGGCGAAGACCGTCGGCTGCACGAAGTAGCCCGCCTCCAGTCCGGGGACGTGGGCGGCCGCGCCGCCATGCACGAGGCGCGCGCCGTCCTCACGGCCCATGCGCGCGTAGGAGAGCACGCGGTCGCGCTGCTTGGCCGACACGACCGGGCCGAGTTGCGTCGCCGGATCAAAGGGGTCGCCAATCCGGATGGTCGCCGCCTTGCGCGCCAGCTTCTCCACGAACTCGTCGTAGATCGAGGCCTGCACTAGGTGGCGGGACGCGCACACGCAGGTCTGGCCCGCGCCGATGAAGGCGCCGAAGGCGGCGTAATTGACCGCCTGGTCCACGTCGAAGTCGTCAAACACCATCACCGGCGTCTTGCCGCCGAGTTCCATCGTCTGGTGGGCGAAGACGCGCGCCGCCGCCGCTCCGGCGATCCGCCCGGCCTCCGTGCCGCCGGTGAGGACGAGCTTATTGATGTCGGGATGCTCGGCCAGCGCCTTGCCCGTCGTCGGGCCGAGCCCGAGCACGACGTTGAACACGCCGTCGGGTAGCCCAGCCTCCTTGAAGATGGCGGCGAGCTTCAGCGTCGTCATCGGCGTGTACTCGGAGGGCTTGACCACCGTGGTGCAGCCAGACGCCAGCACCGGCGCCAGCGACTTGCACATGATCATCAGCGGATGGTTGAACGGCGTGCAGTTGGCGACCACCCCGATGGGGGTGCGCAGCGTGTAGTTCAGGTACGGCCCCTCGACGGGGATGACGTCGTCGCGCCGCGCGAGCGCCAAGCCGGCGAAGTAGCGGAAGAAGTCCGGCAGGCGGCCGATCTGCGCCCGCGTCTCGTTGATCGGACGGCCGTTGTTCATGGTCTCGAGCGTGTAGAGCGCGTCGAGGTTGGCCTCGAACGCGTCGGCGATGCGGTTCACCAGCCGGGCGCGCTCGCGCACGCTCATGCCGCCCCATTCCCGGCCCTTGAAGGCGGTGCGCGCCGCCTTGATGGCCTGGTCCACGTCGGCGGCCGTGGAGTTGGGGATCGTGGCGATGACCGCGCCGGTCGCGGGGTTGCGGACGTCGACGCGCTGACCCTCGCCGGCCTCGACCGTTCGGCCGCCCACGAAGTTGCCGAGGTGCTCGACGGCCGCGATGGGTTTCTCAAGCTTGTTCATGGGAGTTCCTTCTCAAGCGATAACGGCGCTCTGCTCTAAGGCGGACAGGACGCGCTTCTCGGCCTCTGCGATGTGGTTGCGCAGGAGGCGGGACGCGGTTCGCGCGTCGCGATGTTGGATCGCGTCGATGAGCTTCGCGTGCTCGGCCACGAGTCGCGTGGGGTCGCGCCCTTTCATCCGGGTGACACTGACGCGAACCAGACGTTCGGACTGGTCGATGACGTCGCCCGTGATGGCCGCCATCCGGCGGTTGCCCGAAGCATCGACGAGCGCCCGGTGGAAAGCGCGATTGTAGGCGATGAAGTCGGCACTTGGATCAAAGATTCGAAACGCGTCGAGCTGCCGTAGAATATCAGCACCGGCGCTGCGCGTCGCCTCCGAGGCACAGGCCGGTTCGAGAAGAAGTCGAAGCTGGAACAGGTCCCTGGCATCGGCGATGGAGATCGGGTTGACCCGCGACCCTTGCCGCGGAACGACCGTGACGAGGTCATCCCGCTCAAGCCGCAGCAATGCGTCACGCACAGGCGCCCTGCTGACCTTGTAACGGGCGGCGAGATCCTGCTCGCGCATCTCGTTTCCCGGCGCGAGACGACAGGCGAGGATGTCGGCCCGGACCGCGTCATAGATGCCGTTGCGAAGGAGCGCCATGGTCTTGATTTTAGCCGAATGGAGTATCGTGATATTTCATGACGCTGTTGCGGCACCACCGTCAAGGATGCCAAAAGAGGGAGCGAAGCAGCCTCACGGCGGGGAACGGACGTGACATGAAGATCGACGTGCGAGGCGGCGTGCTCGGCGCCACGGAGGTGGGAAGCGGTCGCCCGCTGGTGCTGCTGCACTCCCTGCTGGCGGATCGGGGAAGCTTCGATAGGATCGTCGGCCCGCTCTCGACCGACTTTCGCGTGGTCACGCTGGACCTGCCGGGCTTCGGCGATTCCACGCCGATGGACGGCGGCCTCGTGGACTTCGCCGGACGCGTCGCGGAGGGGATCCGGCACGTCGTTGGCGACGAGCAGCCGATCGTGCTCGGCAACGGATTTGGCGCTTTCATTAGTCTGCGCATCGCGATCGACCATCCCGAGCTCCCGGCGCGCCTCGTCCTCGCAGACGGTGGGGCCGCCTTCTCCGAGGATGGCCGCGCAGCGTTCCGCAACATGGCGGCGGCCGCGTCCGCCAAGGGGCTGGAGGCGGTCGCCGAAGTGGCGATGCGCCGCTTGTTCGCGCCCGCGTTCCAAGCCGAGAACCCGCGCCTGATGGCGGAGCGACGGCGCGCCTTCGTGCGAACCGACCCAGACGTGTTCCAGGCCGCCTGTCAGGCGCTCGCGACGCTCGACCTTCGCGCGAGCGCCACGACCATGCGCGTTCCCACGCTCGTCCTGGTCGGCGAGGAGGACGAGGCGACACCGCCCGCCATGTCGGAGGACCTCGCGGCGCTGCTGCCCGACGCCCGGTTCAAGCTCCTACCGGGATGCGCCCACGTTCCTCAGCTGCAGCGGCCAGAGGTCTTCCTAGATGCCATCAGCGAGTTCCTGCGAAGCTGATGAATTGGTTCTCTGTCCGGCTTCATAGCCCGTCGGCAGGATCCCGTGACCGTCGCCAGCGGCATCCATCCTCGGGACTCCAGCTGTGTAAGGTCGCGGTGTCTCGCAACTACGGGCGTCTCTCACCAATGTGTCTGAAAGCATTCGACGATCAGGCGCGACACGCTGCGCACCGCCGTGTCGTTCATGCGGTGGAGGT
>CAXTIU010000064.1:0-4038 GCA_964244495.1 uncultured Beijerinckiaceae bacterium
CGGCACGGCAAACCAACCTCAACCCTACCCAGTTCAACGCGGCCGCTTACCCGTCGGATGATCTAGTTCATGGTCGGTCTGGACGCCACCATGAGCATAGCCGGCGGAGCTGGTCGGGGTTGCGGCGCCGGCCATGCGGCAAAGGCTGGCACGAACACCTCCGGAGCTGGTGGTTTATAGTCGATCGAGCCATGAGGGCGCATAGTATTGTAGTGCCGCTTCCAACTCTCGATGATGACCTGTGCTTCGCGGAGTGAGTAAAAGATCTCGCCGTCGAGGAGTTCATCCCTGAGCCTGGCGTTGAACGACTCGACATAGCCGTTCTCCCACGGGCTGCCAGGTGCGATGTAGGCTGTTTTGGTGCTCGAGGCTCGGAAACCTGCAGCCCAGAGATAGTTGGGCTTGTCCGTCGATCGCTATGTCGATCGCACGTTCAACTGACAAAGTCTGCTTCCAAGCGCAGCAACAAACAGCTGGAACGGCAATCTTGGGCGTTGAGCCGAACGACCGCTGACTACATCGGTAGCTGGCCGATGAGACATCTCCGCTGACGGACCAGCGGTACAGTGAGTGTGGCACCTGCGTGCATGCCCCGCGCACCAGTCCCTTGTGTCGTCACATGCGCACTGGGGACGAGAGGGACGGCCTGGACCACGCGCGGCGTCATTCCGGTGCGCGTGGCTCCCGTTATCGTGGCGCCCGAAAGCCGGAGCTGACGTCAGCCGCTGGACGCGCCGCTCTTCATCCGCTCCAGCTTGGCGAGCGTGAAGGTCTCGTCGGCGCGGCCGAAGCCGCCATCGACCACCTCGTCGACGAGCACCATCGTGTAGGGCCGCACCGCCTCGCCGAAGTAGCTCGCGAACATGTCGGTGGTCTTGTGGATGATCTCCTCCTTCTGCTCCGCGCTGAGCATGCCTTGCGGGAACTTGTAGTTGGCGAAGGGCATCGTGGTCTCCGTTGCTGTGGGGTGAGGCGATCCCCGGGAAGCCTCCATGGCTGCCACCGGTGAGCAGCCACGCCGTCAGGCCTCGGCGGCCGCGGTCGGGTGCAGCAGGTCGGCGAAGCCGATCCGGTGCAGGAACTCGGTGCGCACGCGCTCAATCACCGCGTAGGACGCCGACGCGCCGTCGTCGGCGGGATCGACCACGACGCGGAACGGGCGCTGGCCGAACGGCGCGTCGACGATCCGCCTCACCGCGCGGGCGACCTCCGCCGGGTCGGCGTCGTCCGGCACCGTGCCCGCGAGCGCGTCCTTCATCCGCTCGGCGAAATACTCCGGCCAGAGGCTCGCGTAGGCATCGGCGCGGGTCGTGTCCGCCGGCGCGCCGGCGTTGGCGAAGTGGTTGGTGCCGGTGGTGAAGACGCCCGGCACCACGATGCTGGTCTCGATGCCGAGCGGCGCCAGCTCACGGGCGTAGGCTACCGCCAGCGCGTCCATGCCGGCCTTGGCGGCGAAGTAGGGGCCGAGCAGCGGCGGCACGCCGCCCGCCACGCTGCTGGAGCCGATCCACACCAGGAGGCCGCGGCGCGCCGCGCGCATGTGTGGCAGCGCCGCCCGGTTCACGCGCTGGCAGCCGAGCACGTTGACGTCGTAGAGCTGCGCGAGCTGATCGGGGGTGAAAGCCTCGCTCGGCCCGTACACCATGTGCCCGGCATTGTGGACGAGTACGTCCAGGCGGCCGTGCGCGGCGATGATCGTCTCGACGGCGGCGCTGGCGGACGCCTCCGACTGCACGTCCAGCTCCACGGTGCGCAGGTCGACGCCGTGATGCTTGGCACAGGCGGCGACCTCCTCGACCTGATGGGCGTTGGTGCGCGCGAGGTTGCGCATGGAAGCGTAAGCGGTGTGGCCGGCACCGGCGAGGACGTCGGCGATCATGCGGCCGAAGCCGCTCGACGCGCCGGTGACGAGGACGACCTGGTTCGACGCAACTTGGTTCATGATCCGGTCTCCTCAGACGACGCCGCCGTTGGCGCGCAGCACCTGGCCGTTCACCCAGCCGCCGTCCGGTCCGACGAGGAACGCGACCACGCCGGCAATGTCGGCGGGCTCGCCGAGGCGTCCGAGCGGGATCATCCTGGTGACCAGCGCGACCTGCTCCTCCGACTTGTCGCCGAGGAACAGCTCGGTCGCGACCGGGCCGGGCGCCACGACGTTCACGGTGATGGCGCGCTTGCCCAGCTCCTTGGCGAGGATATGGCTCATCGCCTCCACCCCGGCCTTGGTCGCGGCGTAGACCGCGTAGGTCGGCTGGTAGAGCCCCACCACGCTCGAAGAGAAGCTGATGATCCGACCGTTGTCGCGCAGGCGGCGGGCGGCTTCGCGCAGGCCGTTGAAGGTGCCCTTGAGATTGATCGCGACGTGCCGGTCGAAGGAGGCGTCGTCGCTGTCGGCGAGCGGCGCCAGCTTCATAATTCCGGCGTTGTTAACCAGCACGTCGACCCCGCCGAACGCGTCGGTCGCGCGGTCGAACAGCATGGCCACTGCCACCGGGTCGCTCACGTCGGCCCGCACGGTGATGGCCCGCCCGCCGCCGGCGGTGATCCTAGCGGCCAGCACTTCCGCCGCGGCGGCGCCGCTCGCGTAGTTGATGACGACGGCGAAGCCGTCGCGGGCGAGGCGTTCGGCGACCGCTGCGCCGATGCCCTTCGACGAGCCGGTGACAATGGCGGCGCGTTGCATGTCGATCATGGGCGTTCTCCTTGTGCCCACAATAGGTACACACGGTCATTGATCTCGTTTAGAGACCCATATCCGGACGGACCGAGCGAGAATCTGGAACAATCGTGGACAGGATCGCCGCCATGCGGGCCTTCACCCGGGTGGTGGAGCGCCGGAACTTCGCCCAGGCGGCGCACGACCTCGTGCTGCCGCGCTCGCGCGTGTCCGAGGCGGTTCAGCACATCGAGCGCCACCTCGGCGTCCGCCTGCTCGTGCGCACCACCCGCAAGGTTTCCCCGACGGCGGAGGGCGAGGACTACTATCGTCGCTGCCTGGCGATCCTGTCCGCCATCGACGACGCCGACGCGGCGGTGACGCAGACAGTGCCGGCCGGACCGCTGCGCATCGACGTCCACGGCAGCTTCGCGCGGCGCTTCCTCCTGCCCGCCCTGCCGGGCTTCCTCGAACGTTATCCCAACATCCAGTTGCACATCGGCGAGGGCGACCGGCTCGTCGACCTGGTCGGCGAAGGGATCGACTGCGTCATCCGCGTCGGCGCGCCGGCCGACAGCGGGCTGGTCGGCCGCAAGCTCGGCCTGCTCGCCGAGGGCACCTTCGCCAGCCCCGCCTACCTCGCGCGGCACGGCGACCCGACCTCGCCCGACGACCTGGCGGGCCATCGCATGATCGGCTTCGTGTCCTCGGCGACGCGGACGCTGATCCCGTTGGAGTTCCAGGTCGAGGGCGGCGTGCGCAGGGTGTCGCTGCCCATCGCCGCGACCGTGACGGCCGCCACGACCAACGCCTGCCTGGCCGAGCTCGGGCTGGGGCTGATCCAGGTGCCGCGTTACCGCGTCGCGCGTGAGCTTGCTGCGGGCACGCTGGTCGAGGTGCTGGCGAGCCATCCGCCGACGCCGAGCCCCGTGTATCTGCTCTACGTCGAGGGACGCCAGCTGTCCCCACGCGTGCGCCTCTTCATCGACTGGGCCTCGGCGGAGATCGCCGCGCGGCTCGCCGAAGCATGAAGGTCTAGATCACGGCCATGCCGCAAACTTGGACGAATGGCCGCTGTCGGGCAACGCAGCTTTGTTCGGTGGAGTCTGGAACGGGCACGAAGCTGATCGCGCAGCCCTCGACGGTGGGCTGCGCGGGCGCTCAGATCTCCGTTCGTTCAGACAGGGTGAGGGCTTCCTCCACGTCGACGCCAAGGTAGCGCACAATGCTCTCGATCTTGGTGTGGCCGAGCAGGATCTGCAAGGCGCGCAGGTTGCCAGTCTGCTTGTAGATGATGGCTGCCTTGGGTCGGCGTAGCGAATGCGTGTGACCTGCTCCCGGAACCTTCATCCTCGGTGATTTAGGGTCTGACCGCCTTCGAA
>CAXTIU010000065.1:0-3907 GCA_964244495.1 uncultured Beijerinckiaceae bacterium
TCGCCAGCGCGAGAACCACACCCCCGAAAATCGCGCCCCAGGAAATGCGCTTGTGGACGTGCTCCCAACCGGCCAGGGGCGATCCCTCATTTGTTATAGTTCCGACAGAAGTTGACTGCCTACCATATGTATCGCTCATGTCGTCTCACTTCAAACTTCTGTCGATGACGAGAGATACATCTTCCTAATCTGTCAGAAAACGATGACGCAAAAGGACTAAGCGTATGACCTAGAGAGACCACTTTCAGGAGGAAAAGGTAATTACCCAGGCTCTCGCGATGGTCGCGGATCGCTGATCCGATAAGGCCTGGGTCGCAGCGACCGCGAGCGGTTGAGCCGGTAAGACTTGATCGGGCTGGTGCTTCGGTCGCATCGGCCGGCAAAGCCGTCGCGCGCCTCGTCCAAGCCGCCGAGCACGGACAGTCAAGGAGCGGCGCGAGCAGGTGAAGCCGGGCGGTGCCAAGTCCGGGCACGAGGGTCACGGCGGGGCAATGAGCGAGGCGCCCAACGACGCCGTCGCGCGCCGCCCCAACCCGAGCACCGGCGCCTGGCGACGCTCTGCCCGCGCTGGGGGCTGCAGGTCGTCGCGCCGGGCTCCGCTTGCACGCAACGGCCCTGTCCTTGAAGACCCTACGCGGCCTCACGCCCTATGAGGCCAGATGCAGGGCATGGACAGACGAACCATCCAGGTTCACACATGATCCGCACCACCAAACTCCGGGACCAAACATCTAGCCCGAGGAAGCGCATGAAGGAGAGCCGGTCCTTGACCAGGACCTCGCAGCGCTCATCCGACAGCGAGTGCATGGTCTGCAGCACCAGAACCTTGAACATCAGCACGTGATCGAACAGCGGCCGACCGCCCTTGCCGTGATCCGAGCGCGACACCGCATCCCGCAGCGCCGCCCGGAACATTTCAAAGTCGACAAGACCCTTCAGTCGTTCGAGATCGTCACCCTTGGCCAACAGATCTCTCAGCCGCTGGTCGATATCGAAGAACCCTGCCTGACCCCGCATCGCCACAGCTCCCACCCGCAAGCAGATGGAATCACACCACGCGCAAACAGGCGAGGTTCTTAGAGAGGTCCAGCTTGGGATTGAGGAACGCCAAGGAGAGCGTGGCGCGGATCGAGCGCTCGCTCTTGCCCTCGCGCTCGGCGATGGCGTCGAGGTCGACGTGGTTAGCGCGCATAATCTCCTGCAGCAGCGCCCTGCCCTTCGCGAGAGCCCGCAGCAGGTTGCGCTGCTCCTCCTGGCGCATGCCCCGGACCGCCCCGATGCACCATCGGGCACGATGACCGCGCGGCGCCGCTTAACCTCGCGCTCGAACTGGGCGAACGACAGCAGCACGTTGAGGGTGAGGCGACCCATGCTGGTGGTCGTGTTGAAGCTCTGGGTGACCGACACGAACGACACCTTGGCGGCATCGAACAGTTCGACCAGCTTGGCGAAGTCGGCGAGCGAGCGGGTGAGCCGGTCGACCTTGTAGACCACCACTCCGATGCGGCCCTGCGCGGGGTCGGCCAGCAGGCTTCGCAGGGCGAGCTGGTAAACGGCTCGCGCGGCACGTCGTCGTGCGTCGCGGTACTGGCAGCGACGGCCGATGATCTTGGCGCGTTGGTCTACGACATCGCGCGTCAGACGGAACAAGCGGCAGATCTGTCGCGGCAAGCGTCGGCACGGTTCGAGCAGATCCAGACGGCAATGGACGTCCTTCATCAGTCGGTTGCCGCAATCGATGACATGGCAGGACTGATCGCGCGCGTCGCCAGCCAAATGAACCTTCTCGCCCTCAACGCGACGATCGAGTCCGCGCGCGCCGGGAATGCCGGCCGAGGCTTCGCGGTGGTCGCCGCAGAGGTGAAAGGGCTTGCCAGTGAGACGGAGGCGATGACCGTTCAAATTACGACCTATGTCGAGCACATCCGCTCGTCTTCCAACGAGGCCGGCGCTGCGGTCGGCGATATCTTCGCGCGCATCGAGGCCATCGCGGCGAGCAAGGCCATCGCGGCCTCCGTGGACGTCCAGGATAGGGCCACACGGGAGATCACGGTGAGCGCGGCCGAAGCCGGCGCCGGCGAGATGGCTACAATCGTCGAGGGTATGACAAGCTGGAGCCATGACACGAAGGTCGCTGCCGAGCTTGTGTTCGCGTCCGCATCGGATCTGACGCGGCAGTCGGAGCACCTGCTGAGGGAAGTCGGGCAGTTCCTTGTGACGGTCGGGACCGCCTAACAGAACGAAATAGATGGCTTCCTACGAACGCCCTGCGCCCACCGGCGCACTACGGACGACGTAGGCCGAAGGGCGGCTTTCTGGCTACGACCCTCATTGAGCAGACATCCAATCTACCCTCTGACGTAGAGCGCAGGCGGTTAGCAAAGGTTGACAACTCATGACACTATGGTGATAGCGAAACATGTCAAGCACACCAACCCGCAACATCGCGCTTACCCTGGAACTGGAGAGTTACATCAGAGGCTAGGTTCAATCCGGCCGATATAGCAGCGCGAGCGAAGTCGTTCGCTCCGCCCTGCGACTCATGATCGAACGCGACGGTCTGGTGGCTCTGAGGAGACAGGATGGCTCGAGCCATGCTGCGAGATCCGTCGAGCAGGGTGCCCAGTGACAACACCGGTAGGCAAGCTTGAGGCGGCCGCTCATCAAGCCTCAATCGAAGGTCTTCTGACGCCCCGGTCCGCTTTCGAAGAGGTTCTTGGTCGTTTTGGTGTGATCCCCAACTTCTTTCGGTCGGCTGGTGATGCACCAGGCCCCATCGCTGAACTCTGGGGTTTCGCGAAGTCGGATTATCTCGACAACCCGCTTCCTTCCCTGTTCAAGGAACGACTTTTCGTTCATCTCTCGCGTTTCTGCAAGTTCGATACCGCATCGTCCGTCATGTCGGCTTCCTTGTTGGAGAAGGACGACCGGCCGGCGATGCCGCCGCGAAGCCGCAGACCGTCGAGCAGGTCATGGACCTGCTTCGTCGCTCGGGCATGCCGACGGAGGAGTTGCTCCACGGCTGCTTCGCTCGGCTCGAAGCCTATGAGGCACCTCGTCCGATACTGGACCCGGGTAGCGAGGCGGAGGCCGACGTCTTCACCGCCCTGAGCGTGATGTTCCTTCAACCAAGGAAAGCACGCAGGGCGCAGAAGGTCTTGCGCATCGCGTTGAGATCCGGCGTCGTGGAACTGCTGACAGCCTATCTCGTGTTCATCCGCACCGCTCATTATTGGACCGAACCACACCCGGAACTGGGGTGCGAAGCGGATGTGACCGAGCTGATGAGCCGCCATGAAAGGCTTGCCTCCGTTCTGCTGGATGAAGGTCCCGCAACCATCGATCAGAGCCTCGAGGCGGCGAACAGCGTGCTCGAGCGTCTCATCGAGGAACGGACCCACGAGCTGGAACTGAGCCAGACGTAGACGAGGGTCGTGTTCGACCTCTCTCCCGACTACCTGTTCCTCGTCCAAATCTCGGACGATGGCGAGATCACCTTCGGAGACCTGAACAAGGCCGCTGAAGGCGTCTGCGGGTGCGGCCGGGAGCGGTTCCTCGAGGCGAAACCCTCATCGATCCTTTCTGCGGAATACGCCGCCGACATCGAACGCAACGCACGCGCCTGCCTTGCGACCGGCGAGATGCGACATTACCGGGTGATGCGCAACTACGTCGCCGATCGTGTCGTCATCATCGACACCTCCGTAGCTCTCGTACGCAGGTCGGAGGGCGGCGGCCTGATCCTGTTCAGCGGCCGAGACGTCACCGAGCAGTGCCGCATCGAGGACCAGCTGCGTCAATCGCAGAAGATGGAGGCTGTCGGCCAGCTCACCGGCGGCTTGGCGCACGACTTCATACTAACGGCCTTCAGGTCTGACCGGTGTGTGCCCATGCCCGCATGCCGATG
>CAXTIU010000066.1:0-3799 GCA_964244495.1 uncultured Beijerinckiaceae bacterium
CGTATCACCAGGACAGGCTCTAATCGCGATTGGATGAGAGTTCGGGGGCAGGTCAGTCATGCCATGGTAGTCATGGGGATCACCATGCCGCACCGATTGCTTCTCTCGCCTTTTTTATAATTGCCGCTCATGCGCCGACGCAGGCCGCTGCGCCGAACTTCGACGATGCCACCATGCAGCGCGTCGGCTTCGGCGGCGGCCATCGACATAGCAACACCACGGACTCGACATCGACCAAGAAGCCGGAGCCGCCGCATGCACTACCACCGCCTGAGACTGCGGCACAGCACAAGGCTTACCTGAACCGCTACGGCTTCGGCCAATGACGTGACGCCTGTTAAAGCGGTAAGTCAGCCCCCGCGCCTTCGGGTGCCATGCACAACGCCCATGCCAATCCCGATCCCGATCCCTGAAGCGAGCGGCGGACCCGAGCGTGAGACGCTGGTGGGCTCGGTCGAGCGAGTGACCTTCCACAACGCCGACACTGGCTTCGCCGTTCTCAGGGTCAAGGCGCGCGGCCGGCGCGACCTCGTGCCCCTCGTCGGCCACGCCGCCATCATCAGCGCCGGTGAGACCATCCACGCCGTCGGGGTCTGGCTGACGGACAGGACCCACGGCCTGCGGTTCAAGGCCGACGCGCAGAAGACCAAAGCGTGAACCAGCGTTGACATAATCGCACGCACCCTTGGCTCAGGCATGGTGCGCGGCATCGAGCCCGAGCTCGAATGCCAGGCTTACGCCCACGACGGCAGTCGCAGCACGATCACCGTCCAACGGCGGTTCGAATATTAAGCACCAGCCCTCGTCGCGGACCATGGCGATCGCTGGATGAAGACCTTAAGCCGCCTCCTGGTGGGCCATGCGGTCACCGACTTTGATATGATGCACCAGAGCCGCCAACGTCGCAGCGTGATCGTGGAAATGCCGGACGGAGCAGGCGGATCGCTCGCCGAGGGCCACGTTCTGCTGCGTCATGCGGTTGGCTTCCATGACGACTCCAACAACCTCTCGCAGGCTTGCCGCCTGTCGTTCGGCTGTCGTCGCCACGACGTTGACGAAGTGATCGAGGTTGCACACCCCCTCCATGATCATGTCGACGCCGCCGCCCGTGCGATCAATCAGTGCGACACCGTCTGCCACGTCCCTCGACGTTCGACTGATGAGATCCTTGATATCATCGCTGGCCCGCGCGGATTGCCGAGCCAAAACGCGAACCTCCTCGGCTACGACCAAGAAGCCTTTCCCACTGTCCCCGGCCCGCGAGGCCTCGATCGCCGCGTTCAGGGCCAAGATGTTGGTCTGCGCCGCGATATCATCGATTACCCCCACGATCTTCGCGATCTGGCTGGTCGAGCGTTCGATGCGCCCCATCGCCAAGACGGCATCGCGCATCATGGCGGCCGAGCGGGCCGCCTGGGCGTTCGCCGCAGAGACGGCGACGCTCGCCTGACGTGTGCTGACAGCGGCGTCGCGGATCGAGTCGCTGACCGTGTTTAAGGAGTTGACGGCCTCCTGGAGGCGAAGGGCTTGACGCTCAGAGCGCCGAGCGAGATCGACGCTGGCCTCCGCCATCTCGTCCGAACCGCCAACGAGACGATCCGTGGTGGAGGACACCGTGGCAACGATAGCGCGAAGGCTCTCTATCGACTCGTTGAAGTCCGTCTTGAGCTTGTCATAGCCGTCACAGTCCACGGTGAAGCGGGCCGTGAGGTCGCCACGGGCGATCGTGTCCAACGCCTGTCCAAGGTGGTGTACGACCTTGCTCTGCTCGCGGCCGGCCCTCGCGACCTCGATCTCTATCTGGCGACGTTCCACCAAGCGCTCACGCATGAAGCGTAACGCCGTCGCGATCCCACCGATCTCGTCGACGCGATCATCACCGACGATGGGTGCCTGGAGGTCGCCCTCGACCATGCTGCGCATCCGCGCCTGCAACAGCCGCAAGGGGCGGGTCAAGGTGAAGGCGAAAGGTAGGGCGAGAGCGGTGCCAACGACGAAAGCGGCCAGCGCGCAGGTGATCGCCAGCACCTGCGTACGCAGCGCCTCGTTCTCGATGGTGGCACGCACCATGGCGGCTCGGGCGACCGCCTCCGCGATGAGGACCTGAAGGCCTGTGCGTATCGCCTTTCCACGCTGCTCCATCAGGTGAGGCGCGGGGATCGACGTGGCCGGACTCGCGCCCAACAGCACAAGCGCCGATGCCCGCCACTCTTCGACGAGGCCGAGCAATCGTTGTCTGCTCGGTTCGTCTCCCCGGCTACCCAGGGCGAGGCTCAACTGCGCCGCGATCGGACGGCTGAGCGCCTCGAAGCCCATGATCATGTTCGCACCGTCCTCGTCGCGGATGCCGTCCGTGGCGCGATCCAGGAAGGCTTCCGCCTTCTGGAAGGCGTTCGACACGCGCCAAGCCGCGTCGACCTGGGCGATGGGCACCGCGGTCGCGTTCGCGAGTTCGCCGGACAAGGACCGGATGCCGAGGTAGGTACTCGCGCTCTGGACAGCGCCGATCGTCAGGATCAGTGCGAAAGCGAGCAGGACGCGGTGGAGGATCGACATCGCGCGATCCTCAGTTCGGCAGGACGGGAAGCGTTACAACCTGCTTTGATCCCGTCAGCGTGTTGAGGAACGCGACGAGATCAGCGACGTCGTCCGCCGTGAGTGGCACTGGTCGCATCATCGGGGACCGTGATGGCCTGTCGATGCCGCCGCCGACGTAGTGGGCCATGACCTCCTCCAGGGTGCCGTACTGGCCGTCGTGCATGTAAGGCGAGCGCTGCGCCACGTCGCGGAGCGAGGGCGTCTTGAAAGCGAATGGCGCGTAGGGGTTGTTCGGCTCCAAGGGGCCGCGCCCGAGGTCGCCATCGCTCGTGCCGATATCGTGGAAGGCGTTGTCGGTGAAGTTCCAGCCCGTGTGGCAGCCGGAGCAGCGCGCCGTCGTCGTGAAGAGCGTGAAGCCGCGCTTCGCCGCCTCGGGTACGGCTGATGGGTCGCCCTCGATCCAAGCGTCGAAGGGAGCGTAGCTTGACACCACCGTCCGCTCGTAGGTGGCGAGTGCGGCGACGAGCGTGTCCGGCGTGACGCCTCGTCCGGGGAAGACCCGATCAAAGCGAGCCTTGTACCCGGGAATGGCGTTGAGGCGCGCGACGGCTTGGTCAAGCGGCAGGTTCATCTCGTAGGGGTTCTGGATCGGGCTCTTGGCCTGCGCTTCCGCCGATGGCGCGCGACCATCCCAGAAGAAGGCGTGAATCCAGGCCGTGTCCAGGATCGTGGGTGCGCGCCGAGGGAGGTGGGTGTTCTGCGAGCCGACCGCCGTCTTGTTGCGCGTCTGCCAGCCGAATGAAGGATTATGACACGAACTGCACGTCATGTTCTCGGCTCCCGACAAGCGGGGCTCGAAGAACAGGGCCTTTCCTAAAGCCGCCTTGTCGGGCGTATAGGGGTTGGACGTCGGGAATGGGATGGACGATGGGCGGGCGTATGCTTCGCGCGAGGTGGGAGACAGATCGCCTGCCGAAGCTTGGCATGTCCAGGCGACAACCGCGATGGCCAGTGACGCACCGAAATCTCGCGTGCTCATGGCAGCTCCACAATCATTCAGGGTGCGCCAAGGATCTCGATCTTCATGACGCGCTCATTGCAAGTAGGACGCGCATGGTAAAGATGAAGTTACTGACACACGCTACTTACGTTACGTAACAGAGCTCCCGTTGGTCCGGCTGGTGGTCTAAGGACACAAGGAGGAATTTATACCAACATGCACTGATCATGACCGATGCGCCCATTGGCGCAGTCCGATGGA
>CAXTIU010000067.1:0-3736 GCA_964244495.1 uncultured Beijerinckiaceae bacterium
TGCCGCCCGTCGGCGGGCCGGTCGATGCCGCCGGTGCTCATGCCCGTGCCGCTCATGCCGGTCTCCTCATGCCGGTGCCGCTCATGCCGGTCTCCTCATGCCGCCACTCCCATCAGGTACACCACGGTGAACAGCGCCACCCAGATGATGTCCAGCGCGTGCCAGAACAGGGCGAAGCACAGGATGCGCCGCATGATGTCGGCCCGGAACCCCTTGGTGAACACCTGCGCCATCATCGTCAGCAGCCACAGGAGGCCGCAGAACACGTGCAGCCCGTGGCACCCCACCAGCGTGAAGAACGACGACAGGAACGCCGAGCGGCTCGGCCCCGCCCCGTCCGCGACCAGGCCGGCGAACTCGTGCAGCTCAAGGCCCAGGAACACCGCCCCCAGCGCCCCGGTCACCGCCATCATCAGGTGAAACGCCCCCTTGTTGCGCGCGTCCGCCGCCAGGCTCGCCATGCCGCAGGTGAACGACGACAGCAGCAGGCACGCCGTCTCGACCGCCGTGTTGGGCAGGTCGAAGATCTGCGTGCCGGTCGGTCCCCCGGCGGTGGCGTCCCGCAGCACCGCGTAGGTGGCGAAGAAGGCCGAGAACATGATGATGTCGGACAGGATGAAGATCCAGAACCCGTAGCCGACGATGATCCGCTTGGGCGCCGGGCCGCCGGTGCCCCGCCCCGGCGCGCTCGAGGCGGCGGTGCCCCCCTCCGCGTGGCCGAGGTCGTAGGGGTCGGCGCGCGGACCCTGGTAGGCGACCGGTCCGGCGCCCCCGGTGGCGGTCGGGTTGGCGGTGGTGGTGGCGCTCATTCCGCCGCCTCCGCCCGCACCCGGGCGTGGCTCATCGCGTCCCAGCGCGTCGCGCGGCTGGCCCGGTCGAGCACCGCCACCTCGGCCGCCGGGATCTCGTACTCGGCGTGGTCGCGCCAGGCGAACACCACGAAGGTCACGAACGACCCGAGCAGCCCGAACCCGGCCATCCACCAGATGTGCCAGATCATCGCGAAGCCCACGATGGTGGAGAAGAACGCGCAGATGAACCCGGTCGGGCTGTTCAAGGGCATCTCGATGTCCTCGTACACCGGCTCCTCGCTCAACCGCCCCTGCTCGCGCGCCCGCTGCTTCATCCCCCAGTACACTTCCTCGCCGCCCACGTCGGGCATCACCGCGAAGTTGTACACCGGCGGCGGCGAACTCGTCGCCCATTCCAGCGTGCGCCCGTCCCACGGGTCGCCGGTCACGTCGCGCAGCGCCGCCCGGTGCTTGATCGAGTAGGCGAGCTGCGCGATCTGGCAGCCGATCCCCGCCGTGATCAGCAGCGCCCCGAACGCCGCCACCAGCAGCCACGGCTGCCACGCCGCCACGTCGTAGTGCTGCATGCGCCGCGTCATCCCCTCCAGACCCAGCACGTACAAGGGCATGAAGGCGACGTAGAAGCCGGTGAACCACAGCCAGAACGCCGCCTTGCCCAGCCCCTCGTGCAGCCTGAAGCCGAACGCCTTGGGGAACCAGTAGGCGTAGCCGGCGAACGCCCCAAACAGCACCGCCCCGATGATCACGTTGTGGAAGTGCGCCACCAGGAACAGCGAGTTGTGCAGCACGAAGTCGGCCGGCGGCACCGCCAGCAGAACCCCCGTCGCCCCGCCGATCACGAAGGTCACCATGAAGCCCAGCGACCACAGCATCGGCGTCGCCAGCCGCACCCGGCCCCCGTAGATGGTGAACAGCCAGTTGAAGATCTTCACCCCCGTGGGCACCGCGATGATCATCGTGGTGACGCCGAACACCCCGTTCACGTCGCCGCCCGCCCCCATCGTGAAGAAGTGGTGCAGCCACACCATGAAGGCGAGAACGAAGATCACCATGGTGGCGATCACCATCGAGCGGTAGCCAAACAGCGGCTTGCCCGAGAAGGTCGAGATCACCTCCGAGAACACCCCGAACACCGGCAGCACCAGGATGTACACCTCCGGGTGGCCCCACGCCCAGATCAGGTTCATGAACATCATCGAGTTGCCACCACCCTCGTTGGTGAAGAAGTGGAAGCCGAGGTAGCGGTCGAGCAGCAGCATGATGGAGGTCGCCGTCAGGATCGGGAAGGCGGCGACGATCAGCAGGTTGGAGGCCAGCGAGGTCCAGCAGAACATCGGCATGCGCAGGTAGCTCATCCCCGGCGCCCGCATCTTCAGGATGGTCACCACCAGGTTCACCCCCGACATCAGCGTGCCCACGCCGGCGATGGTGAGCGCCCACAGCCAGTAGTCCACCCCCACGCCCGGCGAGTAGGCGAGCTCCGACAACGGCGGGTACGGCAGCCAGCCGGTGCGCTGGAACTCGCCCACGATCAGCGAGATGTTGACCAGCAGCGCCCCCGTCGCCGTCAGCCAGAACGACACCGAGTTCAGCGTCGGGAACGCCACGTCGCGCACCCCCAGCTGCAACGGCAGCGCGAAGTTCATCAGCCCGATCAGGAACGGCATCGACACGAAGAAGATCATCAACGTGCCGTGCGCCGAGAAGATCTGGTTGTAGTGCTCCGGCGGCAGGTAGCCCGGCGAGCGGAACGCCACCGCCTGCTGCGAGCGCATCAGCAGCGCGTCGGAGAAGCCGCGCAGCAGCATCACCAGCGCCAGGATCGTGTACATCACCCCGATCCGCTTGTGGTCCACGCTGGTGATCCACTCACGCCAAAGATACGGCAGGTGCCCGCGCAGCACGATCCAGCCCAGCACGCCGGCCATCGCCAGAACCACCGCCACGCCGGCCGCCATCGGGATCGGCTGGTCGTAGGGAACCGCGTCCCAGCTCAACTTGCCCCACATCGTCAGCTTCCTTTCCTTGCAACGGGCGCGGGCCCGGGCGACAGGTTGGCCTTGGGCGAAACGTCCGGGCCGGCCTTGGTCGGGCCAGCCTCCGGACCAGGCCCCGGCGCCAGCTGCAGCGCCACGATCCTGCGAAACAGGTCGGGCTCCACCGAGCGGTAGGTCACCGGCGTCGTCACCACGCTCTGGCGCGCCAGCTGCGTGTAGGCGGCGTCGTCCAGCACCGGGCCGGACGCCTGCGCCGCCGCCACCCAGGCGCCGAACGCCGCGTCCGACACCGCGTTCACCACGAAATGCATGTCGGAGAACCCGTCGCCGCTCAGGTTGGTCGACAAGCCGTAGTAGCTGCCGGGATGGTCGGCCTGAAGATACAGCTGCGTCGTCATCCCGCTCATCGTGTAGATCATCGAGCCGAGCTCGGGAACGAAGAACGACCCCCACACGCTCGACGAGGTCAGGGTGAAGTGAACCGGCGTGCCGGCCGGAACCGTCAGGGCGTTGATGCTCGCCACGTGCTGCGCGGGGTAAACGAACAGCCACTTCCAGTCGAGCGACACCACCTCGACCTCCACCGGCTTCACCTTCGAAACCAGAGGCTGCGCCGGGTCAAGCTCGTGCGCCCCGATCCACGCGATGCCGCCCAAAAACGTGATCGTCAGCAAGGGGATCGACCACACCACAAGCTCGATGCGGCCGGAATGCGAGAAATCAGGGCGGTACACCGCCCGCGCGTTGTCCGCACGGTACCACCACGCAAAGGCCAGCGTCGCAACAATGATCGGCCCAATGATCGCCAGCATGATCACCACCGCGTCAATCAGCATCGCCTTCTCCGCAACACCAACCGGACCCGCAGGCGCCAGTAAAAATAAGTCGCACCCAGATAAGGATACAACCACCGCGAACGCCGAGCCG
>CAXTIU010000068.1:0-3671 GCA_964244495.1 uncultured Beijerinckiaceae bacterium
CGCTCCGCCAGGAGAAGCTGCCGGTGAAGATCGTGATCTTCAACAACGGCACGCTGGGTTTCGTGGAAATGGAAATGAAGGCGGCCGGCTACCTCGAGACGGGCGTGAGGCTCGACAACCCCGACTTCGCGGCGATGGCCAACGCCATCGGCATCCGCGCGCGGCGCGTCGAGGACCCCGGCGACTTGGCCGGCGCCATTGAGGAGATCCTCGCCCACGACGGCCCCGCCCTGCTCGACGTGGTGACCGCCCGCAACGAGCTGTCCATGCCCCCCAAGATCGAGGCGGAGCAGATGAAGGGCTTCAGCCTCTACGTGCTGCGCGCCGTCATGAGTGGGCGCGGCGACGAAGTGCTCGACCTCGCCAGAGACAATCTCCTCCGGTGACGCGGTCGATGGGTCCCCTGAGCCACCATTGCTTAACTCTAGGAGCCTGTCCGAGAATTTTCTAGAGCACGTTATGAACCTGTGGCAAGCAACGCGGTCCTTCTGAGCATCAGGCAGACGAAGGCGACGAGGTGCAGGCCGGCCAGTGTACTGGCGTAACCCTCGTAGTCCTTGACGAGGCGGCGGAAGCGGGCCGCCCAGGCAAACGAGCGCTCGACCACCCAGCGCCGTGGAAGGAGCACGAAGCCGCGCTTGGCCTCGGGCAGCTTGACCACCTCCAGCCTGATGCCCTGCTTCTCCGCCGCAGCCGCTGGCTTGTCGCCGGTGTAGCCCTGGTCGACGTAGGCCAGCTCGACGCTGCCGCCGGTGGCCGCTTGCACGGCCTCGGCGAGCCGTCCGACCTCGGCCCGATCCTCGGCGCTGGCCGGGGTGACGTGCAAGGCGAGCAGGTGACCCAGCGTGTCCACCGCCATGTGCAGCTTGGAGCCGCGCTTGCGCTTGGCGCCATCATAGCCGGCGCGCTGCCCGCTCTCTGGCGTGGAGCGCAGCGTGCGGCTGTCGAGCACCACGGCGCTCGGCTCCGCCTGGCGTCCCGCCGCCAGCCGCAGCACGAAGCGCAGGTCGTCGGCCAGGTGCTCAAAGCAACCAGCAGCCAGCCAGCGTTGCGCCTGCTGGTACACCGCCGCCCACGGCGGCAGGTCATGGGGCATCAGCCGCCACGGGCAACCGCTCCTGAGCACATGGCGCAGCCCGTTGAACGCCTCGCGAAGGCTGTGATCGCGCTGCCCGGCGTCCTCCGGCAACAGCGCGAGATAGGGGGCAACCAGCGCCCACTCCTCATCGGACACGTCGGATGGATAAGGTTTGCGGGAGATTGTCATCCCGCAAACCTGGGGCGCCGATCACGGCAGGTCCATAACGCGCTCTAAATTGCCCAGCCGGCTGTTCGCTGCACGCGCCACGACGCCTTCGACCTCTCCACTCTAACTGACCCTCTTGACACTGGCTGCAATGCATTAACCACATCGGAATGCTGGGCCTCTCCGGTGTGACCCAAGCTGACGTTAGGTCCCTAATTCTACCAAGACGCGACAAATGCCGTCTACAACTTCAATTTTCTATCAAAGCGTCAGACGCTTCACGGTCTTAATTCTGGATCAGAAAGTGGAGCTCCGACCCGTCTCGCCTGCAAGCTTGACGAGATGTTCTGAGTTCATGACACGCCAGCTGGCGGCCAATCTGCGAACAGCTGATCGACCCCCAGCGGTGCGCCATACTGGTAGACTCGCGTCTCTCCCCAGGGCTCGCTATGCAGCTGCCCGGTCGTGTCGATGACGCTATATGTGGACTCCAGCGGCTTGCCTCTGGCCCGATCCGTCAACCAGTCGGCAATCATGGGGAAGAACGGGGGTCCGAGTTGCGACGATCGCGAGCCGCCCATGCCGTGCTCCTCGCCGGCGAACACAACCAGGGTCTTCGGCCCCCGAACAACGTTCAGGTGCTCGACCGTGCAGGCAAGGTCGCTCAGCGAGTCGTCCTCCCCCGCCATAACGAAGTAGGGCATGGCCAGCCTGGGGCTAAGCGCCCTAACGTCCATGCGCGCCATAATCCCGTCGAAGGCGGTTTCGTCATCGACGTCGGTCATGTACATGAAGCGCTGCTTGAAGCTCGGCGCAGCCATGTCGAATAGCGGCCAATTATGCGGTTGGAAGCAGGTGTACATCACCGCACAGGCGGCGAAGCGAGGCTCCGCGGCGGCCATCTGGGTCGCCCAGAACGAGCCGAACGATAGGCCCCAAGCCATGATGCGACTGGCGTCCACCTCTGGCCGCGCCGCCATACCGTCAAAGGCGGCGCGGCCCACCTCGCCATAGCGATCGGGATCGTACCAGATTTCGCGCGCCAGCGAGGTTCCCTGGCCTGGACCATCGAGCATCAAGCAGGCGAAGCCACGCCGCAGGAAGCGATCCGCTGAGGCATTGATCTGAAGCTCCTTGAAGGCGTCCATGCCGGAGATCATGACCAGGCACGGCAGTCGACCGCCCGTGTAGCCGGGCGGCAAATGGAACCAGCCCGCAAGCGTCTTGTCCCCATAGGGGATCTCCATCGCCTCGATCCGGTGATCGGCGAATTTCGCGAACTCGACGAAACAATCGGTCTTCTTGCGCTCCAGCACCAGGTTCAGGTCGGTGTTGGCGAAGATCGGCCACTGGGCTGCGCCGTACATCACGGAGGCGGAGAAGAAGCCGTCCCCGGCAGACACCTCGTGCCCCTGTTTGAGCGCGGCGTGGGCCTGCAATTCGTAGCGGCGGGCAAGACGGGAAAATTCGCGTGTGAGGTCCTCCCAACGATGGACCAACGCGTTGAGGCCCATCACTGGTCCGCGGTGATCCGGACTCATGGGGGCACTGTAATATTGCAGACGCGACTGGTCGAACTCGGGGCCGACCATCTCGATCACCTTGTCGATGAGCCAGCGTTGATCGCGGAAGCGGCCGACCCGCCGCTGCAACGTGTAAGGGGTCGTCGGCATGGCAGGCTCCGGGTTTGGGGCTCAACGATTGTGCAAACGTACGTTTGCATTCATGCGTTTGCAAGCGCATGATTGCTACTTAGTTGACCGCGGCGGATGAAGGTGATGTGATCAAGCCTCTCCGCTCCCAACCCACCCGCGATCGCATTCTCATCCAAGCGCGGCGTCTCTTCGCTGAGCACGGGTTCGAACGCACGACGATCCGCGCGATCGGAGCCGCCGCGGGCGTCAACCCGTCGATGGTGCTGCGCTACTACGGCAGCAAGGAGGACCTGTTCGCCACTGCGGCGACCATCGACTTCCGCGTTCCCGATCTCGCCGCCTTGCCGCCTGGCGAGAGAGGCGAGGCACTGGTGAGGCACGTAATCGACCGCTGGGACGCGGGCGACGAACTCCCGGCTCTGCTGAGAGCGGCTGGCACGCACGAGACCGCACGCCGCCGACTCACAGAAGTGATAGAGCAGCAAGCTGCACCCGCGATCTCACGTGCTTTGCCCGAAGGTGAGAAGAAGGAGCAACTGGCGATGATCGTGATGCAGATCGCCGGCCTTGTCCTCAGCCGCTACGTCCTCAAGCACCCATCTATGATGGCGCTTGATCGCGCGGAACTGATCCGGTGCGTAGGAGCGGCGGTTCAGGGCTACTTTCAGTAAAATGTCAAAGCCTGGATGGAATCCTGCCCGTTATAGTCTCGCCCTCTAGCTGTGAGCTTTCGATACGTTGTCCATCCGGTGCGGACCGAGGAAGCTGGA
>CAXTIU010000069.1:0-3490 GCA_964244495.1 uncultured Beijerinckiaceae bacterium
TCCATCGGACTGCGCCAATGGGCGCATCGGTCATGATCAGTGCATGTTGGTATAAGCTCGACTTTGGCCATTCAGGCGGCGTGGCAAAGGGCATAGGCCCATGGCGTTGGTAGGACGAAGCGCCGTTTTGTTCTGTGGCCCCGGCGAGAAGACGTCACTAAAGCTTGTTCGCGCCACATTGGAGGCCGCGAAGGCGGAGGCGGCGCGGAAGGAGGCCGCGAGGAAGGCCAAGACCGGCCGGAGGACGGCGACGCGGCCCGTCAAGGCGTTCGGCCACTTCGACCTCGTCGACGACGTCTTCTTCCGCCAGGGTTCTGGCCCGACGAGGTCGGCCAAGCAGTGCCCGCAAGTCAAGCTCGTGCCGATCCTGCAGGTGCTGGCCAGGGGATGGCATCGCACCGACACGTCGAACGCCGACCTCGCGAAGCGATCCGACCGCGTGATCCACGACGGCGGCGGCAAGAAGTGGCCGTTGACGAGCCTCGTGCGACTCTGGAACGCCGTCGTCGCCGACGCGGGCCTCGACGCCGACGTGATCCGCCACATGCTGCGGCACACGGCGGCGACCTGGCTCCTCGAAGACGGCTACTCGATCGAAGAGACCGCCGAGTTCCTCGGCGTGACCACGCGGGAGCTCCTGACAACGTACGCGCACGTCGACACGGCCTTCACCGTGGAGGTCGCGGAAGCCGTCGACCGCTACGTCGCCGCCGACCGCGGGTCGCGTCTGCGGCGCATGGCGGAGATCGTTGGCAAGAAAACGCCCTGACGGGCCCGCGCGCGCGGGCTCCTCCGAGCGAATGACCGAAACTTGGACGCTGGCCGCCGGGACGCTGCCCTGTCCGATCCAGGCGAAACGGAAATGCCACGGCATGCAGCGGCAAGGGACGTAAAGCACTGAGAACACCGATAAAAGCAAGGGTGAAAGGACCCCTCCCGAGACTCCAAACAACACTCTAACTTTGTTTTGCATGTCCCGCCGAGACTCGGATGACCTCCGCGAGGCGATCCACAACCGGATCTGAAGCGTTCTTCCGAGACACAAGGTCGATGATGGCTTCCAGGTCGGACGTGCCGTTCAGGTCTCTGACCACCAATCCATCGAGGTGCAGGGTGCGCATGGAAGCCGGCACGATGCTGACGCCGAGTCCTGCTGCCACGAGGCTGAGCGTCGCCGTCAGCCGTGGAGCGTCCTGACTGATCCGGGGTGAAAAGCCGGCGCCATGGCAGGCGGCGATGATTGTGTCATAAAGACCGGGACCCGTCTGCCGGCGATAAAGGACGAACGGCTCCGATGCCAGATCCTTGAGCCTGATCGCGACGGTTCGGGTCTTGGCGAGGTGGTGGCCGGCTGGCAGGGCGACCACCATCGGTTCGCTCAGGATGCGCTCGACCTTCAGGACGTCATGATTGTGGACCGGCGTACGGACGAGGGCGGCGTCGATTGAACCTTGCTGGAGCCAAGCGATCAGGTCTCCCGTCCCTGCCTCATCGAGCGTCAGGGAAACCGCCTCGTAGCGCTCGCGAAACGACCGGACGGCGCGGGAGATGGAAGGGTGCAGCGCGGCCGAGCTGGTGAGACCGACCGCGAGGCGGCCGCTCTCGCCTTGCGCTGCGCGGAAGACGCGCCGAGGCATCTCGTCGGTGAGGGCGAGGATGCGGGTGGCCTCGGCCAAGAGCGCCTTCCCTCCTGCCGTGCACTCGACACCCCGGGCACCCCGCTTCAGCAACGACACCCCAAGGTCCACCTCAAGCCTGCGCAGCAAGCGGGAGAGATGCGGCTGCTGCATGGACAAGCGAGCCGCCGCGCGGGTGACATGACCTTCCTGCGCGACAACGACGAAGCACTGTAGGTCGCGAAGGCTCAACACGGCATACCTGTTAAGGTATCGTGAACAAGCAATCTGTGCATTGGACGCCATGGCTTGCCGGTGTCAATCTCGTGCCCGTTGCCGGAGCGCAGCTATGACCGACTCCCTCGCGCCTCTCATCGCAGATTGCCTGGACTGGCTTGAGCGCGAGCCGCGCACCTACACCGACGTGAAGGATGCTTGGCGTACGTCTTGCCCGCGCCTACCCGTTTGGAAGGACGCCCTGGACTGCAAGCTTGTTCAGCGCGAGCGGGATCTCGTCGTGCTGACCGAGGCTGGAAGGGATCTGCTGGTGGCACGGTCGTGAGGGTCACGATCCTCGACGATTGGCATGACACGCTTCGTCACCTCCCGTGCTTCGCCAAGCTCGACGGTCACGAGGTCGAGGTCTGGACCGATCATGTCGAGGACGAAGATGTCCTCGCCCGCCGTTTGATCGATGTCGAGGCTCTGATCCTGATCCGTGAGCGCACGCGCATCACCGGCACACTCCTGGACCGTCTACAGAAGCTGCGTTTGATCAGTCAGCGAAGCGTCTACCCCCACGTCGACGTGCCAGGCTGTACCCGCAACGGTGTGCTGCTCTGCTCGAACATGCACGCCGGCACGCCGTCCTATGCGGCGGCCGAACTCACGTGGGCGCTCGTCCTCGCGGCTGCCCGCCAGATCCCAGCGCAAGTCGCCTCGCTCAAGTCCGGGCGGTGGATCGCGGGTGTCGGCCACACGCTACGAGGCAAGGTCCTCGGGATCTACGGTTGGGGCCGGATCGGCGAGGTCGTCGCCGGGTATGGTCGTGCCTTCGGGATGGACGTGTTGGTGTGGGCGCGCGAAGCCTCGCGGACCCGCGCGAGGAGCCAGGGCTGGTCCGTCGCCGAGAACAAGGACGAGTTCTTCGCGTCCTGCGATGTCATCTCGCTCCACATGCGGCTTGTACCGGAAACGCGGGGGATCGTGACGGCCGCCGATCTCGCACTGATGAAGCCGTCAGCGATGCTGGTGAACACAAGCCGCGCAGGCTTGATCGAGCCGGAAGCCTTGGTCGCGGCGCTGAGGGCCGGCCGGCCGGGCATGGCGGCGGTTGACGTGTACGAGACCGAGCCGTTGCGTGACATCGCTGACCCGCTGATCAACCTGCCGAACGTCGTAGCGACGCCGCATATCGGTTACGTGACACAGGAGGAGTTCGATCTCCAGTTCTCGGACGTCTTCGATCAGATCAATGCGTTCTCAGCCGGTACTCCGATCAACATGATCAATCCCGCGGCTATCGAGTTTTCCATGCGTCCGCCGCTCGGTGCGGTGTAGCGCGAAACCGAACGTGATCAACGTCCTGGAAGGGTCGACCGCGAACGCATCGGGCAGCCACCTCGGGAGTGGCTGCTGTTGCGGATAGTGGTGGAGGTGGTCAGGCCGTGCCGCACGGGGCCGCGGGCTTTTGAGGCCGCGTAGGTCGTGAGGAACTTGCGTCGGTCGAGCCTGTGGGTCAGGCGTCCCGTAGTACCCCGTCCATAGTGGGCACGTCGCCGGAGGCCTTCAGCACCACGGCGTCATCGAAACTGCCGTTTGATACTAACGGCCTTCAGGTCTGACCGGTGTGTGCCCATGCCCGCATGCCGATG
>CAXTIU010000070.1:0-3365 GCA_964244495.1 uncultured Beijerinckiaceae bacterium
ATCGGCATGCGGGCATGGGCACACACCGGTCAGACCTGAAGGCCGTTAGTATGATCCGGCTTGCAACAATGGCTCTGGCGCGATCGTGCTGATGCTCACGGTGGGCTGAAGCCGATCAGGCGGGCCTGCAGCAGATCGATCCTGCCGCGCCCGTACATCTGGCGTTTGACGAGCTTCAGCTTGGTGACCTGGCCTTCCGTCTGCCCGTTCGACCAGGGCAGCGCCAGTGCCGCCCGCACCTGCACTGGTTCCGGGCCGAAGGCCCCGGCCGGTGCTGGGACGTGACCGGCATCATCTTCTACCTCGGTGAGCGGCCGCTGGCCTTCTCCGAGCGCATGTTCGCCCTGCCTTTATCTACCTTCTGGGCCTTCGGCGAGGATGTCACAGGCCCTGGCGCGGCCGACGAACGGGAGGCCGAGCCGGAGAGCGTCACGGCCTGGCCGAGGCGAGTCACGGCCAAGGCAGCGTCCGTCGGGACGACCTCGGCGAGGAAACCGGCCACGAACAAGCCGAAACGTGGGCCGGCCCCATGACGACCCGCGCTTCGCAAGGCCGTCCGTTCAGAAGGTGCCGCGCCGAACGGCTTGGATGGTGGAAGACAGGTATCAACGCTATGCAAGCCATGCTCGACCCACTACACATAGGTCTTACACATCACTGAGAGTTGGTTGCGGCGGCGCAAATAAAATCAGTAACTTAGCGACGACTCCTGGGGTTCGAATCCTCTCGGGTGCGCCAATCCGCCATCACCCCGGATAGAACTGCGAACCGCCACGGCTGGCACAGTCTGCGCGGATGTCATCGAGACCGCGTTCCAGCCGGTGAAACCCGCAAGAATTGCGGGATTGCACTTCCCTCAGTGCGGAGAGTGGTCAGGTTGACTGTTCTGGCCCTTTCTTGTTGCACACTATCCTTAGCTGTAATCTTCATCTCTTGCAGCCAAGGCGGAGGAAGCTGGTGGATGGCGTTGCGGGCCTGCGCCGCCGATATGACGAAGGCAGACGGCGGTATGGCTTCGACGCGCTGCCCCGCTTCGAAGGCAGCGAGCTGACGCTCGGCCGCGGCACCGTGCTCGCGCGCGTCGAGATCGGAGCGGGACCGGCCTGCCTCGACGGCGACCGCCTCGTGGCGCTGTTGCTCGTCGCCCACGGCTGCGCGGTAGCCCCCAGCGTCGTCAAGCACGCCCGCCGCGCGGCCGAATACTGGCGGCGCGGCGATGAGGCGCTCGCCCACACCGAGCTCGCCTTCGCCCGCCTGCCGCGGCTCGGGGTGGAAGACGACGCCTTCCGCCTGTTCCTCGCCGAGACGCTGCTCGACGCCAGGATGGCGCCGCACGACCTCGCGCGGGCGTTGGGCGTCACGCTCGCGAAATACGACCCCGACCAGCCGCGCGTCCCGGCCGGCAACGGCCGGGACAGCGGGCGCTGGGGGCCGGGCTCGCCAGGGGGCGGCGCGGCGGACCAGGCCGCAGCGCGGCTTGCGGAAATGACGCCCGTCGTCGCCCGCTCCTTCCTCGTCGACGCCAGCCCGAACATCGTTCGCGCGCTGGCCGCCTTCGCTTCCCGCTTCGCCGTGCCCACCGCCGTTCTCGGCGCCCTGTTCATCCCCACGCCCAACGACGGTGGGATCACGGAGGGCACGCTGCCCGGCGCGCCCGACATCCGCTTCCGCCTCGACGGCCCGGCCGGGCTGCTGCGGCTCGCCCGCACCCTGGCGGACAGCAGCGAGACCGCCGTGGTCGCGCACAGCCGCCTCGGCATCTACTACAGCGGCGACGCCGCGCTCGGCCGCGCGCTGGGCACGCAGCTCTACCTCGACCTCGCCACCGTCACCGCCGTGCTGGCGCCGGGCGAGCGCGACAAGCCGCAGGCGGCCACTGACAAGCCGAAGCTCTGCCCCGCGCCGACGCCCGATGTGAAGAATGAACCGAAGGAGCACGTGCTGGACTACGAGGACGACGTGCACCGGCGCGTCAACCCGATCGCGCCCATCCCGCGCAGTTTCACGGTGCGCATCAGAGACCCCAAGACGAATGAGTGGCAGTACCCTGACGACTGCTTCCGCTACGCCGGCGACCTCGTGGATGGCGACGTGCGGGTGGGCGACTTCGCCGACGCGAAGGGCGAGGAGTACGCCCGCCTCGTGACACTGCCCTTTGCGGGCCGGGTCACAAGCAAGTTGGTCGAGACAACGGAAAGGCACCTGCGCGCCGCCAAGGCGCTCGGGGCGGGGCTCAAGGTGTACTTCGCCGAGAAGGATGCGGCCGACTACTTCCGAAAAGTATTCAACAAGCGAGGGTTGGGCGATGTCGTCGTCGGCTTCCTGCCGCCGAGTCAGCCGAAGCAGGGGGGAAGACGACGGTGACAGATGAGGACAGGCCCAGGCTCGTTGCCCGCAGCAACTGGTTCTCGGCCATCGCGGAATGGGGCTGGCGGGCGGAGCCGGCCGACGCGCTGGCGGCGCGCTGGCTCGCCTTCGTCGCGCGGCTGCAGGCCATTGACCCCGCCTTCGCGCACTGGATGGACTGGGCGGACGACGTCACCCGCATACCCTTCGCGCCGACGCTGCCAGCCCAGATCGCCCGCGTGCTGGCCGCCACCGAGCGCCACGTCGACGGCCACCACGTGCCAGATGCCGGGGTGCGGCTGACGAACTACACCGACACCGACCAACTGCCGCGCTACTGCGACATCTTTATGCGCGGGGGCAGCAGCGGCCCTTACAGCTTGAGGAACTGCGCCAGCTTCGGGACGAGCCATTTCGCCATATCCGAGCCGCATCTCGTCGGCTTCGGGGTGTTCCGGCAGGTGGTGCTGGCGCTGGCGGAGGTGTTCGAGGCGACCCAGGCCTATGCCTGCCCCGCCGACCTCCGCGACCTATTGCCGAAGGGGCGGACGGACGACCTGCCGCTGGCCTGGATCAGTTATGTCGCGCCGCGCTTCGCCCACCTCGTGACGCCGCCGCCGGGCGTCGTGGTCGAGCCCCGCCCGGATGGCGGGCTCATGATGGCGGCGACGACCGACACCTTCGCCACTGCCGACCCCGCCCACCTCGCCGCCGCCCGTGCCATTGCAGCGGCGCTGGCGCCGTTCAACGCCGTGCCGTGGACACCCGAAACGGGGAAGTGACGGCAGGAAGTCAAGGGGTCAGCCGACATAACGTGGGAGCGGTTCGATGAGGCAGGACTGGACGGCACATCGAGCAGGCCGTGGCACCGCTGGACCGCACGCCGGCGTGGAGGCTCAAAACGTAGGCGTCGCGATCACATCGCGATCTCAACGACATAGGTGTTCGCAGTTTTGTTCGGAATGGCGCGCCGGCACTTTCCTCATGGATCGTCAATAAGTTACTGATTTTGTGGGTGT
>CAXTIU010000071.1:0-3349 GCA_964244495.1 uncultured Beijerinckiaceae bacterium
CCGTCCATCTTGAAGAAGACGGTGAGCCGGCCCTGTCCGTCGCAGACGGCGACGTGGATCGCGACGCCGAGGCCCGTCGCCCGCGCCGTCGCCGCCCGCGCGCTTGCTTCCGCCGAGGCGAGGGCGAGGCTCATCGTCCCGCCCGATCGCGGCCGCCGACGGCGCCGATGCCCACCCCGCTCATGCGCCGGCGACGCCGTGGCCGACCATGCCCTTGAGGTCCATGACCTTGTCGTAGGTCGCCTCGTCGACGGCGCCCGACTCGAGGGCGGCCTCCTTCAGCGTGCTGTCGTCCTTCATCGCCTTTTGCGCGATGTGGGCCGACTTCTCGTAGCCGATCACCGGGCTGAGGGCGGTGACGAGCATCACCGACTCGGCGACGTACTGGCCGATGCGCTTCTCGTCGAGGTCCGTGCCCTCGACGGAGAAGGTGCGGAACTTCTCGCAGCCGTCGCCGAGGATGCGCGCCGCGTGCAGGACGTTGTTGATGATGATCGGGCGCATCGCGTTCAGCTCGAAGTTGCCCTGGCTGCCGGCGAAGGCGACGGTGGTGTCCTCGCCGATCACCTGGATCGCGATCATCACCATGGCCTCGCACTGCGTCGGGTTCACTTTCCCCGGCATGATGGACGAGCCCGGCTCGTTCTGCGGCAGCACCAGCTCGCCCAGGCCGCAGCGGGGGCCCGACGCCAGCCAGCGCATGTCGTTGGCGACCTTCATCAGCGTGACCGCGAGGCCGCGCAGCGCGGCGCTGGCCCGCACCATCGCGTCCAGCGATCCCTGCGCCATGAACTTGTTGGGCGCGGTGACGAACGGCTTGCCCGTCAGCGCGGCGATCTTGGCCGCGACCTCCGCGCTGAACCCGGCCGGCGCGTTGAGCCCGGTGCCGACCGCCGTGCCGCCGACCGCCAGTTCGAGCAGCCCGGCGCGGCTGTGCTCGATCGCCGCGATGCAGGCGCGGATCTGCGCGGCGTAGCCCGACCATTCCTGGCCGACCGTGAGGGGAACCGCGTCCTCCAGGTGGGTCCGGCCGATCTTGACGACCTTCGACCATCGCGCCGCCTTGTCCTCGATCGCCACCGCCAGGGCCTCGACCTGCGGCAGGAGCCTGGCGTCGATCTCCAGGATGGTCGCGACGTGCATGGCGGTGGGGAACGTGTCGTTGCTGCTCTGCCCCATGTTCACGTCGTCGTTGGGCGCCACCGGCTCCTGGCTGCCGAGCGTGCCGCCGAGCAGCTGGATGCAGCGGTTGGCGATCACCTCGTTGACGTTCATGTTGGACTGGGTGCCCGATCCCGTCTGCCAGACGTAGAGCGGGTAATGGTCGTCGAGGTGGCCGGCGATGGTCTCGTCGGCGGCGCGCACGATGGCGTCGGCCTTCCACTTCGGCAGCCGGCCCTCGGCTTCGTTGACCAGCGCGCAGGCCTTCTTGACGACGCCGTAGGCGTGGTAGACCGCCTTCGGCATCTTGTCGTGGCCGATGGAGAAGTGGATCAGGCTGCGCTGCGTCTGCGCGCCCCAGTAGCGGTCCGCCGGCACGTCCACGTCGCCCATGCTGTCGAACTCGCGGCGGTGGCCGCTCGCGTGGATGCCGATCGGCAGGTCACGCATCGACGGATGATCCTTCGATCGCAAACCGAACATCATGAAACTCCCGTCGATCGTTGCGGCAGGTTCGTCATCGAGCGGAGGACTGCCAACGTCAGCGTCGGTAGTCCGGCTTGTAGGCCAGCCCCTCGATCCAGGCGCGGATGTCGGTCGGGCGCTCCACCGTCGCCTCGCCGGCGTCGAAGATGTGCTCGGCGACGCGGGTCGCGGTGGTGATCTCCACCTCCAGGATGTTGGCCTGCTTGGGAAACAGCATGCCGGCGTCGCGGTCGGCCTGGCTGACCTGGTCGGCGCTGGCGGCGGCGGCGGCGATGAACATCTTGTCGGTGATGCGCTTCGGCCGGGTGGCGTAGACGGCGAGGCCGATCGCCGGGAAGATGTAGAAGTTGTTGGCCTGGCCCGGATGGAACGTCTTGCCGTTGACGGTGACGTCCGGGAACTGCACGCCGCAGGCGACCAACGCCTTGCCGTCGGTCCAGGTGTAGGCCTGCTCGGGCGTGCACTCGGCCTTGTCGGTGGGGTTGGACAGCGGGAAGATGATCGGCCGCTCGACGTGCTTGGCCATCGCCTTGATCACGCCTTCGGTGAAGGCGCCCCGCGTGGTGCTCACCCCGATCAGGATCGTCGGCTTGAACGCGTCCACCGCGCCGGCGAGGTCCTTGGTCGGCGCGTCGCCCTCGTGCGCGTAGACCTTCTGCGATGGGCTGAGGTCGTGGCGCGAGGGCTCGATCAGGCCGCCGACGTCGAACAGGGCGATGCGCTTCACCGCCGCCGCCCTGTCGAGGCCCCCGTCGACCATCGCCTCGACGATCATGTTGCCGATGCCGATGCCGGCCGAGCCGGCGCCCAGGAAGAACACGCGCTGGTCCTTGAGATCCTGCCCAAGGATCTGCAGCGCCGTCGTCAGGCCGGCGATGGTGACCGAGGCCGTGCCCTGGATGTCGTCGTTGTAGACGAGGTGCTTGTCGGCGTAGCGCGCCAGCAGGCGGATCGCGTCCGTGCCCTTCCAGTCCTCGAAGTGCACGCACACGCCGGGGAACACCTCGTTGGCGGCGGCCACGAACTCGTCGGCGAGCGCGTCCACCTCGGCGTCGTCGGCCGGCGGCGCCTCGCGCAGGCCGAGGTAGAGCGGGTCGGCGCGCAAGGCGGCGTTGGTCGTGCCGATGTCGAACAGCACCGGCAGGCAGCAGTCCGGCGGCACGGCGGCGCAGGCGGTGTAGAGCTGCAGCTTGCCGATCGGGATGCCCATGCCGTTGGCGCCGATGTCGCCCAGCCCGAGGATGCGCCCGCCGGTCGACACGCAGATGAAGCGCACGTCCTTGACCGGCCAGTTGCGCAGCACGGCGGCCATGCGCCCCCTCATGTGGCGGGTCAGGTACATGCCGCGCGCGCGCCGGTAGATGTGGCCGAAGGTCAGGCAGGCGTCGGCGATGGTGGGATCGTAGACGATCGGCACGAAGCGCGCCGGGTCGGACATCAGCGTCTTGTAGAACAGCGTCTCGTTGCGGTCGCTCAAGCCCACGAGGTAGATGTAGCGCTCCAGGTCGCTCGCCTTGGCGTCGAGGTGGCCCATGACGCGCTCCACCTGCCGGTCGAGGCTCTCCACCGTGGGCGGCAGCAGCCCCTCCAACCCGTGCGCGCGCCGCTCCGCCTCGCTGAAGGCCGTGCCCTTGTTCAGAATGGGATCGTCGAGCCGCTCGATGCCGCGAGGATCAAGCATCAAACCTGTGCGCGTCATGAA
>CAXTIU010000072.1:0-1591 GCA_964244495.1 uncultured Beijerinckiaceae bacterium
CGTTAGCTTTGTAATGCAAAGCGATGGGACGACACCATGCGAGACCTCGACAGGGCCTTGGCCGACATCGGCGCGATCCGCCAGCAGATCGCTCGACAGGACGGCTCACATAGCTACGGCCCGGCGGCTGTGGCGGTGACCGGCGTGCTCGCCCTGGCGGTGGCGACCGGGCAGTGGGCGGGGCACGCGCCCGACCCCGCCACCTACTTCGCCACCTGGATCGTCACCGCCGCCGCCTGCGTCCTCATCGTCGGCACTGAGGCGGCGACACGCTCGCGCCGCCTGCGCTCCCGGCTCGCGGACACGGTGATCCTGGCGGCGGCGACCGACTTCCTGCCGGCCGGGGTGGCCGGTGTCGCGCTCGCGTTGGTTCTCGCCCGCACCGAGCCGGGCAGCCTGTGGATGCTGCCCGGCCTATGGCAGATCCTGCTGGCGCTGGGCTTCTTCGCCGCCAGCCGCTCGCTGCCCCGCGCGGTGGCGCTGGTCGGCGGCTGGTACCTGGCGGCCGGCACCGTGACCCTCGCGCTCACGAGCGCCGACCACGCGCCGTCGCCGTGGGCGATGGGGCTGCCCTTCGCCGTCGGCCAGCTGTTCGCCGCCGCCCTGCTGCGCCGGAGCCTGAAGGTGCCCGATGAGCACTGAGGAGCCCGGCCGCTTCAGCTACGACGGGCTGGACCGCGCCATCCACGAGAAGGCCCGGCTCGGCATCATGACCTCGCTCGTCAGCCACCCTAGGGGGCTCGCCTTCGCCGACCTGAAGCGGCTGTGCGGCCTCACCGACGGCAACCTCAACCGGCACCTCGCCGTGCTGCAGGAGGCCGGGCTGGTCGCCCTCGGCAAGAGCGCCGACAAGCGCCCGGTGACGACCTGCACCCTCACCGCGCTCGGGCGCCGGCGCTTCCTCGCCTACCTCGACGTGCTGGAGTCCCTGGTGCGGGACGCGCGCGAGGACACGGCCTCTGCCCCGTTCGGCCAGCTGTCGCAGGCCTGACGCTCGTCCTCTTCCCTCGCCTTTTTATTTGCCCTGGAGCTTTGTGATGCAAAGTGCAACTGAGATCACCGGCCCGCATGTTGGTTCCCGCGTCAACTCCCACGTGGCCATCGTCATGGACGGCAACGGACGCTGGGCGACCCGTCGAGGGCTGCCGCGCGCCGCCGGGCACGCCGCCGGCGTGGAGGCGCTGCGGCGCACGATCGAGGCGGCGCCAGGCTCCGGCGTCGGCATCCTCACCGTGTTCGCCTTCTCCGCCGACAACTGGCGTCGACCAAAGGTGGAGGTCGACGCGCTGATGGCGCTGCTCGGCCACTACCTCGTGCGCGACACGTCCTGCCTCGCGGAGGCCGGCGTGCGCCTCACCGTGATCGGCCGGCGCGACCGGCTTTCCGCGAGCCTGCGCGAGGCCATCGAGGCGGCGGAGCGCGCGACGGCGAGCGGCGCGGCGCTTTGGCTGCGGGTCGCCGTCGACTACTCGTCGCGCGAGGCACTCGCGGCGGCAGCGGGGTCCCTGCTGGCTGGCGGAGCGACACGCGAAGCCTTCGCCGCCGCGCTCGCCCCGACCTCGCCCGACGTCGACCTGCTGATCCGCACCGG
>CAXTIU010000072.1:1691-3319 GCA_964244495.1 uncultured Beijerinckiaceae bacterium
CCGGAGCAGCGGGTGGCCGGCCCGACGCTCGTCCTGCCGGTCACCGACAAGGATGGCGCCGCGCGATACCTCGCCCTGGCGCCCCGCGCGCTCGACGTCCACGCCGCCCTCGCGCCCTCCACCCGCCGGCGCGGCCTGTTCTCCACCACGATCTACGAGGCGACGCTCGCGCTCGCCGGCACCTTCGAGCTGCCGACAGGCTTCGGCGGCGGTGGCCCAGACAGGCTGAAGGTGGGTGGCGACCCGCTGATCGTCGTCGACGTGTCGGGGTCGCAGGGCCTGCGCGACGAGGACCGCGCCGACGTGGCGGGCGTGAAGGCGCCGTGGCGGGCCTGCGCCGACGCGGTAACGGACGGCACCGGCTGCGGCGGTCCCGGCGTGCTCGTCGCCGCCGTCGACCTTGCCAAGGCACAGGGCGACACCGTGCCCTTCAGCCTCACCCTGCACCTGCGCGGGTCGGGCGCGCTACGGATCGCGGCGGCGGCCAAGCACGCCGTGACCCGCATCGAGGGCGCGTGGCCGACCCCGAGCTTCGTCGGCACCGACCTGCCGAGCCCCTCGACCACGACGGCGAGCGGGTTCCAGGCCACGTGGACGCTGGATCAGGTCGACAGGCCACGATACGTCAAGCGCGCCTCGCTGGCCGGCATCGGCGCCGCCGACCCCACCGTCGGCGTCGAGCTGCTCGAGGCGACGCCGGTGTACCGGACGATCACCCGGGCCTCGAAGTACGAGCTGTTGATCGTGGCGCTGGCTTTCGCCACGTACGTCCTGTTCGAGGTCGTGACCGGGATGCGCCTCGCCCTGTTCCAGTACGCAATGCTCGGCGCCTCGCTGTCGCTGTTCACCCTGCTGCTGCTGTCGGTGAGCGAGCTCGCCGGCTACACGCTGGGCTACGTGGCGAGCGCGGCCCTGGTCGGCGCGCAGGCCTCGCTCTACACCCTGGCGGTGACGCGGCGGGCGCGGCCGACGGCGGTCTTCGCGGCGATGCTCGCCACCGTGTTCGGCTTCTTCTACGTGCTCATCGGGCTGGAGTCGTACTCGCTGGTGGTCGGCGCGGTCGCGCTGTTCGTGGTGCTGTCAATCGTCATGGGCGTGACGCAGATGGTGGCGGGTGCCGGGGGCGAGGCGCCGCCGCGCCCGGCCGCGCCGCGCACCGCCGTGCTCGAAGGTGACGCGTGAGGATCGCGGCTTCGTCGAAGGGGACCGGTCCAGTACGGCCCGCGACGGGGCGGCTCGCCTTCGCAGGCGTGGTGACGGGTCTGGTCGCGGCGGGGCTCCTCCTGCGGCTGGTCCACTGGGGCCTGCCGCTGCCGGTGCACCACTTCGGCGGCGGGTTCCTGTGGGGCGCGACCGTCTACGCGCTGGTGGCTGCGGTCCGGCCGGCGGGATGGCGGACTCTCACCTGCCTCCTGCTCGCCATGACGGTCATCGTCGCGGTGGAAAGCTTCCGCCTCGTCCACGCGCCGGCCCTAGACGCCTTTCGCGCGACGCTCGCCGGGCAGCTGCTGCTCGGGCGCGTCTTCTCCGCCTGGAACATGCTCGTCGACGCGCTCGGCGCCGCCGCCGTCGCCAGCCTGACCGCTCGCCTCACCTGATCGTGGCTCGGCGCCGGCGACCGTCCCGCG
>CAXTIU010000073.1:0-2967 GCA_964244495.1 uncultured Beijerinckiaceae bacterium
CGCCGCGCCACGGCCAGGACCGAGAGCGAGCGGACGCCTTGGGCGCCGTGGATCAGCACGCCCTCGATGTCGGCTGTGGCCGACGGGCCCGTCTGGAAGACGGCGTAGTGCGACCGCCGCCATTCCGGGCGGCGGTAGGCGTGGTGGATGTTGGGCACGATGTCGGCCGGGTCGAGCAGCACGAGCAGGTGCTGGGGCAGGTAGCCGAGCGTGTTGACGCCGAGCTCGGCGTCGGTGAGGCAGACCGAGCCCGTCTCGGCGACGGCGAAGGCGGCACGCACGACGCCCACGTCGACGTCGGCGAGGTCCGTCGGCGGCATGTCGGCGTCGAGCGCCCTGCTGCCGGCGATCTCCGGCACGTTCGAGCACACGATCCCGGCGTTGGAGAGCCTGGCGCGAGCGGGCGCGAGCGGGTCGGACGCGTCGGGCTTGAGCCACACGCCGCCCATCTGCTCCAGCATGGTGGCGAAACCCCGGACGAGGTCGGACGGCGTCTCGGCATCGTGCCCTTGGGCATCGTACATCGGAACGCTCGGCGCCGGCCGGTCCAGTTTCGGCAGGTGGGCGGCGACGGCGGCGAGGATGTCGTCGCGGCTGCTCATGGCGCCGTCCCCGCGTGCGGCTCGGCCGCCGGCGGCACCGGCTTGCCCCGGTGCTCCTTGTGCCACTGGTGGAAGGTTTGGCGCGGCGCGTGCGGCACCTCGCGCAGCCGGCCCCAGGTGTTGAGCCGGTTGTAGAGCACGAAGCGCGGCAGGTGGCGCAGCGCGCTGTCGGCGACCGGCAGCGCGGCGCGGTACAGCCGGGGGCTGGCCAGCAGCGCGCCGGCCGCCTTCATCATGGCCTTCTTGAGGAGCGGCAGCTCGTGCGTCTCCGCCATCACCTTGCGCCAGGCGGCGATCTGCTCGTGGATGTTGATCTTGACCGGGCACACGTTGGTGCAGGAGCCGTTCAGGGTCGAGGAGAACGGCAATGTCGAGTACTTGCGCGCGTTGAAGGTCGGATCGATGATGACGCCGATCGGGCCGGCGTAGGTGGCGCCGTAGGAGAGCCCGCTGGAGCGGCGGAACACCGGGCAGGTGTTCATGCAGGCGCCGCAGCGGATGCACTTCAGCGACGACCAGAACTTCTCCATGCCGAGCCGTTCCGAGCGCCCGTTGTCGACGAGCACCACGTGCATCTCGCCACCGCGGCGGGGGCCCCTGAAGTGCGAGGTGTACTGCGTCATCGGCGAGCCCAGCGCCGAGCGCGACAGCAGGCGGATGAGCACGGCCAGGTCGTCGAGGCTCGGCACGATCTTCTCGATGCCGGCCGACACGATGTGCAGCTTGGGGGTGTTGGCGGACAGGTCGGCGTTGCCCTCGTTGGTGCAGACCACCACCGTGCCGGTCTCGGCCACGGCGAAGTTGCAGCCGGTCATGCCGGCGTCCGCCGCCAGGATCAGCGGGCGGGTGGCCTTCCTCTGCTCGGCGGCGAGGTAGGCGACGTCGGTCGAGTCCGGGTCCGAGCCGTAGTTCTCGGCGAACACCTTGGCGACATCGGTGCGCAGCTTGTGCACCGCCGGCACGACCACGTGGCTCGGCGCCTCGCCGTCGAGCTGCTGGATGCGCTCGCCGAGGTCCGTCTCGATCACCTCGATGTCGTGGTCGGCCATGAACTCGCGGAAGTTGCACTCCTCCGTCAGCATCGACTTCGACTTGATCAGCCGCTTGGCGCCGTGATCCCTGAGGAGGCCGAGCACGATGGCGTTGTGCTCGGCCGCGTCGCGCGCCCAGTGCACGTGGACGCCGTTGGCCTTGGCGTTGGTCTCGAACTGTTCGAGGTAGGTGTCGAGGTGGACGAGCGCGTGCTCCTTGATGGCGGAGGCGAGCGCGCGCAGCTCCTCCCATTCCGGCAGGCCGTGCATCTCGCGGTCGCGTTTCTGGCGCAGGTCCCAGAGTCGCTCGTCGTGCATCTTCTCGTGCTCGGGCGCGGCGATGAAGCGGTCGGCCGCCTCCGACTGGTCGACCGGGTGGTCGCCGCGGATCTTCGCGCCGCGCGGCTGCGGTTCGGGCGCGCCGGACGGCATCGGCTTCGACTTCAGCGGTTTCGACATGCCCTCCGCGTGGTCGAGGCGGTGGCCATGACGCGTCTCGCCCTCGATGGGACCGTCGTCGAGCACGTCGCGGTGAAGGGTGGCGTGGTCGCTCATGCCTTCGCTCATGCCTTCGCTCATGCCCTGGCTCCGTTGAGGATCTGCGCGATGTGGATGTACTTCTGCGGCAGCTTGAGGCGCTCGGCGCAGCCCTGCTGATGCAGCATGCAGGAGCTGTCGGACGAGGTGACGTAGTCCGCGCCGGCCTGGTGCTGGTCCTGAACCTTGTCGTAGCCCATCTTCGCCGACACGCCCTGCTCGAAGACGGAGAAGGTGCCGCCGAAGCCGCAGCACTCGTCCGGGCGGGCGAGGTGCACGAACTCGAGGCCGCGCACCTTCCTGAGCAGGTCGACCGGCTTGGAGAAGCACGCTTCCCGCAGCTCGGACATGCTGGCGATGCCGAGCCCGCGCAGGGTCTGGCAGTTGTTGTGCAGCGCCACCCTGTGCGGGAACTCCGTCCAGGGAAACGACTCGACCTCCAGCACGTCGTGGAGGAACTCGACCAGCTCGTAGGTCTTCGCGCGGACGCTTCTCACCTCGTCGGTCTGCTCGATCGCGTCCAGGCTGAAGCGAACCTGGTGGACGCAGGAGCCGGACGGGGAGACGATCGCGTCGTAGGGCGCGAAGTTCCTCACGAACAGCGCCTCGGTGGCGGCCGACTCGGCGTGGCAGCCGGTGTTGGTCATCGGCTGGCCGCAGCAGGTCTGGTCGACCGGGTACTCCACGTCAAGGCCGAGCCGCTCCAGCAGCTCCAGCGTGGCGACGCCGACCTCCGGATGGAAGGCGTCGACGTAGCAGGGCACGAACAATCCAACGCGCATGACGGTAATCCTCCA
>CAXTIU010000074.1:0-2902 GCA_964244495.1 uncultured Beijerinckiaceae bacterium
AGCACCGGCACTTGGGCAGGATGCACGCAGAAGGCGCCGCGCGCGCCCAGCCGGTAGGCCTCCGCGACCGCCTCGGCCAGGGCGGGGAGGTCCTTGAAATCGCCGATGCTGCGGGCGAAGCCGAGCGCCGGCACCCCCGCCGCCCGCGCGATCAGGATGGAGGCGCGCAGCGGCTCCAGCAGCGTCTCGCGGGTGGGCTCGACGCCGAGGTCCAGGGTAAAATCCTCGGGGCCGATGGTGATCCCGCACAGGCGCTCGGGAAAGCTGGTCGCGGCGCCCATCGTGCGCAGGCCCAGCGCGTCCTCAACCTGCGCGATGATGCCGATGCGCCGGCGCGGCAGCCCGCGCTCGGCTTCCAGCTCGTCGAGGATGTCGGAGACGACGAAGAGGTCGGCCGGGCCGCCGGTCTTGGGCAGCGTCACGGCGCCGAGGCCGGGGTGGACGACCGCCTCGAGGTCGCGGACCGCGTCACGCCACGGCCGGTTGATCCGCACCAGCACGTCGCCCGGCCCCCGCGCCAGGGTCGCGATCGATGCGGGGACCGAGGCGCGCGCGGCCTCCCGCGCGTCGGCCGGCAGCGCGTCCTCGAGGTCGAGCTGCACCGCGTCCGCGCCACGGGTCTGGGCGCCGGCGATCAGGCGCGCGGCGGTGGCCGGCACGAACAGGATCGAGCGCCAGCGGGGCCGGACGATTGGCATCAGACCACCCCCCGCGCGCGCAGGGCGGCAACCGCGTCGGGGCCGAGCCCGATCGTCGCCAGCACGGCGGCGGTGTGCTCGCCCAGTTCCGGCGCCGGCGAGTGGACGGCACCGGGCGTCCCATCCAGGCGCGGCGAGACGTGGTGCATGGGCATGGCGCCGATCTCCGGGTCGGGGTAGTTTGTCAGCACCTCGCGCTCGACGACGTAGGGGTGCTCCATCAGGTCGGCGATGTCGCAGATGGGACCGACCGTCACGTCGGCGTCGGCGAAATGGGCGAGCGCCTCCTCCTGGGTGAGGCCGGCGATGAAGGCGGCGACGATGGGATCGAGGAGGTCGTCGTGGCGCACGCGCGCCTCGTTGGTGGCGAAGCGCGGGTCGGCGGCGAGCTCCGGCCGGCCGATGGCGTGGAACAGGCGCTCGGCCACCGACTGCACGGAGGCCGACAGGCACACGAACGTGCCGTCGCGGCAGGGATACACGTTGCGCGGGCAGCTCAGCTTCGAGCGGCTGCCGCTCCGCTCCGGCGTCTTCCCCGCGACTTGGTACTCGGCGGCGGCCGGGCCGAGCGCGGCGAAGATCGGGTCGAACAGGGCGAGGTCGACAACCTGTCCCTTGCCGCCGCCGCTCTCCACCTCGCGCAACGCCATCATGGCGGCGGCGACGCCGGAATAGCCGGCGATCATGTCGGCGAGCGCGAGGGGCGGCAGCAGCGGGGGACGGTCGCCGTAGCCGTTGACGGCGGCGAAGCCCGACATGCCTTCCACCAGCGAGCCGAAGCCGGGCTTGGTGCGGTAGGGACCGGTCTGCCCCCAGCCGGAGATGCGCACGATCACCAGCTTCGGGTTGCGCGCGTGCAGCGCGGCGGGGCCGATCCCCCAGCGCTCCATCGTGCCCGGCACGAAGCTTTCGACCAGCAGGTCGGCGCCCTCCACCAGGTCCAGCAGGATCGCCTTGCCGTCCGCCCGGCGCAGGTCGAGCGTCAGGCTCCGCTTGTTGCGCGCGTAGGCCTTCCAGAACAGCGACATCTCCCGCACCCGCCAGTTGCGGAGATCGTCGCCGGCGCCGGGGCGCTCGACCTTCACGACGTCGGCGCCGAAGTCGGCGAGGACGTGGGTCAGCATGTTGCCGGCCACCAGGCGGGACAGGTCGAGGACGCGGACGCCGCGCAGCGGGCCCTTGGGCTCCCCGCCGTAGTCCGACCGAGCCAAACTCGCTTGGGATCGCATCGCCATGGAACGGAGCATGGGCGCGTGACGCGCTTTCAACAAAGAGTGTTTGCCGCACGTCCCTATCGATTATGGTTATACCTCCCAAGAGGGAGGATCCGCGCTGACGCTCAACCAGCTGCGCTATTTCCTGGCGATCGTCAGGGCCGGGAGCCTGTCGGGCGCGGCCCGGCAGGTCCGCGTGGCCCAGCCGGCGCTGTCGCACCAGATCCTGCAACTGGAGAGCGAGCTGGGGCAGGACCTGTTCCACCGGCACGCGCGGGGCATGAGCCTGACGGCGTCGGGAGCGCGGCTGCTCGACCGCGCCACCGAGATCATCCGCCAGGTCGATGGCACGCGCGACGAGCTCACCTCGACCAACGCCTCGCCGGTCGGCACCGTCAAGGTGGGGCTGGCCACCGCCGTCAACATGGCGCTGTCCGTGCCCCTCCTGCGCGGGTGCCTGGCGCGCTACCCCCGCATCAAGCTCCACCTCGTCGAGGGCATGAGCGGGCACCTCCTGGAATGGGCGGAGCGCGGCCGCGTCGACCTCGCCGTCGCCTACGACGGCCCGGTGTCCGACCAGCTCCGGTTCGAGACGCTGGGGCGCGAGGACCTGTTGCTCATCGCGCCGGCGGCGATGGCGGCGGGCCTCGGCCCCGTCGTCAGCCCGGATCGGCTGGGCGGCATCCCGCTGATCCTGCCGGGCTTCCCGCACTCGCTGCGCCACCTGGTGGACCGCGCGGCGGCGGAAGCGTCCGTGCGGCTCGACATCGTCGCGGAGGTCGACTCCACCTACGCCATCAAGAGGCTGGTGGCCGACGGGCTCGGCTGCGCGATCCTGTCCCGCCACGCCGTGCGGGAGGAGGTGGGAGCCGGCGAACTCGTCGCCATACCCATCGAAGGCCTGCGCCTGCACCGCGCCGTCCAGCTGGCGTCCAACCTCCACCGCATGAACGACACGGCGGTGCGCAGCGTGTCGCGCCTGATCGTCGA
>CAXTIU010000075.1:0-2830 GCA_964244495.1 uncultured Beijerinckiaceae bacterium
TTCGAGCCGCTTGATGTGCGAGCGATCACATAACTCCGAATTATCGACAAGGCCGCAGCCGACGGACCGCCCCCGGCACCCCCTCGCATAGAGGCGCTATCTCGCCTCGACGATCTCGAGGACCTCGCCGAGGGCTTCGCCCGGGCGCAGGGTTATGAACCGGAACTGCTCTCCCACTGGGACCCCAAGCCAGAGTTCCAGCTTGAGATCGAGAGGTGGCTCGCGGGCCTCGAGCCCGCCCCCTCGCCGGTGCCGTACGCCTATTCGAGCTACCTCGACCTTGAGGAGCCGGCTTTCAAGGCGAAGCTCCGCGAGGACGAGACCCGGCGCGTGATCGCCACGTCGTCGGGCACGGCGTCGATCGCCACCGTGACGACCTTCCTGCGGGACCTGGGCGTTGGGGCGATGCACGTCGTGACGCCGGCGTATTTTGCCATCGAGGCCCTGTGCGGCAATCTCGGGATCGCAGTTCGCTACACGCCGGTGCGGCGCAAGGGGGGAAGCTACCACCTGCCGCCGATGCCGGACGTGGAGCGGGCGAGCGCCGTCTGGCTGACGATGCCGGTGTTCGGGACGAGCTGCTACGTCGACGGCGCGGAGGTCGGAGCTTGGATCGACGCGCTGCCGCGCGACACGGTCGTGGTCGTCGACGAGAGCCTCGCCTACGTCGATCGCGGCTGCCTGGCGGTAACGACCAGCATGGATCGCGTCATCCGCATCTCCACCCCAAACAAGGCGCTCTGCATAAACGGCGAGAAGGCGTCGTTCGTATCGTCGAACGCCGGCTTCATCGAAGGTCTCAACGACTGGTCGGAGTGCCTCGCGGGAGGCATCGGGGCCTCCGGACTGCGCGCCCTGCGCTTCTTCCGGGACGCCGCCTTCGACGAAGCCGTCCCGCGCTCGCGCCGACTGCAGGCGGCGGCCGCTCGCAGGCTCGACGCCGTCCTGTCCGGCCTGGTGGGATGCCGGCGCGACGAGGCAGCGGACGGCCACTTCGTCATGCTCTATTGGCCCACGCTGCCCATGGCCCGCCTGCAGGACCGGGCCTTCCTGATGCGGGTCATGGAGGAGTCCGGGGCTTCCGTGATCCCGGCCTCGCGCAATCGGCATCCGGAGGGGGCCGGGCTCTCGTTCAGGGTCAACCTCCTCAGGCTCGACAACGCGGGCCTCGGCGCGCTCAGGAGGCTGGCGCTGTTCTTCGAAACGGCCGCCTAGGAGCCTTCCTTGCGGGCCTCACCTCCACCGCGAGGATCCTGTCGCCGGCGTAGTCGCGAAGGCCGGCCAAGTCCTCGTCGAACATGGCGCCGACCGCCGCCAAGGTCCCGTCGACCCTCCTCAGGGCGTCGTCGGTCAGCAGCGAGGCGCGGCGACGGACCTCTACCACTCGAGCCTCCGTCGGGTCGGCCGCCGCGACGCCGAGCGATTCCGGGTTCCGGCGCCGCTTCGGCAGGGCCTTGTCGCCACGCCCCTTAGCGCCCTTGACGGTCCTGCCGAGGCGGCGGCCGTTGTCGACCGCCCTGTTGAGCTCCTTCAGAAGCCCGTTCACGGAGAGCAGCACGAGCTGAAGCGTCGCGAGAACGCTCGGGACGGTCTGCCACGCCTCGATCCAGGAGCCGTCGCGACCCGTCAGGAACTCCAACGTCGCGTCGGCGCCGTGGACGGCGCGCAGCGTCTCCAGGCAGAGCGTATCGAGCGGGCGGTCCGGTCGCTCCGACATCCGGAACTCGACCTCGACGGGCGCGGTCGACGGATCGTACGCGACCAGGCCGCATGCCTCGTCGAGCATCGTCAGGAAAAGGCGGTCGACGCGAGCGAGCAGGCGCGCGGGCCGCTCCTCCCGGCGCTGTTCGGGATCGGACAGGAGGAGCCTGGTCGCGCGATCGAACGAGCGGATCGCGAAGAGTGGTAGGCGGTCGTCCAGCGCCAGGCGTTCCAGCACCCGCGCGAAGAACTCGAGCTCGTCGAGGTCGCACGGCAGACCGCTCCCGGCGAGACCCGACAGCTCTTGGGCCAGCCTGCGCACGACCGCCACCGTCGGGCCGCGGGCGAAGCTCAGATCGATGGCGGCGGCTCCCACGAACCAGCGCCTCGCCGCGTATGACGAGGACAGGGCCTCGACCAGGTCCCCGCCGACGGGCTTGGCCTGTGGGCCTCCGAGATGGATGATGCGCATGTCGTCGAGGTCGGCGCGGGTCAGACCCCAAGTGAGCCCGATCGTCTCCGCGTTGATGGCGAAGCGATAGAACCGGCATTCGTCGAAGAACAGGAAGAGAGCAGTGCAGTCCGCCAGGCCCGTGTCGCTGAAGGCGCATCGCTCGAAGTCCACGGAGGTGACGGACGCGCCCCTGAACGAGCAGTCGGCGAGGTCGCACCCGACGAGGACGCCTTCGAGAAAGGTGCCCTCTTCGAACGAGCAGGTCTGGAACGTTGTGTTCCGGCAGACGGTGCGGCTGATCTGCGAGGTCGCGAGATCGCACCTCGCGAGCCGCGTCTCGTCGAAACGGCAGGACCTGACCTCCGCCAGCGAGAAGCGGCAGTCCTCGAAGACGCAACGCACGATCTTCGTGCCGGAGAGGTCGCTGCGGGAGAAGTCGACGCTTTCGAAGACGCAGTCCTCGATGAGGGCGCCAATGAACAGCGACCGACCGAGATCGATGTTGCTCGCCCGTAGACCTCGGAGCCGACGGTAGGTGAAGTCCTGCCGGCTCCCGGAGGCGAGATCGACGACGGCGCCGCCTGCCATCGGCGCCGGTGCTTCGTGCCCTAAATGCAGACCGGCCTTGTCGATAATTCGGAGTTATCCTTCATCGCGAGCGACACTAGCGCTCAT
>CAXTIU010000076.1:0-2810 GCA_964244495.1 uncultured Beijerinckiaceae bacterium
GCAAACAGGACTGCTGACGGCTCCATGGAAAAGGAGGTGGCAGAGCTGACCGTCATGCCGTTCACCGCCTGGCCGGTCCCTACGCTCACGATGCACACACCCGAGGCGTGGCGGCGCATAGCGGTGCGAAACAGCTCGGCCGCACTGACCGGTTGTGTTTGCGACGGCACCCTCTGGAACTCAAGATTTTCAGTCTGCGCCAATGAACGCCTCCCGGAGCGGTTATGGACCGTTGATCGGCCTTGACAGCATTCATAATAGACTATTATGTCATTGTGACAAGCACGTTCGAGGGAGGATTGATCATGGGTCTTCAGCTGACGGTACCAAAACCAGAGGTCTTGGAAGGCTCTGATAAACTCAACGTGGTAGCCCGCGCGCGGGCACTGGTGGACGAACTGCGCACGCGGCGGCCGGAAACCGCCGCGCTCGCGCGCCTGTCACCCGAAACCGTGGCGCAGCTCGAAGAGGCTGGTCTATTTGCGCTGACAACGCCTCGGGCCTATGGAGGCCAGCAGGTGTCGCTCACGACTTGGATGGAGGCGGTCACCGAGCTCGGGCGGGGCGATGGTGGCGTCGCCTGGGCCGTGACCTTGCTGAGCAGCTGCAGCTGGATCGTCGCCGCACTGTTTCCCAAGCCGATTGTCGACGAGGTCTTTTCGCGGAAGAACGTGCGTATCGCTGGCGTGCTATCACCCCGCAACTGCAAGACGCGACGAACCGAGGGTGGCTATCTGGTCGAAGAGGGTGTCTGGAGCTTCAACTCCGGCGTCTATCACGCGGACTGGGAAATTCTGGGCATTCCTTTCCCCGACGAGACCGGCAAGATCGTCGGACGCGGCATCGGGATCGTGCCGATCAGCGATGTCACCATCCTCCACGACTGGGATACGATCGGTTTGCGGGGCAGCGGCAGCTCGAGCGTCCGCATGATGAACGTCTTCATACCGGACGAACGCATCGTCAGCATGGGGGACGCCTTCTCCGGGAATTATCGCGGCGCTTTCCTTGACCAGCCGCTCTACCGGGCTGCCTTCATGCCGGTGATGGCGATCATCCTGGCATTTCCTGTCCTGGGGCTCGGCATGCACATGCTGGAGCATGTGTTGCGCCAGCTGCCCGGCCGTTCGATCCCCTACACCGGCTACACTCGTCAAATTGAAGCGCCGATCACCCACCTGCAGCTTGGCGAGGCGGCGGCCAAGATCGAGGCCGCCAAGCTGATGGTCGCGCAGACCTGCCGCGAGATCGACGACTGGGCCGAGCGCGACGAGATGATGCCCGAACTCGACCGGGGCCGAGCGCGCCTGTTCACCGGGGTGGCCGACCAATATGTCTGGGAGGCAGTCGATCTCCTCGCCTCGGCGGGCGGCGGCTCGTTGGCGCGGCGGGGCAACGTGCTGAACCAGATCTGGCAGGATGTGAGGATCGCCTCCATGCACGGGATCGCGTCGCCGAACACGAATATCGAGCTTTACGGCCGCCTCCTCTGCGGCCTCGATCCGAACGGCACATCCGTCTAACGTTGAGGAGAGTGATGATCGCAGCCGTCTCGACGACGCGGGCGCTCAAGTCGGCCGCCGTCGAACTTCGTTCACCGCTGTGGCGAGGCTAGCCTTGCTGGCGGCGCGGGCCCGGACCGATGGGCTGCCCACGCGCCCCGGCGCGGCGAGATCGGTCGATGTGACCGATTGGCAGCAGATCGAGGATCTCGTCACCTCCGCGGGGCATGGCGGGGGTGTTGGTCACGACGACCGCACCGCTGTCTTGCTCGGCGAGCTGATCCCGTACGTGGTTCGAGCCTTCCTCTTTTCTTTGTCCCAACCCGCGTGGGAATTTGCGGCGGCTGCGATCCTTATTGCCATCAAGGCTCAGATGGCCGAAGACGCGGCTACACGCGCGCGACCGGGCTGTTTGTGCCCTGATGCAGGCACCTGTTGGAAGGTCGACGCTTGCACTCCGGAAGCCGTGGCCGACACAATTCGCGGCAAGCTGCGCCACCCCACGGATGTCTGATGTCGTCTGCCAATCAACGTGCCACGCGTGAGCCCAAGGCAGGTGCGGCGGAGGACCACCGGACACGGGTCGCGCGCGAGAAGCGGGCGCGCATGCGGGCGCACCTACTTCAGGCGGTCGTCTCAGTGCATGAGACCAGCCTCCATGGCGACCGCGCCGTCATCGATGACGTGATCCGCCGCGCCAACGTCGCACGCGGCACCTTCTACCAGCATTTTTCTTCTTTGGACGACGCCATCGCCGAGAGCTCGTCGACCATGGTGGCCGAGATGGCAGCGGGAGCCGATGCCGTCTACTCGTCGATCGAGGATCCCGCCATGCGGGTCGCCACGGGATTCTTCAGCTTCCTGTTCAGGGCCAGCATGGATCGGCCGTGGGGCGCCTTCTTGCTGCAGAGCCGGCTGGAGGACGACAACGTGATCACGCGTCGCATCCGCGCCGACCTCAAGGCGGGCGTAACGGCCAAGATCTTCTCGCTTCCGTCGTTGGAGGCCGGGGTGGACATGCTCCTGGGCACGCTGCGGCAGTCGGTCCGGCGACTCGTGGTGGAGAACGGCGAACTCCGGGCCGCGCAGGACGTGGGGCAGGTGGTGCTGCGCGGCTTCGGCCTTTCAACCGAAGACGCGCGGAAGACCGCACGCAGGGCCTATGAGAATCTCAGCAAGCGCGGGCCCGAACTTCTGCCATGGTGGGACCCGGCTGCCTAAGTTCGACTCATACCAGCGAGTGCTGAGCGGGACTCATGGGTTTTCGCGTTGACGGCGGATCTGGTTCGATGGGGTGAACCGGAGGGT
>CAXTIU010000077.1:0-2800 GCA_964244495.1 uncultured Beijerinckiaceae bacterium
AGGGCCTGGTCGATGCACAGCCCGATCTCGGAGCCGACGGCCATGTTGCCGTCCACCAGGTGTTCGCGCATCAGGGTGTGGGAAAGGTTTTGCGGCATGGTCCGTGAGTCCTTGGAAAGGGAGGCCTTGAAAAGTAGAGTTTTGCGAGAGGTGGGTCCTTGCGGGAGGATCACCACACGGCGGGCGCCGGATCGATCCGGCGCCCGCCTAGTTTTCTCGCTTGGCGCTCAAGCCTTGTGGGCGTCGGGATCGCCGAACTCCGCGATGAGCGCGTCGATCTCCCGCTTGCCCACCGCGCTGGTGAAATCGTCGAACCGCGGCAGCTGGCCAACGCGGTCGATCGGCGTCCCGGCCTTGCGCACGCTGGCATAGTGCTCGCGCAGAGCGGCTAGCATAGTGAACACCGAGCCGATGGGGTAGATCACCATACCGAAGCCGTAGGCCTTGATCTTGTCCATGCCGATCATCGGCGTCTCGCCGTTCTCCAGCCAGTTCAGCAGCACGGGGACGCCCTTGAGGCCTTTGGTGATCGTCTCCAGTTCGGCCTCGGTGGTCGGCGCCTCGACCCAGACCACGTCGGCACCGGCGTCGGCGTAGCGCTGTCCGCGCTTCACCGCCTCGTCGACGCCGTGGACGGCGAGCGCGTCGGTGCGGGCGATGATGACGAAGTCGGGATCGGTGCGCGCGGCGATCGCCGCCTTCAGCTTGCCGACCATCTCGCCGGCGGCGATCACGCCCTTGCCGGCCATGTGCCCGCAACGCTTGGGGGCGGTCTGGTCCTCCAGGTGGATGGCGGAGACGCCCGCCGCCTCGTACTCGTGGACAGTGCGGATGACGTTGACGGCATTGCCGTAGCCGGTGTCGGCGTCGGCGACGAGCGGGATGGTCACCGCCTGCGCCATGCGGCGAGCGTTCTCGATCATCTGCGTGCCCGACAGCAGCGCCATGTCGGGCCGGCCCAGCAGCGAGCCGGTGGTGGCGTAGCCGCCCATGTAGACGACCTCGAATCCGGCCTGCTCGACGAGGCGGGCCGACAGTCCGTCGTGGGCGCCGGGGGCGACCACCGGCGGGGTCTTGAGGAGTTTGCGCAGCCGGGCGTTGCGTGTCTTCGGACGTTGGAGGAAGTCGTGCATCATAGGGTCTCCTTGGCGCAACCAATGACGGCTTCGGGAGCTATGTCGCGAAGGCTCTCGCGGCGGCGGGGACGATCCATCCCGATCCAGCGGAGCCTGTCGCCGACCGGCGCTTGCGCGTCGCTCGATCTGCGCAATCAATCTGCGACCTGCCGGTATCGTTCTCGGCCGGGCCTTGATGAATCGCGAAGGCGCGTTCGCGTTTCGCGCATCGGCATACCCTACCGGTCGGGATCGTGGCGGGGCGAGCGTGCCGTTCAGGAGACGCCGACGGTGACAGCCCACCTCCGTCCCGACAGGATCAGCCTGACGACGCTGCGCCTCTTCGTGGCCGTGGCGGAGGAAGGCGTGCTGACCCGCGCCGCCACGCGGGAGGGCATCGCACCCTCGGCAGCCAGCAAGCGCCTGCTCGACCTGGAGACCGACCTCGACGTCGTTCTGTTCGAACGCGCGGCGAGTGGCATGCGGTTGACGCCGGCCGGCGAAAGCATGCTGCAGCACGCCCGGCGCATGCTCATCGCCTCCTCGTCGCTCATCGCCGAACTCGGCGAGTACAGGGTCGGCGTGCGCGGGCACGTGCGCATGCTGTCGAACCTGTCGACCATCGTCGGGCCGCTGCCCGGCGACCTGAAGCGGTTCTTCGACGCTAACCCCGACCTCCGTGTCGGCTTGGAGGAGCGCCCCTCCGCCGGCGTCGTGAAAGGCATCTGCGAGGGTTACGCCGAGGTCGGCACTTGCTCGGCCGACATCGACCTCCGCGACGTCCACGTCCTCCCTTACCGTCGGGATCGCCTCGTGCTGATGATGCGTCCCGACCACGCCCTGGTCGGGCAAGGCCCGCTGTCATTCGCGGACGCGCTCGAACACGATCAGATCGGTCTGCATCGCGAAAGCTCGATCTTCCAGCGATGCGAACGCGCCGCGCGGGAGGCCGGCAAGCCGCTGCGCCTACGCATCCACGTGCCCGGCTTCGATGCGATCTGCCGGACGGTGCACGCGGGGCTCGGCGTCGCGGTCGTCCCCGAGCCGGTGTTCCATATCCTAGGTGTGCCGATGGACCTGCACGTCGAAGCCATAGCCGACGCCTGGGCGGCCCGCGAGCTCGTGATCATCACCGGCAAGGACAGGGCGCTGTCGGCCGCGGCGGCGCTGCTCCGCGACCACCTCCACGCCGGCGCCCCCCGGCAAGGCTAGCCTTCGTCAGTCACGAACACGCGTTCGCATCATGCCAGCGCCGGCCATCGAACGAGCGGGCCGTCCCGATGTTCTCAAGCCGTGAGACGCGCCCGAACAAGATCGCCGCCTTCAGCACGGGCGGCATGGGCTATCGCATGGACTGACGACGTTTCATCTCGCCACTTCCCGAAGCCCCATCGAACGAAGGACGCGTCCCATGAAGATCAACAATGTGGCCGATCTGCTGGTCGAGACCCTGCAGGAGGCCGGCGTGCGCCGGGTCTACGGGCTGGTCGGCGACAGCCTCAACGGGATCACGGAGGCGATCCGCCGGCGCGGGGTGATCGACTGGGTGCACGTGCGCCACGAGGAGGTCGCCGCCTTCGCCGCCGGCGCCGATGCGCAGGTGTCGGGCGAGCTCGCGGTCTGCGCGGGCTCGTGCGGGCCGGGCAACCTCCACCTCATCAACGGCCTTTACGACTGCCAGCGCA
>CAXTIU010000078.1:0-2767 GCA_964244495.1 uncultured Beijerinckiaceae bacterium
ACCTTTGGGCCTGGGCGGAGCACCGCCGCGACGTCGACGGGGTCGCGGCCAAGACCCGCTCGCGCTTGCCCGCCTCATCGTCAACGAGGTCGGCGATCCGCAGCACGCGGCCGTCGGGCGCGCGCACGAGCTGGAAGCCGGTGGCGGGATCGGTCCCCTGCCACTCGCCGAGCTTGTCCATGATGAGCTCGACCTCGGTGGTCTTGCCGGTCCGCGTGCTCTCACGCGAGTTGACATTGGGAATGTGAACGATCGTCTTCTCGGCCGGGTCGAGCACCGCCAGGATGTCGTCGGCGTAGGCACCGGCGTAGAAATAGTAGCCGATGTCGAGTGTCTTCAGGTGCTCGTAGCCGTTCAGCTGCGCGTAGTAGGTGTAGGTGACAGCCTCGAAGCGCGCCTCATCGGCGGGTGACAGCACCGCTTCCGCGTCGCCGCGGAAGTACGAGCCGGTCATCGCGACGATGTGGGTGCGGCCACGCGCGATCAGCTGCCCGAGGGGGCTGCCGAGCCGGTTCTCGGGGTTGGCGGAGACGTGGTGGAACTCATCGATGGCGATCAGACGTTCGTCCAAGGCCTCCACGCCGAATCGCTCCACCGCGAAGCGGAAGGTGGCATGGGTGCACACCAGCACCTTGTCTTCGCCGGCCAGGAAGGCGCCGGCCGCCGCCACCTTGCCGCCATCCGTGCCTGGCGCGTCGCACAGGTTCCAGCGTGGCGCGACGGTCCAGTCCACCCAAAAACCGTGGCCGGTCAGCGCCTCGTCGGCGAAGCTGGCGCCGATGGAGCGCTCCGGCACCACGATGATTGCTTGCCGCAGCCCCTGGTTGGCGAGCTTGTCGAGGGCGATGAACATCAGCGCCCGGCTCTTGCCGGATGCGGGAGGAGACTTGATGAGCAGGTATTGCTCGCCCCGCTTGGCGTAGGCGAGTTCCTGCATCGGCCGCATGCCGAGCTCGTTGGCCCGCGTCGAGGCGCCGCTACGGGCGTAGGCGACAGAGACGGAGGGTAAGTTCGCGCTCATTTCGGCCCTCTGCCAAAGCCGGACGGAAACGGCCTTGCTGACCGGCATCGATGATTGATCAAAACCCGATCAAGAACGAAAGAGGCGCTTTCGACGGTGTAAGCCCTTGATCTATCATGCATGGCTTGATTTCTCCCCATGCCATGACCCCCGATCGTCAAAACCCGATCAAAACTTGGCTCGGCCGAGCTACGCCCATGATGGCACGTAACCGGCCCTGGGATGCGCTGGGTCGGCCGGTCGGATCAGGCCGGCAGCAAGTGCCTGCCGGATGACGGCCGAGGCCTGAGCTGCATTCTGCGGGTCGATGCCGAAACGCTCGCATAGCGTCGAGTTCCTCATGCGCTGTCCGCTGACATACCTCAAGCCCGCGTGCCAATAGCAGGCGCGGATCCGCTCCTCCGGCGTCATATCGGCGAAGCGTCGGGGCGCGTACAACATCACCCGCACGGCCTCGCCCTCGTTCCGGAAGTCCGGCGATGGAAGGTGATGCTCCTCGACGGCGACGAGCACTTTGTCGATCCCGGTCCCCTGTTCCTCGCAGATGTTCATGCGACGCATCAACGACGCCAAAGCCTCGTTGCGAGAGCGCGGCGGAGAGTCGAGGAATCGCTCGGGAGGAATCAGTGACCGGCCTGGATTAGAGCTGAATCCGCTCAGGCTGCATCGTAGCCGGCTGCGGCGAAGTAGTTGGCGCACTCGGCTGGCGTGCAGGCGTCGAGGAGCGTGCCGATGCGATGCCAGAGCGCGCCGACGGTGCGCTCGGCCGCTTTGCGCAGGAGCGCTTTGAGCTTGGCGAAGGCGTTCTCGATAGGGTTGAAGTCGGGTGAGTACGGCGGCAGGTAGCGCAGGCTCGCGCCGGCGGCCTCGATCAGCTGCTGCACGCGCGGCCCCTTGTGGCTGGACAGGTTGTCCATGACGACGATGTCGCCGGGACGCAGGTCCGGCACCAGGACGCGAGCAACATAGGTCTCGAAGGCGTCGCGGTTGATGGCACCATCGAGGACGAAGGGCGCCACGATCCCGTCGTTGCGCAACCCGGCGATGAAGGTCGTCGTTTTCCAGTGGCCATGCGGGATCGCGGCGCGCAGGCGCTGTCCGCGCGGTGCCCGGCCGCGCGTGCGGGCCATGGCGGTGGAGGCCCAGGTCTCGTCGATGAACACCAGCCGGTCCGGGTCAAGATCGAGCTGGCCCTCGAACCAGGCCTCGCGTTGCTTCAGCACGTCCGGACGGTCCTGCTCGGCCGCGTGCGCGGTCTTTTTTTCACCGTGATGGCGCGTCGCCGGAAGAAGCGCCACAGCCCGCCATAGCCAACCGACACCCCGCGCTCTGCCAGCGCCGCCCGAAGCTCCTGCAGCGTGATGTCTCGCTCGGCCTCGTAGAGGGCAAGGATCATGTCGCCGTGCACCTCGATGTGCCGGGAGCGTTGGTCGCCGCCCATCGGCTTCGGACTGGGATCGCCGCTCTCACGTGCCAGCGTCCGCCAGCGGCTCACGCTGGCCGAACTCACCCCGAAGCGCTCGCCGGCCTGCTGGTGGCTCAGCCCAGCGGCGACCGCGGCCAGAACACGGACCCGGAGATCAAGCGAGAGCGGTGTCGACATGCCAGCCAGCCTCCATCCGGCCAGCCCTCTGAATTATCCTTCAAGTCGATCGGGCAAGACCAAGCCGATTCACACCGCTCGGATCACGCTCTAACAGGCTGCTGAAAAAGGCCCCTCGCCGCCGTTGATGGATCGTGATTCAG
>CAXTIU010000079.1:0-2754 GCA_964244495.1 uncultured Beijerinckiaceae bacterium
AGGGCCTGGTCGATGCACAGCCCGATCTCGGAGCCGACGGCCATGTTGCCGTCCATCAGGTGCTCGCGCATCAGGATTTGGGAAAGGTTGTTTGGCATGGTCCGTGGGTCCTTGCGAGGGGAAACTGGCGTTCGGCGACGGCCGAGCGGTCATCGGATCGCTCCGGCGCGCGCTCGGTCGTCGTGGGTCTGAGCTTCAGCGTGACGCGCTAAGCCTTGGCGGCGTCAGGGTCGCCGAATTCCGCGATCAGCTTGTCGATCTCTCGCTTGCCGACCGCGCTGGTGAAGTCCTCGAACTGCGGCAGATGGCCGACGCGGTCGATCGGCGTCCCCACCTTGCGCACGCTGGCGTAGTGCTCGCGCAGAGCGGCTAGCATAGTGAACACCGAGCCGATGGGGTAGATCACCATACCGAAGCCGTAGGCCTTGATCTTGTCCATGCCGATCATCGGCGTCTCGCCGTTCTCCAGCCAGTTCAGCAGCACGGGGACGCCCTTGAGGCCTTTGGTGATCGTCTCCAGTTCGGCCTCGGTGGTCGGCGCCTCGACCCAGACAACGTCGGCGCCGGCGTCGGCGTAGCGCTGTCCGCGCTTCACCGCCTCGTCGACGCCGTGGACCGCGAGCGCGTCGGTGCGGGCGATTATGACGAAGTCGGGGTCGGTGCGCGCGGCGATCGCCGCCTTCAGCTTGCCGACCATCTCGCCGGCCGCGATCACGCCCTTGCCGGCCATGTGCCCGCAGCGCTTGGGGGCGGTCTGGTCCTCCAGGTGGATGGCGGAGACGCCGGCCGCCTCGTACTCGTGGACGGTCCGGATGACGTTGACGGCGTTGCCGTAGCCGGTGTCGGCGTCGGCGACGAGCGGGATGGTCACCGCCTCCGCCATGCGGCGGGCGTTCTCGATCATCTGCGTGCCCGACAGCAGCGCCATGTCGGGCCGGCCCAGCAGCGAACCTGTGGTGGCGTAGCCGCCCATGTAGACGACCTCGAAGCCGGCCTGCTCGACCAAGCGGGCCGACAGTCCGTCGTGGGCGCCAGGGGCGACCACCGGCGGGTTCTTGAGGAGTTCGCGCAGCCTAGCGTTGCGGGTCTTCGGGCGTTGGAGGAAGTCTTGCATGGTTCCGTCTCCTGTTGCGATCGGCCTTCGGCCGGCTCCGAGAGCCACGTCGCGGAGGCCGTTGCGGCAGCGAGGTCATCCACCTCGCTCTCACGACGAGATGTCCGCCAGCTGGATCGAAGAGCGTCTCTCGCTCGATCGTTCGACCAATCAGGAACCAGTCGATTCGTTCTCGATTCGGCATTGGCGAGTCGCGAACGCCCGTTCGGGTTTCGCGTATCGCCTTGAACCTGCTTCCGATGATGGTTGCGGGGGCGGACATGTCATGCGGAGGGGCCTACGGTGACAGCCCACCTTCGACCCGACAGGATCAGCCTGACCACGCTGCGCCTCTTCGTGGCCATCGCCGAGGAAGAGAACCTGACCCGGGCCGCCACGCGCGAGAGCATCGCTCCGTCGGCCGCCAGCAAGCGCCTGCTCGACCTGGAGACCGACCTCGACGTCGTCCTGTTCGAGCGCGCGGCGAGCGGCATGCGGCTCACCCCGGCCGGCGAAAGCATGTTGCAGCACGCTCGGCGCATGCTCATCGCCTCCTCTTCGCTCATCGCCGAACTCGGCGAGTACAGGGTGGGCGTGCGCGGACACGTGCGCATGCTGTCCAACCTGTCCACCATCGTCGGGCCGCTGCCCGGCGACCTGAAGCGGTTCTTCGACGCCAACCCCGACCTCCGTGTCGGCCTGGAGGAGCGTCCATCAAGCGGCGTCGCGAAGGGGATCGGCGAGGGTTACGCCGAGGTCGGCACTTGCTCGGCCGACATCGACCTCCGCAACGTCCACGTCCTCCCTTACCGTCGGGATCGCCTCGTGCTGATGATGCGTCCCGACCACGCCCTGGTCGGGCAAGGCCCGCTGTCATTCGCGGACGCGCTCGAACACGATCAGATCGGTCTGCATCGCGAAAGCTCGATCTTCCAGCGATGCGAACGCGCCGCGCGGGAGGCCGGCAAGCCGCTGCGCCTACGCATCCACGTGCCCGGCTTCGATGCGATCTGCCGGACGGTGCACGCGGGGCTCGGCGTCGCGGTCGTCCCCGAGCCGGTGTTCCATATCCTAGGTGTGCCGATGGACCTGCACGTCGAAGCCATAGCCGACGCCTGGGCGGCCCGCGAGCTCGTGATCATCACCGGCAAGGACAGGGCGCTGTCGGCCGCGGCGGCGCTGCTCCGCGACCACCTCCACGCCGGCGCCCCCCGGCAAGGCTAGCCTTCGTCAGTCACGAACACGCGTTCGCATCATACCAGCGCCGACCATTGAACGAGCGGTCCGGCTCGGTGTTCCCCGGCTTCCAGGATCTGCCCGGGAGCGCCGCCGTTCGCGAACGGTCGGTGGCATCCACGAGATCCGCATCGATCGAAGGACGTATCCGATGAAGATCAACAACGTGGCAGACCTGATGGTCGAAACCCTGCGGCAGGCCGGCGTGAAGCGCGTGTACGGCCTGGTCGGCGACAGCCTGAACGGGATCACGGAGGCGATCCGGCGCTCCGGCGCGATCGACTGGGTGCACGTGCGTCACGAGGAGGTCGCCGCCTTCGCCGCCGGTGCCGACGCGCAGGTGTCGGGCGGGCTCGCGGTGTGCGCGGGATCGTGCGGGCCGGGCAACCTCCACCTCATCAACGGCCTTTACGACTGCCAGCGCA
>CAXTIU010000080.1:0-2685 GCA_964244495.1 uncultured Beijerinckiaceae bacterium
GACGCCTCCGTAGCCGTCACAAGGCTGAAAAGCGAAGGTTCTTGGAGGTGTCCAGTTGCTCCTGCGCATCAATTCTGCAAGTTTTTTATTTCTAGACTTTGAAGGTGCGTCAATGAACCGATCAGGACTGATCAGTGGCTTGCCGGGGTTTGTGAACTTGATGCGATCTGAATAGATCTCGACTGTCGGCCCTTCGTCAGAGATCGTCATATCCTGATGTATTAACGCATTGGCAAGAAATTCGCGTATCGCTTTCTCGGGAAAGGCAAAGCTTAAGGACCTCAAGCCGTGTACTATGACCTCCTTCTTCGGCAGCTTACTCATTATATGACGTAATAGACGCGTAAAGGCGATAGCATAACCAAATCTTTCTACAACATCCTCTTTCCCGGTAAGTTTATTAGTGTTATTGTAAACAATGACTCTTGGTGCCTTAAATCTTAAAGTCGGATGGCTTTGAAGATTACTTGCGGCCGCTATTGCAAGAAGATTGCAGGCATCAAAACCACCTTGCCTATCATCGATAATTAGATCTTCCGAAAGTAGATGCTCAATAATAGCATTGTCTTTCGATTTATTGATTCCAAGCCCAGAAAGAAGCTTGATACAATCAAATTCTTTTAGAAGTTCTGACTCTGATAAATGCGCCTGCGCGACAGCATCTTCGAAACGGAAACGAGAGGTAATGCCCCAAATCGCCCGTTCTCGCTGCGGAAAATCTCTTAAGGGTTGCTGGATAGAGTCAACGCGAATAAAGGCATTATTTTTAATATATATACAGGGCTGATGTAAGAAGGATCAATGACAACCATCTCGACATGATTGTTGCCGTAAATAAAGCTTAAAAAATCTAGATTGACACTTGGTTGTAACATGAAAGCAAGCCAGTGCTCAAAACTCTAGCTTCCGACCAGCTTCTCTTTCAGCCGTATATCTGTCCCGACCACCTCAAGACTCTTATCTTCGACACCGAATACTAGGGTCTGTCATCGCTTGATCCAGTCGATGGTGGCGGCGAGTGACAGCACGCCGAGAAAGCTCGCGGCGGTCTTCTCATAGCGGGTAGCCACCGCGCGCCACTCCTTGAGCCTGGCCCAGAGCCGCTCGACCACGTTGCGGTTGTTGTAGACCCAGTCAGGACAAGCCACCGGGGCTTCGTTGCGCTTGGATGGGATCGCCGGTCGCGAACCATTGTCCCAAACGTACGCGCGGAAGCCATGGCTGCTGTAACCACGGTCGCCGACCACCCACTTCGGCACGCCCGGCAGCTGCTCAAGCAGCGGGATGGCGTGGGGTAGTTCGTGCGCCTGACCGGGTGCGATGCGGAAGGCGATGGCGCGACCAGCCCCATCAGCGATCACGCAGGCCTTGGTGCCATACCCGCCACGTGATCGGCCAAGCGCCTCACGATGATCTCGCTCGGCGCGAGAGCCCCCTTTCGCCTGGCACCGGCGGCTTTTTGGTGCGCGCGGATGTTGGTGCCGTCGAGGAACACCATGCCAAGGCGCACGCCGCGCTGCTGCGCCATATCCAGCAAGCGCTCCCACACGCCCGCGTGAGCCCAGCGGATGAAAACCTGCGCGGCCTGCCACCAAGGTCCCAGCTCCCGCGGGATCGCCCGCCACCTGGCCCCGTTCTGGTGGCGCCACAGGATCGCCGACAGCGTGCGCCGCAGCTCCTCGGGCGGCGTCTTGCCCTTGGGTCGGCACGCCTCAACCAACGGCTCCAACGCCGCCCACTGCGCGTCCGACAGCATCCCGCCACTCCCCAAAGGAGATGAAACACCAAGCCCGCCATAGAGTTCAAGCGACAACAGACCCTAGTTGTCGTCCGAGTTAAGGTAAAAGCCTGACCCGCTCCCGTCTCGATGATCGGCCCCCACTGAGTGGTTCATCGCCGAGTTTGGTGGATCAGGCAGCGTGAGAGCCGACCTCTGGCCAACGTCAGCTTGGGTTCGCAGATCAGGGCATGAGCCTGCTCCATCATCTACCTGGCTGCCGCTTGCTTCACGTCGCACGTGATGGCCCCGACGCCCTCAACGTCGCCGCCGAAGGCCGGCGCGATCACGCCCGCTGCCCAGCCTGTCGAACACGTAGCTCGGCGGTCCATAGCCGTACTCAGCGACGGCCGGCCGACCTCCCGACCGGCGGCAAGGTGTTTCGGCTGCGGCTCACGGTGCGGCGCTTCACCTGCCACCATCCCGGTTGCCCGCGCCGCACGTTTGCCGAGCGGTTCCCGCACCTGCTCGGCCGCCATGCCCAGCGCACCCGCCGCCTCGTCGAGGCTCACGCCAGGACGGGTCTCGACGTAGCGCCAGAGCGCGATCAGGAGCTTCCTCGCCATAGCCACGATGGCGATCCTGCGCTTGCGTCCCTGCAGGGTGCCAACGCGCGCGCGGAACCAGGCGGCGAGCGCGCTGTCTGGCTGGTAGCGAAGCCAAAGCCAAGCCATTTGGATCAAGGTCGTGCGTGCCCTTTGATTGCCGGCCCGGCTGATGCTCCGGTCACGGTCCATGGTGCCGCTCTGGTCGGGCATCGGCGCGATCCCGATATAGCTGGCCAGCTGCTGGCGATTGTTGAAGCGGCGATAGAGCACCTCGTGGACCAGTAGGGTGTTGTCCAGCCACACGATAATACCAAAGGCCATCGGCTCTGACTCGCGGGGCTTCCGTTCTGGCGGCTGATC
>CAXTIU010000081.1:0-2650 GCA_964244495.1 uncultured Beijerinckiaceae bacterium
TGCGTATTCCGATGATGTCGCCCAGTCATTCCGGCTCGATGTCGCCCACCGTTCCGATTTGATGTCGCCCAGTGTTCCGGGATGATGTCGCCCGGTCCTGAGCCTTTGTGGCCTGGTTTCTCGTTGCTCTTCTTCGCCGTTCCCGGTCAAGCCGTTTGCTGGCGAGGAGCTCGCTTTCGACGCAGGCTCTCGCCGGTCAGATCGATGCGAGTGGCGTTGTGGACGAGCCGGTCCAGGATCGCGTCGGCATAGGTCGGGTCACCAATCAGCTGGTGCCAGTGTTCGACCGGCACCTGGCTGGTCACGATCGTCGAGCGCCGTCCGTAGCGGTCCTCCAGGATCTCCAGCAGATCGTGACGACCTCCGGCATCGAGCGGCTCGAGGCCCCAATCGTCCAAGATCAGCAGCTGCGGCGAGACCAGGCCGCGGATCAACCGTCGGTGCCGGCCGTCGGCCCGGGCAAGCGACAGCTCGGCAAACAGCTTCGGCACGCGCTGATACAGGACCGAGCGATTGTCGCGGCAGGCTCGATGGCCCAGTGCCGAGGCCAGCCAACTCTTGCCCACCCCGGTCGGGCCACACAGGATCAGATTGTCATGGGCGTCGATCCAGGCACCGATAGCCAGCTTCTGGAACAGAGCCCGGTCCAGACCGCGGACGGCACGGTAGTCGACATCCTCCACCGCCGCCTGATGGCGCAGCTTGGCGTAGCGCAGACGGGCGGCCAGGCGCTTGTCGTGGCGGTGGCTGATCTCGCGCTCCAGCAGGAGCGCCAGCCACTCGGCATGGCTTAGACTGGCGGTGTCGGCGTCGATCATGTCGCCAAACGCACCGGCCATGCCGAGCAAACCGAGTTGGTGGAGTTGATCGAGGGTGGGATGGGTCAGCATGCCGTTCTCCTTGTCGTGGGGGTCAATGGAAGTAGCCGCCGCCGCGGATGTTGCGGTGGCGCAGCGGCTGGTGCTCGGCGGACCGCGGTTCGGCCGCGAGCTGATCGAGCTTGTTGTCGAGGATCGATTTGACGGAGCCATAGGTCAGTGCGCCGATCTCGATGGCGCGCGCCGCGGCCGCATCCAAGCGCCCGGTCGGCACCGAGCGCGCGAGCCGCAGGATGCCGAGACACGCCCGAAATCCCTGCTCGGGATGCGGGCGGCGCTCCAAGATCAGCATGCACAGGATGCTGACTGACGGCCCGATCGCGTCCGCCTCGCGGCCAATGCGCTCGATGGTCCAGTCGGCATAGCGACGATGGCTGGACGGCATATGGTCCGGCAGGGTGGTGTGCTTGCCATCGCCGCTGCCGCGCCGGTGGGTGGCGATGCGCTCGCCGCGCAGGAACACCTCGACCGTGCGGGCGGTGAACCGGGCATCGACTTCGGCCCGGGCATAGCGGTGCGGGACGCTGTAGAAGTGGTTGTCGATTTCGACGTGGTAGTCGATCCCGACACGACGGATCCTCCACTCCGCCAGCCCGTATGGTTCTGCCGGCAGTGATTTCAGGGCTGGGCGATCGACGGTCTCGAGCAAGGCTCGCCGGGTCTGGCCTACGCGACGGATGACGCGGTCGTCGTTCAATCGGCGGCAGAACTCGGCGATGGCGGTGTTCAGTTCGGCCAGGCTGTAGAACTTCGTATGTCGCAGCCGGCCGAGTAGCCAGCGCTCGGCGATCAGCACCCCGACCTCGACCTTGGCTTTGTCGCGGGGTTTGTAGGGCCGGGCTGGCAGGACAGCGGTGCCGTAATGCGCGGCCATGTCGGCGTAGGTGCGGTTGACCACCGGATCGTAGAGGCAGGCCTTGATCACGGCGACCTTGGTGTTGTCCGGCACGAGCAGCGCGGGCACGCCGCCGATCGCGGCCAAGGCGCGGTTATGCGCCTCGATCCAGTCCCCGAGCGCCTGCGTCCAGGTCGCCTCGGCATAGAGGAAGCTCGACGCTCCCAGCACGGCGACGAAGATCTGGGCACCGCGTCGTTCGCCGGTCAGCCGGTCGACCACGACAGGCACGGTGTCGCCGGCATAGTCGACGAACAGCTTTTCGCCGGCCCGGTGTGATTGCCGCATCGTTACCGATAGCCGGGCCTCCCAGCCACGATAGAGCTCGCAGAAGCGAGAGTACCGATAGCCGCCCGGTTCGCGCGCAATATACTCGTCCCAGACGATCGTCAGTGTGACGTGCTTGCGCTTGAGCTCCTGGTGGATTGCTGGCCAATCCGGATCAGGGCAGCGGCGGTGTCCCGTCTTTTTGCCCGAGCCGGTAAACAGAAGCTCCTCAAGCGCGGCATCGGTCTGCTCGGCCGGGATCCCGTCGACCATTCCGGCTGCCGCAACCCGGCGCAACGTCAGGCGCACCGTTGACGCCGCAACGCCGACCCGGATGCCAATCTCACGCGTCGACACGCCCGCCCCATGTAGCCTTACAATCTCGCGCACCTGGCGCATCGTCGTCCGCTCCGCTGGCATTTGGCTGCTCCCAAAAGGAACAGACCGTGACGACCAACAGAGGCTCAGACCAACATGATCACCGCCCGGAGGTGGGCGAACTCATGTCGGAATGGTGGGCGACATCAAATCGGAATGCCGGGCGACTTCAGCTCGGAATGGTGAGCGACGATTTGTCGGAATCGCGGGCGACATGACCCCGGAATCCGCA
>CAXTIU010000082.1:0-2591 GCA_964244495.1 uncultured Beijerinckiaceae bacterium
GTAAGCATCCGCCGAGGACCGCGGTGTTGACGAGAGCCGATTGGTGTGGGGCTCAAGCGGCGTGATTGGCGCTCTTGGCTTTTGCTGCGTCCCAGTTCCAGGGCAGTAGGTCGGCAAGGCGCTGCGTTGGATGGTCCGCGATGCGGGCCAGCACGTCGGCGAGCCAGGCCTGGGGGTCGACGTCGTTCATCTTGGCCGTGACGATCAGGCTGTACATCACTGCGGCGCGTTGGCCGCCACGATCCGAGCCGCAGAACAGCCATGACTTACGTCCGAGGGCGATCCCCCTCAGCGCGCGTTCGGCGGCATTGTTGCTGATGCAGATCCGGCCATCGTCCAGGAACCGGGTGAACGCCGTCCAGCGCTTCAACAGGTAGTCGATGGCGCGTGCGACGTCGTTGCCACGCGCGAGCCTGGCGCGCTGCTCGCCCAGCCATCGGTGCAGGTCGGCCACCAGGGACGCGGATGAGGCCTGGCGGATCGTTCGGCGCTCTTCGGGGCGGTGGCCGTTGATGTCGCGTTCGATGTCGAACAGGGCGTCGATGCGTTGCACGGCTTCCAGGCAGATCGGCGACAGCACCGCCGTGCCTTTGCCCTGTGCAGCCCGGCGTGCGCTGCCCGCGACATCGGCCAGAACGAAGAACTTTCGGCGAGCATGGGCCCAACAGGCGGCTTCCAGGATCGGTCCTGGTGCACGGCCGGGTTCGTAGAGCTTGCCGTAACCGCCATAGGCGTCGGCCTGCAGCAGCCCGGCATATCCGGCCAAGTGGATTTGTGGGTGTTCGCCGCCCCTCACGTGAGTAGTAGAACACGGCCCCTGGCGGCGCAGGACCGCCGAACGGCCGGTCGTCGCGCACGTAGGTCCAAAGCCGAGCGATGTCGGTCTTGCCCCGCGCCAGCACCGGCACCGTGGTGTCGTCGCCATGCAGCCGTTCGGCGGCCATGATTTGGGCCTGCAGGCACTGCAACAGCGGCATCAGCACCACCGTGCAGGCGCCGACCTGGTCGGCCAGCGTGGACAGGCTCAGCAGCACCCCCTCGCGGGCGTAGCGCTCGGCCTGGCGGTTGAGCGGCTGGTGCTGGCCGAACTTCTCGAACAGGATCATCGCCAGCAGACTGGGACCCCCTCCGTTGGCTTTCCATTGGCTGCGCCAACGGAACCTTTGCCAACTCCGCCCCACCCCCGCGGCGTCACATGGAACGGTGCGGGCGGCTGGCTGATGGTCTCGCAGTCGCGGCAGGAGAACTTCTCCCGCACATGCCGGATGACTTTCCAGGTGCGGGGCACGACCTCAAGGGTCTCGGTGACATCCTCGCCGAGCTTGGACAGGCGGGTGCCGCCGCAGCAGGCGCACGCCGCCGGACTTGGGGCGACAATGCGCTCGCGCGGCAGGTGCTCGGGGAACGGCCGCCGGGCCGGGCGCTTGCGGGTGAAGCCGGTGACGTGGGTGGTCTTGGCCGCAGCGGCTTCGGCGGCCCGCTCGTCCTCGGTGGCCGCAGCCTCCAGCTCCTCGAGCTGCAGTTCCATCTGGTCCAGCAGGCGGGCGGTGCGCTCGGAGCGCGGGCCGAAGCGGTCGCGGTTGAGTTTCTCGATCTGCAGCTTGAGGTGCGCGATCAGGGCCCGGTTGCTGGACTGCTCCGCCAGGGCGGCGGCAACGTCGGCGCGTGCCGCCAACAGCGCCTGCTTGAGCGCGTCGACGTCATCCGGCAGGGCGGCAAGCTCGGCGTCCATGCCGGGGATTGAATCACGAACCTGGCCGCCGCGGTACCGTTTTCAGCAGCCCGTGGCAGCTATCCAGCCGCTTGCGGGCGCCAGGTCTGCTGCGGATGGCGCCAATCGATCCCCTCCAAGAGGTAGCTCATCTGACCGGTGCTCAGCGCCACCACCCCGTCCACCGTCGTCGGCCAGACGAAGCGGCCGCGGTCCAGCCGCTTGGCATACAGCGACAGGCCAAAACCATCGTGCCAGAGCGCCTTGAGCAGCGAACCACTGCGTCCACGAAAAACGAAGACGTCGCCCGCGAACGGGTCCCGGCCGAACCCCTGCTGCACCAGCAGCGCCAAGCCAGGCATGCCGCGGCGCATGTCCGTATGGCCGGATGCCAGCCAGATCCGCGCGCTGCCAGAAACCGGGATCACGCGCGCACCGCCGCCATGATCCGGCGCAGGCTCGTCAGGCCCACGTCAGCGCCGACCCGGACACAGGTCCCGTCCGGCAGCGTGATCTCAACCCTGGCATCTTGAACCTGGACCGGCATCGCAACAGGGCTTGGAGACAGCAGCGCTGGCGGTGGATCGGGCGCGATCTGGACCGGCACGAACACCGGCATCGGCTCCGGCACCAAGTCACCACGCCGGACCTGCTGGCGCCAGTTCCATAGCAAGCCTCGGCTGACCTCATGCCGACGTGCAACGGCAGCGAACGAAGAACCAGGTTCCTCGACCTCAGCGACGATCCGGAGTTTCTCCTCCAATCGCCAGCGACGTCGACGCTCAACCCCGGTGATGATCTCCATCAAGCCCGCCCCTGATCTTAACAGCGCTCGTACGAGCACCGCTAAGATCGCCTACCCACCTCAGCCCGAGTAGGC
>CAXTIU010000083.1:0-2297 GCA_964244495.1 uncultured Beijerinckiaceae bacterium
ACCTCCACCGCATGAACGACACGGCGGTGCGCAGCGTGTCGCGCCTGATCGTCGAGTGCTTCGAGCGATGCTGGTGAGGGCGGGCGTTCCCTGTTTGGTCTTTGGAAACCGGTGCGATGGCATCCTGCGCGGCGCAGCAGGAGGCGCGCCATGGCGAACTGGACCCAACCCGAAGACGCGATCCAGGCCGGGATCGTCGACTACCTGCGCCTGGTGCTCCAGCCCGGCGCCTACGTGGTGTTCTCCGTGCCCAACGGGGCCAAGCGGAGCATGGCGGAGGCCGGCGCGAAGCGGCGCACCGGGATGATGGCCGGCGTCTGGGACATCTGCATCCTCGGTCCCGGCGGCGCGACCTGGTGGATGGAAACCAAGACCGACAAGGGGCGCCTGAGCGAGCCGCAGAAGGCGATGCGGTCCTTCATGGAGGAGGGCGGCGTGCCGCACGCGGTGGTGCGCGGCATCGACGACGCGGCGGCGGCGATCGGGCGTTGGCGGCTGCGGACGAGGCTGGCCAAGGCGGCGTGAACGGGGGCGGCGCTCGCCGAGCCGTCGGTCCGTAAGGAAGCCAAGGTGGCGAGCGAGCCGGAGCCGTTCGCGACGTGGCTCGGCGACCTCGACCTGCCGCTCGCCCGCGAGGGCAGGAGACCGGCGCGCTGGCCGGCTGGCTCGCCGAGGAGATGACCGAGCTGGGCGTGCCCGATCATCTGCGGCCGGAACTCCGGCGCGTAGGGCGGGCGTGTCTTGGGGCATCGGGCAACACCTCGTGCGAAAGCATCATCGGTGTCCACCAAAGCGGGGCGATCCCAGTTCCACAGTATTGGCGCCAGGCTGCTCACGCGGGTCGAAACAGAAAACGATCGTCACGCCGCCACCAGCCGAATGTGTCGAGCGCTTCGTGCCGGAACTTGCCGCTCTTGATGAGGCACCGCACCGCGTCGGCGAGAGCTGTCGCGCGTGGTGGGAACACACGCGAGTCAAAGACGCCGGGCTCATAGCAGCCGGCCCGCTGCACCAGCAACGTGTTCCAGTCCATGGCGCCGAACATCGACCACACCGTTACCGCATGAATGTCGACATCCTCCTCGCGGAGGTGGACCACCGCGTTCCAAGTCTCTGCGAGCCATCTCAACTGCTCGTCAAGACTGCCGCCCAGATGCGTTTCGGTTACCGCGATCGGACGTCCGTACCTTTGCCACACTTCCCTCAGCCTAGGCGCGATGCCGACGACCTCGGCACAGGCAGAAATGCGAGCCGCCTCGACATCGGCGTAGGATGTTCGTCCGTTGCCGCCGTAGGTGGTAGCCGGGTAAGGAGCGAGCTGCTCGTCCAGATAGCGGTCGCTGGTGACGTAGTAGTTGATGCCGATCAGGTCGGGCGTTCCGTCGCCCTCCGCGAGAAGGGCGAGATCGTCGTCCGGCACGCCATGCGCGACGAGGCGCTTTCGCCATGGATGCGCGTGATCAACGCGGCCATGCAGGAGGTCGAGGCTGAGCCAACGACGTTCGTTCTCGTAAGCGACCTGAGCGGCAAGATGCGGCGTCCCGAAGATCCTGCCGACATCCTCGGTCTGGATCAAACGGGCATCCCGGCGTATCCGACGAATGGCACGCATGGCGAGCAGGATCGCTTTGCATTGATTGACCAGCATGCGCAGGAAGGCCGCCTCTGTTCTCAGATGCGGGTACCAATGCCCGTAGAGACCGCTGAAGCGGGCCGTGGTCTGCGGTTCGTTGATCGGCGTGTAGCTGACGATCGACGGCGTACGCTCGGCTACCCGGGCCGCGTGGGCGGCGAGGAGAGCGGGCATGGCAGGATCAAGCAGGTCCGTACCGCGCGGACCGCTGCCATGATGCATCAGCCCGGCGATTGGCGCGATGCCGAGATCCTGGAGCTTGGCGAAGCGCGTGTCGTGCCAAGCCCACTCGCACCGCTCCGCCCCGTGAGGCGCGATCGACTCCCAAAGGGCGGGATAACGAAGCGTTCGAATGCCGAGCGACGCGATGAGGTCGAGGTCCGTGTCCCGATCCCGATGTCCGGTCTCCGCGACCTGATCGCGGTAAGTGTCGCCGAGACGAGCCACGGTGCATTCGATCCCGCCCCATAGCTGCAGCCCATCGGCGGCGTTCGATCTGGTCATCGAGGTGCGTACGAGGCGGCGGCGAGCAAACTCTTCATCCCCGACTTGTGCGAAATGCGCAGCACGCTGGCAATGCATACGGTCGAACCGCGCATAGACGCGCAGTAATACTAACGTCCTTCAGGTCTGACCGGTGTGTGCCCATGCCCGCATGCCGATG
>CAXTIU010000084.1:0-2291 GCA_964244495.1 uncultured Beijerinckiaceae bacterium
TGAAACTACTTCTGCGCCGCAGGCTACGCGTCAGATTAAAGATCCGAAGCTCTAGGTGTTTGGTCCTGGGATGATGTGACGTGGATCGAGTTTGAAGACCTCGGGCGTTTTGGTCCAGGCCCGACAGATCGCTTCAAACGGTGTCTTCCACCAAATAGCCTTGAGGTGCTTGGCGAAGTTGTAGGCCGACACGAAAGCAAAGACGTGGGCTTTCAAACTTTCCAGGTCCGGGTTAGTGAAACACTTTGATGGTGGCCTCTTTGACGGTTCGGTTCATCCGTTCGGCTTGGCCGTTGGTCCACGGATGACACGGCTTCGTCAGCTTGTGTTGAATGCCATGCTCGTCACAAACACGATCGAAGATGTGGCCGCCGAAGATCGCCTCCATGGCAGGATGACGGCCGCGGTTCTTGGGCAGGTCGGCGAAGGCCATGCTCCATCGAGCCGAGCCCGAGGACAAGCCATTGTCGGTCAGCACGGTGTGTGTGGCATAGGGGAACGCGCCGACGACGCCACGGAGGACGTCCGCTCCGTTCATCTTGCCCGCGTCATCCCGGAACTCGTCGTCAAGTGAACTTGGACACGCGATCGATGGCCAAGAACATGTTGAGCTTGCCCTGTGCGAGGCGCAGCTCGCTGATGTCGATGTGGACATAGCCAATCGTGGTTGATGCGAACCTGCCGCGCTTGGCGCCCTTGCCCGGGTCTACGGGCAGTCGGGAGATGCCGTGGCGCTCCAGGCAGCGATGCGGGCTGGAACGCGTGAGCTTCGGGATGCTGTCGCGCAGGCAGCCGAGCACGTCATCCAGCGGGAGAAGGCTGCGGCGCCAAAACTCGACCACCATGGCCTCCTCGGCCGGGGTGAGCACGGTGCTGCGCGGGACCGTTGGACCCATGGGTGCGTCACAGGTCGTGCGTCGCTCGCGCCACTTGGTGACGGTGGTGCGGCTCAACCCGTAGCGCTGGGCAAGGATGCCGGTCTTTTCTCGCGACGCTTGGCGCTCGGCTCGAACTCGCGGCGTCGTTCGGGCGCTGCCGTGAAGACTGACCGCCATAGCGCTTCCTCCGCTTCTCGCGTCAAGGTAGCCTCACGACGCCCCGGGACCAAACACATAGCAGCACAGGGCAGTGCTAGCCCGTCTCCGCTTGGCGGGGCCGGGCCTTTCCTACGGCTTCGCTGCCGCGGCAGGAAGCCTTGGCCCTGCGGTCTGGCGCGCGAACCAGAGGGCAACGGACGCCTCGGTATTCGGTACGTCGTCTCGGCCCACTGGCGCCAGAAAGGCGGCATCGGCGGTCGTGCACGCGCGAGGGTAAGGCGGACCGCACTCGCTGTAGTTCTCCACCACCCAGGTCTGCGGAAGTGCGTTGGCATCCAGCAGGATGCGGTAGACCTTCTCACTGTCGCTCTGAAAAGCGACCCCGTCGAAATACGGGCTGACGATGTAGGTCGACCAGAGGTGATGGTCCGCCGCCCACCGCAGCCCCGCGATCGTGAACGCTTGGTAGGCCTTGATCTGCGCTTGATCAGGCAGGCCGCGCAGGAAGAAGGCCGGTGGCGCGTCAAACGCGATGCCGCCGCCGAACTGCGCCATGCTGCGCAGGCTGTCCCACCATGCGTCCGACCAAGGGTGTTTGACCGCAAGCGTCTTAGTATCGCCCACTGGCCCGCCGCCAGCGGTCGAATTGGGAGAGACCACGGGAGCGAGGATCTGGAGGCCTCCTTCCGCCTTACCGCTTTTCGCGAAGGCCTCGAAGTCACTCAGCTCGGCCTCCGCCGCGCCCGCAGGCGCCTCGGCTTGTGCGATGTCGACGTTGACGACGGCGATGATGGGCTTGAAGCCATAGCCAGTTACGTTCGTCTTCCAGGCCGTCGCCCAGAATCGTGGCGTGAACCCGCCGCCGAGCGAAATCTCGGCGATCACCGGCTTGTCAGCGAAGATCTTGGCCGTACTATGCATCGTGGGCGCGAAAAGCACTGGATCGGTCGCACTGAAATGCACGTAGAAGCCGGTCGCGGGAGTCTCGCGAAAGGTGCTCGACGCGTTGGGGTCGGACAAGGAGGGAAGGCCGCCGATGCCTCCGAGGACGACCTTCGGCTGAGCGCATGCAGGAGACGCGAAAAGCAGCAATACCACTGCAATGACACGAGTTCTTTCTTCAATATTCATTTTTCGTTTTCCGCCGCTGTAAACGCGCCCTTGCTCACAATTCAGTTAAGTCTTATTTATGCTTAAGGCTAGGCTCCGGACTCAATCAGCACCAGAAGGCGATGACGGCGGCAAGGGCGACGG
>CAXTIU010000085.1:0-2069 GCA_964244495.1 uncultured Beijerinckiaceae bacterium
TGCTCCGTCGGCGCTTCATCCTCGCGACATGATCCACTAAACTCGGCGATGAACCACTTCAAAGGGGGAGGATCATTCGGTACCGGCGGCACGGGCGGTAATGCCGCCGGCGCGGTGTACGTCGAACCCGGAGCGACCATCCAGTACGCCGCCGGGCTCGGCTCGTACAACAACACGGCTACGGCCGGTGCGGGCGGCTTCGGGCTTGAAGGGACCGGCGCCGCCGGCACGGCCAATCCCATATCCAACAGCAGCACCGTCACCAGCAACACCACGGCGCTCTCCTTCGTGCCCTGCTACTGTCCCGGCACGCTGATCCGCACCGCACGCGGCGGCGTCGCGGTGGAGCACCTCGCTGTCGGTGACCTCGTCGTGACGTCGTCGGGCGCGCATCGCCCGGTCCGCTGGCTGGGTCACCGCACGGTGGACTGCCGCAACCACCCGCGCCCGCACGAGGTCATGCCGGTGCGCGTGGCGGCGGGTGCTTTCGGCCCCGATCGGCCCGCGCGTGATCTTTACTTGTCGCCCCAGCATGCGATCGCCGTCACCTGCCTGTACGAGGTGCTGATCCCTGTGCGCCACCTCGTCAACGGCGCCACCGTCGCGGCCGTGGCGGTTGACACCGTCACCTACTGGAACGTCGAGCTCGACGTGCACGACATCCTGTTGGCCGAGAACCTGCCCTGCGAGAGTTTCCTCGACACGCAGGGTCGCGTCGGCCTGTTCGCCAACGGCGCCGAGCACGCCGCCGACCATCCCGGCCTCAAGCTGAAGACCATGGACGATTTCTGCCGACCCTTGGTGCAGGAAGGTCCGGTCGTGACCGGCGTGCGGGCACAGGTGGCGCGCCGCGCCGAGGCGATCGGCTGGACCGTCAGCCGGGACCCGGATCTGCACCTCGACGCGGATGGCCTCCGCCTTGAGATCCGGTCGTGTCCGGGAACGCGGCCCGCTTCCTCGTGCCGGCTGCCACCTCGTCGCTTCGCCTGTGCTCCGGCAGCTTCGTTCCAAGGGAGTTCGAGCACGTCAGCCATGACGAGCGCCGGCTCTGCGTTCCGCTGCAGCGCCTGACGATCCTTGACGGCTTGGAGGTGTGCCGCGAGATCGCCATCGACGATGCGTGCCTCCTCGAAGGCTTCCACGAAGTGCACACCGATGCTCCGACGCCTTGGCGCTGGACGAACGGCACCGCCGCGCTGGCTCCGGGCTTGTGGGCGAACTGCACGGACAGCTTCTTCCTGCGGGTCGAGCTCTCGTCCGCCGCCTACTTCCGCACGTGGCGGGAGCCCCACAGGCCAGCACAGCGGGACCACGAGCCGGTGATCGCGCTTGAAACCTACCGTGATACCAGGCCAAGGCAGCGGGCGGCCGGGTAGAGCCCGGCGGCTCGCCCGCGACGGCGCCAACGGCGAGCGCTGGATGATGATCCTGACGACGTTAGCTACCAGAGCCTTCAGTTCGCTTTGTCGTCCGGCTTATTGCCTAGATCGACTGCGGGCGAGACAATACTGTGATCAGCCACTCCGCCACGGCCAGCGCCTGCTTCGAACACCGGCTGCGTTAGCGGCGGATTGGTCGTGGGATCATGTTTGACGCTTGTCTTGGCTGCCGTTACACTGGGGTTGCTATCAGCTTTTGCTTCGTTTTCGGTTGTTGCCATAGCTTTGTCTCTTCCTTCAGGGATTACCTCTGGTACCGATTACATGTCGCGGTCTCTGGCGGTATCAAGCGTGGCAAGAAGGCTATGTACCGGCGCGTGCCATCGTACGCATCTGACCGGCAACCTGCGCGCGCGAGCTGACCGCCATGCGCTGGGGCATGCCGAAGCCGGCCTTCACCGGTCTGCCCGGTCACTAACCTGCGCAACACCAGGAACCCGCACTGGCGCCGCTGGCTCGGGCCGGAGCATCGCTGCCTAGTGCCGGTCACCTCGTTCTGCGAGTAGGCTGACACCAAACTCCGCGAGACGCCGATGTGGTTCGCGCTCAACGAGGGCCGACCGCTATGGCTTCCTTTAGCAGGCTGCTGAAGAACGCCGTTGTAGTCGAGGCGGAGTGGATGGTGAGGAT
>CAXTIU010000086.1:0-2017 GCA_964244495.1 uncultured Beijerinckiaceae bacterium
GGCCCGTGCGTCTGAACGGTACGGTGTACTGTCATAAGGGCGAATTTGGCCCCTCAGCCCCCGTTAAGGCATCGATGGATGGTCGCGGGGTGGACATTGAAGGTTCTGGCAACTTCGCTGATGGACCTGCCTTCACGGACCAGCGAGACAGCCAAAGCTTTCTGATCTGGACGTAGCTTCTGCGGCCTTCCGAACGACACCCCGCGCCGTTTTGCGGCTTCGCGGCCCTCATCGGTTCGGTGCCGGATGAGGGCCCGTTCGAACTCGGCGACGCCGGCGAACATCGTCAGAACCATGCGTCCAGCTGGGGTTGTGGTGTCGGCCCAGGGCTCTTCAAGTGACTGTAACCCGCCGCTCTTTTCTCGGATAACCTCTGCAATGCGTAAGAGTTCGGCGGTCGAGCGCGCGAGCCGGTCGAGGCGACTGACGACCAGAATGTCATCGGCGCGCAGTTCCTGGAGCAGCCGCTCGAGCGCGGGCCGTTGCTGTGCGGCGCCGGAGATCTTCTCCTCGAATAGCCGGCTGCATCCTGCCTCCTTCAGCCGTGCCTGCTGCAGGTCAAGGCGCTGATCCTCGGTTGAGACCCGGGCGTAACCGAGCTTCATGCCTGGTGCTCGGCAGATGTGCGAAACTTATCGCATAACTGCTCTATTCCGCATAGGACTTTTGCAGCATGTAAGTGCCTGATTTTTGGTCCGTGTCTGGACCCCTGCGAAAGTCCGGAGTTTCGCACGCCATGCCGAGCCGTTTCCTGTCTGATGAGCAGCTGGCCCGATACGGCCGATACGTCGGCGACCCCAACCAAGAGCAGCTGGCCCGCCACTTCAATCTCGACGCGGCTGATCGCGAATTGGTGGGCACGATGCGCGGCGCGCACAACCGTCTCGGCTTTGCAATCCAGCTGGGGACAGCGCGCTTTCTGGGCGCCTTCCTCGACGATCCGACGCAAACGCCGCCAGCAGTGATCGCGGCCATCGCGCGTCAGCTCGGCGAGGCCGCGCCGCCGTGTCTGGATGCCTATCGCGACGGCCGACAGCGCTGGCATCATACCGCGACCATCCGCGATCGTGGCGGCGCAGAACGCCCTGCCGATCGCCCACATCTGGGGCAGGGGCGAGGTCGCCTCGGCCGACGGCATCCGTTTCGTCGCACCCAGCAGCGCCATCCACGCTGGACCCAACCCGAAATACTTCGGCGCCGGCCGCGGCATCACCTACTACAATCTCGTCTCCGACCAGTTCACCGGGCTGAACGCCATCGTCGTGCCCGGCACGCTGCGCGACAGCCTGGTCATCCTGGGGCTGTTGCTCGGTTAGGAAACCGACCTCGCACCGACCGAGATCATGACCGACACCGCCGCTTACGCCGATACGGTGTTCGGACTGTTCTGGCTGCTGGGCTACCAGCTCAGCCCCAGACTTGCCGACATCGGCGACGCACGGTTCTGGCGCATCGATAGGACAGCCAACTACGGGCCGCTGAATGGGCTCGCACGCAACCGCATCAACATCGATCTCGTCACGCACAACTGGGAAGACATGCTCCGCCTGGCCGGGTCGCTGAAGCTGGGCCGCAACCATGCCGGCGCCATCATGCGCGTCCTGCAGGTGAAGAACCGGCCGACCACGCTGGCTCGTGCTCTCGCCGAGCTCGGCCGCGTCATCAAGACGCTGCACATGCTCGGCTACATCGACAGCAAGGAAAAGCGGCGCCGTATCCTCACCCAGCTCAATCGCCAGGAATTCCGCCACCGCCTGGCCCGGCGCGTCTGCCACGGCGAGCGCGGCGAAATCAGGAAAGCCCATCGGCACGAACAGGAGGAGCAACTCGGCGCCCTCGGCCTGACGCTGAACGCCATCGTACTGTGGAACTCGACCTACATTCAGGCCGCCATCGACCAGCTCACCCTCGAAGGCTGGAGCATCAGCGACGCCGATGTCGCCCGGGTCTCGCCGCTCCTGTTCAAGCACATCAACTTCCTCGGCCGATACGCCTTCGACCTGCCGCAGGCCATCGC